>JBCDEM010000081.1:0-5469 GCA_039179795.1 Planctomycetota bacterium | reverse complement strand
CCTTGATGCCAAGGCCGCATATGAACGATTCAATGGTGCGACTCTTGACGAAGCGCTCGGAATGATCGCTGAAGACGCACTCAATCGTGAAGAAGATTTGATGTTCATGCCCGCGATCTGCTTTCGCTACTACCTTCCTGCTTATCTTGCGTATTTGACATCCGACAAGGCCAGCGGTGATTCGGATGGGGCATCATGCCTTTTTGGATTGATAGATCATCGCTTCGACGAGCTGTCCGTGGATCCTTCACTGTTGCGTCAGGCGGCAGAAACAATTGCGTATGTCGGCGAGCGACAAGAGTGGTATGATGCGGATGCAGAGATTTACGGCTCGTTTGAGCAGAAGGCGAATCGACTACTGCGCAAGCTCAGCATCAACCCATAATCACGACGAACCATCGGTTGCAACGGAGGCCGCGAGCAATCGGCTTTTGAGTGGCCAATCATTCGCGCGGCCCCGCTGAACCGTGCCGTTCGTCGTAAGGGTGGATTCGATCTGGCTCGATTATGGAGACTGTTTTTTTGTGAAAACGAGCATTCGCTCTCTCTTGTGTGCGACGCTTACTGCTGCGGTGACAGTGGGCTTCTTTGCAACACCAATAGATCCATTCGACGGACCGTTCTTCCGCGAACCGCTAACTGGACTCATCTTTGCAATGACTTCAATCGCTTTGATTCCGATTGGATTCATCGCAACCTGCGCGAGCATTGGCTACGATCAGGGAAAGAGTTTAAGTGCAGGGTTACAGGGCGCAGTGACCGGACTGCTATTCATATTCCTATTCATTCTGATTGCCCCACTGCTGTTTACGCGCGAATATTAAATGTCACGTAGGCCAGTTTTGAAAACTTCACGAATGTTCTTGTCGGGTAACGAGACTGGTGAGATAGTTTTGGCGTCAGCCTATCGCCTTCGCTAAAATGCGACGAACCACGCCATGAACCGGAGATCGCCATGGCGTAATTCCTGATGGTTACCTCATTGGGCGATCCCGGTTATGGCCACCGTTACCCGACTGAAGATGATCGTATCCACGCTTGACCGCAGCGACGAACGCGAGCCAGTGTGGGATGAAGTCGGATTACACGGTTGCGATTTCCGGCCACATTTCGACGGCGACCTTCACAATCTTTTCACGACGATATACCCACTCGAATCCACGACCGTGACGGAACACCTATTCGTCAGCATCGCACGCACGATCGCAGGCTGGATACTTGCGAACCGTGAGCGATTCGGAAGCGGCGACCGTTTTCAAATAATCGTGGGATGGCCGCGCGATGTTCGGGCAACTGGACGGCAAGTCATCAAAACTGGGGGTGACTTCACTACAATCAAACGGTTGCTTGACGAACCCGGGCTAATCCAGGTTCGCAAAGGATGGACCAAATCCGTGTTTACTAACGCAAAAGAAAACGGCGGGTAACCATGTGATGCAACGGAGGACGGGTGGTTCGTTTTCTCGTCTGCTTGCATGTCGTTCGCCCGTCCCCGCTGATCACTGCCGTTCGCCGACTGATTGAGTGCTTGTGCCAACACAAACACGAATGCGATTCTCGATACGTACGCTACTCATCGTAACTGCGGTCCTTGCCGCGATAATCGGAGTCGCAACGTATGGCCTGCGAACCATTGATCGAATTGTGAGCGACGCATACCGGGTTTGGGGAACTGGCGATCTGGTCGTGGACTTCATGAACGCCAACAATCAACGCTGGCCGCAAACCTGGGCCGAACTTGAGGCCCATTACGATCAATCGAATGGCAGATTTTCTGGCATTCGAGAGTTTTCTGACGTTCAAAATCACATGCAGATCGACTTTTCATTTGACCCGGCGACAGTCGATCTTTCAAATGATGAACTAGATCCACCATTTCGTGCAATCTGGCTTCGCGATGGCACCAACACCGCGTACGTCGGAACGGGCCCAAACGAGATTGTGTATCGACACCTGAAATCAATGCCCCAATCTACGGCAGTGTCAGCCGTAGAGACCGGCGGCGAACCATCCGATGCACCCGAGTCGCCGAGTCGGGCGTTTTGAAAATGGAAGATTGCTCACGGCGACCGGGTGATCGGTGTCGTTCGCCCACAAGGAACCACTCCGTGAACGCGCGGCGTTTTTTGAAGAGAGCACTCGCCATCTTCGCTGTCGTATTCGTTGGCGTTGCGATTTGTGGCTATGCGATGTACCGCTCTCATGTACGCGCAATCGGATTGGAAGCCGCGCAACGATGGGCGCGAATGTCGCCGCTTCCAGGAACCGCGTCCGGCCTGCATGTCGAAACACGTGGTGGACCCTTTACTCGCGAATTCACCATTCGCTTCTACGCACCGAGCGAAGACCTGAATTCATGGCTTGACAGCTCGCCGGGAACAACCCATGTGAAGCCTGTCGTCAACGAGCGAACCCGAGTCTACACTGTAGAACCAGGAGGGGGGGGGCGATGCATGCCGAGGTCTCTGTGGATGACGACGCTAATTCCGTTGTGATCCATACGTTTTGGAGCTGAAAATTGGGGCGAACCATGCGATGCAACGGAGCCGGGCGTGCAAGTTCTCTTCAATCGAACGTCAACTCTCCCGGCCCGCTGATCGCCGCCGTTCTGTGCATCAGGCATGACGAAACGTACTTTCGCATCCGTAACCACAACGCCATGTACTTGCAACTATCTGCAAGACGCGGCGGATCACCGCGATTCTCCGATCCACTTCGACGCGAACAACGCCGAGTATCACTTTACATTTGACGACCACAAACTGATCATCTACCACTGTCCGTTCTGCGGCGGTGCCGCTCCGGAATCGAAACGCGACAAACTCTTTGCGGACATCCCATTTGACGAGCAATCACGACTTGCCAAACTGCTTGAACCAATCGACTCCATCGACGCTGCAATTGACGCTCTTGGCAAACCGGACTACGACGGATTCGTGAATGGCAAACATCGCGACGCGGACGGTGATTCGCCGCGTCTTTCCCGACAACGAACGATACGATACGAGCGACTGTCTGACACTGCGCAAGTTTGGGTCACCGAAATCCCTGGCGGTAAGGCTCATTGGCAACTCCAAGGTAAATACGTCGGTTAGACTACGAAGCACAGAACGACGCCATGAACCGGAGATCGCCATGGTGCGGTTTCTTATGGTCACCAAATTGGGCGATCCCGGTTATGTCCACCGTTCTGCGGCAAAGGATTGAAACAGATTTGCGTATTATTCTCTGCTTCACTAATTCGATGCTCTTAGCGGCAATAGGGTGCACGGTGTCCGTTAGTGGCGACCACGACATCAATGATCCGGACATTGTTTGGTTTGATTCCGTACTCACAGCGCAGAACCGCAACCAGATGCTGAATGCGTTGCGTCAAGATATGCCCAATGGTACGCCGATCACAGTTGCACAGCGCACAATGGATCAACTTGGTTTTAATTGCACGTTCGTTACAAATGGTGCCTTTTCGGAAGACCCAGGTCTAATTGGCGACGAACAGCACTACCGCACAGTTCAGGATGCAAGTTACCTCCTCTGCCGCAAAACGCCGTCGGCGGGAATGCTTGTTTGCCACGATTGGTCGATTGCATTCGTTTATGGCGACGCCAATCAGGTGACCGATATATTGGTGCTGCACCAGATGGAACGTCCGTGAAAGATGTCGCAGACCCATGCCGGGCTGCTGTTTTGGTCCGACAATACAATAACGCAGAACCATGCGTTGAACCGGAGGTCGCCACGGCGCGTTTACAAATGGTGACCACAGGGGGCGACCCCGGTTAACGCCGCCGTTCGTCGGACTAACGCTCCTCCAGGTTGATGCGAACACTTGAACGCGAATCCGTACCAATCTCCGGACGCAATGCCAACGACCATGCCGCATCGGCGGCTTCGACCTTATCTATGGCTCAACGGAGTGTTGCTTCTACTTGTCGTCGCAGTCCACGCGATGCCGTTTATTCTTCCAAACCTTCACATCACGAGCGTCCAAGCGGGGCCAAATGGCGATCCTGTTTCATACCAAGTAACCTCCGTTGACGTCCAATGGTCTGCGTATGCCTTCGTGACCATTCCCCTCTTGTTTATCGTTCCTAACGCCGTTCTGCTCGCTTTCCGTGCGTTGTTTTTTCGGCGTCACGCTTTGGCCAGGGACGACGGGTCACGATGACACCGAACGACTATCGACTTTGGCACATTACGCTGCGAGCGGTAGGATTTGGTGAAGAGCCATCGGCAATGGTCGCTCTTTCGCCGATTCAGAACGCCGACGAACCATCGGTTGCAACGGAGGCCGCGAGTTGACGTTTTTGCGGTGGCAAATCGTTCGCGCGGCCCCGCTGAACCGTGACGTTATCGGAACTCGTTGGACAGTCCCGTGGTTGTGTTGCATCCAATCGCTTTGACACATGGGTCATTGGGTGACTGCCAGTCCGACACAGCGCAAATCTTCGTTCACGTCGGTCGTCGCAATTCTTTGTGATCGATCGCCACTGCATAATCCTCGCCGGCGCTTGCTGGAAGATCGCTTGTCCGGCAACACCTTCCTGCTTCACCTTAGATCAACGGTCGCTAATTCGACGCGAAGTGCAAAACGACTTCGGCGACGAACGAACCCGATGCAGTGCTTTGCGATAGCGTTGGAGATCCAATGCGACTGACGTGGCGCTGGCGAAGCTTGCTCGCGACTCCGTTCGATGTCTAAACTGATGATTGATCACTCGAGATTGAAGGATCGAAACCTACTTCAGCCAAATCGCCGATAACCAAGCCGTCCACCGGAGGACGGCGTCGGGCGATTTCACATGGACAATCCAAACGCCGTCCCCGGTGACGGCAACCGTTATCGGAACTCGTTGGACATTCCCGTGGTTGTGTTGCATCCAATCGCTTTGACACACGGATCATTGGGTGACTACCAGTCCGACACAAAGCAAATCTTCGCTCACGTCGGTCATCGCAATTCTTGGTGATAGATCGCCACTGCCTAATTCTCACCGACACTTGCTGGAAGTTCGCTTGTCCAGTAGCACTTTCCTTCTTCACCTTCGATCAACGGTCGCTAATTCGACGCGAAGCGCTCAACGACTTCGGCAACGAACGAATCCGATGCAGTGCTTTGCGATAGCGTTGGAGATCCAATGCGACTGACGTGGCGCTGGCGAAGCTTGCTCGCGACTCTGTTCGACGTCTAAACTGATGATTGATCATTCATGATGGAAGGATCGAAACCCACTTCACCCAAATCACCGATAACCAAGCCGTCCACCGGAGGACGGCGTCGGGCAATTTCACATGGACAATCCAAACGCCGTCCCCGGTTACGGCTACCGTTCGCCGACGACCACGTTCGACACCATCGCTTGATGGCAACGCATGACTGTTCCATATGTCGCGTACGTGACGCTCAATGAGGATGAACCGCTCGATTCGAATTCGTTTCCGGGCAACCTCGCCTTCACTCGCGACCTG
>JBCDEM010000078.1:0-7670 GCA_039179795.1 Planctomycetota bacterium | reverse complement strand
TTGCGTCCAATCGCTTTGACACGTGGATCATTGGGTGACTACCTGTCCGACACAACGCGAAACTTCGTTCGCATCTGTCGTCGCAATTCTTGATGAGCGACCTCCACTGCATGATCCTTGCCAGTGATTGCTGGACGACCGCTTGTCCGGCAACACTTTCCTTCCTCACCTTGGATCAACCGTCGCTAATTCGACGCGAGATGCTCAATGGCTTCGGCAGCGAACGAATCCGATGCAGTGCTTTGCGATAGCGTTGGAGATTCAATGCGACTGACGTGGCGCTGGCGAAGCTTGCTCGCGACTCTGTTCGACGTCTAAACTGATGATTGATCATTCATGATGGAAGGATAGAAACCCACTTCACCCAAATCGCCGATAACCAAGCCGTCCACCGGAGGACGGCGTCGGGCAATTTCACATGGACAATCCAAACGCCGTCCCCGGTGACGGCAACCGTTCTGTCTGATGAATTTGACGCCAAATCCATACGAATTTTCGTCTAGTGAGATCGAGCATCGATCGTGGAAGCAGCGTTTTTTGGAATGGCTTCGAATTCCCTTCCCTATACGCACTGGAACTGAGACCCGATTTCAATGGTTCGTGGATTCGTTGGTAGCGCTCCTTCTTTGGATCATTGGAACACTGGTCGCGGGCGTCGTTGCCGGCAATTTGTCATTCTTGAATCCGATCACTTACTTGCTCGGACTTACTGTCGGCTGGTTTCCAGTTTTGATGTGGATGTTCTACTGTCGCGTAACGAGAGACATTGGGATTGCCCCGCTGATTCTAATCGCCGCGCTACTCACGCTGCTTTCGATTCAGGAGGGTTGGCGGGGCCTCCTTACGCTCCCGCTTGCGTTCCTGGTTCTGGCACTGATACTTCCGCTCGAGCTGGTGCTGGGCAAGCTAGTCCTCGGTTGGCTACCATCGAGCAGCACACATCAGGACAGAACCATGAAATGCACGGGAGATCGCCATGATGAGTGAACTGATGGATCGTCTTGGGGGCGATCCCCGTGATTTCTAACGTTCGTCGACTGAGGGGTCGTGCGTGAATCTTCGCTTTCTTCTGACTGCGGTCGCTCACGCCGCATTGACTTGCGCTTTCCTAGCGGCTCCATCTCGTTGGATGGCTGCAGTCGTTTGGACTTGGCTCGTGGCGACCGTCGCTTTCTCATTCTGCAAGGTCGTTCTGGAATTTCCGACTCGGAGGGCATTTCATCTCGCATACGCAACTGTCGCGACCGTCATGTTCTTCGCCACTGGGCTCAACGGCCATGGTTCGACATACTGGCTACCGACCGTTGTGTATGACTACTACCGTCCCCAACGATGGGACATTGATTTTGACGGAGTCACCGGGGCATCAGAGAGAATGTTGGTAGAGGTGTTGTATCGCCAAGACCGCGATCGTGTTGCGACTGCTGCACTGTCGATCCCATTTGTTGGTGGGGCGATTGGCCTTGCCGCTTCAAGCCTTCATCGTTATCGCGAAAGGTGAATTCCTGCCTGAGACGCAACGCTCGAGCCGGCAATCGCTCGCGATCGTTCACAATGTGAACCAGAGGACTCGATAGTGCGTTTCGGCAGTGGTTACCGTTCGTCTCGTCCCCGGTTATCCGTATCGTTCGTCGACATAGATCCAGCCAAACAAGAGTCCTCGCCAGGCATGGCAAAACTACGATTCGGAATTCGATCGATTGCCGCGTTGACGGTTGCCATGGCAGTCTTTTGCCTTGGGTACCAGCTTGGTTTCGAGCGAGGAGACAAGAATCGAATCGACACCCTACACCGCATCATTCAGTCGACGGTCGGGAACGGTCAATGGGAGCAACTTGGTGGTCCACAGACGACCGGCGGCGGCCTCTCAATTCTTACGACCGATGGTTGCATTTACTACGATGTTGATGCCAACGGCACTCGAACTATCCATCCCACGAATAGTGAAACAACGAACGTCAGCGACGACCCATTCGGCGGGGCGGTCGACGAGGACCCATTTCGCTGACACTGCACAAATGCGGTTCCAATAAAAACGCGACGAACCATCGCATGCACACGGAGACCCGGTGGTTCATTTACTCAAATGGTAAGTCAACTCCCGGGTCCCGCTGATGCGGGCCGTTCGCCGACAGAATTGGGTTGTTTCTATAATTGTCGCCAAGCAACATCCCGATTCGACGAGTTTGCCCATTGCCTGACACAAAACGCAGACGACTCACTCATCCACTCACGTTGGCTTGTGCTGTTTTGCTTGTCGCAATCCTCGGTGCTTTCTACTTCGCCAATCGGCCACCACGCGGGGAATCCGAAATCGCGATCTGGAACGCTATCGAAGCAGACAAACGTATTGTTGGCTCCAACGATGCCGAAGTCACACTTGTTCGCTGGCGGCGCGGCGCTCATATTGGAGACCAAGCACCTACGGATCTGATTGTCGTCCGCACTGACCATGGGCTGTACCAAGTCGAAGCCTCAGCCTACTGCGTTGTGCCAGATGGCTGGAGGGCATCAATTGGGGCCGTCATCAAGCTCGGAGAGTAGAATGCGGCGAACCAGCCGATGCACCGAAGGACCGTGCGTCTCGTTTTGACTATGGAGAATCAACCGACGGTCCTCGGTGATCGGTACCGTTATTTGGAAGATTGCTGTTGCCTCGACTGAGATTCTCAATTCGAACACTTCTGTTTGTATCACTGGTCAGTGCTGTGGGTATTTGGCTTTACCAGCGAACAAATGGCCGTGATACGATGCGGCGCACCAACAACTCTGTCTGGTTCGACGATGGTATCGGCGTTGTACGAGCTGAAAACGCCGGTGATTGGAGATCTCACGATGTCTTGTCGGGGTCAGGATCATATTTGATCCTTGGCGAAAGTGTTATCGTTACGGACACATCGCATCGCAGGGCTTGGGGCGTTTCATTTCAAATAGACAAGGATGTAAGACCTGGAGACGTCATCGACTTTACACCGATCCCGACTGACCGCGACTCGATCACACTTTCGAGTGAGACCAATGACACTTACACGATGATGATGCCTTGCGAATTCACTGCGTTTTTCCGTTGGGATCCAGACACGTTATGCATGCCCAGTACCTCCAAATCGAATGCTCGCATCAAAATCTTGAACATGTCGCCTGATTCGGTCCGTGTGCATGTAACCATGCATGCTATTGTGCCATACTTATTTCCCACCGATGAAAAGTTTGACCTAGATCAAGAGTTCACTGTCAATCGACGCCCAGCAATCCGCAAATAACCATCGGTTGAACCGGAGGTCGCCATGGAACGGTTACAAGTGGATGCTCGTAGGGGCGACCCCAGTTAACCGTACCGTTCGTCGAATGAGGGATTCCTTGGTTTCGCAGATAATCAAATCACCGCCCGGTGATCACCAACGTTACCCACTCTCAGATTGTTGTGATGCGTTGTGCTGGATTTGAGTGACATCGCTTGGACGGCCTTGGAGAATCGCACTGGTGATCCGTCCATCATTCGCAATCAGCTAGCAGCGCTCTATGCAAATCCCAATGATATTGATGCGATAAAACGAATCACATCCAGCGTGTGTACTACCACGCAAACCTATAACGCGGCTTACGCCATTGCGCCACACTTTCTGTCGTTACGCAGAAACGCTGCGTGGGAGGCAAAATTCCTTTTGTTCATTGCGGTAGGGAAGTTCCCGCTTTTCGATCAGGCCAAGTACAAATCGGGTCGACTCGTGTTGCCCGAATCGCCGCAAATCGCGGACGAATACAATGCCGCACTAGATGAGGTCGCAAATATTGCGGGCACGTATCTCGTTCCAGAGTTCTCGGCCCACGGCACTGAGGTATCGGCGGTGTTTCTTGGTTCAGTCGGTCAACGCGAACTCGGCCTCGCTATACTAAATCTTACCCTTCCATGACACACAGGTGGGTAACCAAGTGGTGCACCGGAGGACTCAAGCTTGCGGTTCCTGATGGTGACCTTCCCGTTCGTCCCCGGTGACCACCGCCGTTCCCCTACTGATTTAACTAGAGACGCGATGCCAAAACCTCTCGCCGCTTTCGTATGTTTAGCAATGTCATGGTGTCTCTCTACTTCGCAGGCGCGTGCTGAACCTCCGGCGATCGACGACAACGCTACCGTGGCGGAAATTGTCGAAACGCTCATCAAGCGTCATGGCGGAAAAAACGCGTCTGACCGTTGGAAATGTGGGACGATTGAGTTCACGACGACCGCGGGGATCCTCCCGCCCGGCATGGGGACCGCGACGGTGACTGAGTCATTCGCATTCCCTAACTTCTTTAAACGTTCGTTCGTCGCTGACTCACCTGACGGAGGGATTGATCTGACATTCGTCATCAACAAGGACGGCGGTTGGATGACCTCGCCTGGCAAACCAACAATGGAAATTCCTCGTGCATTTGCCGATCGTGAGCGACACACGTTCGCCGACATTTGCGCGGTAGCCCATCTTCGAGACAATATTGAGAACTTGAGGATTGTCAAGAAGCTCGACATCGACAGTAAGCCCGCGATTCAACTTCGGTTTGAATCAGAAGACCTGGGGACCGGGGACTTCTTTGTCGACTTGCAATCCGGATTGTTAGTCGGGACGTCCAAGCAAACGCTTGATCCAACAACCGGAACCCAAGCAGTCATTTCAACTCGTCTTGGAAAGTACAAGAATTTCGGAGGTATCGCCGTGCCAATGGCATTTACTGCAACGTCCGACGGCAAGAAGATGCTCGACGTAACGATAGCAAGATTGGAATTCAAAGATTCCATTCCGGATTCGACTTTCGCCGAACCCGAATAGCGGGGAACCATCCGATGCAACCGAGCGGTGAGGTCGGGTGTTTTGAAGGGAAGGATCATCCGTCACCGCCGGCTGATCGGTACTGTTATTTGGAAGACGCTGTTGCATCTAAAGTACTCGATCCGAACGCTTCTATTCGTCGCATTGATTGCAGCGTTGGGATTTGTGCTCTATCAGCGTACGATCGGACGCGACCCGATTCGCAGGACCAACAGCTCGACTTGGTTTGACCACGGCATTGGCGTTGCAGAACGAGTTCACACCGGTGCTTGGGATCATCACGATGTGATTTGGGGACCCGGATCACACCTGACGCTGGATCAAAGTGCCTTTGATACTCGGACTTTCGATGGCGGCAGCAGCCTACGGGCGTCATTCCAGATGCCCCAAGACGCCAGCCCAGGGGACATTTTTGACTTCGCACCGATACCGGTTGGGCGGGTCTCAGTCACAATTCCAAGCGAGTACAGCGACACCTATACTTTTATGCTGCCTGGCGAATTCACAGCCTTTCAATTCGGGAATCCATTCATGGATTGGATGCCCAGCACGTCGGAATCCACTGCCCGTGTGCGAATTTTAGCCATGACTGACGACGTAGTGCGCGTGCATGTTACTATGCATGCTGTTCTTCCAGATTTCATGGATCTCGACCTGGATCGGGAATTCACCATCAAACGACAGTCCACAGAACCCAAATAACCATGCGATGATACGGAGCGGCGGTGGTCGCCGTATTGGCAATGGCAAAGTCGTTCGCCGCCGCCCGCATATCGCTGTCGTTCGTCAGACGGAATCTTGCTTCGCCATGAGCTTTCTCAACCGTATGCTTCGCAGTTCGCCGACCGTTGATGATCCAGTATTTGGGCGAATCGAATGGAGTGATGGAGTTTGGACATCGGTGCCCCGCACCAACCGCCGCCCGTACACGGTCAACGTTGTCTCGCGTATCTCCGGTCCTCTGGACGCGCAACGTGAACTATTCTCGGACATCTTGTCTTCGCTGGACCAACTCCGTTCAACGGCGATTGATTACCTGCGTACAAATGAGGAATCGGCGGCGACGGTTGGGCGGATGGACCTTGATCTGTACGCGATCATACTGGACGCGTCTGCAAACGTTCGGAGCGCAGAGTTTAGGATGGAACTCGCTGCGCCTACATCCCGCGACGCCGAAGAGGTCTTTGGGGTTCACATGTGCGATGGCATCCCAACTGGCTGGTACATGGACCACTGAAGGGACCTTACACTGAACTTGTGACTCCTCGCGTTCAAGATGCCGACGAACCATGTGTTGGACCGGAGTGCCGTCAGCGCGTTTGCATGTGGATGGTCGACGGTCGGCACCCGGTCAACACGAACGTTCGTTGGATGGATGAATCGGCCAGATGACGAAACGCAAAACGTGCACGAAGATCCGAAGTCCACGCTTCGGGCTGCGCGGACTTGTGCTCGTTCTTCCCGTGCTTGTCGCCTTTGCACTACTCAATGCCCGACCGCGGTTTCCAAACTATGAACCGATACTTGAAACCACGACGGTAGGCGTGGATGCTGGCCTTGGTGAAGACACACAGTACGGTTGGCCGTTGACTTGGGTTGACGTCCATTACACGATTCGCCCAACCCTAACCATCGACTTTAACGATTTAGGATTGGCTCACTACCAAGTCCGCTGGCTGTCGCTGCTATCTAATATTGTCGTGTTCATCGCTACGACGGTTTCGCTTTACGCACTGTGCTACTTGGCTTCACGGCGAATGAAACAACCGATCGCTAATTCTCCGAGTAGAGCCGGATTTGCCGAGTGAAATTGCTCGCGGTAGACTCTAGCGAGCGAAAGTGGTCAAGCCGTTGGCCTACCCCGCCACCAAGCACCAACGAACCATGGGTTGCAACGGAGGCCGCGAGTTGACGTTCCTGGAGTGGTGAGTCTTTCGCGCGGCCCCGCTGAACCCTACCGTTCGTCGCTCGAACGATGAACCATTCGATGTACGCGGAGCACGGCATCGGGTCAATTCAAAAGGTAGCCGTATTCACCCTGCCCGATTGCTATTGGATACCCTTTAGAACCAATACGGTGACATATATGGTTACGACTAGTCTGAGAATGCTCGTTTGTCTTTCTGCGATTGCTTTCAGTACTCTGGCACTGGCCCAAGATGACTCAATCAGAGTAACCGTGATAGCGATTTCGGGCGAGTCCATAGCTAATCCACCTTCTCTCGCCATGAAGTTTTCGAGTGATGGAACAGTTCAATGGCAGTACTCTTCTTGCGTGGAGAGTAGTGGAACGCTCGAGTTCAGTTTTGATCGGGCGAAAAGGTATGTTCGCGCAGTGAAGACAAGTGCTTTAGCAGTAGCGGATGCTCCGTCAAAACGTGAGACTCATAGTTCGACCTCGCCTCTCTATCTTTTTGTCGTGCAACAATCAGGTACTTCTCCTTATACATTAGCCGTTTCCAACACAAATTTGGTTCGACTATTTTACTCTCCTAACGAAATGATTGCGGGCGTTTTAAGTGCGATGGCGAAAACACTTGATCAAAAGGATCTTCCTTTAGATGGATTTCTATTTGCCCATATTCCAACAGCCGAAAAAGGATATGGCTTTGCCCCAGAGAACAAGGAGTGATGGCACGTCGAAGCCGGCGTGACTGATTGGTAAACCAAATTTGGCCTGCCGTTCTCACCTTCGATACATTACGACGAACCACGGCATGTACCGGAGACATCTGAGTCATCGCGTCAAGGTGGTTGAGCGTTTTTCTTCATTTTGGTTGCCTTTTGATTCTCACCAGTTTTCCACCGGTTGGTCACTCCTCCATCAGAGCCACTAGAGGTGAGCCAGTCTCTCGGAGA
>JBCDEM010000020.1:0-134917 GCA_039179795.1 Planctomycetota bacterium | reverse complement strand
GTAGCAATCGCGCAAGACTCAGCGATCATCAGTGGGAGCGAAATCACCGTCGTCGCAAGAGCGGTTGGATGAGTCCGATTGAAATTGATGAGCGTCGCGATCCATCGGGACCCAACCCAAGTCACGACGAAAGACGAGCCAGCTGGAAAGGCTTCTTATCGATCTCGTTGAGTGCTTACCTGCAACTGGTCGACTGGACGGGGCGACAGTTTCGTCGTGACCGGTCAGGATCGATCCCAACGCACCTAGAACCGATCCTGAAACGTCTCGGGATCAACTCGGTCAATTGGTGCGGGTTGATTCAACACTTCGACAGTAAGTTCAAACGGGCAGTGGGCAACAAACAACACCTTGCCCAGGAAGCCGCACGTCGCGGCCAGAAATGGTTGCAATCACCCGGCAAGATCGATCTGTCGAGCGGTTAGGTCAATAGCACAGGAGACTATTGAAATTGCCTGTATCCGTTCAATCCGCTCCATCGAAGGTGTGGACTAGGCCTGTCTTAACCCGTTGCCTTTCGTTCCACTGAAGTCGCGCCAAGTTCTCCCTTCCTGAGAGGCCGGGTTTGCGCCTGCCCTTTCTTGTGTGGGTTTGTGCTTGTCCCGGTTCAGGAGTCCCGGGGAAAACCTTGCCTGTCCCGGTTTCGGCCTGTTTGGCTTGTGTCCTTGTCCGGAGAACTTGCCTGTCCCGGTTTCGGCGCTGGTCCGTCCCGGTGTGGTGCTGGTCCCGGTTTGGTGGTCCCGCTGGGCGTGTGGTTTGAGCCAGTCCGGTTTGGCTTGTGTCCTTGTCCGGAGAAGCTTGCCTGTCCCTGTTTGGAGGAAGAAGCTGCCGCGCCGGGAGGAGTTTGCCTGTCCCTGTTTGGGAGGAGTTTTTAATAGGGGACTTCGATTGCGTTGCAGAGGAATCGCATTAGTGGTTTGGCTCGTTTGATGCGATCGACGATCAGAGGCACGACTTCCTCACTCATTACCTCATCATGCGTCAGCGGCGCACAGGCGATGAAGTCGATTCGCCTTAGATCATCGATCATTGGATGGTCCTTCGGATAATCTCGCGGCGATGATTTCAAACGCTCTCCCGCAAACTCGAAGTGCTCGCAAAACCCCTTGTTGTCCCTGGCCTTGATCCACGCTTTCGGGTCAGCATCGATTGCAGTACGGAAGGCAGACAGAACATCACGATCTGGTCGGTAACTACCACATCCCACAAAACACTCTTTAGGATCGAAATGCATGTAGACTCCAGGCGCATGGATGTTGCGATTGCCTTGGTGCCGAAGCGAAATCCCCACGTTCGTTTTGTAGGGTGTCTTGTCCTTCGAAAAACGCGTGTCCTTGTAGATTCGCATCACCGAGCCCCCATGCCCCTTTGCGATCGCCTCCAGCATCGGCGCTGCCTTCGCCAAGGGTTTTTCCAATTGACGAACCAGCTCGACCGAAGCATCTCGAACATCCTGCTGATAACGAGCTTTATGCTCGGTAAACCAATCACGATTATTGTTCCGCTGCAACTGGCGAAGAAACTTAAAGAACTCGGGCTGTATGGGTGACTTAGGCATCTGGCAAACAAAGGTTGGGTAAAACGATTGACGACGCCTGTTTATACTGGAATGCGGCAAGTCTCACCGCCAAGCCCAAGCCACATTTTTGGATGAGTTCCCTATCGTGTTTTCGCACGGACTGTTCCGCATCACAGCCGCCTCGCCCCCATTGGCCGTTGCGAACCCGACTCAAAATGCGTCCGAGACCATCCGCATCATCGATGGCAGTGACGCAGACCTCGTGCTGCTCCCCGAATTAGGCCTGACCGGCTACACATGCGGAGATCTTTTCGCCAGCGATTCTCTGCTACAAGCGGCTCTCGTCGCTCTGGAACGCGTGGTCGAACACAGTCATAGCCACACGGCAATCGTCGTTGTCGGAGTGCCACTCACCGTCGACGTCTCTTTAATGAATGTTGCGGTTGTCGTCGCCAAGGGGCAAGTTTGCGGTGTCATTCCAAAGACGTTTCTTCCAAATTACCGCGAGTTTTATGAGGCCCGTCACTTTCGCGCCGCAAGCTCATCAGATCCATCCACAATCGACTTGCTGGGCACGACGGTTCCCTTCGGAACGGATCTGCTGTTCCAGTCACACGACGCGATCATCGGAATCGAAGTCTGCGAAGATCTGTGGACACCCATCCAGCCAAGCAGTCGGGCCGCACTGGCCGGCGCAAACGTCTTGCTGAATCTTTCAGCGAGTAACGAGACGATTGGGAAAGCCGCTTGGCGCCGTGACCTCGTCAAGAGTCAGTCCGGCCGCTGCATTGCCGCTTACGCCTACGCTTCCTCGGGTCCGGGTGAAAGTTCATCCGATCTTGTGTTTGGTGGACATTGCATGGTCGCCGAAAACGGTGCCATTCTTGGTCAGTCAAGACGCATCGGTGACGGCCTGAAACCCGATCAAGTTTTTGAAACAACGGTTACCTGTGATGTTGACTTGGAACGCCTTGCTCATGACCGCCGAGTGACGGGTTCGTTCGACGACGGAAGATCGGCTGATGATCGTCCCTACCGTCTCATCCAGTTGCCCGTTGCATCAACGCACAATGAACGAACCGACTTGTTGCGTCCCGTCGATGCTCACCCCTTCGTGCCCGGCGAAACGGACGAACGAGACGCTCGTTGCGCTGAAATCTTTGCGATTCAAACCGCTGGACTTGTCAAGCGACTGTCTCGACTTCGACCGGAAACGCCATTATCGATCGGTGTGTCAGGTGGTCTCGACAGCACACTCGCATTACTTGTCGCGATTCGGGCTTGTGATGCGCTAGACCGCTCGCGTTCAGTCATCCACGGCATCACCATGCCAGGATTCGGCACAACGGATCACACACGTTCCAGCGCCGACCAACTGATTGAAGCGACATCAGTCACGCGCGATTGCATCGACATCCGCCAGCTCTGCTTAGATACGTTCCGGTCACTGAACCACGCACCGCTAGGCGTCTCAATCGATGAAAAGACCAAGGTGGAGGAGTTGCAGCGACGATTGGTTGAAGTTGAACCTGAACGCAGTGACCTCACGTTCGAAAATGTCCAAGCACGAATCCGCACAATGTTACTCATGAGTCGAGGGTTTGTTATCGGAACGGGTGACATGAGCGAACAGGCGCTCGGCTGGTCGACATATAACGCGGATCATATGTCGATGTACAACGTGAATACGTCGATCCCAAAAACGCTGGTGAGATTCTTGGTTCGTTATGCGGCGGATCATTTCTTCGACGGTCGTCTTTCATCGTTGCTACATCGCATCGCTGACACGCCGATTTCGCCAGAATTAATGCCTCCCGCAGCCGATGGTTCGATTCGTCAAAACACGGAAACCGAAATCGGCAATTACGAATTACACGATTTCTTCCTATATCACTTCATTCGTCACGGTGCATCTCGAGAGAAAATCTTGCACCTCGCGTCTTTCGCGAAGTTTGACCAAAGCTACAGTGCGGAGGCGATCTCCAGCACGCTCGATACGTTCCTGGGTCGTTTCTTTGCGAACCAATTCAAACGGAACTGCGTGCCTGACGGTCCCAAAGTCGGCTCGGTAAGTCTTTCACCTCGGGGCGATTGGCGAATGCCGTCCGACGCAGACTCAGATTCTTTTCGCTAGGCAGATCAGCGACGGATATCGGATGAATCTCAAGCTCGGGACGGCCGCATCCTCACACGCACCCACGCTTCCACGATGAAGCGTTCTGACGCGACAGCGAATTAGGGGCCGACTGGTGGGAAACTCCTATTTCTCCATTCGCAGGGTTTTCGTACGCTTCAGCATGCAAGCGTTCGGCCCCTCATTCCGCTGGAGAAAATCGCCATGGTCGCCAATGTGCTGTGCATCAAATGGGGCACCAAGTACGGAAGCGAGTACGTCAACCGCTTATACCACGGCGTTGAAAAGAACCTTTCTCAGCCGTTTCGGTTCATTTGTTTGACAGAAGTCCCAGATGGAATCGACCGGCGCGTTGACGTTCAACCTCTGCCGGAAACACCTTTTGATGAAGCGGCATTCGATGCCAAAAAAGGTGGGGAGACTTGGCGAAAAGTCGGGCTGTTCAAACCCGGCCTGGCCGATCTGGATGGCGACACCCTTTTTCTCGATTTAGACCTCGTGCTCACCGGCTCACTGGATGATTTTTTTACGTATGAACCGGGTCGATTCTGCGTGATCCAAGACTGGCTCGAGAAGCGTCGATCGTGGATGCCGGGACGTGATGGCAGAGTCGGGAATACGTCCGTCTTTCGATTTAATCCGCAGCAGCACGTACGGGTCTACGATCACTTCGTCGATCATCAAAGCGAAGTCTTGGAGAACTTTCGAATCGAGCAGCAGTATGTCAGTGATGCGCTATCTGATGACTTGGCGTTTTGGCCAGAAAGATGGGTCCGCAGTTTTAAACGCCACTGTCGACCGATCTTTCCGATGAACATGATCCAGGCTCCTCAAGAGCCATCAGAGATGCGAATCCTAGCGTTTCACGGGTACCCGCTTCCGCAACAAGCCATTGACGGGTACTCGGCAAGCGTTTTCAAGTCGACCAAGCCAGCGAAGTGGTTAGCCCACTATTGGAATGATGCCGCCTAGCGGTTCCACTCGCTACCGACAGATCTTTGACGACCGCAATCATCGCTGCCACGCGGGTGCGTTTTGCCGGATCTTATTGCACAGGGCCACACGGCTTATCGCTTCGCCGAGCTGGCTGAGCACTCTTCCATTGACGCCGACATCATCGTTCCTTTTGAAGATGATGTCCTAGCTCGCGTACTCATCCGATTCAATTTGGCAGAGATGTCACGTGGCCTTGCCGGCATGCATGCATGAGCCGGTTTCGCGGTATATTGTCGGTACCCGTTTCAACTCAAGTCCTACCTCAATCCAACGCCGGCTCATGCGATACGCTTTGGTTCCGACAGTGTTTTTACTCTCCACATTAATGACGCCTTCACTTCCACCCGTCACGGGGGATGAGGGCATGTATCTATTCAATGATCTTCCGATCAAGCAGCTCAAGCAAAAATATGATTTTGAACCCAGCAAACGTTGGGCGGAACATTTACGTTTGAGTTCGGTTCGATTCAACAGCGGAGGATCGGGTTCTTTCATTTCCAGCGACGGACTGGTGCTGACCAACCATCACGTCGCCAGCGATACACTGCAAAAGCTGAGCACACCGGAACGAAACCTAATCGAAGCCGGCTACCTTGCGGAATCACTCGACGACGAAATCAAAGCTCCTGATCTCGAGTTGAACCAATTGGTTGCGATCGAAGATGTAACTGATCGCGTCAATGCAGCGGTCGCGGATGGCGCGTCGGTTGACGAAGCGGCAAAACAACGCCGCGCCATTATCTCAACCATTGAAAAAGAATCATTGGACGAGTCCGGTCTTCGCAGTGACGTCGTGACGCTGTTTGGTGGGGCGAAATATCACCTCTATCAATATAAAAAGTACACCGATGTTCGGTTGGTATGGGCTCCCGAAACGGCCGCGGCTTTCTTTGGTGGCGATGCGGACAACTTTGAGTACCCGCGATACAACCTGGACGCCACGATCATGCGGGTCTACGAAGACGGAAAACCGGCCAGGCTTGAGCACTTCTTGAAGTGGAATCGAGAGCCGCTTGAAGAGGGTGAACTTGTCTTCGTCAGCGGTAATCCCGGGCGCACACAGAGAATCTTTACCGTCGCTGCACTGAAATACCTTCGGGACGATCGCATTCCCTACCTGCTGGACTATCTGCGTCGCAAAGAAGTTCTGATGCAGCAATACAGTTTGAACGGCAAAGAGGCTACTCGACGAGCTCGCGATGAACTATTCGGCATCCAAAACGCCCGCAAGGCTTACACGGGCATGTTGGCCGGACTACAGAATCCACAAACAATGTATGGCAAGCAAGCTGCAGAAGATGCCTTGCTGCAACGAGTCAATGCGAATCCAAAACTACGTGAGCTGGCGACCGCGTGGACGGAAATCGCAACCATCCAAGCAGAGAATCGCGAATTGCTGGGGCAGTCTGTCAATTTCCGCAGTTCCATTTTTGACCTCGCGCTCCGGATCGTCTTACTCGCAGCCGAGGACCAAAAACCCAATGAAGAACGCCTGCGCGGATACACCGAGTCTTCCCGCGATTCACTCCTTCAGGAATTGCTCAGCCCGGCACCCATTTATCCCGACTTAGAACAAGTCAAGCTGGCGGACGAAATCGCTCGGCTGCTGGAAGTTCGCGGGGCGGAAGACCCCTTATCTCGAATGATCCTCAACGGAAAAAACCCACGGGACCGTGCTGCGGACGCCGTCTTGGGATCGAAGCTGATCGATGTCAACGCACGTAAAACGCTGATTGATGGCGGATGGGACGCGGTGAAGAACAGCGATGACGCCATGATTCAATTGGCTCAATCCGTTGAAAACGAATATCGACGACTTCGAGACCAGAATGAACAATTACAAGAGCGTGAGCAACAGGCCTACGCGAAGGTCACCGAAGCTGTGACGGCTATCCAAGGAACCGATGGATACCCGGACGCTACGTTTACCCTGCGACTCGCTTTTGGGACGGTAAAGGGTTACGTCGAGGACGGGGCAACGATTCCGCCGACAACCAATATCGGTGGCGCGTACGCTCATGCGATTGAACACGAAGGCCAACAAGATTTCGATTTGCCTGAATCATGGATGGCTGCAAAAGAGAAGGTCGACTTGCGCACGCAATTGAATTTCGTGTGCACTGCCGACATCATCGGTGGGAACAGCGGATCGCCGGTCGTCAATCGCGATGGTGAACTCGTCGGCTTGATCTTCGACGGGAACATTCAGAGTTTGACGGGCGACTACCTCTACAGCGATGAGCAAGCGCGTGCCGTGAGCGTTTCGGGGGTTGGTATCCTCGAAACTCTCAGGTCCGTTTACGGAGCGCGAGATCTTGCTCGCCAAATCGGACGCTGAGTGAACGCCGAGTGTTCGAACGTTCGGCCAAACGGATCGATTCCGTTTGGCCGTTCCGTCCGTTTGGCCGTTTGGCCGTTCCGTCGGGCGCTTTGCATAATGAATGTTAAACACGATCGAATGAGGTGGACCATGAGCGTGCCAAGCGCCGGTGAATTGAAAACCAAGAAATGCGTCCCCTGCGAAGGTGGCGTCCCCAAAATCTCTACCGACCAAGCAACTGAATACCTCGCTGCAACTCCTGCTTGGAAATTGTCCGAAGACGGGAACGCGATCTATTTGAAACTCACCTGCAAGCACTTTGTTGAAGCGATGAAGATTCTTCATCAAGTCGCAGATGTCGCCGAAGCAGAGCAACACCATCCCGACCTGCACCTGACCGGCTATCGCAAAGTGCGGATCGATCTAACCACTCATGCGATTGGCGGACTCAGCGAGAATGACTTTATCGTCGCTGCCAAAATCGACGAAATGCTAGCTTAGTGTGAGTTCGTTCGTCTCGCCAAACCCTGCTTTTCACGGCTCCCCGGACTTCCTCGAACTTGTACGTGGTCGCGCCCCTGGATCATAATAGGGCTCTGGACTGGATTCGCTGGAACCGAGGCGCAGAAGCATGGATGCCAAATGGGATCGATCGTCCCCCATTGGATTTGGACCCGATCCGTTTAATCCCCATTCAACTCGGCCGCTCGATGCCGTTGGGGACACCGACACGGAACGACTGCGGCAGCGCATTGTCGAAACCTGCCCTCGCTTACCCGGCGTTTATGGAATGCTGGACCGTCATGGCGAGCTCATCTATGTCGGCAAGAGCAAGTCATTGCGATCGCGTGTGCTTAGTTATTTCGCCGAGTCAAATTCGGAAGAAAAGGGCGGACGCATCATCGAGAACGCTCGGGCGATCCAATGGGAAACGCAACCGAGTGAGTTTGCGGCACTTGTTCGCGAGCAACACCTGATTCGTACGCGAACACCCCGTTGGAATGTGCAGGGTGTTCCCAAGCGACAACGCCCAACGTACTTGTGCTTGGGTCGTTCGCCGGCTTATTTCTTCTTATCAAAGACTCCGCCGCCAGATTGCGTCGGAGTGGAAGGCCCGTTCTTTGGCACGACACGCATGACACAAGCGGTCGACGCATTGAACAAGGTTTTTCTATTGCGCGACTGCAGTCAGAAGCAAGTGTTTCAGTTTGCTGAACAGTTATCACTCTTTGACTTGGAGTACCGACCAGGTTGTTTGCGAATGGAAGTGGGAACGTGCTTAGGACCCTGCGCTGCCGGCTGCACTCGCGATGAATATGACCAACAGGTCCGCGCGGCGGAGAGTTTTTTGGATGGCTTTAATCACGAGCCGCTGATCGTGACAAAGGAGCGTTTGCAATCCGCGATCGAGAATCGGCAATACGAGTTAGCCGGTCGAGCCCATCACACTTTGAAATGCCTCGAGTATGTCGACCGTAAACTGCGTATGCTCGCGAGCGCGCGACGAAAGTACACGTTCATCTATGCAGTCCCTGGTTATGATGGGTGCGGAATCTGGTATTTGATTCACAGTGGTGAGATCGCCGATGTCCTAGCCGCTCCAAAGAATGCCAGCGAGTTTGACCGCTTGCGTGACAAGCTTGATCAATGGTCAGCGGTCACTGCGAATCCTCTCAGCCGTGGCCACGGAGTTCACCCCCACACGCTTGGCCTGGTAGCCTCTTGGTTCCGCAAGAACAGCGATCAGCTCGATCGTACGTTCTCGACAATCGAGGCAAGAGAAACCGTCGCCGCATAGATCACATAGCCGCCGATCGCTCTGATAGTCGCCGATCGCTCTGATAGTCGCCGATCGCTCCGCCGATCGTAGCGCCAGGATCGAAAGCAGTCCGACGCTACGATCGGCGGCGCGATCGGCGACTATCCCGCGGTACTTGCCAACTTGCTACCGTGAGGCGTTACGTCGCACGCACGCGCACAGCCTAAAGGAACCCAATATGCGCCACCTCGTTTTTCTTGCCGCTCTGATCCTCGCCGTTCCCACGGCCGTGGCCGAGAACCCAGATTGGAACCAATGGAGAGGACCGAACCGCGATGCGACCCTGACTGGCGCAGAATGGCCCGCCGCCCTGACCGACAAAATGGAGTTGGTTTGGGAGCAATCGCACGAACCAAGCTATAGCGGACCGATTGTCAGTGATGGCATTGTGTTCACTACCGAGACGATCGCAAAGAAAACCGAGCAGGTCACCGCCTACGATCTGGCGACCGGTGAAAAACGTTGGCAAGTCGATTGGGAAGGCGCGATGGCGGTTCCGTTTTTCGCAGCGGAAAACGGCGACTGGATCCGAGCTACGCCGATCTGCGCTGAAGGTCAGTTGCTTGTGCTGGGAATGCGGGACGTTCTCGTCAGCCTCGATCCAACCTCAGGCAAAGAGAACTGGCGAGTCGATTTTCCTGCCGCGATGGGCACTCCACTGCCGTCGTTTGGTGCCGTTTGCTCGCCGTTGGTTGATCAAGGCGCTGTCTACATCCAGACAGGAGGTGCCCTCGTCAAGCTTTCCCTCAAAGATGGAAGCATGATTTGGAAAGCACTCGAAGACAGCAAGGGAATGATGAGTAGCGGTGCTTTTTCGAGCCCGATCATTGCCGAGCTGGATGGTGTGAGACAGCTGGTTGTTCAAACACGTCAAGCACTTTGCGGCGTCGACCTGGAAACGGGAAACACGCTCTGGACCGAGCCGATCGAGGCGTTTCGCGGAATGAACATCCTGACGCCATTGATTTCGGGCAACAAGGTTTTCACCTCCGCCTATCAAGGCAAGGCTCAGCTGTTCGAAATCTCCCAAGCGGATGGCAAGTGGAACATCGATGAACTCTGGGCCCAAAAGAATCAAGCCTATATGTCTTCGCCCGTTTTGATTGGTGATGACATTTACATGCACCAGCGAAATCAGCGCGTTACATCGTTGAACACAAACGATGGGACCATCAAATGGACCAGCTCGCCGTTTGGCAAGTACTGGAGCATGGTTAGCAACGGCGAGAAGATCTTGGCTCTGGACAGTAGTGGTGAGCTGCTGCTGATTAATTCATCCGACGACGAGCTAGACATCATCGACCGAATGAAAGTCGCTGATGATTCCTGGGCTCACATCGCGGTGCAGGGACCCTACGTGATCGTACGTGACCTGCGAGCGCTCAAAGTCTACCGCTGGCAGTAACACTGTCGGTAATCGCTTCGACGACCTGAATGCTCTGCGATGCAAGCGTGTGTCGCATCGGTGCATCTGCGTCAGAAAGCAAATGCAATTGAAAAGGTCGACTGATGGCGGGCGCAAGTCCCGTCGTGAAGCTGAATTGTGCTCGATGATCGGATCCTAAGCGTGGGATCAAAGAAGCCGCGGCTTCAACTGGATGGAGTTGACCGACCAATGCTACCCGTCGCGAATCGCCGATCAATTCGGCGGCTTCGTCCAACGATTCTGCGATGGGACCATCGGTCGCTCGCAACTCGAAGAGATCAGGAACCTTGAACAGCGGTTCACCGGGAAGCTCGACGAGGTCGAGCTTTTCTTCGTCTGTGTCGAGGGGTAATCGGAGAGCGCCAACAGCCATTGCTGTGCGTGCGACCAAGATCGGGTTGTGCAAGTAACGACTGAATTGTTGGTCATCAAAGAGCAAGATCGAGGTCACGATTTGTGAGGCGCCGCGGCTGCTGTACTCCGGTCCTCCAACAACGGTTCGTGTGACGGCAAACCGATCTCCCGAAACGGGAAATGCGTTGATGGTCCAGCTTTCAGGCCGTTCATCGATCAGTCGAGTGGGAGCCCATCGGCAAAGTTCATTGCCTGTATCGCGGTCGATACCGGCAGATCGGGATACCAATTGGTAGCCCTTCATCGAGCCTCGATCCGACGAGGAAAAGATCGCTTGTTCAACGTGGATCGGTGACAACGACGGTCTCTCAATTCGTAGTGGTGCCCGAATTCAACGGATGGAAACAGAAGCATCGTGTCCGTTGTCGGCAAACGATTTCGATTTTCGACTAGATGTGTGAGACGATCCAGCGAAGCGGTTCAAGGACGCCTTGAGGCTGAACATGAAAGGGAATTCGTTGCTGGCATCCGGACTCGTCGGCCAAGATTCCCGAACTACCCGCGACACTTGCAGCGAAGAACGCGTGATTCGGAAATGTTCGGCGGCAAAACTCAAACAACCGAGGTGTATTGTTGGCCGCAAAGGACGCTGGATCCTCTTGTGCCTCGGGGCAGCTGTCACACTTCGTGAAGACGATTGCCAGAGCCGGTCCACTACCTCGGCTCCGCGTTTTTGAAGATTCGTTGGACAATTCATGTTGCTGACCGATATACGACGCCAGCTTCATTCCGAACAAATCCTCTGCAGAACCTTCGTCGCGAACTCTCATCGAATCGCACAGCAGAAGAATACCATTCGACTTGCTGACGATGCTTTGGATCGCCGGGTACATACCCGCAGAATTGACTTCCATCGAAATCGCTTCACCGGCAAAGTCGGGAGAGATCAGATCAACCTCACGATTGCCCTTCTTCTCGCTCATGGAGATTTGACAATGCAGCCACTTCCAAGCGTCTGCTTCATTCGGCGTCTTTTCAGGAAACGATCGATTCTCTAAAGCGGTGACCACGTGTTCTTGAAGATCAACGGAAAAAGCACTCGTTGCCATCCCGCGAAACTCTTCGGGACCCTTGCTGAGGATGTCCAACAACAGTCCGAGAAAGACAGTCTTGCCGGCGTTGCTAGCTCCAAGAACAGAAATGAAATTCTGAGCACCACTACGAGTCGCAACCGTGTGCGACAGCGAAACGGGCGCTTCGCAACTGGGGCAATGCTCCATCCGTTCGTTCAATCGTGCTCCACAGCAGGCGCAGTCGACAGCGATCGGTGGCAGACCTTGCATCATCGGGGCAGTCGGTTGAATCATGATGTTTCCGAAAAAATGAGAGCTATCGTGAATGGCAGATCAGGACGCGGTCGCACGTATCAGGAATCTTCGAGATGTTGTTCGGGAAAGCCATCGTGTGTTGGAGCGGGCGATTCCGGATTCGGTTCAAAGTGAACGGGCAGTGCATCGGTTGGGATGCAGCAACGGAAGCCGATGTTACCTGCACGATGAAGCAGTGGTTGACCGGAACGGAATTGACAATTGGCTTGGGAAGGAAAATAGGTGTCAAATGCTGCGCCGCGTATCTCACCCATCGTCTGTTCAAGCAAAACCGAGACGCCCTCTTCTGCTGTCGGTAGGAATTGAGTGTCGACCCATTCCCAGACGTTACCGATAAGCTGCTTCACACCGTTTGGCGTGGCGCCGCATGCGTATTCATCAACGGGAACCGAATCGTGGACGCCGGATGCCCAGACATTCGTCTTGTTAGGATCAAAAGCGTTCCCCCAGGGGTAACGGATTTCCGCACCGTTACCACCATGACCTTTTGGCCACGTACCACTTCTTTGCCACTGCTCCGTGGACGGCAGTCGTTTCCCTGCCCAAGTCGCGAACGCATTGGCTTCATACCAACAGACGCCCACGACGGGGTGGTCTAGCTTGCTTTCCGGCGGCTCACCCTCGACCCAAAGTTTGGGACCTGCGTTGCCTGTCTGATCGACGAATTGAAGCAAGTTTGGCAAGACATGTTCAGGCCAGAACTGCGGGTCGGTATAACCGCCAGCTTGAACGAACCGAGCGAATTCGGCGTTCGTGACGCAATGCCGATCCAGGTAGAAAGAGTCAACGGGCACCAATTCCTCGTAGTCGGCAACCAGTTGGAATCCTTCTCGCGTTGTTACAGCCGTATCGCTGATCAATGTCACGTCGCCGCCGGGAACCAACGCCATTTCGTGTTCGAGGGCCTTCCATGCGAACTGTTGCGATGCGCCGTCGAATTGCATCGTTCCGGTGCCGGTCAATACTTGGCAGTATCGACGATCACGAATCAACCGCCGAGTGTCGGGCGGAGCGTCCGAAACATCGGGAAAGTCGTTCTTCGGTGTGAGAACATCCGTCGCGGGGCGATTACGCCACAGCCCCACCGTTTCCGAAAGCAAATTGGCGAGTGACAAGGTGTTTCTCCCGATAAACAGGCGAAGGAAAGTTGATTGAAATGGTTTAAACGATGAACTCTAAAGCGTCGGCTCAGGTGCTCGCTCGAGTGAATTCGATTTCGCGGCGCAACTGTTCGAACTGTCGCACTGCGTCACTGATGGATTGAATGGCACCTCCGGAGCGTCGTTGACTGGCTCCAATCCCGTTGGCTGACCGAGGCGCGGGCGCACTGGCTGGAGCTTCGGGCGGCGCTGGGCATGACTCAGTGTGAGCTGCCGATGGTCTGCGTGAAGCCGCGGGCTGCTGGTTCGCCGCTGACTGCGTGGCAGACGCCTGTGTTGCCTGTTGGGCTGGCTGAGCCGCCACTTCGCGCCGGCCTCCGCGACGTTCCTGCATCCGCAAGAGTTGCCGTTGCTCGGTCTCTAGCTTCAACCATGCCTGCGTAAGGTGACTTGCCTTTTGTTCAATCTCTTCCAACTCTCGCTGACGTTTTGCTTCCCATCGCTTCTTCTCTTCCTGTAGAGCTTCAAAGCGACGTTTCAGCGCGACGTTCAGGTCTCCTTTCTCCATGGTGGCAAGCTCGTCCTGAACTTTGCTAAGCCATTGGGAGAGAAACGACTCGATGTCACCAACGACCCCGTGCAGAGCATCAACGATCTGTTCAGAGCGAACGGATCGTGGACCGCCACTGCGTTCGGGATGAGATTCGGAGTTCATGTTGTCTTTCGCGATCGTTTATCTCAGTATTCAACGCGCTTCCAGAGCTTCGCCAATCGTGAAGTCAGGGAGGCTTCTGCCTCTTCCTTCTTCTCTTCTTCGTGAATCTCACGAAGGTGTTGACGCAACGCTCTGATCTTATGCGACATCTCTTGTTCTTCTTCTTTGACTTCCTTGGGCAAGTTTTCGACTTCTGCTACTTTGCGGGACAATTCAAAACGCATTCGCGAAAGCCGAGCCTGTTCCTTGGCAATACTGGCTCGCTCCTCACGTAAAGCGCCTTCCTGTGTTCCTTCCGCTTCCTCCAGTTGCTTTTCTGAAGCGTGAAGCTGCTTACGCGATTCGGCGAGCTGTTCCTGCAGCTGTCGATTAGCCTGCTGTAGTTTCTCCAGTGTTTCTTCGTACTGACGTGGGGCGTTGCCACCATGAGCGGCTTGGCCAAGACGTCGTTGTAATTGCTCTTGTTCCTGCTGAGCTGTTTCCAATCGTTGCCTCAGTGCCTCGACTTCGGCTTCGTGCTCTTCTTCACGTTGGGATAGTCGTGATTCAATATCGCTGACCCAACCTTCCAACTGACTTCGCTCTTCGATTTCGTTGCGACTGGAGTCTTCGGCCGCGTGTAGCATTTCTTCCAGCAGCGCGGCACGCTCGTCACTTCGATTCGCTTCGTCGATCAACTCTTGCATTCGCTGGTCGACCGCCGATGAATCCACAGTATTTTCTGTGGAATCGAACGAAATCGAATCACTTTGGAGTTGGTCTGAGTCTCGCTGTGCCAATTGTGCCTGCAAGTCTTCGATTTCCGCTCGCAACAATTCAACCGTTTCTCGGTCGAATGTCTCTTCCTCTTCCCATTCTGAAAAATCGGCATCAAAATCCATCGATTCCGGAACCAGTAGTCCGAGATCAGCTGACCCACGGTCGAACTCATCGATCCCTATCGGTTCTGGCGACACAATGGCGTCCGACGAAGAATCGCTTGCCACCTCTTGGAGAGCTTCGATCGCATTGTCTTCGGTCGCTTTTAACTCCGCACGCGCATCAAGATCAAATGCGCGACCGTCGAATTCCTGGTCGTCCACTCGATCATCTGCGAATGACTGGCGCTCGGACGACTGATCCGATTGTTCCTCGACGCAATCAATCGCTGGTTCAGAATTGATTGCCGGCCCGCTGGCTTGATTCCCAATCTTGATTTTCTGCTGCCCGATTTCCACAACATCTCCGGGACTGATCGGTGCGGAGGACTCAATCACCTGTCCGTTGACACGCGTACCGGTAGCGGACATCCAGTCCTGCACTTGAAGCTTGCCGTCTTCAAATCCGATGCGGCAATGGATGTCACCGATCCCGTCACCGGGCAGCTGTAAGCCGCAATTCGCCGAACTCCCGACGAATACACCTTGGTCACCACTTAGTTCGTAAGATCTCGTCGCTCCCGCTGGATCTTGTGCAATCAAGTGGATGGAAGAAGATCCGTTTGATGCAGCAATCATGATTCGGCTCCGGCAGCAGTGAGTGATTCGAGGGACGCCGCGTGTGAGACCACCTCACTCACGCCGGCGGGAACGGACGGTTGTTCACTCCCACCCTCAAACAACCGATCCATTGTTCGAAACAACAGTTCGGCAGTGCACGGTCGCGAGACGACATCGTGAGGTTCGAAACCAACACGTTGATGCCAATCAATCTGCTGATTTTCGGAATCGCCATGAATCGCGACCCGCTTGACGTGAGCAGCCTTCGGATTGTCGGTGGCAAATAACTGCTGAACCAATTCGCAGGTAGCGTCATTGTCACCGGCAAAAACCAGCGTGTGCGGAACGGATCGTTTCAGTACCAGTTGCAAGGCAAGTTTGTCGCGAACGACTTTCCCGTTGTAACGCTGGTCCGACTGATCCAATGAACGACGAAGCACTTGTGCTTCATTGGCGTCTGGTTCAAACACAACGAATTGACCTGATACGGCTTGTTCACGTTGCTCAACCAACTCGGCTCGAACAAATCCATCCAGAACTTGTCGGACTTCATCTGGTTCCCAGCTAAGTGTCGCTGCTAGTTGGTCTGCATCTTTGGGCTCTGCCAACACATTCAAAATCTTCATGTGTCGGGCACTCAAGCCGGCGCGATCGAGATTCTGACCACGGATCGCACGTCGAACGTAAATTTGATTGACGCCTTCCGAAGGCTGGTCATCCGCATAGATCGCTCCTTCGACTAACAAGGCCAGCAGACTGATGTCGAGAGGCAAGTTCTTGTGGAGTGCGTTTTCAGTGTGACCTGCTTCGAACCGAAACTGCTTCAATTCCGATGCGAACGCGTGTCGAACTAACATCGATGCTTGGAACCGCATCAGCTTGGTCATGAGTCGCGGATCGAGGACTTTCTGGTCGAGTAACTGAACAAACCCATCGACTTCTGCGCAACTTCGTCCACCTATGGTCATCCGGAGCACGGGCGCGAGATTGAGCAGTGATTTGGGCAAACGCTCGACCATCTGCTCAACGGCTTCTGCGTCAATACCTGCTGCATAAACGGCTTGAATGCGTCCGCGATCGAGATGAAAACGAATACGTGTTCGTTCGGCTTCAACTTCCAGGACGCCTGCCTTGCGACCGTTATTCAAGAAATCGACCAGCTCGCGAAGTCCGAAGCAGGCTAACGATCCCGTCAATGCTGCTTCATCCATTTGCTGAATCACTTCGGGAACAGCGGTTCCCTGTGACTGTGATGACACGATCATCGCCGCCGTTTCCAACGCATTCGCGACAGTCGTTTTCAGCAGCTCCTCCGTGTACGGCTTGGGCAACATATCAACGACATTATCCAAGTCGATGTATTCTGCGTAGGCTTTCTTGCGAAGTGTTGAGCTGACGACCACTGGAATCGAACTTAATTCCGGTGACTGCACCAACTGACAACAAACGTCGTACCCTGTCGTTCCCGGCAATTGATGATCCAACAAGATCAGATCGGGACCGATCTCGCCGGCAAGCTGGATACCGTCTTCGGCGTTCGGTGCGAGAACAACTCGATATCCAACCGGACTGAGATGCGTATCGACTAGCTTACGAATGGTCGCGCTATCGTCGATGACAAGGACTGTTTTATCGCTCATGCGGTGACTCCGCTCGGTTGAAATGAAGACTGCTCTTTGGCAAGAAAAGGCTTGAAGACATCAAGTCGCTGAAGGGTTTGATCAAGATCATCGTCTTCCAACGGCTTGAACAGATAATTCACGGCGCCTAGTTCGCGGGCGCGATCCGTAAATTCCGGCTCATTTCGACTGCTAACAATCACAATCGGAGGAGCAGCTTTCTCGAAGATTTCGCCAGCAGCACTCAGTAAATCCATGCCGCTGAGGTGAGGCATCTCCATATCACTAAACACAGCATCGATGTGCTGAGCCTGAAGCTTCTGCAAGGCTTGTTTACCGTCGCTAGCTTCCACGATTTCAACGGGGTAGCGTGACAGCGAACGAACCACACGTCGCCGAGCACTCAACGAGTCATCTGCTACAAGGACGACGGGTCTCGTCGGTTTGCGTTGGACGTCGATTGATTCGTTGGTCTGCTGCCAGGGTCGTAACAGCTGCATCTCGGATTCGACCATACGCCGGGCGTCCAACAGCAACACAGTCTGCGCTAAGCCGGACAGAGTTGCCCCAGCACAGAACGGATGTTGTTTGAGTAGGGCGGGCAATGGCCTGGCGACGACCTCTTCCGGGCCAACAATTTCGTCCACGATGAGAGTGACTCGAGTCGTGCCGTTACCCGAAGTTGGTTCATATGCCAAGACGATTCCCGTTTGGGCGATGTCTCGCTGAGGGTCTTCCACGCGTGTTTCTTTTATCAGATCACTCATTCGAAGATGCATCGAATGCGGGTCGATCTGTCCGGCACTCAGCACTGACTGCATCGGCAACGCGAACAGTTGATCGCCGGATCGAAAGACCATGGCGTGTTGAACAAGTGAGGGCAAAGGGAAACTGAGGCGAATACGCGTTCCCTGGCCTGGCACCGAATCGACTTCCAACCAACCGCGCATTCGCTGAAGCGTGGAGGCGACAACGTCCATCCCGACACCGCGACCGGCGACTTGATTGGCTTCTTGACGCGTTGAGAAGCCCGGTTGGAAAATCAACTGGGCAAGTTCTTCCTCGCTGGCAGCTTGATTGGGTGAAAGGAGTCCCCGTTCGATCCCGCGACGTCGAATTGCGTCGTAGTCCAAACCTCGACCATCATCACGGATCTCAATAATCAACAGATCGGGACCTGACTTGGCTTCGATCGTGATCACGCCTTTTGCGGCCTTACCGGACTGATGACGCTGCTCAGCCGTCTCGATTCCATGGCATACGGAATTGCGTACGATGTGGAGCAATGGTTCGTACAGTCGTTGTTGCAACGTCCGCTCGATGCCGGCCTGTTCGCCGACCAATCGCAGTTCGACTTCTTTTGATTCTGCTTGAGCCGCATCACGGACAGCGCGTTGCAGGCGTTGGAACAAACCAGAAATCGGCGTCCTACGCAGCTCAACTAACTCTTGACGGAACTGCCGGATGAACTGTGACACAGCGGCGTTGCCATCAGCGACCGGTCGCGCACAATCTCGAACGCTCTGCGCAACTTCCAAGACATCGTTGGCAACTTCGGACAGCTGCAAGGAACTGTTGATTTGCATCAGCGAACGTTCTTCGTTGCTGAGCAATCGCATCTTAGAAACGCTACCGATTAGTTCATGATAGACCTCCTGTAGCTCTTGCAGCTCAGTATCACGACGATTGCGAAGCATCACCAACTCCGCCAACATGTCCATCAGTCGATTCAACTGTGACGCTTTTACGCGAACGGTTTCATCATCCGCCGGTCCATCATTGAATGTCGGTGTCGGTGCAGGAGCAGCGACTGGAGCTGCGTTTACAGATCCGGTCGCAGCTGGCGAATGAGTTGGCATCGGCGGAGGAGGTTCGTCGCCGGAGATCGCGCGCGTCATCACGTCAACGCTTTGCAAAAGTAAATCAACATCGGGACGATTCCCAGCGGATTGATCCTCACGCAGCTGGTCCTCTAGTTCATGCATGCGATCGGCAAGCACTGTCAATCCAACGCTGGCCGATGCGCCCTTAAGAGTATGAAGTTCTCTTAGGATTTGTTGAATGGACGCTTGATCGTTTGGCTCGGAACCAAGTTTCAGCAATGCAGCTTCCATCGATCCGACGCATTCGACGGCGTCTTCCAAAAACGCTTCTCGAAGTTCGCTGTCCAGTCCCTTGATCGCCGCATCCAATTCCTCAGAACTCAATTGGCTCGTCGGCTTCGAACTAGCCGTCTCCCGGCTCTGGCTTCCCAAAACGGCTTGATCGAATTCTGGATTCGACTCAATGCTCGGGTTGGTGTTCGCGACGGGTTCCGTTTCGTGCGTTTCCGGTGATGTCGCAGGTTGCAGTTGTTGCATCAACGACTGGATCTGTTCGACCGATGGAGCGTTGAAATCTTCCTCAGCGGAATCGACTTGATCCATCGCGTCGCCGTCTTGTCGGTCCCACTCATCCTCGACATCGAACGAGTCATCTGTTTCAACGAGATTTCCCCACAAAGCCTCAGCTTGTTGGAACGATGTTGGAGCTTCGGAATTCTCGTTCTCGACCCATGAGCGAAGATCCGCGATCCACTGGGACAATCGATTCGCTTCCTCATCGTTGTTTTCACCGTTCTGGATTGCATCAATGCCCGCTTTAAGCAACTGAGCAAAACGAAACAGATCCGATTCGGGATCAAAGGAAGCAAGCAGCTCCGAGATCAGTTCAGCGTCTTGCTGAAAATCGTTTGGTGTATTGGCAGTCATCGTGCCCCCCTAGGCAACCGGTGTCATGTCTGGCGTGATCGTGTCACACGTGATTGGGGCGCCACCCACGATGGGGGCTGAATCCACCGGAATATCGTCTGCTGTCGCGATGCTACCTTCGCAATCGCGAAGTCGATTGATCGTCTCTCGAACCTTCGGGCTGATCTGAGTCAGTGATTTGGTTGACCAGTGGACGCTCTCGGCGCCACTGCGGTTCTTTCGTGCGATGTTCGAAATCTGTTCCATCGCAACAATCACGTCCTGTGCAAGCTGTAGTTGTTTGGTTGATGTGTCGCCGATCTGACGAATGTGTCCGGCATCCTGGTCAGCCAACTCACACGTCTTTTCGAGTCCCTTTCGCACGCTTCCCGCACGATCGAGTTCGGTTTGCAGTCTTTCGCGTTGTCCTTCGACCCCGCGAATCGACTCTTGAGTCACCAACTGCAACGAGTCGATTAAGGCTTCAATTTCTCGAGTCGCGTCGGTCGCTTGCTCCGCCAGTTTTCGAACTTCATCCGCAACAATGGCGAAGCCGCGTCCATGTTCACCAGCACGGATCGATTCAATCGACGCGTTAAGAGCCAGGAGGTCTGTGCGAGCTGCGATATCTCCGATCGTTGCGACGATCGAAGTGATTTGCTGCGTTGGGTCGCAGAGACCACGCAGTTTCTTTTCACTGGTTTGGGCGTCAGCGCGAATCTGCGTCAAGTTGTCAATCAGCTCTCGCACCAATGCGAGAGATGCGTACGAAGACTTTGCGTTTCGCTCAACAGCGCGCCCCACGGAGGCCGCATGGTTGGAGACGGCATCGATTGTCGAGGAGAGTTGCTCAACGTAAGTCGTTGTCTTGATGACGGCCTGACCTTGTGTGTCGACGCCATCAGCAATGGTTTTGAAATGCTGTTGAATCTCGGACGCTTCACTACCAACACGCTGCAATTCTTCGTACAGCAATCCGCCCAATTCAACGAGCATTCGACGCAGTTGCCCACTCGTCGCCGTTCGATTTCCCTCACGCCGATCCAGCAGCGACACGAGCGTGTGAAAGTCACGCGATTGAGCGCGTGTTTCGGAGGCGACCTTTTCCCAACGGGAGGAAACGGCGCCGATTCGCTTCGCTGTTTCGTCGATCTCTTCGATTGAGGATGACACGTTAACAGCGTGTTCGTGGTCGGCCACAACGTTTTCGAGTTGTGCGAGCCCGTTGGAGATACGTCGTCCCATCCAGATGGACCCGATCGCCGCGACACCGAGCGAGCAAGCGACGGTTGCGGCCAATCCCGTTGTGCCGCTCCCGAGGACAGCTAACGCAGCGAAGCTCGCGGCGGCAACCGCACCGTGAGTCAGCAGCAACTGAAAAGAAATTTTCACTTTGGTTTCCTTGACGATTACAGAGTGGCGACGACAGTGCTTAGACGGTTGTCGACGCGGTCCACGTTTCTTCGAGTGATTTTTGCGCGAGTCTCAAGACGGCATTGGCATCCAGTACGCGAACGATTTGATCGCGGAAGATTGCCGTGCCCATGATCAGGTTTGGATTGCTGTCTTCGTGACGCAGTTCGGGAGTGATCAAAGTTTCTAGCGATTCCAATGCGGCGGCTTCCGCTACCGGAATGGCCCAACTGACGCGACCACCAAAAATGATCAACTTGTCTTGTCGATCGGTTCCTTCGATGCCATCGATATCCAACAGCTGCTGAAGAGCGACAACCGGAATGAATTCGCTTCGCAGGTGACACAAACCGGCGAGTGATGGATGGCATCCGGGAACTTGAACCCATTGAGGAGCGATCGTGACTTCTCGAACCGCAGTGGCGGGAACCGAGAACCAAAGATCACCCGTTCGGAAAACGAACTGTTTGCCCGTATCGGCCGATGGGCCGCGATCTGTTATGGGTTGGCTTGGATTCAGTGTCTGCATAGATGGTGCTTGTAAAGAAAAGTGCAGGCCAATCGACGTCTATTGATTCTCAAGTTGTTTAGCGAGACGTGACTTGATGGCGTTCAGTCGTTCCCATGCTTCATCAGGTTGAGCGGTGTCAGTCGTCGCTCCCGGAATCTCGTTATCACCTGAAGGTGATTCAAGGAGGTTTGAGTCAGCGTTTGCCGACGCGTCAAATGAGTCGGCCGCCGCGTCTTGGACGTGGGTGACTTCATTCGCATCTCCAGGGACCGAGTCGGCCAACGCTGTTTCGTTGGTTGGGACATCCCTAAATTCCGATACCTGATCACCGTTCGTGTCAACGGTCGGTTGGGTTGGGAATTCCGTCCTGTTATTCAATGAAACTTCAACACCGAGAGCCGACTGAGTGTGCGTCTCATCGATGGCTTCGCTGAGTGCTTCGGCGAGTGAATCCAGACGTGTCATCGTTTTGGCGAGAAAATCATCCAGCTCAGACTGCCAGGCTTGGACCTTCTCTCCGTCGTCGTTCGGTTGTTCCGGAGGCTTGTTGGAAGGGATGGACTCAATTAGCACGTTTCACCTCCAATGCATGTTGAAGGGGAAGAATCGGTTCCAGCCGTTGCCAAGGTTGTCATTGACTTGGAATCGTCGACGCCGTTCCGCTGAGCAAGCAGATCGCTAACCGTCGACAACAGAGTGTCATCAGTGACCGGCTTGGGAAGGTACGCGCCGAGCTGTGTTCCAAGCACGAAGAGATGCTTGGCGGTATCACGAGTCAGAAAGACGATCGGCAAACCGTTTGGTGACTCTTCCAATGCGAGAATCTCTTGACAGGCGGTGTAACCGTCCATGTGTGGCATCTGGATATCCAGAATCACCAGGTCAGGATGGTCACGTTGTGCTGAACGAACGGCTTCTAGACCATCACTGGCTAGGATGACGTCGTAACCAGCAGAGGAAAGAGTTCTTCGCAACACCGCTCGAACCGAGCGACTGTCGTCAGCTACCAGGATTTTCGACTGATGCATCGAGACTCTCCGTACACCGAGAGTCCGCGCGAAATCCCGCGCTCGACCCGGTGTATTGACAAGGGAATCAACTTCGGTAGCCCGGCTGCCTCGTCGAGCGGTTGCTCCCGGAGGCCCGTGGCTTTGCGTCCCAATCTCACGATCGGTTTGCCGTTATCGGTCGGAATAACCCTTCCAAGTCCCGGATCAATTGGCCCCAAGAAAGACCGATGGAAAAGTGACGTGGGAGAGTGTTTCACCGACCACCCGTGCAGGAAGCGGTGAATCACGCATCCACGTCAAACATGGGTCACATCGAGAGAGAGTCAAGAAAGCGCGATAACTCCCAGCAGAGCATTGCGGCGATAATCGGAGTGGACTCGACGATCCGAACCCAAAACTCCTCGAATGTGCTGGAATCCAACGTCCAGAATATCGCGGATTCGCGCAACGAATGTCCTCAGATGCCGGTTGTACTCATCGCAGAGCCGCTGCGACCGCAGTGTTGCGAGAACTCAACCGCGGTCGACCCAGCGATATTTTTTGTGACTTGCGCGGAAAGAAGCAGCGAACCGACACTGTATCGAATGAGGCAAGGGGTCCGTATCGCGGTCCTGTCACAATCGGCGGCCACCATCACGCGAAGCCCGACGGTTCAACAAAGCTCGAAGCCGTGCTGCGGACACCGAGCTGTGTCCGTCACCACGTACACGCACCCAACCGGGTGCAACCACTTCGACCGTGCGACCTTGAAGATCAACACGTGACTTCGATAGATGGATGCACCAATACAGCAGGGTTAAAGGATAAAGCCCATCGGTGCTTCGTTGGCGTTGTACTGATAGAACTTCTCGATGTTCGGAAGAACAGTCTTTAAGTCCGTCGCGTTATCAACGCCGAACCACATGGCCATCTCGGCAGCCATCTGGTCCACGGCCGTCGTTGGAATCATCCGCCCCCGGCCAAGGTTCAAGTTGCCAAAGTCTGGATCCACGGGCGTCACCAAAGAGGTTGGGAAATCACCAAACATCCGCCCGCCTTTCACGGCGCCACCCATCACGCAGTGAACAGCGCCCCAGGCATGATCCGAACCTTGACCATTCGTACCCAGTGTTCGAGCAAAATCGGACGCCGTGAATGTGAGAACTTTATCTTGTACTCCCAATTCAACCGTTGCGTCGTAAAACGACTTCAACGCACGACTGATCTGCGGTAGCAGATTCTCTTGTGCCGGTAACAAACCGGCATGATTATCAAATCCACCGATTGAAACAAAAAACACCTGACGCGACTGATTCAATCCATCTGATGCTCCGATCACTTGCGCAATCTTTCGCATTCGGCGGCTTAATGAATCGCCTTGATCAAAGTTGGTATTGAGATCGATCGCATTCACTTTGTCGTTGAAATCAATCGCTGCATCGATCGATCCTCGATGCGATTCCGCGAAGGACTTGGACAACAGATTGCTATACGTCTGATCGAGCGTGCTATCGACGTACTTGGAGAACATTCGGTTCTGTAGGTTACCGTTGTTGTAATAGTAAACCTGTGTGGCTCCCCCTTCGCCAATCGCATACGGAATGACGCTTCCGCCGGTCTGAAAGAGATTCACGCCGTTGAGTGAAATGTTCATCGAAACAGTTGGATTCTGATTCGTTGACAACAGCAAATCGGAAAGTCGTCCGCCCCAGCCGGTAATCTGCGAACGCGTGTGGGGCGCGCCTGTCATCCAGTGACGTTGCAAATCCGCATGTGAAAACAGTCCCAGCGGAAGGTTCACCTGATTGTTGTAATCGCTTCGAGTTGTGGGCTCGATCAACGAACCAACGTTCGCAATAAACGACAGATTCTCGTCTTGGTACAACTTGGCGACACCACCATCCAAGCCGTTATCACCATCATCCAAAACGTTGTTATCCCCGTCGTAGACACGAGCATCTCGTCCAAATCCGGGATGCAGTCCAAACGCCCGCCCTGGCGTATTGAGGGGATTGTTGATCGCCAACAGACTTTCTTCCGGGAGTGCCAAACCTCCAGGGTTGTTCATTCCGTCGTCGAATCCACCACGTGACTCCGAGTAGTCGTCGTACTCGTTTGCGTTGGGACTGGAAGCACTGTTTCGCGGTACAACCATGTTGTACGAATCGTTGCCTCCGAACAAAAACAAGCAGACGATCGCTTTGTAATCGCCTGGATCCCCTGCAGCGACCGCTGCCTTGGTCGCTTGTAGATTGAGGATGGTCGACATCACCGACGTGTGGGTCATCATCCCACAACCGGCAGCTGCTGCTTTCAGAATCGATCGGCGAGACGCGCGAGAATCGGGTTGGTTTTTCATGGTGGGGTCTTCGTTAAATCACGACACGGAGAAGTAGTTCAATCAGAAAAGAAAAGAAAAGCACAGCTCGCGCAGCTACTCTTCGATCGCACAATCAGGCGAAATCACAATCGCACATAACAGCGCTCCAAGTCGCTGAAAATTCTCCGAGGGTGAGGTACTCTCGCTGGTGATCGCGGCCATGATATTGAGTTTCGTTTCCTCGCTGAGGCTGCCATTGCATAGCAATAGATCGAACCTCCTCAACAACTCCGGCAGATTTTCATTGTCCACCGCTAATTCCAACTCTTCATCCAAGTTGAATTCAATTCGACATCGACCACTCCGCGTGCTGTATTCAATGCGTTGGTCCCGCGCGAATCGAAAGAACCGGTTCAACAACCGATTGGCAGTCAGTGCGGTCATCACTTGAAACTCCGGAGCGAACAGAGCCTCACGTGGAATTCGTCGCGATGGGACGTAACCGATCAGATCTCCCGGTGGCTGATAGTCTGGTAAATAAAAGTTAAAGACACTCGGCGAACGGAAGGGCATTTGGCCAATGTCACCTTCGATCGAATTGGTCAACATCATGTAAGGCTGACCGGTGACTTCATCAATGTGAGTGGGACCATCAGTGATGGAGGCCGTCGGCCGCATCGCTCGGATCCAGGACGTCACACGTTGAATCGGTTCACGCAACCGGCTGTGCTCGGTGCCACGCGTGACCACTTCGACTCGCAACGGATCGCGTCGACGGACGAGTCTTTGTCCGCGAACGGCTTCTGGATCCAACAAGATCGCTTTGATGACTTCTTTCATATCACCGCGAACACCGCTGCCGTTATCCCGAAACTTGCGTGTGACGCGACGCGTGTAACCGCGGGAAGGATTCGATTTGACGAGACGCTGGATCAGCAAACGGCTAATGAATGGCGCGACATTGGGGTGATCCGCGATGATATCCAGCGCTTCATTGACCTCTGACATGGCAGCTTCATTCGTCAGCGGGTCCGGCAGCGGATTGAGTGTCTGGCCAAAGATCGTTTTATTCGCAGGTGCGCTGGGATCTGGTTGACCAGGATTGTTTGGATCTTCGCGATAGTTGTAATTGTTGTCGTGCTCTTGAAAATGCATCACCATCGGATCGCCATAATTTCGACGCCCGTGGAAACGTGTATCAGTGTTGTGAAACGACTTGAAGCCGGTGAAGACACGCGCCAATTCCGTGATTCCATCGTTGTCATAAGTGGGAATCAATTCGCCATCGGGATTGACCTTTAATCGCCCATCTTGTCTCAATTCATACAAACCGATCGAAAAGAGCTGCATGATTTCGCGAGCGTAGTTTTCATCGGGCCAACGTCCAGCGGAGATATTGGCTTTTCGGTTGCGCCAAGAACTCAGGTACACACCCATGCATGGATGGAACGTGACATCGCCCAACAAGTCTCGATAGTTGCCATCAGCATGTGACGCCAACATGTCGTAGTAATCACTCATGCCCAACCAATAGGGAATAGCGTTTTCACCATTTCCAATGTCGGGCGCGATTTCGCTGTTGAAGTTTTGTCCGGTGTGACTGATGACGAAGATCTGAGAAAGAGCCCAAGCCACTTTCTGACGCAATTGATCCTCTCTCGCCAATGCGATGTGCCACCAAGCTTGGTAGCGATATAGGCTTACTCCGATGCCGGCCTGATTGGGTTGACGTCCGTCCGCCGCAATCATGTCCCGGGCAACGGTCTCGTGCGAACTTGCTGGTAATGCGAATTGCTGATCAATCCACTCGCTACAGGCACGGCGATAACCCACTTGGCCTATCCGCGTTGCCAATTCATCAATCTGTTGTTGTGTTGGTCCGAAGGTGGCTTTGGATAGGAACTGTGCTGCGCGAATCTGATTGCGAATCGCGCGAACGTCCCGTCCATTCTCAGCTTCAAAGGTTCCCGCAGAAGCAGTGGCGGCGGAAAGAAAGAACAACAGGCCAAGCGATGCGATCATTCGGATGCGCAGCTTGGTCCTTCGAAAAGACCTGGCGTACATCTTGGAGGCGACCTAATTGAATAGTTGAAAAGTGGACTTCGGAATCATGTAACCGAGGTCCGAATGATGAGGGTTTCCACCGCACTAAACGGCTTCAACGGTCACGATGATAGCGACGTTGGTCGAACGAGGCAAAACAGAATCCATCCGGGGGGGCACTGCAGAGCGGCTAGACGAACTTGAGACCACATAACCCCGTTATTTGCCGGGTGATCCAGTCCTTAGGAAACCCTTTGACAATTTGCCAAATGGCTCTTCAAAAATGTCTTTAGCTTCCGGCTTCGTGCCTGTTGCAACTTGGTTAGGTTCAGCGTGACGCGAATCTGCTCCTGATCGATTGAATCAACGGGACCGTTTACTCCGAGCGACGAATACTCATCCATATCAATCGCGTCCGCCGGTCCGGCAAGCGTTACCTTCAGACCCTCCGGCGCCTTGGTCTCAACCTCCGCCCAAGCCTGATTGGATCCGTTCGGCTTTACATGAACACGATCCGGTTCATCGAATTCGAGCGAGTCATCGCCCGCTAGTTGCTCCATCAAGTCAAAGATCCGATCCACTAATTCGAGAGGCCAATCGGGTTCGGTGCCACTGGGGAAGCCCTTATCGAGTGAATGCCAACGCCGACCCAACGCACGCCACGGATCAATTGTGACCGACTTGTTTTTCTTCTTAGCGCTGGAAACTGTCTTTTTACTTTCGCTGGCTTTCGCAGTCTTCTTAGCTGCCCGTTTCGTCACCTTCTTTTTAGCGTTTTTTGATTTCGAACCAGCGGATGTCGATTCCGCAGTTAGGCTGGGCGCCGTCGTACGGAGATGGGTCGAAGCTGTCCGTTTCGGCTTGAAGTTCAGCGTATCTCGTAGGAATGGAGCTGTCGCCGAAATAGTCGTCGCGTTCTTCTTCGCCTTCCGGGACGGAGCTGTCGCGGCCAAGTCTTCGGGGGTTCCCGCAAAGACGATCTCTCCACCGTCTACTCCGGCACCCGGCCCCATATCGATGATCCAGTCAGCGCATTTAATCACATCTAAGTTGTGCTCAATGACAACCACCGTGTTGCCAAGATCGACAAGTCTTTGAACAACCTGCAACAACTTGTCGATGTCGTCGAAGTGCAGCCCAGTGGTTGGCTCATCCAGCAAGTAGAGCGTATTACCAGTCATCGGCCGACTGAGTTCCGAAGCGAGCTTAACCCGCTGGGCTTCACCTCCTGAGAGCGTCGGTGCAGACTGCCCGAGTGTCACGTAATCCAATCCGACATCACAGAGCGTCTGCAAGATACCGGCAATCTTTGGATAATCCGCGAACAACTCGACCGCGTCACCGCATTGCATCTCCAAAACATCGGCGATCGATTTGCCATGGAGTTTCACCTGCAGAACGTCATCGTTGTACCGACGTGACTGACATTCGTCACACGGGACATAAACGTCTGGCAGGAAATGCATTTCGATGCAAAGCTGACCACTCCCCTCACATGTTTCGCATCGTCCACCTGGCACATTGAAGCTAAACGTTCGCGCGGTGAATCTTCGTTCTGCAGCTTCTGGAATCCGCGCGAATACCTGCCGGATCAATTCAAACGCACCGGTGTAGGTGGCGGGGTTGCTGCTTGGTGAATTGCCCAGGGGAGACTGATCGACTTGGATCACTTTGTCGATGTAGCGAACGCCTTCCATACGCTCGTGTCTTCCCGGACGCAATCGGGCTCGGTGGAGCCGCCGAGCTAGCGCCGGATAAAGAATCGACTCAATCAGCGAACTCTTGCCGCTGCCGCTTGGGCCAGTGATCGCCGTCATCACTCCAAGAGGCAGTTCCAAATCGACGGCCTTTAGATTGTTCTCTCGTGCACCTTGGATTGTCAGAAAGTTGACGGCGGGCGATCCATTCTTTCGCCGCACGGGACGACGCGACTCGGGAATAGGAATCGCCTGTGAACCTTTGATGTAACCAGCGGTGACAGAATCCTCCAACGGTCGAACATCACTCGGACCTCCACGTGCAACGATGCGTCCGCCGTGCCGACCAGCACGCGGCCCGAAGTCACACAAGTAATCGCTTCCAGCGATCACATCCCGATCGTGTTCAACAACCAACAACGTATTGCCAAGATCACGCAATCGATGGAGTGCCCCGATCAATCGATGATTGTCTCGCGGATGCAGGCCGATCGTTGGTTCATCCAGGACATACAACACACCGCATAGGCCACTGCCGAGCTGAGCCGCCAGACGGATTCGCTGTGCTTCGCCACCGGACAACGTCGCGGCACCTCGATGCAGCGTCAAATAATCGAGTCCCACATCTATCAAGAAACCGACGCGTGCTTCCACCTCCCGAATCAATTCCCCTGCGATCTTCTTTTCACGCCGATCTAACTTCCAATCCTTCACTTCTTTTGCGAGACGATCCAAAGGCATGTGCACCAGATCGGCAATGGTTTTGTCACGGAATCTGACCGCACCGGCGTCATCACGCAACCGGGATCCATCGCACGCGGCACAGTCAATTTCGGCTGTGAATTGCTCAAGCTTACCGCGTAGTCCCGGTGTCAATCGTGAGGCTTCCTCCAAGGCCGGATAGAACCCCTTGAATTGAAAACGGAAGATCGATTCGTTTGAATCCGATTTAGGATCACTATCTGATCTGCGAACTTCAATCCAGTCGCTTCCAGTTCCTCGATAGAGGATGCGTCGTTGGGAGACAGTCAACGCATCCATCGGAACGTCGATCGGAATTCCGGTATGACGCGAGAGCGCACGAAGCATCCAAATTGAAACCGACTTCTCGACCGAAGGCCAAAGCATTGCAGCGCCTTCCGAAAGCGTCTTGGTCGGCGAAGTGACTAGCGCCGATGGGTTCGTCCCAGTTTGTGTTCCCAGACCTTCGCACTGAGAACACCAGCCGATGCCCGTGTTGAAAGAGAAGTGGTGCGGCGTCAAAGCTTCAAACGAGCGACCACAACTTCCGCACACCAGGTGCTGGCTGTGACGAATGACCTCCCAATCGGATTCACTACGTTCATTGTCCGCAATCGCTAATTCCAAGGCGCCAACGCCAAGCGAGAGTGCTTGCTCAACACTGTCCGTAATCCGTGACCGTTCATCCGGATCGATCGTGATGCGGTCAACGACAACCTGCACCGTTTGTCGCTTGCGAGGATCAAGCGCCGGAGCTTCATCTAACGCAACGGTGTTTCCATCGATTCGAACGCGTTGATAACCGGTTGTCAGCAACGATTGCCAAGTATCAAGTGAATTCTCGCCCGGCGTGACCTCGATTGGAGCCAACAGCAAAGCGCGTGTTCGCTTGGGCAAGTCAAGCACTTTGTCAACGATCTGATCGGGCGTCTGCGTCCCAACGGGAATCTGGCACTCGGGGCAGTGCATTGTCCCCAGTCGTGCCATCAGGATTCGCAGGTAGTCGTACACTTCGGTCACTGTTCCAACGGTACTTCGCGGACTGTGACCTAAATTCTTTTGCTCCAACGCAACAGCGGGTGAGAGACCCTCGATCTTGTCGACATGCGGCTTTTGAACTTGGCCGATAAACTGCCTCGCGTAGGACGACAGCGACTCGACGTAACGCCGTTGTCCTTCCGCATAAATGGTGTCCATCGCGAGCGAGCTTTTGCCGCTCCCACTCGGACCACAAAACACAGACATTGCATCGCGAGGAAGCTCGACATCGACCGACTTCAGATTGTGTTCGTTCGCGGACTCCACCAGGACATGGGTACGTGTCTTGGGCGATGCGGAAGCAATCTCATGGGTGTCACGCTTTTTGGCTCTCTTCCTCCGACGGATACCCATGGAACGAGCGAGTGCTTCACCCGTATAGCTGGCGTGGCACTTTGCGACTTCATCTGGACGCCCAGCAGCGACCAGTGTTCCTCCGCCTTCGCCTCCTTCAGGACCAAGATCGATCACCCAATCAGCCGTTTTAATCACATCGATATTGTGCTCGACAATGACGATCGTGTTGCCACGATCCGCTAAACCATGAACGACCCTCAACAGCAGCTCGATATCGGCGAAATGTAATCCGGTCGTGGGTTCATCCAAGACATACAGTGTTTTTCCCGTTTCCCGTTTGCTCAGTTCACGAGAGAGTTTGATCCGCTGAGCTTCCCCACCCGATAGCGTTGGTGAAGGCTGTCCCAGCTTCAAGTACTCCAAACCAACATCAACAAGCGTTTTCAACTTGTCGGCAATCTTTGGAATGTTCTCAAACAACTTGAGCGCTTGTGAGATATCCAGATCCAACACATCGGCGATCGAGTGATCTTTGAATTTGACCGAGAGTGTCTCGCGGTTGTATCGCTGCCCTTGGCATACGGGACACGTCACCCAGATGTCCGCCAAGAAGTCCATCTCCAACTTGTTGGCACCGTTACCGTCACACGAAGCGCATCGTCCGCCGTCCACGTTGAAACTAAATCGACTCGCCGTATAGCCGCGAGTCTTTGCATCCGGAAGGCGTGCGAACAGATTGCGTATCTCATCAAACACTTTGACATACGTTGCAGGATTACTGCGTGGTGTCCTTCCGATGGGCGACTGATCTATCGCAATGGTTTTGTCGAGATGTTCCAGCCCGCTCACAGAATCGTGGTCCCCGACGTCGGACTCAGCTCCATTGAGTTCATTACGCAGGACGGGTTCCAGAATTCCGCCAATCAACGAACTCTTGCCGCTGCCGGAAACACCTGTGACGCAAGTGACCGTTTTTAACGGGATCGAAACGTCGACATTTTTTAAATTGTGAAATCGCGCACCGTGAATCGTCAGCTGCTGCTCGTCGTCGATCGGCCTCGGATCGGCGGGAGGATCGATCGATCTCTTTCCAGCCAGAAACTGCCCTGTCACACTCTCCTTAACTTGGCTGATCTTCTTAACATCGCCAGCCGCGACGATCCTTCCTCCCTTTACCCCTGGTCCGGGACCAAAATCGATAATCTGATCGGCGGCACGCATCGTATCTTCGTCGTGCTCGACGACGATCAACGTGTTACCCGCATCACGCAAACGGAGCAGAGTTTCGATCAAGCGATCATTGTCTCGCGAATGCAATCCAATCGATGGCTCATCGAGTATGTATAGAACTCCGACCAGACCACTGCCGATCTGCCCTGCTAATCGGATGCGTTGTGATTCACCTCCCGATAGAGTCGGCGCGGTGCGGGCAAGTGTCAGATAGTCTAAGCCCACACCGAGCAAGAATCCGATCCGTTGACGAATCTCCTTCAAAGCTTCAGCTGCAATCGTGGCTTCCGTTTTTCCGAGCACGATGTCGGTGAAAAACGTGTTTAATTGATCAACCGGTAATTCGCACAACTCCGGAAGTGTTAGATCGGGCCCAATCCCGCCGCGTTTCTGAAACGCTTTGTTCCCGCTGCGAATCGTGACGGCGGACGCTTGAGCATTAAGGCGTTTGCCATCGCAGTCAGGACAGTCCATCGTGTCCATGAACTTCTCGAACTGCCGCAGTTGCATTTTGTTTTTCGTGGTGCGGTAGCGCGACAACAATTCGGGGATGAATCCGTCAAACGACCCTTGATATTTTTTTGCCCGTTTGCCGCCACGCCAAGTGAAATCGAGCGATTGCTCGGTTCCCCACAACCAAATCTCTCTCGCTTGTTCCGGCAAGTCGCACCACTTCGCCGTCAACATCGTGCCCTTCTCGAGCTCGAGCGCTTCATCCATCGCCTCGGCAACGCCGCGATAAATGTGGCGTCGATACCGACCGATGTCGCCCCATTTGCCAAGCAATGCGATGGCACCCTTCCGGATCGAAAGCTTGTCATTGGGCACAAGCAGCTCGGGCACAAAGGTGTACAACCGACCTAGACCGTCACAACCACCGCACATGCCTTGAGGACTATTGAAGCTGAACAGTTGCGGAGAAGGCGGCTGAAAGTTCTCGCCACAATTGCTGCATGAGTACTTCGACGAAAACAACACATCCGTTTTCGCCGATTCCGCAGCGTCCGCGTTTTTCTCCGTTGGCGAAACAAAGATCGTGCTCTCACCCAACTTCAATGCAACGTCAACCGCTTCACGAATGCGTCCACGATCACGTGAATCGGGGTCGATGCGATCGACGATCACTTCGATATCATGTCGGTGCGAACGATCAAGCGTTGGCGGCTCAGACAATCGAATGGTCTGATTGTCAACGCGAGCGCGAACGAATCCTTGTTTACGGAGATCCTCGAACAGATCGCGATACTCTCCTTTCTTACCGCGAATCAATGGAGCCATGATCCAGAGCGATTCATCCATGGGCAGCGCCATGATCCGCGACGTGATCGCATCGCTGCTCTGGGCGCTGATCACGGTGTCGCAGATGGGGCAATGCCCCGTACCGACACGCGCGTACAACACGCGCAGAAAATCGTAAATCTCCGTGATCGTGCCGACCGTGCTTCGTGGATTATTGCCGGTCGATTTTTGACTGATGGACACCGAAGGGCTCAGACCGCTGACCAAGTCAACGTCCGGTTTGGGCATCTGTCCCATGAACTGTCGAGCGTGGTTGCTCAGGCTTTCGACATATCGTCGTTGCCCTTCGGCAAACAGCGTGTCAAAGGCGAGGGATGATTTCCCGCTACCAGAAACCCCTGAGAAACAGATCATCTGCCCGCGAGGCAATGTCAGGTCAACACCCCGCAGATTGTGTTCCCGGGCACCTTTGACCGTGATTTCCGTGATCGCCATCCGGCAGCGTCCTGTGGCTCAATCCTGAGCACCAAAGAGTCCGCAATCGGCAACCACCATCGTTGCCGATTTCAGCGATCAGTTTACCGCTGGGATACCGATTCTATAACCCTTCTCATCCCGTTCGAACGGCCCCGATATGGGATAAGTTCGGAGACACAAAAACAGAAAACGAAAAAGAACGCGCGAAACGAGACAGCTCGCGCAGTTTATGTCCAGAGAGCACAGCCGATGAACCGCTGGCAGTCATCCGGTGGGCGTTCAAATCGCCGAGGATTGGCGACGCGGGAACTGGTTAGACGGGAATTGATTCGGCGGGAACGGGTTAGGCGGGATTGGAAGCCGCGGTTCCGGGGAACGTTAGGTCGACCGTCTCCAGCGGAGTGCGGCCTGTTCTTTTTCGAACCCACTGCTTCACCTCAAAACCCGTGCACCAAGCGGCGTGTCTGAGTCTTGGCACGAACGCGGGCGGAGCGACACGCATTCGCAACACGCGTCGAGAAGACGAAGCGAGGCGCGTCTTATACGCCTCATCGCCTCGCATGAAGTCGATCCCCGCAAGATTCGAGCGATACAGCTCGAGCAGAACATCGATTGTGCATAAACGACCGGGCTCAAGCTTTGCAGAATCCAGATCGTATCCTGAACTATACGAATACAGAACTCGATTCTCACCGACAAAATTCAGTTCAGCGCTGATATTGCGTCCCTCGTAGCGAAGCAAGTTGAGATACAGTCGATCATTCTGCAAAAACCGTTTCGCAGCATCACGAATAAACGAGCAGAAGTTGGGATCGGCGAAGCTGCCAGGCTGCCCGTCAGAATTCCAACGTCGCTGGTGCATCTCAATCAAGGCTGACAGATACTCATCGACTTCGCTCTCGGTTTTGGCAAAGAGTCTTTCAATGGGTCCTTCCGGCGCGAGCTTCTCGCGCATGCGACGCATCTTCCGTCGGTGTGTTTTTCCGTAGTGCTTTAGGTGCTCATCCCAACTCGCGTCGGCCGGTTTGAACCAGGTACGCATTCGAGACACGGTGTGGATCGTTGCTCCACCATGATTCAATCCGGTGGCTAGCGCTGTCATCCCGACATCTCCCTCAACGATGCCGTCGATGTCGATCAGATCCCAAGCATTGGATCCCCCCGAAGAGTTTTCGGCGAGGAAACGACCGATCGATTCCCCGACGTGTTTTGCTTCATCAGGACGGGTCAGTATCGATACGTAGTCCGTACAGGTGTTTCCGTCACCGAGGAAGCACAGTGTTCGACCAGCTGCCGTTGTCTTTCGATAAAGTGGCAGTAGACCGCAAATCTGTCCGGATGGTTTCTTTGCCACCACCAAATAGGCCTGATACCCGTTGCCGAGATGTTGCCACCAAGGGTGCAACCAAGCGGATTCACGAAAAGCGATACCGCCGGAAAGCGAATCCCAGATTCGGGGCTCGTCAAAAAACGGCTCCAGTTGGTTGCAGACTTCGATCTGGTAGGCCATGCGATCAGCGGCTGGTTTCGAGGTGATTTAAGTCGCAGTATGTGTTCAAAACCTAGACCGTTGATTGGTCCGGATTAACTCCGCCTCCCGTTTCGCATTACAATGCGATCGATGCTGTGAAGGACGCCCAGGCACAACCTTCCTAAACGGCAGGACCCGCCCCAAACTCGCTGCCCCCGAACTCGCTGCCCCCGCATGAAGATGAAACCAACCTTTCAGCGCGTATTCCAAGTCACCGTAACGACCTTTCTCGCCTGCATTCTTTGGACGGTGACGCTTCGAGCAGATTCGCCGGAGTGGTCCCGCTTTCACGGCGTGGATGGTAATGGTGTGACGATGGGCAAGATCCCAACGGGTTGGACCGACAAGGATTACCGTTGGCGTCGCCGTTTCGATTCATACGACGTCGGTTCGCCGATCGTGCACCGTGGACGAATTTATCATTTGGTATCGAAGCCCAACCAAAAAATCGCATTGGAGTCACTCGATCTAGCGACCGGTCAAATGCGTTGGTCAAAAGAGTACGGCCAACGCGACTATCGAATGCACAAACGGAATACCCTTGCATCGAGCACGCCTGCGGCAGATGACGAGAACGTATTTGTCTGTTGGGCCGATCCGACAGCGACGGTGTTGAAGTGCTTTGATCACGATGGCAACGAAGTCTGGTCGCGTGACTTCGGTACTTGGAAATCTCAACACGGATTTGGAACCTCGCCGCGGATCTTCGGATCGATGGTGTTGCTATTCAATTCACAACAGGCAGATCAATTGCGAGCGGGTGATCGGCCTGGCCAAAGTCGCATGATCGCGGTTGATAGAAAGTCCGGCGATACACTCTGGGAAACATCCCTGACGACGACACGTGCTTGCTACGGCATCCCAGCAATCTACGAGTCTGGATCAACCACGCAAATCATCGGCGCGAACACGGGAGACGGTCTTTTTGCACTCGACCCCAAGAGCGGAAAGATGCTTTGGAACAAGAAGGTGTTCGAAGCTCGATCCTGCAGCACGCCATTGATCATTGATGATGTTGCGATTGGTTCGGCCGGGAGCGGCGGAGGTGGGAATCATCTCGTTGCCGTGCGGATCCCCAGCCGTGCCGGTGAAAAACCCGAGCAACTGTATCGAATCGATCGCGGCGCACCGTACGTGCCAACGCCCGTCTTGAAAGACGGGCGACTGTACATGATTGATGATCGTGGGATCGCGTCTTGTGTCGATGCAAAGACAGGTCGGTCTGTTTGGGGTCCCGTACGCATCGGTGGCAATTTCGGTGCTTCACCCATACTGATCGGCGATACCTTGTTGATGATCAGCTTAGATGGAAAAGCGACATTGCTCCGTGCTGGTGACCGCTACGAAAAACTTGCAGAAGTTGATTTGGGTGGCCCCGTCGGAGCCACTCCGGCATTCGCGGAAGGTCACTTGCTGTTACGCGTGGGCGATGAACTGCGGTGCATCGGCCCAAACGTTCTTTAGCAGTCGACATTCCTTCGTGACGCGACGATCGAAACGTCACCATTCGTTTTTCGTCGCTCGCGTAGCTCGACGCTCATTTCACCTCCCGGGCGGGACGTGAAATAGAGGCTCAGATATTCCGCCCAGCTTCATCTAGAAGTTGGCGTTATCCAGAATCCGAGCTGCTTCGCTTTCAACGGGTGTTAACGCGGCTCCTGCAGCTCGTGGCGTTTCACTTTTAGCGCTTGCGCTCGCGTCCTTCAGCTTCGTTGATTTCTGATTGACCGGTTCAACGACTTTCGAGGGAGTGACGATCGGGCTTTGCGTTGGCTTCGATGACATCACAATTCTCTGTCGAGTGACGGTCGGTCCGACAACCACGTGGCGAGTCGGAGCGACTGTGCGTACGCTTCCGTACCGCAAATACCGAGTGCTGGTTGGACGCTGCGTGCTCTTCGAACGGCGATTCGTCGAGTAAAAGAGGCTTCCCGGTTTCTGATTGAGCGGTTTTGCCCATCGCCAACTATTCCCGGCCTCCGCCGAAGGAATAGGCCCAGTGACAGACAGCGTCGCGACCATGACAGCAGCCAAAACGGATTTTTTTAAGATGGGTCGCATCATTGGTTCCTTATTCATCGTGTCAACAGATTGATGGCGATTTCACATCGCTAAAAATCGAAGCGAAAACAGCCGAAAACTGTTACAGGCAATTCCTAAAAAAAAAACCGCAACGCATCACCAAGTATCGTCAAAGGACGAAGCGATGCGGTTCAATCGTCTTCCATTTTATCCGGCGTCTCAATACGCATCGCCAAGTGGAGTGTCGTGGCCACGAACGCGATGGAGGCGCAAACGACGGAAAACGCGGGCAACGACGAAAATGGCGTCACCACAGCAAAGTTCAATTGGTCACCCAACAATGAATTGATGCTGATCGAGTAGCCAAGCACGATCACGGAACCGATTAACCAGCGACGCGTCTTTCTGTTGAATTGCGGAACAAAGGGCGCGAGAAAATACCCGATCACCAAGCCAAAACCAACAAACATCAAACCGGGTCCAAAATACGCGAGCCCGAAGAGATATAACATCCACCCCGCGAATTCAATTTCGTGATATTGGTAATAGAGTGTCAGAAAGGCTGGCCCAATCAAACAACACACGCTGCCGAGCATCCACGCGGATAGAACGCGACGTTTTCCCATTTTGGTGTGCCCATCGCGCGCGGCTTCCGACGGCTGTGAGCTCGGTTGATACGGATTGGAATTCGGCACCCTGACTCCGTGACGCGCGCGTAAAGTGTCGTCACAGTATGGACGATTCATTCTCTCCGGTTTAGATACCCACTCGAATGGGCAAACCAGCCAGCGATTCATCCTGAATTGCGATCTCGTATCGAATGACCCATAATCGCGAGACACTGATATACGAATCGGCTGAATCTTGCGATGGAGAATGGGAATGAGTCGGGTAAGGATTTCGTCGAGTCTGCTTGGACTTTTACTGTGTTTGTTGGTGACGTTGACAACGAACGGGCCAGCAGGGGCACAGACGCCTGAAGAACAAGAATCCGTTCAAGGACTCGGAGCGCTCCTGCAGTCCATTCATCCGTACATCCCCTCAGAAGAAGTCACTTCGGAAATTGATGTATTCGGTTCGACCAGCATGGATCGCCTGGCCCATGGGTGGGCGATGGGGTTTCGAAAGTTTCATCCGAAAGCGACAGTCACCATCTCAGCCGAGGGATCGGAAACCGCTTTCGATCGAATCGCAAATTCGCCAAACAGCATCGCGATGCTCTCGCGCCCTGCAACGGAGAAAGATCTAGTTCGATTGAAAGAAAAGGGAATGAAACAGCCAGCGGTTGTATTCGTCGCTCGTGAACCACTTGGCGTTTTTGTTCACCCATCGAATCCCCTTCGAGCAATCGACTATGAAACGTTGTCGATTTTGTTTTGCCAATCGACCGAGTCGGACGGTCCGATTACCTGGGGCACACTGGGTCTGGACGGTGACTATCAATCGAAGCCGGTCAAGACGATCGGACGAGGAACGAATAGTGGAACGTTCACATTCTTAAAAAACAATCTGTTTCGCGGACGCGAAATGCGTGAACTTACCGTAACGGCCAACAGTAATTTCGAAGTCGTATCTTCCGTCGCGAAAGATCCGCAAGCGGTTGCTGTCAGTGGACTGCGTCGTGGAGGTCACAAAGCGAGAACCGTTCCTCTGACAGCCAATGGCAGCTTGATCCCTAGTGACGATCGAAGCTTGTTATCAGGACGTTATCCAATGATGCGTTCCTTTTGCTTGGTGTTTGATCTCGGTCAAGAAGGAAAGACAGCCACGGCAAACCGTGAGTTTGTCAGGTATGCGATCACGCAAGCGGGCCAGAACGAAGCCGTGCTGGCCGGCTTTCTTCCCTACGACCCAGAGTCACTGCGTGCTCAGGAGCTACGGATCGGTTTGAATCGAGAAGATGCAGCCGAAGAAACTCCTGAGCCCGCGATCAAACCCTGAGCCCGCGATCAAACCCTGAGCCCGCGATCAAACCCTGAGCCCGCGATCAAACCCTGAGCCCGCCATTAAACACTGAGCCCGCGATCAAATCTGAACCCGCGATTAAGCTCCGGATCGAAATCAACCGAAACACGTCCGACGATCAACAAAGCGAAAGTCGATCGCAGATATGGCATTCCTCGTCAGCATTCTCGTCCTGTCAATCCTCTTCAACAAAGACACACCATGATCCAATCGATAAGTGGGCACGGATTCTGGAAATCGACGGCGATAATGATAATTACCGTCACCGCTGCTCTATTCGCGGTACAAGAGCGAGTGTTAGCACAAGATTCCTGGGGCTTCGGAATCGACAGCTCGCGTTTGTACTCCGGTCGCAACCTGTCATCCGGCTGGCCGAGCCAGTCTGAAAACTGGGCAGCAGACACAAGAACCAACAGCAGATGGCGACTCGGTGTCAGCGGATCGAATACCAACGAAGGTGTGATTGTTGAACGGGTTACGCGAGGCTCCGCTGCGGAGCGTGCAGGCATCTTAAGAGGCGATCTAATTGTCGCCGTTGGGTTCAACCGAGTCGGCATTGTCGGCCGACGAATGATTGAGCTACGCGACCAGATTGATCGAAGCGTGGATGCACGAGGTATCGTAGAAATACTTTTTCAAAATCGACGAACGCTTCAGCTTTCTTCGGTAAGAATTCAATTGGATTCGGGCCGAGAGTCAGCACTTACCGGCCAGCTCCGATTGCCACCGAGCGTACGACTACCGATCGATGCCGTCATCACGATTCAGCTCGCAAATGCGTCTCGCCCACACTATGCGGTGCGAAATGGTGAGACTTCTTTCCGCCCCGTCGCGTTAACGCGTGGCGCGATTCCCTTTACCTTGAACTACGACCGCAACTATGTCTTTCCCAGTGACACGTATCGGGTCCGAGCTTTAGTCACGTCCAAAGGGCGGACCGTGTTTCGTACCCGATCGCAAGATGTCTTGACGAAAGGCAATCCGGTCAACGTGACACTTGACCTATTCGCCGTCGCGACGGATCGCCCCATCGCATCTGCAGGTGGGAACACGTTAAATCGACAGCCGCCCAATACACAGCCTTCCAATTCGACAATTAGTTATGACCAGATCAATCTCAGCGTGAGCAAAGCGTATCTTCGGTACCTGGATCGTCAGCCCACTTCCTTGGAATTAACCGCATGGCATCACCTTCCCGACGTCGGTTCGCGGCTTTCTCATTTACCGGTCGAGTTGATGGCGTCGGAAGAGTACTTCGATCGCATCGGTGGCAACAACACGATGTGGCTTCGTCGTGTTTTTCAAGAGGTCAATGGCCGGGCTCCCACGGCGAGCGAATACAACGATTGGACACGTCGTTTCGCAATCGCGAGATATTCACGCGTCACATTTCTTGATCAAATCTCGCAACTCTAAGGCCGGAGACGTGCCGCAAGCCCATGCGTCCGCAATGGCCTTGACCTAGCCAGTTGATCAATCGGTCAAGGGCAAGACGCGATCGACCGTTCGTTCGTAAGCGATTCGACCGTTCACGACGGCGGTTTCGACGTACGTTTGATAATCGAGAGGATTACCGGTAAGGATCAGGATGTCGGCATCTTTCCCGACTTCCAGTGAACCAACACGGTCTTCGATTCCAAGCATCTTCGCAGGCGTGATCGTTAACGCTTCCACCGCTTCTTGCTCTGTCGCTCCGCCGCGGACAAGGAAAGCTGCTTCCAATGGCAAGCTCGTCAAATCTCGGCCCGCAATTCCGCCCAGGCTGATGGATGAAGAAAGGCTTGTCACGGCGAATGGAACACCGCTCTCCTCGAGCACGCGAGGCGTTTCTACCCAACTGCCAGAGCTGTTCTCCTCACCGAAATTTGGATCACGGCTAGCGCGGGGTGTGATGGTGACCGAGACACTCGCCTGGGAGAGCTCATCGGTGACCAACCAAGCTTCGACGGTTCCATCCAAACTCAATCGGTAATCGAGTTCTTCCGCGAGCGCGATCATGTCTCGAATCTCGCTCGCCGTTGGAGCGGCAATACGCAGTGGCTTTTTTCCTTGAACAAGCGCGAGGAAATCATCCGTTACCGGTTTTCTTGGAGGGCGATCTTTTTTGCCGGCTTTGATCGCCGCTTCGTGTTCTGCTTGCTTCTTCAAGTAGTCACGTGCGATCTTGAATTGATTCCGCCACGTATCTTTTGCCAATGCGCCTCTCAGAGCCCCACGTGGCAAAGAATAAAACGGGTTCGTTCTGACGAACATGCGATCGAGAGCCCCGTAACTCATTTTCACGACGGCCGAACCGGATGGCCTGGCTGCTTGTGGCTTTGGATCGCGAATTGGTTCAGTCGGTCGGATCGCGATGCCACAGCAAGGACAGACTCGCTCAAACGTCCCGTAGTCCAGGTTCGCTTGCGTCGCGTTCTTAATGATCATTGGAATGTCTGGATCAAGTCCAACGAAACGATTGTCACCGATGAAGCCAAGATTCATCGCTTCACTCGGAACACCGATCGCGATATCGGGTGTATCGGTGAGCATGTTGTCAGCCTTGCCAAGATCACTTCCGGCTTCTGGTTGACTCAACACCGTCGCACCGAAACGTCCTCTGCCTCCCGTCCCAGATGTACGAACCATGGCAGTCGTGATGCCCACACCGAGTGCGAGCTTCATGTTTCGATCAAATGGGTCGAGCGAATCGCTGAGCGTGCTGGGACTTCGCGACAAACCCAATCGACTAACGTTCAATGCGATGAAACCGGGCGTCAGCCGTTTCCCCGTCGCATCAATGATGGTCGCGCCTTCGGGAACTTCGACGTCTTTGCCCATCGCGTCAATTTTTCCATCGCGAATCACAATGGTTCCTTTACGAATGACGCCATTGGTCACCGTTTGGATATCCCCTCCCTGAATCACGAGGACCTTTTCCTCATCCGACTCTTTCTCTTTCTTTTCCTCGGACGCGTCTTTCTTCGAATCCTGTGCCCAAACCAATGATGGGGCAGACACGAAGGTGAGCGCTAAAACGACAGACATCCAAAAGTGAATGCGATTCTTGACCATGGTTGCCGCTTTCCCTTTTGGTACGGACTTGATCGATGAATGGGTAAAGGTCATCAAAGTTTTCATCATTCCACGGATTGATAAACCGAGTCGCCACCAGAGATGACTTGAGTGATCCGACCACTGGCAGACAGAGGATCGCCATCGAAAATCAGCACGTCAGCCTGACGTCCTTCTTCAATGGTACCGAATGATTCCTCCATGCCCAGCATTTTCGCAGGTGTCCGCGTCAAAGACTCAATCGCGGATTGTCGGTCTAATCCCATATGAACCAACTGGGCGACCGCGAACAACGGAATGTCCTGTGAATTGCGGAAATTCGTCTGGTTCGAAGACAACGAGAATGCGACCGAGATTCCGAGATCAGCCGCGTCTTTCGCGACATTCACCAGTCGACGCGTGGACGGTTCCGTTTCCAGTCTTGGTGCCAAGACGAGTGTCACCCGGTCGGCGGGCAACTGCTCCAATGTCAGCAGCGCGTCGGCGCCAGAAACGATCAGCGCGACCTTCACTTTCTCGTTCTCTTTTTTCTTCAGTTCTTCCACGATGTACAACACGGCGGCCGCATTGTTGGCATTAACCACCACCGGCAGCTTTCCGCTCCGAACGTCTTCCCAAGTGGTGGACGTGGATGAGGAAGAAGAACTGCGACTCGAACTGGAAGAGCTCGAAGAAGGTTTCTTCAGACCATCACGGAGAACCTTCAAGCTTTTCGGTTCGTTCGACACAGCAACGAACGTGCGTGGATTCTTCGTTTCCAAGGAGACGGAAATAGGATCGACACGCGGTCCCGCCAAACACGATTGACCATAACCGCGTGTCACGAGGTGGGCCGTCGTGATTCCCGTTCGCACGGCCGGTCGCCATTCCCAACGTGCCGGCTGAAAAGCATCTGCAATCTTGACGAATGACGTATCCGTTGCCGCCGGTGTACCGCCAACGATAAACGAACGGCCCTGGAACACGATGACTCGAGGAGCTGAACCCGATGAAGACGAAGGAACGGTGACCACATAGTATGGATCGACGATACCGGGCATCACGGTTTTGCCATCGGCGCGAATGACCGCAGCCGATCCCGGGACCGACACATCCGTTCCCACTTCAGCGATCTTGCCATCACGAATCAAGATAATGCCGTCTTCGATCGTGCCTTCATCCGTTGCCGTTTCGATCGTGGCACCGGTAATCGCAAGCAACCCATCAGCGTAGACGATCGACTGGTTGACAACCACGATGAACGCAGCCGCTACTGCAATGCCAGCCCATGTCATGCACGTGGCGATCGCTCGTTTGCAAATATCAATCTGTGGAATCATAGGAAGAAATCTTATTGGATATTAAATAACGACCTAGAACCGTCGCCGATCAACTTTGATGTCGTAAACGCTGCTGCCGTCGATGAAGACTTGCTCAACATATTCACGAGGATCCACGATCGATCCGGTGGTGATAACGATGTCCGCATCCTTACCCACTTCTAACGAACCAACCCGATCATCGATCATCAACGCTTTGGCAGCTTCGATCGTTAAACCTCGTATCGCAGCATCCGGATTCCAGCCGTATCGAACCGCCATCGTAGCCTGGAAAGCAAGTTCTTCTTGAGGAACGACCGGGGCATCGGTGTTCACGCCGAGTGCAATGACACCGCGATCCGCGTATTCGGCGACGATACCTTTGATCTGCCCATCCTCAGGTTCGTAACGAAATCCACGCGGGCCCGCCATGACAGGAATATCACGCTTGATGATCTCGTCGGAGATCTTGTAGCTGTCGAACGTTCCGTGATCGATCACCACTCGCAAACGCATTTCATCGTGCAGGATTCGCAGTGTCGACTGCACCACTTGGTACGCTTGCGTGTGGACGACGACGGGAATCTGTCGTCGGAATAGCGGCTTGAAATACTCTAAGCGCAGGTTGACTTCGGGTTTGTAGTCGAGTCGACCAGCCTCGTACGAATCCCATTCGCGGACGTAATACCGTCCCTCTTCGAGTTGGCGACGGATCACATGGTTCATTCCCATGCGTCCCGAGCCGACTTCGCCAGAACGACGCTCTGGGTTACCGGATTGAGCAATCTTCAAAACACCTGGGGCTTTAATGATGACGTCTTCGACCGAGCCAGGCCCCGTTTTCATCAAAGCACCCCAGCCGCCCATGTTGGTCCCGCTGCCGGGAATAAAACAGACGGTCGTTACTCCACCTGCGATCGCTTTCTTAAGCGCGTCATTGTGCGGGATGATCTGATCCCAGTTTCGTAGCTCTGGGTTGGTCTGGTAGACCATTTCGTTCAAATCGAACGAACCGCCCACGTGACTGTGAGCGTCAATCAATCCAGGCATGGCAAACGAATTAGGATGATCAATAACCTGATACCCATCGGGAATGCTTAGCTCCTTTTGAGTTCCGATCGCTTCGATTTTTCCTTCGCTCACCAAAATACGTCCATCGACGATTGGCTCGCCGACTGCGGTGATCACTTTGCCGACATTGATCGCATACTTTGGTTTTGCTGTTTTTGTACCATCCGATTTCGTATCGGAAGTTTCGTCAGCACAGACAATCAAACTCGTTAAACCGAGAATGAGAAGAGCCGCCGCGTAGCGCACAAATTGCAATTCGATTCGCATCATTTGACTATTGGCTTACCTGGTTGGAAGCATTGGAATCGTATCGATCATCCAGATACGCCCATTGGCCATCAATCATGACACCAATGACCCGACTGGATGGGTAAAACGGTGGACCGTCGAAAACGGTCAGGTCAGCATCGAAACCGGTTCGAATCTGACCAACATTGCTCAGTTTGAAAATCTCGGCAGGATCTGCAGCGAGCGTTCGGACGGCATCGTCGCGTCCAAGCCCACGGCTTGCCGAGTGAGCAATTACCTGGGGTAGAGACGCAGCCTGAGTGGTTGCTTTGGTTTGGACAACAACCGGACATCCAGCCGTGCGAAAATACTGAGGAAGGTTGTAAGACCGGCCATTGCGTTGAGTGGTCAGCGTTGGACCCACCATTACGGGCACGTTCTTCTCAGCGATCTTGTCCGCGGCCAGGTACGCCGTTCCGCTCGCTGCGAGAACAAGGTTCAGCTTGAACTCGTCAACCACGAGATTGAGAGCCGTTTCGACGCCCGATTCTTCGCTGACTTCAATAATCAGAGGAATCTCTTTCTTGAAGACCGAACGATAGGGTTCCAACGTCGAGCTTTTGCTTGGCGCTTTAGGAGCGGCCGGTTTCGTGGGTGCCTTTAATTCGGACGACTTATCCTCTGGCTTCGCAGAGCCGCTCGGCTTAGCGGCCGGCTTGGCAGTCGCGGAGCTCGAACTTGACTCACCCTCTTTTTTCTCTTCCTTCGGAGGTGTGCCTTTCGATTCCGTTTTTTGCTCCGACGGCTTACTCGAAGACGAAGATGATGAAGAAGACTTTGCTTTTTCTGCTTCCGCCTTCTTCTTTGCTTCCTCTTCTTCTTTTTTCTTCTTCGCGACAGCTGCGTCGTACTTTTTCTTTTCCTCTTCGTACTTGGCGAGCGCGACTTTGTACTCGGCTAGCTTCTTGTCGTACGCATTCCATGCATCGGAATAGCTCTTCGCGCTGGCGAGTGTTTTCTTCAGCGATGCCTCGGCCGTCGTCGGGTTACCACTCAAACGGCTGCGAATGGCAACAGGGTCCTTCAGGACTCGCGGTTGATCCGACAACTTGAAGGCTACCACGGGACTGGGCAGCGAATCGGAAGACAACAAGCCAATCACAACACCGCCCATCCGGCCGCGTCGTACCGCATCGTCATCGGGAACCAGGTACTTGCCGAGCTTATCCCCCGTCGAAACCCGATTGGTGATGACTTGTCCGGCACCCAACTTAGTTCCAGCGTCGATGAAACCAGGCGTGATGTAACAACCATCCAATCGATATTTTCGACCCTGTGGTGCTGCAGAAACGCTCGAACCGACGGCTCGAATCGAGCGGCCAGAAACCGCAATATCTTGTTCCGCTTCACTGCCATCCGGCAAAACAACGGTTGCTCCGGAGAGCAGCATCGAACTCTCTTTGACCGAACTACCGAAGGCTTCGCTTCCATTGACGTAGGTCGCCAAGACGCGAGATTGAGGATCCAAGGGCATTCCAGACAAAACAACGAAGTCCGCATCCTTGCCGGGTTCCAGCGAACCCACACGATCTTGCACACCTAAAAGAGCTGCCGCATCACCGGTGACCGTTGTCAGTGCCGCTGCGGCATCCGCTGCCGAATCGCTTCCAGCCAGTACGGCCACAAGAAATCGGATATCGGCCAAATCTCCATCGCTAACGGGCATCAGCGCGATCGGCAACTTCGGCAGTCTTTCGCGTAGCGACAACCATCGTTCGGACACGGACTTTGCAGTCGATGCTTTCGATTCTGGATCGGGAAGATTCGTCCAGCTGCCAGGACGAAGGTCATGTTCGAGGACAATTCCGCGCAGTTGTTTCGATGCAACCAACTTGTCGACGACCGGATCGACGCGCGCCGGTGCAACTAACACAAACGGCTGATCCAAGTTCTCCATCAGATCGACTGTCGCCAACACCTCGCTCGCCGAACGTGCGGTGACGCGAACCGTTTTCTCTCCGACAAATGGCCGGATCGAATCAATGATGATGGAGTCATCCGAATCTTCGTCAGCGGCAGGAGCCGTCGCTTTCCAAAGAGCCTGAATGGTGAGAAGTGCCGCAGGCAAATCGCGCGCGACTTGAAATCGTGTTGCGACCAAAGGTCGATCGACCGAAACGGCGGCCACGGGTGGCTCGTAAATCGTTGGTGCGTCAAACGCTGCTTGAGTCAATTGAATCCTCAACGACTCGACTTCCGACACCGTTCGTGAAATCGGATCTTCACCTGCCAACTTGACGACCGCGGTCTGCCCGGGCATCAGTCGATTCCGACCAGCAGAGATCTGAACCGTTGTGATTCCGCTGGCGAGCAACGAATCGTAATCACCGAAGAAATCAAAACCGTCGATCGCACGAATCTCAGGGGAAAGCGTGCGTTCTTCTTCTCCACTTCCAATCAAACCCGTCTCGGCAATCACCATTCCGGGCATCAAGGTCGAGCCCTTCAGCGACACAACCTTCCATCCAGCTTGAACGCGAACTTTATTTTGCGTCGTGACTTCGATGACTTTGCCGTCTCGAACGACAAGAGCCGCGCTTTCGATGGTGCCCTTATCCGTTCCGGTAAACAGACGATCCGCCATGTAAACGGTTGTGACCGCTGAACCGGAAGAGGAACTCCATGAGCCAAGCTCGTTGTCTTTCGCATCGCATCGACTCAGGTCCGACGTCGACAGGATCAACCCGACGACGAGCGACGTAAGTAGCAAGAGATTCGACGAGGCAGGAGTTCGAATTCCAAACCTGCTCATGATTTGGGTTCCTCCAACAGTCGCTTCAACTTGTCATCTTTGTCGCGGTCGTAAACGACTTCACCCGCAACCATCGTCTTCATCACCCAACTATCGATCTTCAACGGGTCACCGCTATAAATCACGAGGTCCGCGTCTTTTCCGGGCTCGATGGAACCGACGAATTCATCGATACCGAGCAGCTTGGCCGGTGCGAGAGTGAGTCGCTCGAGAGCCTCACCACGATCCATGCCGTAGGAAATCGCCGTCGCTGCCTGGAACCAAAAGTAGCCACTTCCCACCGATTGCGGCGAGCTGCCCAAGTTTGCTTGGAAGACGAAATCAACGTCTTCATCATGCATCAACCGAGAGACAACAATCTTCTTGTCCTCTCGTGTTCGCGGGTCCGTCTCCCAGAAGACAAGCTCAGGATCTAATACGACCGTTGCATCCGTATCCGCCAACAACTCGGCCGCTTTGTAGCAATCCGAACTAAGGACAAGTCGAGCTTTGAATCCGTACTGCCGCGAAAGCGTGATCGCCTGAGCAACGTCCATAGCGGCGTCACAGTAGACAAATGCTTCTTGCTCGCCTCTGAGCAAACGCTTGAGCTGACGCAAAGACTCAGCTTCTTCTTCCTCTGGCTTTTTGTCTTCTTCTTTTTTGTCATCGCCATCGGACTTCTCGTCCTTAGCCTCGCCTTCCTTCGGAGGATCTTTCTTTTCGTCCTTTTTCTCTTCACCCTCTTTGGGCTTTTCGCTCTTCTCGGAACTCTTCTTGGCTTCAGCCTTTTCCTTCTCTTCTTTTTCCTTTTCTTCAGCGATCTCATCTTCGATGGATCGCTTTGCGACATCCAATTCGCGTCGCAAACGTGCCAAATGGCTCATGCGACTTCCGCGAATCGGGCGGAGCGAAATCTTGAGGCCGGCGTCTTGAACGAGCACCATGTCGTTGACGTAGCCACCCGAAGTTTTCACGATCGCTGATCGCCCACCGATCATGGTGCTATTGCCCGGCACAACGGCTGCTGTCGTCACTCCATTGCGTCGACACTGTTCAAAGTAGGGAGCATTTGGATCGATCGAATCTACCACCGATAAAAACGGAACGTTCGTGTTCTGCTCATTCGCTTGGCTCATTCCGTCGCTGGAATGCGGATCGATCAGACCCGGCATAACAACACCGTCATCCGCCTGAACGACCTTGTAGTCGACAGGAATCTTAAGATCTTTTCCTACCGCTTCGATCTTGCCTTCGTTGATTAAGATCACGCCGTTTTCGATCGGCTCACCGACGATCGGAACAACTAATCCAGCTTTCACCGCAACCTGAGCACTGGCGGACGGCAGACCCAAGACCGAAAGTGCGAACACTATCGTCAACGCCGCCAACATCAAGTGACGAGGTCGACCGGCAACCTGGGAAGCGATCGAGCCATCGCGACCAAAGTCACGTAAGCAAGAGTACTTCAAACCAAAAATCATTCTTCGTGCCTCATCATGCTGGTAATGCTCAGACGCCATGGATGGTCTTGATATGTTCGAATGGATGTCGGTGAAAGAAAACGTGTGCGGTAAATTCGCCGCAATGCGATGCGTTTGTGACTCAGTTTTCCGTACCGACTTGTTTGCCGTTGACCATGACCCATCTCAGGGCTGAGGTCATCTCGGTTGGCTGGCCGGAAAAACCCAAAAGGTCGGCGTCGTAACCGACCGCAATCTTCCCTACGCGATCAGACAGCCCCATCAGAGAGGCAGCATCGACCGTAACACCGGCCATTGCTTGATCCGGTGTCAAACCAAATCGAACGGCATATCGCATGCGTTCGAGTAATCCGTCACCTGCGATGCAGTAATTGATTCCCGCCTCACGCAAACGCATTGGCGTTGCCCAAAACAACTCGGTCCCTTCCGTGCCAATTGCACGCCGGTCCACAGCTGTATAGACGACCGAAACATCGGCGTTTACCAACTCATCGATTACGTCGTACGCTTCGTGCCCACCGACCACTACGGGACGGAAGCCAAACTCATCCGAAACGGTCAAGAGTGACTGAATATCGAATCCGGTTCGACTGACTCCGTAGGCTGGCACAACGCCGTCCAAAACTTGCTCAAGTGGTTTGGTCGCATCACCGGTAGCTTCTTCGCTGACTCGTTGTGCGCGGCCCAACTGATTTCGCATGATCCAAACGACACCCATACGATTGGTGGGCTGACGCACATAGATGCTGTCCGGTCGGGTTCGCGATCGATTCCGACCCGCCGGATCTGAGCACATCGAAAGCGCAACACCTTTGCGTGATGCCAGGACGCGATCGTCGCCGCCAGCCGTTTTGACAATGCAAGTCCAACCGGCAATGACATTGTCTGTGCTGGGCATTACGTGGATGGTCGTTTCGCCACCATCAAGTGCTTCACGAAAGTCACGTGAATCGAAATCGATCATCCCGACCGTTTCAAATTCGGGTGTCACTTCACGGGAGGTCTCGCCACCGGACTCGACCAATCCAGCGGTCGACTGTGCGTTGACCATTCCTGGCATCAGGCTGTTAACTTCGATTGTTTCAATCCCGGCGTCTGCAGAGATCTCCGCAGCAACTTCCGCGATCTTCCCATCGCGAACCAAAACCATTCCGGGTGAGAGTGTTTCACCATTCATGGTGAAGACATGTTTGGCTTTGATCAGGTACGACGTCGGTTCGGCATCAGCGGCAAACGCGAACGATGTCGCAAGGAAGCCCAACATGAACCCGCATACAAAGCGAGCATTGTGAAACAAGTTTCGCATTCGGTGCGCTTTGAATTAAGAGGAAGTAACGTTACTGGAAGTCGATGCCGTCGAAGTCTCGACATCCGAATCGCCCTGACCAATCATTTTTCCGTCCGATAACACGCCCAAACAACGACTCGTCAGTTTGTAGGGTGGTCCTGACCAGATGACCAAATCAGCTGGCTGGCCGACAGCGATTGTTGCCGCACCTTTCGGCATGCCAACACAACTTGCAGCCTCGGTCGTCAGCATTCGAAGTGCCCGTTGTGGCTTGATTCCCTGACCGACCAACAACGCAATGGTCGAACGCAGTTCCGCTGCATCGCCTGCGGCCACTCCGATCGACGAACCGGCTGTCGCTGCTTCCGCAATTTCCGAGAGATACCAATCGGGGTCAGACGCCTGAACCGGGCGAACGATCAATCCAATTTTTTGCTCTTTGACCTCGGTCAAAACGGAATCAAGCTCAGCCGGCAATAACAGACGTGCATCTAAATTAAGCGCCTTGATCAAACGCATACTGCCACGCAGTTCCGCTGAAGTGTTCGCTTCGATGATGGCGATCCGTTTTCCTTCCGAGAGGTCCGCAAACCGCGTCTTGGCATCGGATCGCATCATCTCCGCAACAACCGACGGCATATCCGTTCGGTTAGGTTCCAATTCACCTGCGAAGCGTCGACGAATGAACGAGAAGCGACCTTCCATACTTGAAGGGAAACGCTCCGTCTGACGAGCTCGCGATCCAACGACCATCTTGTCGGCCATTGAAACGTCTAAAACTCGATCATCACCTGCCAGGCGAATTGCAGAAACCTGACCGGGCAAGACGTTCGACGATGGCGGTGCCACCGCGGCAAACAACACACCCGCCTCGATCAATTCGCGTACGCGGCTGCTTTGAAAATCAAACCCGTTCGCCGCTTGATAGTACGAGCTATCAGGTTCGTCGGTGCTTGCGCCTGAAGAAATTGGAAGGTGTGCGGTCACCAAACCCGGTGTTAAAACCAAATCACCCAAGTTAAGCACGGGCAGAGCTGGGTCGGCTGGTTTTTTCTCAGCTTCAGCGTTTCCTTTGATGGGATCCAATGTGACGGCCGATATCTTTCCATCAATGATCGTGATACGCCCGGAACGAAACTTCCCGGATGGTCGAAGAATACGGCTGCTCTCCAGGACGTAAGAGCTTGGCATGGAAACATCCGCGAGGCGTTCGGCCAGTTCTTTCTCTACAGCAACGACCTGCTGATCTTCGAGGGAAAGCTCTTCGGAGATCGCCTCCATGCTGGACGAGTAAACCGTCTGACCCGCGATCATCGTGCGAATCACTGGAGTCGATGGATCCAACGGATCACCACCGAATAGAACGGCATCAGCACGATAACCAGGCTCAATCTGCCCAAGCCAGTTTCCGACGCCCGCGACCTCGGCTGCGGATCGCGTAACGGCATCCATCACCTTCCCGGGATCGACACCTGCCGCAACGGCAGCAGCCGCTTGAAGCCGGAGCGAACCAGAATCGCTTCCTCCACCGCCGAATGTGCCGATGCAAACACGCGTGTCATCACGTTTGATTTGGTCGGACCAAAAGGCGATGGTCTTTTCGTCTTGGTCGATCCAGGGACCAGCAACGACTGGCCAGTTAACACTTTCCAGAGCACCGGGCTTCAAATCCGAAACACCCACCAAAATCAATTGGCAATCAGCAACTTCGGTCAGCTCTAACGCACGCTTCAAGCTTGCGTTGTCGGTGACCGTCATCCGAATCGGAATCTCGCCTTTCAGAACCGGCCGCAGGCGATCCTTCGCTGGATCAAAGTCTGGCTTGGGAACGACTTTCTCGCTCTTGGCGTCTTTGGAATCGCCGGACTTCGAATCTTCTTTCTTCTCAGGAGGTTTCGCGGTACTCGAGGAAGGCGGCCTGGAAGCCGGTGGCCCGGGAGTCGCACCACCCCGTTGAGCACGCATGGCAGCGATGCGTCGCATCATCTCCGCACGTCGGTCGGCGACCGAAGTCGGCTTCTTCGTCTCAACTTTGGCTCGCTGATCGGGTGGCAACTTATCTTGCTTGGCTTTCCAACTCCGATACTCGTCCCATTTCTTGTGGTAAGCCTCAGCATCAACGAGTGTCTTCTTCAGACTATCAAATTCACTAATGCGTGACCGACCATCACGTGCAGCAATTCCCAAAGAGGCTTGTACGGCCGCATCCGCAGATAGAACCCATCCTTGTTTCCCCGACGTGTAAGGAACTGGCGGTCGCTCGATCGAATAGGGAACGTCTATTTTCTCTTCTTCTTTTTCCTCTTTCTTTTCAGCTTTCTCATCTTTGCCGGAGTCAGATTTCTTTTCCGGTTCGTCCTTTTTCTCTTCTTTGTCTTCTTTCTTCTCGTCCTTGTCTTCCTCGTCATCGGCCGATGCTGACGCGACGGCTACGGCAACGGAGAGTCCTGTGGCTTTGCCACCCCTGGCCGGCCTTTTTCGTTCACCCTCTTTTTCCGATGGTCGCTTCTGCCCTTCCGATTCCGCATCATCTTTGTTCGATGATTCCTTTTCGCCATCGCTTGGCTCTTTATCGTCGGGCTCTTTATCGTCGGGCTCTTTATCGTCGGGCTTTTTTTCGTCGCTGTCCTCTGAGAAAGATTCTCGTGATGGAACTTGGAAGATTTCACCGGTGGGACCAGCCGCAATCAGCGCAACGCTTCCGCCGAGTCGTCCGCGATCTTGAGGTGCCACCGCAACGGACGTAACGCCTTGCCGAACAACCTCGCGAAACGATTCATCGAATGGGTCGAGTCCATCAACGGTGCGTAGAGCTGCGGTCGTCGAGGTGTCGCTTCTCGAAGTGGGTGTGAGCCAGAGTCGACTCTGAGAATCGATCCATCCGGGTGTTAACGTTGCTCCCTTGCCGTCGATAACTTTCGCGTCTTCGGGAATCTCGATCTTTGCGCCGACGGATTCGAAAACACCATCGCGAATCAGAACCGATCCATTTTCGATTACCCCTTTTTCGCCACGGGTATCGATCCGAACGTTGGTGATCGCCACGACGTCTGCGGATGCCTCGTGCCGGAATCCCAGCGTGATGGCCATCGCGACGGCAAGACTCACCATCGCTTTCGATCGAATTGCAAACACTTGACCCGAAAAGCTTTTTTTGGGACTTGGAACCGTCGGATGAGGGACACGGAACCAATTCCTGACCAGTTTCAATGAATTCATAGACGGTAAATCAAAGGTGAACTCCAGCGACCGAGGGCAAAACCCTTCGCCATAGCAGAGTGTGTTTAAAAAGCTTACGCAGTGCGATCACTTTTTGGGCAGCAACCACCAATTTCTCAGGATCCGCGTGGGTTGGGACCCTGATCGACCCAGCAGATAGACGGCAGGGCGAGTGATTGTCGCACTTCGACAAGCCGGAAGCTCGCCGCAGCTACCTAGTTTAACCATCCAAACGAAAATAAGGTGCGGACCATCGGCGCAAAAAAATGCCGATGGTTTCCCATCGGCAAAGTGTGTTTGAGCGGAGGGCACGGGACTCGAACCCGCAGCCCCTTGCGGGGTACCTCAGTTCCAGTGAGGCCGCTCACCAATTCGCTTACCCTCCAGGACCGATAGACAGACTACCGGGTCAAAGCGATGTCTTCGCTCCGCTGATCAGTTTAATGAACTCATCGTTGGTTTCGAACCGCCCGAGCTGCTTGGTAAGTTGCTCCATCGCATCACATGGGTGCATGCTGCTGAGCGTCCGACGCAGCATCGTGACCGCCTCGTAAGTTTCCTCATCGTGAAGCAATTCCTCGCGTCTTGTTCCGCTTTGGGAGATATCGATCGAGGGCCAAACGCGTCGATCCGCTAGCCGCCGATCCAACACCAATTCCATGTTACCGGTGCCTTTGAACTCCTGGAAAATCGCTTCGTCCATGCGGCTGTTGGTATCGACGAGCGCGGTCCCAACAACCGTCAGAGATCCGCCTTCTTGGAAAGCTCTCGCAGTCGCGAACAACTTTTTCGGGATATCCATCGCCTTGATGTCCAAGCCACCGGTCATCGTCGCTCCACCTCGGCCGCTGCGACCGACCCATTTGTTAAACGCACGGGCAAGACGAGTGATCGAGTCGAGCATCAAGAAGACATCTTGACCCATCTCAGCAAGTCGACGAGCTCGGTCGACAACGAGCTGGCTCAACCGCACGTGACTCTCAACATCCATGTCCAAACTACTGGCGACAACTTCGCCACCTAGGACATTCCGCCGCATGTCGGTTACTTCTTCCGGACGTTCATCGATCAACAACACGATCAACTTGACATCGGAATGGTTAGAAGCAATACCGCTCGCAATGTCCTGGAGCATCACCGTCTTACCGCTTCTCGGTGGGGCAACGATCAACGCACGCTGACCTTTTCCCATCGGAGCGAGCAGATCGATCACGCGGTTCGTTAACGGTTTACGCCCGACTTCAAGCCGTAGCCACTCTTCGGGGTTGATCGGCGTTAAGGCATCAAAGCTTTTAATCTCCGGATAAGCTTCCGGGCTCATCCCGTCGACGTCCAAAATCTCACGGACCCGCGGTCCTTGTTGGCGTCGTGCTTCTTGGACCATCGCTTTGATGTGAACGCCCTGACGCAATCCAAAGCGTTCAATCATGGTCCCGGGAACAAACGGGTCGGAACGTTCTCGGGTGTAGTTGTTGTCGATCCCGCGGAGGAACCCGTAGCCGTTGGGATGCAATTCGAGGATCCCATCGCCTTCTTCTAACGGTGCATCGCTGGCGACATCTGCTGGCTCCCGATCGGGATTGCCGCCCCCGCCACCACCGCCGCCTCCGCGGCGTCTGCGACGAGCGCGTTGTTTTCCGTTACCACCACCGTGTGCCGAAACCGCGCCGTTGGATCCCGAAGATGAGCGACTTCGGTTCGTCCGTTTCTTTTTTGCCATAAGACATCCAGAAGGCTATTCACTCGTCGACCCACACCAGACTGAAAAGCCATTCCGATCGGTTCGCACAACGAAAGTCCGTGAAGATCCGATTGGAAATTGTCCGATGGGACAGGCGTTCAGCTGAGAACAAGGCCGACAAAGCGTCAGCGTCAATGAAGAATTACCGCATCACTGCTAAGGAAAGGCATCTCACTCAGGAAACCGCGGTAAGGGCCTCCAGGCAGATGATTACAAAAGTAAAAGTTTGTATCTCGAAGATGGAGCCGTTTCCGACGGCTGGTTGCAGCATCCATGACTTCGACTGGCTGTTCGTTTCTACATTCGGCTGAGCACAGCGTTTCTTTGGTCGTTCCGACGCTGGCCGATCTAATCAATCCTTACCGGACCTGTCTCCCTACGATTACCACTTTTGAGATGGCCAACAACGCTGGTGCATTTTTGCCGTGGGCATTCTTTGGCCCGTGAGGTCCAGCTCGCGACGATGCAGATCAATTGAGGTCAGCATCGAGTGGTGGTCGCATAGATTGCGGGATCACCGAACGAGAAGGACGTCACATGTCGTCCAAGGAGAGGTCTGGTTGAGTTCCAGTACCTTCATAACTTCGCCTGAAATATAGACTGTGCGGCTCCAATGTCAAGGCCGATGCCAGCATTGCCCCTCCGCCGGGCTGCACGATAGCTTCACTCTTCCTCGGAGAGCTTCGCGCTCCTCAGTCGGTTCGTCAGCGGTTTGATGCTTGAATCACACCCTCCTCATCACGCGATATCGAGTCGCGAAGACGCGTAACCTCGACGATTCTGCGAGTATCTGGAGCCGCGCTCACGAGTCGGATCAACCACCTGAAACTCCCTTCAATAGATGGGACAGGAACCGAAGACTTGAAAGGTCGGTCCCCTCGGGCCGGTGATGGCGGTTCGATTCCGAATACCTGAGTGAAAACGTTCGGCCTTCTCCAGCCATGCAAGCATCCGATTTCTAGACTGAAACGGGAAACTGAAACGGGGACAGGCACGAAGTTGATTGCAAGGGTGGAAACGGGTGGAAACGGGGACAGGCATGAAGTTGGTTGCAAGCAATCAATAGGAGAGGTCGGTCCCCTCGGGCCGGTTAGGGCGGTTCGATTCCGAATACCTGAGTGAAAACGTTCGGCCTTCTCCAGCCATGCAAGCATCCGATTTCTTACTTCGAAAGAGGTTTGGCCGGAAACCGTCTGGCGTTAAAGTCGACCCAATTTGTACTTTCCGTTTAAGCCGCAGGGTTGCCCTGACCGAAAACGATCCTGTGCAAGGAGCGCTTGCTCCCTCCCATCCCCATCACTCGCGTTCTCAGCGCTTAAGGACATCGGTTTGATGCGCACGGCAGCCCAATACCTGACGTTTTCATTGGCGATCGCATTTCTCGCCGGTGTCGCCCAAGGCGAAATTCCCTGGCAAACCAACCTCCGGACCGCTCACACGAAAGCGCAAGCCGAAGGTAAGTTGCTTCTTCTTCACTTCTATACCGACCAATGTGTTTGGTGTGACCGACTTGAGGAGGGCTCCTTTAAAGCGGTCCAGGTCAACGAAACGATCAATCAGAGCTTTGTTCCCGTCAAAATTCATGCCGGGAAAAGCAAAAGGCTCGCCGAGATGTTTCAGGTCTCGAAGTTTCCGACCGACGTGATCGTCACAACGGATGGCCGAACTCTTGCGCACACCGTTAGCCCACAAGATCCCAACCGCTACGTCGCGATGCTAACGAAAACATTGCCGGCATTGGGACAGCCACCTGCCGCGAGCACACGCGTCGCCAGCACGACGCCGCCCGCCTCCATGCAGCCGCCCCAGGCCGCGCCCGTTGCCGCCGCACCCGTTGCAGCCGCACCGACCAACACAATGACGATGCCAGGAACAGGTCAAACGGAAGCTCAGCTAGCGTCAAACCGTCAACAGGCTCCAACGTTTGAAATGCCAAGCTTGGACAATCCTACCGTCGCAGGGAATCCGACCGTTAATTCCTATGACTCCAATCCATCCGATGTGATCACCGCGACACCCAAAGGCACGTTCCCGACCCCCGGTATCTCGTCGGCCGGAACTCAACCATCCGGTATTTCAGTCCCCGGCATGGAATCACCGAATGCACAACCAGGCTTTGAAACGCCGTCGTTCGCAGGCCCTTCGGTCGATCCGGCAGATGTGCCCAACCTGGGCGTCCAAGAGATGACCGTACCCGAAGCCAACCTTCCGGGAGCGGGTCTTTCCGGAACCAACCTGCCAACGGATGTTCCTGCTGATGCAATGGAGCTTCCAACCGGAACGGAACTGCCAACGGAAATCGTCGAGACGGCTGTGCCGGCCACCGCGACTGACAACGGTGACTTTCCGATCGAACAACCCGAACTGGCAATGGAAGGCTACTGTGCCGTTACCGTTATCGACCAAAACAAGTGGATTGAAGGATCACCAGAATTCGGTGTCATTCACTTGGGCAAGCTGTATCTCTTCACGAGCGAAGAAAACATGAATCGGTTCCTCGCTGATCCGATGCCATACACCCCCGTACTCAACGAGATCGACGTCGTTCGATTCTTTGAAGAGCGCAAGATCGTCCCCGGCAAACGCGAGTGGGGCATGAAGGATCCGATCTACAACCGCATGTTCTTCTTTGCGGACGAAGAGGCCATGACGCACTTCTACAACGAGTACCATCGGTACACGGATGCTGCCTTGAAAGTGATGGCCAAGGCCGTCAACGACGCCAACCCACCCCAGTAACACAAGTGCGTCCGACCAGATGATCAACCATCGCCGAGCCGTTTCTGCGGCTCGGCGTTTTTCGTTGGTACGTCGATCGTAGCGGAGTCAGAGAAGAGAATAGAAGAAAAGCAAAAGACGCGCTACGATCGGCGGAGCGATCGGCGACGATTGCCGAGTATGACTGTGCTACCGGTTGCTGGTTTGTTGGGACGGTACGGCATAACTTGGCCTCACTCCGGCCAATATCGCTAAGCCTGCTGTAAGAGATGCCAACGCGATTGCCACCCACACACCGCGCGCGACTGGCTTTCCATATCGCTCGGTGAGCGTCGAAAAACTTCTTAACTCGTACGGCTTCGTCCATGGACCGAACGCGATCGCACCAGCGACGATCGCAAGAATCACAGCTACTGATCCAACAAGCGGTTCATCGTAGCTCATGCAAACTCCTTCGATGATTGGCTGGCACTTTCTCGTGCGTGCAACGAATGACCTACAGGTCTTTTGACTGTCGCATCTTTCTTTGGATGGACTTGATCTGAAGACGTGCGTTCTCAAGGTCTGGGCAAATCTGCAGGGCACGCTGGAGCGCAGCGATCGCACCTGAATGATCCCCTAACAATGACCGACATCGCGCGAGTCCTTGCCATGCCGGATAGTGATACCGGCAATACCAAAGACAAGCCTTGTAAGCTGCTTGTGCCTGGTAAAAGTTCTCCAGCCCGTGCCAGCAGACGGCCAACTGATGACGAGCTTCGGCATACATCGGGGACTGATCAATCAAGATCATCGATGGGGCAAGAGCACCAGCGTACTCACCACCATCATTCAAATGCATGACTTGCAGCAACTGTTGGTGATGCAAGGGTGCCGAGTCACGTACGAGGATCGCGCGGAACGAATCGTCAGCGGCTAAACGAACGCCGCGATCACTATCGGACAGAGCACGCCCGAGTGGCTCAACGGAGAAATGATCGCCTAAAACTCCGAGAGCGAGCGCGGCAGCGCGGCGCATCTCGATGTCGCCTCGTCGAAGCAGTTTGGCGAGAGTCGAAGCATCGTAAAAAGCGTCTACTTCGGAGGCAAACCCAGGAGCGTCGGCAGTCGACAGGTAACGTCGATAAGCCGAAGCCAAGCGTGTCGTGCGAACCAGCGGTGAAGTCACAAGAGGTCGATTCAATGGAGAAATTAATGGCCGGCCGGCTTCTTTCCATGTCCGGCTTCGCTTTGCCAAAATCCCGGCAAACGGCTGCTATACTGGAGCGAGTCTAGTCAGCACCGAATGTTTGGACAAGGAATGGACGAATCCCCGCCTCGACTGCGCTGCAACTTCCGTGGCCGATCAGGACCCAATCACGGGCCGAACCTTGATCCATCAAAAATGAATAGCGGCCGCTTCTAAGCCGCAAAATGAGCAATTCTCCTGCTATCGCTTTTTTCGTGATTTCATTCTCTCCTATTCGACATCGCGGATTGCAGGTTTTTCTGCTCTTTATCGCCACCTGGTGGCTGCCGGCGTCGTGCGGCTTGGCGGATGACTACTCGCCGACTTCCCGCACGGTTGTTTCGCTATCAAAGCCGATGACGTCGATCGTCGATGGCCAGTCGTTTCGTAGCGGATTGCGACGTATCACCGACGAAGCCAAGCTGAATCTATGGCTTGACCGCCACGTCGATCCTTCCGCATTGATCTCTGTCGGTCCGGTCGGACCCACGGTCTTTGCAGCGATCGAAAAACTGGCGGCGAGTCAGAACTGCGTGATTGCACCGATTGACCACGTCGTCTTGGTCGGTCGCGCGGAGTGGGTCGACCGAACGCTAGCGACGCTTCTCAATTTAAAGCGGATCTCTCGACCGCGATTGACCATGATTCAGTGGGAAGACCTCGCGACGCCAGCCGAAGCCCTGGCACAAGCTTCCGGTTCGACCTTGAACGTAAAAATTCCGCACGACCTCTGGCCGGCGACGAAGTGGACAGCGATGGATCGGCGCGTTGCGGTATCACTCGTGCTCGCACAGTTCGACGTCAAAGCAACGTTCGCAACGAGCGATGCTGCGGATTTTAAGATTCAACGCATTGCAGAATCTTCCGCGGTAACGCGAAAGTACTTTCCGGGTGGCCAAACGTCCGAAATTCAAAAACTGATCGCGGGCCTCGACCCAAACAACGTGACGAAGAAGACGGGCAATCAGTTGGCGATCAAGGCTTCTGCGACGGCACATCGTGAACTTGTCGCCGCGTTGATCAAAGCGAAACAGCCAGAGGGCCCCGATCCGGATGCTGATACCTTTACGGTCCGTCGTATGACTACCACCGCGGCCAATGCACTGCAGCAACTTGCGGCATCGGCTGGTAAGAAGTGTGTCATCGAAGCAAGTGCTCAAGAAGCTTGCACGACGATGGTCACGATCGAAGGCAAGGACGTAACGCTTAAAGAACTCGTTCAGATGGTCGCGACGCAAGCGAACGTCAAAGCGACTTGGTCAGGTGACTCTGTGGTTGTATCGCAATGACACCGTGTTCACGTTCCCTCACTCGCTGTAGCCGTTCCCTCTCCCACTGCAACTCAGAACCCGAAGACGCCGAAATGATTCGCTCGGTTAATTTCTCCATGATGCTCGTTCTTTCCTGCCTCGTGTTCGCGGGCTGCTCCGATGAGTTGCCGAATCAAGCTGGGTCAGAAGATTCAGCGGCAACCGATTCCGCTTCGGCAGCGACAACGGAAGAAACGGACACATCAGAGAATGACCAAGAGCCTACGAAGCCATCTCTTCCCGCAATGAGCTCTGACGCATTTCGGGGAGCCGCACATGATGGACGACTCTCGAGGGTCCAAGCAGCGATCGAGTCTGGCATGGACGTCGATTCGACAGAGTCGGTAACGAAACGAACACCCTTGCATTTCGCCGCCCTCAACGGACACGCGAAAGTTGTTGAGTACTTAGTCGAGCAAGGCGCCGTCCTCGAAACACGCGACTTCCAAGAATGGACACCCCTGATCTTTGCGTCTTACAACGGACATACGGACGTCGTCGATTTCTTAATCAAAAAAGGAGCAACCGTCGAAGCACGTGACGGCAATGGGATGACTCCTCTGATGCACGCGTGCACGGGGCCTTTCAGCGAAACGGTCAAGCGATTGATCAAAGCGGGTGCGGACGTGAACGCAAAAGAATCAACCGAATCGTTTACACCGATCATGTTGGCTGCCGGCGAAGGACAAATGGAAGTCGCCAAAATCTTGCTCGAGAATGGAGCAGACAAAAACGCCCGAGATGATGACGAGGATCTCGCAGCGGATCATGCGCGGAAGAAAGGACATAGTGCCATGGTCGAGTTATTGTCGGACGACGACTCGAACGAAGAGAAACCAGAGAAAGAAGAAACATCAAACGAAGAAGCTGCGGAAGAGACTCCCGCCAATGATGATCAGTAGTTGCGCAAACTTCCGATTCGTCGTCAGGGTGTTACCGTCGTCGTCACACGTTCGACGATTGCGTTTAGCGATCGCGTGCTACGGATCTGAACTTCCATGTCGAAGGTCTGCGGTTGGTTACTACTCAGCACGATGTCATAGTCGATCGTTTCGCCAGGTTGCATCGTGCGGATGTAGGCGAGCGAAACGACTCCTTCGTCGATTCGCCTTTCACCGAGCTCTGGATTCGTACGAGGATTGACGCTGCGTAACTGAACTCCATTGGGCAGTCGAAATTGGATCCCGACCTGACTATCCACTTCCGTCGAGTCGTTTACGATCCGGAGGGAGTAACGAATCGAATCGTTGACACGGACAGGATTGTTCCACGCATACAGACGTGCCTGAAGTCTTCCCGATACCGCCGGACCGGCAGGAGCGGCTGGATTAGTCGCGGGCGGCTGCCCTTCTAAGGGGCGCGGTGCCGCACCACCGGGAATCCTCGGCGCCGGCTGCTCCGCTGGCATCGAAGGCGGCGGTTCGACGGCTGGAGCCGCAGCATTCGGCGCGATTTGGATCACCAAATCCGCGTTCGTTCTTACACCCTCGAGACTTTCCGAACCCAATCGAATTTGAGCGTTTGCGATCGGCGCGACGGGTTCGAATCGAGCTTCCAAGACAGCTTCTTGGCCCGGGTCTATCCGTGGCACATTCCAGGCAACGGTATTTTGAGAAACGAGCGATTGATCGGATCCCTCCGTTGCCTGAAGGAGACGCAACTGTGGTGGATAGTCCATCGTGATCGTCACGTTGCTGGCCGTTCCCAGACCGCGATTCGCGACACGAGCTCGTACGAGTGTCGGTTCGCCAACAACCACTTGAGGTCTTGCTTCCAGCGTCGCCGACAGACTTGGGGCCTGAGGTACTGGATTGATCGCCGTAACGCATCCGTCAACATCCGCTCGCTGTTGACCGTCGGCGGTTGCAACAAAAGCGACACACCGTCGACCGGATGCAGTTGGCGTGAAGACCGCATCCACTCCCCAAGTTTCTCCGGGTTGTAAGGGGCCCGTTTCTCGTGGCTTTCGCACGGTACGCTGGCCGCTCTCGTGGATCATCTCGGGATCACCCGTCGCCGTCAGCGAAACATTTTGCAGTGGACGGTCACCCGTATTGGTCACATCCACGTTGAAACGTACGGGCTGACCGGCTTCGACTCGGTCGACGACCGGAGTCACGGTCATGCTGAGTGAAGGACGAAAGACATCGATGCGAACCGTGTCTTCTGCGACCAAGCCATCTGCCCGAGCCTGGAAAGCCAGGTTAACGGGTGACTGCGAAGCAACTTCCATCAAAAGATCGAGCTGTGTTTGAGCTGGTATCTCGCCGATCTCCCAGACCACCGCGCCTGGTAAGACTTGAGCAAAGCTATCGGCGTTCGTTACACGAGTTCCCGCGGGGAGCCGTACCGTTACAACCACGTTGCGTGCAGGCTGATCACCGGGATTGGAAACATTGGCGACCACTTGCACAGGTGTATCAAAGGTTGCGACCGCAGGTGCACCCGCTCGAATCGCGAGTTGCGGCGCGCTCCAAGTGACAAACGTCTGACCACTTCCGAGTGTTAGAGCGGGCAAATTGTCGGTTAGCCCTCCCGGACGAATCACTTGCATATTGATCGTCGCCGTTCCACTCGTCCCTGGAATGGGAATCAAACGAACCGATGCATTGCCCGAGTCGTCAACGATGGCTTCAGTGACCGAGGATCCGCCAGCTACACCGAAGGTCGCAAGTTCAGGCTGCAGGATCTCGTAACGGACCTTCCAGCCACGGGCCGGCAACGACCCTTCGCTTCGCGTCACACGTGTTGTCAATTCAACCGGTTGTCCGGCAGCGACCATTTGAGGTGCTGGGAACTGCCAATTGGCGTCTACCCAGTAGATGGTTGCTGTCGCTTTTCGTTGATCCCAGCATTCGCTTTCTGGAGCCAAAACCGTCACGCGACTCGTCCCTTCACTTGGGCTACTGAGCGTGATCCATGTTTGCCCTTTTTCCAATTGAACGTCATCACGCGGATTGTGGTTGCCGCGTGTGATCAGCATTCTCTTGGTGCTGGTCAGACCGCGCGCGAAGTCCGCATCAATCTTCTTTGGACGTTCTCTGGATCCGGCAAGTTTGTGGAGAAGACCTGGCGCGTCATCGCCCACTTCAATAAACGTCCCAACGCTGTCCGGAGTAAGCATCCACTCAAGTGGCTGATTGACTTGCAAGTATCCATCGGTTCCGCATATCCCCGATAACAGGACGACTTCTCCGCCAACGGGTGCAACGATCTTGTTGGGTGATAGCAGGATGCAGCCGCGTTTTCCTTTCTTGGCAAGCTTCGCCAATCGCTTGGGATCCTGATTATCAATCTCGCAGCCATACAGCACGGCGGGCGGTCCCGTCTGGCAGGATCCGCTGCATCCCGGGCCAGGAACACAAGGCTCGTTGCTGATTCCAACCGGAGCAGAAGGCGCGGGGCAGGGCGGCGGCGTGACCGGTTCAACCCAAGCAGGGTCGGATGTCGTGAATGGCTTCTTAAAATGGTCACCGATACCGCCGCAAAAACCCTTCAGACGATCGGTGCAAACACAACCTTCCCCGCCGGATCCGGGCAACGCCAACGTCGTCGTCACAGGTTTGGGCGCGAAGAGGCAGGAACCGGTTGGATCGATTGCCGGCAGTCGCAATTGGCTACACCCAGTCGAAACCAAAATCGTCAGCGAAACGGCAATCGCCAACAGCCGCCGGAGCGGAGTCGGAGTCGCAGTGGTTTCGCCTGAGGTGACTGTCATCGGTCGGTCGTGTCTCGCAGAATCCGCTTGAGGAAGCGGAATCGACTGGGGAGGGTTTTCGTCCTGGACAGACTTGTCCAACGAACCCTACCACGCACGAAGTGTCGATGATGCTAAAACGCAACACTGAATGTTGCCCAAACGCAACAGAACCGATCGCTTCCCCCGGAAAGTGACGATTAAGCGGGTGCAAGTGACGGCTAAGCGGGTGCAATTGACACATTTCACGACGGAAGTCATTCTGTGTGCACGATGGACAGAACGATGATTATTTCGATTATCCCGGTCGTTGGCACAATCGTACGCCAATGAAGCGGGTGAACGGCTAGCCGCGGAGATGCTCCTGCCGGCCGAAATCAAATTTTGCTTTGACATTTCACCCCCGAGGCCAGCTGAGGTTCGGGGGTTTTTTCGTATCCTAACGCCTCGACGCCCGTTGGCCACAACGACCGCCCATCGGCCTCACCCTTCTTCGGTTCCCACATGTCAGCCCAACCGATTCAGATTTATGACACAACACTCCGCGATGGATCTCAGGGGGAAGGTGTTAGTTTTTCGCTGCAAGACAAGCTAAACATCGCCAACCGTCTCTCTGAAATCGGTATCGACTTCATCGAAGGTGGTTATCCTCTGTCCAATGAAAAGGACGTCGCATTCTTTGAAGAGATTCGGAAACAGGATCTCGGCAACAGTCGCGTGTGTGCATTTGGGATGACACGACGCAAATCGATGAGCGCCGAACAAGATCCCGGCATGCAAGCGCTCGTTCGCGCTGAAACACCTTGCATCACGCTAGTCGGCAAGACGTGGGACTACCACGCGACCGAAGTGCTTCATGTGTCGCTTGATGAAAACCTTGCGATGATCGGGGAAAGTGCACAGTTTCTCGGTCGACACGCAGACGTCGTTTACGACGCAGAGCACTTCTTTGATGGATACACAGCGAACCCCAAATACGCACTGAAGACATTACGTGCGGCGGCTTCGGCTGGAGCAAAGTGGATGGTGCTTTGTGACACGAACGGGGGAACCCTACCCGAACGCATCGCAGAAGTCACTCGCGCCGCGATCGAGGAAATGAAGGATTTTGACGTTCAGATAGGGATTCACTGTCACAACGATGGCGACCTTTCCGTTGCCAATACGTTGGCCGCCGTCGACGCAGGGGCAACCCAGGTCCAAGGGACGATCAATGGCATCGGAGAACGCTGCGGAAACGTTGACTTGATTTCTGTCATTGCCAACTTGGCAATCAAGAAACAGGGCTATGAAGTTCTCGGCGGCCAGTCGCTCCAGCACCTGACCGAGTTGAGTCGATACGTGTACGAGACGGCCAATCTGCAATGGCGCAACAACCAGCCGTTCGTCGGACAGAGTGCTTTTGCGCACAAAGGCGGCATGCACGTGCACGCCATTAATAAAGCCGCACAGACATACGAACACATCGATCCGACGATCGTGGGAAATGAACGCCGAATCTTGATCAGCGAATTGTCAGGTCGCAGCAACCTCGTTGCTGTCGCGACGCGGCATAACATCGAAGAAGACAAGGAACTCATGAACCAGATTCTTGCGGAAGTCGTCCGTCTTGAGAATCAAGGTTATCAATTTGAAAATGCAGGCGCTTCGTTTGACCTATTGATCAAACGCGTCGCCGGAACGTTCCAGTCACACTTTTCACCGATCAAATATCGCGTCGTTTCGGGTGACCGTGACTCCAAAAATAACGTCGAATTCGCCGAAGCGATTATCAAACTGAACGTGGGTGAAACGCTCTGGTTCGATGCTGCGGAAGGCCATGGTCCTGTTAACGCGCTCGATGCTGCGTTACGTAAAGCACTACTGGGCAAATATCCCTGCCTAAAAGAAATGCGACTAATCGACTACAAAGTTCGCGTGGTTGATTCCGGTGCCGGTACGGCAGCGGCCATTCGCGTCAACATCGAGAGTGGCGACCACGACGAGACCTGGGGAACGATCGGCGTGAGTGAGAATATTATCGCAGCCAGCTGGCACGCACTCGTCGACGCGGTCGAATACAAACTTCACAAAGATGAATTGCCCGTCGATGGCGAGGCTTGAAATCTCGTCGCCAAGGACGGCTACAGGATTCCGATTCACAGATAAACGTACACGGACAAACCAGAGTCACTGACAGGAACGATAGGATCGATGAACCAGATTCCGGATCGCTTTGATCATGCCACCGCTGCAGCGGAAATCACCGAAGCATGGGATCAAGCTCGTTGCAGTCATGCAGAAGTCAGCGCCGATCGAAAGCCATTTTCGATCGTGATCCCTCCGCCGAATGTAACCGGTGCCTTGCACCTCGGGCATGGACTAAACAATACGCTGCAGGACATCGTGATTCGCACGCGTCGAATGCAAGGTTACGAGGCACTTTGGATGCCGGGCACGGATCATGCCGGAATCGCAACGCAAGCCGTCGTCGAACGGCGACTCAAAGAGAATGAAAACCTGTCGCGTCATGACATTGGTCGCGATGGCTTGGTTGAACGAATTTGGAAATGGAAAGATCAATACGAAAAACGCATCCTCGGTCAGCTCAAACGCATGGGGTGTAGTTGCGATTGGGAACGCACACGATTCACGCTCGATGACACTTGTGCCGCGGCCGTTCGAGCAACGTTCTTCGATCTTTTCAACAAGAAACTGATTTATCGAGGCAAACGACTCGTCAACTGGGATACGTTCCTACAAACGGCCGTCAGTAATGACGAAGTTGAGAACGTTACAAAGAAAGGCCACTTTTGGCACTTCTTCTATCCAGTCATCGATCCAAAACCGGGCGAACCGGATCGAGTCGAGATAGCCACCACTCGTCCAGAGACGATGCTCGGTGATACGGCCGTTGCCGTTCATCCGGACCCGGCTGCTGCGTTAGACAAAATCGAAGCCGAACTCAAGCAGAAGCTGACCGAAAGTAGCGACAAAGAGACGTCGCAAATTGAATCGGAATTGGAAGCTCTCGCCGAACGCCGTGCGTCGATGCTCCCCAAGCTGACGCTGCTTCGGGAGATGGCAAAGGACGGGCGAAAACTGATGCTTCCGCTGATGGATCGTGAGATTCCTTTAGTCACCGACACGTGGGCGAAACCCGAACTTGGCAGTGGCTGCGTTAAGATCACACCGGCCCACGATCCAAATGACTATGAGGTAGGTCTCCGCGGCGAATTGCCGATGATCAACATTCTTCGTCCGGATGGGACGATTAACTCTGAGGGTGGCAAGTACGAAGGCTTGACGATTCCACAAGCTCGAAAAGCCGTCGTTGCTGATTTGGAAGCACTCGATCTTCTTGGGGACGTAGAAGACCGAGAGATCGAATTGCCGCATAGTGATCGCAGTAAAACACCCATCGAACCGTATCTCGCGGACCAATGGTTCGTTGCCATGGACCAACTGGCGCAGTCAGCGATTGACGCGGTGTCTGACGAGCGAGTTCAAATCTTCCCCGAACGATATCGCAAGGGCTATCTCGATTGGTTGGGCGAAAAACGCGATTGGCCCGTAAGCCGCCAATTGTGGTGGGGTCACCGCATTCCGATCTGGTCAAGAACAGGACTTTCCAAGTCAGAAGCACAAGAAGCGGCCAAACAAGTTGAGGCATTGGGCAGCGCTGACGACGGCGTCAGCTTCCGAATCGATGATGGCGAAGAAGGTGAACAGAGCCTGTTCGCGTGCCTTCGTGAGGAAGGTGATGAACGCGAAGCCAAACTAGAAGCCATTGGTTTCGAGCGTGATCCGGATGTTTTGGATACGTGGTTCTCATCCGCATTGTGGCCACACAGCACACTTGGCTGGCCGGAACAAACGAAAGAGCTCGACTACTTCTATCCAACCAGCACGCTGATCACATCTCGCGACATCATCACGCTTTGGGTCGCTCGTATGGTGCTGATGGGCTTGAACAATGTCGGTGAGATTCCGTTCCGCCAAGTCTTCATCCATCCAAAGATTCAGGATGGAAACGGCGAGACGATGAGCAAGAGTAAGGGTAACGGTGTCGACCCAATCGACGTGATCGATAAGTTTGGTCCCGATTCTCTTCGCTTCGGTTTGGCACGACTTGCCGGGGATACACAAGACGTACGCATGCCGGTGCAGTACGAGTGTCCGACCTGCGACAAGTTAATCGGCCAAACCAAGAAGAACCGATCGCTTCCGCGAATCGATTGTCCAGCATGTGGTCAAGCATTCTCGACGCAATGGGCCGAGTCCCAAGAAGACAAAGCGCTGCCACGTGGTTTGGTCGTCAGTGAACGATTCGAGACGGCGCGTAACTTCGTCAACAAACTTTGGAACGCCGCGCGATTTGTGTTGATGAACATGGAGGGATACGAGCCGCAAACGATTCACGTAGAAGAGCTACCTTTGGAAGACCGTTGGCTATTGAGCCGATTGGCGACCGTGACTCAACAAGTAAGTGATGGCGTTGATCAGTATCGCTTTTCTGAATTCACTTCGACGTTGTACGATTTTGCCTGGAATGAATTCTGCAGCTTTTACGTTGAGATCGCCAAACCGCGTCTCGCCGATGAACAGCAAAGACCGATCGTCCAAGCGATGATGGCCCACGGTTTAGATACGCTTTTAAAACTGCTGCACCCAACCATGCCATTCGTCACCGAAGCGATTTGGAAAGGCCTGGCGGGAGCCGCTCCGAATCGTGGCTTCCCTGAACCAAATCAGGCATCGGAATTTGCGATGGTTGCCGCATGGCCCGAGGCGAAACAGAGCGATCACAATCCGGAAATCGAACAACAGTTCGCAGAGTTTCAAGAAATCGTCGGTGCGATTCGACAGATTCGGGCAAGTCAGAGCATTGGACCTCGAGACATGGTACCGGTGGCGATTCGCTGCACGGAGCCATGCAAGCAGCGGCTGGAGCCAATGACCCCGTATTTCAAAGGCTTGGCGGGAGCCGAAGTTGTGTCAGTCGGACCGGATGCGAAAGCGTTCGAAACGGACGCACCGATTGCGTTGACGGCGATCGACATCGATGTCCACGTTGATCTTGAAGAGTTCATCGATGTGGATGCTGAATTGTCACGCTTGAAGAAAAACTGCGACCAGATCACCAAGCAAATCACTTCCAAAGAACAAAAGCTGGGTAACGAGAATTTCGTTTCTCGAGCGCCAGCGGATGTTGTTGAAAGAGAACGCGAAAGCCTGGGAGACTTGCAGCGACAGCTCGAATCGGTGCAAGGCGACATCGAACGGTTGCAAGCCAAATCAAAACCATCTTGAGGGCGTCGATCGCCTTGAATCGTGGCCAAGGCCGTTCGTTTTATCGCTCCGCAAGGGGCGTTGTTTGCGGTTTGCTTGTCGCTTAAAAACGTTGCATGTCGAACTTGAGAGCTGCCGTGATTGGTACCGGTTTCATCGGGCCCGTCCACGTGGAAGGACTTCAACGCGCTGGCGTTGATGTTGTTGGCATCCTTGGATCCCAACCAGATAAATCTAAACGCGCGGCGGCCGAGCTAGGGTTACAGACCGCGTACGGATCGCTCGACGAACTGCTAGATGATGGCTCAGTGAACGTCGTTCACATCACGTCACCGAACCAGTTCCACTTTGACCAGGCCAGCCGAGCTCTCCACGCAGGAAAGCATGTTCTGTGCGAAAAACCACTGGCGATGAACACGCAAGAGTCTTCGCAATTGGTGGCGTTAGCAGAGTCCAGTGGCTTGGCCGCCGCCGTCAATTACAACATCCGCTATTACCCGTTGTGCCAAGAGGCTGCTACGCAAGTGCGTCGAGGCGATGTCGGGGACATCTTTCACTTTTCCACCAGCTATGCCCAAGATTGGTTATTCCATCGCACGGATTTCAATTGGCGAGTTATGAGTGAGGAAGGTGGGTCACTGCGTGCTGTTGCCGACATTGGTACGCACGCTTTGGACCTGTTGCAATTCATTACCCACCAGAAGGTTGAATCCGTATTTGCCGACTTATTGACGGTGTACCCAGAGCGTGAGCGACCCAAAGGCGGCATTGAGACCTTCAGTGGTAATTCGACGGCGGCCGAGGACACCGAATCAATTGCCATAGGCACGGAGGATTTTGGCTGCGTGCTGCTAAGAATGAGCGATAGCAGCCGCGGCGTCATGCATGTGTCTCAGGTCACTGCGGGACGAAAAAACTGTTTGCAGTTTGAAATCGCGGGAGCGAAAAAATCACTCGCGTGGTGCAGTGAAACGCCCAACGAAATGCGAATGGGATATCGAGATGCACCGAACCAGTCTCTCATCCGCGACCCCGCTCTTCTATCCGGCCAGGCCTCGTCCAAGTGCAGTTATCCCGGCGGACACAACGAAGGGTTTCCCGACACCTTTAAACAGCTGTTTCGCGACTTTTATCAATCTGTCGAAAATGGTCAGTACCGATCGGATCCGACCTATCCAACTTTCGCCGATGGACACCAGGAAATCGCCGTCTGCGAAGCAGTGCTTAAGAGTCACCTACGGCAAAAGTGGATTCACCTCGGAGAACAAAACACATGATCGAGCTCGGTTTTGTCAGTGCGATTTTGCCTGACCTCTCCCTGGAGCAAGTCTTTCAGACGGCCGCAAACATCGGCTACGACTGCGTCGAGGTGATGTGTTGGCCCAAGGGAAAAGCAACGCGTCGCTACGCAGGGATCACACACATTGACGTTTCCGCACTCGACGATTGGACGATCGGCGACGTCAAAGAGATGTCGGCAAAATACAACGTCTCCATCAGCGGCTTGGGCTACTATCCCAACGCACTCTCGTGCGATCAGGAAGAAGCTGAACAGGCTGTCGAGCAAATCCGAGCCGTCATCACAGCCACGGCAAAACTTGGTCTGAACCGAATGAACACGTTCATTGGTCGCGATTGGACAAAAAGCGTTGACGACAACTGGCCACGTTTTCTTGAAACATGGAAACCGATCATTCAACACGCGGAGGACGCCGGAGTCAAAGTTGGAATCGAAAACTGCCCCATGCTGTTCACCGCTGATGAATGGCCGGGAGGAAAAAACCTCGCGGGCAGTCCCGCGATTTGGCGTCGCATGTTCGACGACATACCAAGCGATCACTTCGGACTGAACTACGATCCGTCGCATCTGGTTTTCCAACAGATGGACTACCTCAGACCCATTCGCGAGTTCACTGACAAGTTGTTCCATGTCCACGCTAAAGATGTTCGTGTTGATCAGCACCTTCTCGACGAGTTTGGCATTCTGGCACACCCCAACGACTACCATTCGCCGAAGCTACCGGGCATGGGCGAAGTCGATTGGGGGAAGTTTTTCTCGACGCTGACAAGCGTGGGTTACGAAGGTCCGGTTTGCGTGGAAGTAGAAGACCGGGCGTATGAAGGTAGCTTGGATTCGTGCAAACTAGCGCTTCAGCAAAGTCATACCTACCTTCGCAATTTCGTTCCGAAGCTCTAGTCTTTTGCAAGCTGCGCAACCAAGCAATCGCTACCGGCACCCCCTTTCCCTTCAACGAGATCCGCTGTGAGCTACGAATACCAAGACATTTCAAAGATGATCGACCATTCCTTATTGATTCCGACGATGACGGTAGATGATTTGGAAGCGGGAATCGACTTGGCAATCGCTTTCGATACAGCAAGCATTTGCATCATGCCCTATTACTTGCGTCGCTGCGCCGAGCGTTTGGAGGGAACAACGATCAAGGCTTCGACGACGATCGGGTTCCCTCATGGCGGTCACACGACGGCGATCAAAGTCGACGAAGCGAAGAAAGCGATCGACGACGGATGCGAGGAACTCGATATGGTCGTCAATATCTCGAAAGTGCTAAGTGGTGATTGGGACTACGTTCGAGACGATATTGGTGCAGTGATTGATGTCGCACACGCAGCCAAACAGAAAGTCAAAGTCATCTTTGAGAATTGTTACTTGCAAGACGACCACAAAACTCGACTATGTCAGATTTGTGGTGAACTGAACGCGGACTGGGTCAAAACGTCAACGGGCTACGGTACTGGTGGCGCCACAATTGAAGACCTAACACTCATGCGCGAACATGCACCCGATCACGTTCAAGTGAAAGCCGCCGGCGGAGTTCGAGACTTTGAAACGCTTTTGCAAGTGCGTGATCTTGGTGTGACACGGGTCGGTGCCAGTCGCACAGCGGAAATGCTGAATGGTTGCCGAACCCACCTAGGCATGGATCCAATCGATGCCAAAGCTAACAACCCAAGCGGCTATTGATTGCGTTGGATGGGGCCACACATAACTAATGCAAAATACCTCAGCCGAATCCATTCTTCGACGAACCGGACGCAGCGAAACCCGTTTCACGTCGGAACACATCGACGAATGGGGTCGCGACGATCGCAGAGAGATCGGCGACTTTCGTTAGGCGATCATCAAAGGGCGGCCGAGCAGATGCTCGGCGACATCCGCAACGAGCGATTTTGGATCGACGGGTTTTTGATACCAACGTTCGACACCTTTTTCGCCGGATGGCAAATCAACTTGATCGCGATCCATGCCAGTTAGTGCGAAGACTGGCATCGAACAGAGTTTCGGATCCGATCGCAAGTTTCTAACGAATGTCACACCATCCATGCGTGGCATGTTCATATCCAGCAGAATGATGTCCGGCGGTGCATGTAGCGACAAAAAGTCCAACGCGTCCTGACCGTCATTCGCAGTCGTTACTTGGAATCCCGTCAGATCCAAATACGCTTCCAAAAGAGTTCTTTCCGTCGCTGAGTCCTCAACCAACAGCGCTTGCGGCGTATCGTTAACCGACAAGCCTGAGTCTTCGAGGATTCGATTCGCTTCACGTTCCAAACCACTCAATTCAGAAAACAGATCCTCAATCAATTGCTGCGCGTCTGCGGTCGATTTCTCATCCACGGTTCGATGGAGCTCATTCAGTCCAACGGCCGCTGAATCCAACCGCATACGAATCGCCAACACAAGCTGACGGAGTCTGTCGGAGTCCTTCTGTTTCTCTGGATTGAACTCGAAGTTTTTCAGGTCGGCAATTTCATGTCTCAAAATCGGCACGTCGTCCGGCGCCTCGACACCCAGTCGGGCTTTGTTGCCCTGGATACGTAAAACTTCAACCGAGATTCCCAGGCTGGGAAAGAGAATCTTGTCAGATTCTCGACGTGACAAAACCAGCATAAGACATTCCTTAGAAAAGATTGTGGAGCATCAATCGCCCACGCGGTCCCATCGATCTTTTCTCTCGAACATCGTCAGCGCGAGAACCAGGAACGAACACCGCAACGCCACAGTATGGCCTCTGCGTGTTTCACGCTCCAATATCAATCGCGCAGCAAAAACGGACTCTAGGGAAGCTAGGCAAAGCAGCGAACCGCTCTCACCAATAAACCTCGCAAATATTAGCCGATCTCAATCTGCCAACCCATCCAGCATGCCGCGGTGCCCCGTTAGTGCCGTTCGAAGATGTGACTAGATCGCCGCTGATTCCTGCAAACCAAAGGCGAATAGCGTCTCGCGCAGCTGGTCGGCCAGCGTGTCATCCAAAGCGGTCATCGGCAAACGCAATTCTCCGCTATCGCGACCGAGCATCTGCATTGCGGCTTTGACAGGGATTGGGTTGGTCGCCAATCCGAGCATCTTGCTGCACAGTGCGAACAGTCGATGGTGAGTCTCGCGGGCTTTTTCGAAATCTCCGGACGCCGCAGCTTTAACCAACTCGATCATCACGTTGGGAACAATGTTACCCACCACCGAGATCACTCCTTCGGCACCGACCGACATCATCGGTAGTGTCAACGAGTCATCTCCGCTCAAGACGGTTAGGTCCGTCGTGCCGACAACAGCCGAGCATTGGTCGAGTTTGCCCGTTGCTTCTTTGACCATTGTGATTCCGGGAACGTCGGACAAACGCTGAATTGTCTCGACGGCAATCTCTTTGCCTGTTCGCCCCGGGATGTTGTACACACACACCGGAATATCAACGTTTTCAGCAATCGCTTTGAAGTGCTGGTAGAAGCCTTCCTGGGTCGGTTTGTTGTAGTACGGCGCCACTTGCAATGTCGCGTCCGCACCTTCCGAAGCAGCGCGTTTCGTGAGACGCAGTGCTTCCGCCGTACTATTACTTCCGGTACCAGCCATGACTTTGGCTCGCCCGGCCACGCACTGAATCACTTCTGTGATCACGCGGTCATGTTCTTCGTGCGAAAGCGTTGGCGACTCACCTGTCGTCCCCACAGGCACGATGCAACGTGTCCCCGCAGCGATCTGAAACTCCAATTGTTCTCGCAAGCGGACGTAGTCGACCTCGCCATCTGAAAATGGCGTCACGATAGCGACGGATAAGCCAGCGAAATCAGAACCCTTGCGTGCGGCCATCTCAAATCCGGAAGGCGAGGAACAACGAAACACCGTGTGAAACTAAGTTGAAGTGTATCAGTCTATCCCGACGTCAAAAAGGATGGTGCGGATGGACGAAAAACACCCTTCATCGGGAACACGCACATCGTCGCGAATGCAAAGAACGGGCATTGCCTGATCCAGGTCGCGCCATCGCATTTTTGCCTGTTTCACGCGAGGTTAGCGACACAATTCGTCTACCGATCGGTGGCGAGGGTTTGGTATTCCCTCTGGCGGTCGGAGCCCTCTATCGCTGTTTTTCAAACCCATCATGCCCACCCGCCTGACGCGTTACGTCCTGATCGAGATCTTCAAGATCTTTGTCGTCTCGCTTATCGCGCTCACCCTGTTAATCCTGATGATTGGTGTGGGACGCGAATTGCTGCGTCGTGGTTTGGGCACGATGGCGATCATTCAGTTGTTACCCTTTGTGCTTCCGATTTCGCTGCAATTCGCGTTTCCCGCAACGGCGTTGTTTTCCGTTTGTTGTGTGTATGGGCGGATGGCAGCGGACGGGGAAATCGCGACAGTCAAAGCATCTGGCATTTCACCGATCAAACTCGTTCAGCCAGCTCTAGTGTTTGCTGCGCTGCTGAGTCCGGCTGCCGTTTACGTTTCTGACCTTGCCGTTTCATGGGGTCGACCTGGCGTCAATCGCGTCGTCCTGCTGTCGATCGAGGACATCGCGTATCGCGTTTTGCAGAGCGAACACACCTACACGTCCGAACAAGGGTTTTCCATTCACGTGCGAGATGTGATTGGACGAAAACTGATCCGACCGACCGTGACCGTGCACAATCGCGGACAGGATGGTTCGCGAAAGTTGACGGCGAAAGAAGGTGAGCTGCGACTCGATCCAGAAACCCAAACGTTGAAGTTGCGAGTTGTCGACAGTCAATTCGACGGAGGCTCCGCTTTTCATACCGAATTTCCGGGTGAGATCGAAGTCGAGATCCCACTCTCCAATGCGATGCGAGAGCGACCGATTAGCGATCGTAGTCCCAGTGAAGTTCCGTTACGGCTGATCAGTGGTGAGAGAATCCGAACGGACAATCTTGCTCACGCACGAGTCGGAGAGATGGCGGCACATCTCGGTTTCGCCATCCTTACTACGCGACCGCAAGCAATCACCGGCGACAGCGGCCAATCAATCCAACGTTCACTCCGTGCCAGCGAAAAACGTTTGATCCGATTGAAAACGGAGCCATGGCGTCGCTGGGCCTGGGGATTTAGCTGCTTCTTTTTCGTCCTGGTCGGGGCACCTTTGGCGATGATCGCCAAGACCAGCGATTACTGGTCCACCTTTGGGCTCTGCTTCCTACCGACACTGTTAGTGTATTACCCGTTGTTCATCTTCGGCCTGGAACAAGCGAAAGACGCAATCATGCCTCCCTATGGAGTCTGGCTGGGCAACGGAATCATGGGCATGCTGGGCATGATGCTCATCATGCGCGTCCGAAGATACTAACCGAGCGAAGCCAAACGTGGCTTGGTAAACCGTCGAGGCGTCATCCCTATCGCTTCCGCTTAAAATGGGCGACGATCCTTCCGTGTCGCGGATGCGTAGAGCTGATTGCGCGTGCCGTCCGCGCGAATGCCGATTTGCGATTCTGGGTCGTCTTGCTTCTTTCCCGCGGTTGAACTCCTGTGCCATCACCTGCTTGCCAATCACTGGTTGAGTCCATTGACTCGCGAAACTGCTCGGTCGGAATTATCGGTCTGGGATACGTTGGTTTGCCTTTGATTGACGCATTTACCCAAGCCAGCTTTAAATGCTTGGGATTTGACGTCGACGCAACCAAGGTCGATTCGCTCCTACGTGGTGAGAGCTACATCAAACACATCAGCAGTGAGAAGGTCGCCGGCTGGCTCAAGCAAGAGTTGTTTGACGCAACCAACGACATGCGAAGGCTCAGCGAACCTGATGCCTTGCTGATCTGCGTTCCAACACCCCTTGATGATGCTCGCGACCCAGACTTGAAATATGTCGTCGGGACCTGCGAGCAGATTGCGCCTGTACTTCGAAAGGGGCAATTGGTCGTCCTTGAGAGCACGACCTATCCAACGACAACACGCGACGTGATGGTTCCGATCCTCGAGAGAAGCGGATTGACAGCTGGCTCGGATTTCTTCGTCGCATACAGTCCTGAGCGAGAAGATCCGGGCAATCCTGATTTTTCGGCAGCCGGGATCCCGAAAGTTGTCGGTGCAATCAATGAAGACTCACTGCGATGCGCCAGCAGACTCTACGAACAGGCAGTTGCAGGAATTGTGCCGGTTAGCAACTGCGAAGTCGCCGAAGCAGCGAAAGTGCTCGAGAACATCTATCGCGCGGTTAACATCGCGCTTGTGAACGAACTAAAAGTGCTGTTCGATTCGATGCAGATTGATGTTTGGGAAGTCATCAACGCAGCAAAAACAAAACCCTTTGGGTTTCAAGCCTTCTATCCAGGTCCAGGACTTGGCGGTCACTGCATTCCAATCGATCCGTTCTATCTCTCGTGGTTAGCGCGTAAACAAGGCCTGAACGCTCGGTTCATTGAATTGGCAGGTGAAGTTAATCGAGCCATGCCCGAATATGTCGTTTCGCGGACCAGCGAATTCTTGAACGAATTCTGTAAACCGATTCGCGGGAGCAAGATTTGTTTAGCGGGTGTCGCCTACAAGAAAGACGTTGATGACCCGCGTGAAAGCCCGTCGTTTGAATTGATGGAGTTATTGCTGCAACGTGGTGCTGAGCTGACATACAGTGACCCACATGTTCCCACATTGCCCAAGATGCGTCATTTCGATTTGCCGGAGATGACAAGCCAGACCTTGACTTCAGATTTTCTGAGCACGCAAGATGTCGTTCTGATCGCAACCGATCACACCGCTTTTGATTACGATTCGATTGTCAAACACGCACCACTCGTGATCGATACCCGTAACGCAACGGCCAACGTCAGAACTAACCGCGACAAGATTCGCAAGACCTAGACACGATGGACAATCGATTACAGGTTCTCGCGGTCGAACCGTTTTTTGGTGGGAGCCATCGGCAGTTTCTTGAATGGGTGTCGCAGATTAGTCGCCACCAGTGGACGTTGGTCACAGACGTCCCTGTTCATTGGAAATGGCGAATGCGATATTCGCCATTGTTACTCGCAAACAAAACACGCGATGTGTGTTCAAACGGCTACCGTCCCGATGCCTTGTTCTGCACCGACATGTTGGATTTGCCGTCCTATCGTGGACTGTTGCGCGATGCTCGCTTATCCCAGACTCCAACACTGATCTACTTTCACGAGAACCAATGGACTTACCCCGTCGCACCAGGGGCGCGCGTAGATCACCACTACGGTTACACGAACCTGTTATCCGCGATAGCGGCAGACAAAGTTGTCTTCAATTCACAGTTCCATCGAACGGATTTCCTTTCGGCCTCGCTTCGTTTCCTCCAAAACATGCCTGATGGAATCGATGCCCACGACCTGGAAGCGATTGCGCAAAAGTCCGATGTGATACCGCCAGGATTTTCACCGCCGAATTCGAGTTTTGTCCGAAAGGAAAACGGTCCTTTAACGGTTGGCTGGGTTGCACGTTGGGAACATGACAAGCGTCCTGATCAGTTTCTGTCTCTTCTCCAGAAGCTAGAAGAAATCCACGACGACTGGCGACTGGTCCTGCTCGGTCCTCGCCCCCAACAAGGCTGTGCTGAACTCGACGAGATAAGCAATCGCTTTTCGAGGCGAATCGACTTCAACGGTTACGCACAGAGTCATGAAGACTATTGGCGATGGCTGAATGAAATCGACGTCGTTGTCTCCACCGCCGATCACGAATACTTCGGGATCGCAGTTTGTGAAGCGATCTGGTCGGGAGCGATACCGGTATTACCGAATCGACTCAGTTATCCAGAACTGACCGTTAAAGACTGTCTCTACGACGACTTGGAGGATGCGGTCGCGAAGGTATTGGAATTGCGTGATGAATCGCGACGGATTGCTCTTCGAGTAGCGTGCCGTGACCGCATTGGCCGCTTTGTCATCCAACAAACGGTCGATGAACTAGACAATGCCATTTCAGCATTCGTCCGGTCATGCCCCGCATAACGACGCTTGGCATCGTCACCGCGTAAGCGCACCCCAACGGGATGTCACAATCCGTGTTTGCCAATCCCTTTTTGAAGATCGATACAGGACATCGGTAGGGCACTCGTAGGTCATGCTCCGCATGACGATAGAACAGAACGCTACGATCGGCGGAGCGATCGGCGACTAGGGTCATGCTCCGCATGACGATAGAACAGAACGCTACGATCGGCGGAGCGATCGGCGACTAGGGTCATGCTCCGCATGACGACAGAACAGAACGCTACGATCGGCGGAGCGATCGGCGACTATGTTTGATGTTTCAGACTTTGTGCATCATTCGATCGGCCAGTTTCTTCAGCGTGTCGCTTGCGTCGTCTTCCATCAATTTCGCCTGCACGATGTGAGGCTGAGTCGGATCCGCCCAAGCATTATCGATCGCGTTTTGGAATTCCTGTTCGTTTTGAACCAGATGCCCGGCTCCACGACCGTATACCTGCGGCAGCGCGACGTAGTTCCATGGATTGACTTCGTTGTATTCCCACTCGCCTTCGTGCAGGTACCGTTCGGTACCATAACCATGGTTGTCCAGGATGATGACGATTGGGTTGTGGCCACGAGCCACGAGCGTGCTCAGTTCCTGACCCGTCATCTGAAACGCTCCGTCGCCGACCAGGACAAGGACACGATGATCGGGGCGGGCGGTCGATGCCCCAAGTGCCGCAGGCAAGCTAAAGCCCATCGACGTGTAATAGGCTGGGCTAAGAAATTCACCTCGCTCGTGGATGGTTAATTCGGTCGCAGCGAACAGCGAGTCACCGACGTCCGCGATCACAATCGTGTTGTCATCGAGCAAACGATTGAGCATCCGGATAATGCGACTGGTGCGAAGCGGCGCTTCAGGCTCCATTTGGAACTCCGCCTGCTCTCGCACGGGCTGTCGCAGTGCTTCGGGAATCTCTCGCGCAGGAATCTCCGTTTGAGCGTCGGAAAGTCCGACGAGAAAATCCTTCAGATCCACGTTGTGATAGTGGTGATGCGAGATTCGCAGTGACTCACTCGTCGCGTAGACGCACCGGTTGGGATCCAGGTTGGCTGTATAAATGCCCAAGTTGATGTCGCTCAAAAACGCACCCAACAACAACACGAGGTCACTGTTCTCAACAAACTCTGTGACCGCCGGGTTCCCTATCCCGCCTTCGTAGAGGCCGATGAACATCGGATGCTTTTCGCTGACGACACTCTTTCCGAGCATGGTCGTTGCAATCGGAATGTTGGCAGACTCGGCAAGACGCAAGAGGTCATCCTGCAACCCGAATCGATGCAACTCAACGCCGGCGACGATGACGGGATTCTTTGCCTGTTTTAGTCGCTCAACGGTTTCACGAATCGCTTCACGCGTCGCATGAGGATCATGTTGGTGAACGTAACCGGAATACCCGTGCGCGACCGGCGGCACCACATTGACCATGTCACGTGGCAGTTCAAGATAAACGGGACGTTTGAACCGATCGCAGGCATCCAAGACACGATCGATCTCCGAAAACGCCGTCAGCGGATCGACCAATTCCGCACCAGCGATCGTGAACTTCTCGAAGACGTCGATCTGCGTTCGAAAGTCACGAACCATGTGGTGCAGCAGCGCGCCCACTTTGCGTTCTTGCAATCCGGGCGCACCCGATATCAGTACTACGGGTGATTTTTCGGCGTAGGCGCCCGCGATGGAATTGCAAACGCTTAATCCGCCGACACAGTAGGTAACGCAAGCCGCTCCCATGCCTCGCAACCTTGCGTACGCATCCGCCGCAAACCCTGCGCAATCCTCTCTCGTGCAACCGACAACGTTGATTGGACTGCGTTCTAAGTCACTATAAAACGAGAGAACGTAATCGCCGGGAATTCCGAACAGATCATCGATCCCGTAGTCCATCAGTCGTTGAATCAGATAGCCGCCGATGGATAGATTTGCTGTCGTGCGTCGTTGCTGGCCGTTAGTACGTGGCGTGCTTTGACTTATAAGATCACTCATTGATTACCCTCCTAGAGAAGCAAGACCGAGTATACGAGGGCGTCCCGAAATCGGATGGTTTGCGATGACGCAAAGACGCTTGCGGCTAGCCATGAACCGCTACGTCTATTGTACGGGAGTGGCAGCCGCTTTCGCGGCATTATCTATTTCCTGGGCTCAGAATACCACCGGATGACAGGCGCGAATTCGTCGCAATGGAGGCTGAGAATTAGCCAGCGATCTTCTTGATCAGAGTCACTTCGTTTCCGATGTCGTTATAGACCAGTTCGTCAGTGAAACTGGCCATAAGGACAAGACCTTGTCCTGACTCTGTATCCAGCACTTTTGGATCTTCTGGACCGGGAACCGAAGACGTATCGAATCCCTTCCCTTGATCGCGCACGATCACGCGAATCTCATGTTTGCTGGCGGTCGCGTCGACGGAGACGCGTCGGGTTTGGTAAGGATCCGAACTTTTTCGCTTGTCGATCAAATCCGTCGTTGCCCCGTCATAAACGAGTGCTCGATGGGCAGGGGTGACCGAAGGCCCCAATTCGAGGTTGCCTCGGTACATCGCATTGACCAAGGCGTGCTCGATAGCAACGCCCATTCTCACCAATTCTGAACCCGAGATCAGTTCCATCCCGGAAATCACCTGCATCAGCAATCCGACCATCGGCGATATCAGGTCAACATCGTTGGGAAGATCAAATACGAACTGGTTCTTTTGGAGCGTCTGAATCAACTTGGAGAAACTCGCATCCGTCCGAATGACACCAAGCACATCGGTTATCGCGTCGTTGAGCATCGTTTGCAGATGATTTTTCGGAACGTAACCCGCCGCGCCCTTCTGCAACGCCTTCGAAGCCAATTCCTCACTGCCACGTGCCGTCACAAGAACGGCCGGAACGTGCTCAAAGTCCAACTTCATCGACTCGACCAACTCCAGCCCATTCATCTCGGGCATTTCCAAGTCGGTCACGACAACTTCAATCGGTTCCTCCGCAAGCATCGCAAGCGCCAGGCGACCGTTGGCAACATGCTTAACGGTGTGAGAGCCCTCTTCTAACAACATCCGGATCTCGATGGCCTGCGTCGGGCTGTCCTCAACAAGTAGCACTCGTGCCATGTCGCTCTCGATGACGGATGGAATGAAATCAGAACTTCCAAACCGCTTATCGTAGCACTTTCGCCCACCGCCCGCATGGAACCGGAGTGCAAACGGTTTGATGACATGAGATCAAGCAATCGCATTCGCAACCTTGATCGAAAACAGGAGACTCCACCTGCGGGAGGGGCCATGGTCGCCGCGAGCGCGTTCTCACAGTCGTGGCGTAAAGTCATCCTCACGGGAAAGGGCCTCAGCGAATCGATACAGCAACTCGGCCGCATGATCTATGTCGGCCATTGAGATGACCTCCACCGCCGAATGCATGTAGCGATTTGGAATCGCGACTAACCCAGTGGCAACACCTGAGCCGTGAATCTGAAGTGCGTTCGCATCGTTCGGTGTCGCGCGTCCAATCGCAGCAAGCTGATACGGAATCGAGTGTTTCTCAGCGAGTTCGACAAGGCGATTCGCGACGCGAGTGTTAATGTTGGGGCCACGGAAAATAACCGGTCCCCTGTCTATGCGGATATCGCCTTGCTTTTGTTTATCGATCGTTGGGCAGTCAGACGCATGAGTCACATCGACGGCAATCGCAACGTAGGGATTGATGCTGCCGGCAGCCGTCTTAGCACCGCGCAATCCAATTTCTTCCTGCACTGTGGCGACGCTGTGCAGATGACAAGTCACGGGTGCGGGCGATTGGGCTGTTCGACGGAGAGCCTCCATCACGGTCCACATGCCAGACTTATTATCCATCCCTGGACCGGAGACCAAGTTGCCACGCAGTGGACGAAAACGCAGGTCCAAAGTGATGGCGTCTCCGATCTTTACTAAATCACGGGATTCGACCGCACTTTCGGCGCCGATGTCCAACCAAAGGTCTTTCAAGTCGACGACTTTCTTTCGCTCCTCCGGACTAAGCAGGTGGATCGGCTTGCGACTGATAACCGCCGGCACCGGACCTGTCGCTGTCCAAATCGTCATGGCTTGACCAATGAGTTGCTGAGGGTCCCAGCCTCCAATGGTCTGCCCGTAGATAAAGCCGTTGTCATCAATATAGGAAACAAGCATTCCTATCTGATCGCAGTGACCGGCAAGCATCAGTCGCGGCCCATCGATGTCTCCAACCGACGCAATCAGGTTGCCGTGAATGTCCGTGCGTGTTTGTACATCACCGTTCTCGTTGGTCGACGATTCGATATACGTTCGGATCAAAGCTTGGATCGACTCCTCGAAGCCCGAAGGGCTGGGAGTCTCGATCGCTTGGCGAAAAAACTGTTTGGCGGGTTCTTCCATGGTGAGGCTGGTTTCCGATTGGGTAGACACGTTCACATTCGCACCGGACTCGGCGACACTTAACTGTTTTGTTTCGAGTTAGCTGATCCATTCCGGGCTACTGCATCCGGACAGATTGCCCGGACCACCAACTCGATGCAGATCCGCTTGTTGATCGACTCAGCTTGTAACGAATTTATCAGCAAGTCAGCCGGTCGAATGCCAATCACGGCGGATTGAGCGTGGGTCGAAAGAGAAAAAACAAAAAAAGTTTTCGACGTGGGGCGTTGTCGAACGGGATGGCATCACGATGCCGAATCGAACGGTTTGTCTAGGATTCACGAGGTTTTCGGCGCCGACGCACTCTCGCAAACGAACCGAATGGTCCGCCTCGGGACAACGAAACCGTTGATAGTGCTTGTTCCCATTCAAACGCACTAAAGAGTTAGCCCGGTTTTACTCGAAACTAAGTGTCGGACACCGGGCTGTTCAGCTGGGTCACCTCGATCATTCGAGTCTGACCGGTGGCAGTTGAGTCGTTCAGTGTCCACCCAGGGGGGAATCTGGGAATGCGATCGAGCGGATCGTTGGCTGAGGCCAGCGGTTCAATCGAAAGCGACTCGGCGACCACAGCCGAACGTTCCTAATCAACTGGTTTATTCATCGTGTTTCACGATCGAATCGATCCGAGGATTACGAGCGCTGGGCACTGATCGCCGATGGATCGCAGCTTCTACCCCGTCAAAGCCGTATCGATGTTGATACCGACCATGTGTTTGGTGTCTCCACAGGTGCGGGCGATCACCCACCCAAGTGATCGTGGACAAGTTTTGACAACCAAAACCGCGAGGAATCCCGTACGGCCAGCGTCGCAAGATGCAACCGGGTGGCCCCGACCCAGCGTCGAAAACCAAAGCATGATTTGTTGATGACGACCCACCGTCATTGGCAGAGGCAACCGATCAGGACCGGATGTTTGTTTTGGAATTCAACGAAGACGGGCTACAAGAGCAGTGGTTACCGACGCACCATTGCTCGAGGGAAATTAAACGAGGCGTTATGGAGAACCTAGTATGAAGGTCTTCACAACTGGACAGGTCGCCAAGATCTGTAAAGTAGCACCCCGAACCGTTTCAAAATGGTTCGATTCGGGGCGTTTGAAAGGCTATCGCATTCCTGGATCACAGGACCGTCGCATTCCGCGAGAGTACTTGATCAAGTTCCTCAAGGAACACGGCATGCCTCTGGGAGACTTGGAAGACGAAGCGATGGCGAAATGCCTGATCGTCGCCCAAGACCAGGTGCTGATTGAAAACTTGAAGCGTGAGCTTCCGCCAGAGAAGTCGTTCAAAGTAGCGGTTGCTGCTAGCGGTTTCGAAGCGGGCATTCAAGCTGAAAGCTTCAATCCGGATTGTATCATCGTCGACTTTTCCATCGGCAAGATCGAAGCAGTTCAAATCTGCCAGAACTTGCGAAAGAATATCGACTTCACCGATATCATCCTCATCGCATTGCTGCCAGATGACGGCCAACCGATGAGCTTTGATCGAAGCAGCATCAACGAAACGTTCAAAAAGCCGTTCGACGCCCATCTGTTGGCAGAACGTCTGAGAACGTTGGTCGGAGCAAAGAAAGAATTGGTCTAAGGTTCGGACCAGGTCGCCTACCGGTCGACCAATCGAACCACGATCCTGAATGCCTCGTCAAGAAGGTGTCTCTCATCCCCGCAGATGAGAGACGCCTTTTTTTTATGGACCAACGATAGGAAGGGACGCTGAGAAAGCCCATCGATTGACGAAGGCCGAGAGCGCAAATCCGTTACCAACCCCGATCGACACCCGGACTACCACGCTCCGTTCATTGCAGACCGCGTTCGTAATTCGCAGGCCGCGTTCGTACTTCTACGACGGTTGATTGCAGATTAGAAACTGCGACGAATGCTGAAATCCGCGATCGCCTTCAGGCAGTCCCTTGATCGCGAAGCGCCGACGGCGGCAAGCGAGGCGACCGCCTTGTCCCGATAGCTTCGGGCCACTTGCAACGTGTAATCCGCCGCATCGCTGCATTCTAAGAGCGGACGAATCAACTTGAGTCGGTCAGCCGGCGGGCCGTGCAAAATCTCAACAATGTTCCGCCGCTCAGCATTTTCACACGTTTGAAGCAAGCGGATTAATGGCAGGGTCATTTTGCCCTGCTCGATATCCGTTCCCAACGTTTTTCCAACCGCTCGGCCTTCGCCCCAAAGATCCAAATAATCGTCGGCGATTTGGAATGCGATCCCGAGAGCTTCTCCATAGTCACCGAGCGACTGAACCACGTCGCGTTCGGCTCCAGATGCCTTCGCACCTAGCTGGCAGGCGACACGGCACAATTCGGCGGTCTTACCACGGATGATGTCGATGTACGTCGGTTCGTCGAGTTCGATCGTATTACGGTCCAAGATCTGGCGAAGCTCTCCTTCGCAAACCAAGCCTGCGGCTTCTCCGATCCATCGGCAAGCTTCGGTGGAAGGTAACGTTGCCGCCAACCGAAAACTCTTCGCAAATAAGTAGTCACCCAGCAAGATGCTCGTGTGCTCATTCCAACGCGCGTTAACGGTCGGAACGTGACGACGCGTGTCTGCCTGATCGAGGACATCGTCGTGGATCAGGGTTGCGGTATGCACCATTTCGATGACCGCCCCCAGCACGACGTGGTCAGGTCGAATCGCTCCAAATGCCTTGCCCGAAAGCAACAGCAATGCGGGACGGAGACGCTTTCCGCCCAACTGTGTGCCATGGCGAAGGACCGGCGCGACCGCTTCATACGGGCTGTCCAATTCCGACACAAATCTCGCTTCGACTTTTGCGAGCGGACCCTCGATCGGCTCGTAAAGCCACCTCAAGGCTGACGAAGCAGATCGACCATTTTGCCTGGGAACGGCCTGAGCGGTCGAAGTACCGTTGCTTTCAGAATGAACCGTCGAGGTCGAATCCATTTCGATCGGATCCCTGGAAGGAGAAAGTTCGGAAGGTTGTGGAGCCTATTGACCTTCAAAGATCCAACGTTTGCGTCGTCAATTCGACCTGGTCGGTTGTCGGTACAGACTCTCTAACGCATTCACCGCAGCCGATCGCTGCTGGTAACGACATCAGTCGGTCGAGCGTCGAAAATCACCCGATTTCCCACCGGATTTCTGCTCCAAGCGGATCGGTCCAATCTCGACCCCTCGATCAACGGACTTCACCATGTCGTAAACCGTCAGGGCAGCAACCGAAGCCGCGGTCATCGCTTCCATTTCAATGCCCGTCTTCGCCGTCGTCCGAGCGTGAACGTTGCACCGCAAAACCGTGGAGAACACAGGCCCTGGCGACGAAGCATCTTCCAGCCAATCAAACTCCACCGAAACCGCTTCAATCGGAATGGCGTGACAGAGTGGGATCAGCAACTGAGTCAGCTTTGTTGCTTGGATGGCCGCCAGTCGGGCCACGCCCAACACATCTCCTTTCTTGGCATTCCCCTCTCGAATCATGTTCGCCGTCGAATCAGACATTCGAATCTGGCTACTCGCGACGGCCTCACGCACCGTCACAATCTTGGCCGAGACATCGACCATCCGAGCGTGACCGTCAGGATCAAAATGCGTGCTCATGATAAATAGATCAAGGGTGAAGCCCGAAGGACAGAAACCGATTCAGCCTTTCAAAACCTTCTGCCGTTGTTTATTCCTGAGGCTCAGTCATTTTCCAAGGGTCGAGTGCATCAGCGAGCGTGTCTTGGGGCAGGATATCTTTTTCCAGACAAAGCTCGCGAATCGTCTGACCACTGGCGAAGGCTTCTTTGGCCAACTTCGCAGCTTGTTCGTAACCGATCAACGGATTCAAACTCGTGCACATGGAAAGGCTCTGCTCAACGGCTGCTTCGCATGCCTCTTCATTGGCTTCCATCCCATCGATGCAAAACTCAATGAACGCATCGGAACCCTTCGAGAGCAGAAAGACCGACTCCAGCATGGTGTGTGCCATCACGGGCATCATAATGTTCAATTGAAAATTTCCACCCGCGGCGCCGCTGACCGTCATCGTCGTGTCGTTGCCCATCACGCGTGCAGTCAACTGCATCATCGACTCACACATCACCGGGTTGACTTTACCAGGCATGATTGAGCTACCCGGTTGTCGGCTAGGAAGTTTGACTTCGAAAAAACCGCATCGCGGCCCGCTTCCGAGCCAACGAATGTTGTTCGCGACGTTGAATAGCGTTTGACCGACGCATTTAATCTCGCCGTGAGCTTGCACCAACGCGTCCCGCTGCGCGTTGGCTTCAAAGTGGTTGGCTGCTTCGACAAATCCGATACCTGTTTTGTCCGCAAGTACTTTCGCCACACGAGCGCCAAATTCCGGATGCGTATTAATCCCGCTGCCGACCGCCGTGCCACCAACCGGCAATTCGCAGAGCGAATCTCGCGCGGCTTCCGCGCGTTTAATTGATAACTCTACCTGTCGTGCAAAACCGCCAAACTCCTGTCCTAAACGCAGCGGCGTCGCATCCATCAAGTGAGTGCGACCAATCTTGATGACTTTGTCCCAAGCGGCGGCTTTTTCCAGGAGCGCCTCGTGCATGCGACGCAAGGACGGAATCAACGCTTCGTGGATCTGAATGGCAGACGCTACGTGGATAGCCGTTGGAAAAGTGTCGTTTGTACTTTGCCCCATATTCACGTGATCGTTGGGGTGCACGAGCTTGTCCTCAGCCATTCGATCTCCGCCAGCGATTTCCGTCGCGCGATTGCTGATGACCTCGTTCACGTTCATGTTGCTGCTGGTTCCGCTTCCCGTTTGAAAAACGTCGATCGGAAATTGATCCGCCAATTTTCCCTCGGCAACCTCCAAAGCAGCATTTAGCATCGCGTCGACTCGTTCGGCATCGAGCGGATTCTTTCCAGATCCGGTTAGCTTTCCGAGATCGCGATTCGCTACCCCGCAGGCGTACTTCACGAGCCCCATCGCGGAAATCATTGCGGCAGGGAGTCGCCAGCCACTGATGGGGAAATTCTCGACTGCCCGCTGCGTCTGGGCGCCATAGTACGCGTCCGCAGGCACATAAACTTCGCCCATGGAGTCTTTTTCAGTGCGATGCTCGGTCATAGCGTGAGTCGATCCAGTCAGTTTTTTCGGGAGTTGTACAGGTTCGCCGGGGGTAGCACAGACAGTTCATTTGAACCGAGTCCAGATGATAAAGCGTCCCCTCGTGATTCGTCATCCCCGTGCGACGTAACAAATTCCCCCGCGCACGAACAAATGGATTTCCGCGCGGGAAACCGAGTTGTGTCGGGTGATCCGCGTTTGCCATGCCCCGGATGCGCTGGGCGATCCGAGGCGTTGATGTTGTGCGAAGCGACAAATCAGGTGTCCTACAACCGGCACAACCGCACCATTGGTGAAAGCATGAATCGTGACGGTCGGTTCAAAGCGATCGAGGCCATTTGCTTCCGCCGCCAGGTGCGCTGGCGTACTAGTTTTCCATCAGCGTCTATTCTCCTACGCCCTGGATCCCGCTGCGCTTATGTTTTCTGAAACCCCTGCGGCCGACTCTGCCGACTCTTATGCGCCGGTCTCAACGAAACCGGCCCCGATTCGCACTGGTCACGAGAGTCAATCGAATCCCGTTTCGCCTCAATCCACCGAAGCGGTGGATCATGCGCAGACAGAAATGCTCGAGGACGAGCTGCAACGGATGGCGCATGCTCTTTCGGTCAAGTTTGAAGAGCTTTCATTGCTTCACCAGTTGTCCGAGCGACTAAAACTGGATGAAGAATCCGATGAGGTGTGTCAGTGTCTGCTCGAAGAGCTGAAACCGTGCATTGATTCACTTTGGATCGCCATTGACCTCTACGCGGACGAGGAAAGTCATCAGCCGCCGCGTTTCTATCAATGTGGCGAAGACTGCGACGCCGAATGGATGCGAGCTTTGGCTGATCACACGACCGAGCGTTCGATCGTGGCAAGTCGAGAGCCAGAACGTTTTGGTGTATCAGTCGCGATCGTCAATTCGCCCAGTGCGACGGCCCCGGCCAATGTACGCACGGTCGTTGTGCCGATTCAGCGACAAGACCAAAACCTGGGACGCATGATCGCCGTGCGAACGTTGGATCAGGAGGAATTCGGTACGGTCGAAGCCGATTTAATGAAATCGACTTCGATGATGTTGGGTGTGCATTTGATCAACCAGAGACAGTATCTGGAAATGCAACAGATGTTCGAAGGAACGATTCAATCGCTTGTCTCCGCATTGGATGCAAAAGACGCCTACACCAGTGGCCACTCCTCACGCGTTGCAGACCTGGCCGTGGAGCTGGCAACTCGTTTAAATTTTGATGAAGAAGGGATCGCGCGAATTCGCATGGCGGGAATTTTGCACGACATCGGAAAGATTGGCGTTGAAGACTCGGTGCTCAGAAAACCAGGAAGACTGACGGCCGAGGAATTCGAGAAAATCAAAGCCCACCCGGTACTAGGCTTTGATATTCTGCAAGGCATTCGACAGTTCAATCATATTCTGCCGGCAGTTCGTCACCATCACGAGTCCTGGGATGGCTCGGGATATCCGGATGGTCTTTCGGGAGTCGATATTCCGCGTGACGCGCAAGTGCTTGCCGTCGCCGACGCCTTTGACGCAATGACGAGTGACCGCCCGTATCGAAGCGGCATGCCGTTGGAAAAAGTCATTCGCATCTTTGAAGAAGGACGCGGAAGTCAATGGGCTTCGGACGTGGTCGACGTGCTTTTGTCGTGCCCTGATGTGATGAGCCAATACGCGTCGCGTGAATCCGAATAGCGTCGCCAATGCTACAATCGCAGCCGCAGTATTCTTCGCCGATCGCACAGAGTCGCCGATCGCTCCGCCGATCGTAGCGGAACCAGAGGAAACAAGAGGCGTTTCAATCGCGCCACGATCGGCGAGCATTTCATTTGTCCCAGCCACACCGGAAGCGGAATGATGCGTCGTTCTTTATCAACGCACCTCCGAAGCGTTGCACTCGTCTTGAGTCTTCTCGGCTTAATTTTGCTGGGAACCGAAAGCGTGGGGTTGAACAAAGCGTGCGCGCAATCGAGCACGGCTGTTTTTGCTGGAACGGGTAAAGCTTCGAAACGTCGGGAACCTTACGCCGATTCAAATCAGACGATCGCGCGAAACCGAATCGCGCTCGGAAATCCATTTGGTATCGAAATCGTTGGTGATCAATGGTGGGTCACGAGCGTGGACGATCAATGCATCTACCGAGGTTCGTTGAACGGTGAGACACTGACGAGGGTCGCGGGAAACGGCCTACTCGGTTACGGCGGTGACGGTGAAACAGCCGATCAAGCGACGTTTAACTGGCCGCACGAAGTGCGAGTCGATGCAACGGGTAATCTGTTCGTTGCGGACACTCGCAATCATGTCATCCGCCAAATCGAAGGCGAAACCAATGTCGTGACAACCGTGGCCGGGAATGGTACTGCTGGTTTTGCGGGCGACGGTCAACGTGGCAAACAGGTGCAGTTTCGCCAACCACATAGTGTGGTGTTGGATGGTCGCGGCGGATTGCTGGTTGCTGACACCGGCAATCACCGGATTCGACGGATTGAGTTGGAAACAGGCATTGTGACAACGATCAGTGGGACGGGACAGAAAAAGCTTCCCAAGGATCGAACAGACGCAGCGGAAGCTCCTCTTTTTGGCCCACGTTCCCTCGCCGTCGACAATGAATCGATTTGGATCGCTTTGAGAGAAGGCAACAGCATCTGGCGAATCGATCGCGAGACCAATCTCTTGCATCATGTCGCAGGGACGGGAGAAAAAGGTTACAGCGGCGACGGGGGCGATCCACGGTTGGCGACATTTAAGGGCCCGAAGGGCTTAGTGGTCGATGATCGAGGAAGAGTGCTTGTTGTTGACACGGAAAATCACGCGATCCGCCGAATCGATCTCGAATCCAATCGCATTGAGACGGTGTTGGGCGGATCGCGTCAAGCAGAAACACTGACACTCAAGCGCCCACACGGAATCGCATTTCATCCCGAGATTGGCTTTTTAGTGGGCGATTCCGAATCTCACCGCGTTGTCGTGGGTCGCTAAAGGCCTCGTATGCCTTTTTCTCTCTACACGCCTCTGCGCAAACGTCTCTACATCATCGCGTCGCCGGCGTTCAATCGCCCCTTACAAACCAAACCGTCCGTACGACGATTCCATTCGTCAAGCTCGACGCGTTAACGGTTCGCGAATCGGAATTCCTTACGAGATCGCCGTACTTTATCCAGGCGGCGGGTCGATAGCTGGTTGTGAACACACCGTAAGCGTGTTCTGTCACTGCGCCGCCACACGCCGGTCGACCAACGAGGGCTCTCCGAGATACTCGAGCGTCGCTGGTGATCGGACGACGCGAAAAGCAAAAGCTTCGAGTCGGTCTTTGGCCGCTCGGACGTGTTGCGGCTCATCGTGACAAATCCTTCCCAAGAACCTAAATCCATGGAGATCTCACGATGCGTCGTGTAATCGTTCCTGCTCTAGTGGCCTTCGCAATGGTCGCTTCGAGCTCGGCCAACGCTAGCGCGTTCGGTCTGTTTGACAAATTGTGTGGCAAGAGCTGTGACAGCTGTTGCGACGTAGAGCCAACTTGTGGGTGTGAGCCTGCTTGTGCCGCTCCTTGCTGCGAGCCAACCTGCGCCGCTCCTTGCGAGCCAGCTTGCGGTTGCGAAATCGTTGATCCTTGCTGCGACTCCGGTTGCGGACACAAAGGATTGTTCAGCCGATTGTTCAAGCGTCACAACAGCTGCTGCGACATGGGCTGCGCTGCTCCTTGCGAGCCAGCCTGCGGTTGCGAGCCAGCTTGTGCAGCTCCTTGCGAGCCAGCTTGCGGTTGCGAAATCGTTGACCCTTGCTGCGATTCTTGCTGTGGCAAGCCTCGCTTGTTCGGCGGTCTGTTCAGCAAGCTCTTCAACAAGAGCAGCTGCTGCGACAGCGGTTGCGCAGATCCTTGCTGCGAGCCAACTTGTGCAGCTCCTTGCGAGCCAACCTGCGGTTGCGAGCCAACTTGCGGTTGCGAGCCAGCTTGCTGCAACTAAGCAAAGCGAAAAGGCGTGAATGAAAAAGAAGGCTCGGATAGCACGGGGGCTTATCTGACCGCGGGTTGTTTTCAGCGAAACTCGTTTCTTCGCACAACGATCAACGGTCTTCCCTTTCCAACCTCACGTTCATTGTCCGCCAAACTGTAACGAGAATCCTCGGTGACCCAACGGTCATCGGGGATTTTTTCATTTGATCTCGTCGCTTGTTGCTTTCGGATCACTCTGGGACGGTTCCGCTTGCCTGACATCTGCCGATGCGTTTTCGAGTGGAACCAACTGCATTCCCAGTTCACCGTAAACACGATTGAAATGATCGACGAAATCGTCCACTCGATTCATTGGCAATCGCACCGGGCCAGCCACACCGTCTTCACGAACCAAAACGGCATCACAAACGCCTCCTTCACGATTGCTGCTACTGACCAATTCGCTCTCTACTCCCTACCTGGACGCCAGACGACCGAAGGATGAGGAAAGCCGAGTTGCTTATCAACTCGGTTGTACGGTGGCTCTCCGGCGAAAAAACGCTCCAAATTCACGCAAGCCAAATCTGTCGTATCATCTACCCGTCGCGAAGATTGAGCACCAACATGAGGAGTGATGATGACCCTTGGATCATCCCACAACAGGCTGGACGGATCCAACGGTTCGACTTCCGTGACGTCTAACCCAGCGCCCGCCAGCTGTCCGGTTTCGAGTGCGTCCACAAGGGCAGATTCCACGACGACCGAGCCTCGGGCAACGTTGATCAGATAGCTGCCATGTTTCATGCGTGCAATCCGCTCGTCGTCAAAGAGTCCGAGCGTTTGAGCATTTAACGGAAGCGTCAGGATCACGATGTCGCTGACTTCTAGTAGCCGATCGAGTTCGTCTGCCGGCCACAATGACTCCAATCGATCTGGTGCGTCTACCGGATAAACGTCGGTTCCAACCAATCGGACATCCCAGGTCGATAGGGCTTGGACCAGCATCCGGCCATTGCCACCCATCCCAACGATACCAATCGTCTTGCCCCGCAAATCGTCCGTTGGCAAACGGACAAACTCGCGTTTCGCTTCGGCCCGAAAAAACAGGGGAAGCCGGCGAAGCAATCCGAAGAGCAGAGCGAATGTTTGCTCAGCAACCTGGGGAGCAAATAGACCGGACGCACTGCTGACGACAATCTCAGAATCGATCACACCGGGAACCAAGCAGTGATCCAGACCAGCCGCAGAGGACTGGATCCAACGCAGTTTTCCGGCGTCCATGACGCGGTCCCAATCGACGGGAACCTTCGCATGACCAATAAAGATGTCAGCGCTTGGCAGCAACTCGTCGATTCGTTCCTGACCGGCATTGACGACTTCGTCGTCGGGTGCCGCGCGTTGAATTTGCTCGACGTGACGTGGCTCAACAGGGTAACAAAGCACAATCCGCATTCGTGTTAGCTTATCGTCGAACCCTGGCCACGAACACTCCGATGTGCGCAAGACATTGACGATTCGCCACCATTGTGCCCCGAGTCCCTTTGACCGTCAGACTCCTGGTCGTCGTCGACAAAACAGGACAGAATGTGGCGGTTGTGGAGGTCCGTCCGGCCCCAAATCGTTAACCAGTGAGTGCAGGAATGAGCGAATCGACCGTCAGTGGTGTTGTCCACCTGATCGAAGAAACCAAAACCTACGGCCAGAAGGGTTTTCGAAAGCGACTGGTCGTTTTGGAGCAAGAAAAAGGAAGTTTCACCAACTACATCCCCGTCGAATTCCTCAAGGATTCGTGCGATTCCGTGGATGAAATGAACGTCGGAGATGAAGTGGAAGTGAAGTATCGCTTAAGTGGCCGTCGTTGGCAGCGCGATGCCTCGAGCGAGCCCAAGTACTTCCTCAGCGCCGAAGCCTTATCGTTTCGCATTCTGTCCAATGATGGCACCAACATGACCGAGAGGGTGACCGAGCCTAATAATGCGTTGGCCGAGGCCGGCGAAGACGAAGCACCTTTCTAGTGCATGCTGGTTTAGTTATCTCGCAAGGCAGCGATCCTTTTTCCCCATCACCCGAATGCGGTCAGTGACCGTCCACGTATGAAAGTTGGCATTCCCAAGGAAGTTCATTCGGGTGAGCGTCGCGTTGCGGCGACACCAGAAACCGCCAAACGCTTAATCGAGAAACTGGGCTTTGAGTTGCTCGTTGAAGCTGAAGCAGGAACCGCTGCAAGTTTTTCCGATCAACAGTACACCGAGGCAGGTTGCACGATCGCGCACGATGCTGCGGACATATGGCGGCAAGCGGATGTTGTTCTGAAAGTTCGGCCGCCCGAATCCAGTGAAATTGAGCAGCTGCGTTCGGAGCAAACGCTGATCGGATTTCTCAATCCCGCTCAGAATGGTGAGTTACTCGAACGGATCGCCGAGCGTGGCGCGACGGCGATTGCGATGGAGGCTGTTCCTCGCATCAGTCGCGCCCAAAAGCTCGATGCACTCAGTTCGATGGCCAACATTGCCGGCTATCGAGCGGTCGTCGAAGCAGCCGCCTTATTCGGTCGATTCTTTACCGGGCAAATCACGGCAGCGGGAAAAGTTCCACCGGCAAAAGTACTCGTCATCGGTGCGGGAGTGGCAGGCCTGGCTGCCATCGGAACGGCTCGAGGTCTGGGTGCGATTGTGCGTGCGTTTGACGTGCGTCCAGAGGTGGCGGATCAGGTAAAGAGCATAGGCGCTGACTTCTTAATGCTGCAATTTGATTCCGATGAAGAAGGTGGAACATCGGGTGGCTATGCGAAAACGATGAGCAAGGAATTCATCGATGCCGAAATGGCTCTGTTCGCGGCCCAAGCAAAGGAAGTCGACATCATCGTGACAACCGCGTTGATTCCTGGCAAACCCGCGCCCAAGTTGATTACCCGTGAAATGGTTGAGTCCATGCGATCTGGAAGCGTGGTGGTCGATCTTGCGTCCGAACAGGGTGGTAACTGCGAAGTAACGTCGCCCGGCGAGGTCATTCAATACGATGGTGTCCACGTGATCGGCTACACCGATTTTGCAAGTCGGTTATCACATACATCAAGCCAGCTCTATGGAACCAACCTTTATCATCTCCTCGATGAATTGGGCGGCGCTGAGAATTTCGAAGTCAACATGGATGATGTTGTTCAGCGCAGCTGCACGGTCGTCAAAAGCGGCGAAGTGACATGGCCTCCACCGCCCGTTTCGGTCAGCGCAACGGCGCCTCAGGAATCTGCCGTTGCACCAGCACAACCGCCGGCCATGGTCAAACGGAAGTTCGGACTCTTTGATGCCGCGTTGCTGATTCTCGGGGCTGCATTACTTGTCGCCATTGCAGCCACGCGCGATCGCGGTTTCATCACGGACTTCACCGTTTTCGTGCTCGCTTGCATCGTTGGATGGCAAGTGATTTGGAATGTAACCGCCGCATTACACACGCCTTTGATGAGTGTTACGAACGCCATTAGCGGCATCATCATTGTTGGCGGAATGGTGCAAGTCGGGGTGGCCAGCGGTCCAGCGGCCATTCTTGGTGCTGTTGCAATCTTCGTGGCCACCATCAACATCGCCGGTGGATTCCTAGTAACGCACCGCATGCTGAAAATGTTTCGCAAGGGATAGCAGACCGTTTCACCTCATTGATGACTGACACAAGACTGTTAACGCACCAAGGTTTTTTCCGACGATGAACGCTTCCGATGTCCTCCTGCTGGCCAGCGAGACGATTGAGTTAAATCAATCGGCGGCAAAGGTCGCGTACATCGTGGCAGCCGTTCTTTTCGTTCTCAGCTTGGCGGGTCTATCCCACCAAAGCTCCGCCCAACGTGGCAACCTGCTCGGGATTGGCGGCATGCTGCTCGCCGTCGCAGCAACGATCTTCGGGATGATGATCGGCGGGTATGTATCGATGGTCGTTGCGATCGTGCCGGCCGTTGCCATTGGTGCGCTCTTGGCTGCCCGAGTTCCAATGACAGGGATGCCGGAACTCGTTGCGATGCTGCATAGTTTTGTTGGTTTGGCGGCGGTTTTGGTCGGGATTTCCAGCCACCTCGAACCAGGGATCCCCGTTCCAGATTCCGAAAAGCTAATCCACGACATTGAGATTTTCATCGGAGTCTTTATCGGTGCGATTACCTTCACCGGTTCGATCGTCGCCTTCTTAAAACTACGGGGGAGCATCAGTGGCAAACCCTGGATCCTGCCAGCGAGGCATTTACTGAATGCGTTTCTGATCGCCGTCTGTATCGGATTGGGAATTTGGTTTTGCCGAGTCGAATCGGGTGGGATGACACCCTTACTGATCATGACGGCGATTGCATCTTTTGTCGGCGTGCACTTAGTGATGGCAATCGGCGGCGCGGACATGCCGGTTGTCGTCTCCATGCTGAATTCCTATTCCGGCTGGGCAGCCGCGGCAGCCGGATTCATGTTGAAGAACCACCTGCTGATCGTGACGGGTGCATTAGTCGGAAGCTCCGGCGCAATCCTGTCGTACATCATGTGCGCGGCGATGAATCGCAGCTTCATCAGTGTCATCCTGGGAGGCTTTGGAGGCGAAAGCAGTGGGCCAGCCGCAGAAGTTGACGGCACAGTAACCGAGTTTTCCGTTCAAGATACCGTCGACATGCTGGAAGAAGCCCAAAGTGTCGTGATTGTTCCCGGATACGGGATGGCCGTCGCACAGGCTCAGCACTCGCTGGCTGATGTCGTACGTATCTTGATCGAAAAAGATAAAAACGTTCGGTTTGCCATTCACCCGGTCGCCGGGCGTTTGCCCGGCCACATGAATGTATTGCTGGCCGAAGCGAATGTTCCGTACGACATCGTCTTGGAGATGGATGAGATCAACGAAGACATGTCGGATACGGATGCGATCTTGGTGATCGGAGCAAACGACATTGTGAACCCCGCTGCTCTTGAAGATCCGAATAGCCCGATCGCCGGAATGCCGGTGATTGAAGTTTGGACGGCAACGACGTGCGTCGTGATGAAACGAGGTATGTCGACCGGCTACGCAGGCGTTGATAACCCGCTGTTCTACAAAGACAACACACACATGCTGTTTGGTGACGCCAAGACGAATGTCGACGCGATTCTGAGTGCTTTACGTAAGTAAGAGCTGGTCCGGGTTGTTGTTCGCGCCAGAAAAGAGATTCGCGCGATGACGCTAAGCGTTGGAAACGAGTCGTGCGCCGCTTTTGGGCTGATGACCGCGTAAGAAGTCTTCACCCGTCATCTCTTTTTTCCCAGCGGGCTGGAGCCGAACGATGGTGACCAGAAAGTCGGCTGTCGCCACCTGAAAACCGTTGTCGGCGACGATCTCGCCCGGTATCCGATCCGTCGCTGGAAAGTCAGTCGTTTGTATTTCTCGGACCACCAATCGCACTGGCGGTTTTCCATTGTCCGGATCGAAATGCGTAAACGCTCCTGGCCACGGCTGCATGCCTCGCACATGACGATCCAGTTCCATGGCGATCCGATTCCAATCGATTTCGCCTTCTGCTTTACTCAATCGTGGTGCCTTGGTTACACCGTCTGGATCTTGAATCTCACCAATCACCGAATCGCCATCCCAATCCGTCAAGCGATCGACGGCTTGCAACGTAGCTTCGATACCGATCTCCGCGAGTCGCTCTTCTAGATCGCCTGACGTCTCATCGTTGCGAATCTCCGTCTCGCGAACGTACAAAATCGGACCGCCGTCCAAGCGTGGCGTCATATGAATGACGGAGACACCTGTCACCGGCTCACCACTGAGCAGTGCTCGTTGCACCGGTGCCGCACCCCGAAACTTCGGCAACAGGGACCCATGCAGGTTGATCCCGCCCAATCGCGCCGTTTCCAAAGCAGCCGGCTTTAAAATGTGTCCGTAGTCACAGACCACCAAAAGATCAGCGTCTAAAGAAGCGACTTGTTTGATCGCCGATTCTTCATTGATGGTTGTTGGATCAAAGATCGTTAGGGATGCATTCTCGGCCCATTGTCGAACTGGGTTTGGCGGCGGCCCCTTGCGACTTTTGACGGGCGGTTGCGGTTTGGTAACCACCAAAGCGATTTCGTGCCCAGCCGAACGCAATGCCTCGAATGATGGAACGGCGAAGGGTCCAGTACCCATTAAAACGAGGCGAAGAGCATTCAATTCAATTCTTCCTTGTGCCGCGCGTCACGCGTACTTGTCGTACCAGCCCTGCAGGTACTCTTTCCATTCGGTTTCCGACGGAATTGAGCCCGATTTCTGCTTGGATTCGTAAACCGTCTCAAGCTCGACCAGCTGCCCATCTAACTCGCGTTTGGACTCATCGCTCATGCGATCGAAGAACAAGACGCCGTTCAGATGATCGATTTCATGCATCATTACCCGTGCAAGAAAACCGTCAACCACGCGATCGACGGGATTGCCTTTCAGATCAAACGCACTCAGTCTTACCTGTTTGGGGCGTTTCACATTGCCGTGGATACCCGGCAAACTCAGGCAACCCTCTTGCGACGTTTCATTCCCTTTTGGACGTTCCAATTCGGGATTGAGAAGGATCAGCTCTTCGCCCTCGTCTCGCTGACCAGTCGGATTGGCGACAAACAAACGCAGTGGCATGTTGACTTGGTTGGCAGCTAAGCCCACACCCTCTGCCTCGTACATCAGATCGAGCATCTGGTGAGCCAACTCACGCAACTCTTTATCAACTCGGCGGATCGGCTTGCTGTAAACACGCAACGTGGGATGCGGATAGTGAATGATGCTTAACTGCATGGGACCCATGGAAAAATGGTTGCTGACAGCTTTCAGTGGCGAAGACCGACCGAGCCACTGGTTTTCCACGCCCCAGGATGACGAATTGCGGCTGTTTTGGGCAGGGGGAGACGAGCACTCCAGGTCGCTGGACCGCGTGAGTCCGTCACCGGTTCCCGCTGGACAGGACGTTCCGTTTGCACGACGATCTCTGCATGCTTAACCACGACGCACACCGACTTTTTCAACAAGCGATTGAGCAGGCACCGTCACTTCGATGTGCGAGTTCAAAAATCGCACACACGTCTGTCTTGGATGCGGGCGTTTCGACTCCCGGTTCTCTCGCGGCCGGCCTGATTCTGGCAAGACTCTGCCTGGGGGATCAAGCCAAGGTATCGCTAGTTCCCTCCGATGGTCACTTGGCCAGCCATCAAAGCGTCTTCGTCCAGACGGACGACCCTGTCAACGCATGTTTGGGAGCTCAGTACGCTGGATGGCCCATTGCGACCGACGATTATTTCGCGATGGGAAGCGGTCCCTTCAGGATGAAACGCGGTCGTGAACCCGTGCTGGAGCATTTAGGACTCCGTGAAACGACGGCGCCAGTCGTTGGCATCTTAGAGTCCGACAAACCACCTTCCGAATCAGCAATCGAATTGATCAGTGAGGAATGCGAAGTCACTCCCGCCGACATCTGTTTGGCAATCGCACCGAGCACTTCCATTGCCGGTAGTCTGCAAGTTGTTGCGCGGAGTATTGAAACCGCACTGCACAAGTTGCATGAACTGAAATTTGATGTTCGAAGCGTGATCTCCGCGACCGGTCATGCCCCGTTACCACCACCGGCAAAGCCTGGGGATACGGTGGGAGGAATCGGTCGAACCAACGACGCCATTCTTTACGGCGCGACCGTCACGCTGTGGGTCGATGAGGATGACGAAGCAATCGATGCCGTAGCAGCGAAGGTTCCTAGCAACACGTCGAATGATTACGGGCAACCGTTTGCCAAGATCTTTAAGCAGTACGATTACGACTTTTACAAAGTCGATCCCTTACTGTTCAGTCCTGCCATGGTGACTTTCCATAGCTTGCGGAGCGGAAAGACATGGACGGCAGGACAGCTTGTCACTTCCGTGCTGAGAGATTCGTTTTTGACATGAGCCGAACGCAATTTCTTTGTCTCGGTGTTGGCGACGGATGGCATTCGCAACAACTTCAAAAAGCTTGTGAAGCGAACGACGCCACGCTCGTTGGTGCTGCTTACGAATCTTTGGGAGCTCAGATCGAGTCTGGCCGAACAGTGCTTTCTTGCGAAGCCGGGCCGTTGGATCGATTCGATGCGATCCTTACCCGCACCATGCCCATGGGATCGCTGGAGACGATTACTTTTCGGCTCTCAATTTTGCATCACTTGCACGCGCAGCGTGCCCGGCCTGCAATCGTGAATCCGCCACGTTCACTTGAGATGGCCATCGACAAGTTTGCAACGTTGGCTCGCGTTCGAGATCTCGGCTACTCAGTCCCTGAAACGATTGCCGTTCAGTCCCGCGCTGAAGCAATGGCTGCTTGGTCGGCGCTAGGTGGAGACTGCATCGTTAAGCCTCTTTTCGGGGGCGAAGGTCGCGGTGTGATGAGAATCACCGAACGCGAGTTGGCTTGGACGGCCTTTTCAACACTCGAGCAGATTCAATCTGTCATGTATGTCCAGCGTTTTGTTCCGCCCGGTGGTCGCGACACTCGCCTGCTGGTCATTGGTGGTGAAGTCCTTGGAATCTATCGACAGAACGACCGGGATTTTCGCGCGAACGTCGCCGGTGGTGGCCGCAGTGAAGCGATCGAATTGGATCAGGCTTTGGTTGACATGGCACACCGTATTTCTGATTCGATTGGTTTGACGTTTGCCGCTGTTGACTTGATTCACACGTCCGATGGCTCACCGATGGTGATTGAAGTCAATGGGATTCCTGGCTGGAAGGGTGCACAAGCGACAACACAAGATTCAATTGCGGAACGCATTGTTCGGCATTTGCACGCATGTGTTAGAAATCGCGCTGCCGCCTTAAAACAGGACCATGTGAATCACGACGGAAACCAGAAAACGCACGCAGCGGAGGCAGCGAGCCAATGAGCCAGCAGGTGCCTGACGGAAATGTTGCCGCGCGGTTAAAGGTCGTCGCCGCGCTCGCTCCTGGCGCGATCGCCATTGCGGAACCGGATGGACCACCGACATCTGACGGTGCCCGAAGCTATGCATTAACGACATTTGGCAGTCTGGATAAAAGGAGCGACGAAATCGCGCGCGGTCTGCTCGCTTGGGGAGTCAAACCTGGAATGCGAATGGCCATGCTTGTTCCCTTCGGTGGAAGTTTCATCGAGTTGGTCTTCGCGTTGATGAAAGCAGGCGTCGTAACGGTCCTGGTAGATCCGGGAATGGGACGGCAACACATGGTGAAGTGCCTCTCCGAATCGGAACCGGACGGCTTCGTTGGAATCCCCATGGCTCAGTGGGCGCGGCGATTGCTGAAACGACGTTTCCCGAACGCAAAATGGAACGTGACCGTTTCCGATCGCAGAGTCTGGTTTGGGCGTTCACTGCAAAACATCATCGCCACTGGAAACACCGCGGCGGACACCGTTTCATACCCGCGAATCGAGCGGAGCGATGACGCAGCTGTCATTTTCACAACGGGAAGCACCGGCCCTCCCAAAGGAGTTCTATACACACATGGGACCTTCCATGCACAAATCGACCGAATTCGTGAACGATATGACATTCATCGCGGTTCGCGAGACCTAGCATGCTTTCCCCTGTTTGGTTTGTTCGATGCGGTGATGGGCGTGACCACGATCATTCCCGATATGGATCCAACGCGACCTGCAGCGGTGAACCCGCAACGGCTTGTCGAAGCAGTAACTCAATGGGAGATTGATCAGGCGTTCGGATCTCCCGCGCTTTGGAACACGGTGGTTCGCTGGGCTGAAAAACGAAACGTCGAACAGCCATTCCCAACGCTTCGTCGAGTCCTTTCGGCAGGAGCCCCCGTTCCAGCCGCCACCCTTGAAAAACTTCGCGGACTGATCGATGAAGAAGCCATCATCGAGACGCCTTACGGAGCAACCGAGGCCCTGCCGATCGCGTCGATAGAATCGCGCGAGATCATTGCTGAGACAGGTCCGGCAGCCGCAAAAGGTAAAGGCACTTGCGTTGGCAGCAGGTTCGATGACGTTCAATGGCGTGTGATCGAAATCGAAGATGGACCCATCGAGACAATCGACCAGACCGTCGAGATGCAGCGTGGAAAGATCGGGGAACTTATGGTCACGGGACCGATGGTGACGCGCCAATACGTTGTTCGTTCAGATCAAAACGCATTCCACAAAGTCCAAGATGGTGATCGAGTCTGGCATCGCATGGGAGACGTTGGCTATCTCGATAATCGAGACCGGTTTTGGTTTTGTGGTCGCAAAGCGCATCGCGTCACCATGGGCGAACGAACGCTCTATTCCGTTCCGTGCGAAGCCATCTTCAATGCTCATCCGGCCGCTTATCGCTCGGCACTGGTTCCGCGCGGCAAACGTCCCAATCAAACACCCGTCATGATTGTTGAACCATTGCCAGAACATCGTCCAACGGATGACGCTGGGAATGAAAAGCTAATTGCCGAATTGAAGGATCTAGCAAAACGCAATCCGCTGACACGTCGCATCGAAGAAGTAATGGTCTGGCCAGAGCCTTTACCCGTGGATATCCGACATAACAGCAAGATCTTTCGCGAGCAGCTTGCCAAGGCCATCGAAGTTCAATCGGGTTCCGAAACACCCCTTGGCCGCTGAAGTCACGCATTCTCGCGTGTTCAAAGAAGGCCAGACGAGAGAATTGGATCGGCTGAGAGTGACAGTTATAATCGTGCCGTTATCCCACCCTCCCCATTGGATTGATTGCCATGATTCGTCGTGAGTTTCTGACTACCTCTGCCGCGCTGACCGCAGCTCTGGCGGCGCCTCAATGCTTCGCTGCACTTGGCAAGAAAAACAAGTACCGCAGAGAAATCGGGATTCAACTCTATACGCTTCGCAATCAGATCAATGAGGATGTAAAAGCGACATTGAAAGCCGTCGCGGACGCCGGTTACTTCCAAGTCGAGCCTTATGGGTTCCCCGACGCGGGAGAGATGATCCAAGCGGCCAAAGACAATGGCATGAAAGTTAACTCCAGCCATTTCGCTTGGGACTCCGTCGTTAATCCTGATGACGACGGTGTTCCACCCTTTGCCGAAATCCTTGAGAAAGCCAAAGACGCTGGATTGACCGATCTTGTGATTCCCTACTTGGCGGATCGAAATCGCAAGACCCTCGACGATTACAGACAACTTTGCGACCGGTGCAATAAGTCTGCCGAGGCTGCCAAGGAAGCTGGCATCCAATTGTCGTACCACAACCATGCGTTCGAATTCAATCCGATGGAAGGCGGCAAGACCGGCTATGACATCATGATGGAACGCTTCTCGGAAGACATGCACTTTGAGATCGACGTCTTCTGGGTCGTCGTCGGCGGACACGACCCCGTTAAGCTGATGCGAAAACTTAAGGGCCGCGTTTCGCAACTGCACTTAAAGGATCTCAACAAATCGATCGAAACTCCGAACTACGGTTCGATTCCAAAAGAAGCCTTCGAAGAGCTTGGCGATGGAACCATTGCAATCGAACCGATTATCCGCGCATCCAAAGGCGTCGGCGTAAAATATTGCCATGTGGAACAGGATCACTCGCCCAACCCCTTGAAGAGCGTCCAGCAAAGCATGGAACATTTAAAGTCCCTGTAGTCGTGCGTCTACCGCGAAGCGGTTCAACCAAAAGACTCAAGGTCGCACAGCGCACGCGGATTTGTGAGCGTTATCACGCATTCGAATGCCAACGGGTCGCAACGAGCCCCGACCTTTGCCACACGTTCGGTGTCGAGTGACCCGCGTTTACCAATCGTCGGACGCGCTGCGCGATCCGTAGCTATGATGTTAAATGCATGCGGCGTAGAGTATGCAAGTTCATATACAGGCAACATGTATTTGTTATCGTCATGCAGAGCATGGCCTACACAGACGCAGGTCGTCGTAAGGTCTGTGATGACGGTTCGGCGACATTCCCCGGCATGCAGAGCATGCCCTACTAAGGAACTCACATGCGATCCATCCTCTTTCTTTTGTTCGTTCTCATTGGAGTCACTCTCATTTCAGATAACGCAAGCGCTGAGCTCACCGTTGGTGATGACGCACCAGCCTGGAAACTCGTTGGCAGCGACGGGAAGACGTATTCATCGAACGATTTGAAGGGAAAATCGGCCTACGTGATTGCTTGGTTCCCGAGAGCGTTCACCGGCGGCTGCACGAAGGAATGCAAGTCACTACGCGAGAACGGAGAAGCGATTCGCAAGTTCGACGTCGCCTATTTCACGGCGAGCACGGATCCTGAAGAAAAGAATCGCGACTTCGCCAAGAGTCTTGAGCTCGACTACCCGATCCTGAGTGATCCGGGCAAGAAGGTCGCGGATGCCTTCGGTTGCCTGAACGCGCGCGGTTCGGCTAGCCGCTGGACGTTCTATGTGGGGAAGGACGGCAAAGTGCTGCACGTTGACAAAAAAGTCAAAGCTGCGGCACATGGATCCGACATCGCCGACAAGCTGGAATCACTTGGCATCGATCATAAGTGACTGATCAAAAGTGACTGACCAAAAGTGATTCTGACCCGAATCCTTCCCGTGCATGGATCGCCCAGCCAAAACAAACCTCAGCCTTCTTGTTGAAAGGCTGAGGCCGGGCGTTAGACGGTATGAGTCAAACGGATGCTACTTTTGGTGGACTTCAACCCCAAACGACTCCAGCGAAGCCTTCTGTTCCGCAAGCTTCTTTTCATCGATCGGATTCTCGCCCACATAAACCTCCATGTAGGGCGCAAATCGCCGTTCGCCTTCTGAGTCCTTGCGACACATATCGACCAGCGGAGTCAGGTCAGCGACGTTGTTCTTGGACATCAACAACATATCCAACTCCGTCAACGAAGTGATCGGTTCGAGCGATTTCACCTGATTGCCAGCGATATCGAGAGTCGTCAGCCAACGGAGGCCCGAGACCGGCGCGAGATCGACGAGTTGGTTGTTGGAAGCATCCAAAGACCAAATCTTTGCCAAGCCAGCGATCGGCTCAAGCGACTTCAGACGATTCTTCGCCACATAGAGCGTGCGAAGATTCGCCATCTTTTTCAGTGACGTCAGATCCTCGACTCGGTTGTCCGACAAGTCGAGCAGTTGCATGCCCGTCAGATTCTCAAGCGGTTTAATGTCTTTGATAACATTGTCGGCGAGGGTAACTGACTGCAGGCGATTCAGGGAAGCGATCGGAGAAAGATCGCTAATCTTGTTATCTTCCAGATCGATTAACATCAGAGCCTTGCAGTACTGAAGGCCCTCCAAGTCTTTGATGCCTTTGCCCTTGGCGACGACACGTGAGATCTTGGCGACGTCGGCTGCCACGATCGGCTGATCGTTGTATCGCTTCTCAAACACCTCCGCTCGCACGGCTGCTTCGAGCGCTTTGTCAGGAAAGATGGGCCGGTTCTTTTCTGCTTCCGCTTTCTTCCGAGCCTCATCCTCTGCTTTCTTTTTCGCTTCGGCTTCTGCCTTTTTCTTGGCTTCCTCTGCCTTCTTTTTCGCTTCCGCTTCCGCCTTTGCTTTGGCTTCGGCTTTTGCCTTGGCTTCAGCCTCTACTTTCTTTTTGGCTTCCGCTTCGGCTTTCTTTTTCGCCTCTTCTGATTCTTGCTTTTCCTGCTCACCCTCCTGCTCAGCTTCGGATTTTTCCTGTTCGGCCGATTCAGGCTTCGCGGTTGCCGGGTCCGCGAGGCTCGCCGGAGGATCGTCGGCTAATGCGGGAAGGCAAAGGGTGGCAACAAAGAGTGCAGCCAACAGGCGGTGGGGGAGTCGCTTCATGCCGATGGTTAGTTTCAATCGAGGGGGGGAAACCGGTAACTCAACCCTCGATTTTAGTTCGTTCGGCAGAAGCGCTCCACTCATGAATCCGCGAACCGTGGTCGGCGCGACGATCCGCACAATCGCCACGCGTGGTGTGTGTCACGCAAATCCCGTTACCTGGGATCAGAATCCTCTTTCTCTTGGATCGGTCAGCCCGTCGGCGAGTCGTCGCAGGGCCTCGGTTTCGATCTGCCGAACCCGCTCACGCGTTAATCCCAGCTCTGCCCCAATTTCTTTCAGCGTTTTGGGTTCTTCCCCGCCCAAACCGAATCGCAGCTTCAGCACTGTCGCCTCCCGTTCTTCCAGATCGCCCAGCAACTCCATCGCGTGTCGCAGGATATCGTGATCGAGCATCTCCTCATCTGGAGCTTTCAAACGCTCGTCCATGACCATCTCACCTAGCGACCAACCAGAGTCACTCTGATCACTTTGAGGTGTACTGTTGCTGATGCGAATGGCTTTCCGAATGATGGGAAGCTTCTTTTTGGGTAGCCCTAAAACTCGTGCGACTTCTTCATTCGTCGGCGTCCGGCCCAGCTCTTCACTTAGGCGAGCACTGGCCCTTCGCCACTTGCTCAAGAGCTCCACCATGTACGCCGGAATTCGAATCGTCTTCGCACTGTTGATCAATGCTCGTTTGATCGATTGTTTGATCCAGTAGCTGGCATACGTGCTGAACCGTGTCCCAACGGTCGGGTCGAAACCTTCGACGGCACGAAGCAGTCCCAAGTTTCCTTCTTCGATCAGATCCTGCAGCCCAAGTCCTTTGCCGGTGTAACCTCGGGCAATGTTCACGACCAAGCGGAGATTGGCTCGCACCATCCGATCACGTGCATGCACGTCGCCGGCTCCAATCTGCTCAGCCAGCTCCAGCTCTTCTGCAGCCGACAGCAGTGCCGTCTCGTTGATCTCGCGGAGATAAGTCTCAAGCGGAGATTGAGCAGATCGAGAACGGGTCACCTTCCGAGTCTTGGAAGTGGCTGCAGCCTGTTCAGGTTCAGTCTCTTGTGACGATTCAGCGGTATCGAATTGCGACATAGATGTAGCCAGACAAATGCACGGGTCGATCCAAGTGCGTTCGTGTCGCAACGAGACATATCGCGGGATGCATGGAGGGCAAACCAATGTCATGACACGAACACGCCAAGATCAGGCCCGTAGGTTGATCGGGTGAACAACCACTGCATCGGCAAGGTTTACCGGACCGCTCCAAAAAGCGTGAACAGTAATCAACTATGCTGGCGAGTCCGATTGTGTTGGTGATACCCATTAGTCGTCAGCTGTCGATGATGCGGTGTTCCACCGTCAAATCAATGTCGCCTTGCGTCAAACATTGGCCGCTAACCTCTGCCCCACGTCTAATGCCTAAGCCAGACGATCTTCGTTACACTGTTGCAACTTTTCCCTTGCCACGCACGACTCTCTCAGCCTCCTATCCCGACCCATGATCATCGATTCTCATCATCATTTATGGAAATACTCAAGCGACCAGTATGGATGGATTAATGATGAGATGAATGTCCTCAAACAGGACTTCCTAGCCGCTGAATTGCGGCAGGTTGCATTTGAGAGTGAGATCGATGGGTTTGTTTCCGTCCAAGCGCGCCAGACGCTCGAAGAGACGCACACCCTTTTAAAACTTGCATCGTCTGAACCGCTCATCCGCGGTGTCGTCGGCTGGGTTCCTTTGGCGGATGGACATGTGACCGATACGTTGGATCGACTTGCAAGTGAATCAAAATTGAAGGGTGTTCGCCACGTCGTCCAAGATGAACCCGACGACGAGTTCATCTTGGGGAGCGATTTCAATCGGGGCATTGCGCAGTTAGTCGATCGTGACCTGGTCTACGACGTTTTGATTTTCGCCAAACAGCTTCCGGCGTCGATTCAATTCGTTGATACGCACCCGAACCTTCCGATGGTGCTCGATCACATCGCGAAGCCAACGATCTGGGCAGATCGATTTGACCAGACGTGGGAAAAGAACTTTCGTGAGATCGCCAAGCGTGAGCATCTGGCTTGTAAGTTTTCAGGCGTCGTTACCGAGGTGCGAGATGACAACTGGACGACGGAAACGGTTCGTCCCTATTGGGACGTGGCGTTGGAAGTCTTCACGCCCAAACGGTTGATGTTCGGAAGTGATTGGCCCGTCTGTCTCCTTAAGTCATCACACTCGAAATGGCTGGAAACTGTCAGGCAATTGGCGAGTGAGCTCACCGACGACGAAAAAGCAGACCTCTTCGCGAACACCGCAGCGCGGGTCTATAACCTGTGATGGACTGACCAAACGTCCTGGCCGGCTTTTCGACGTCCGCGCACCCCGGCGCTCTCCCCAAACCCATCTCCTGATTCATGCGTGCTATCCAAATATCCGAACTGAAAACCCTCAAGAAAATCGACATTGCGGAACCTTCCAATCCAGGGCCGGGCGAAGCACACGTCCGAACGCACCGCATGGGAGTCTGCGGAACGGACATCAGTTGCTACCTAGGAAAATTCCCCTTCTTCGATTTTCCAAGAATACCGGGACACGAATTGGGAGTGGAAGTGATCTCGGTGGGAGAAGGTGTCGAGAATGTAAAGCCCGGTGATCGCTGCAGCGTCGAGCCGTATATGAATTGCCGTGACTGCTACGCATGCCGCCGAGGTGCATTTAATTGCTGCCCTGAACTGAAAGTGATCGGCGTCATGATGGATGGGGGACTTTGCGATTCCTTCCTCATTCGCGCCGACAAACTTCATCCCTCCGCGCAATTAACGTTTGACCAATTGGCACTGGTTGAGACACTTGCGATTGGCTGTCATGCAAATGATCGCGGAGCGCCCGAGGAGGGTGATCACGCGCTGATCATCGGGATGGGCCCGATCGGATTGGCCACGTTGGAATTCGCCAGACTGACCGACGCAACGATCAGCGTGATGGACATGAATCCAGATCGACTGGAATTCGTCCGCGCGAATTACGGAATTGAAAACACGGTGTTGTTCGAAGGCAACGGCAGTGAAATCAAGCGGATGGAGGAGTTAACGGGCGGCGACATGTACCAGGTCATTACCGATGCAACAGGCAACAAGCATTCGATGTCCGGCGCCCTTTCTTACATCGCTCCAACGGGGCGACTCGTTTACGTCGGAATCACAACTGACGAGGTCGCTTTTCGACACCCTGTGATGCACCGCCCCGAGGCTTCGATCCTGGCTTCGAGGAATGCGCTTCCGCGTGATTTCACTCGGATCATCAGCTTGATTGAGCAAGGGATCGTCAACACCGATCCATGGATCACACATCGCACGGACTTCGATGGTGTGTTAGACGAGTTCGAATCTTTCACCAAGCCGGAAACGGGCGTGATCAAGGCCGTCATCGAAGTCGCTTGATACCATCGGTCATTTTGCGGCCGACCATTCGGTTAGTAGCCGCAAATTCGTGACTGCGGGGCGTCTGGATCCGTTGCATCCGGCACCATCGGCGACCCCATCACGTTTGCGACTTTCCCCGCTACACTGTCGGGCGAGGTTTTAACACTCGCAGATTTCCCCCTTCCTGTCTTCTCTTTCTCTCTTGGCATCCATGTCTAAACAATGCGTTACGCTCGGGTTGGCACCCAGTTTTGGTTTTGGTGACCGCACCGGTCTTGCAACCCCCGGTCATGTTGCCTCCATGAAACGGTGTGGATCTGGAATCGAGGCAATCTACCCTCAGCAGTCAATCCGTGAGATGACGCGAACGAGTCGCACGCCCCAGGAAGTCATGGACGATGCGATGCAAGGAGCCGAAGCTGCCGGGTGGACGGATCGAGTGGGTGCCGACGCGGACCACTTGAAAGTTCCCGAGGACGTCGACATCACCGCAGCAGTCGGGTTCACGTTTTTCACGATCGACCCATCGGATGACGTCGATCAAAAAGCCGATGATTACGACGAAGCAACGCTGCGGGAAAAGTTTGCTGGCAGTCGCGATGACGCAGCGTGGTATGACAGTTACGTTGGCAAGGCGATCAAACTGGATACTGGAACGGAAATCCAACTCGACGAACAAGCGTGCATGCGTGCAGCCGTAAAATACGGCAAAGCCATTACTCGCGCATTGAAACTGGGCGACTACATTAAGCAAGTGCACGAAACGGCAGGCAAGGATTACGAAATCGAACTCTCCGTTGATGAAACGGATCAGCCAACAACGCTCGCCGAACACTACATCATCGCTGACCAATGCCTCAAAGGCGGAATGAAATTGGTCAGCTTGGCACCACGATTCATCGGTGATTTTGAAAAAGGCGTGGACTTCAAGGGCGACCTCGTCGCGTTGGAAAGTTCATTGAAGGACCACGCTGCCGTATCGGCTGCACTGGGACCGTACAAGTTGTCCCTGCACAGTGGTAGCGACAAGGTTTCGATGTACGGCATTCTCGCTCGGGCGACCGGCGGACAATTTCACGTGAAAACGGCCGGCACCAGTTACCTGGAAGCCTTGCGAGTCGTCGCCCGGCATGACTCCGCATCATTCCGTGAGATCATTGAATTCTCTCGAGGTCGATACGACACCGATAAAGCGACGTATCATGTTTCGGCGACCTTAGCCGACGCTCCACTGACGAGCGAAGCGGACGACGCGACGCTGGAAAGTGAATACCTTGAAATGTGGAGTGATGTGCCTGAAGGAAAAGGTTTTACAAAGCCAGGGCGACAGATTCTCCATTGCACATTTGGGTCCGTTCTAACCGATGCAAAACTCGGGAAGATCGTCCACGATTGCCTCAAAGCGCACCCTGAAACCTACATCGAGGTTTTGGATGATCACTTCGGTCGCCATCTCGACGCTTTAAAAAGCGGCATGTAAATCGTTTGAGTCGCGTTGTCGAAAACTTCTTAACGAGTCATCGATTGTGTTTCCCTCCACGCACTGGCCGTTTGGATCGACCGGCTTGCAATTGCCGAGGGTTGTTTTTGGAACAACCTGCCTGGGCAACCTGTTCGTCGCGATGCGTGACGACGAGAAAGCTGATCTCATTCGGCGGTGGTTCGAATCGATGCCACGCCCCATCGCGATAGATAGTGCCGGAAAATATGGCGCTGGCTTGGCCCTTGAAGTGTTAGGCCGCGAGCTTGCAGCGATGGGCATCGAGCCCGATGACGTCATCATCAGCAATAAGTTGGCCTGGCGTCGCGTACCGTTGGAAGCGGACGAGCCGACCTTCGAACCGGGGGTCTGGATCGATCTGAAACATGATGCTGTCCAAGACATCAGCGCTGATGGCATCCAGCGTTGCTTCGAAGATGGCAACCGGATGCTGGGAACATACAAGTCTCAGTTGGTCAGTGTGCACGATCCCGACGAGTACCTGGCGTCAGCGTCGGATCCGCAGCAAAGATCCAGACATAAGAATGACATCGAAGAAGCGATCAAATCGCTCGCGAGTCTCCGGGATGCTGGTGAGGTCGCCGGAGTTGGAATCGGCGCAAAAGATTGGCGAGTGATTCGCGAACTCGACAATGCCTGCGAATTGGATTGGATCATGATGGCCAATAGCTTCACGATCATGAATCATCCGCAAGAACTCGTTCAGTTTCTCGATTCACTTCGGGCTCGAGGGATTGGATTGATCAATTCCGCTGTCACGCATGGCGGTTTTTTGCTTGGCGGCGAGTTTTTGGATTACCGGTCGATCGACCCCAACGATTCAGGAGATCAACAAAAACTTCAGTGGCGTGATCGATTCCAGGAAATCTGCAAACGAATGGGCCAAGACCCATACCATGTTGCGGTCGCCTTTGGCGTTTCGCATCCAGCGGTGCATAGCGTTGCACTAAGCACAAGTCGTCCGGACCGCGTCGAGGAGATGATTCGATCGGCAATCGACCCGATCCCCGATGAGTTGTGGAACACGCTGCGAGACGAAGGACTGATCGACGCAGACTACGATTTCGTCTAAACATCGCTCCGCCGATCGTAGCGTCCCGGTCTGAACATCGTCGCCGATCGCTCCGCCGATCGTAGCGTCCACCGCTTTCACCCCATCCGCTACGACCCAAAAGGTTGATCGACGCAGATACTACGATTTCGTTTTCGTCATGCGGAGCATGACCTACGGCACCGGGCTTACCCTCGGCGGATTTCCGAACCTTGGAATCGGATGATGATTCGGTAAACCTTCTTTGGGTGGTACTCTATCGCACCCGTTTGCATATCAAATCGATGCGGCACGTTGTGCCTGCGAATATCGATCGTGGCGTGGTAACCGCGTTCGGAGAAAACATCGATCAGCATTGCGAGAGCCAAATCGTCTTGCCAAATCGTATCTTCGGAATTGATGTTGGCTCGCCCAGAGATCGCGTGTCGGACGACGATCGGCATGAATTTTTGTTCGACGATCTCAACGACGCGATCAAAAATCTCCGAATGCTCGATCGCGTAGGTATCCAAGCGTTCGACCAATTCCCTGCGGGCGTGGCTGACGATTTCACTCGCTAAAGGAATGCGATTGAGCGATTGGAACGTTCGCGGGTCAAGTTCCAAGGAGCTCTGATATTCCAACTCGCTGAGGATATTCTCTTGAACCACTTCCAGCGGCGCCTGGGCATTGATGAAGTGGTAGTGGAAGATTTGTTTCAAGGAGACCAAGGCGTCATACGTCTTCTCTTTGAAGACTTGGTAACGGTTTCGCGCCAGATCCTCATTGAAATCGGTTGGGCGTTCCTCCCACATCTGCCCGATGCCGCTTCGCTGAACCTCTTCGTTATGGGCAATCGTCTGGCGTCCCCGCTTTAATTGCCGCGCGACACTCTCGGCTTCGTCGACGAACAGAACCATGATGTGAAACATGGGCTGCTTGAAATGGATCAGTTCATGCGGCGGATCCGAAAACTCTCGACGCAGTGCACCCATCTGGTCGTAGAGCATCTTGAGACATTCAACCTGCACTTTTGTTCTCGGGAAGCCATCCAGAATCGCGCCGTTCTGATACTTTTCCTCCAGGAGAGCGCGAAACACCAAGCCAACGACCTCGCGGTCGCCAACCATCCCGCCTTGTGCCTTGATCGCCTCTGCTTCCGGGCTGCTGAGCAGCTCACTGACGACGATCGGCGGCTCAGAGATATCGCGAACTTTGCGAATGAACTCGGTGTTGGTGCCTTTTCCCGATCCGGGTGCTCCACCGAGCAGGATGACTTCTTTGGGAAATCGCAGGTTGTGTTTCCCATATTCACTTTCGAGTTGTTTCCAAATGGACTGGAAAATCAACTGCGCATCTTTGACTTCCAAATCAACAGGAGGCTGAACTTTTTTGATCGACTTGGAGACAGGGTTGCTCACGGTTTTTCGACACTCGTTAGAGAAAGCCAGAAGCTTCGAATCACCTGGAACAACGTAACCAAACGCCTGTGAGTGCGGAAGCTGACGGCACGTCCGGTGCAAAGCAACGCGACAAAACTCACCATCTTCGCGATGTGAAACCGGTGGCAGAGTTTAACGGTTAGATAGATTCTATCGATTTTGACGATTTTTCCGATTTTGGATCGATGCTGAGTGAGGGACTAGACGATACCGCTGTTGAATCGGTCGGTCAGCGCTCGCTCCCAGGGCGTCGGCAGGCCAGGTCCCGGGGGGAACCAACAGATTTGGCGGAGTTTCACACCTCCGTATCCTCGCCTTCCATTGGTGAAACCAGTGCGTACCTTCCACGTTTTCCTCTCAGCGGTCCTCATTGCAGCCTGTTGGTCGAGCGATGCCACCGCACAGACTTCCGTCCGTCAACGCAATAGCGAGCGAGCCGCACGTGCCTCTTGGCGGCCCACGCGTCCACAGCCGCGAACGTCACCACAAAATTCCAACGCTGGCGGATCCGTCGTGCAGGCCAGCCAAATCGAATTGGTTGAGTATCAGGACGACGCGGACACACCCGTCGAAGCGATCCCCGCTCCAGCGCCGGCACCTTCATCGATCGTCGAATCGATGCCAGCACCCATGCCGCTCGACGGACAGATCACTTACGCACCCGTTTACGACGGAGCTTGTGACGCGGCACCGGTCGATTGCGGCTGCGAAGACGCGTTGTTTATCGGTGACCGATTGCATTGCTCAACCGGTGCCTGTGGTTTGGCAGGCTGCTCCACGTGCGGCGAATTGTGCAGCGATAAAGCATGGCGTCCTTGCATCACGCTTTGCGTGCCACAAGACGGATGGCTGTCTTTCGAATATCTATCTTGGTGGCAAGACGGAATGTCACTGCCACCACTGATCACGACAAGCAACGATCCAAACGTTGCTCAAGCCGATGCGGGCGTCCTTGGAGTCCCATCCACTCAGATTCTGTTTGGCGGCGGCGACGTGCTGGATGACAGCTTCAACGGCGGCCGATTGCGATTCGGGGTCTGGCTGGACAAGCAGCACACCTGGGGCATCGGCGGCGAATACTACGAGTTGGATCAGGAGACGGCTTCGTTCAACGCAACGAGTGCAACTCTTCCAATCATCGCACGACCCTTCTTCAACACGCTCACAGGCGTTGAAGACTCGGGCATCACCGCTTTTCCCGGACGCACCACGAGCGGCGAAATTTCAGCAACCGCCCGCACCGAATTCGTCGGTGGTGGATTTAACTTGCACTACCTGACCTGGTGTCGAGAAGGCTGCGGCAAATTCTTGTTCTGCCAATGCCCTGAAAAGTTCTGCTCACGCACGGAGTCGATGATCGGGTATCGCTATCTTCAGTTGGACGAGGGTCTGATGATCTCGGAATCTGAAGTGAGTAACTTGACCAATGCTCCAGGCAGTCTCGCGATCACAGATAACTTCACCACGCGAAACCAATTCAACGGTTTTGACTTTGGCATGAAGTATCGTCGAAATCGCGGGTTCTGGATTTTTGATGCGATGTTCCGAATGGGCGTCGGTGTCACTCGCCAACGTGTCTCGATCACCGGTCAAACGGTGATCAACGACCCGAACAACGTACCGACCGTTGTCACGCAGCCTGGTGGATTCTTGGCACAAACCTCGAACATCGGCACCTACAAACAAGATCAGTTCGCAGTCGTCCCTGAATTCCGAACGAATATCAGCTATCAGATGACCGACCACTGGCGTTGGACTCTCGGTTACACAGCCATCTATTGGTCCAACGTTGTTCGCCCCGGTGATCACATTTCTCGGGACATTAATCCGAACTTGTTCCCACCACCGGTTGATCCATTCGTCGGTGCTCAACGCCCCGCATTTGCCTGGAATACAACGGATTACTGGGTCCAGGGGTTGAACGTCGGTGCTGAGTACCGCTGGTAGCCATCGGAATGATGGCGCTCGTATCCAATACGACTGTCCATTAAGCCGCTCAGGCAAGATGTCCGATAAGAAGAAGATAGATCATGTCGCCAAAGAGTGCGGCGTGCGTGGAACGATCCAAATTTGCCGTGAAACGAGACGTCAGGACGACGTGTTTCCCGGTGACGTCAGAAGCAATGGATTGCAGTATGGTTTGGCAAAGAATCTTTGGTCGCGGCCGCAAAACTCGTCAACAGGCCGAACGACGTCGTCGTCAACGTCACCTTCGCATGGAACGTATGGAACGTCGCGAAGTGTTGGCCTCAAACATTGGAGCGATCGAAGGCGTCGCATTTGTCGACCAGAATGGTGACGGTCTGGCGGTAGGTGATCCCGCGATCGTCGTCGATGGCAGCGGTGACCTGACGACGGTTGGTGCACCGGGCGCTCAGGGAATTACCATTCAGCTCTTCGAAGATTCGAACCTGAACGGAATTTTCGATGACAGCTCCAGCGGAACACCCGACTTGCTGCTCGGCACAGACACGACGGACACAACCGACGGTTCGTACCGTTTTGACGACTTGACGGTCGGAACCTACTTCTTAACGCAGCAGAGCGTTCCGCAGCTTAACACGCCGGCGTCAATCACCGTGGTTGTGACCAACGAGAACGGCACGCAAGCCGCGTTGATCGATGATTATTCGGAAACCACACAGAATGTGACTGCGACCGCTGGTACGACCGTCGACGATACGGCAGCAGCAACAGAAGTCATCGGCGGCGAACGAGACGTTGAAGTAACGAATGCGGCGGGCACGGGGCAACTGACCGCGTTCGCGGATGCAGCGTCCGACACGTTATCAATTGGTGCCCTCGGAGATGCGAACGGAACGGCGATCCTCCAGTACGATGGTATCGACGGACTGCTCACTCTCGATCCCACGGGCTTAGGTGGTGCGTCATTGGGTGGCGGAACCGCAGCTGACCCTGTCGATCCAAACTCCGGATTGATCGTTATGACCCGTGCAGAATCTGCCGGTGATGATCTGGTGATCACGATTCACACGGATGGCTCAAATTCCAGCACAACCACGATTGCCATTCCACAGGATCCAACCAACTTTATCGAAACGTTCGTGCCGTTTTCATCGTTCACGATCGCTACGGGGGCCGGAGCGAACTTCAACGATGTTGGAGCGATTGAAGCATCCGTCGGCCTGTCCACCAACAACGATGTGTTTGTCTCGATCGTCGAAACCATTCGCCCCGATGCGGTTACGGCCAACTATGCAAACATTCTCCCGATGACTTTGGGGGGTGAACTCTTCCTCGACAATTCTGACGCCGGCAAAAACAACGGCAACCGTGAAGGTACCGAGCCGGGCGTGACAGGGATCACCGTGCAATTGCACGAGCTCGTCTTACCAACCGATGTCGTCGATCCTACGACGAGTGTCGCGATTGCAAGCACGACGACGGGAGCCAATGGCGCCTACAGCTTCGCTGGATTGGAGCCGGGACACTACGCAATCGTCATTCCTCCAAGTCAGTTTCAGTCGGGGACGCCCCTATTCGGTTTCGCCAACAGCACCGGGAACGACCCGGCACCCGATCCGGACGACGATGTTGACGGCGACGACAACGGCACGACGCTCGGTTCCGGTGATGTGATTTCGGGCACGATCACCCTGGAATCAAATTCCGAGCCGATCAATGATGACGACACCGATGCCAATACGAACACGACGCTCGATCTCGGGTTCTTCCCCCAGATTGATCTGTCGATCACCAAGACTCTCAATGTCGGAAGCTCCAACATCGTTGCGGGCGGAAACGCAGTGTTTGACATTGTCGTGCAAAACGATGGTCCCTTAACCGCAACGGATGTCGAAGTCGAAGACATCATCCCAGCGGGACTCACCTTTGCGGGAATCCAAAACGCATCTGGTGCTTTCATCGCAAGCGTTAATGGATCAACGGTCACGATTGAGCTTGGATCGATTCCTGCTACCGGTGCGGCCACATTCCAATTGACGGCCAATATCGATGCCAATCAAACGGCAGATATCACCAACACGGCAACCGTTGACGCTATTGAGGTCGACATCGATCTGACGGATAATTCCGAAAGCGAGTTACTGGATCTGATTGAATCGGACCTGAGCATCGTCAAGACGGACGCGCCCGACCCGGTCAACGCCGGTGATCCACTGACCTACACGATTGTCGTCACGAACAATGGTCCAGACGACGCAGCCGGTGTCCAAGTCACCGACACGCTGCCAGCGGGTGTCAGTTTCAACACGGGTGACGTCGACGGTGCGACCAATCAAGTGCTCTTCGACGGTATTACGGGTGTCGTCACCGCGTCCGTTGGTGCACTGGCCAACGGAGCCTCATCGACGATTACGATCGTCGTCGATGTCGACACAGACGCCACCGGTCCCATCAGCAACGTGGCGACCGTCACGGCTACACCCAACACGGACCCTGATTCTTCCAACAACACGACACCGGCGACCGATACAAGCGTCGACCGTGAAGCTGATTTGGCAGTCACGAAGGTTTCCAGCGGAACGCCCGTTGCCGGTACGAGCGTGACGTACACCATCAACGTCACCAACGCCGGACCGAGTCAAGCTCGTGACGTCATGGTCGTCGACACCCTCGATGCTGACCTGACCTTCTTATCGGGCACTTTTGATGGTGGACTGGCTGGTGTAACTTTCGTCGAGAATGGTCAGCAAATCACATTCGATGTCGGAAACTTGGATCCTGGTGCGAATGCAGAATTCAGTTTCGACGTCGATATTGCGTCATCGGCAACCGGCACGATCGACAACGTCGCGACGGTATCTACAACCGATACCGATCCAGACAACAGCAACGACACGAGTCCGAACGCACCGTTGAATGTGATCCAAGAAGTGGATCTCGTTCTAACCAACGATGTGGTTCCGGCGGTGAACGCTATTCCGGGCCAAGACCAGCTGGTCTATACCTTTACGATCGATCACGGAACGAACAGCTCCAGTGACGCGACAAATGTCGTGTTTACAAACACGCTGCCCGCTGGCGTTGTGGGAGCTGTCATCGACGCCCCGACGGCGGACAGCACGGACTTTACGAACAATACCGTCACGGTAGAGTTCGATTCGATCCCCGTAACAGGCACGGAGACGTTCACGATCACCGTCGACATCGAACCCGAATCAACGGGCACCGTTGTCAACACGGGATCGGTCACGTCCGATGGAACGGAACTGGATTCGAGTGACAACACGGCGGACTCCTCAGCGGTTCTCACGCCGGACTTCGACATTACGCTGGACAAGCGAGTCGATGATCCGACACCCGGTCCAACCGAGACGATCGTCTATACGATTGACGTGATCAACTCGGGTCCAAGTACGGCACCTGGCGTCATCTTGAGCGATACGATCCCGACCGGGTTAACATTCGTCAGCGGTGATCTGAATGGCCAAGCCCCAACCGTCAATGGAAGCAGTCTTTCCTTCCCCGCTATCACGATCGATCCAAGCACGACGGAAACTGCGACATTGACGTTTACGGTTGATGCATCGACAACCGGAACGGTAACGAATACCGCTAGCACCAACGATTTGTCGGCTGCTGGTGAAAATGACATCACCAACAACTCGGCAACCGCGGACATCAACGTCGTTGCCCTGGTCGACGTCGTGATATCGAAGACGGTATCAGCGACGGAAGCTCAAGCCGGCGAAACTCTGACGTACACCATCGACGTTCGAAACGACGGACCATCAACGGCTCAAAATGTGATCGTTCAAGACACACTGCCGGCCGGAGTGACGTTTGTCAGTGCAACCGGGCCGAACCAAAGCGTGAACAACAATGTTGTCACGTTCGACCTCGGCGACTTGGCCAACGGAGCCACCGAACAGATGACCATCCTCGTAAGTATCCCAACAACGGGTACGAGTGGGGATCAAATTAACAATGTCCTAATCACGACATCCACCAACGAAAACGACACGACGAATAACTCGGACAGTGCGACGACCAACGTCGATCCGCTGACGTCGTCCATCAGTGGTGTGACTTACTTCGATATCAACAACGATGGTGTTCAAGACGCTGGAGAAAACGGTCTCATCGACGTGTTGATCACTCTTACGGGAACGGACGCGGCCGGCAACAGCGTCAGTCAAACGACGACAACAGACGTCGACGGAAACTACAATTTCGCGAACCTTGCCGCGGGCACCTACACGGTGACCCAAACGCAACCGGCGGGAGTCCGCGATGGGATGACAACGCTCGGCACCGGTGCGACGGCTCAGGTCTCCGATAACGTCTTCTCACAGCTTGCCTTGGGCCAAGCAACCGACGCCATTGATTTCAACTTTGGCGAATTGGGGGCATTTCTGTCCAAGAGACTTTTTCTGGCTTCTTCAACCTGATCTCAACAGGTTGACGAAGAGTGAGATGTTTCCGATACGCTGCCACGGGAGCCGGTGCGAAGCAGCGAACGATTCGGAAGGGCAACACTCATCAGAAAAAGATAACGCTCGACTTTCGGGGGGAAAGTCGAGCGTTTTTTCGTTGTGTCAAAGCGTCATGAAATGCTTTAAAGCCTACTCGCCTGAATCACCCTCCGGTTTGGCTTCGATCTTTTTGAGAATCCCGTACATGTGGCCGCCGACGGCATCATGTTGCCAAGTTCCCGCGTAGCGCCCCTTGTGAATCATTACCCGTGCATCGAACGTTCCCATCCCAGGAATCCAAAACGAATCCATGGTGATGACGGGCGTGTTGCCGGACCAAAGGATCTTCAGTTCCAAAGGTACTTCTGCGTCGACTTCGCCGTAGACGATGCGGGCCGTGAGACGATACATGTCTTCTTTGTCCAGCTTCTCGCATTTGCTGATCGTATACTCTTCCGTTTTGGGATCAGCATCTCGCCCATCAATGGTGAACTTTCCGATCAACTGAATCCCGTTCAAGTACTCAGCCAGCTTCTGCTCGCGCTCACTCATCTTGTTCGCTGTAGCACTCGATGCGGCATCAGCTGCCTGCTGACCACTGGCCGTTTGCTGACCACTGGCCGTTTGTTGCCCACTAGCCGTTTGCGGGACGATGATCGGCGAGCATAGAAACACCAATGGCAGCATCAAAGTCATGGCGAGCCGGTTCATGCGGTGGTCTCCATCTGGGAAATCTGTTGGAATGAATGTCTGAACCCGACCTGAATCTTACCCGCTGTTGAGCCGGTACGGGGAGGAGGCCTTCGCGTGGGACACATTCACGATGAAAAAGCAGCAATGGCACCGCCGAACACTCTGGATTTTGTTGGCAACCCTTCTCGTGGGTTGCGGAGATGGCGGCGAAGCAGTGGTGAAGCGTCGAAACGTTCTCGGATCACTCGCGAAAGCCTACATGGACTTCGGTGTTGTGAATCAGCGGTCGCCGTCTTCGACGAGCGAGCTCATTGAGCACATGCGAGCACAACCGTCAGCGAGCGAAGAAGAACTCGAAGCGGCATCCGGACTGGAAGAAGGCGACATCGTGATGAACTGGGACGGCGATCTAAGTAAGACCGCCGAAAATGGACTGTATGTCCTTGGCTTCGAAGCGGGCGTTCCAGGATCCGGCGGCTATGTCGTCATGGCCGATGGAATGGTGCAATTGATGACCAGGCAAGACTTCTCCGAAGCCAGAATGGTCCCCGAGGTCGAAAGCGAATAGCGGGCGTCGCAGAAGTGACCTGATCTACAACGCTTCGTGCAGCACGGCGGGTTCCGCGACTGCCTGCTTAAACTGCGACACTTCCTTGACGGGGAAAGAGAAGCGCCCGTAGATGGCCGCACCCACTTCCGCCGATTCTTCACCGTACTGAGCCCGAATATCGGTCAAGGCTCGACGAGCAAACAGAATCGCGTCCGCCATTTCGCTCGCATCGATCGCCACCACAGCGGTGTCACGTTTTTTTGCCATGCTGACGGTTTGATCCAAGTGCGTCGAGAGCATCGTGACCGGATCGTCGCTTTCATGAACAAAGTACATGCCGCTGGAACCGAAGCGGCTCGAATGCGATGCCGATTTGCTTCCCGATAGCGTTACGATCGCCAAACCATCCTGAAGCACGCTCACGAGGCGAAGCTGGCAGCGACCGTCGAATTGTTCGGCTTCCGCGATCACCATTTCCTGGCAACCCAAATGGATCATCGCCGGCCGTTGGTTTTCTTCCTCCGACCAGGTCATCCAGACAGGCTGGTCGAATCCTGCAGCAACCAATGAGTCGGCAAGTTCATCCAACTCTTCCGGCCGTGAACCACAATCTTCATTCTCGAGTGCAGGGTCGATGTACTCGTCGCCAACTTCGTGTTTGGTTGGTTCCAATGAACAAGCCTCGCGCATCGACATTGCCGGTTCCGAGTTCCGCTTCCCTGCCGAAGGATCAAGGCTGACATTGAGTTTATGAGCGAGTGCATTGGTTCCCGCACCAAACAGTGCTGCAGCACCAAGCGAACCGGCGACAAAACCCATTGCGGAAAGAGCCAAGTCACTGTGAATCTGCCCGAATTGTCCTTCGGTGATCATCTTCTGATAACCAAAGACGAGTAAGCCAATACCGATACACGCATAGACGATCCGAGTCGTCTTGCTTCCACGTCCATACCTCAACGGGTACCCAAACAGGCTCAATATCGATGGGCACTGAAACAGCACACAGCATGTGATCGATGGACCGCCCGCTCCACAAATGACCATCCCTACGACAACTGCAAAGCCGGCAATCCAGAACCACTGCTGTGCTTCGCTAAGATTCGGAACCGTCTCAACGGGTTCGTAAACCCAAGTGATTGCTGGTGCGACCTGAGGGACGGCTGGTCCTTTTTCCTCGGCGTCCGTTTGAGCGACGCGCTCGGCGTCCGTTTGAGCGACGCGCTCGGCGTCCGTTTGAGCGACGCGCTCGGAGCCTATTTCGGGCTGCGCAATTTCACTTGCGAATGGGTCCTCAACAGCGGCTGGCTCGTTTCCATCGGTTTGGTCGTCCAAAGCGATTTGATTCTCGCCTTCGGCTTCACTCTCGATTTCGAAAGGATTCTCAACATCGGCGTTGTCATCCGCCAATCCTTGTCCTTCCGCGTCGATTTGCGGCATCGTGTTCGCGATTAGGAAACCTGCCAACAGAGCTTCGATGCTCTCGCCACTTCCTGGCGTGAATCGTCCGGTGAGAGTCCCTTCTTCCTCCACTTCTCGAAGTGCCGCTTCCATTGCGATCGGGTTCGGTGGCACAACGATGTGGGCCGGGATCGTGCCGGCATCCACACCTTGAGGGATGACCTTAATCGGTCGCAAGATCATCTCGGCGATTTCGGCCATCTGCCATGGCTCCATCGCGAATTGTTCGAAAGCGGCTTGTTGTTCTTCAGGCGTAGCGTCCGGACCCAACTCATCGAAGGGCATCACGAACTGATCAAAAACATCGGAGGGATCTTCGCGATCTAACTCCACACCAATCAGTCGCACGTAGCTGTTATCGGTAAGACCGTTCTCCGCGAGTGATTGCCAAGTCATCGAGACAGGCTCGGTCTTCATCGTCAGCGCGCGATGGTATTCCGGTGTGGCAACCAGCACGCCACCGACGAGGCCTGCCCAGGCGATTAGCCCGCCGACAATGACCAAAACGGAGCGCGGGCGTGTCGGACGGAGTCCGGAGTAACTCATCGATCGGTATCCAAACGACGACAGAAATGTACAGCTACGTGAAACGTAGTTCACGGTTGCGCGTCTTCGCGAGGTTTTAGAGAATCGATTTCGCCGATCATTGCGGATGCATCGATTGACTAGACAATCGATGCTCTAGCGTCGTTCAAAAACGAGACCGCGACCGATCCAAGATTGCGCAGAAGCGTTACGAATCGTCCAATTTCAGTCTCGTTGAAACTCGACCCTACGACGCTGACGCCCCGTACCGATGATCGCGTACGTCCATTCGGATTGCATCGATTGATCCGAATCAGCGAATTCTCGGATCATCCAACCGCGTTTCGCAGCCGGGGTCCCAGAGGGTGGCGAGCGGCGACGGCGATCGATCTGTTGTTGGTCAACTAACCGAAGTTCCGGTCGTGCATCCAACAATTGCCAGTAGTAGCCATCATCGGACAACTCGTGATAGCGAAGATCAACCTTCTTGCGGTCCGTCCAATCGGCATCACTTCCCAATTCACTGATCATCCAATGCTTGGTCATCCAGTCGACACGTCCGATCGCCGCTTCGATATCGTAGGCGTCTTTGCGAAACGCCGTTACGGCATCCAATAGTTCCCGCCAACGAGCCAACACTAAGTTTGCTTCCCCGCGTGACTCGGGGGGTGCTTGGAAGACATATTGCTCCGCGGCACGATAATAAATCTCTTGGATCTCAAGGGCGGACAGCCTTCCTCGACTCGTCGCAACACTTGTCACAAGATTCCAATCGCTCGCCAAATCATGCACCGACTGAACAGGTCGTTTTAATTGTGGAAAATCGAATGACTCACCGGAATCGATCATATCCAACAAAAGCGATGTCGATCCGATTTTCACGTACTCGGCAAGGTCAGCCATGTTCGAATCCGTCAAACCGATCTGCAATCGCTGCTTGCGAGCGAACATTTGACGCGTCGAACCGAGCGAAAGAAATGACTTGGCGCAAAACTGACCAAGCCAATGACCGAAGACGAAAACGGGCCTCTCACCACGAAAGCCGCCCATATCAGCGATCGAATCGATCACCATCGCTTTCGCACTCAATTGGAATCTTCCCGAGTGATCGAGGATGCCCGTTCCGCAAAGCGCGACTCGAGATGCCAAGAATGCGGTTAGCCATTTTTGCTGTCGATGAAACGCGATTCGACGTGCAACAAATCGCAACATGAGAACGGTTGGGAAATGAACCAATCGCAACCCCGCCACCAAAAAGATCGCAATCCACCTTGGCACAAGATCGAACAGATCATTCGGATTGGACCAAGATACGTCGGAGCGGCGGAAGCTTTTGGACACCAGCACCACCGCTAAGATGACGCCCATGATCGGCAAGGAAACCAGCAGACTTGCGACTTGCATTGCCCATAAGACCAAAATGAAGAAGCGGTAGACCACCAGGCGAAAGCCGTGAGCAACGTCGACCTCGTAGTTTTCATGACATCCGTAGACATGGCCGAATGCATCGCTGCTGTTCTTTAATACACGAAGGTCAAAACTCGTTTCCGACTCGGCGGCTGCCTCCGACGCCAATGCGTCAACACTACGTTGACAGGCGAGCAGTTCCTCGGGACTCCGCACTTCAGGCGTTGCGATCTCGATCAATCCACCGGGCAACGCATGCATGGACGGATGAGATTCAAACGTCACCGCTCCGCCACTGGCGAGAAACATCTGTTCGTGATCAAACAAACCGCTAACCGTTGGCTGATCGCGACGGATTGCCTCGCAGATTTGCTGATACACCAACTGTGCGGGCGGTAGATCATCGCGATCGAGATCTTGCCGGTCAGCCACGAGCGTGGCGTATTCTGTCTCCATCCCCACGAGCCGAGAAACCAAGGGTCTTTTTCGATCTGACTTCGTTTGTTTCCGGTCAACTGTCACGGCAGATCGCAATCGCGGGGATCATCGGACCGTGCGCCCCTCAGGAAAAACACGCCATCAAAAACACGAAATCAAAAAAACACGAAATCGATGCGTAATCGAATCGGAACGCAAAAACTGCTTTTCATTACAGCTGTTCTTCAATCTTAACCTGCAGCCGCAGTAATTCGAGCACCGCATCGGCGGCTTCGTGACCTTTGTTGCCGACCGTGCCACCACTTCGATTGATGGCTTGCTCAAGCGTATTGCAAGTCAGCAGGCCAAACGCGATCGGCAGGCCAGACGTCACGCCCATCTCCATCAACGAAAGACTGACCGCGCGATTGATGTGCTCATCATGGGTGGTTTCGCCCTTAATCACACAGCCCAGAGCGATCGCCGCGATGACATTGGGCCGTTGAATGACCCGCTGCACGACGGTTGGCAATTCCCAAGCACCAGGCACTCGAACCACCGGTGTGGACGACGGATCGAAACCGGCGTCGCCGAGTGTTTGCAACGCACCCTGCACCAACGCATCACAGATCGAGGCGTTGTAGCGACTGGCGACGATCACCACGCGTCCGCTCGGCAACGCCCCATCCATGCCAGTGATCTCAGTCGACATCTTTTAAACTCATCAAGAATTCGGCATTGTTTTGCGTTTTGGCCAATTGATTGACCAAATTTTGCATCGCATCAGCTGGCTGAACTTCTGCTAAGGCGCGTCGCAAGCTGGAGATCCTTCGATACTCGTCCGGATCCATCAGAATCTCTTCACGACGCGTTCCGCTGCGGCTGATGTCGATCGCTGGCCAAACACGTCGGTCGACCATAGCTCGATCAAGAACGATCTCCAAGTTGCCCGTACCTTTGAATTCCTCAAAGATGACATCGTCCATGCGGCTGCCCGTGTCAACTAACGCGGTCGCCAGAATGGTCAGCGACCCGCCTTCTTCAACTTTGCGAGCCGATCCAAACAAAGCTTTTGGCTTTTGCAAAGCTCCGGCATCCAGCCCACCGCTGAGCAGTTTGCCGGTCGAGTCACCGTCGCTGTTGTGAGCTCGAGCCAACCGAGTGATCGAGTCAAGAAAGATGACAACGTCCGTTCCCGATTCGACCATCCGCTTTGCTTTCTCGATGACCATTTGCGCGACCTGTATGTGGCGCTGTGCTGGTTCGTCGAATGTGCTGCTGATGACCTCGCACTGTGGCCCTCGGACTTCACGTTCCATGTCCGTGACTTCCTCGGGTCGTTCATCGATCAACAACATGAACACATAGGCAGACTCATAGTTTTTAAGTACTGCCCGCGCCATCTGCTGCATCAAAATCGTTTTTCCCGCCCGCGGTGGGCTTACGATCAAACCGCGCTGACCGAAGCCGATCGGAGTCAACATGTCGACGACACGAGTGCTCAACTGACCCGCCTCATGCTCCATGATGATGCGTGAATCTGGATGCAACGGCGTCAGTTCATCGAATGGTACGATCTCATGACGCTGCTGAGGGTCTTGACGATTGATCGCTTCGATGCGCAGCAATGCAAAGTACCGCTCGTTTTCCTTTGGCGGTCGAATCTGACCAGCAACGTGGCTTCCGGTACGCAAGCCAAAACGACGGATCTGGCTGGGTGAAACGTAGATGTCATCGGGGCAAGACAGGTAGTGGTACTGAGGACTTCTCAAGAATCCAAAACCATCTGGCAAAATCTCAAGCGTCCCCTCACCGTACATCAGTCCATTGACCTTCATACGGTGCTTCAAGATGCGAAAGATGAACTCCTGCTTTGAGAGCCCGCTGTAGTCTTCAATACCTTCATCGTTCGCGATCTTTACGAGATCGTCGTACGAGGATTGCTGCAATTGCGCAATGTTCCACTGAGGCTGGTTTTCACTCGGCGTGGGAATACCGACTCGCTGACCTGCCTTGTTGGCTTCGCTAACGATTTCTTCGGGAAGTGAAAGCGGATCACGCTCGGCATCGAGTTCTCGAATCCGTTGATCAACTTCTTTGTCGGGATGGCGAGGACGGTTCTGGCGTTGCCGGAAATCGCGATATTCGCGTGGGCCGTTTTTGCGTCCCGAACCGCCGTCCCTGGAGTGGGGCCGATTGGGCATGGTGGAATAGAAATTCAGGAGGGAAAAGAAGGAGGGGGAGCGATTCGGGGCATCGCCCAAGATGTGGTTTAAAGAGATAGAAGGGAGAAAAGGAGGGAATCAACCGCGATGCCCAAAAGTAACTACTCTAGGGAGCCGCGAATCGACGGAATGGGAAAGCTGAATTCGTCAAAGATCAGTGTTGAGGTTGGTTACTCAGAAAGTCACAAGCTGGTTCAGTTTGGTTCGCGATGATGGTTATCGGTTCGTGCAATGGAAAAACTACCTGAGTGAACTCCACAACGCAGTAATGGTAGCGTTCAGTTGCTCGGGAGATCCGTTATTGTCGACCACGACACTACTCAACCTCTTCTTCGCGTCGATCGCCAATTGATTGGCTTCGCGCCGTTTCAATTCGGAAGAATCCCAACCACGGTCCGCCGCACGCTGCGCACGTATCTCATGATCCGCATCAACGCACCAAATCTGATCACAACTAACATCCCAACCCGCTTCAAAAAGCAATGGAATGTCCAACACAACAACCGACTCGGATAAGCCAACGGGTTTTGTGGATGTTGGATGTTGATGTTCCACATCACGCATCCGCTGAAGAATCACTTGTCGCGTGAGGGGATGAACTAACCCCTCCAAGTATCTTAATGCCCGGCGGCTCAAATCGTCATCCCCGAATACTCGAGCGGCCAGTTTCTTTCGGTCCACCAAGCCAGCGTTATCGGCAACATCGGGACCAAAGTGATCAATGACTCGCTTCTGAACGTCCGCTCGATCCAGAACTTCTCGCGCAATCAGATCTGCGTTGATCCAGGTCGCCCCAAGTTCCTGTAAAAGCCGTGCAACGGTGGATTTACCACCGGCCGGAGTTCCCACCAACCCAATCACGATCATGCTGATCGCCTCAAATGCATGTCCTGTCGTTTGCTGGCATACGCAACGACATACCGCTAAGGGCGTGCCGCGGTCCGCTACAGAAGCAAAAAAACTCTTCAAAATAAAATTGGATTCGGCTCCAATCCATGACGATTCGGCGTCATGTTTGGCAAATATAAATGCATCATCCAATTCGTTCCTTGAACGTTCGTCCCGTTGCGACAAATCGAACGCTCAAGTTTCTTTAACCATTGAAGACCGAAGCATTAAGTGTCGTTGAATGAACAGAAGCAACTGTCATCCACGCCGGCGCTAAGCTGAGTCGTTATTTGACCCGACGGTCTTCTGCCAAGTAGAGGAATGCGTTGCAACTCGGACAGCGGATCAAACGCGAAAGTCGCAAATGATCAATGTGGTTCGTCGTCAGAGTTTGAAAACAACCGCCGCAGGAGTCACCGTCGACCGGCGCCAATGCGTCCTCACCCTTCGTGTCGGTCAAACGCTTGTAGTCAGGCAACACGGCAGAGGGAATCTCTTTTTCCGTCTCGGCGAGCTCCGACTCGACGCGATTCAATTCCCCAGACAGCTCAGCCAGATTGGCCTCAATCTCTTTCACGCGTTGTTGCTGTTCGCCCTGCTGTTTTTTTAGTTCAGCATCCGCCTCGCTTAGTTCGGCTTCGATGATGTCGATCTGCTCAAGAGCTTCAAGAATCTCATCGCTTAACACGCTGTTGGCTTGTTTGTCAGCAGCGATCTGCTCTTTCAACGTGGAGAACTCACGGTTGCTGGCAGCAGTGTTAAGCTTGGCCTCAAGCTCTTCGATTCTCGCTTCGCGGGACTTAAGCTGAAGCTGTTTCTCGTCAGATGCCATTGTCGACTTTTTCAGCCGATCGCGGATTTCCTGTGATACCGCATTGGCTTGGTTTACTAATGCCTCACCTGCTTTCACTTGACGCGGGCCGCGTGCAATCCGACCGTTAAGATCAGTGAGTTGCCGGTGAATCCGATGCAGCCGACGAAGGAGCTCGGTGCTTATCTCGATCTTCGAGTCGATGGTCATATTGTTGGATTGTGAGTGAGGCGTTCAGCGAAGCCGTCAGCTTACCACGAATCCGTAAGACAGTGCATCGATGCACCTCATTCATTCGCCGGCGTTTTAACGCAGAATTTGCTTTGTCGCAAAGTTTGTCCCGTCGCAGAGGATTCGTTCGTACCTCTGCGACGTTACGTCCTCTGCGTGTTTCCTGCCGAGACCACGTTTGGTATCGCTACGCCGCCGTTTTTAAGAACGCAGCCAAACGATCGGCCCGGCTGGGGCTTTGCAACTTGGCAACAGCCTTCGCCTCGATCTGACGAACGCGTTCTCGTGTCACTTTGAAGATCCGGCCACACTCTTCCAAGGTATAGCTGTAGCCATCAACGAGCCCATAGCGAAGTCGGATGATCTCACGTTCGCGATAGGTCAACGTTTTCAACAACTCGTCGATCTTACCCCGCAAAATGCTGCCAGCGGCTGTCTTGATGGGATTGTGACTATCCGAATCCTCGATGAACTCGCCGAAGCTGCTATCTTCGCCTTCACCGACGGGTCGATCCAAGGAAGCAGGATGCCGACCAATGTCCATGACGCGTCGAACTTCCTCCAAGGGGATCTCCGTTGCCTGAGCGATTTCGTCGTACGTTGGCTCGCGTTTCAGGTCTTGCGTCAGACGCTTTTGCGCTTGTCGCAATTTGCTTAACACATCGATCATGTGCACGGGGATGCGAATCGTTCGTGCCTGATCGGCGATGGCACGTGTGATCGCCTGGCGAATCCACCACGTTGCATAAGTGCTGAATTTAAAACCCCGTCGATATTCATATTTGTCGACTGCTCGCATCAAACCGGTGTTTCCTTCCTGGATCAAATCCAAGAAAGACAAACCTCGGTTTCGATATTTCTTTGCGATGGACACGACCAACCGCAAATTGCCGCTACTGAGCTGTCGCTTGGTTGCTTCGTAGACTTCAAAGAACTTACGGGCTTTGACCATCCGGTTGTGCAAGCTGGTTGGGCTCTCTTGCGTGACCAGCATCAGTTCGCGCAACTCTTGGCGCAAGTCAGCCGCTTCATCTCGGCTCGCTGGGTCGGAGCCGAGCTCTGAAAGACGCTGACGGATGAAATTCATCCGGCGTGAAATCTCTTCCAAGTGTTTCAGCAGCGGAGTCACACGTCGGCTGCGAAGGCTGAGCTCCTCGACCAACTGCAAACACTTGCGACGATTACGAATAAATCGGCGACGAACTTCCGCTTTCAGTCGTGGTGAAGTGCTCTTACGGACGAGCAACTCGAAGTCCATTTTGTTTTGATGAATCAGCACATCCAACGTGCGCAAGTTGTGCGGCATCCGCGCGGAGATCTGCTCTTTGGTCAATCGCTCGGTCAGCGAGACTTTGATTGTCCGATCAAATGGCAGCTCACCACTATGAACTCGATGCAAAGTGGCTACAGTCGATCGCAATGCGTAGTCCGACTCCAGCAAGGCTCGACGGAATTGCTTTCGGGTAATCTCGATCTTTTTGGCAAGAGCGATCTCTTCCTCGCGGCTGAGCAGAGGAATCTCAGCCATCTGGCTCAGATACATCCGAATGGGATCATCGCTCGGCTTGGGCATTTCCGAGCTGGTCGCAGCAGCTTCCTCTTCGGCTTCTTCAACGGGCGTTTCCGCTTTCGCGGCGTTGGCCGGTAGCTCGGCGGCAGGCTCTGACTGGGCAACGCTCGCTGCTTGATTCGCAGGTCGCGGTCTTGCCTCGATCAACTTGATCTGATGACGCTCCAATCGCAGCAGCAGTCGATCGAGCTTTTCTGAATTGACGTCTTCGTCGGGGAGGTAACGATCGACTTCTTCGTAGGTCAAGTATCCTTGCTCGATACCGCGGGAGACCAACGCCGAAAGTTCTTGATCCATCAATTGCATCTGAACAAACCTCATGTTTATATGTGTCATCATGACACGTGTTAACTTGTGTCATCATGACACGTGGGTCAAAAAATCCATTTATCGAAATCCGTTTCGTGACTGAGTGCTGTGTGAAGCGGCTCCTTCGATTTCTAAAGTGGTTCCGAGCTGTGACGGGCGCGTTGCGTCTCAATCATCGCTTTAAGCATCTCGACTTCCTCGTCCTCCGCGAGTTCGGCCGACTGCAGTTTTTCGATCTGACGCTTTTGCTCAATCGCAAAGGCTCGGTCGCGATACCGCGTCATAATTGCGGCATAGCGTTGGGCAGCAGGTTCGGGTTTCTCTTCGATTCGATCAGCAATCCGCTGCTGCAGATTGACGATCTGATTCTTCAATGATTCATTCTCGACAAGTAACAAGACGGAATCGACGTCCAGTGTCTCTCCGGCCAGTTCTAAGTCCTGGTAAGCGGACAGCAACATCTTCGCTGTGTTGGTCGCAAACCAATCCGGATCAATCGCTTCGACAGCCATCGCCGCCAAGTCAGGATCCTCAATGAGCGTTTCGAACAACTCGCGATCAATACCGCTCATCGGCAGCAGTCGGACGGGCTGATGGATCGGCAAAGACGCCGACGCTGCTTCATCCGAAGCAGCAAATGCCGACTCGTTCAGGGCCGCGTTTGGATCCTGAGAGGTCGCCGGCGGTCGTGCGTTCTTCGACTGGATCGAGTTGCCGGCACGACGTTTCGCAGTGGAATCGGATGGACGATTTTTCGATTGCTCTCGAAAATGATCGAGGCGTCGTTCAAGTCTTTCCAGCTTGAACTCAAACGTACGCGACATTCGCTGCAAAAGCTGATCGATTCGCAGCCCATCGGGGGCCTTCGCGGCAACTTTCAACAGCGAATCAACGGCGCTAGTGACTGCGTGCGTGTCCCGCGTGACATCGACACCTTCTGTCAGCCGTCCCAGCTTGTGGTCAAGAGCGTCCGGTGATTGATCAGCCAATTGCTGAAGTCGATCGGCACCTTGTTCAGCGATAAAGTCTGCCGGATCACTGCCTTCCGGTAGCGTCAACACTCGCATGTCGACATCCGCACGAACAAACAACTCCAGAATTTCATCCGCACGTCGCTGACCCGCCGCATCCCCATCGAGAACGAGCACAACGCGATCGACCAGCCGCTTGAGCATTTTGACGTGCTGCTCACCGAGTGCCGTTCCGAGGACGGCAACGACCGGCTCGATCCCAGCTTGTCGCGTCGCCACCACATCCGTGTAGCCTTCCATCACAAGCACTTCGCCCTGACGACGAATCGCTTCGCGTGCGAGATCAAGACCGTACAATTGGTGAGATTTTCGAAACAGCAGCGTCTCGCGACCGTTGATGTACTTTCCACCAACGCGATCGCCATGACGTTTGGCAATGTCAGGAATTACCCGACCACCCAAAGCAATCGGTCGTCCTTGCAAGTCTTGAATCGGGAACATCAAACGGCCGCGGAACATGTCAACATGCCCACCACCGGCGCGATTGGAAGCCACGCCCGAAGCATAAGCCACTTCACCGCTGAAGCCGTTCTTCTTCAGGAGGTCAACGGCAAAGCTCCACTCATCTGGAGCAAACCCAATTCGAAACCGCTTGCGACTTTCATCACTAATTCCTCGCGACGCCAAATAGTCGCGTGCGACTTGAGCATCCACGCTCGTCCCTCGATCAAGTTGATCGAAGTAGGCATCGGCAATCAGTTTGACGGCCGAGAGTAATGTCGGTCGGTCTTCGGGACTGCCAGGCTCGGACTTCTTCCCACGGCGATACTGGTCGATTGGAATCCCGGCGGACTCAGCCAGCGTCGACAGTGCCTCTGGAAAATCGACGCCGTCGCGCCGCATCACAAAACTGAAAACGTCACCCCCGATATCACAGGGCCAACACTTCCACGTCTGCCGTTCTTGGTTCACCGAAAGAGAAGGTCGGCGGTCAGCATGCCACGGGCATCGCCCCACAAAGTTTCTTCCTTGTGGCTGCAACTCGATCGTCGCACCGATGACATCCACGATGTCAACCGCGCTACGCACTCGCTCTTTCAGGTCGAAGTCCGGGGGGAGGGACAAACGACAACTCCATTGAAAGGTACAGCCAGGAGTCCCCACCAGGACGCTTCAAACGATCGAAGCGAAGAAAAGAAGCGCTCGCGCAATCCCTTCCCTGATGGTTTCACCTTTCGACTGGCGAAACTTTCCCAATCGGTCCACTCACCCTCTTATCTCGCATTCCCGCGACCGGATGAGTAATTTTCGATTGATGCAATCCATTGCAGCGTAGCAAATCTGGCCGGCCCGTGAAGCCAACGCCAGGTATCCACCACGAACGGAGCACGATTGTTCGAATCCGGGCTTTCCGAGTCAACATCACTTTGTATCGATTCGACCGTTGGGATCCCATTTTGGCACCGGTTGTCTTATCAAAATTCGGCTAGCCGCTGCTCCATTCGTCTTACCGCGTGCAAATTGTCGCTGCAGCTGGCTTTTTTTGGCCTTCGGTTATAGTGAATCGATGTTTGGGAAAAAGACTCTCGCTCTTTTTGCGCTGATCGCCATCGCTGGCGTCATCTGGGTGATGCGCGAGGATTCGGATGCCGATGTAGCACGCGATTTGGTCCGCCAGAAGCGTCGTGCGGAAACGGCCGAAGCGGTGAAGGAAGCATCAAATGCTCAACTTCCCGACGCATTCAAACTTTCCGAAACACTGATCGCTCAACGTGATTCACCGTCCGATATCTGGACCGTAAGCCGGGGCGATGACCAGTCTTTCGTGGAGCTCCCGTTTCCTCCTCCTCTGGATGGCGTACTTCCAGCCAAAATCGATTCGTCACTATCCGATGCATCGGCACCGCCCGTCGAATCAGATTCCGAAGACACAGCGCCGGACGAATCCAAGGGAACAACCGCCAGCCAAGCAATCTCAAGTGCGAACCCGGGCTACCTCGGGGCTGCTGCTTGTGCCGAATGCCATCCCAAAAAACATGGCGGATTCATAGAGACCGCGCACCACCGAACAAGCGGTCTCGTTGAACCCGGAAACATCCGCGGAAAATTTGAAGGTCCAGGCAGTCGGCTTCAGAGTGGCGATCCAGCTCTATCGTTTGATCTCTTCCAGCGTGATGACCAGCTGATTCAGAAACTGAATTTCGAAGACTGGCAGCTGGAATTCCCGATGGATGTCTTCACCGGATCCGCGAAGACCGGGCAATCGATGTTGTATTGGCACGGCGACGCACTGTTCCAGGCGCATGTCTCGTATCTTTCCGGCAGCGACTCGTGGATCACCAGTCCTGGCTACCGCGATACCTCCGTCGTCTATTCACGAGTGATCCGGACGGCCTGCTTAGAATGTCACATGACGTTCATCGATCGAAAGCGCACGCCCAATTTCTATCACCGCGATTCCGCGATTTGGGGAATTTCCTGCGAACGATGCCACGGCCCGGGAAAAGATCATGTCGATCACCACCGCAAAAACCCGAAGGACAAAGCCGGTCAATTCATCGTTGCACCGACCTCTCTGCCCCGCCAGCAGCAACTCGAGATTTGTGGTCAATGCCACTCGGGCTCATTCAAGTTGATGAAAGATGCGTTCACCTTTGTGCCGGGGAACGATCTGGAGGATTACCACAAGCTTTATGACTCCGGCAGCTCCGGAGTGGGAGGCATTCACACGGCCAATCAACTAAACCGGTTGAGCATGAGCGAGTGCTTCAAGCAATCCGAAATGACATGCACAACTTGCCACAATCCTCATCAAAACCAACATGGGCGAACCGATCTGTTTACGCAGGCCTGCTTCAAATGCCATGAGGTTGAGCACTGCGGCATGTCTTCCAAGCTCGGTCCTTCAATCGCGAACGACTGCATCGGTTGCCACATGCCAACCGAAGCGAATGAAGACATGAAAGATGTCGCGTCGGGAGCGTTCACGATCGAGATGATCGATCATTACATTCGCGTACCAGAGTGAACGCCAAAGTCGCCGATCGCAAAGAGTCGCCGATCGCTCCGCCGATCGTAGCGCCTCTTCCGTTCATGCGGAGCATGACCTCGTCTGCACGACCCACGCAAAGGCGTCGAGTTTCTTCCCTCCATCTCTTGTCCTCCTCCGCACCAACTTCCATCTCGCCCGATCAGGGCAGCCAACTCTTAC
>JBCDEM010000049.1:0-41848 GCA_039179795.1 Planctomycetota bacterium | reverse complement strand
CAGCCAAAGACGTCGATGTACGGACAAGGGCTTGGCACGAGAGAGATGACATTGCGCACTCCGGAATTCAAAAATACAGGGATGATTATTCCATCAAATAATTGACAGTGATAATGCCTGTCCGCCACGAAATGCTGCAGGATCTTTGCCCAGTGGCATCGTTGTACGTCTCAGCATCGACGCCTGAATCGTTTCTTGATCGTGTTCCGGTAGCCTCATACCGCCTGATCGCAGAATCGATTTTCTTCATTTGGGGATCCTCTTGTGTGGGGCGATCAGGGCAGCAAGCGAAGCTCGATTGCTATTCAGTTCCGGCACCTAAAGGGTGCGATAACTCTGATGAAGGCTTGCACCGCGGAATGCTTCGGTAAACTCACCAATCCATCCGCGGCGAATCTTTGAGTATTTGATAAAAGCCAGCTTTTCAGCAGCGATTCGAACGGGATCGTGAATGAATCCTGATGCATCGCTCATCGCGAGATTGTAAGCGTCTCACAGAGTCGCTATCTCGACGCCGTATATTGCCACGTTCCCGGAGCCAGGCAGGACAGCGGTATTATTCTTCAGGCGGTCGCCGTGTGATTGGGCATGTCCTCGCAGAAGGAAACACTTTGCAAACCAGTCGCCTCCGTCCGGATGGGGATAACGCCAAACTGCAAGACCTCGCATGTCACTGGCTGAGCACATTAAGCAAAGACTGATGTGGAATTGCTTCGGTGGTTCAACCGTCATGCAGAGCAGGACTGATAGATGCGTCAAATCAAGCTGCCGCCACAACTGCTGCCACATCCGGCGGTGCATCCGAGACAATGTTCAGCCGTTGAGATGCGTCGGGACTCAAGCTGATGGATGGGAATCTCCCAAAGACGCCCTTTGACATCTACCGGTGAAAGGTCAAGAGCGTAGTTAAAGTCGCAATCGTGAACCTGGCCCTGGCTGTCCACATGGATCTGAGTGCGGCACATTAGGTGATCGACGGTGTTCTGATTGAATGCGTTTGAGAGCAAGGTCATGTAGTCATTTAGCTTGCCGTTTCGCTGCAATGCGTCACGCCAGCGTTTGATTGGCATGTTGGTGATGGTCCACAAGTCGTTAAAGACCAAGCCAAAACGATCCGACAGTTCGCGATGGTAATCTGCCGCCAACTTGTCGGCTGGCGGAGGCAATGACTGTCCGGTGGGGTTGTATACCAGATTCAATCGCAGTTTCGGATCGACTCCGTAACCAACTGAATTTAGTGCCAATAGTCCCTCGATGGATTCGTTGTACGCGCCTAAGCCTCGTTGCTTGCGGACGTTATCCTCTAAATAGCAAGGCAACGAAGCGACCACCATGACTTCGTGGTCGGCCAAGAAACGAGGGATCCAATCATTCGAGCAGCCGTCGCTGTTCTTGAATCCGATGATTGTAGGATTGCATCTATCGATCACTCGTCGACCCAGCAAACGAGCTTCCGCGACAAGATAGCGGAAATGTGGATTCAACTCAGGGCTGCCGCCCGTCACGTCGATCGTTTCAACGCTCGGGTGATCGCCAAGCCACGATACGATTCGCTGTGCGGTCTCGCGAGACATGTTTTCACGTTCACCTCGACGTTTGGGCGACGATTCCACATGACAGTGTTTGCACGCCAGATTGCAATGCAAACCAATGTTGATTTGTAGCGTCGTGATCCTATCAGCAGCACGAAGCTGACCGCCGGCAGCCCTGGTGCCAAAGGCTTGGCTCCCGATGATTGGCAGTCCAAATTGATCCATTGAATCGGAGCGAGCTTGCGTTCCGCGTTCAAGCACTTGCGACTCCTGCAACTCGGATCACTGAGATTACTTCAAGTTAAAGGGGGGACCTTTGGGTAGGGGCCCAGCCGCTAACAACAACCGTCGCCAAGGTAATGCCAAGTGGATTCCGTCACAGCCATGTGAGCAACGGACTGCAGCATCTTGCACGTCTTATCGCACACCGCTACGGGCAAATTTCTCCGAAGCACGTGGCCATTGTTGTCGTCGTAGCATTCTTCCGGGCCAGTGTAGATTGCGTATCGCCCAGTAAAGATGCAAGGCCCATCTTGTGGTACCGGAACTCGCAGCGCAGCGACTTCTATCGTTTCCAGTAGAAGATCTTCGCTGAGTTCATAGGTCGTCGCATCCAGCACTCGATAGGGCCGCCGAGACCGAACCTCAATCGCGCCGAACCCAGCCTTTACGATGAAGTTCAGGTATTCATCTAATTGCAGGCAACCCGACAAACACATTGCCCTCAACCGACTATCATCCGACAGATGACCAGGAATGACTCCAGGAGTGATCGGATCAGACATCACCAAGCGTCCACGTTGTCTCAGGACTCGGTAGATTTCACTCAACGCTCGAGCCAAATCCGGAGCGTCAAAAATATTGAAAAGACAGTTTTGAGCAGCAATGTCAATCGAGCCGTTTTCGATCGGCAAATTCAGAGCATCACCGTCGCGAATGTCGACAAACGATGGGTCGAACCAAGAGTTCGACTCGGCAGCAAGTCGCAAATTTTTCTCGGCCGCATCACGCATCTCAGCAACCGGATCGACACCGATTACGGCGCCCGGGCGCCGTGCAAAATAAGCAAGCTGTAGTAACTCTAGGCCACCTCCCACACCAACGTAAAGGACTCGCTGGTCATCTCGCATATCCTGCAAATGCACGGTCGAACCGCACCCATAGTTCATCTCGTGCATGATATCTGGGACTACCAAACCAGGCAGATACCGGGGTTTCTCGGCAACACAACAAAGATCATCAGCCGGCCGAGTGGCGGCGTCGCGATAGAGATCTCGGACCGTTTCGTGGTAGTTGAGCTTCGCATCCACTGTCGAATACATCCTATTTTCAATGAGTGAGGCTCCATCAGCTGCGCCGCGAACGCCAAAGGTGCGAACGGATCACTCACTGTCATGTTCATAGGAGATAATGTTCCGCCACACTCGACCACGGATCTTCGCCGCGACATGATGGAATGGTTAGCCTATGCGCTGGCAAGATGCACCAATCAGTCTTGGATTTCATGTCGATGGTGAGATCGTCAGATCGCCAACCGAACGTTGCCAGACTTTATAAGCGACGCCGAACGGGCACATGACAACGAAAACAATCACTACGTATACGGCAGGTGTGGACGGTAGGCTCACCGATACGGTGCGAACAGACTGTCTGGGCCTTCAGGAATTTGTGACATCCTGGTCGCTTCCTGTGCCTCCTCCGCGTGTTGTTGAGCGAATCTTTGATAGTTCATCTCGGCAAAGAGCTCGCTAGGAGTTTTGTTGCTTAGATCAGCGCTCGCTGCTTGGGTAGGAAGACTGCAAGAACCTCCCTCGCAGCTCTGGCCCCTATCTTCGCTATATGGCGACCATGTCGAGTTCTTAGACGCTCGGCATCCTGTAAGGAAAGCCAGCAAAGCGACACTACATGCAAATCGCTGTAGTTCGGTTTCTGTGCTCGCGTGCGCGATATGTCACTGTCCGTCTTTTCGGCGCCGCCGTGCAACCGCAAGACCGACGACAAGCATCATCGATGATAATGAAGATGCTTCGGGCACAATCAAAGCAGAGTTCGTCGCATCGACCGTGATGGTTGCCGTACCTGGCGTGACGAACGCATCGAGCGAAGTGAAAGACGAGTCGCCGGCGATAAGAAAGTCTTGCAACGGAAAGAACGGCTGAGCACTTAACGTCGTTACTTGACCAGGCGTGCTGCCGGTTTCGAAAATGAGACGACCCAGCCTTATTCTGTTTCCCGTCACGGGTGAAAAGATATCGTTAACGGAGTCAATGAAACCCGCGCTGACACCGGGATCGAAAAACAGTTCTTCACCCAACAGTTGATCGTCAAAGACCGGATCTGGGATAATGGAACCTTTGCCTAGCACGACGGCGGGATCCGACGGCGCACCTACATCAAAGACAACATTGACGCCAACGCTAAAGAGCCCGTCGATCGTCAAGTCAACGGGATCGCCGATCGGGTCATCCTGCACCAGAAACAGCTCGACCTCGATGGTGTCGCCGGGCGCGACGATGTAGTCGGATTGTCCGAATTCAAACATGATTCCCGCATTGGCAGCGGAACATGAAACCAAAACAAACAGGAGTGTAGCAAGTTGGAGAAAGCGCATTTCAAGACCGTGATACAAGAGTTGGAGTACAGAAACACAAATTTGCGAACATCAAACCGAAACCACCGAGCGAGGTGGAATTAGTAGTTCCGCAGAAAGAACGCAAAGTCTCTTCGGTCGACGTCACCGTCTCCGTCGAAGTCAAAAATCGCGTCGTAGTTATTCGGATCGTTGTACGTCGCTAAAAAGAACGCATAGTCGCGGCGGTCAACATCTCCATCACCGTCGCTGTCACCGAACAGTCGAAAGAACTCATCCGTGACGTCGTCTACCATCGTGTTCGCACCTGCGGTCACTAAGTTCGCGTTGATGCGTAATTGGTAGTCACCATCCGCGAGCGACTCGCCGATAAAATCGCTGCCGATGAACGTGAGTGTCGCCACGGTGTAGCCTTGGCTGTCGTCGATCATCACGGTTGGGACAATCGAGTCCGTGCCATCCTTCACGATGGTGAAGGCTCCATCGGCAATCGATACGACATCGTTAAATGTCACCGTGATCTCGCGGATGACGGAGCGTTGGCGACTGCCGTCACCGATCGTGATGTCGACCACTTCTGGTGTGACGCCCGATTCATCGACGTCACGTAATCGGATATAAACACGTCGGGAGTCCGATTTCCCGCCGGTATCGGTAGCCGTCACATCGATCGTGAATACCGACGTGCTTTCGAAGTCCAAACGACTGCTGTCGGCGACCGTCAATACACCGGTATCGGTGTCGATCGCGAACGGCGTTCCGGCATTTAGACTGAAACTTACGCTGTCGCCAAAGTCATCATCGGTTGCTTCCGCCGTGTCGATGACTGTTCCGTTTGCCGTGTTCTCATCGATTTCAAAGAAGTATTCGTTGAGCGTCAGCACCGGTGCAAATTCGTTGACGTTCGTGATGTTGATCGTGATGGTTGCTTCGGAGGTTTCACCGAAGAAGTCCGTCACGATTGCGGTCAACTCGTAAGTGGCATTCGTTTCGGCATCGAGCAAGTCATCTCTGACCGTAATCACACCGGTGTCAGCATCGATGACGAATTCGGCGGGCTCCGCAGTCGCTCCCGATGCCGGTGTCACATTCGGGTCGATCAACTCAAAGGTGACAGCTCCTTCATCGGTTGCCACAACGGTACCAACTTCGGTCCCAACCGCAGAATTCTCCGCGATGCTAAACGTTTGGTTGGCAATGACAGGAGCATCGTTGGAAAACGTTCCGACCAATGCTCTTGCCGACTCGCTTGCGGAAACGCCTCCGTCATCATCAAGCACCGTAATCGTGATGTTGTAGATGCCATCCAGTGAGTAAGCGTGAGTCGCTTCGACGGTCCCAATTCCGGTGGTGGAATCGAAGGTGACAGTTCCACCCGTGACCGCGTCGTCACCCCAATCAATCGTCGCGGTGTAGTCATCGCTAGCCAATGCCGGATCGGTAAAGGTCGACGTCAGCGTAACCTCATCGCCGACGGCAACAGCATCCTCAATCTCCGCGGCCGATGAGACGACCGTTTCGATCGTTGGAGCAACATTGAGCACGGTAACCGTCCCCATCTCGGTTACCGAGCTATTCGCATCATCGGCATCCACGACACGAACGGCTACTTCGTACGGATCAAAGTTGGCGTCATTGTCCGCAAAGACATGCGGAATCGAGAAAGTACGACGCCCCAAAAGGGATTCGGTTGTGAATTCTCCATCGCCCCATGTGATTTCAAGACGGTGCCGGTCGTCTTCGCCGACATCGGCAATGGTACCGTTGAGTACGACCTCTCCACCTTCATTGATAGTCGATGGTGTGAGCGTGAAAGCGACCGTGGGAGCCGCGTTGTCAACGAGGACGGTCACTTCGGCGGTCGCTGACAAACCGTCATCATCGGTCAGTGTGATCGCAACATTGAACTCACCGTCGCGTCCGAAGCGATGAACCGCATTGAAGCTGGTCGTTCTGGCTGGTAAGTCCGATTGATCGATTTCTGTATCATCGTCCCAGTCGATTTCTAACTGAAAGCTATCCAGTGCACCGGCATCGGCTATCGAGCCGGCGAGCGAGACCGAGTCACCCTCGACGATGACGTTCAAACCCATCGACTGCATCGCGACCAAGTTGCTCAGGGTCGGAGCCACATTGTCGACGGTGATCTCTTTTGTCACTTCCGCATAGGAACCCTTGTCGTCGTAAGGCACGACCGAGATCGTGGTTTTTTCACCGGGTGGCGAATTGTCTTGGTAAATACGGTTGGTGGTGACCGGATCGATTGAATCCGTTGGCGGAATGTCGGTGATCGGTCCGCCATCGCCCCAGTTAATGAGATAACCGATCGGGCCATCACCCGTTCCTTCGTCACTGGCTTCGATCGTCAGGTTGTAGCGATCGCCTTCGTTGATCGTCTCAATTCCCGAGAGCACGACATTGGGTCCGACATCATTGATGGTGAAGGACGTTGTGTACTCGGTTCTTCCTCCGTCGCCATCGCTGATGAAGCCTTTCACCTGAACGGTGCCATCGACAAAGATCGATCCGCCGGTCCAAGTCTCGGGGATCAAAACCGATGGTGACGAAGACGTGATGTCGATCGATCCATCGCCACCCAGATCAAATTCATAGCTGAGCACGTCACCGCTTGCGGGTTCGTTGATGTCTTCAAAGAACAGCGAATACACATTAGCGGAACCAGCTCCTTCATTGATCCCATCGGCCGGGACGTCCGAGGTAAGCCGCAGTGCGGTGGGAGCGACGTTTTCGATCGTCAAGTCACCGGTGTTGGTCACTTCAACACCGCCCGCATAAGTCGCCTTCATGGTGATCGGCACTGAAAATGGCGAGTTGACGCTGCCGTCGATGCCAAAGCTGGCCAATTCACTCCAAGTCAGTACCGCGTCCGTGTCGGTCGCATCACCGAAGTTCCCGTCGTCATTCAGGTCCCAAGAGACGGAAGTCGGCTCGCCTACGACGATGCCGGCCAATTGCAGCGAATCACCTTCCTCGATCGTGTACATCCCCGCTTCGATGTCATTCGCATCGACGACCACCGAGATCAATTTGGTTTCCGTCGCGGCGACAAGTGGATCCGATTCAGTGTCGATGACTTCAACGACGATCGTGTAGGCATTCGGTGTCTTGTAGGTATGGGAGGCAATCTCGACTTCGCTGCCAAACGCCTTGGACGTACCATCGCCCCAGTGGACTCGCCATCCTTTAAGCGTGTCGAGCGTGCTTGCATCCTCGGCCGTGAATTGAAGCTGATAGGGTGTGCCAACGTCCGCGGTGGATTCACCGACCAGATTGATCGTGGGTGGGGAATCGGTAACGATTAGGTCGATCTTCTCGGTCGTTGTGACCGGGCTTTCATTGCCCGGAAGATCATTCGTCGCGCTGATGAAGATCGGGTACGTATCAAGACCGTCGACAACGCCAACGGTTGTCAAGTCGGCCCAGCTCATGTTGAGTGTCAGACTGCCACCATTGTCGAAGTCTCTGCCGTTGACATTCCACTGAACCTCGCTCACCCCTTGGTTTTGCGGCACATCGGGTAGCGTGACGGTGATGGAAATGCCGTCTCCTTCGGCGATCGTCTCCGTGGCATTCTCGACCACGATTCGTGGCCCCGAGTCAATAAACACGCCTTCGATTTCGTCAAAGTCAACGACGCCGAACGTGCTTCCCACGACACGGACTTGGCCCTCATCCGGATTCGCTCCCTCGATCAAGTCGACCGCGTTACCGTTCGGATTGAAGAGCAAACGATCACCTGGATCAACCGTCGGGTCACCACCCAAGATCGTTGTGGTCGTTCCAGAGGCAAGCTTGTCGCCGGAAACGAAGAACTGATCATCACCATCGTTTCCACGCAGCGTCGTTTTCGTTTGGTCGCCAACGGTGATCAAGTTGAAAATATCGGCTTCGCTTCCGCCAACGACTTCCAAATTCACATCACCGTCCGTGTCCGACGCAATCACGATTTCATCTTCGCCACCGCCCAAATCGATCAGGGTCGTTTCCGAGATCCCGGACACAGCTACCGCGTCTGTCTCGTCGCCCGTACTGACCGTCAGTGAAGTCACCTCTCCGCCCGGTGAAGCGGTAATCCGCAAGTCATCGACTCCACCGGCCGTGCTGATGGTGATCGCATCAACGCCTATGAACTGTGCACGAACAGCGTCGGCCGATTCCAGAATGTCGTAATCGGCTTGGATGGAATAACGACGATCCAGCGTGATTGCGTTTCCGAACGTTACGTCTGCAGCATCGAAATCGGTGATCGCATGGATCGCATCGCCCGTTGACAAATCCAATCGGAACACGGATGCACCGACGTTCTCTTCATAGCCGACGGAGCCACGTGGTCCATTCAAGTTGTCCTGCGGAGACCCATCAGTGAAGCTGGCATACCAACCGAAGTATCGTCCGGTCGTCACATCGCTTCCAAACTGCAAGTTGAAATCAAAGTTGAGAACGCCGCCCGATTGCGCGGAGAGCACACGAGGTGCGCCGATTCCGGTGACGATCCAGTTGTCACCCGATTGCTCAAGAATCAAGGGACGAATTTGTGTCGGTCCGTTGAGTCCAAACGATCTGTTTTGAGCGAGGAATCGCCACTGCGAAATTCGTGATTCGGATTCAGCAAACGGTTGCGGCAACACATAGAGTTCGTCTTCGTTGCTTCGCACACCGCTGTCCGAAATCGGTGCATTGCCGATTTGTCCGGCCGGTACGAAAGAAACAAGCCCGCCGGCCGTGTTGGCATCTCCGAGTGTTGCGGCGACCAGACTGCCGCCACTTGCACCCGAAGCGATTCCGACCGGAGTAACAAAGCCCTCAACACCGGCGGAGTTGTTGCGCAGTCGCTGGACCATCGCTCCGCTTCCATCCAACCGTGCGACGATGACGGAATCCGAATCTCGACCGGTGATGTACGCAATGTCTTCACCCGCAGATACCGTCAGCCCGGTTGGAGCCAACATCCCTGAAACTCCCGATCGTCCGTCGGTAATCGTTTGAACGAACTCGTAGGAGATACCCGTGTTGACGGAATCAGGCAGCAGCGTGGTCACAAAGTTCTCGGTCGAACTAAGGACATGCACGAAGCTGTCGGTGACGACAAGTTTGTCCGCACCGTTCAACCGGATGGTTGCACTATGGTCAATCCCGCCGATCGCGATGAAGAGGTCCGGAGTGACGTCGAAGGGAATGACTCGAAAACCACTTTCCGATCCAACGAGTACTTGGTGGGGAATGAAGCTGGTATCCAGAACTGAAACGTCCAAAATTCTTTCGCCGACGGCAAAATCAATCTCGCTATCTTTCCCCGCGTCATCCGCAATCAAGTCGGGAAGTTCCGTCAAAAGGCCCGTCGCCGATTCTCGCGTAAAGGCTTTCAATCGATAGATGACGTCATCACTGTCAGCATCCGAGAATTCAATCGTTGCCAGGACGGTCGCATTGATCGGCGTGCCGGTCGTGTTCGTTCCAACAAAGTTGTTCGACGTCAGATCGACGAGCCGGGCACCGTCAGAGAAAGGTGTGAAGTTGAACGGATCAATGCCAAAGTCGAGGTACTGCGTCTGATTGAGCGTTAGCAGCCCGGTCGCTTCATCACGGGTGAATGTTGCCACGCCGTTGATGCCCGTCGTCACTTGGACGAACGTGTCCAACTTGCCAACCTTCAAGTTGCCCAGATCGGTAAAACTGGTGATTCCGTCGACGTTGTTTTCGACAACTTGTAAGAGGCTAAAGTCCGTCCCGTCGATGACCAGCAAGGCATCCCGTGATTCGGATAACGCGTAAATCACGCCTTGAGGTGAAGTCTCGATCTCGGTCAGTCCGCCGAACGACTCGACGTCATCGGCGACGCCGACGGTTTGCAAGATCGGCTTTATCGCAGTGATGTAGGCCGTTTGGTCTTCACCGGATTCTGCAAGCTCGACCGCATCAAGATTGTTGATCAGCGAGTTATCGCCGCCGATCGAGACGTTGACGCGTACGGTGGGTGAACTGCCATCGTTGGGAATCAATGTTGCCCAGACATCTCCGGCGTTCAAAGACCGCAAGACTTGCGGTCCGCTGGTGCGACGATCGATGTCGTCAAACGCCAGTTCACTGATCGTTGTTTCGGAAGTGACGCCATCGCTGTGAACACCAATCCCGATCATCGGATCGGCCAAATCAAGGCTGGACACATTGGCCACCAAGACCCAGTCATAGCCTTCGAAGTTGATCGCCGCGGGATGGTCGCCCAGTCCGATGTCGGCCAGTCCACCAGGCAAACGAAGTGTGGCAACCAATGCGCCGGACGGAGCAGCGTCTTTGTCAAGTGTTTGCGGATTGAAGTCTAAGTCACTTGCTGCGAGTCCTTCCACGATGCCGTAAACCTGCGCACCGCCCAATACGTTGGGAATGTAAGGCGTCCACGCATCGTCGCCGAGATCACCGTGAAGGAACGGGTTCAATGCCTTCGGGCCTTCGATCTGTGCATCAGAGATAGTTGAACTGCTCAGGTCGCCGGAGATGCGTGAGAGTTCGTTTCGGTCATCGTTGTCACCCAAGATGATCCGACCATCGGCACCTTCGTCGGTCGTGACGAGATTGGTGGTACCACGTCCACCGCCAGCAAACAGATCGACGGCGCTTTGAACGCCATTGACGTTGAGCACCAATGACGAGCCGACCAGCTTGACCGTACCGCCGGCTCCACCTGCTCCGGCACCACCGTTACCGCCGACACCCCCACGGCCTCCGTCGCCTCCGTCGCCGCCATCGGATCCATCGCCTCCGTTTCCGCCGCGCGTGTTGCCACCTTCGCGACCCTCACCGCCTTCGCCGGCGATACCACCTTCACCACCAGGTGCTCCTTGGCCGCGACCGCCACCGCGTCCGTCGAAGGTTCCACGACGGTCGGTGCCATCCGAACCGACTCCCTCAGCGTCCTCTCCGTCATCGGCATCGGTTCCGTCTTCGCCACCGGGTTCACGGGTATTTTCAATGTTGATCCCGCCTTTGCCGATTTCACCGGCGACACCTCCGGTACCGCCACCGACGCCGCCGAGGCCTGCTGCACCTCCTTCGCCTGCGTGGCCGTCGCCGCCGGAAACATCAAAGTCGGCGCTACCGATTTGTAATTGTCCGAGCACGACGATTTCAAAAGCACCGCCGCCGCCACCGCCAGCACCACCGCCGCCGCCCTGGCCGCCGCCGCCGCCATTTCCACCGCCGCCACCGCCGCCGCCGGCACCACCGCCGCCTCCGGCGAAGGCGTTACTTGGGTTGAGCGTACCGCCAGCTCCACCGCCGCCGCCGCCACCGCCGCCGCCGGAACCACCAGCTCCACCGCCGCCGCCACCACCGCCGCCGCCACCACCACCGCCGCCGCCAGCGGAGATGATCGAGCCGCTGCCGAGGTTATCGCCACCGCCGGCATGACCGCCCCGAAGTCCATCTTCGCCGTTCTGATTGCTCGTGCCGTTGTCTGCGGGATCGGCATCTTCGGCGTCGTTCGGATTCGCCGCTTCGACGATGGATGGACTGCTCGACAACGAAGATCCGTCGCCACCCTCACCGCCTAGGGCTCGAATCCGCTGTCCACTTTCACCTCCCGCTCCCGAATCTGTATCGGTAACACCAGCGGATCCGGCAACACCACCACCGAAACCTGTGGTTCCGGCGTTGCCATCCGTGCCGTCGATTCCGTCTTCGACGCCGCGAGAGTTGACACTGCCATCCTGGCCATCGGTTCCATCGGTACCATCAAAGGCGCCCAGGACGTCTCCGCTGTCTTCATCGCCGCCGGTGCCTCCATCACCGCCGTCGCCGCCGTCGGTACCGAGTTGACCTTCGGCACCAAGACCGCCGATTCCACCGGAGCCGCCCGCACCCGCACCGGGTCCGCCGACGCCCGGCACCAGCATGGCTTGGTCGGTGCCTTCGTTGACCACATCTGCGTTGCTACCCGACATATCGAATTCGACGTTGTTGCCGATGATCGCATTGTTTTCGACGAAGATCGAAAGCGCGTGATCACCAACAGCCGTCACCGTGCTGCCGTTGGGAACGACAAGATCACCGAGGAAGCGATACCGAACGATGTAGACTTCGCCGTCGACCGGCGTGACCACGTTCTCGTTCTCATCGAGGTATTCCACGAAGAATGGCGTGCCGTTGACTTCGCCCGTTGTTGCACCATCGACCAAGACCGTTGGATCATCGTTCGACGTATCGTTATCGTTCAAGAATCCGGTATGGAAAACCAGATCCTGGCTAGCGAGCGTACCGATGCGTGGCGAATCAGCAACGGCGGTCGGTCGATCCGATCCGGAAGCTGCGTTCTCGATCAAGCCTTGGCTGGCGATCAGATTGCCAAGTCGGAACCCAACCTCGGGAACTTGGAATCGCACGGAGACAACGTCTTGGAACTGCGTGAGTTCAAGTCGTTCCAAGGCTTGCCCTGATACGAACGTGACGGACTCGGTCCGATTGACTCCGCTCGCGGTCAGGCCATTCAGAATCAGCGTGGTGTTCCCAAAGGCCGAAACGTATCGAGCGTCGATCGACTTCAGCGTGAATGCCTTTCCATTTTCCGACGTGATCGTCACACGCCGATTGACGCCGACTCCCACTTCACCTTCCTGCTCACTGAAGGGAGTGGTAGCAGAAACCTGGTAACCGCCTTCGATGAAGGTGCTTCCTCCGGTGGCAATCCCGGTGCCAAAGTCATCAAAGCTGACCGAGGTTTCGACCCGGCTGATGGCTTCGATACGGTCGACACGCAAATCGCTGTCCGCGGTCCAGCGGACGGATTGAACCAAACCCGCCGCAGCGAGCGAGAAGTCCACGGTGTTCCATCCGCTGCCAGCGACCAAGGACACCGGAACGATGGTTTCGTTACCCAACAAGTCGGTGACGATGAATTCGACGTCCGTATCGGTGTCACCCACAGTCGCCACGTCGATCGAATAGACGGCAATCGCGCCGCCATCGCGTGATGTGAGGGTGACGTCCGAGTCATCCGTGGATACGGCCAGCGAACTGCGGGTTGCGCGATCCAGGTCCAAACCGCCGGGACTAGAGATCGACAAGGCGTCTTCGACATACGTGTTCGCATCGAAAAGATCGAGCGTAAAGTCGACCACCGTTTGAGACTGGCTGAACGTGGTCGCCGATCCGGGATTGAGTTCGATCGATCCGAAGTTCAGATCAACACGACCGACGCCGGTCAACTGTGCCGAACCGACAACGTCCATCAGCGCGACGCCATCGGGAAGATCAAATTCGACGGACGAAACATCTCGCATTCCCGCCAAACTGAAGACTTGAAGGACATTCCCACCGATGAGTTCGAAGGCCTCAACCGTCTCCGATCCGTCGACCGATGAAATCCCGGTGACGGAGAGCGTTTGTGCCGTTCCGCTAATCACATCCAACCGCAGCAGGTCAAACCGTCCGCCCGCCGATTCGGTCATCGTGATCGATCCGCCACCGGAGATGCCGATGCTTCCATCGACAGCCGTAAAGGTCTCACCGGTTCCGGCGTCAAACGTAAAGTTGTCTTCGGTGTAAGTCGATTGACCCGCGACAACGCTCTCGAATCCGATGTTGGCTCGTGTGCGAATCAGACCATCATCGTCAACGAACCCATCGACATCGTTGACCGTTTCCGTTCCGATATCGAGCGAATTGACGCCGCTACCGGCAAAGAAGTTGACACGGTCGATTCGCAGAATGTCGTCGATGACGGTTACCGGTCCGCCTGAAGCAGCGCTTTCTGCCGTAAGCGACGCATCGACCAGTGACCAACTGGTATCAATCGTGCTCGCTGAGTTGTGAATCGCCAGGCTTTCCACCGTCAGTCCGAGATCGGTGAACTGACCCTCCGATGGGAAACCATCGATAAAGATATTGACGGTGTCTTCGCCATCGCCACCGCGAACAGCGGTTTGATCGCTGAGCGTGACGACGTCAATGGTATCGGTGCTGTTGCCACCATCGACGACGATCCGCGTGCCTTCCAGTCCCTCGCCCGCATCGATCACGAAGTCATCGTTGCCGGTACCGAGCAACAATTCGAACGCGGCGATGTCGTCGAAGGTAACAATGCCAGCGGTCACGCCGCTCAGGACGCCACTGGCGGAGTCATCCAGCCGACCATTGGTGACCGCATCGGTGGTTTCACTTCGGTCAACCGTTAGCGTATCGATTCCGCTGGTATCGCCCGTGACCGTTAGGGCTTCGTCGGTGCCAAGAATCGTCAGTTGGTCTTCGACCGAGTCGGTGCCAAGATGAATCATTGATGCCGCGGAAAGATTCCTGACGATGACCTCATCGATCCCAGCACCGGTGTCCAGATTCAATGGAACACCAACGTCATTGATCGCAACGATATCGCTGCCAGCTGAAAGCGTCGCTTCGATCGAAGCAAGTTGTTCGTAGTTCAAATCGCCGCCGCCGATCGGGTTCGCGATCGAAGACTGATCAATCGTGAAGGTGGATGGCGACGTCAGGTCCAGCGTCAACGTATCGTTATTCGTGTTTGTCCCCGTGTCATCGATGGTCGTGCCGGAGACCAACAAATCGTCTTGGAAGTTTGACAGTTCGCCGCTGATCGACAGGTCGTCATCACCGCCGCCCAGCTCCACGCTGACTTCCGCTCTTGTGCCCGTGACTTGCAACTGATCGTTTTGCGAGCCGAGCGAAAGCTGAACCTCCTCGAACCCGCCGAAGCCAAGGCTTCCACCGAGTCCGAAACCGGTCAGGTTGGAACTTCCCAGCACGCCGACGCCGTCAACGCTACTTGCGGAGTTGTCAATGAGCAGTGAGTCTTCGCCGAGCTCCGCTTCAAAGCTCACGTCACCGAGAATGCCGGTCAACGCATCATCATCGTTTCCGACCGAAACCGTATCATTGCCTTCGCCAAGGTTGATTTTGAGTTCCGTACCTCCGGCGGTTCGCTCAACGGTGACCGTATCATCGCCCGCTCCCAAACCCAGAACGACGGACTCGGCATCGTTGTAGATGAACTGTTTTTCCTTATGGATCAGTCTTCCGTCAAAGCCGGAATTCGGTGTCGTGTGGAGGACATTCACCGGCGCACCGGCGCCGCGACCGGTATCGTTTAAAACGATCCTGTCGGTGACCAACAGATCATCCGTGGCATCGGCTTCTTCCCCGGCATCGATTCGAATGGTACCCGAGGACAGATTCAATGATCCTTGTACGGTACCAATCTCGATCAAATCAGCACCGGCTAGGGTGGAAATGTCAAAGTTCGAATTGGTATCGCTACGCTGTAATTGAACCACGTCCGCATCGGGACCGGTTTCGATGGTTACCGGGCCACGAGGAGCCAACACGCCACGCAAACCGATGTTCGATCCGGTGCCGACATCCAGGCCCGACTGATCAGCTCGAACGGTGAGTGCTCCCGTCGACAGAATTCGTCCGTCGTGTTCGAGGTTGTCACCAATGACCAGCGTGATCGCACCGGCGTTTGCCTGAATCAGACTGTTATTACCTAAGACCAAGTTTTGGCCAACGGAGTCGGCATCAAAGACGGTCAACGCGATGTCACCGACTTCCGAATCGATTGTTCCCACATCAAAGCTTTGGCCAGCTTCGCTGAGAACAACGCCGCCACCGGCGTTGGCATTGATCAAACCGGAAACGTCCAATTCCAGAGCATTGCTCGACTCACCGATTGATCGTTGGTTCCCGAAGTCTTTGTTACTGCTGTCGCGGTAGGTCGTCAGATCAAGCGTCGTCGCGGTCAGATCCACGCCGTCTTCGGGCTCTGCGTCCAGGATCGAACCGTCAACGGTCAGCTTGATGGTGTCGGTCGCAAGCACCGAATCGATTGCCAGATCGCCACCCAACATTCGCAGGTATAGATCGCCGCCGATGCTCCCCGACAACGTTGTGTTTCCAGCGTTACCGGCAAACGTGGTTAGGTCAAAAATCTCCAGCCCCACTCCGGAGCCGACTTCTAAGTTCAATTTGTCGCTTAAGATTCCCTGCTGCTGTACGTTGGTCAAACCCGGGTACACATCAATGGCGTCCGTGTCTTCGTTGTAGATCAAGATCCAGTTGCTACTATCACCGGTCACCGTCCAGCGTTGTCCGGGACTGTTCCGTTTGACTTGTGGATTCGCGACCGACTGCCCGAGGACCGCATCAAGTTGATCACGAAACTCCTGCGTCTCTTGTTCTCGATCGAGTGAATCGATCAACGACGCGGAGATCGTGTCTGGAAAAGCTCCTTGCTGAAGGGAACCCGGTGTCGTGATCGAAGTCCTTCCGAATGGGTTCTCGATCAAACCACTTAGAAAGACGCTTCCGGTACTGCTGATATTGATCTGGGTCGCGCCGGGGTCCGTGATGTCGGTGGGCGTGAAGTTCGATTGATCGGGTGACCCGGTTAAGTTGATCAAGTCGCTGGCGGTAGCCGCTCCATTGACGGCACGAATTCTTCCAAGCACAAGCGACTTGTCCGAGTCGTTCTGAATGAAGACTTCCGAATAGCCAGTTTGGAAAGTGATCGTCGGGCTGCCCTCAAGCACCCGCGGGTCCGTCATTTGACTGTCGCGACTCGAAGTATTCAGCGTGATGTTGATTTCGCCGCCGAGCGATCCGCCGTTGATGATGTCGCCCAAGCGAATCTCTGGATCGCTCGGATCCGAAACGATCTCGATCGATTGCTGTTCGACGATGTTGCCATTTTCATCGATGATCAGTCGAGGATCTTCCGCGATCGGCAAGACGATATCGCCATTCAAATCGACCCTTCGACTTGCCTGGTAGGATGCCGATTCATCGCCGTCGGATGCAGAATTGCGTTTGAGTGCCGTTGCGGTAACGTCGCCCAGCCCGGAATCCGTGAGCGCACCGATGTTCAACTGCCGAGTTTCGATCTTCGAACCGGCCAACGTGGTGACCGTGCTGGAAATGTCGAGAATTAAATCCGCATCGGGATCTAGGTCCCGGAGCGCGGAGCCTCCACCACCACTGGTATCGGACGCTCTGGATCGCGAGTCCGCGGTGATGCTCGTTTGCCCGGCCGAAAGGTTGACGACGTCTTCACCGTTGAGCATTACGGCGGCTCCGATGTCAACCGTGACGTCGGCTCGGAAGTTCAAATCTGAGAACGAATCGGCATCGGCGAAACCTGCGGAGGCTTGCCCGTTGGCATCCGATTTGATCTCGGCGGATGAGATATCTGCCGCGACGGTGATCACGTCGGCGGTGATGGTGGTGGAAGCAACATCGACCGCGATGATCGCGTTGTCGGTGCCTTGTCCTCGTGTCGTTACGTCGGTCCGCCCGGTCGGAATCGCAATCGCAGCCCCGCTGAGTGCGTCGGTTTCACCGGTCAAATCATTCTCGTATGTCGCGCCGATGGTGACCGTATCAAACGCGTCGATCGTCGCTCCCGAAATATCGATCAACGTTTCGTGTCGCACATCGACATCGGACCTCGCTTCAGAGATCGCTAAGAATCCTCCACTTCCCGCTCGTGCGTGCGTGTCGACAAACTCGATCGATTCAATGTTGACGTTGACGTCGCCGGTGGCAGAGGTGATGTTCGTTCCGCCGGTGATTTCGATTTGGTTGTCAGTGCTGATCAATGCATCAGCCGTCTGCAGACCGACGCCGATGATTCCAAAGCTGTCCCCGGACGCATCGCTGGTCGCCGCATTTCGACTCTGTGACAGGATGTTGACGTTACCAGTGCTGGCGGTAATCGAAGCACCGTCGACACTGACAGCCACATCGGCGGCGGCTTCAGCGTTGGCCCAGCTACCTTGAAAGCCGAGCAGACCGGCGGCACCGGACGAGGTCGCTTCGGCATTGGCCACACCGGTCGCTTCGGTTCCGTCCGCTTTTTCTACGTTGTGTGAAGCCGCAATCACGACCGAATCGGCGACGATGATTGTCGAATCACGGACAATCGTATCGACGGTTGGTTCGATGATCGCATCCGAATCGGAAAGGCCGATCGTGACGCCGAACGCACCATTTTGCCCAACCGCATCGGTCTCTGCGTCGTGATCGGTGGCAGCGGCAACGTTGACGTTTCCGCTGGAGTAAATCTCGGTGCCGAGACCCAAGCGAGCATCGACGTCCGTATCGATGATCGATGTCGCGACCGAACCCGCGACGGCAACTCCGATGCCTCCCGCAAGTGCTGGGGCTTTCGTTCGCGCTCGGGTTACGCTGCTGCGAGCATCCACGGACACATTGCCGACTTCGCTGATCACTTCGCCGAATTCGTCGACTTCACCCAGCACCGATCCGTTGAGCTGTGCACGAACCACACCGCCAAGCTCCGCGGTCGAGCCAGAGAAGCCGGCGGCGAGTTTCCCGGCGAAGGCAGCCGAGTTGCCGATCACTTCAACGTCTCGCGTGTGCGATGCATCCACGTCGACCGAACTTGCGCCGATCAATTGCACGTCACGATCGACTGATGCGATCTGCTCGCTCTTGAGAACCACCTCGGCGTATTGGGCACCAGCCGCGAAGACAGCCGCTCCGCCCACAGCCACCGCATCCATGTTCGCTGTTTCGTCAGCCGACGCTTCGACTTTCACGATGCCTTGGACGTTGACGATGGCGTCTTCGGCGATGAAGGCTTCCGTCACGGTGCCGACGGTCAACCAGGATACGGCAGCCCCGACGCCTGCTCCGACAGAAACGGACAGACTGCCGGCAGCCATCTCATAATCGACCGTTTCACTGGCCGTGACGGATAAATCGCCACCGGCGGTGATCACCGCCGATTCACCGATGAAAGCAGCGACATCTTGCACGTTGCGATCGTTCGTCCCGGGTAACGAGACGCCGGGGCTTTGGCTGCTGACGTTTTCGGTGACTTCCGGACGCGTTTCCTCGCCGCTTAGACCCGTCAGATCGTTCGTCGATTCGAGTGCCTCGTTGATCGCATCAAACATCTCTTGATCCAGATCGGCACCGATGTTGCCCGATGCACTTCCCGAACCGACGTTGGCCACGATCACCGTTCCTGCGAATCCAACGGCTCCACCCAAGCTCAAGCCGCCGCCGGCCACAAGCCCCGTCTTCGAAGAATCAGCGCTGACTGTGACGTTCCCCATCGCGGAAACGAGAGCGAAGTCGCCGATGTGCGCGTCGACCGTGTTTTGGATGGAATAGATGCCAACGGTACCCGCAACACCGACCCCAATGGCGGCCGTTCCCGTTCCTTGAGCGACTCGCACCAGCACGTCATCGGCAGCTTGGACACGGACGGCTTGATCGGCCGTCGCAAACGTCGGATCTTGATTCACTTGCACCTGTCGTGTGCCGCCTTCGATAACGGCAACGGTGTCGGTGTTTGAGAAATAAGACGTGAAGACGATGTTGAAGGAGCCCTTCACGCCGGCACCGCCTGAAACGGCGAACGCGTCAATGTCCGCGTTGCTCGTTGCGGTCACCGAAGTCAAACCGCCGGCATTGGAGTGCGTGTTGACCATCCGCGCTTTGGTCGCGTTTTCGTTCGCCGCAACGATGACGGTTGCACCGATGCTCGCGAGACCCACGCTGACCGATCCTGCCGCGCGAACGGTCGAGACATTGTCAATCGCGTCGACCGTCAAGTCGTTCGCGGCAAAGACGTCCACATCGGAGATCGTCGATTCGTTGTCGCTGTTGAGCAAGATGAAGTCGATCGAGCCTGCGCCAGCGTACTGCTTGGAAAGGCTGACACCGAGAATGCCGACATTCATATCAGCGCGCGTGTTGCTACTGACTTCGATGTTTCTGCCGGAGTGGATTTCCTGGCGCCCCCTGCCAGTCGCGTCGGACGTATCGGTGTCCGAAATCCAGGACTGTGTGTCGTTGTAAACAAACATGCCCTGAGCAGCGACGCCAACGGACACTCCCGCCAGGCTCAATGAACCCGCACCAGTGATCGTGTCGAATTGCGAATCCTGATGGGATCGAACAATGACGTCGCCACCAGCGTCATCCGCGGAGTTCACATCGCTGTCTTCGATGTACGAATACGTGGTGCTGCTCAAGACGGTGGGAGCCAAATTCACCGCAGCGGCTCCCGTTTGACCATAGCCGATCGTTACCGACAAAAGCGTGAGTTCATCGGTCGAACTCGCAATGACGGCGACGCCCGAAATCGGCTCATTGGTTTCGTCGCCTTCCTCGTCCCACTTCTGAACGTCGATCGAATCGTTATCGTTCGCGCGACCAAACACCGTCGAGTTGTCGATGTAAGCTTCGGTCGTGTTCTCGATGACCGAGATGGAGAGGCTAGCACCAACGCCAGTCGCACGTTCGCTGATACCGCCTGCACCGGAGATCGTCACGGTCGAGCTATCTTGGTCAGCACGAAGAGAAAGGTTGCGATCCGCATCCACGCTGGAATCAACGATACGGGCGATCGTTTCATTCGAAGTGACGATCGTCGAAACCGAACCGCCGACGGAGAATTGCTGCCCCACCGCAGCGCCCACCGTAATGGTCGTGAAGTCGGCTCGGGACAATGCGATGACACTGACGTCACCGTCATTGGCGTTGACCGTGCTGCCTTCGATCAAGGCATTGGTGTCGTCATCGATAATATTGAACGCGAGCGCCGCTCCGATCGCGGTCCCATCATCGAACGTCACTGCCACGGCACCCGACAGAGCGCGAATGGCTGACTCGTTGGTGGCACTCACGGCAACGTCACCGTTGATACCCGTCGTGGTCACGTTTGAATCGGTAATTCTTGCGGTGACGTCTTGGCCGGTGTAGTTGACCATCACCTGTCCGGCCAAGGCAAAGTCTCCCGCACCAGCACCCGCGACTCCGACTGCGATAATGGCCGCATTGGTCGTCGCGTCAACCGAGACCGACGAAGCTGCCACTGTCGTGTCGCTAATATCTGCTGTGACTTCAGGCACGATGACGTTGACCCCGATGGCAGCACCAACTGCCGCCGATGTTCCAGAGCCCGGACTGGATTGCGAAAATGCGACCACGCCAACCAAGGTGGCAATGCCAGACCCATCATCGGCGGTCACCGTCACGTCGCCGCCCGCCGTGATGCCCTCATCCTCACGCTTGCCGCGAATCGAGGCTCGCGTTCGCGTAGCGACGACGTTCACACCCAAGTTCACGGCGGCCGAAGCCGTCAACGATCCCCGGGTGTTCAGATTGATCGCAAAGCCCAGTCCGAGTGCGAGGATCGTACTGGCGGTTTCGGCGGTGACATCGACATCGCCATCGGCCTCCACCGAGGAGTCTTCGATGTAGGCCAGCGTTCCGCCATCGCGAAGATCGTTGCTGATCACGTTGATCGCTACGCCGAATCCAAACGACTTGGCGGCAACTTGATTACCATCATCTTGGGACGCGGCGGTAACCGCTAGAACTCCGGCAACCGAAGACGCGGTCGCGGTGTTGACCGCTCGAACGTCAACGTCACCACCGGCCTGGATTCTCGTGTTGTCGACAACGGCGAAGACGTTTTGACTGATCACGTTGACAACGATCGCACCCGCCGCAGCCAACGTCCCTTTGACGACAGCACCACTCAACCCGATTCCCACAACCAACCCACTGGAATCGGAATCGACATTCAAATCACCGCTTAGCTCGATGTCCGAATCGATCACGTAGGATTCGGTCAGATTGGCGATGACGTTGATAACCAACGATCCGGCGATGCCTTTGGACGATCCCGTCGGATCGAATTGGTTTTGGGCAGGATCTCGAGTGAGCGCGGCGAACACGACGGCGCCAGCACCAACGAAGACCTGCGTTTCGTTTTTGGCATTCAGCGTAAGATCGACCGCCGTGAAATCGACATTTTCCACGTAGGCCCGCGTGACATCGCGAACCACGCCGACACCCACGGTTCCCGAGAAATTCGTGCCGCCGAACTGCGGCTCTGCGGCATCTTCGATATCGGAGCTGGTGCCGGTTTTTGAAGACCAACCCGCTCCGGTGTACGCGTTCGTCGTCGGCGAGGTGGCGATGGTGCCCGCAAGCGTGACGGAGATGATTTGGCCAGTGTTGGTCGCCAGCAATCCTGCAGCACCGCCGATGGTGATCTGTGCGATGTTGCCCGACGACGGTTCAGCGAACATGTGGTTGCCGCCCGTTGCGACGGTTGCGTCCAAGTCGATCGCGTCATTGCTGGACAAGCCAATCGTCAATTGGATGTTCTTGCTGTCGACGACTTTGACGGTGTAGATCTCTCCATCGACCAATCCACCGATCGAGATGCCGCCACCGTTTTGGTAAACCAGCTGTTCGCCGGTGGTCAAACCATGCAGCCTGCCGAAGTTGATGATGTCGCTTGCGCCATCGACCACCACCGACGGATTGAACACAGGTGTTACCGTATGGTTCGCTCCGCTCGCGGCTGTCGTGTTGAATTCGATTAGCTCGGGATTGTCCGTATCGGCAAGAGCCAGCTCTTCGGTCTCCGCGAGTTGAATTTGGGTGTCGCTGCCGTCAACCAAGCGAACGAAATAAACTTGGGCTTCATTCAGACCACCGATCGGGGCTCCCCATCCGGAAGAATAAATGACCGCTTGTCCGGCCGAAAATCCGTGGGCATAGCCAAGGTCGATTGTGTCATCCGATTCATCGCCGGTCAGGTTCGATGCGGTTCCATCGGCGACGAAGGTTCGGCCGAATCCATGCGTGGCCGTTGTGGTCTCGAGCGTCGATAATCCCAATCGCAATTGATGTTGGTTGCCCGTGGCGACGCTGGCATCCAATTCGATCTTGGCGTCATTGGTCAGATAGTGCGAGTCGGTGGAGCCGACGTCGGGCGTCACCTCCAAACGAGTCGAGATATCGATGAGCAGACTCGGACCGCCGTCGAGTAAAGATCTTCGGGTCAAGTCGATCAGGTTGCCATCAGCATCAAGCAATTGCACCATCGAGGCGCGCACTTCGTCTCCGCTCAGCGAATCCGTTGAAAGCGTCGTTGTGTCGGCATCGAGCAGACGGACGGTGTAGACCTCACCATCAGTGAGTCCGATATCGCCGCCCTGGTTCTGGACATACAGCAATTGCGTTCCGTCGACGTAACCATGCTCGGTGTACAGGTCGATCGTGTCGAAGAAACCGTCCGATGCATCACCGTTATCAAATAGTCGGTCCGTCAAGAAGATCCGGTCGCGACCGCGATCGGCTTCCGCCTCACTTTCCGCCAACGCGACCTGGGTCCCACCGATGACAATCGCGTAGTAACGATTGTCGTCCTGAAGTTCTCCCAGCGCGACACCATCGGTCGTGTAGCGGACGGGATCGCCGGTTTCTAATCCGTGTTCGTAGGGAAGATTGATCGTTCGGATGCCGCGTAGGCCGTCGATACCCGAATCGTCCGCATCAATGTCATCGGCGGTAAAGCCCAGATGCAAACTGTGGACCGCACCGGTTGCAATCGATGCATCGAACTCGATGGGCGTGCTGGTCGCAACATCTGGATCCAGCCCAAAGAGTCGTATCGCATTGACGTCGTCGTCAATCAAATCGACGTAGTACGTTTCTCCGTCGATCAAACCGCCGATCGGATTACCGCCATTGGTCCGGTACACCACCGGCTGACCCTCAGCGAGTCCCAGATCGGTGCCCAACTGAATGGTGTCATTGTCGACTTCGATGGTGGGCGTGAAATCGATGGCCGAACGCTCAACCGCGTCGGCGATCGACTGGGCCAGTGAGATCGTTTGCCCATCGACAAGCACGACGATGTAAGTCTCACCGTTGGTCAGTCCGCCGATCGAAGCATCACCGTCGGGATGACTGTATACGACCGCGTCACCGGTTTGGAATTCATGCTCATAACCCAGATCGATCGTCCAAACGCCGTCGGCATCATCCACACTGGATGCATCAAAGAACGCGGTCGCTTCCTCGCTTGTCCGGCCAATCCGAATGGCATTCTCGGTCGCTTCGGTCACGACGTAGATACCGCGATCGCGCAACCCGCCGATCGGCGTATCGCCACCTGCGGTGTAGGTCACGGTGTCGCCGACCGAGAATCCGTGTTCGTAGCCCAGGATGATCAGACCGCTGCTGTCGACGCCCGTTCCCGGCGATTGACCGTCGCTTCCAAGCGGCAGTTCTTCAGCACCAATGAACGCCTCGGTTTGTCGATTAAACACATCGACGGAAACCGAAATGCTGGAGGCCGAAGAGCTGGTCTTCGTGATCGCGCCTGTACCGCTGTACGTATCGTTCTGGTCTTCGGCGAGGATCAAAAGCGTTTGGTTCGTTTGAACGGTCCGCGACATCGGACCGTCATCGCCCTGCAGGTTGAAGCCGGTAATGAATGTGTCACCGGTGGTCAGGTCGCCGTCGCCGTTTGAATCCAAGGATTCGATCAGATCCAAAACTTCGACTGAATCAAAGGAGATCGGCCGGAGCGAATGACCGTTGCCAGAACCGGTCGAGGAAAGCGGAATGATGTCATCGGAACTTCCATCGATGTCCGCCTTTTGTGCGTTCTCGGTGGAATCCGCCAACTTGTAGGAATTCAACCCGGTGACGACGACATAGTAGGTGTCGCCGGAATTCAGACCGCCGATGTCGGCGCCGTCGCCATTGTCATAAATGACAGGCTGCCCGCTGACAAAACCGTGCACAAAATCAAGCGTGATTTCGTTGGTGGTGGTATTGATAACACCCGATTCACTTGGATCGAAACCGGGGTACAGCGAATGGTAGCGGGGTTGGCTGGTGTCCAAACCGGTCAGGCTAATCGGAACAGCATCCCCATCAGGTGTGAGCGATAGCTGCAGCAAGCCCGTGTCTTCTTCGTCACCTTCGATGATGATCGCGTAGTATGTCTCTCCGCTCGTGAGACCGACGATTTCCTCGTTGCCGCGGCTGTCGTAAACCACGGGGTCACCCGTTTGCAGTCCGTGCGCGTAAGGCAAACGAATCCGATTCTCGCCGGGATCCACACGCAATTCGGAAGCGTCTTCGTTGAGCGATTCAAAGGGATCGAACATCGGCGTGCTGCTGATCAGCGACGTTTCGTTCTGTGAGATGTCACGGAGCGACAGTGGCACTGCGGCTTGACCGCCGCTCAGATTCAACGAAGCTTGCGGCGAAACCTTGGCAACGGTTCGGTTGTCGACGAAGCGGGCTGTGAAAGCGCCGTTAAAATTGCCGATTCGGCTCAGCGCGTTGAAGCTGCCGCCATCGGCAAGGCCACCTTGGACGCCGATTGAAATGGTGCGGCCGCGGTTATTGGCAAACACCAACATACTGCCGGCAATGATCTGAGCGCCTTGATTGACTTTGGCCGTGGTATCGTTCAGATAACCGACCGCCATCGCGGCGGCACCGATGCCCCGGCCACCGGATGCATTGAAGGGAGCCAGCGGCGAGCCGACGAAATTGATGGTGTCGACATTGGTGTCCGCATGGATCGCCAAGTCGCCGCCCACCGTGACAATGGCGTTGTCACCGATGTAGGCATAGTTGTGCGTATCGGTGAACAGCAAATTGAGCATGCCGCCATACGCCCGTTCCTGAGCGCTCGCGATCGCCTCGGCCCAACTGGTGAAAAAGCCGTTTTGGATGCCGAGGTTGTAATTCAGCTTGTCGGTGACGGTCGAAACGCGTGCCGGTTCGAACTCATCGGTACGGGTGTCCCAAGCCCACTGGATGTGATACGGCATCGTTGCGGTGGAATCGATTGTGAGATCGCCACCGACGTTGACGGTCGCGCCGCTGCCGATGAAGACGTCGATTTCGTTTTCAAAATAGCCGCCCGTTAAGGCGATCGACGTTCCGGTTTCTCGTTGGCTGTAGGTCCTGTCGGTGGATCCGGCGTACTGAGAGTTCGAACTATTGAGAAAGCTGATGGCGCTCGTTTCCGGGAACTCTTCAACGCGGCCCTGGAGTGTCAAGTTGCCATCGACATTGACTTCGGCTCCTTCACCGATGCGAACCTCGACATCGTTGAAACTGATACCAACGTTGACGGCGCCAGCCGTGCCATAAGCGCTGGGTTGCTGATCGGCGACGCCCAGTAACCGAGCCCACTCGTTATTGTTCGAACCCGCGGTGACGGCAGATCCGGTTCCGAAGGCAGCCCCAAAGGCGTCACCGACTGCGTCGAAACGTGTTGCACGCTGGAGCTCCCCACCCAGCGATCCGGTCCCCACCGTGCTGGTGGCGTTGAAGTCGTTTTTGATGGTTTCCAGTTCCGCGTCGACGGTCATGTCGCCACCGGTGGTGACGTCGCCATCAATGAGCGCTTCAATCGTTGATTCGTGAACCGCGACGTTGAGTGCCAGCCCAAGCGTTCCGTCACCGTAAGCTGCCGAGTTGGATTGCGTGTTATGCTCCCGCGTCGCGAACACGTCGACATTGAGATCATCACCGACGGTCAGCGTCGAATCACTGGAGAGTTCTGCGCTGGAAACGACATCGGAGTAGGCACCCGCGAGCGTCACGTTGCGTTTTTCAACGACGGTACTCGTCCCGATCAAGTTCTGAGTCGCGATGATGCTGAGGTCACTGTCCGCCCGCGTCGAAATGCTCAGATCATCCGTCGTCACGATCGAAGATCCGCCACGAACATCAACCGTCGCGTGCGGAATCGAATGGCCGTAAGCAACCGCCGCATAAAACGAAAGCACGGTCGCTTCCGCATCGGATGCCGCTTCCGAGGAGAGTGAAACGTTGCGTCCCTCAATCTGGCTGGACTGAACATCGAGCTCAGCGAAGGACTGCGAAAGCGCAACGCCTGCAAGGACATTCAAGCCGCCGACCCACTCTTGCAACGGCTCTCCCCAACCACCGGGCGTGTCTTCATCATCAAACAAATCGGACGCATCAGATTCGACGTCAATCATGATGTCCCGCCCTCGAATCGTCGCGCCTTCGATATCGACGGTGGCCTGAGTGGCCGAGATGTCCAGCACGTTACCCGGCGCGACAATAAAACCGCTCGCGATGTCGTCCAGATTCCCTGTCGCTTGGATCGTGATATCACCGGCTGTGTTGGACGTATCATTCGGACCGACGTGCGTCAGCAACGTGCCTTCGATGTGTTGCACGGGAGCATCGATGCTTAGGTCACCGGAGTCCCCGATCGAACCTGCCGTAAGCGGGTCGGCGCCGTTGGCGAGCGTACGCGTATTGATGGTGCGACCGCTTTCGACGTCGATCCGGAACCCTTGAAAGCTCAAATCGACGCCGGGCGCATCGATGTTGCCTAGGGATAATGTCGAAAGCGTGTTGCCGAATAGATTTCGAATCAAATCGGCGTAGTCGTTGTTGGATTGCCTCGAGAAAGTGACCTCGATCGAGAGTGAGTCGACGCTCCCGTCTGAGAGGTTGGTTCCCAAGTCGATGTAGGGTCCAAAGGAACTTTCCGTCGCGTACTGGAGTTCACCATCTGAATTCGTACGAAGGTAGATGTCCTCCACATCTTCGATTGTTTCGCCAGGCTCATAGGAGAGCTGCAATTCGTAGCCGCCGGTCACCTCGATCGGCGTGACAGTTAGCAATCGACGTTCCTCAAGCAACTCAAGAAACGCACGCCTCCGGGTGGGAGGGGCAACCCCACCAAATCGAGGAGGCGTGCGTCGACGTTGCTTCCGAGCATTTCTTCGTTTTTTGAGCATTGATTGAGGGAGCCGCAAAGGAAGGGTCAATCTGAGAATTCATGGCGGAACCCTCGCTGTCTCCCTATGCAATAAATCCGTACGAATCAGCTCAATGATTTCACGAAAAAGAGCAAAGCATTGAGGAATAGCTCAAGTCCTCTGGATGATTGCGCCTCAACAGACGCCTGAAGAAGACGAAGGTGCCGGTACCTTCGTTGAGCTTCCACTTTCTCTTTTCGAAAGAACCTGCGCTATTTCGCCGGCTTGAGCGTTAAGGAAACGGCGAGTGCGCTTGACCTTTCTCCAGCGACGGTCAAACGAGACTGGCGATTCGCTCGGACTTGGCTCCACCGTGAGATGAGCCGTCAGAAGTCAGCTTGCGATCATGGGGCCGGCACATCGCACATCGCTCGAACGCAAGCTGGGCGACACCGATAGCGCGAAGACGCTGGTCGGATTCAGGATCGAGAATTCCATTCACGAGGCAATTCTGCCGTTTGTTGCCTCAATGATCCTCAGAAGGGGAAGGCCTTCAGCGAAACCATCCGGGTTTCCGGGGAAAATCCGGGTAGAGGCAAACGTCTCAATCTCCTGATTCTGGGATGGACTTTGCTTGATCGATGATTTGATTCCAAGTCCATGCTTCGTTCATTGTATAGGAAAAACCCTGTCCAGAATTCTTCCAATTGATACTGGTCCAACGTTGCGATGAACGAATGGAGTTTATGTCCCGGATGGCTTCTTTTTTGCTAGGTATCACGACGGACGTTGTGCGAAAGGAACCACTCTTCTTGCAGTAGCTGAAGTACTTGGTCATCGGCTCTGGAAAACCAGCGAGCGTGTAACCCTCTGAGAGGACGCAATATGTGCTTCCGGATTTTGCAACGGGGTACAACGGCCATTTGTCGAGCGGCATTTGGTCGTGAGGAAGCATCAAGCCGCCCAGCATAGGTGGCCGCATCGGTTTATCTTTTGGCTCATAGAGTATGCGGCACAACCATCCAATCCTTTCACTCAAGTCTGGACGTCCTACCTGTTCGCGCTTCTGCAAGAGACTCTGAAATTCTTTGAGCGTTGCATCTTCGCCTAAGTCGACGTAGTAGTTCACCGCGCGCGATATATCCGCACACGTAAAGTCCGCGTATTTCAGTAGGTGAAGCTGATCCCGCGGTTCGGGTCCACACTCTGCGGATGCGACCGTGGCAGCGGAAGCAGCAAGAAGAACCAAGACAAGTCTCATGTTATCAGGGCCTAAGTCGGTTGATGTGTTTGAATTAGAAACTCCCCTAGTGAAAGGACGCGTCAGGGCAGCTTCTCTTAGCGAAATCTGGGAAAAAAAGGAATCTCAGCTGATGCGCGGTGAAGACTGACAAACCGTTTGCGCTCCTCGCCAGGATCCGCCTCGAGTCGACGTACCGGGAGCACTCTGCGGCGTTGCGAACTCTGCGTTTAATCCTTGCCACGCCGACCATTAAACGCCACCGCAGAGGTATCGCGCACGATCAGGGCGTTTTCGGACGGTGTGACTGAGTCAGCGGGATCGACGTCGCCTCATCACGGCCAAGCCGAGCAGGCCTGATAAGCAGTAAAGCGAGGACGCGGGTTCGGGAACGACAGCCCCGACAGAGAACGTCCCGCTGGAATTGAGGGTGTCGGTTGGTGCGACGGGCCCAATTACGAACTGCGAGCTTGTGATAACGCCCAGTGAGTTGTAGTCGATTCGGAAATCATTGCCGCCACCGCCGATGCCCGACGCGCTCCGGTCGGCCCCCAAGGTCACGAACTGGATCTGACCGCCAGACACACTCGACTGAAACAGAACGTTCGTTTCGTCGAAGATCGTTCCACCGATGTTGTCTGGCATGAGGGAAAACGAACTGACCGGCAAGTCGAAGTAATCGTCATCGGACAGGTCCGGCAACATGAAACTCCAATCGCCTTCGTAAGGAACATTATCCAGACCCTGCCCGTTTGCCACGAATGTGAAACTTCCGGTCACCATGATTCCCGCAGACGCGGGGCTTGCGAGAAATAGAGTCAAAACAGCTAGCGCATGATGACTTTTCATGAGGTCCATCCCGCGTGTTGTTTGCGACCTTGGTCAGGTGCCGCATCTTGATTCGAGAAGTCGACTCCCATCTACATTGCGACCTTGCGGCTAAACCTTTCAAATAAACTTGAGATTTTCTCCGAACGCGAGAATACAGCCCGCTCGATTACAGCTGGTTCGAATGGACACTGGTGGGTGTCAGGGTGACCTGGAACGCTTTGCGCAGCTACCGAGTAAGAGCCTCTGCGGCTTGGCGACCTCTGCGTTTAATTCCTGCCACGCCGACCATTAAACTTTCCAACGTTTTTCTGCTAACGGTCTTGAAAACGATTATCTACGTCGGTACAACGTACTGCAGTCCGACGTAGATAGGTTATCGGAGCCGCCATGAGCGAAAAAATACTGGGACTTGGGTCTCTTCAAAGCGAAGTGATGGATCTCATCTGGGCACGCGACGAGGCGACCGTGGCGCAACTGGTCGAGTTGATCGGTCAACGCCGATCGGTCAGTTACACGACCGTTCTTTCGGCGGTGCAAAAGCTTGAAAAGAAAGGCTGGCTTGAGCACCGGACCGAGGGTCGCGCCTACGTCTACCGCGCCGCTCGTAAAAAGACCGACGTTGGAGGCAGCAAGCTACGTGAATTGCTGAAAACCGCATTTTCCGGTGACCCCCGATTGCTTCTTTCCAGCTTGATGGATGAAGCGAGTCTGTCCGATGCCGAGTTGACCGAACTGCGTAAGCTCATCGACGAACGTCGCAAAGAGCAGTCGAAACGATCCAATGAATCCTCCAAGCGAAAGGCGCGTCGTGATGGGTAGTACGTTCGACAGTATCGTCACGTTGATTCCGGCCGGTGGTTGGCAGCGATTGATGGTCGATGTGATTTGGCAGAGTACGCTGGTCGGCCTGCTCGCATTCGTTGTGTCTGCGTGGTTCATTCGCCAAGCGGCGGCGCGAGCGTGGTTGTTGTTAATCGCGACCACCTTGTGCATCGTCATACCAATGGTGAGTCTTTGCGTGCGATCCGGCGGATGGGTGATTCCGATATCCGTCGGTGCGATCGACGTTGCGACGTCCGATGCCGTAACCGCCGGCAACATCAAGCTTGCGGAAAAGGGTTCGCGACGAGGCGACCGAGCCGCCGGGACGACCCGTCATCATCCACAGACATCAAATGTGAATCCGTTCGGCGGCCGCAATTCGTCCGGTCGACACTCGACGACGTCGGGGCGATCTGCTTCGATCCAGTCTCCATTGCAGGAACAAAACGCAAGCAGAGTCTCTGTGAAGGGAAGCATGCGACAGATCCATTCTCTGTTGATTGCGATGGGTGGCGTATGGTTGGTCTGCAGTCTGTTTCAGTTGTACAGGCTCGCGATCAGCGCAATGGCGGTGCGACGCATGATGTCGCAATGTGAGCCTTGCGAGGATTCACAACGACAAACGACCCTGGCACACGTTTCCAAGCGTCTGGGGCTCGCAAAACCTCCTCGCCTCCTAGTGAGTGATCGAATATCGGCACCGATGATTCTGGCTTACTTTCAGCCAGCACTATTGATTCCGACCGTTACATCAACGCGAGACCGGGAGGAATTTGAGATGACATGCGCCCACGAGTTGGCGCATATTCGTCGTCATGACGGATGGACCAAATTATGGTTTCAATTCACGGCTGTTGTGATTCCATTTCAACCGCTTGTTTGGTGGATGCGGAAATCCTTTTTCGAGGCTTGCGAGGAGGCATGCGACGATTGGGCGATTGCGTTTGGTAGCGATCCGATCGATTTTGCATCCGTGTTGGCGACTTGGTCCGATGGTAGCCACAACAAACGCGAGCTAGCCTTTGCGGCCGGAATGTCGGGCACGCGTGCCCGCATTCTTCGGTTGCTTGCCATGAAAGACACACCCCGAGCGACTCTGTCAATGCGTTGGCGATGTGGTGCGTCAATGGCGGCCATTCTCATGTGCTTAGGATTCGGATTCGCACAGCCATCGAGTCTGGTCACACAAGCTCAAGCGCAGACAGGAATTGACGACGGGGGACAGGAGGCCGCGCAAGAAGTGTCGCCCACCGAACGTTCCGACGCGGAGAACCAAGCAGCGAATTCGATTTCGATTTCGGGGGTGTGCGTGAACGAAGAGAACGATCCTCTTCCCGGTGCCCGCGTTCGATTATTTCGCGTTAGCTATGCCAGCGCAACGATCACGCAAACGGAACTGCGTAGCTCGCCCTGCGATCCAAACGGAGCTTACACGTTTGAAGATGTAGGACGTGCCGGCGAATTCGAAAACTTGATTTTGATTGGCCAACATGCGGACCGTGCGACGGTGAGTGAATACGTCGCGAAGGAAGCAAGCAGCGATCAGACGTTTACACTGAAACTTCAACCTGCGGCAACGCTCATAGGGCGCGTTGTCGATGAAGATGGCAATCCAGTCTCCGGAGCTGTCGTTTCTGCTGGGAGTGCATTGGGTGTGGTTGTCCCCGGTATTTGCGCGGCCGTCTCCGGCACGGACGGCAACTACTCCATTACCGACTTGACACCCTTTGATCTGGTCAACCAGAAGCCTCAATCAACCGGGGATGGCGTCTTTGAGCAAGTCAGCCATTGTTTCGGTCAAGTTCAACATTCGGACTACGCCCGCGACCGGTTTCAGTATTCCAAAGTTCCGGGTACAGCAAACATCACCGTTCAGCGTCCTGCGATTGTTCGGGGTCAGATCACGCTGAAGGAAACGGAAGCAGCCGCAATTGGCGCCCAAGTCGAATTCTGGAGTGACACAATCGCGGCGGATAGCTGGACGCGGGCAACCGCGGACGATGACGGTCGCTTCCGAATTGAGTACCTGCCGCCGGGCGAGTACCGAGTCAATATCCGCTATGCAGGACGCCCAAACTTGACGATCCCGAGCATGACACTCTCGACGGGCAGCAATCGCAAGGATTTCTCGATGGAACTTGGTGGAGTCATAAAGGGCAGCGTCATCGATGTTCACACCGAAGAACCCATCCGTCTCTCCAAGGATGAAACCATGCAGATCAGCGCGACCGATCAGCGCGGGCGATGGTTTGCGGGGATGCCGACGGCGGACATCCAGCCGGATGGCTCGTTCGCGCTGATGCTCCCCGCAGGTCGACGCCATTTTGGAATGTACTTCGGACCGAACTGGCAAGGCGTCAATACTGATCGGTTGTTTGAAACGGGAATTCAGGTCATCGAGGGTGAGACGACGGAGCTACAGATTCGCGTAAGACGACGCGATCGAAACCGACCTTCAGATCCCAAAGTACTTTCCAATGGAGCGGCGGAGTTGATGGCAGAACAAGCCGCGATTGCCGCCGTCAAAGAGCTCGGTGGCTGGGTGGAACGGGAAACGATCGATGGGGAAAAACGTGTCGTGGAAGTCAACATGGTCTACCACGACGACGAGCGGATGGGACGCTTGGAGAATCAACTCATCTGCGATGAATGCCTCTCGTATGTGCAGAAATTTCCAAAGCTCAAACGGTTGATGCTTTATCGTGAGCAAGCGACCGATGAAGGGCTCGCGAAACTGAGTGGAATGGAAAGCCTCGAGGGAATTTGGGTGTGGGATGCTTCAGCCGTCACCGACGCCGGTGCTGCTCATCTTTCGCAACTAAAGAATCTAAGAGAGATTCACTTGGCGAATTCGAATCTCACCGATGATGCCTTGGAGTTCTTTAGCCGTTTGCAAAAGATCGAAAGACTGTCGCTGCAGGGAAACAGGTTCACGAACCGAGGGCTCGAGCATCTGCAACGGGCGACGCAATTAAAAGAACTGGTTTTGGGATTGGGGAACAACGAGTTCACCGATGACGGTTTACGGTTCCTATCGGGACTAACGAATCTCGAACGACTCGGTCTGCAAAACTCCGACATTACAGACGCGGGACTTCGTCAACTGAGATCTCTCAAGGAATTGAAGCAACTTTGGGTCAGCGGAACAAACGTGACAGAATCCGGACGGGCCAAATTAAGCAGCGAGCTTCCGAAACTCGAACCACTCTCGCCCTGATAGCCCGCGACCGTGGAAGGGTAGCAGAGCTCGTTAAGAGTTTCGGCCTTCGAATCTGCTAACGAAAGTCTTGACGCGCTCTTAGACACCATGAAACAGTTCTTATCGCGCGAATGCATTCAAGCGTATGGGAAACGCGTGGCTCGAGACGCATTCATCGAATGGTGAATCAGGCGATTCGTGGTCAACCGCGCTACCGCTTCACTCGGTTTCGTCGCCGAGTAGTTCAATCATTGCTTTTCCCATCGACTCACCCATCTCGTAGTAGCACGCACCTGATCCGAGATAGTGGTAACGCTTATCCGAAGTATAGGCGAGCTTCTCTTTGTATTTCTGTAGCCAGTTCTTGTTGAAGAACATTCCAGGTTCGACGCGGGTCGCATCGTCCTTCGCCTTATCGGCGTTTTTCTTTGCCGCCGCTCGGAAGTCTGTCCATTCGTCTTGGAGATCCGGCAAATCGGTTGGCCAAAACGGGGCGGTCTTGGCGAGCTTCACGTTCCCTTGGAATTCCGGTAACGCAGCGATTGCAGCTTGCTGTTTTCGGAAGCTAGCCACCCAACCCTCAGCCTCCGGTCCGTCCGTGCCGAGTTCACCGATCACAAAGGGCAGGTTGGGAACATCAAGGTCCGTGCGAATGTCTCGGATAAAGTGCGCCATCTGTTCGACGTATTCAGGGTTCCCCGCCCCGATGGCGTCATTCCATCCCTGGAACCAGATGAACCCCGCAATCTCGTATCCCTGATCGGGATCATAGTCTGGGAAATAGGATGGGATGTCGTCTAGCACTTTCTTCGTTTCGGAAAGCACTTTTCGGTAGTCGCTGCCATAGCCTTCCTTGTGGTCGTCAAAGGTACGTTCGGGACCGACCGGCTTGGCTTTTTTTCCCGCCGCTTTAGCGGCTTCGTATCTCTCGAGCTTCTCTCTTCTCGTTGCCGCCATTTCGGCAACTTGCGACTTGATTTCTTCGTCACTTGGGATCGCGTTTGGCGGGCGAAAGGTGTACTTGACCGCGCGTCCACCCCAAGCGGCCTTGATCAGGAGTACCTGTTCGTCGAAATGGTCTCCCAGCACAGTTCCGATGCCGAGTTCCGGACCGATGCCCGGTACGGGAGTCTTCTTGTTGTTTTCGTCGCGGACGCTTTTTTCTGATCCGTATCCGACCGTCAGTGGTCCATAGAGTGGAAAGCCACCGCGGTTTTTGTTGTCGAGAAACGTCACCCAGACGTCATCCCGTTTGACCCACTGATCATTCTGCTTGAGGTGCTTAAAGCGGTCGTATTTCTTCGGATCGTTGATCACCGCTTCCAACGTATAGGCTGCCGCTTTGCCCTGCATATTTGATTGGCCAGACAGGATGAATACCTTCACCGGTCCTTGGGCCACAACGCAACGACTATCGCACGACATCAAAGAAGAAGTAGCGATAAACGCTAGTATCCACTTCAGACAGATCTTCATCGCTTTATTCCTCGAGAAATAGAAGATGGTACGGATTCTAACCTGAAGCCCAAACTCGTTCAGCCTCCGTAACACAGAACGCCGAAAGTCTCGACAACTTCGGCTACCGTGTGCTTTCCGGTCCCAACATGATGTATAAACCTTACGGCTGGAGATGGTTCCACACCGTCACTTGCCGAAGTGCGTTTTTACAACACCCTTCTTTTGCGAATGCGTTTGAATTCGGTAATGATCTGCTGATGGCGACCAAAAAAACCAATTTGCCCAACGTTTTCCACCGCGCAGCGGTCGGATTCTTTCTGCTAGGTCTTGTCGTCCTTGTTGTCGGTTTCATCGCTACTGAGAAGAGCAAGAAACACGAGGACCAGAGATCTGGTTTGAGGTCCGCATACGAAAACGAAAACGCAAGCCGCCAACAAAGCGGGAGAATCCAGCTCGCGCCGCCTGAGGACCTAAATTGAACATCAGCCGTATCGGCTTTCTTGCCGGCAATGCAACAGACCCAATTTGCGGGAATTGCTTGCCTATGTGGATCCGTGATACTGATGAGTTGCGGTCTGTTTGCTGATCGAGATTCGCGGAAGAGTTTACGCGCTGGATTGGGTTTTGTTTTTCACGGATCGAACACGGACGGCGACTCGTAGCAGAACTCCTCAAGAGTTTCAGCAATCACAACTTCGCACGCCGCCCGACGAAAAGAGGCTGACTCCGTACTGACCTCTTTTCGCTTGGTCGCTACGCAGGTTCAAGGACCTGGAGTGAAGTGTGTTTGACCAATTCTTTTACCTTACTTCGATACGCGAGCATGTGAGGCGCAGCCAGGTGCGCTTCTAGCGATTCGAGGCTCTCCCACTTTTCGACGATCGTTACAACGTTGGCGCGACAATCGATCTGTGCGCCAATGCTCGTTTCGAGATCAACGGTCGGTCCGTACTCGATGCATCCGTCCTCGGCGTGGACGCTGGGCACCAACGCCTTGAAGTGCTCGATGAAATCATCGCTTTTCCCGTCATTGAGTTCGATCGTGGCAATAACGTAGATCACTGTGTTTAGCTCCTTGGGCAAAGACTCTTGAATTTACTCCACCTGAACCCACCGAATGATTCATCGGTATGAAAAAGACGGCTGCTGATCCGGAATGTCGATTTTGCCGGCGGCCCGATATGGCTCGTCGACGGCCTCTGTTCGGAGTGTTGCCACCGCGAAAGCCGAAAGTCTTGACGACTTCTGTTACCGTGGAGTGATGCCGATGAAACGAGTTTTTTCCTTATCGGTCGATGCGTGGCCGGGTGCCCAAAATCAAGGGGATTGCTTTGCTACCTTCATGAAAATTCACTAACAGCCTCATCTCGTTTGGAAACGTCATGATATGTGAAGGGATCCCGATGAACGACTTGGGCTCGTGCAAGACTCCAAGTCCTTGTCCGGTAGGCACATGCCATGCGCGCAGCTCACCCGATTCATGACCCGTGATCAAGATGCGATCTTCCGGTAGAAAATGACACGCGTGCACGGAAGACAACTCGCCGATCTCGAACTTCGTCTCGCCAGTTTGCGAATCGATGATCTTGATTCCGCCGTCTCCGCCAATGGCAAGCAGTCGACCGTCGCGACTCGAAGATGCAACGTTCACGTAACTTGCATTCAGATTCTGCTGGATAACGCGTTTTCTTTGGGACTGCATTCCAAACTCCTGGAGCTGTGAAGAGGAGGTGTCCCAGACGAGGAAAGACTGTCCGTCGGCTTCTCGAAAGCAGAAGGCACCGTCGACGACACCTTCAGATTCAAGCACCTGTGTCGAAGTTTTCCATTCGTCGTCGGTGTGCCAAGCGAACGCACTACCACGTCCACCGCGATGGATTGCAACGGAATCACCGTTCGGGCTGATCTCCACGGCCGCTACGAACCCGTCGGGTGTTTTGATGGTTCGCACGATTCTGCGATCAGATAGATCATAAATGGTGACATGTCGTCGATCGGCGCAAGCGATCCAACCACTGTCCGAAACCTGACGCGAAAAACAGTCGGGTGAATACGAGAGGGTTTCGCCGAGACCACGTGTCGATCGGCCGCCAATTCCACGTGGGAAGGCTCGATCGCAAGCGTCGTCGGGTTGTTTGAATCCTGATACAAAGAAAAAGTCCAAGTCGTCGGGGGCTGCCGCGTAGGCGGCTCTTACCGGCGACGGGGGCGCAAGGACTTGGATTGGAATGATATCGTCCATCCGCCATCGACGGATAACACCTCCCGGCGCGGTTGTGATCAAGAACCTGGCGTTCGGTGGGGAGATCACTCGGTACGTTGCCTTATCGATCGACGACCCACTCTCATCAACGTAAAACGAAGCGATCGGCATAGCGTCCACTTGTCGACGCATGTCTTGACGCAATAACAGGATTTGAACCAGGCCGGTCGGGAAGAGCACGGCGATCCGTTGGCCACGATTCAGAACCGCCATCGACTGCGGATACTTCGACTTTAATGGGATGACGCCAAGCTTCTTCCCGGACTGGCAATCCAGCACCAGCATGCTTTGTCGATAAGGCTCACAGCCAACAAGCCAGCGTTGATCTTGACCGGCGACCGCATATTCACGCAGGTTGACATGTTCTCCGACATCCAGCGAACGGCGTTTTTCACCGCCGGGTAGTCTGTACACATCGATGCCACCACGTGTGGAAACAAGCAACTCGTCGTTCCCGTCACGCGCCGTGAATGCAAATGACTCGTGTCGGTGGTCGTTTGATTTTCGGAAATAGGTGTCTCCGTTTGGCTTCCCAACCCAAAACGCTTCGTAACGTGAACCGGCAACGACATACTTCCCGTTCGGCGACCAAACGATGGACTCCACTCCATGCCAGCCCATTTGCATGCGTCTCAGTTCACGGGGACCTCCTTCTTCGACAGCCCAAAGCGAAAGTGTTCCGATGGAAGCCCCAATAATCAGACGACTTCCGTCGGGTGACATGGCAATGGCCGACGCCGGCTGTGAAACCGTCCCGGAAGGTTGTGCATCGGACAAAGCGAAGTGGGCCCCGCTTTCCACCTGAAAGAATCGACCGTCGTTGCAAAGTACCCACAAACAACTTCGTGTTTCATCCCAAGTGCAGTCCGCGATCTCACCATCAACGATAACCTGACGCTCCCACGCCGGACGTGCCGCGCTCAGCAGCAATCGATGTAGTGAACCCTCTGATTGAAGCTGTGGCAGCAACTCCAAGGAAGCGGCGTCGGGTCCAATCGTTTCCGTCACCGTCGAGAAATCAGACTGTCCGAACGCAATGACTGAAGATTGCAATTGCAGGACTTCGAGAAGGTCCGTTGCCTGCCGTTCTCGTTGCTGACTCTCTTGCCACGCCTGTTTTACCTGTGTCGCTTGCCACAACGAAAGCACAACGACCGAACAGAGCGTGACAAGAATAAACGTTGCGAGCGCGACCTTGACGCGATTCCGTGATAGAAACTTGGTCGTTCGGTACCGCAACGTCGGGGGACAAGCCTGGACGGCGTCCCCGGTCATGTATCGGCGAATATCATCGGCAAAATCCTTGACCGATTCATAACGCCGCTCACGATCTTTTTCCAGCGTTTTCAGGACGATCCAATCCAACTCCGCTGAGACCTCCTCTTCGACCGGTAGACCTTGAAGATCGCAAACTGAATCGGCGTTTCCTGAATCGGCGTTTCCTGAAGGGGCGTTTTCTGAAATGACTCGATCTGGTGCGCTGACTCTGGATCGTGCGTTCCGCATCGAACTCACTTTCGAGCTTGGGCGGAGCGGCTCTTGTTCAGCGATCAGGCGTTTGAATTCATCCAGTCCAACTTTGGAAAGTGTGTCGCGGTCAAACGGGAGAGTCCCTGTCAGAAGCTCATACAGGATCACGCCGAGGGAATAGATGTCGCTGCGGGTATCCACGTCGGAACCCACTGCGATTGTTTGCTCCGGTGACATGTAGAGGGGTGTTCCGATGATGGTCGGGACCCGGGTCAGTTGAGTGACATGCGTGATGTCTTGGGTGATCGCTTTCGCGACGCCAAAGTCAATGACTTTCACCATGGTTGTTTCATCACGTGAAGTAGCAAGCAGATTCGTGGGTTTCAAATCGCGATGAATGATTCCTTTTTGGTGAGCGTGTTGCACCGCTCCACAGACTTTTAGGAAGAGCTCCAGTCGTTCGTGAAGACTGACTCCGTGTGTATCGCAGAAGTGGGTGATCGGCATGCCATCGACGAATTCCATTGCGAAGTAGGGCAAGCCGGATGCTGTGGACCCGCCATCAAATACGCTGGCGATATGAGGATGGTCCATCAAGGCGAGCGTCTGCCGTTCGGCTTCAAACCTCGCGATGACTTCTTTCGAATCCATGCCCGGATTGATCACCTTGATCGCGACGTGCCGACAGACCGGTTCGGTTTGCTCCGCCAAAAACACCGTCCCCATGCCACCGCGCCCGAGTTCCTCCACGAGCCGGTACCGGCCGATGGTTTCGTGCACTCTGATGCGTGGCGACTTGGTCGGAACGATCTCGGAGGGACGGTCTTGATGAATCACATGCAGCGCCGCACCCAGTGGACTCGCTTCCTCGCTTTTGCGTGACGCGAGAAGTCGCTCAATGCGCTCCTTGAGTTTGGCTTGACCACCGCACGCTTTCTCCAGGAACGTGTCGCGTTGTTCGTGATCGAGGATTTTTGATGCCGCGAGGTAGACGTTCCGTTCACTAAATCCTTCGGGCGGCTCAACCGATGAAGCAGACTGAACCATAAAGCATGAGCGGGATCAAAGAAGGAAACTCGAAGGCAAAGTGAATGTCGAATCGTCTACAAAGTCTTGCGTCAATTCGAGGTGAATCGTCCGGAGAGAAGTCTGCGAAACTGGGTCAGGCGTCACCGACTTCGACCGCAAACCACGACAACGCGTAGTCCCATTGCTCGTAGGCAACCGTTCGCGAAACCCCAAGCACACCGGCCGCTTCGGTAACAGAAAGACCCGTGTAGAGCCGTAGCCGTACCAATTCCGCGACGGGCGGATCGATCGTCTCAAGTTTGTGTAGAGCGTCATCGAGTTCCAGCATTTGATCCGGTCCAAAGATCGCCTTTTCCCGATGATCACCGACATCCGAAAGCTCGATCCGAATTCGGTCACCACCGCGCTTCTTGCGTGACCTTGCTCGCGCATGATCCACAAGAATTCGCTGCATCGCCTTGGCTGCAGCCGCAAAGAAGTGCCTTTGAGATGCGAAATTCGGCTTGGATCGAGAGCCTAGCAAACGCATGTAAGCGTCGTGCACCAGCGCCGTCGCTTGAAGCGTGTGGTCCGATCGCTCGTTTGCCATCCGCTTCGATGCTTGAAGGTGTAAATCGCTGTACACGAGTGGCAGCAACTCATCCACGGCGCCGCTCTCTCCCGAGGAGATGCGGTTCAAGATAGAGGTGATATCGGGGGCAGATTTCATATCTATTTCTGGCAGTTTGCATAGAAGACCCACACACGGCCGGGACGCGTTGCTGTAGCCAATCAATCGTGTGAACGGGATCCGCGGGCGCGTGAACGGGATCCGCGGGACGACCATGATACCACTGCGGAGGGTCGGATTCACCCGTCTGCGGGATGGTTTTGTTGCGCTGAGCGTTTGGCCGATTCGTTGCCTCGCACTCGAAGCCGTTCGTTTTGAAGCACTCGCGGGCGCGTCTGTATTTATGCCGCCTCAATCCCAAGACGAAAAATTCCGGACGATCCGCTTCAGAACATCGCATAGGGCGTAGACGCATTCTTTCTTCATTGCCCTATTCTCACAGGCCTGCAGCATGTTTCTCCGAGCGCAACGGAATCGCGTTGAACGTTCTTCCAAGAATTCGTTTCGACGTCGTTTAAAACGAAGGACTTCGCGCAATCGCAAGCTGAGTGTGGAGCAACTGGAGATGCGACGCGTGCTGGCCACCGTCCTTTGGGATGGAGGAGGCGGAGACCTCAACTGGAACAACGCAGACAATTGGAGCACGGGTTCGCTTCCCGGAGTGGCTGATGATGTCATTATTCCGGATCTCTCCCCGGATATTACGATCAACCACACCTCTGGCAGTACGACCATCAACAGTCTCGCGAGTGCCGAATCCATTTCCATTTCCGGCGGCGCGATTGACATTCAAGAGAACTCGACGATCGCCGCAAATCTGACTTTGGGCAATTCCTCGAGTGCACGACTTTCAGGCTCGGGCGACATCACCGTCGGAGGAACGTTCGATTGGAGCGGCGGAAGACTGGAGGGGACCGGAACGCTGATCACGGCCGGTGATTCCAACTTCTCGGGCTCGACAAAGACGATCGAGCGATCGGTTGAGAACCAAGGCGATGTCACTTGGACGTCAGGATCGATCCAGATAAGTTCCGGAGGCTATACGAACCTTGCCGGAGCAACCTTCGATGCTCAGACCAGTGCCTCACTCACGGGTTCCACTTCCTCTGATGGATTCACGAACGCTGGTACCTTTATCCGATCCAGCAACAGTTCGACCACAAACATCTTCGCACCCTTTGACAACAGCGGTGCTTTGGATGTTCAGCTCGGTGCGATCTCCTTTCGATCTGCCGCT
>JBCDEM010000054.1:0-31527 GCA_039179795.1 Planctomycetota bacterium | reverse complement strand
TCTCTTCCTGTTCGTCATGCGGAGCATGACCTACGACCGATCTCTTGCTGTTCGTCATGCGGAGCATGACCTACGACCGGTCTCTTACCGTTCGTCATGCGGAGCATGACCTACAACCGGTCTCTTCCTGTTCGTCATGCGGAGCATGACCTACGTTTGCGGGACCCGCATCGCCAGCGACAACGAATCGAATTGAAAACACCGTGGGACAGTTGCGAGGCGAGCGGATAGACCGTAACCTCTTTCTTGTTGGGAAGCGGAGATGAAGCAACGGCCGCGAAGACCAGGATTGCTGCGGCGATACGCCGTGGTTGCTAGTCGTTTGACTCCAGCTTACTCGCACGTCCGGCTTTCACGCAGTCCGAACGGTATCTGTAGCAAGTACCGCGATGGCGCTGCGAGATACCGTTCGGACTGCGTGCCTACCGTGCGGACACGTGCCGCGAAGTTCGTTGGTTTGCGTTCATCTCCGCTTTCAACTTTTTCAACGAGCCGTTCAAAAGATGTGGGATCGGTTAAGAAGAGTTTTTTCGGGTCGACAACCGGCCCAGCGTGCAACGCCTCAAACGTCCGTTCCATCGCCTCTCGCGCGGCGCCGTTTTGGATCTCATGTGGTCTTGCCATTCACGCGGCAACGCACGGAACTTTCACGCCAACGAGGCAAAGGCGGCTTCCAATTTCTGGGACTTGGTGTATCCCACGAAGCGAGTGACTTCGTCTCGGATACGGACAGGCTGACGCGGTTGCAGCTGCCATTGATCGAAACAGGCGAGCGTCTCGCTAGCTCGATCGGCTTTTCTCAACAAAGACTTCGCTGGCTTGCGTTTCACAATGAGCAAACACGTTCTTGTAATTATCACTTTTTCACCGTTGAGAAACGGTCGGGTGGCCAACGTCAGCTAGCTGCTCCGCGTCCGCACATTGATGCGTGTTCTCGCTGGATTCAGCGGGAGATTCTTGAAAGGATCGAAGCTCACCCGGCCGCGCACGGTTTCGTTCGCGGCAAGAGCATTCAAACGAATGCATCGCTTCACACCCAACAAGATGTTGTTGTCAATCTCGACTTGTGTGACTTCTTTCCTTCAATCGTCTTTCGACGTGTCCGTGGACTCTTCAAGTCATTCGGCTACAACGGACAAGTCGCAACGTTGCTGGCGTTGTTAACAACGGAACCACCGCGAACAGAGATAACGAACGCTGCGGGAAACGTATGGAAAGCGACCGGACCGCGTCACCTACCTCAAGGAGCAAGAACAAGTCCGGCGATTAGCAATCTGGTCTGTCGTGCACTCGACCGTCGCATGACGGGACTGTGTCGCACGCTGTCATGGAATTACTCACGGTACGCAGATGACATGACGTTTTCTGCCAAAGGCGACGCGGCAAAAAGAGTCGGCTACCTACTTCATCGTATCCGCGGAATCGCTAGCGATGAGGGATTCACTATCAATGAAGACAAAACACGCGTGCAGCGGCGTTCCCAATCTCAGGAAGTGACCGGTTTGGTCGTCAACGACCACGTCGCCGTATCTCGAAAGACCATCCGAAGAGTCCGAGCGATCCTACACAATGCATCCAGTACGGGACTCGCTGCGCAGAATGTGGATGGACGTGAGAACTTTACGGCATGGCTCGAAGGGATGATCGGCTTTATTGAGCAGACGGATAGCAAGCGAGGCGCTCAACTGCGTGCAAAGCTGCAAGAACTTAAATCCAGTTCGTGAGACACAACCTCCATGGACTTTGATGAAGGATCCTCCAACGGCTTGACCGGTTTTGTCAGATCCCTGACGAGCGGCGCCGTCATTCGTATCGACCTAGACGCAAACAAGCCATTGAGCTCGGATGATCTCTTGGGAGCCCAAACCTGTCTTCGGGAAATCGATCAAGTAGCGCGTCTCGAGGCTCCGGGCGTCGCGCCTCCACTTGATCTGGACGGTGCGATTTGGGCTGCACGTGTGATGCGTTTTTTTTGTCAGATGCTGGTGAACCGAGTGGAAACAGCAACGGAGCTACCCGAGACACTGAAGCCTGGACCGAAGGGTAAGTCGGCTCAGGATCATTGGTCGACCGATCTCGTTTTTCGCGCATGGTGGGACTTGGTCTTCCGAGCCAAAAAACTCGCTCCTTCTGATCCACTGATTTCATCGCTCGAAGATATCTCAGCTAACTGGCCGCTTGCGGCGGTCGGAACAAATACGAAGTGCCGATCCGCCAAAATCGATGTCGTATGGCGAGATGATTGCCTTCGCAGAATCTTTATCGATCGCATCTATCGAAGACGCGACAGTGAACTCATGATGGATACCAGAATCGAGGCGGCAGTGCGGAGGCTAGAGAGTCAGGTCAAAGTGGATTAAGCATGAGCGAACAGACTCAGCAGGATTGGACACGAATCGCGTCGATTGCCCATCGACTACGTTCCGAGGTGTTGACGCCGATTAAGCAACGCTTGGTCGGTAAGGATGAAATCGTTGAAGTTCTCGGCGTTGCTTTGGCTGCCGGAGAAAACGCTTTTCTACTCGGACCGCCAGGGACAGGCAAAAGCGCGCTGGTTCATGAATTGGCCAATCGACTCCAGGGGAAAACGTTTGATTACTTGTTGACACGTTTTACCGAACCAAGTGAGCTATTCGGCCCCTTCGATTTAAGACGACTCCGTGACGGTGATCTCATCACGAATACTGATGGGATGCTACCGGAAGCAGATTTTGTTTTTCTTGATGAGCTGCTAAACGCGAACAGTGCCATCCTCAACAGCCTTCTGCTGGCGCTGAATGAGCGCGTGTTTCGGAGGGGACGAGAGACAGTTGCTTTACCGATGCTCATGGCCGTCGGTGCGAGTAATCGTCTTCCCGAGGATGACGCGCTCGCGGCTTTGTACGATCGCTTCCTGTTGCGCGTAAACTGCGACAACGTCGATCAATCACGACTCAGTGAAGTGCTTGATGCGGGCTGGAAGCTAGAGCGTTCACGTAGCGTTGATGCCGTGATGAACATCGACGATATCCGAGAGCTGCAACACGCTGTAAACCTCGTTGATCTTTCAAACGTCGCAGAGAGTTATGCCGGACTTGTGATCCGTCTTCGCGAAGCTGGCATGCCTTTGAGCGATCGGCGTGTGGTTCGATTGCAGCGAGTCGTCGCTGCTTCGGCAGCTATCTGTGGGCGTAGTTTCGCCGAGGTCTCGGATTTTTGGATCATGCGATACATCTGGGACACACCGGCACAGGTCGAACCGATTTGTGCCCACGTCGACGCGGTCCTCGAAAAAGCGGGACCGAACTCTGCAGTCAACCAGGAAACTCAAGCAGCATCGCCCCCAACAAGTGTGCCAGCGAACAATACGCTGACGCACCCAATGTCGGATCAGCGTCATGGCCCCGATCCGGAGCATCTTTTGAGTCTCTTAGATGAGGTTGCGAAGAATCCGAGCGAGGCAACCGCAGGGCACATTCTCACCATGCTTGCGGCCAGGGTTGAATGGGTGGAGAGTGAAGAGGCGAGAAACAGCCTTCGAGACAGAACCGCCCATGTTCGAACGCTCGTTGGTGAAGCTTCCGGTGATTCCAACACGTGACATGACTCGCCTGATTCGACAGGACAGATTCGTTTATCACCGTGGGAGTACACGGCGTGCATAACAACGAACAAATCGAAACTTGGGTGGTAAGGCTCTCGGCTGATCACTTTGAGGCGTCCGAATTCGCGGGGCTCGGCGAACACGCGTCGTACGCTTCAGAGGGAAACACTGTTTGGGTAAGAGTGACGGCTCCGTCAACGCTCGTTCGCCAATGCATGATGAAAGTTCCGGGTGAGCGATGGCAGGAACGAGAAGGCCTTCTTTTCCCACCTCAATGCCGCGTACCCACGCAATCGCTGCCTGACTGCGAATGGATGACGGCGGAGCAGTGGTTCCTCGTTGAGTTTCCTCGCGCTAACGTGGCTCTTCGTGCCAATTCCCTATCGCAACAGGAACTCAGGCTCTCACGCGGCGGTAGCGAGAGACCGCCCGCTGCATTGGAAGCGAGTCGGGATGATCTGAAACACTGGGCTGAGGCAGCAGCCGACGAACAATTACGACGTCTCCGCTGGATTGTCTCTCAGAGGAACGATGCACGCTGTCTCGTTTTGGGTCGATGGTTGCCTCCGATTCCAGGCAAGTACATGGTGGAGTCTGAACGAGTTTTGTATCCGGCTGGGTTTTGTTGGAAGCCAACGGTTAAAGCGAGCATCGTTCGTAAGGTTTTTCAGGTTCCGCAATCAGCTTGGCTCTATTGGGAAAGCAACGAGCGTTTTCACATTGTTGAAGACGGTCTGTTTCTACCTTTAACGAGATCGGGGCTCAGGAGTAAACAAGATGATTAGCTCCTACTTGCGCGCACCCGACCCGCGTCTATTCGTTATTGATGAAGATGAATCGGCGTGGTTGTGGGAACAAGACCGGTCGACCGCGATGATCGACAAGCAACTGGCGCTCATCCTGCAACATCTGACGGAGCATCTGCAGGGGGTTCCGTCGATTGTCCCGATCATGTGCATCGCCTCCGCGCAGAGAAGCTGGGAAGGTCAAGCGTGTTGGCAAGAACGGCTTCGCGTTCTTCCCGCGAAAGGTAAAAGTGATCCCAGACTCGAAAGCGTTATCGAGTTCTTACACTTTGTCAGTGAACTACCATCGTCGCTTAGGTGTGGCGTTGAAAGTACGGTCGCCATTCTCTGCTGTGGATTGACCGATAAGCGTCATTGGTTTTTGGAAGCGGATATAGCTGAAGCTGAAAAAATCAGTCAGTACTTGCTGCTGGATGCGGACGAACGACCGCTGAACGCTTCCGCCCATGAGGGTCGCCGCAGAGAGAACACGCGATGCCGACGCGCGTGGGAAACCTTGGTCGAGCTCTCAAAGAGCGTGACCGACCAAAATCAGCTTTCCAATTGGATACGTACGGGGCTCTCCGATCTGCCCTTCGAATCTGAAACGGTTGACATCCCAGAACTAGAGCCTGCGGCTGAGCCTTCCATCCGCGAGGTATTGGAGGAACTACGAAACGATCCTCAGTGTGAGAGCCTCGCAAAGCTTAGCCAGTCGTTGGGGAGCATGATTTCACTTCCACGCAAACCAACAGCCCCCGATGGCATGCCAATTGGTGGCGTCTCGGACATTAGTAATCGCGGTTCGCCCGAACGGCTGCTGAGCAGTGAGTTAGCAGCTGATCCGATGGTCATGCTCGCCCGTATCGCGAACGGCCAAGCGTTATACAGTCGTCGAGAGGTTCCGCCGTCACCGCAGCCAAAGCATCGCGATGTCTTGATTGAATCGAGCATTCGATGCTGGGGAGTCCGGCGTGTTTACTTGGCTGCGGTCGCCCTCGGCATCGGTCTGGCAGAAGAAAGCCGTGACGCTGGCCAAACCGAATTCCATGTCGTAAACGGTGGATACTACGAATCGTGTGACTTCACCAGCCGAGAAGGCGTCATTTCTTTTCTTGAACGACTGGACATATCGCGTGACCCAACGAACGGATTCGAACAGTACTTTGAGGATCACGTCCCCATCGATGGCAACGAGGAGTCAACACCCCTCTTAATCGTCACGACATCAACAAAGAACGATCCTCGTTTCACCGCCTTGCTGTTGCGGCTCCCGCTTCCAATCCTTGTGTTGGATGTTGAAGTGGATGGCAAGGCTCGACTCAGCCATTGTTCAAAGCATGGTGCGGAAACTCTTCAAGAACTCAATCTCGAACTGCCTTCGTCGAATCAACCACGCGGCAAAGTGCTCGCATTAGAAGGTGAAACGCTACCTGCGTTTTCAGCATTCGCCGAACCACCGCTCTTGTTTCATCCTCCCAACAACAATCGAGGTTTTTTTTGCCTGGAGTCTGACTCCCCAAACACATGGTTGGTAACTTCCGATCGAAGGCTGTTGAGTTTCGTGGGTGCGGAAAAAGGTGGAGAGCAATACGGCGATTCGCTGCCGGGAAATCAAGTGCTCTGCATTCAAGCTAGCAGCAACTCAGCGAGCGGAGTGGTCGCATCCACAAGCGGCGAGCACTTTTGGTTCACCACGGACGAACAGGGGAAGAAACTGCATTGTCATCGCTTGGACATTCCCCTTGCGAACGCACGGTACTGCGTTTCGAACCAATTCCTGCTGGCATTCGCCGAAGGCGTTGAAGCAGTCATCAGTAAAGACGATGGCACGATCATTGAACAACAACGCACCAGTCGTCGACACATGGGACGCAACTATGTCCTAGATTCACAGCGATTTTTATGGATGCACGGTGGTGGTGCGCCAAGCGATTGGCACAAAATCACTCGATTGGATGACATGGATGAATACACAGGCTGTGTGGTCAATACGCTTTCCGGAACAGCCTACGCCGTCAGTTCGCGAATGACGCAGCTGTTTTCCGGGGATCAACCAGTGGATCCAAACATTCGGAAGTCACTGAGAATGAATGGCGGAAGTCGCCCTCGTTCTTTTCCAAAGTTTGATGTGCGTAGCAGTAGTCGCGACATGACCAGCTGGCTTCTTCGAACGGACGACAGCGCGACCGGAAAAGACGCTTTGTGGTATCTGCTACGACTTACGCGGGGAACCGTGACGCAACTCTCTGATACTCACCTATCTACGTTGATTGGCCAGCTTGATCCTCACGCTGCAGCATGCCTTAAACCGCGATCCATTCGAACGCGTGTTACCGCCATTGCTCGCTCGTCTCGCGGACTGGTTTTTCGCGTACCCGGTCGTCGCTATGCCTTATTGAGACCCGCGCATGGTCCTCAGCGTGGATTGGTCTTGGATCCGGTGAGAGGCGGTGATGAAGAGGATCATGAATTTGAAAAGCCGTTCAAGGTGCCAAGTTTTGAAGGTGATCGCGGATGGACCCTCAGGAAAGCAGCATTGCCCGGCGGTACTTGCTGGCTGGATTCGCGCGGACTCGTCCATCTAAAAAGAGATGATGACTCGCGGGAGTTGACGTTGGTTCTTTCAGCGCCGGGTGTTTCAGGTTGGTTCAGCGAAACGGGTTGCTTCGGCTCCACCTATTTCCACCCGTTCGGTAACGAGACCGGCACGCAACATCTTGGCAACGTCCCCGTGCATGATGCCGTCCTACAATGGTTGGAGGGCTGGCGATGAGCAACTCAACACGAACGCTATCAGCCCGATTGAGATACCGCGATGACTCGAAACAAGGAGATCGATCCGGTTATTGGGTGCCACGTTGTAACGTGAATGAGTGCGTTCAATGCATGATCGAAGCGGACGAGCAAGCCAACACGATCGTTCACTACTACCTCCTTCCCCATAAAGAGCGATCTTCCGATTTAAGTGAAGCAACCGTCGACCTAGTCATTTTGCCGACGGGGAAGGAACGACTGAAGCTGAAACAACACGGAATTCCACTGATCGACACGGTTGAATTACCTTCGAAGCAGATTCTCTGGAAACAGATCGAAAGTGATGTTTTTCCCAGGCTTTCCATGCGTCAATGGATGGCAGCACTTCCAGGTGCTTCTTCCGAGCTGACACTTTCGAGTGATGACGATGACGGAATCGCAGACGCCTGGTTGTGGCTACCGCACCATGGACTCGTCGTCTTGGAACGCGCCGACCGTGTGACAATCGACGGACTCTTAAAGCCGCCGACAGCAGGTGACCCGATCGATGGATGGAAGGATCCTCCACAACCGACGGCACTTCCCGAGAGGATTGCAGGATTTGAAATATGGCCAGTGCCCAGCGCAGTCGACACCCTTCAGGACCTCGCTTCTGACTTTGGTCAACAAGCCTGTAATCTGGGAGATGCGAATACGGGCTCGGATGGACCATCGGAAGGTTCATCTACAAGTTCCTTCAAAAACCAGTTCCAAGCGTGGGTGTTGCGTAAAGCCGACAAACTGTTTGGTGATAAACAAGCTAAAGAGAAAAAACGAGTCCCCAACAAGAACTCCAAGGACGCGTTGCGCCGACCGGAGCAAAACACACAACCTGATCGTCGCCCTGCGCGCAAGCGTTCTGCCTTTCAGGGGATTACGGCCAGCCTTCATGAGCGATTGTCCAAAGCGATCGAAGGTCAGCGAGAGAAGCAGCTACAGAAACTGCTCGACATGGCAAAGAATAATCCGGACGAAGCTCTGAAATACGCCATTCCTTTGGCCGGCGGTGAAGCGTTTCGTGGGCTGTCGATTCCGGGTGACCAACTTCTCTCACGCATCCCCAATTACAACTTTGCGGGCAACGGAGCGAACGGACCCGTCGACTTCTGGCACATTGACGGTCAGTTACAAACCGACCTTCGCCGAGCCTATCTCGAAATGGCGAATCGTGAAGTGGCTGCGGGGCGTCACCGAAGAGCAGCCTACATCTATGCGAATCTGCTTGATGACCAAACATCCGCTGCTCATGTTTTGAAAGAAGGTCACTTCTATCGTGAAGCAGCGCAGATCTACGGGGAAAAACTGAGGAATAAGCCCGAACAAGCCAAGTGCCTGTTAGCCGCAGGGCTATGCGAACAAGCGGTCGCGATCTTTCTCGAACGCAATGCGTATCTGGAAGCCGCTGAGGCATGGGAGTCGGTGGGACGACTCGAAGATGCGCAGCGAGAATATCGCCGGGAGGTTGAACGGGAGATTTCCTGTCGACGAATCCTTCAAGCGGCCAAATTGTTGGATCACAAGTTGGACGCGAGGGAGGAGGCAAAGGAACTCCTCTGGAAGCAATGGCCAGCGGGTAGAGAGAGTCTTCCGGCTACGGAAGAATTCTTTCGAATGCTGTTTGCCGATGGCGAATTCGAAGCGGCAAAGCAAAAGCTAACGAAAGCCGTGGAGCTGGCGACGGACGAACACCGCTTGGATCTGGCGGTCCTCTGCCAACGGATCGCTTGCGAGTGTCCCCACAAGCCAATTCAGATGGCCGCTCGCGACGCCTGCCGAGTAGCGGTTGCAGAATGTGCGGATCGAACATCTTCTCTGCAGATGGATCGACTCATGCACGTCATGCAACAGCTGGACCCTACCGACAAGCTTCTCACGCGGGATGCAACTCGATTCAAACAACAATGGCAAAAAGGCGATCAATGGTCGGCTCCAAAACGCTCGATTGAAAGAATCACCAAGGAGTCAATCAATCGCAGAACTCCGCTGTTGCTAACCGAAGAGACATGCGTGGCTTTCAAACGCATGGGCGACAGCTTGGTTGTCGTTGCTGACCTGATCACTCACTTGCTCGTGGCTCGCTATCTGCCTACTGGTAAATCAGCTCCCGCTCGCTCGAGTACTGATGCAGTTCGTGAAACGTCTCGCAGAGCCAACTCTCGACGACACGCTCTTAAGCAATTGGGGGCCGAGCCCGCCATTCGGTCCAAAGATCATTTCAGCTTTGAACGAACTGATCTCAAGGGCATGTTTTCGGAAGATCGCCAGAATGCAGATCGTCTTTATTTTTGGATTGACGGGCAACTCGACCAAAGAGTGGATCGATTACTTCATGACACCGAAGCGCAACCAGAAACACTAAGGCTTTCGTCACGAGTTCCCTCAGCCTTGAAGGACGGTGTTGGATTAGCTTGGATTGCTGAAGGATTGTGGGCAGGTCTTAAAGTTGATCATCTTGAGTGGAATCTGCAAACCTGCTCAACGCACTCAGGGAACCTTCGAACTTGGTCCCTCACGCAATTCACGGGTGTGTTCGAGGAATCGCTAGGGCATCCGGGGATGCTCTCAGACTATTCTGCCTTCCTCGACCATGCGATTATCGAAAACATGGGAGGTACGACGGTCGTAGCGATTGCGAATCAAGTCATTGTTGGAGCGGAGACAAGAAGTCCTTGGACGACACATGTTGGAGGGCAAGTACATAGCGTTGCGACACCGCCGGCCAATTCCAGGAAACGAATCGCCATCGCCCATTCGCATGGCTTGGATGCCGCTTGGCCCGGCTTTAACGGTCACCAGATCGCGCTTCATCGAGATCGCCCCTTCCGGCATGCGCTATGGATGCAAGGCGGGCGATTGTTCGCTGTTTCTGACGATTGGTTGTTTCGATTCCACATTAAAAGTGGCGAAGTCGTGTCAGAAGCATCCATTCAACTTTTGCCCGATCCCGTTGTTGCCCTCGTCGAGTTGTCCCCAGGCGTCTGCGGAGTCTGTTACCGAAGTGGAATCGTTGATCGATTCTAAGGCATCGATTGCGCAGCATCCGTCTGGATTGACTGACACCGCCGGCGTGAATGCTGGAGTATCATAAGCATTTCCTACGCCGGAGCTTGGCTTGAACGTTCCTGAACGAAAACGACCAACGATTCGATCAGCGTTTTCGTCCTCAACGTTACTTTCGAATCTTGTTTTCGGATTGCTTCTCGCTGCGGCCAGTTGCATGCCTGCTGTTGTTGGTTGTGATCAGAAGACAACCGTAACACCGGTGACGATTGTCACTTCGCCGATCGAAGATCTGGACGACGCTCTGTTTGTCTTCATCCTCATATGGCCCTACCTATTTGGTGCCGCCATCGCCGCCATGTTTATCGCAATCGCGATCGCCCGACCTCAGAACTTAGGGAAATGGTTACTGCCCGTTCCAATCGCCTTTCAGATCGTGCTGACCGTCATCGGCAGTTTTGCCGTTTACAACGCGCTAGAACGTGAAGCGGTTGCGTTTTCGGTTTTTGTTTTCTTGCTGCCATCTCTCGGACTGATGTGTTTTTGCGCGATTGCATGGCGACGTCGCGGCTCATTCGACGCGGCGATTCGAGCGATCAGCGGATTGGCGGTGCTTGCATCGGTCGGGATCTACTTAAACACAATCCTGATGTTCGCAACCAAACTCTTGTACGGCTTCTACGTGGCGTTGATCGCAGCCGGGGGAATGCTCTTTTCATCGTGGCTTTTGCATACACGGGGTGAACGCTGCTTGAGCGATTCCAACGCTGAGCTGCGACCGGCCCAATTCGGCATCCGCGCTTTGTTCGTTTGGACTTTGATCGTGGCCGTTCTGATTACGGGCTTTCAGGTGTTTTTGATGGAAAAGGCAAGCACAACGACCGTCACTTCTCCGTAATTGCTTCCAGTAATCGCATCGTTGGACCTTATTCCATGGAATTACCGAAGGTGTTGCAATGTAAGCGGGGACTCGACGCGTCAGCGTGTGACCGGCCTCTTAATCACCTAGCGGCTTACTAAAGTCCATGCAAAAGTTCTAACGAATCGGAACTTCTGTGTAAGCAATTCGCATGCACGCCGAATCGTTGACGTCGTGGTGTCACGGGGGTGCGCTGCGCGACCCCATGCTTCGATGTTAAACCGCCTTGCGGCTGGCCCACGCACATCCGCGCCGAAGGCGTTCAGCAACACAGGCTCACCGCACTCCGAGGTGACAAAATACTATAGGTTCCGGACGCATCATTTCATGGTATTACGGGAAAAACTCTGTACGATCGCGACTTAGAATCTTAGAGAGAGACGACTTCGCTTGATGGAAAGACGCCAGCACGACCATCTCGTTCTTGTTCCCGATCGTGTAGGTTGCTGTGTGATGCGAATAACGAATCGTCACGATCTCATTCCCGGTGAAATGATGAGCTGCCAACGACTGGTCAATTCTCTTTTTACGATCGCCCTGATCTTCCTGCACAGCGTCTTCTTGCAAAGCGCGATCTGCCACGCGGATGATCGACGTCCCAATATCGTCTTGATCATGGTCGATGACATGGGATTCTCCGACATCGGTTGCTATGGCGGCGAGATCGAAACGCCTAACCTCGATGCGCTTGCAGCCGGAGGCGTTCGCTTTGATCAGTTCTATAACAGTGGTCGTTGTTGCCCCACGCGTGCGACTCTCCTGACGGGACTTCATCCACACCAGGCTGGGATCGGGCTGATGACACTGGCTCCCGGTCAGATGCCCAGCGACAAACCTGCCAACTATCAGGGCTTTCTAAACAAGCAATGCGTCACGATTGCTGAAGTCCTCCGAAGCGGCGGCTATCGGACGATGATGACGGGCAAGTGGCATCTGGGAATGCATGACAAATCTTTGTGGCCGAAACAGCGCGGGTTTGACGACTTCTATGGAATCGTCGCAGGCGCAGCTCGTTTCTTTCATCCGATCCATCCGCGAGGCATTACGTCAGGCAACCAGAAGATCGAAAAACCGGAAAGCACAACGGATGAATCCTTCTATGCAACGGATGCATTTACGGATCACGCGCTGCGATTTATCAACGCGCATCAAGCAGACGCGAACGACGATCCATTCTTTTTGTACCTTTCCTACAACGCTCCCCATTGGCCGTTGCAAGCGTTCGAAGATGACATTGCAAAGTACCGCGGCAAGTACAGAGAGGGCTGGGAAGCGCTGCGTCAATCACGGTACGAGCGGCAAATAGAGATCGGCCTAATTGACTCCGATTGGCAGTTGTCCAAGCCAGAGCCAAAGATCCCGACGTGGGATTCACTCTCGCCTAAAAAACAGGACGAGATGGATCTTAAGATGGCCGTCTACGCCGCCATGATCGATCGTGTCGATCAGAATGTTGGCAAACTGGTGCAAGCGTTGAAGTCGCGAGATTCTTTCGACAATACGCTCATTCTGTTCCTCTCCGACAACGGCGGATGCGCCGAAGGCGGGATCTTCGGGCGGGGTGAATTCTACGACGTTGAAAAGCGAAATCAGCAAACAGCAAACGCTTATGGTGAAGCATGGGCCAACGCCAGCAATACACCCTTCCGACTCTACAAACACTATGCGCATGAAGGTGGCACGGCAACGCCGTTCTTTATGCACTGGCCTGACGGAATCGAAGCCAGTCAGGATTGGTATCGAGAACCGGCTCAACTGTTCGACGTGATGCCGACGCTGCTGGATGTTGCCGGCGTAGAGTATCCGAAACGTTACGCCGGACAAGACATCATTCCACTGGAAGGTGTCTCACTTCGTCCAGCGTTTCAAAGTGAACCACTCGAACGCACCGAGCCACTGTTTGTTGAACATCAAAACAATAGTTTCATTCGCGAAGGCAAATGGAAACTGGTTGGTCGCGGCGTCGCAGGACCCAAAGCAGTCGATCCAGCCAAATGGGAACTCTACGACATGCAGTCGGATCGTACGGAGACGCACGATCAGGCGGAAGAAAAAGCGGACGTCGTGGCGGCGCTTTCGTCGAAATGGGATGCCTGGTCGAAGCGAGCAGGTGTCTATCCCAAACCTGTCCGAAAGCCAAGAAATACGAAGCAGCCTTCCAAACCCACGGACCAACCGAACATCATTTTGATTCTCGCCGATGACTTGGGCTATTCCGACTTGGGCTGTTATGGCGGTGAGATGAACACGCCCAACATCGACGCCTTGGCGGCGAAAGGTGTGCGACTGACTCAAGTCTACAACTCAGCGCGTTGTTGCCCGAGTCGCGCATCGCTGATGACGGGGCTCTATCCAACCCAAGCTGGAATTGGTGACTTTACCACCAACAAACCGAATCCGACGCGAGGTCCGGGATACCTTGGAAGACTTAATGACAATTGTGCGACGATCGCGGAAGTACTCAAGCCCGCTGGGTATGGGTGCTACTACGTCGGCAAATGGCATCTTCATCAAGATACCGGCCCAATCAAACGTGGCTTTGACGAATTCTATGGCTACACGCAAGGCTATGCGCACGACCAATATGACAGGGAGGGATACCAACGTCTGCCTCGAGGGCGAAGCAAGGAAATTGACCCACCTGCGGATGAATACTACGCGACGGACGTCTTCAATGACTATGCGCTCGAGTTCATCAAGCAGGGTCAGAAGAGTGACCAACCGTGGTTCGTTTTCCTCGGTCACTCATCGCCGCACTTTCCCGTTCAAGCCCCCGCCGAACGTGCCGATCGGTACGACACGATCTATCGCCGTGGATGGGACGTCCTGCGTGAAGAACGATTCGCGAAGATGCAAAACATCGGGCTGATTGATGGTCCGAACTGGAGGCTATCGCCGAGGTCTCTCGTTCCCGTCGATCGCAGTGACATTGCCAATGGTTATTCGGGAAAGGAAAACCCCGCGTGGGATTCTCTTGATAAAGACCGTCAGCTTGATCTTGCGCGACGCATGTCGATTTTTGCCGCAATGGTCGAAGGGGTCGATGATGGCGTTGGAAAGATCGTCGACCACCTAGAGCAAACGGATGATCTCGAGAACACGCTGATCCTATTCCTCAGTGATAACGGAGCCTGCTACGAATGGGGACCGTTTGGTTTCGATGGCCCGTCACGTCGCGGAGCTACAACGTTACGGACGGGCGACAAACTGCGAGAAACCGGTGGGCGCGGAACCTACCAGTCATACGGAAGCGCATGGGCGAATCTCGGAAACACGCCTTTCCGGCTCTACAAACACTTTACGCATGAAGGCGGCATCAGCACGCCCTTCATCGCGCATTGGCCGAAGGGGATTGGCAAGCCGAACCAATGGGTGCGAACTCCAGCTCATGTGATGGATGTCCTTCCAACGCTCATGGAAGCGGCTGGCGCGGATTACCCCAAACAACTCGATGGCAACCAGATAGCCCCCGTCGAAGGTCAGAGTCTGTTACCCGCATTTAAAGGCGCATCACTGCCCGATCGCACGATTGGATTCGACCACCAATCCGCACACGCGATTCGCCAAGGTGACTGGAAAGCGGTTTACGGGAAGCGCATGCCGAATGAATTGAAGTGGGAACTTTACAACCTTGCCGAAGACCGCTGCGAGATGAATGACCTGGCGGACCAGTATCCCGGCCGTTTGAAAGAAATGGCAAGTGACTGGGAAACATGGGCCAAACGCGTCGGTGTGATCTGGTCTCCCGATTCGCAAGCCACAGGAGACAGACGACCGACGACCCCAACGAAAAGCGGCTCGCCAACGATTGCGAATCGACCTTTGAAAATCGAAGTCACGGTTCTCTCAGAAAAACCCCATGGAGTTGCGATCGCTCAAGGTGGCAACCAACACGGTTTCGCAATGCACTTTGTCGATGGCAAGCCTGCTTTTGACGTCCGGGTAAAAGGGAAAGCCAAGCGACTCCTGTGGACGAAACCAGCTACGGGAACGATCAAACTCACGGCGACCTTGTCCGCGGACAGAATGACACTCACCGTAGACGATGGTGAAACGATCGAGTCGGCTTCACCTGGATTGATTCCTGCACAACCCATCGATCAACTGAGTGTGGGTTACGACGCGCGAACTTCTGCTGGAATGTACGAAGCTCCGAATCGATTCAGGGGTCGAGTGATTCGCTACCGCGTCAACGAAATGGAATCCGACGCGCTGCCCGCAACCGGCACAACACCAAAACCCGCGGATTCTGGCGTGAACAAGTATGTGCCGTCCGTTCCCGATGGACTGACCCAATTCGGCACGGTTACGAAACCACTTTTTGCCGACCCAAACTACAACGGATCTTGTGATCCTGAAGTCGTTTGGAATCCGCAGGAAAAGGAATGGTTCATTTACTACACCGCTCGTCGCGCAACACGAGAGAGTGGAACGTATGTCGGAACACCACTCGGTGTGATCAGCTCGCCCGACCTCGCTTCTTGGCGTTTTCGTGGCTACTGCACGCTTGCTGACGCAAACGGTGATCATTGCAAGGGGCTCCCAGACAACGACGACACCCACTGGGCTCCGGGAGTGATCGTCGCCGGCGACAAACTTCACATTTACGCGACGTACAAACAGTCAGCTAAGCCACCTTGGGGCGGAAATGGCGTGATTCGTCACTACGTTGCCCCCTTGGATAATCCTGTCGACGGCTGGGAGTTGGTCGAGATACCAGAGTTCAGGCAGCCGGATCCAATCGATGTCTCGTTACTGAAAGTCGATAACGGTTACCGGGCGTATTATCGGGTCGGTAAAGGAGGAGGCATCCAGTGGGCAACATCCACCGACCTCACATCGTGGGTAAACCAAGGGAAGTGCCTTGGAGATGTGAACAGCAGTGATCGTGGATTTGGCTATCACGAAGCGCCTTACGTATTTGAATTCAAAGATCGCTACTGGATGCTGACGGATCCGCACGAGGGATTGGCCGTCTTTCATTCGCTCGACGGCGTCACCTGGACTCAACAGCAACGCATTTTGCGAGATCCCGGAAACGGAAAAGGCGATGCGACATTGGCGAGACATCCTAGTGTGGCGGTTGTCGGTGACCGCGCCTTTATCCTTTATCACACCGAACCCAACCGACCGTATCCGACACCACCCGCGGAGCAACGGACACCGCACCAAAAGATTTCGTTTTTGCAGATGGCGGAATTACAAGTCGTCGATGGAGTGCTGACCTGCGCTCGCGATGCGGCGATCGAACTCGACCTTCCCAAGCGTCCGAACTTTGTCTTTATCTTGACCGACGATCAGGGATGGACGGGCCTGAGCACGCCCATGGACAAGTCGAAACCGGACTCGCAAAGCGACTTTTACCAAACACCCAATATCGCTCGACTGGCAGCCGCGGGAATGCGTTTCCCGCGCGGTTATTCGCCAGCACCCAATTGCTCTCCTTCACGGTACGCAAACCTGACCGGCATGACGTGTGCGCGATTGTCCTTTACCGACATCGTTGGGCGCGGTCACAACACAGAACTGAAGGTCTCGCAAAAACTGCGTCCGGGCGGCAAGAAGACACGTCAAATCCGTTCCGAAGACATCACCATCCCCGAGTTGTTAAAAACACTGTCAGGAGGCTACCGGACGGCACACTTTGGCAAATGGCATCTCAGTGGAGGCGGGCCGGAGCGTCACGGCTTTGACGTGTCCGATGGCGCGACGGGAAATCGCGAAGGAAGCGAAGGTCCGATCGTATTAGACGATCCCAAACGAGCGTTTTCGATTACCTCTCGTGCAAACCAATTCATCGAAGAGTCGGTTGCCACAGGACGTCCGTTTTATTGTCAGGTTTCCCACTACGCCGTCCATGCAAAGATCCAGCATCGCGCGGAGACTCTCGCAAAAACGAAAGCATGGAAGCCCGGTAAAGCTCATAGCGATCCAGCCTACGCCGCAATGGTCGCCGATCTAGATGTCGCGGTGGGCCAACTGTTAGATCAGATCGAAGCGCTTGGCATCGCAGACAATACCTACATTATTTACCAGGCAGATAACGGCAGCCCCAAGTTCCTTTCGGAAAGCCCGCCGCTACGTCGTTATAAGCCTGAGATTTGGGATGGAGGGATTCGTGTCCCTACATTCATTTCAGGGCCGGGAATCGCTTCCAATTCGCAATGCGATCAGCCCGTGATGGGAATCGACTTTTTACCCACGATTTGGGAATGGGCAGGAGGCAGTCCTTCAGTGCTACCAGAGGATATCGATGGAGGTTCGTTAGTCCCATCGATTGACGCAATGAGTACCGGCGTTTCCCAACAGAAGGTCAAACGATCGGGCGAACTGGTTGTTCACTCACCACATTACGTACTGACCAAGGACTTCGCCAAGAATCAGCGACCGTCATCGGCGATCATCGATGGCCAATGGAAACTGGTAGCGTGGTACGAAACCGGTGATGTTCACCTGTTTGATTTGAACAAAGACGTATCGGAATCGATCGACGTCAGCGACGAACAACCGGATGTGAAACAAGACCTTCACGTCCGACTTCGAGACTATCTCTCCGATGTCGATGCGTTGATGCCCACCCTCGATCCGAAGCATGAATCGCATTCTGGATCCGAGGGAGATGTCGACAATGACGGGCTGCCCGACCGCTGGGAGTTCCAAAAACTGCTCACTCACGCTCTCGGCCCCGACGACGATCCTGACCAGGATGGACTCAGCAATCGAGCAGAATTTGAATCAAATCGTGACCCGTTACGTGCGGAAACAGCGGACCAGTGACTAAGACATGCACGGAGTGCATGTGGGTAGTGAAAGAACGAAATGATGAGAGCTCAAAAAGCGGCGTTCGTATTGCTCGGATTATCCGTGTTGCAGATTGGCAGCTTCACCCCAGTCGCGAGCGGCCAGAATCGCAAAGTGACGGTATCGAATCCCCTGATTCAATACAGCGGTGTGAACGCATCGCACACCTGGCGCGGAGATACGGTCGAAGCCGTTCGCAAGAAGCACATGCCGGTTTCTTCTGCGGATACTTCCATCCGGAGATGGACGAGTTGGCCACAAGTCTCAAAGGACCAATGGATCGAAATCGACTTGGGCGAGCAAGTTCAAGTCGAACGATTTGGCGTCTATTGGTACCAAGACACTCGCGCTGTTCGCGTGCCCAGAAAATGGCATTTAGAAGCATTGAGTGACGGTGAATGGAAAGAGCTGCAAACCGTGACCGGATCGGAATACGGTTGTGATCTCGATCGATTCAATATCGTTGCGATCCAGCGTACGGTTAAGACAACCAAACTGCGAATCGTCATGCAGCCTCGAGCGGGACGATGCGTTGGCATTCTCGCCACCGCACTGAACGAACTACCGAGCGTTCGGAAAACAGAGTCTTCGCTGACGCAAACCAAGCCTAAGACGCTTGAACAACTTTCGATTCAGCCGGGTTCCGACCTACCGTACCCGATTCAGTCTGTCAGCAGAGTCAAGCTGACAAACGATGATTTCTGGTACGCACGTCTGCAAACCAATCACGAAGTAACGGTTTGGCATAACTTCAGACAGTGCGAAATCACCGGCCGACTTGATAACTTTCGTAAAGCGGCGGGTGAAAAAACGGGTTTTTATCAAGGACTTCGATTCAACGATTCGGATGTCCACAAAGTTGTGGAAGGAGCCGCCCGAATCTTGGCCGCGAGCGAAGATCCAAAACTCGATGAGTATCTGGATAAGTTGATCGCGACGATGGCAAAGGCTCAGGAAGACGATGGCTATCTCTATACCGTGATGCAAGTTCCGCATGATCCAAATCAACGGCCAGTCAAAGGCGTTGTGTTCGGCGAACGCTGGCGTCATGAGCAAGAAAGTCACGAAACATATTGCATGGGGCATCTTATTGAAGCAGGTGCCGTTCACTTTGAAGCGACCGGGAAACGTAACCTGCTCAACATCGCCATCAAGGCAGCCGACTGTCTTGATGACGCGTTTGGACCAGGCAAGCTGGAAATGCCTCCGGGGCATCAACAGATTGAAATCGCGTTATCCCAATTGGCGGCCGTGACCGGTGAAGAGCGCTACGCGCGACTTGCGAAGTTCTTCTTAGAGCAGCGTGGGCGGCGTTCCGCAGATCGGCGACGAACGTGGGGACCCTATTTCCAAGATCACGTTCCCGTCACCGATCAAGCCGAAGCCGTCGGTCACTCCGTTCGCGCTGCCTACCAGTACATGGCAATGGCTGACTTAGCCGTACTCACCGACGATGACGACTATCGAACAGCCGTTCATCAAGTGTGGGATAATGTTGCGAAGAAAAAACTCTACCTGACCGGCGGCATCGGCGGCGGATCGGGAGAAGGATTCTCCGGTGAATACCAACTGCCGAATTTGCGTGCTTATAACGAAACTTGTTCGTCCATCGCCAACATACTGTGGCACCGCCGCATGTTTCAGTTGGAAGGCGACGCAAAATACATCGATATTCTAGAACGATGTTTGTACAACTCGTTCCTGTCGGGTGTGGGTATGGACGGGAACACGTTCTTTTACCCCAATAAACTAACTTCAGTCTCTGGCCATCGACGATCCAGCTGGTTCAACTGCGCCTGTTGTCCGCCCAACGTCACGCGATTTCTTCCGCAGATCCCGTCCCTGATGTACGCGAAAAGCGACGACACTCTTTTCGTTAATCTGTTTGGCTCGAATCAGGCGGTGGTGAGTCTTTCAGGAGAACAGGTCGAGCTCAAACAGCGATCGAATTACCCGTGGGACGGAGACATCCGTCTCACTGTCCAACCAACCAAACCGCTCGACTTTTCGGTTGCCCTTCGTATCCCTGGCTGGTTGAAAGAACCGTTCCCCTCGGATCTTTACCGGTACGCAAACGGCAGGAGAGAGACTCCAACGATTTCGATCAACGGTGCCGATGTCGAGTATTCGCAGCATCACGGCTACGCAGTCATCACTCGTACTTGGGAACCCGGAGACACGATCAAACTGTCACTACCGATGCCTGTTCGTCGCGTCATTGCACACCCGAATGTCGCAGCCACTCAAGATCGACTCGCACTAATGCGTGGACCTATCGTGTTCGCAGCCGAGGGACCGGATAACGAGGGTAGAGTCCATTCGTTGACCGTTCCCGAGGATGCTTCATTCAAACCAGCGTATCGAGAAGACTTACTCGGTGGACTCGGTACGCTTACCGGTACGATTAAAAGTGTTTCGCGAACAGAAGTTGGGGTCGATAGCCTCGTAGCATGTGACCACGAGCTCACCGCGATTCCTTATTACGCGTGGGCACATCGTGGCGAAGCTCCAATGCGTGTCTGGCTCGCGACGGATGTCAAAGTTGCCTGGCCGAACCCAATGAACCCGATGTATTGCCAAGCAACGGTGACGTCGTCAGGTCGAAACCCCTGGACATCCACGTCAGCAGTCAACGATCAGATTCTTCCGACAGCGTCCGATGACAATGAGACGCCGAGATTCCTCTGGGACAAAACAACCAGCGTGCCTCTCGGCGCCGGTGAGTTGGAAGGAACGGAAGAGAGCATTGATTTTGCCGACGGTGTGCGTTGGATCCAATACGATTTTGCTGAACCAGTTGAGGTCTCTTCATCGGCTGTGTATTGGGTGACCGGTGGCAATGGAAACTGGCAATTGCCTGAGCAGTATCGCCTGCTCTTCGAAATCGATGGAAAATGGAAAGACATTGATGCCGAGTTTGAACAGCCAATGCCCGACGTCCTCCAGCGAACGAGATTTTCACCGATCACAACAACATCGATTCGCTTGGAGGTTGTTCCCGCAGCCGGAAAGACGGCCGGAGTGATGGAGTGGATCCTCAATTAATCCCGACCATTTTATTTCGACTCACTTGATCTCAGATATCGCGGATCAGCAAATCGCGATTGGTGTGACACTTCATTGACACGTCGATTTGATCGATAATCTCAAGGAACTACCGAATGAACTTTCGCCTGGCGATGTGCTTGATCGGCATTCTGTCGATCACGGATGGAGCGACAGCCCAGTGGAAACCGGTTGCCGGCCCAATGAAGACACGGTGGACCGACCAAGTAACACCCAGCAATGTGTTACCGGAACATCCACAACCACTGTTTCAACGCGATTCATGGATATCACTCAACGGACTGTGGAATTACCAGATTGAATCGGTTTCGTTTGAGCCCGTTCAAGGTTTGATCGACAAACCAAGCATGACGGAAGGGGATGCGCCGAGCCAGTGGGACGGTGAACTACTCGTTCCGTTCGCAGTCGACGCGCCACTTTCGGGAGTGATGCATGTGCTACGGCCGCAAGAGAGAATCTGGTACCAGCGCCGTTTTGAATTGCCCGACAAAATGAATGGCAAGCGCATTTTGCTGCACATCGAAGCGAGCGATTGGGAGACTTCGGTTTACGTCAACGACAAGAAAGTTGGCCAGCATCGCGGCGCTTACGATCCGTTCACGTTTGATATGACTGATGCGCTCATCACAGGAGAAAACAAACTCACCGTATGTGCATGGGATGCAACCGAGCAACAAGCGCAACCGCTTGGCAAGCAAATCATGCCTGAGAATCGGAAGGGATTTCGCTATCAGCCAACCGGCGGGATTTGGCAGTCGGTGTGGTTAGAGGCCGTTCCGCAAGACTACTTGGCGTCCGCAACGATCCGTCCTGACATGAACGGACTGTCTGTCGTGCCGCAAATAGTCGGTGCTGGGAACGTACGTGTACGCCTGTTTGACGAAGGCAAAATCGTCGCTGAATCAACAGGAAAAGATGAAATTCGAGTGAATGTCGATTCGCCCAAACTCTGGTCGCCCCAAACTCCCAGTCTCTATCAGGTTGAGCTATTGCTCGAAAAGGATGGTGAGATCATTGACCGAGTCTCCAGCTACACGGGACTGCGTACGATCACTAAAAACGACAACGGTGAAGTTCTGCTAAACGGAAAGCCGATTGTGATGTACGGCCCCCTCGATCAAGGCTATTGGCCAGACGGGATTCTCACACCGCCTTGCGACGACGCGATCATTTATGACCTGCAGTACTTGAAAGACATCGGTTGCAACATGGTGCGTGTCCACATCAAGACGCATCCGGCGCGATGGTACTATCACGCTGATCGAATCGGTCTTCTTGTGATTCAAGATATGGTCTGTATGCCGAAATACGGTCAAACCGTGACACCGGAAGCTTCAGCAAATTGGACACGCGAATTTGGCGAGATGATTTCGGACTTTGGAAACCACCCGTCGATTATCTCGTGGTGTGTGTTCAATGAAGCGTGGGGCCAACACGATACGGTCAAGCAAACCGCCTGGGCCAAACAAGCTGACCCGAGTCGCTTGACACTCAGCGCGAGCGGCTGGACCGACCATGGTGTCGGTGACGTCCTGGATGTCCATCAGTACGCGACCTACCCAACGATGCCGATTGAGGATAAAGCCAACCGCTGCATCACCATTGGCGAAGCGGGAGGACACAACTTGATCATCAATGGCCATCATTGGCATGGGAAAACGAATACGCGAAAAACGTCACCGCCCATGTCCGTCTCGGGAAAACGCATGCACTTCAGCAGCGTTGAAGACATGGACCACAGATACGACTTCTACTTCCGCAATCTTCGTCACTTTGTGACACGTTCCGGCTGTCGAAGCATCGTCTATACACAGATCACAGATGTCGAGCACGAGTGCAACGGCTACATGACTTATGACCGCATGGTCTCCAAGCTGCCGAAGAAACGCTTCTCCGAAATACACGATCAACTCAGCACTCCCGTTCAATACACGCCGTTAACCGGTCGAGACTGGGTGAGACATGAGGTAAGAACGCCTCGCGGCAAAAAGCCGAAGCTGGATTGGCCCACAGCGACGAGAAAATGGTCAGAGGTTACCCTTCCGTTGCACGCCAACGAAGGACTCGTCGTTGACAAGAGTCGGTCGATGCTCGCCCTCAGTCAGTCATTTGAAATCAGAACGCCGCCCTCTCGCGCCGTGCTAGAGATTCGATTTGAGAACACCTCTCGCAACCAACAACCGAAGCCGGAACGACTTGACGGCCATCAACCCCGACCAGCCGCAACGACACGTGTTGCGATCACCATCGATGGGAAGCCCTTTCGCGACCATTCGATGAGTGTGCATGCAGGCCACGGCAAATGTGTCAGCTATTTGGAACTCACCGATGATGAAGCGGCATCGCTTACCTCCGGATCGCACGAGATCGGACTATTAGTGCCATCGGCCAACGAGCTCTATTCACTAGATGTTCAATTGCTGAGTTATCGAGAGGAGAATTCACCAACCGATGAATGAACGAGCGAGACTTCTTTTTCCACTAATCGTGATCGCAATCGCAGCAACGGGTTTGCCCGCTGGCAATCCAATCGTTCCTGATGCCGGTATGGCCGATCCGCACTGCTATGTCTTTGAAAATAAGATCTATCTTTTTTCGACACGTGATCTGGATGCAACGCAAAAGAAGTTCACCGCACCAGACTGGAACATTTGGTCTTCTGACGACTTGGTTTCTTGGAAGCACGAGCGCACGATCAAACCTGCTGAGACCTACGTAGGCGAGGGCGGGAAATGCTGGGCGACCGAAACCGTCTTCAAGAATGGCAAATACTATTTTTATTTCTCAAACGGCTCTTCCGATATCGGCCTGATGACTTCCGATCGTCCGGAAGGACCCTATCGAGACGCGATTGGAAAACCACTTATTCGCAGCGACCTAACACCAGGTAAAGAGTACGATCCCACGGTTCTGGTTGATGACGACGCCGAGCAGACGGCGTATATCATTTTCGGCAATCACTTTCCTGGAGATCACAAGAACAAGTATCGAATCGCCCGCTTGAGCGACGACCTAATGTCACTCGCTGAACATCCGAAGGAAATCGTGATCAACGATCTTCACCGAATGTTTGACCACAATGACAAACCCACGATCCACAAGCGAAAGGGAGTCTATTATCTCTCCGGCGGGTCAACTTATGCCATGGCCAAGAACATCTACGGGCCCTATCAAGCGATCGGAAACTCTGGCAACGGTAAAAACGGTCTGAACTTTCGTGGTCATGGCAACTACTTTGCATGGAACAATCAGTGGTTTCACACTTGGTGCCATTTCCACTTAGGCAGAGGTGTCGCGAAGTACCGCGAATCATACATCTCGTACCTACACTATCGGGACAATGGCGAGCTGGTCACCGACACCGGATTTCTAAGTCAACACTTCTCAACGGGCGTCGGCAATTACGATGCTAACTGGGAGACAATCGAAGCTGAGTGGTACATGACGGCTGATGGAATCACGAAACGAGAATCACCCCACGGTGGATTTGAGATCCAGGAGATTCAGGATGGTGGTTACCTTTGTTTTCCAAACATGGCCAACCTTACGAAGCATCATTCGGTGGTCTTCCATGTTTCCTCCCAACGCGGCGCCCGGATCGAAGTACGCGCGGATGCTCCCGACGGACGGATTCTTGGTTCCTGCACCGTCCCTGCCACAGGTGACTGGGTAACTTATTGTGATGCGAAATGCCAGCTTGATGAGTGTGAAGACGCCAAGGATGTTTACCTGGTCTTCAAAGGAAGCGGCAGCGACTTACTCCACCTTGACCGATTTAACTTTGTTGATTGATCCATGTTGAAGAACTTACTTTTTTCCTTCGTTTTCATGGTCAGTCTTGTGTCTTCATCGCAGGCTGATCAACCACCCAATGTCGTTCTTGTGTTCATTGACGATATGGGCTGGGGGGACTTCTCCTGTTTTGGCAACACGGACGCGACAACGCCTCACATCGATGCGATGGCAGAAGAAGGCATTCGCTTTCATCAGTTCTACGTCAACTCACCCATCTGTTCGCCGTCGCGCGTCGCGATCTCAACGGGGCAATATCCACATCGCTGGAGCGTGTCATCCTATCTGGCGGGACGTAAGGTCAATCGAACGCGTGGCATCGCTGACTGGTTAGATCCGAAAGCGCCGATGCTTGCACGTTCCCTGAAAAAGGCAGGTTACGCCACTGGGCACTTTGGTAAATGGCATATGGGAGGCCAACGCGATGTCGCTGATGCACCCAAAATCTCAGAGTACGGGTTTGACGAGTCGTTAACGAACTTTGAGGGAATGGATGACAAGTTGTTGCCGTTGACGGAGGAACCTTTGAAAAACGGCGAAATCAAAAAGGGACGCATGTGGGAAGCAGCGGAGAATCTCGGCGCGCCATTCGAATGGAAACTACGCTGCGAAGTCACCGGCGGATTCGTCCAGCGAGCGTTGAGCTTTATCGATGGGGCCAAACAAGATGACAAGCCGTTTTACATCAACCTTTGGCCTGATGACGTTCATACGAAACTGTTTCCCTCCGTAAAAAACTGGCGAGATACCAAACGAGGTCTCTACTGCGCCGTGCTGGAAGAAATGGACGCTCAGTTAAGTCCACTGTTCGCTCGAATCAAAGAAGATCCGGAATTACGCGATAACACCATCGTCTTGATTTGCTCAGACAATGGCCCCGAAATCGATTGTGGATCCGGCGGTCCCTTTAAAGGTTTGAAAGCGACGCTATTTGAGGCTGGCATTCGATCACCGCTGATCGTATGGGCTCCTGGACTGATGGAAGAATCGGCGTTGGGAACGATTAACACGGAATCGGTTTTGTGCGCGATGGACATTGTGCCATCGGTGATGAAGCTTGCCGGATTGGATACGACGGCAGCATCATTTGATGGTGAAGAGTTGTCATCGGTATTTCTCGGCGAGTCACATGCTTCACGAGACGGTGCGATTTTCTTTCGTCGCCCACCCGATCGAAAGAACTTTCGAAACCTCAAAGACTTACCAGACTTTGCCATGCGAAAGGGAAAATGGAAGTTCATGTGTGACTATGGAGGAGGTCGACCGATGTTATTCGATCTTGAAAGTGATCAATCAGAAAGTAACGACGTTGCGGATCGTCATCCAACGATCGTGGCGGAAATGATGCAAGCTGTCATGAATTGGAATTCGGCGATGCCCGCTGATGCGGGTGACCCGAACTATTCGAGGTAGAGATGAGAATTCAAAACGCTCTCACTGTTGGAATCATCGTCGCCGTAGCGAGCATTCTGCACGCATCGGTCCAGGCTCAGTTGCCCGTCGAGGAAGAGGTGTATCTCTTCACTTCGTTCCGCGGAAATGGAAAGGACGGCCTGCACTTGGCATACAGTCGCGATGGACTGAAATGGACAGCCCTCAAGAACGACAAGTCATTTCTAAAACCTCTTGTCGGTGGCAAGCTCATGCGAGACCCTTGCATCATCAAAGGGCCCGATCAACGTTTCCATATGGTCTGGACCTCGAGCTGGCGGGATCAAGGCATCGGCATCGCACACTCGGAAGATCTCATCACGTGGTCCCAACAGCGATTCATCCCGGTGATGAAACACCAACCGACGGCCATCAACTGCTGGGCTCCCGAAATCACTTGGGATCCAGAGGGTCAGCAATACGTCATTTATTGGGCAACAACGATTCCCGAGGAGTTCGTCGAGACAGCTGCGAGTGCTGATAAGGGCTGGAATCACAGGATGTACTTCACCACGACGAAGGATTTCAAATCTTACACGGAAACCAAGCTGTTCTATGAGCCCGGTTTCAACGTCATTGACTCAACGATCATTCCATTCGACGACCGTTTCCTGATGATCGCCAAGAACGAGACGAAACATCCCCCGGCGAAAAACCTGCATGTTGCCTCGAGCGAGAAGGTAACCGGACCTTGGAAACAGATATCTGATTCGTTTTCACCCAAAGGAGTCTGGGTGGAGGGACCCACTGCATTGCAGGTCGGTGATGAATGGTACGTCTATTTCGATGCTTACGCCGAGCACCGATACGGCGCCATGCGAACCAAGGATTTCGAAAACTGGCAAGACGTTTCTGATGAACTCGTCGTGCCAAAGAACATGAGACATGGAACAGCGTTCACCGTTTCTCCAGAGCTACTCGACCGCTTGTTGAAAGAATGAACGTACCCGCATTGGACGTACCGCTGTCTTGCAAGGAATAAGGCCTCATTCAGCAACTGATCACCTTGGTGATTTGAAAAGCAACAAGAGACACATGAAAAAAAACATTCTCATCCCACATTTCGTCGTGAGGAGCGCTTTGGTGCTCGCGATGTTGTTCGCCCACGTCGCTTGCTCTCATGCTCAACCTGTTGCGCCGGTCATGTCGCGCTCAGAGATCGAGGCGGGCTTGAAATCTCATGATCGGGCATTGTTCATCAAGAACGAGTGGATTCGGGATCCCTATATCACTTTGGGCCCAGACGATTTTTACTACCTGACCGGAACAACGCCGCTGCCCGATGACGAGCGTCAAGTCTCAAAACCTTACAACACGGGTCTTGCCAAGGGTTCGATCGTCGGGTGGAAGATTCAGATCTGGCGAAGTAAGGACCTCATCGACTGGGAATCTCTGGGGACTCCCTATACTCTCGAGGACTCGATCCACTTTAAGAAGGGTACGGGCCGAATCTCGGAAGAGGATCGTGGTCAATGGCGCATCTGGGCGCCCGAAGTGCATTGGATCGCTTCCTTGAATCGTTGGGCGATCGTTCACTGCCCACGCTGGTATTCAAGCATGGTCCTTAGTGAGGGCGATCAGCTTTCCGGGCCGTGGAACCATCCGATGCCAGACCTTGTTGGTAAGCACGACCCATCGCTGTTCTTTGACAAGGGCACTTGGTACATGCTTTGGGGCAATACAACGGTTGCTGCTTTGAGTGACGACTTTTCAAGTTTCACTTCGAAGCCTGTCCGGATTGACCCTTCCGGTTCGCGACCGGATCCGAAAAACCCCGACAAACCAATGACCCGCATTGGCCATGAAGGGGCCACCATGATCAAAGTCGGATCCAAGTACGTTCATTTTGGAACGGCTTGGTCAACTGACAACATGCGCAAGGGCAGCTACAACCTCTACTACTGCACGGCTGACACGATCACGGGACCTTACGGACCTCGTAAGTTTGCCGCTCGGTTTCTCGGTCACGGGACGCCCTTCCAAACGCGAGACGGAAAGTGGTGGTGCACTGCTTTTTTCAATGGGAATGTTCCTCCGCTCTCGCGAGAGGGAATCCAAAAACGCAATCTTTCAGAAACGGCACAGACCATTAACCAACGTGGAACAACCATCGTTCCGCTGGAGGTCAAAGTCCTAGCTGACGGTGAGGTGTTTATCCGCGCAAAGGACCCGGACTACGCAAAGCCAGGACCTGATGAAGCGCAAGCATCTTTTCGATAACCCACCAGGAATTTGATCATGCGAGTCTACGCTATTTTGCATGCTCTGCTTATGAGTCTTGTCACTCATGAATTCGTGCAGGCAGAGATTCCAAAACCGAACATCATCCTGGTTGTTGTCGACGATCTCGGTTGGAATGACGTCGGCTACCACAACTCCAAGATGCACACTCCGAACATCGATGCACTCGTCAGGGAAAACGTCGAGCTAAACCGATTTTATGTGACACCGCAGTGTTCACCGACGCGGGCCGGCCTAATGACAGGTCGATATCCGCATCGTTTTGGCATGCTTGATCATGTCATCTCGCCAACGCAAACCGACGGAATGCCCGAGCGCGAATATACGATCGCAGAAATGCTCGGCGACTCAGGTTACCAACATCGTGCGATGATGGGCAAATGGCATCTTGGTTTGCGCAGCAAGATCTTTCACCCGTTGAATCACGGATTCACTGAATTCTATGGACACTACAACGGTGCGATCGATTACTTCCGACATGTGCGCAAGGGTGAGCTGGATTGGCATCGCGACTACGATTCGATCGATGAACCCGGATACTCAACCGACTTGCTATCTGACGAAGCCGTCCGTTTCGTGCAACAGAAAAGTGGTGACGAAGCGCCCTATTTCCTCTACCTCGCGTACAACGCTCCGCATTCGCCGATGCAAGCCCTGGAGGATGATCTCGTCGCTGAAGGATTTGAGGAATCGAAAGGCCGCATGCAATCAGACGACTTGCGGCTCGCCAAACGCGAAGGAGACCTTAACTATGGCAGCGCAGGAACGGGCAACAATAAACGTCAAACGTTTAAAGCAAACGTTCGCGCGCTCGATCGCGGAATGGGTCGCCTGATTGATGCAATCGAAGAAAGCGGCGAAGGCGACAACACACTGCTTCTGTTCACCAGCGACAACGGTGGCATTCCAAGTCATGGAGGAAGCAACACACCGCTGCGCGGAAACAAATTCCAAATCTATGAAGGTGGCGTGCGAGTTCCAGCGGCACTACGTTGGCCAGCCGCTTTTCCTCAGCCCAAGGTCATCGAGGACACCTTGTCATACATCGATGTTTGGCCAACCCTAGCGGCAATCGTTGGTTCCGACTTCACTGCGACAGTCGATGGACTGGACATGCGGCCTCGCTTGGAATCGAACACACCATCGTGGGACCGAACGCTCTATTTGCGGGAAGGCGGTATCATCCAAGGGCAATGGAAGCTGATCGCGTTTGATAAAGCCCCTGAACAGTGCCAGCTTTTCCATCTCAAAAATGATCCTTACGAAAAAGATGATCTTGCAGCCGAGATGCCCGAAAAGGTTCGTGAGCTCCAGACTTTGGTGAAGGCTCTTCGAAAATTAAAAGGACCGGCAAGCAAATCAAAGTACAAGGGAGAATGGCCTCCCAAACGGTGGAACCTTCCGGACGAACCAGAGTCCTGAGCCAATCAATACCGATCTCCTGGCCCCATCAAAGTAGACACACATGAAACGCATCCTTGCAAACTTACTCTCGGTCGCCGTTGCCGTCGTCTGTTGCCTAACGAGCGACATCCAAGCTCAGTCAACCGAATCGAGCACGCCCAACATCGTCTTCTTTCTTGCGGACGATCACGGCATCCATCAATGCGCTCCGTACGGTGAAACTCAGGCTCGCACGCCGTTTATGGACTCGATGGCAAGCCAAGGAATCAGATTCGACAACGCCTTCATTGCGTCACCAGCGTGCGGACCAAGTCGTGGTGCGTTGCTAAGTGGACTGATGCCGGCTCGCAACGGTGCCGAAGGGAATCATATGGCGCCGAAGCCGGCGACTCAGTCGATGGTTCGGTGTATGCAGGACGCCGGTTATGAAGTCGCAGCGATCGGAAAAGTGGGGCATGGTAGACACATTTCGTATTCAAAGTGCGACTATGTTTTTAGTGGTCGCAAAGGTTCGCTCGCGAAAGACGTAGGTGAATTCCTTCGCAAACGTACGTCGAAGAAACCTCTTTTCCTGCTTGTTGGCGATCGACGACCGCACGTTCCTTGGACCAAGGAAATGCAGTACGACCCTGAGAAGGTTGACCTACCACACTACCTCATCGACACGCCGGAAACCCGCGAGCATTGGGCTCGCTATTTGACGGATGTTAGCGCGATGGACTCGGAGATGGAAGCGATCGATCGTCTGGTAAGAGACTACTTCGGCAGCGATGATTACATTGCGTTGTATAGCTCCGACCACGGAGCACAATGGCCATTCGGGAAATGGAACCTCTACGACTACGGCGCTCGGGTCCCCTTCCTGGTGCGTTGGCCCGGACACATCGAAGCTAGAACCAACACCAAGGCCATGATCAGTTGGGTAGATATCTTTCCCACGCTGATCGAGCTTGTCGGAGGCGAAGTGACCGAAGGTATCGATGGTCGCTCGTTCGCCGAGGTGCTCGCGGGAAGGAGCGACAAACACCGCGATATGGTTTTCACAACGCACACCTGCGACAAAAAGATGAATGTCTATCCGATCCGGGCGGTCCGCGATCAATCATTCAAGTACATTCGCAATCTCTATCCTGACCACTATCACTCCAACCACTCCGACACCCACCGCAAAGACGGAGCCGGTGCTTACTGGCATTCATGGGACGAGAGAGCCAAAACCGATCCACAAGCCGCTGCGATCATCAAGAGTTACTACCAACGACCTCCTGAAGAGTTTTATGACATCGCGAGCGACCCAAATGAAACGAACAACTTGATCAACGATCCAGAGTACGCAGAAAAGATCGCAGCGATGAGCGGCGATCTTGACATGTGGATGAAAGCGCAGGGCGATACCGGACGCATCTTCTCCGCTCCCTATCCCTTAAGCGGCCCAACACCTTACGAACTCGCCCCCTAGTCACCGATCGTAGCGTTTCCGCCCGATCGACATAGTCGCCGATCGCTCCGCCGATCGTAGCGTTTGCGTCCGATCGACATAGTCGCCGATCGCTCCGCCGATCGTAGCGTTTGCGTCCGATCGACATAGTCGCCGATCGCTCCGCCGATCGTAGCGCATGCGCCCTCGCTCATACCGCCCGATTGCGACACGATCGGCGACTTTGCTTCGCACCGTCATGCTCCGCATGACGACAGAACGGGACGCTACG
>JBCDEM010000007.1:0-345723 GCA_039179795.1 Planctomycetota bacterium | reverse complement strand
CGGCATGCGCTGCGTGACAACAGAAAACCAACCGCTACGATCGGCGATTAAGTAGGTCATGCTCCGCATGACAACAGAATGCACATCCACCGACCGACGATCAAGTAGTACGTCCAGCTGTAAATGCCATCGATTGGTTCGCGTCTTTCCCTGGCGAGTGCGAGTACGAGTACCGCTACGCTGAGTACGAGTACAAGTACGATCAAGAAGCTTGATAGCTCTTGGACTACCGCGAAGCGGTAGTACAAAGCTCGGGGTCGCGCAGCGCACCGCGACGGGGTGCCACAATCCGCGTTTACCATCCACTTCGCGATTAAGTAGGTCATGCTCCGCATGACAACAGAATGCACATCCACCGACCGACGATCAAGTAGTACGTCCAGCTGTAAATGTCATCGAGTGGTTCGCGTCTTTCCCTGGCGAGTACGAGTACCGCTACGCTGAGTACGAGTACAAGTACGATCAAGACGCTTGATAGCTCTTGGACTACCGCGAAGCGGTTCAACAACAAAGCTCGGGGGCGCGCAGCGCACCCCGAGTTGTGACTGCGCATGACAACAGAATGCACATCCACTACGATCGCGGCGCGATCGGCGACTATCAAAGAAAATAAAATGCGTCACGCGAAGCGTGACCTACGCAAAGAGACGTTTGTAGATGCGGCCTTCGTTTTCATCGATTCGTTCCGGTCGGCCTTTGTGGAGGTAGATCAACTCGCGATGATCCAAGCCGAGGCCATAGAGAATCGTTGAGTGTAGGTCATGCACGTGGAGTCTATCTTCGACCGCGTGCAGCCCAACTTCGTCTGTTGTACCGAACGTTTGGCCGCCACGGACTCCAGCGCCGGCCATCACCATAGTGAATCCGGTTGGATTGTGATCTCGCCCATCACCTTTTTCACTCATCGGCGTCCGGCCAAACTCACCACCCCACACGACCAAGGTTTCATCCAGCAATCCGCGGCGTGCAAGATCAGACAACAAACCCGCGACAGGCTTGTCCATTTCCCGACACATCTTGGTGTGATTCTGTTCGATTTTGCTGTGTGCGTCCCATTTGCTTCCCGCACCGTGGTATAGCTGAACGAATCGAACTCCGCGTTCAACCATGCGACGAGCCAGCAAGCACATCCGGCCGTACGTTGCGGTTTCTTTTTCATCGAGTCCGTACAACGATTTGGTTTCAGCCGTCTCATCGCTTAGATCAACCGCTTCTGGTGCGTGACTCTGCATCTGATACGCGAGTTCATAACTGCGAATACGCGCTTCCAATTCCGTATTGTCTTCTCTGCCGGTCAGATGGCGACGATTCAGTTGAGCGAGAAAATCGAGTTGCGTTCGTTGCTGTTCATTCGAGATATGAGTGGGTCCTTCGAGATTCGCCAGTGGAGCGCCCGACGTCCGCAACGCCGTGCCCTGGTAAACAGCGGGCATGAAGCCGGTACCCCAATTCCGCGGACCATTCACGACGGTTCCTTTGTCCTGCATCACCACAAAGGCAGGCAAGTTTTCGTTTTCCGTCCCCAGCCCATAAGTGACCCAGCTTCCCAGCGAGGGACGACCGGCAAACTGAGTGCCCGTGTTCATCTGACAGACACCACCGGAGTGGTTGATCCCATTGGTCCAACACGAACGAATGACCGCTAGATCATCCGCACGCGTCGCCATGTGTGGCAACCAATCGGATACCCACAAACCACTGTCACCATGTTGAGCCCATTGACGTTTGGACGCGAGCACCGGCGAATCAAATTCTCCCATCGCCGTGATGACGCGACCAAAGCTATCCGGCAGTGGATTGCCCGCCAGCTTCTGCAATGCGGGTTTCGGATCAAACGTGTCCATGTGACTTGGCCCGCCTTCCATGAACAAAAAGATCACGCTCTTCGCACGGGCTGGAACGTGGACGGGCTTGGCAGTCAGTGGAGATGCGTCGGGTGGGGATGCTGAAACCGATTCGCTTCCCAGCATTCCAGCCAGCGCCACCGCACCGAATCCGGCACCGGCATCGACCAACATCTGTCGACGCGAAAGATCTCGGCGTTGCGGCAATGTGGGTTCAGTCGACATAGATAAACTCATTGGAATTCAGCAACGCGTGAACCAGCGCGACCCGAGCGTGATCTCGAGGCGTCACCACTTTTGGCACCTCATAGACGGCTTCCGCATGGTGTTCCCTTCCTGATGAATCAAAGCCCAAACGTTTCGTGTCTTCGAATTGCCAGTCGATGACGTAATCCGGTAAACCTTCCTCAGAATCTGCTTGCGGTGTCACAGCTAAATCTCGAGCAACCGGCTCAACACGAAGACTGTCGATGAGACCATCCCATTGATGTGAACCGTGCCTTCCTCCGACGGTGACACTTGACTTGCCAGCGATCCCGTTCGTCACCGAATGCGACACGCCGGCGACTTGCAATTTGGCATTCGGATCGGACAGATCCTTCATGTAAAAGCGGATACCGTCCTTAGACGTATCGTCTAAGTCAATCGATACCGCAAGGTAATACGGTCGATTCAATTGGGGACGAAGATTGGACGCGATCACTTCGTAATGCAACGCCTCATCGTCACGACGCTTCCCGATCAATTGCAGGATCAAGTTGCGTGGTTGAAAGGCACTCTTTGTGGAAGTCACTCCGAAGGACCATCCCGCCTTGGATCTACTTCCCGTCCACTGAGCTACGATGGTTCGAACCGTCGCGTCCTCATAGAGCGAATTCAATTGAACGATCGCTTCAATGGTCACGTCGGATCGTGGCCAGATTTCAGGTTCGGTCAGCTTGATGTCGACCGGATGATCGGGTGATGTAAAGATGGCATTCGCCCCGGTCGCTGGCATCGTTGCAAACAACGAAACCGGCGGCTCATCTTTTGGAGTCTGCGATGTGTAGCGCTCAAGGAATTCCATCCCCAATTGCAATTCGTTAGCGGTCGGTAAACGGGCAAATAGCGTTCGATACAAGCGAGTCATCCATTCTTCCGGTGGACTCGAATCAGCAGCAAGCTGGCCAGCAATCTCTGTAGCTCGTTGATGCGTCCATGACCCATTCCCCATTAACAACGCTTGATTGGACGTGGTTGTCCGATGACGCAAACCCATACTCCGGATGCGATCAGGCCCATCGAAAGCGGCCAACAAAGGATCTGGGCTGTTGCGTTTGACGGGTTTGTAGATCGCTCGTTTCGTTTCGGAGAGCTCGCCGCTGGCGGCCAGAATCGCGTCGTTGACTTCCTCGCCAGACAGACGGCGCGGTCGCATCCGCCATAACAGCCGGTTGCCGGGATCCAGATTCCGAGCCACTTCATTTGCTGGCTGCAGAGAGGTTTGACGATACGTCGCGGTGGTCAAGATGCGTCGATGTAACTTTTTGAGACTCCAGCCGTCTTCGATGAAACGCAAAGCCAACCAATCCAACAACTCGGGATGACTTGGCGGCGTGCCCAAGCGACCGAAGTCACTGGCTGTTTCCACAAGCCCTCGGCCAAAGTGCTGTTGCCACACGCGGTTCACAATCACTCGAGCCGTGAGTGGGTTGTCGGGACTGGCAATCCACTGGGCCAATGCTGTTCGACGTCCTGTGCTGCGCAAACTTGGATGTGGTCGCGCAATGCTTGCCGGTTCGGGTGAGAGCAAGCTCAGAAACCCGGGCTTGATCGGCGTTTCCGTCGCGTCATCGGGAATGAATGTGGCCGGTGCAATGGGCCCAACATCGCTGGCAACGAACTCCATCGTTGTTAGCGGTTCAGGCTTCTGTTTTTCGAAGTCCGCGAGTTGCTGCAACAGTTTTGAACGTTCCTGCTTTTGCTCGTCGGTCAACCACTTCTCAATCTCATCACGCGGCAGATCGTATTGACGCGCGGCCAGAGAAGCGATCTGTGCTTCATAGGGCTCACGATCATCCGGCCACTTCCGAATCATCTGCTTGATTTTTGGAATGAATTTTTCAAAACCCTCTCGCGTGGCATGCTCAAGCAGCACTGGGTGCTCAATGTCCCGAAGTCGTTTCCGAATGGCCAGCGTTGCGGTTGCCCACTCATTCAAACGCTGTCGGTATTCGGTGAGCGTTTCAATATCAGCGACGGGATGCGATTCGGTCGGCTGAAACGCCGCGAAGAATGCCTTGAAGCGAAAGAAGTCCTTTTGCAGCAGAGGGTCAAATTTGTGATCGTGGCAACGGGCACACTTGAGACCCTGTGCGAGAAAAACATCGCTGGTCGTTTCAGTAATATCGCTGAGAATTTCGTGCCACTGCGTTTCAACGTCACGCTGATTGTGCTCATAAATCCAGTGTCGCAAGTACATCGTCGCTGTTAATGCATCACCATTGCCTGGATCAATCTCATCTCCGGCGAGCTGTTCCATGATGAATCGATCGTATGGCTTGTCCTCGTTAAACGACCGTATGACATAGTCGCGATATAGGTGAGCTTTCGGGCGATCAAAGTCGGCGCGGTAACCATCGGTTTCTGCGTAGCGAACCAAATCCAACCAGAACTTGGCTTGGTTCTTGCCGTATTCTTCGCTCTCCAACAAGCGTTCGATCAACGTTTCATAATCGAAGCTGCCAGACAGAGCTGAGTCGACCGTTTCTTGGTCTGGCGGCAGTCCGACGATCGCGTAATGCACTCGGCGAGCCAACATTAAAGGATCGGCTTGCGGAGCAGGCTTCAATCCGGACTCAGACAGACGCTGCCTGATAAATGCATCGATTGGGTTTGCCACATCATCCGCGATCGTGGCCGGGACTTCCGGCTCGTTCAACGGCTGGTAACACCACCAATCACGATCCTCGTCGGTTAACTTTGGTGTCGCTGAGAGCATGACGTCTTCCGGCCAAGGTGCTCCCGCTGCAATCCATTCGGCAATCCCATCGACCGACTTCTTTTCGAGCGGACCCTCCGGTGGCATTTCAAGAGACTCATACCGGAGCGCCTCCATCAGCACACTGTCATTCGGTTTTCCGGGGACGATCGTCGGCCCAGAATCGCCTCCCTCGATCAACCCCGCCAGGCTTGTCAGTTGCAATCCGCCTTCTTGTTTCTTCGGGCCGTGACACGATATGCAATGCGCGACAAACGTGGGGCGAACGTGATTTTCAAACAGATCCCGCTGACGCCGGGAAAGCCCTTCCGCCCGGCACTTCGACATTGCGTTTAGAACGCACAGAATGCAAAACAAAAAGCGAAGCACGGCGATCGATCAAAGGCAGGGTGGGGAAAGGAAGAACCCGTACAGTTTAAAGTCCAAACCGCCAGACATCCACCGATTCTCCCTTCCCCGATCGTGCTCAGTGATGCTCAACTCAGCGGTGCTCAGCTCAGCGGTGCTCGCAATCAATTCCGCGCGCAACTTGTCGAGATAGGATCGATCCGCAATCGACGCGATTGCCTGACAACGGAAGAGCCACGGTCCGAGCGATTACGAGCAGGAGTACTGCTGCGCTGAGTACGAGTAGGAGAGGAGTGGAAGAACGAGGACAATTATGAAGTCAATTTGCTCATCCCGCCATTGATTTTCCCGGAGCCCGGCGTTGGGCGTCGCCTTGTCAGCGGCCAACCTGCTCGTCCCAACAGCCATACGTTGATCGCGATGGATGCACTGGCAACGGGTATCGTGCAACAAATGATGAGGTACTCCTGTTTGTCGTCAGGATTCTGGATGTACAGGAAAACACAGAGCATTGTTAGGACGGCCGCCACGAATATCCACGCATACCGATTGATCAGACACCAAGCTGACGCCGCAATCACAATCGTCGATATTGGAATCGCGATCACCGAAAACGTGACAGTGAATCGTTGATCTTCTCCTTGGGTCGCAACAAACAACAGCGCCATCGCTGCGGTACCGATCATGATGTCTACGATGCGGATTCGAATGGGCTGTTCGGATGGTGGTCCGATACGCCAGCGCCCGAAAGCAGCAACAAAAGTAAGCGTCATCATTAAGGGCACGGTGATGACCAGTACCTCGACAAACTCTGGACCATAACTGATGAGGAATTCCGACAGACCATCACGCAGCAATTCCGTCGCGTAAATGATCAACCACAAGCTGGTAGACGCTAGGAGCATGGCGATGGCGCGTATCCAGATCGCTCCCGGCCCCCAACTGCACAGCAGCGTCAAAACGGAAAGTGATCCGATCATCACCCAATAACCCAGATACATCACCGTCGTTGATAACAGAGGTTCGTCGAACCACTCGTATCCGCGGTACTCCAAGAAATATCCGATGAACATCCCAAACACATTGCTGATCAAGATCGTGATCAATAGCGATAACGATCGTTTTTTCATGGGTGACTCGGTCATCAAGATCATGCATCTTCCGGCTGCGACTTGGCCGAACCAAGCCAAGTTAGGACGCGAGCATTTGAACCATCGTTTGATTGTCATCAGCCAGACGGTGACTTGGTAGTCGCCTAGAAAGCGGCCAGCCTGCTTTGCTTAACAGCCAAACATTGATCGCGATAAAACTGCTGGCAACGATCGCTGCTCCCAGCATGGCATAGCTCTCAGCCGCGATATGAGACGGCATATGGCGCGTAGAGAGCAATCCGAAAGCAGCCAAGACAATGATCAGGTTCAGGGCAAACGCGTATCGATTACACAGACTCCACGCGCTTATCGTGACCCCTACCGCGGCGATCGGTGCAACCACCGCCGAAACCGTCAGCACGTACGACATTCCCATGCGCGAAGATATGGCCAACTGAATCGCAATCGCCATGGTCGCCAACATCACATCATAAATGCGAATTCTGATCGCGTTCATCGTGTGCGGGCCGATTCGCCAACGAGCCAATGCTGCAAAAACGGAAAGAAGCAACATCAAGGGAATCGCGATCACAGCAACTACCTGCACGGTATTGACAAAGTCAACATAAAAATCCAAATCGTGACGCAGGGTATCCACTGTCGCGATCGTCAAAGAAGAGATTAATGAACAGGAAACGACCACCGCGATCAGCAACAGGCATCGATACAACAACGGCCCGGGCCCCCAACTACAAAACAGCGTTGCCATGGCAAGCGGCGTGAGTGTCATCCAGATGCTTCCGTACGCGAAAAATGCGCCGACGAATGACTCATCAAACCAAGTGGAAGAAAAACACTGAACAATGCAACCTGAAACAAAACAAACTATGTTCACCAACACAATTACCGATGACGCCACGCGCGGAATCCGTCCACTTGCCAAACCATGCATTAGAAAACACCCTCCGACGTGTAACCGTGATGCGTTCGCGTTTCAAGCCAGCCCGCTATTGGATCCCGTAGCAACTTCAGAACGGGATGAATCTGTGTCCTGCAAATCTGTGTCCTGCAAATCTGTGTCCTGCAAATCTGCGTCGTGTTGCGCGGGGCGGTCGTCTGAATCGGCGACCTGCGACAATGGCTTGCGTCGCAATAACGGCCATCCTGCCCGGCCCAACAAACGGATGTTTGCGGCGATCAGTAAACAGGTAAACAAGATGGCGCTCACCAAGCCGGCAACGGCCACCACTTCACTCTGATCGACAGCCAGGGTGATCGCACCAATCCCCATCACGATTGTGGCCAACAGCAAGAAGGCGTAACGGTTAATAAGTGACCACGCGGCGGCGCTCGTCACAAACGCTGCGATGGGTGCTGAAACTGCGGCAACCATCATCGTCTGCATGCGTTGAGCACTTACTGACGCAAAGTCGTCCATTCCAACGGTGTTCGAATCACGAAACATCTCCTCGTAATATCGATGCTGAATCTCAGCGTTTAACACGAACAATACTGCGAGCGCGGCGGTTCCAACCATCACGTCCACGATTCGAATCTGAATGGGCCCTATCTTGAGAGGTCCGATTCGCCAGCGCCCGAAAGCAGCAATGATCGACAACACCATCATCATCGGGACCAAGACGGAAAGACCATTGCCAACGTGACTGATGATCTGCAAGGGGACCCCACCACGCGAGAAGTAGTATTCGTAGTTGAGGCTATCCATCGTCGTGGAAGTCGCGACATAGGCAATCGCAAACAAGCCAGCGGTCAACACCAAAGCGAGCGATCGGATCCAGATCGAACCCGGTCCCCAACTGCAAATCAATACCATCACGCCAACCCCCGTGGTACTCACGAGCGAACCCACGACGTTTGTGATCGTTTGCCAATTGGAGTCGTCGAACCAAAGGAACGCTTGTTGCTGAACCACACAACCGCCAACCATCAAAAGGACATTCAAGATGACAAGGATGCTTGCGATACCCCACGAGAAATGTTGTTTCGCTGGCAAACTCATGGCGTACTTCCCGGTAAGCGATTGGATCTTTTCAGCAACTCATTGCTGTCCCTTTGCACTGTAATACTCTGCTCGTGCACGGGCAACGCTGGCCAGCCTATCTCAGTTCTCACTCATCGATTCGCTTCTCGTTATACTTACTGCGTCTCCTTTCTTTTTCTGGATCGATGATCATGCTCCGTGTTACTCTGCCATTGACCGCACTCACACTTTTACACTGCTTTCCACTGGCCCCTGACAGTCTCCTTGCGGCTGACAAATGGCCGGAGACCTTTGATTGGGGGCACATCGAATCGAACGAAACAGACATCGCGTTTCATATCACAAATCCACCTAGTAACCGTGTCGTTCGCGTCCCCCGTTTGTTCAACTCATACGAACAGCTCTTTTTGCTCAACGGTGAACCAGAACAAAAAGTGATGATGAAACCGGAAGTGGATCACTGGCTGATCACGCTGCCAAAAGATGCTGGTGATTCACCCATCGTGATGATGACAACGGTGGATAAACCTCGGCATCCCGATAACGTCAAAGCCGTCCGGCCAGAGAAAGACCAAACGCTACGCTTGCCTGCCTGTTTGGCGAGCGTGCATGGCGAAAAACTTCGGTTCGAACCGCAGCCACATAAGAACACGGTCGGCTATTGGACGGTCGCGGACGATTGGTGCGAGTGGCAGATTGAGCTGCCGAAAGAAGCAGCGTACGAAATTCAGATTTGGCAAGGGTGCGGTAAAGGACAAGGTGGATCAGAAGTCGACTTGATCGCCGGAGATGAAACGCTTCCGTTCACCGTTGAAGACACCGGTCATTTCCAAAATTTTCGCCAACGTTCGATTGGCTCAATCACTTTGAAAGCCGGCAAACAATCCTTGCAGTTGCGCCCCAGCAAGAAAGCCAACAAGGCCGTCATGGATGTCCGGCTGATCGTCCTCAAACCCATCGACTAGACGAGTCGCATGTTTATGGAACGTCGCTAGTTCCATCCACCTTGTCGTCGTTTAGGCTCCAAGTTGCTTTAGGTACTGCAGCCCATTGGCGAGTTCGGCAGGAGATGAATCTGATCGTCCGACCGTGTAGAAACCGCGGAATGGGATCTCCTCCAAACGCCCGATCAGATCAGGGAAGTCGGCCGTGCCCTGACCCAATGGCACGGACAACCCACGACCGGCCGCCAAGTCGATGACACCGTCAACGGCACAAACAATTTGGATCCGTTCCCGAAGCGCGGTGATCGCTTCGGCCACACTGTGGCGATTGATGATCAGTTGTCCCGGATTTAATGCGACGGCAACAAACGCGTCATCCGATTCCCCAAGTGCTTTTGCTAGCGTTTCTCCTGGCTCGTTTCCGGTTTCGGCGGCCAGAAAGGCGCCGACCTTGGCTCCGTAGCGTCCCAGGTCGTCGAGCACCGAACGCAGTAGGTCCATTCGCGGGTCGTCGGTGTCGTCATCCGTTTCGATGACCGCACCAATCGAATTGATCACGACGGGGGCACCCAGGCGGTAGGCGAGCAGCATCGCGTCCTTTGTCGCCTCAACACGTCGGTCCAGATCGGCGGCGATATCGTAGCCTCGGCGGGTGGGAAATCGTAGCGCCGCGACTCGCAAGTTGACGTCCTCAAGGATTTTCCGCAATTGGCGCAGGCCCGTGTCCGACAATTGAGATGGGTGGATATCGTTCCGCGCGTCGAGTTCCACGGCGGTGGCCCCGAATTGGGCAGCCTGCTGAAGGGCACGCCGCAGGGGCATCCGCATCGCATCCACACGCACTGCCAGTTTCAATTCCGCCACTTTTGTCACCATTTCAGTTGTTCATGACTGAGCCCTCATCCGGCGGCATCTTACGTGTCGCGTTCGGCTTCGCAAACACCGCCACACAGATGGCGTCGATCGCTGTTTGTCTTTGGATCGGCTCGATGGCTGTGATACCGCGGACCGCTTCGTCGTCAGAAACGACGGAACAACCCTCCGAGAACGTCACACGATTCAGTTGGGACTTCAGCCGTGAAACGGATGCGGACAACAACAAGTGGCCGGATCGCTGGCGTCGATACATCGGTCTCGGGTATCCCGAGTACGTATCGATCGAGATCAAGCCGCATGATTCCGAGATGGAATCGAACTACCGGACGGTCGATGCAAGCGTTTTGAAAGCTTGGGTGCTTCTTCGCAAGTCGTACCCGGGCTTGGAACTTCCCCAAGTTCCGCCATCGGTGGCTGACGCGCTGGTGGACCGCTATCTCCACGTGCAATTGGACGGTGGCCAAGCCATGATCGAATCGCCTCCGATCGCGGCCAGCCGGCTGTACAAATATCGCTTCTCATGCCGGATGACGACCAATGGTCTTCGTCATGATTCAGCGCGGGCGGAGTTGATTTTTCTCGACGGCAATCGGCAAGAGCTCGAGCGTCTTTCGACTCCACCCATGACCGGTACGACTCCCTGGTCAGCGATCACACTGGATCTTGTGCGACCACCTGCGGGAGCGCAGCAGATGATCGTTCGCTTGTACGTTGATCGCAGTGAATCGGGGATGGAAGACATTCGCGGTTCCATCGGCTTCGATGACATCGTGATCGAACAGTATCCACAGATTCAAATCGCCACTGACAATCCCACGGGGATCTACCGCTTTGGTCGCCCGATCGTTGCAACGGCGAAAGTCATGGGGCTTCCGACGGGCATCTCACGCGTTCAGTTTCGGTTGATCGATAGCGACGGAAAAGAAGTCGCCAACCGAAAACTGAGAATCGAACATCAAAACAGACCAGCGTTGCCATCGGATTCGCTGTCCGACTCCGCACCCCTGGATAGTGGCACGCGATCAAGTCGACCCGACGTCTCAGCGACGAAGGCCTCCAAAACCCGGTCTCCTGGTAGCGGCTCATCAACAGTTGGTCGCACAGCCTCATTCCAACCCAGTACGAACGGCACGAATCCATCGGAGCGAATTGAACAGGCTTCACCGGTCGACCCCTACGACTCTGCTGTCACTTGGAAACTGCCGCGACTGGAACCTGGCTTCTATCGTGTCTCAGCCTCGCTGGTCGATCAAAACGTTTCGACCCTTTCGACGGAAACGACTCTCGCCGTCATTGACCAATTGATCGGTGGTCCGCCTCATGGTTCGTTTGGATGGACGATACCGAACGGATTCAAAAAAGGAACGCGACCGCGGCAAGCTGCCGATTGGTTGTCGGAATTAGGTGTTGCCTGGGTCAAGTATCCCTGTTGGTTGCATCCGGAAGACATGCTGGGCGCCGAGGAACTCGCGTCCATGCTGACCAAGATCCAAGACACGGGGATCCAAACGGTCGGACTGTTGGAAAAGCCACCCGAAGACCAGATCGGTTTGTACTCCGTTCGCGGCAGACGCGATTTGGTCGCCGCTCAACTGTTTCGTGATCGCGCGACCTGGGAGCCTCAGCTGGAACCGGTCATGTCTCGCCTCAGCTTGAAAGTGCGGACTTGGCAATTGGGAGGCGAACGAGATTACAGTTTTATGGGCCGGTCTCGCTTGCGTGACCTGATCGAAAACATCTCCGTTGGCTTACAAGGATTTGGACAGCCGATCGACGTAGTCATTTCATGGCCTTGGCTCGAACAACAATTGCCACCTGAAGAGACTTCTTGGCAAGCCGTTTGCCGCAGTAGCGAGCCGACGCTGGGTGCACGCGAATTGGATGCTTTCTTGAAGCTACAGGAATCCGAGCAACGCAAGTCTGGACCACGAACCTGGTTGTTGCTCGACCCAATTGAGAAACAGACGTACGATCGCGAAAGTCGTATTCGCGACCTGGTCATGCGAATGGCAACCGTGCGAAGCCATCGTGTTCAGGCCGCGTTTATCAGCGACCCGTACGACGAACAGCATGGACTGCTGCGACCAGACGGACGACCGGATGAACTGTTGCTGCCGTGGCGGACGACGTCTCGGTTGATCGGTGACCTTCGCCGAAGCGGATCGCTGCAACTGAGAAGTGGCGCGGAAAACATTGTCTTTGCCGGTACGGATCGCTCCGTGTTGATGGTCTGGTCACCGGAACCAACCGAAGAACTGATCTATCTGGGCGAGAACGTGCAAGAGGTGGATGTCTGGGGCAAGACGAAAGACTTGCAACTGGAAACGGTCGGCAACCAAATGGCGCAGCGGATTCAGATCGGCCCCCTGCCCAAGTTCATCATCGGTGCGGATCCTGCCCTGTTGGCTTTCAGGATGTCCGTGGCAGTCTCTCCAAGACAACTCGACAGCTTCCTTGGGCAACGACAAAAGCTGACCGTCGACTTTGCCAATCCGACGCGTGAAAGCATCGTCGGCCAAATGCGACTGCTCATCCCAGAAACGTGGAACATTGATGAACCGGTTCGAGCCTGGGAAACGCTCGCTGGACGATCCACAAGCAACGCGTTCGATGTTGTGCTAAGCAACACCGCAAAAGTTGGCAGCTACGAAGTGCCCATCCAGTTCACCCTGGACACCATCCCGCCCCAGCGATTCACAACGTACAGAAATGTCAGCGTCGGACCCTTGGGACTCGAGATGAAGGTCGTCACCCGATTGGCCTCCAACAATGAACTACAAGTCATCATCGAATTGACGAACAACAGTGGACGCACGCAATCATACGACTGCATGATGTTCGCAACCCCGGACCGGCAATATCAACGCCAATTCATCACCGTCAGACCTGGCGAAACCGAACGACGGGCGATCCGCTGGGTCGACGGAGACGAATTGATTGGCAAACGGATGCTCCTGCGAGCCGATGAACAAGACGGACCCCGCATGCTGAACTACCCCTTCACCGCAACGCGTTAATATTCCGTTTCATCTCCGCAAGGGTCGTAAGCCGTCATGCGGAGCATGACCTACGAGTCCTATTAGGTCATGCTCCGCATGACGACAGAACGGAACGCTACGATCGGCGAAGCGATCGGCGACCCTCATCCACTGCGGCTATCATGTGCTCATGAAAGTACTGCTAACCAATGACGACGGTGTAGAAGCTCCCGGATTAGAAGCTCTGTACGAGACGGTCCGTCATGCTTTGGGATCCCAAACGCAAATCACGGTCGTTGCGCCCCATCAATGCCGTAGCGAATGCGGGCACAGCGTGACAACGGGACGACGACTTAATCTCTCCCAAACATCTCGCGGATGGTACGCCGTCGACGGAACTCCGGTGGACTGCGTTCGTGTTGGATTAGGGAGCTTGGTAACCGACGCGGAAATTGTCTTTTCAGGTGTTAACGCCGGCGCGAATCTGGGCGTCGATCTCATGGTCAGCGGAACCTTCGCCGCCGCTCGAGAAGCATCATTGCACGGCGTCGCTGCAATGGCGATCTCCCATTACCGTCGACCAGAAGTCCCAAAGACATGGAGCCATGTCGCGCGATGGACAGCAAGCACCATTGATGACTTCATCAATAGCCTCAACGGGACCGTTGAGGAAAATCACGGCAAACTGTGGAACGTGAACCTGCCCGCCATCGATCCGGAAACGCCTCAACCACCGATCATTCGTTGCCCGGTGGACCGATTGCCAATTGCACGCACCGTGCATGCGATCGGAAAGGAGTTAGAAATGCGTGCCGACTTTCACAGCCGACCACACGATCTCGGAACCGACGTAGAAAAGTGTTTCGGAGGACACGTGACGATTAGCGAGTTGGCCCCACACATCTGATCCCATTCGTCGATGTTGGCTTCGCCACAAGAGACTTGCATCACCATCTCTTCCTCAGTGGCACGGCCCAGCGAACGAAAACATCTATGTGATGGCACATCTGAAGCCTCTTCGCGAAGCATTCAAGACCGCTACGTTCGATCAACGACGAAGCAGCGGTCACGCTTTACGAAGACGCCAACCAACCCAACCGAATCTTACTGCTCAGGCTTGCTAGCAATCGAAACGTTGGCCTCATCAATTGACATGGCGTTGGGAGCGTTGGGTCCGGCACTGACCGAATGACGTTCCAGTTCTTCTCGCACGATGCGAATGTCGCGTGGTGCTTCGATGCCGATGGCAACTCGGTTCCCGTTGATACGATTGACGGTCAAAACGATGTTGTCGCCGATGACCAATTTTTCGCCTTCTTTCCTGCTTAAGACCAACATAATGAACTTCCCTGAGGTTCGTGGGTTTTTGAAGGTGTCTTGGTCGGGCCTTAAGTACAAACGGCGTACCAAACTGAAGGCGAAGTTCTCGATGGAGCGAAAAGATTTCGATTCTTGAGGAAATCCCGCAAAAACGAACTCACTTTTCAAGCGACTCAACCGATTCTGCCGATCAGCAAAGGCCCGAAACAACACGGGCGGTTTGCAAATTGAAATCAACCGTCTCGTTCTGAGAATCAGCAGTTCCTCTTTGCTGATAAGACTATCGCCTCGCCGGGTGACACGTTTGGTCGGTGCCAGAAAACCTCTTTACCAATCCTTTGGTTGCGCTCGCGATCCTCGGCTCCTTCAACCAGACTCAAACTCATTCCATGACAGCAAATCGATCGATCGAAATCAACGAAGCATGGATTCCAATCGCTCACGGTTGGGTGATTTGATGACGCCGCGTTCGGTGACGATCGCTGCTATCAAATTCGCCGGAGTCACATCGAACGCTGGGTTGATCACGCTGACACCTTCGGGGACCGTTTCAGATCCACCGTCACCGGCAACTTCCTCACGGGCACGTTGTTCGATCGGAATCTGATCGCCCCGCTCGAGGTTCAGGTCGAAGGTGCTTGATGGTGCCGCCACGTAGAACGGAATGTCATGGTGAGCCGCCAGGACGGCCAAGGGAAACGTGCCGATCTTATTTGCCACATCTCCATTGGCTGCAATCCGATCGGCCCCGACGATCACCGCATCGATCACATCGGTTTGCATCAGCGATCCAGCCATGGAATCGGTCATCACGGTGACAGGAACACCCGCCTGTGCCAACTCCCAAGCGGTCAACCGTGCCCCTTGCATTAACGGGCGTGTCTCATCTGCAAAGACTTCGATGCGATGACCGCTCGCATGCAAGTGATAGATGGGTGCGAGAGCGGTGCCCAGAACCGACGTTGCCAACCCACCGGCATTGCAGTGAGTGATGACGCGGCGACAATCGCTTAATAGCTCGGCCCCGTGTGCCCCAATCTGCGCACACATTTTCCGGTCTTCTTCGTGGATGGTGCTCGCCTCTTTGATCAGAGCATCACGCAAGGAATCGACCGGCCCGACAGACTCGGCAACCACTTTCATTCGATCGAGCGCCCAAAACAGATTGACGGCTGTCGGTCGGCTCGTCGCCAAAAAATCGATTGCCTCCAATACCGAGGCATGAGCCCTTTCAGCAGATACGTTGCGTTCAGCCGCGAGGCAAACGCCATACGCTGCTGCAACGCCGATCGCTGGAGCTCCCCGAACAACCAATCGCCGAATCGCATCGTGGACTTCAGCAACGGTCTGACACCTCATCATCACCAGTTTTCCCGGTAGCTGTGTTTGGTCGATGAGCACGAGTTGATCGTCTTCGAAAGCCAGTGTTGCCGGGAGCGTTTGCTTAGACATCGCAGGGAAGTCTCTTGAGTCGCGTTGTGGAAATCGTTGATGGCTCTTACATGGCAATCAATTTCATCTGGGATATGGAATCTGAGCATTTCCAACCCGACCACAACAGACCCCAAGTTGTTAGTACTAGAATCGACGCGATGCACATGCCCCTCGAATCGACTACCACCGGAGTTTGCAAGATGAGGACGAGACTTTTGGTTTGCTTGTCATGGTTGTTTCTGTTTGTCGCGACTGGCGTCGCGCCGTCTACAGCTGATGATGGCAAGCTGCGTGTGATTGTCTTTGGCGCACACCCGGATGATGCGGAATACAAGGCGGGAGGCACGGCCGCGATGTGGGCTGAACAAGGTCATCACGTCAAACTCGTTTCGGTAACCAACGGTGATATTGGCCACTGGGCGATGGCAGGCGGACCCTTGGCACGACGTCGATCGACCGAGTCTGCCGAAGTCGCCGAGCGTCTTGGCGTGACATCCGAAGTACTAGACATTCACGATGGCGAATTGATGCCGACTCTCGAGAACCGCCGCAAGATTACAAAACTGATTCGTGAATGGAACGCCGATATCGTGATTTCTCACCGGCCCTGGGACTATCATCCGGATCATCGTTACGTCGGCGTACTTGTTCAGGACGCCGCCTACATGGTTGCCGTTCCCTTCTTTATGCCGCTTGTGCCACCTCTCGAAAAGAACCCTCTGTTCCTCTACTCGAGTGATCGGTTCCAAAAACCGTATCCCTTCGAAGCTGACATTGTCATCGATGTTGATCCCGTCTTCGATAAGAAAGTCGATGCGTTGACGGCGCTCGTTTCTCAAACGTTTGAAGGTGGTGCCTTGGGCAGTCAATCAAAGATGGAAGCCGCACCTCCGGAGAGTCAGCCGCAATTACGCGGTGAGTGGCTCCGCGAGAAATGGGTCAACCGTCAATCCGGTGAAGCCAATCGATTTCGTAGTGGTTTGGTTAAGTGGTATGGCGAAGAGCACGCGAGTTCTGTGAAGTACGCCGAAGCATTCGAGATCTGTGAATACGGTCGACAACCTTCGGATCGCGAAATCCGACAACTCTTTCCGTTCCTTCCAGGTCCTCAGTGACCGAGTCGAGAACCGTCGCATTACGGAACGAATGTGGCGGACTGTAACGCCCCAGTGCTGTCCGTTAAGATCCGACGCCATGACACTTTTTTATTACGATCCCATTGTTCTTGAGCACAACACGGGCAACCATCCCGAGTGCGCGCGTCGATTACGCACGGTGATGCAACGATTGGATCAAGCTGACGTGTTAAAGAGCTTCACGCGACCCGAGTGGAACGATGTAACGGAAGAGCAAGTGCACCGTGTTCATACGGCAGAAACGCTCGATTCGATCCAGCGTTTTATCGCACGTGGAGGCGGACAGATCGAGCAGGATACGATTGTCAGCGAAAAATCCTGGCAAGCCGCATCTCGAGCGTCCGGCGCGGCGTGCGATGCCGTTCGCCGCGTCCTCGAAGGAGAAGACCGAAATGCGTTTTGCTTGATGCGCCCGCCGGGCCATCATGCCATGCATCAACACCCGATGGGATTTTGCTTGATCAATCACATCGCCATCGCCGCTCGCTCTGCCATCCAAGCACTCAACCTCAATCGCGTGTTGATCATCGACTGGGATGTGCACCACGGCAATGGAACGCAAGCGACATTCTGGGAGGACCCGCAAGTCGCATTTCTCTCCATGCATCGCTTCCCGTTTTACCCAGGGTCCGGTGATGAGAGCGAAACGGGACAAGGTCGTGGTGCAGGATTGACGGTCAACTTGCCGATCGAGTTTGGCACCAGTCGTCAAATGCAGCTCGATCGCTTTCGAAATGCGACCGAAACTCTAGCGGACCGATTTCAACCGGAGTTGATCCTGCTCAGCGCCGGATTCGATAGCCACAAAGACGATCCGGTCGGGTGCCTGAGCCTGGAAAGTGAAGACTTCATCACGCTCACCGACATCGTCATGGACTTGGCCGATGCACATTGTCAGGGCCGTTTGGTCAGCCTCCTCGAAGGTGGGTACAACCCGGAAGCGTTGGCCGAATGCGTTCAGATTCACCTCGAACGGCTGAATCGATAGCCGAATCGACTTTCACGTGTCTCATGCGGATGTGGTATAAGGTTGCCGAATGTTGAGCCGGAAAGGGTATGTCTACGCGTACGAGGCATCTCTGCGGCGAACGTCGATGGCAAACCGATAGGTTGTTAGCCGAAGTCAATTCACTTTCGATCTGGATTACGATGGATCGACTGAGTGACTCGGGTGACTCAACTGACGAACTTCCTGTTGCCGAACGAGATTGACGATTGCTGAACCGGTAACAGATCCCTCCACGATAAACGAACTCGATGACGAATCCATACGAAGTTCCCCCTGAACACGCTCCCCAGCCGGGAAGCGATTCGTCCGCCAGCAAACGACTTGGCAAAGACTTATCTGCCGGATTGGTGGTCTTCCTCGTCGCGTTACCACTCTGTTTGGGCATCGCGCTCGCATCCGGCGTGAATCTGTTCGCCGGTTTATTGGCAGGAATCATCGGCGGCCTGATTGTTGGCCCCATTAGTGGTAGCCACACGAGCGTCAGCGGTCCGGCAGCGGGACTGACCGCAATTGTCCTAGCGCAAGTTGCCAAACTGGAAACGTTCGACGCATTCCTGCTGGCCGTGTTGTTTGCCGGTGTTCTGCAGATCTGCCTGGGGATCGCGCGTGCCGGGGCTCTCTCCGCTTTCTTTCCATCCAGCGTGATCAAAGGACTGCTGGCTGCGATCGGAGTGATCCTGATCCTTAAACAGATTCCTCACCTGTTTGGGCATGACAAGGATCCGGAAGGGGAGATGTCCTTTGTGCAACCGGACGGCGAGAACACCTTTTCCGAGATCTGGGCGATCGTGGGTGACCTTCACATTGGTGCGTCGGTCATCGGATTGGTCTCGTTACTTTTCCTACTGTTCTGGGAGCGCACTCCCAAACTGAAAAAGTCAATCGTTCCAGCACCTTTGATCGTGGTTGTCTTTGGTGTCTTGGTCAATCAGCTCTTCGCGCTCTTTGGTGAACCGTGGCTGATCGAAGCAAGTCATTTGGTTCAGATTCCGGTCGCCGAATCATTCACGGACTTAAAGGGTTTTTTGACGACGGCCGATTTTTCGCAGTGGAATAATCCTGACGTCTACATGGGAGCGATCACGATCGCGATCGTGGCTTCTCTGGAAACACTGCTCAACTTGGAAGCCGTCGACAAGCTAGACACAAAGAAACGCCATTCACCACCCAGCCGTGAGTTGATTGCCCAGGGCGCTGGCAACATTGTGGCAGGTTTAGTCGGTGCGCTTCCGGTCACGAGTGTGATCGTGCGTAGTAGCGTGAACGTCAACGTGGGTGCGGAAACAAAGCGTTCGACGATCTTCCATGGCATGTTGCTTTTGGGCGCGGTGGCAATGTTCCCGGTTTACATGAACATGATTCCGCTCGCGGCACTCGCAGCGATTCTGTTGGCGACGGGATTGAAACTCGCCAGTCCCGCGTTGTTCAAACAGATGTGGAGTGAAGGTCGTTATCAATTTGCTCCATTCATCATCACGTTGGTCGCCATCGTCTGGACGGACCTGCTGATTGGAATCTTGATCGGTTTGGCAGTGAGCGTGCTGTTCATTTTGAACAGCAGTCTACGGCAACCCATTCGTCGGATCGTGGAAACTCACCTGGACGGTGACCTTCTTCACGTCGAACTTTCAAACCAAGTCAGTTTCTTAAACCGAGCGGCGCTCGACAAACTGTTCAACGAATCCAAACGCGGATCGCACCTACTCATTGATGCGAGCAATACCAACTACATCGACCCGGACATCCTAAGTCTGATCCGTGACTTCAAGCAGAGTGTCGGCCCCGCGCGAGGTGTGGAAGTTTCCCTGCGCGGATTCCGTTCGCAGTATCAGATGCAGGACGAGCTTCGATTCGCAGACTTTTCCACGCGGGAACTTCAAGACAAGGTCACACCAGATCAAGTCTTGGAGATTCTGAAAGAAGGCAATCGTCGTTTCCGAACTGGCAACCGTTTGACGCGTGATTTCAATCGTGCTGTGGGAGGCACGGCGGCCGGCCAGAATCCGCTCGCGGCAGTGCTGAGTTGTATTGACTCACGTGTTCCGAATGAGCTTGTATTCGACTTGGGGATCGGTGACATCTTCAGCGTACGTGTTGCCGGTAACGTCATCGGAACCAAGTCATTAGCGAGTCTTGAATACTGCGTGAAAGACGCAGGTGTCAAATTAGTACTCGTCTTGGGCCACACGCGAAGTGGCACCGTCAAATCATCCCTTGATTTGCTGGCTGCCAGTTCGAGTATTGGGGGTTCAACAGCACACGGTCACTTACAAGCGATCGTTGATGAGATCGAGCCGAATCTCGCGGCTGGAGAGATTGAGACCTTCAAGAACTGTTCGTCATCCGAGCAGGAAGCATTCATCGATGAGATTGCGAAACGCAATGTGTTGAAGACCGTTCAAAATATCATCGATCGCAGCGAGGCGATTCGGACGGCGATGGAGCGAGGGCAGGTAGCGGTCATCGGCGCCCTTTACGACGTGAAAACAGGAAATGTTGAATTCTTGCAGGAAGCGGCCGCAGGCGAGAACGTCGGCTAGAAGTAGAGCGGCGAACATCGATCGATTAGCATAGGCGACTGGACTGAGAATTGACCGGACCGCAACGCTTCCCATTGCGTTGCTCGGGATTCCTGTTGACTCATCATCCAACGGATTCTCCATACCGCCTCCCTCTTTCGATGCTCGCCATGCCGATTCACCTTCGTTTGGTTTTTGTATTTGCACTTTTGCTTTGTGCCTGCCCGGCATTCGGTAAACAACCTAACATCCTGTTCGTCTTCTCCGACGATCACGCACCGCAAGCGATCGGAGCGTATGGGTCTAAGATCAACAAAACACCAAACTTGGACCGGATCGCCAACGAGGGCGCCACGTTCGTCAACTCGTTTTGTGCCAATTCCATCTGTGGTCCATCGCGTGCCTGCATACTGACAGGAAAACACAGCCACCAGAATGGTTTCCTGCGAAACGGCAATCGCTTTGATGGAACACAAACAACGTTCCCAAAGCTGCTTCAAGATGTCGGCTATCAAACGGCAATGATCGGTAAGTGGCATCTCTCGACCGATCCGACGGGTTTTGACCACTGGGAAGTCTTGCCCGGACAGGGAGCCTATTACAACCCAGATTTCATTCAAATGGATCGTTCTCGTAAACGCTACGAGGGCTATTGCACAGACATTATTACGGACAACTCACTGGAGTGGCTCAAACAACGCGATCCAGATCGTCCCTTCATGTTGATGTGCCAGCACAAAGCACCGCATCGCAACTGGTCACCCCCGCCACGTTATTACGACCTTTACGAAGGCGTTGATGTTCCCGAACCAGAGACACTATTCGATGACTACTCGGGACGAAGCAAGCTCCTGAAAGAAAACGAAATGTCGATTCGCGACCACTTCTATTGGGCGCACGACATGAAGTTCCATGGCGAGACTCTTTTCCCCGAACACTTCCGACCGGGCATTCGCAACGCGGAATACGGCCGGATGACCGACGCGCAAAAGAAGGAATGGGACGCCTATTATCAACCGCAAAACGATGACTTCATCCGACGCATGAAAGCGGGTGAGATCAGCGACGAAGACATCACGCGATGGAAATACCAACGATACATCAAAACTTACCTCGGCTGCATTCAAGCGGTGGATGATGGAGTGGGGCGTCTGCTTGATTACCTCGAGGAATCAGGATTGGACGAAAACACGATCGTGATTTACAGCTCGGACCAGGGTTTCTATCTAGGGGAGCACGGCTGGTACGACAAACGTTGGATGTTTGAAGAATCGCTGAAGATGCCCTTCTTGATTCGGTGGCCGGGCGTGATCAATCCCGGAACCCAATCGACGGCGTTGATTCAGAACATCGATTACGGGCCGACTTTCCTGGACGTGGCAGGCGCGGATGTACCTGAGGAAATGCAAGGTCGAAGTATGGTTCCCATGCTTCGCAATCAAGGCAAACCTTCAGCATCCTGGCGCGACGCAATCTATTACGCGTACTACGAAAACGCAGCAGTACATGCTGTTCCGGTTCACGATGGTGTTCGCACAGATCGTTACAAGCTCATGTTCTTTCCTCGCACACGCGAATGGAACCTGTTCGACTTGGAAACCGATCCACAAGAGATGACCAGCGTGCATGCCGACGCCAAGTACGCAACGATTTTAGCGGGCATGCAGAAGCGGTACCGCGATCTACGCAAGTTCTATGACGTCAATAGCGCCGTCATTCCTGAAACCCGTGGCGATCAAAAGTGGTGGCGCGAACGTGATGCCAGCATGAACAGGCGTGCCAAACAGGGGAACGCCGATCTGATTTTCATCGGCGACTCGATCACACAGGGATGGGAAGGGCGTGGCAAATCCGTCTGGGAAAAACACTATGCCGATCGCAACGCGGTGAATCTCGAGATCAGCGGTGATCGCACGGAGCACGTCATTTGGCGTCTGACTCACGGGAACCTAGGAAAGATGAAGCCGAAAGTCGCCGTCGTCATGATCGGTACCAATAACACGGGGCACAACGAACAAGATCCATCGGAAGTCGCTGCAGGAATCCGACGCATCCTGGACATCTTGGAACAGCGATTGCCTGAAACCAAAGTCGTTCTGCATGGCATCTTTCCTCGTGGCCCCAGTCCGCTCGACGCCAAGCGTTTGAACAACATCGCGATCAACCAACAGATCCGACGATTCGCTGATGGAGACCAGGTTCACTTCTTGGAGATCGGAGATCAGTTTCTGGAAGAAGACGGCACGATCAGCAAAGAGATCATGCCTGACCTGCTTCACTTGACAACAGAAGGTTACCAACGTTGGGCCAATGCCCTCGAACCAAAGCTAACGGAGCTCGGCCTGTAGGTCGCGATAGTCGCCGATCGCTCCGCCGATCGTAGCGTGCCGTTCTGCCGTCATGCGGACAGTCGCCGATCGCTCCGCCGATCGTAGCGTGCCGTTCTGCCGTCGTGCGGACAGTCGCCGATCGCTCCGCCGATCGTAGCGTGCCGTTCTGCCGTCGTGCGGACAGTCGCCGATCGCTCCGCCGATCGTAGCGTGCCGTTCTGCCGTCATGCGGAGCATGACCTACAGTCGCCGATCGCTCCGCCGATCGTAGCGCTCCGTTCTGCCGTCATGCGGAGCATGACCTACAGTCGCCGATCGCTCCGCCGATCGTAGCGCTCCGTTCTGTCGTCATGCGGAGCATGACCTACGGTCGCCGATCGTAGCGGTCACGCGAAGGACGCGTTTGCAGCGAGGTCCGCTCTGTCTGCTTGCAGAGCAGCACCTACTCCGCGATCCACCGGTGGACAGCAGACGCTGGAAGGACATTACAATTCGTAGCTTAGCCGTCTGAGCGCTGAGCCGTGTATCACAACTTCCGAAGAGGATCTCCATGTTGAATCGTTATTGTTTTCTGCCAATCCTTCTAATCGGTTTGGCAACCAGCAATTTGCTGGGCCAGGAATCGGCTGCGGACGCGAGTCCAGAGATCGACCCTGCTCAGTTGCTCGAAAAACCACCCGCTATTCCGGATCATCTTCAGGACCTCTTTGATCGGATGGAAGCTTCGAACCGTCGTTCGCAAGAAGTGTTTCGCAAGCTGTCAACGGAGCAAATGAACTTCAAGCCTTCCAATGGATCTCACACGCCACGCTGGAACGCCGAGCACATGGCTGGTCGACAGTTACTTTTTTTCTCGCAGATCTACCACGCCCTGGATCCAAAAATCCCTGTTTTCAATTGGAATCCCGCACAGATGCCGCCGGCTTACAAAGCTCGTCATCCCGAATGGAGCGGCAAGGACGAAGCACGTTCGATGCAAAGAGTCGATGATTTCTGTCGGCGTTACGCCTACTTACTGAAAGACACCGATCTCGACGCGAAGCCGCCGGCAACGAATTGGCCGTCACTTAGAGCCTTGTTGCTGCAGATGGAGAGACACTACGACGAGCATACAGCCAACGTGGTCAAGAAGTTTGACCTGCCGGATTGGCCTAAGGAGTGACGTGCACGGTCGAGCCAAAATAAAATTCGTGCTCGTGAAAAAACGGATGTGATTTCGCGTGCTGAAATCGACTATGATTTTGGCGTTGCGATTTTCACTCAGTAGGGGCCTGCCGTGAAAACACGAGTCTGCCAGTTCTTGGACATATCCGTTGGCGAGATTTTTATCTACCGTCTCGCCGTCTATCGGAAACTGGGGCATGACGAAGCGATTCGTATGCGTGACCGCGAGGGGCGAATTATCGGAGAGTATGACATGTTCAAATTTCTCGATTCTGATCATGTCACGAGAGTCGGTCACTAGATCGTAAAGACTCTCCGCCTTTGTCGGCATCTAACATCCGAACCCATCTGGCGAGTCGTTTGACTCGCCAGATGGATATCGGAAAACAGAGATGACCGCTTAGTCTTCGGTCAACGCTTCCACTTCGTCTTCAGCATAGAAGAGATGGAAACGTGCCGCTGACGGCTCCGTGCCTTGCTCATCACTTACCAGTTCAGCTTGGCTGTTATCCGATTTCCGGTAAGTGCATTCGTTGTGAATAAACGTCTGGTCAATACTCACGCTTGCGAAAGTTTGTAGCTGATCCATTTGAGTTGGGCCTTTCAATTTGTTCAGCGACGAAACGGGTTCAAATACGAAAAAAGGCCAAGCGTTGAACTCTCGTTCTGCTGGCCCCTTCAGTCGATGGTTCACCGACTACGAACGTTCATCGGTAGCGTCTAGCGCGTGATCAATCAGATCCCGTTGGGTTTTGGTTATGCGGATTGAATCAAAGCGTCTATCATTCACCCCCGTTTTGTGTACTCGTTTGGATATCGAATGCGTAAATAGGGACCCGGTAACCGTTACGGCTTTCCCACCTACTTTTGTACGCCACCTCTCTGGTTCCCGTCACTTTCCCAGTTGAACGAGTCGCACAGCCAACTTTTCTGAGTCCTTTCCGGCAGCACGTCCACAAATCGCTCGGAAAATGGCAAACGAAGATGACCTGGGACGACTGTACGGGGGAACTGGCCATCAATTGTTAAGCAGCCCTGAGGCAACTAAGCTAACCGTGTGAGCGGATGTCACAGAGCACTGGCCACTCGCACAATGGAACCGACGGACGAAGACGGTTTACGTTCCGCTACGCCTGCTTACTCACAAACGAATGCAATTGTTATGTCCTTTCTTCCTTTGATGGTGTGTCTGACTGTGGTTGCCCCTGAGAATGCGTCGGCGTCGGACGATCTATTTGAAGATATCAAACCAATGGCGCAATCCATTCCTGCTGAACGCCAGGAGATTTTGTCGAAACTCGCTACAGCGATCTCGACATCGATCCAGGACGAGGGAACCGCCAACATCACGTTCATTTGCACGCACAATTCTCGACGCAGTCAGTTTTCGCAGGCTTGGCTCCATGCGGCGGCCGAGCAGGTTGGGTTGAGCGACAAAATCCAAGCATTTAGCGGAGGCACGGAAGCGACGGCATGCAATCCGCGGACAGTCGCCGCACTCAGTCGGGCTGGATTTGGTTTTGACGTTACGAATTCCAATGACACAAATCCAAAGTACTCGTTGATCCAGCCCAAGTCAAAAAAGCCGTTGACCATGTTTAGCAAGGTCTACGACAAGTCACCGAATCCGGATTCAAATTTCATCGCTGTCATGTGTTGTGGTGACGCTAACGAACGGTGCCCCGTCGTCGCCGGCGCCAGCGAACGGATCGCTTTGCTCTACGTTGATCCCAAAGTGTCGGACGGCACGTCGAAGGAATCAGAGACCTACGACGAGAGATGTCGACAAATCGGCTCAGAGATGTACTTCATCATGAAGAAAGTTGCCGACCAACTCGCCAATAAGTGAGCGATCGACGCAGACACCTGGCGTCAGTCCACGACAAGCGATTTCTATCTCCCGGCGCGTACTGTTCGCTCAATGATGGTTTTCAAGTGGGCTTTTCCGGCGGCTCCGTGACTGCCAATGATGAAGTCAGTGATCTTTCCTTTTGGGTCGATCACAAACGTGCAAGGGATTCCCGTTTCTCCTAGTGGAAAGGGATCCGGTGAGACGTCATGTACAAGATCGGCGAACCCGAGTTTATTCGCGGTGACCATCGCTCTCTCATTTGTGTCATGCCAAGGTGAGCAGACGAAAGTGACCTCATCTTCTGAAAAATTGCTGCTAAGCTCGACGAATGCCGGAAGCTCCTTCAAGCATGGACCGCACCAACTCGCCCAAAAATCGATAACAACAACTTTCCCGGATTGATCTTTGATCGATCCGGCATCCGACTGTGACCAACGCACCTTGGTGTCGCTGACATCTTTTCCCAGAAGTGAATCAAAGGGTCCGCCGGAGATTTTCGATTGCTCCAAAGCACCCTGAGTTAGCAACGCTATCGGATCATGGTCTAGTGATTCGTCCGTCGACTGAGTGCTTACGTCGGAGTATCGAGTCGTCTGCACAATCTCTTGGCCATCACTAACTGATTCGATCTTGAGCGTTGCAAGCTGGTTCTCGTTGGGATCAAAGTAGTAGCGCCAAGTCTTGCTGGGGATTGCGATCTTGATTCCCGTTTGCCCATTCGTTGGGTGATCCTCACGCGCCGGTTGGTAGTACTTGATCTGTTCAAGGTAGCCATCATGCAAGTACTGCGAAGCCACGCCGAACCCAGATTTCTGCAAAAGCGCAACGCCTCCCCGAAAAACACTGGCGGATTCCTGTTCAACTTGGGGTGAAGATGAATCTGCACCTAGATTCCACCGGGTCACAACGACGTTCTTTCCGTCGGAAGCAATCAACGCCCGTTTTTGTCCATCCATTTCAAAAAAAGCCAATTCGAAGCGCGGGGGTCTATCTCGGTCTCGTCGCACTTTGAAAGTTCCGTGCAGTTGCTCCGTCAACACACCATCCTTGGATTCTTGATACGAAAACCTTCCCTCCGCGAAGCGAACGTTTCCGTGAACCGCGATCAGATCTCCCAACACTGTTTGTGCATCCTCTTGGCTCTCGCTAGCACGACCGAATTCGGGTGACGAGGCCAATGCAATTGCCAAAACGACGGCAAGCCGAATGAACCAGATTGAAAAAACTGAAGCTGCAGCGTTCCGTGATATCGATGCTCGCATGATCAAACTCCTGGAAAGTAAATAAAGTCATTCCCCAAGTTGAGATCCGAGGTTTGCCGGCATCGGTTACGCAGAATTCACATGGATTTCCGGATTTTTCATCGCGATAGGGCAGAATCAAAAGATTGAAAAACTCTCAACGAGAACCGTAACCTTTCGCTTCGTCCCACGGATTTGAAGACAGCGACACTTCTTTTCGTGGAGACAAGTCATGAATCTAAATCACCGGACCATTCTGCCCGTTGCCGCCCTTTTGGTCATCTCGCATTTCAACCAAACCGCGATGTGCCAAGAACAGATATCCGAGCAAGCATCGGCTCTGCAAGAGGCAAAGGCAGGCCAACTTCAAGACGTACAAAAGACGGAAAAACGGTTCCGAGAAGCAGCTCGTGAGGGAAACACCAAAGTCATCAAGCAGCTCATTGATGCTGGTGTTGAGGTCAATTCGTGCAATAAGTACGGGCTAACGGCGATCTATTATGCGGCCGACCGAGGACATACGCGAATCGTTGACTTGTTGATTGCCGCTGGCGCGAATGTGGAAATCAAGGACGAGCCGTTTTATCGCCTCAGCCCTATGATCATGGCGGCAAGAAAAGGACACGATGATGTCGTCGCGAGTCTGCTTGATGCCGGAGCGTCTTGTGGAAGCTGGACGGCTAGTTGGCCAGCTTCGCTAGGATTCACAGACGTCGTGAAGGTCTTGGTTGAAAAGCGGCCGGATGTTTTTCCAAAGGAACAGCTTGGAGGCCTCCTCAAAACGGCTCAAGCAACGAAGAACATCGAGCTCGCAAGATACCTCGAGTCAAAAGGAGCCGTGCTCTCCAAGGAAGATTCGGAAAACGCGGGAGCCGCCGACCGCAGTACATTCAAACGTCTCTCAGATAACGAGCTGAAGAAACTGGATGGCGAATATCGGGGAGTCAACAGCGACGAATCGGCCCGCGTTTGGGTGAGAAACTCGTCCATCTATTTTGGTGAAGACTTTGAACTCGCCGCAGAGCTTAACCAGATTGATCATCACACGTTTGAAGTCAGTGGAACGCCCGGCGTCAAACTGAGCTTCTCATCCGATCTTGGATCGGGCTTTGAAGTGCTGGGATCGGTGAGTGCCGAATCTCAGGGCAAATCATTTGTTCGACTTGATGCACAACCACAAAACCTGTCGAAACGCGATACGGCGATCAGCGGGCGTTGGCCTCGCTTCAGAGGTCCGGACGGTGCCGGTCTCGCCGATGGCATGAAGATCCCTTCCGAGTTTGATATCCCTAATGGGAAGGGCCTGCGATGGAAAACTGCCATCCCCGGTGTCGGGCATAGTTCACCGGTTGTGTGGGGAAACCGCGTTTTCCTGACAACTGCCGTTCCCTTGCGCGACGAAGACCCGACCTACGTACTGAGCACCCGCAGCGGCTTCGACACCCATCAGGAGGACATTCGCTACCGTTGGTCCGCGATATGCGTCGATCTAAGTTCAGGCAAAATCCTTTGGTCACGGGATCTTTCGGAAGGTGTACCCGTCGCGCGGCGCCACGTGATGAGCTCGCACGCAAACTGCACGCCCGCGCTCGACGCGAACCATGTCGTGGTCAATCTTGCGGGACAGGGGATCTATTGCCTGACTCACGATGGCGAATTGATTTGGAAGAAAGATCTCGGCCGACTCGCTTCAGGTTGGTTCATGGATGAAGGGTATGAATGGGGATTCGCAAGCTCTCCCGTCATTCACGAAGAATCCGTTTTCCTTCAATGCGATGTATTCGGTGACTCATTCTTGGCGGCATTGTCACTTACCGATGGGAAAGAGATTTGGAGAACCCCAAGATCCGAACGGAGTAGTTGGGGGACACCGCTCGTATTGAAGGATAAGTCTGGAACTCAGATCGTTACGAACGGCACCGAAGCAATCTGCAGTTACGACGCAACTAGTGGAAAAGAACTGTGGCGTATCAATGGCAACTCCGAGGTAACCGTTGCATCGCCTATACCGTACGGCGATCACGTTTTCGTGATGGGTGGCTACATGCCGATCCAACCGATCTTTTCCATTGATGCAAATGCTCGCGGCATCCTCAATGATCATCCCGAATCGATTCCCTGGCAAACCGAAAAAGGGGGTGCCTATTGCATCACGCCGATCGTCTACGAAGACCTCTTGTTTGTCTTGCAGAGTAACGGAGTGATCACGTGTCGCGATGCTCGTGACGGGCAGGTAGTCTACAAGGGACGGGTCGCCGGTGGCCGCAGTGGTGACTTAGTGGCTTCTCCCATCGCTGCCGACGGCAACCTGCTCATTCCGTCCTCCGGTGGAGATATCTTCGTGTTACCGACGGGCCGCGAGTACACTCGGCCGCGAGTCTGTCCGGTAGGAGAATCCATCATGGCATCGCCGGCGGCAGCCAATGGAGTTCTCCTCATACGGGGACTGAAGAATCTGTACTGTATCGATGGATCGTGAGTTATGAGTTTTTCGAGTCGTCAAGCAATGCACGTTTTCGCGGTCACAACGTCGGAAGCTGCCTCGAATTAACCGGAAGCCAAAGCGTGGCAAGAATCGTGACGATCCACGAAACCGCACAACTGTTTGAACGGTTGGCGGACGAGGCAATCGACGCACCCCAAGTGCTTGATGAGCTGATGGCTCTTGCACGTCCAAGGTTGCTGCGCTTGGTTCATTTGCGAATGCCGGACGGACTTCATCGCCGAGTCGGTGCGGAAGACATCGTTCAAGAAACACTCGCGACGGCGGCTGGGCAATTCGAGAAGTTTGCCGAGTCGCGGAAGGTGCCTGTTTTTGTTTGGTTGCGTGGCTTGGCCATTGATCGGCTGATCGACGCAATCAGAAAGCACATGCAGGCCGAGAAACGGACGATCGAACGTGAAGAGAGTCCGCAAGAATGGTTGTCCAAATCAAATCTACAGTTGGCGGAACTCTGGTTGTCTCAGACCCGATCACCCTCCGAAATCGTCTCCGATAAACAGCGAGCGGAAGATCTGCAAAGGGCAATCAGTGAGCTTTCCGACCGCTATCGAGAGATCGTGTTCTTGCGATTTTTCGAGGCACTCTCACTCGAAGAGACGGCCGCCGCAATTGGTTGCTCAGTCAACAACACAAAGGTTTTGCAATTCCGAGCTTTACGCAAATTGGAAAAGCTCATGGTCGAGAAGATCGGATGGAAAACAGCCGATCGCAAACGGTGAAGACGATGACATCGAACGATCCAAGAGTAAACGCGATGCAGGATGATACGAAAGACGTCGATCGTGAAGAGTTGGACGAGTGTGAACGATTGAATCAATGGATTGAGCAAGATACGCAACAAGTCATTTCTTCGTCCACGAGCAGTGCCCTCCAAATGATCGCACTGGAACTACGACAATTGGCAACGGACCGACTCAGTGAAAGTGCTGCAAGGACAGGGCACCATTCTCCGTCTATCGATTCCACGACCGTTCCAGAAATCGACAACTATGAAATCATCGATGTCCTCGGCAAAGGCGGCATGGGCATCGTTTACAGCGCACGGGATCTTCGCCTCCGGCGTGACGTTGCAATTAAAGCGTTACCGACAAGCTCGTTGGGCACAGAGAAATCGCAAAGGCGTTTCCTCATCGAGGTGCAGGCAGCCGCCCAGCTCGAACACGAGAATATCGTTCCCGTCTACGAGTATGGAACGTATTCCGGTGGGCTTTACTACAGCATGCGCCGAATTGATGGAGTTGACCTTGCGCAAAAACTCGCGTTGCACGATGACCATACGACTTCACTGAAATCGAACGATTGTGGTCCTGCGGTCGTGCCGGGGAATGCTGCGTATCGACGCTGGGCAGCCAGGATTGTGCGCCAGCTCGCGCTTGCTCTGGATCACTCCCACGAACAGTTCGTCATTCATCGTGACATCAAGCCAGCAAACATCCTCGTCGATAGAGAAGGCAATCCGTTCTTGACCGACTTCGGTCTAGCGCGAGTCAATGATGGAACGGATCTCACCGAAGGAGGCGACCTGATCGGAACGATTCGTTACATGAGTCCCGAACAACTGACCGGATCGGAAGCGGTTGGTCCACAGTCTGACGTCTATTCGCTTGGCCTGACTCTGTTTGAGTTGGTCACAGGAAAGCCGGCGATCTCCACGGAGGTCTTCAATCACGCCGTCAAACAAATTAGTGAGGGGCGCATTGCCAAACCTCGCAGTCTGAATCCAAAGGTGGAAGTTGATTTAGAGACCATCATCCTGAAGGCTATCTCGCCAGAGCCGAAAACGCGGTATACCTCATCGCTTGAATTCGCCGACGATTTGGAACGGTTCCTCGCCATTCGTCCTATCCGTGCGCGAAGACCGACCATCGCGCTGCATCTCAATCGCTGGTATCGTCGCAACGCAGCCTGGGCGACAGCCCTCATCGGACTGTGCGCGCTGGTCGTGGTATTGGTGATTGGAGTCACGCTTTTCGAGTTGCGTCGCTCGTCTCGCGATGCGAAGACGATACGGCGGTATGCGGTAGCGCTATCGGACGTCGAGGGCGTCAGTCACTTGCGCAGATCTCGTGGCCCGCAAGCCCTCGCAAGTTTTCAAAAGTCGATCGAACTGAATTCGGAAAGCGAAGAAAACCTAAAGCAGCGTCAAAGAATGAGTGCGATCCAGCGTTGGTCGCCGCACTTGGTCGAGAAACACTTGTCGGGAGGCAGACGACTCGCATGGTTGCCCGACGGCCGGCGAATTGAGCGGCGGCACAATGGAGATCAGCAGAGTGCGGTCATCGTTCAGCCAAACGGTCAAACTCGATCACTCTTCAGCACGGGAGGCAAAATCCGATTCTTGCGTCGCAATCTTCAGGACAACGCATTCGCTTTTGTGATAGGAGATTCCACCAATCGTGATTTTCAAATCAAGATTTACGAAGTTGAATCCGATCAAATCCGAACCCTCGCGCCGGAGCCTTGGCGGATCACACAGGCTTGGTTTTCAAAAGATTCAAAAAGCCTGTATGCGACTGGTTGGGGTGGGGACATTTTCAAGTACGACCTGGAATCGAATTCCGTTGCACCGGTCGTTCGTACCAAGTATCCCGATACTGCTCCCATCACTTGGGTATATTCCTCGGCGGTCGATAAGGATCGATCGATAGCAGTTTCCGCTCTGAATCCGGGTCAACTCGTCGCCTATGATCTGTCGAACTTAGAACCGATTTGGCAGTCCCCGATCGAACTTAATGATTGGCGAGTCGACGTGCTCCAGATCAGTAACGACTCCAAATGGTTCGTTGCTGGTACTTCGAAAGATCAAGTTCGTTTGTGGCATATTGCATCCGGCACCGAATTGAAGCTATTGAACAACGTGGTCGGAACACCCACGGTTGCCGCTTTTTCACCTGATGATCAATCATTAGTTGTGGGTGACAGTCGAGGCGGTGTCTATCGATGGAAACTGCCATCGGAAGAATCGATTTTGGTTTCGAATGACCACCAACGCGAAGCCGCATCAGAATCGCGGTACATGACTGAGATTCCACGAGATGGCGTCGTCATGTGGCACGAAGCAGCCGTCCGCATTCTCGACTTTAATGCATCTCATGAGCTACTCGTTGCAGCGGGCTCCGAGGTTCATACGTGGAGACTTGGCGACCAACAACCGTTAGCCAACGTCATTTCGCTAGAGGACCAGATCAACTCGGCAAAATGGCTCAATGAACGTCAAATTCGATTGACGTCTCGCCGCAACGACCTGGACACGGAATGGGTGTGGGGACTGCCAGAGTTCTACGCGCGCCGGCTGGAGCTAAACGGACAACCGCGTCGTATTGTTTTGAATTCGCGTCAAAAAAGCATCAGCTGCATTACGGACGGCAAGAATCCAAGTATTACCAGCCTCGATGATGAAGCTTCTGATAAGCGAGCGATCCATGCCAACGAGATTGCCCTTCCGAAGTCGATTGATCCGATCTTCTGGACGACGAGTGGTGATGGTCAGCGGATCACCATCGTCTCGGAGTCGAATCCTGACGCCGAGGGTAACAAGGGATGCTCCGTCAAGACACACGAATTAGCGAACCTCGAATCGGTGGTCGCGGAGACACATCTCAACGAACGAGTTTCGAACATACGGCTTAACGCGGATGGGACTCGATGGCTAGCGAGTGACGGTTATTCGGGGATTCGAGTTGGAACGGTTGACTCGACCGGAGAGACTTTCCAAGTCAAGTTGCCAAATTGGTTTGCCGGCGCGGTCTTCCTGGACAGCAATCACTTTGCCGCGATCTGCTGGGATCAGACTCTTCGAATCTGGGACGACAGCGGATTTGAGATCGTGCAATTCAAACTCGACGAACGACCAACGAACTTGGCCTATCGAGCTGGTACGATCGTCGTTGCTGCTGGGCAAAGAGCCCACCTATTCCGACGCAATGTTGACCGTGACAAGTCAAGTCAACCAACCAATCCACAATGGAAGAAAGTCGCCGTCTGCAGTCACGAGGGGTCGTTTGTTCAATTCATCACGATCGCGTCAAACGCGGAGTCATGGTTTTCATCGGACGCGAGCGGGCTAAATCGTTTATGGACGCGCTCGGGCGACCTAATCGCGGAGTTCAGTGAAAAGTCACTCGTCGAGACCTGTCGTTTTTCATTGGACGGACGATGGCTGGCAACCGTCAGTGAAAGTGGATGCATTCGGCTCTATGACGGTCGCACTGGGCAAATAATGGCTCCCTCCATCAACGCCCAAAATCCAATCGATCGAATCTGTTGGACGGAAGATTCACTACTAATCGCCGGAACACAAGAAGATCAATCCTGGTTATCGGAGATCCAGCTTCCACCCAATTGGATATCCGATCATGCGGAATAGTCGCCGATCGCTCCGCCGATCGTAGCGAAACCCGATCATCCGATATCGTAGCCGATCGCAGCGGAATTCAATCCAACACGGAGACTCCACTACTATACGAGGTGATCGTCGCCGTTTACTCCGCGATCAGCGACTCTGGAGCTTATACTGAGTGGCGAATTGAATATCACTCGGAGGTTTCCATGACGTGCAGAAACGTTGCTGTTTTCGCAGTACTCCTTTTTATCTTTACGCCATCTAACGTCCTTGCCGCGAACCCGATAACGATGTCCGTCAATGCGGTTGGATGGACGGTGCATGAAGAAACTGGCCGGGTATTCGCAACGATCAAAGGGAAAAAACAAGTCGTTGAGTATTCCTCCGATGGGAAGGAAGTTCGACGATTTGATGTCGGCGTTGATCCAAAGGAAATCATTCTCAAGCGAGATCTTTTGATCGTTTCGTGTACGAAGTCTCCCTCTGTTTACGCGATCGATCTTTCGAAAAATGAAGTCATCGGATCGGTCAAGTTAAACGGGATCGGCGCCATTGCCTTGTTCTGTTCTCAAGTGGACAACCCGTACGTCTACGCCATCTGCAAGACAGGCACTTCATCCTGGGACAGTGAAGTGATCCAAATTGACACAAAGTCGATGGACGAACGCCGTCGTGTGAAAGTCAGATCCTGGGGTCAGCGTCAACCCATTCATGTCGCGATGAGCCGTGATGGCAAGTGGATCGTTGCTGACGCCCGAGGTCAGCTGACACCAAGTGGCGCAGATTTAATGAGGGTCAATGAAGAGGAGTGCACGTTTACGCAAGTACGTGACTACCACACGAGCTTCGGTCCCATCGTTGCCGGACCACGAAATCGCTACTGGACGTTCGGTCACTTGCTTTACACCGGCGACATCACCAAGAACCTAAGAGCCTTTAAGGGGTCACCGGTTGCGATTCACCCAAGGGTGGATCTTGCAGCCTCTCTTTACAAAGACAAAGTCTATCTTCAACGATTTAGCGATTCATCTGATATCGATACCATTGCACTGGAGCTTGATACGAAAACACCATCCGAGACTACGATTCGATTCGATCTGAAAGATAACTTAGTGTTCGTTGGAACGAACCAACTGGCAGCATGGGTCGATCTCAAACAATACGCTGACGATCTACTCCCATTGAAGATGTTGAGTTTCTCAAACGACATCGAATCATTGGTTGACCAACCGTTGCGAATCCCGATTGAAGTAAGCAATCCAGATCTTGAGCCGAAAACGAAGGTGGTCTTGAAAGATGGACCCAAGGCGGCGCGGATACAGGATGGGGCATTCGTTTGGAGCCCAACGGCTGATGACGTCGGTGCTCAGACCTTTCAACTCGAGGCACGGCAAACGGATGGAACGATCGCCGACTCGGCCGAGCTGTCCATCAAAGTGAGGTTTCCGACGGTCGATTTGGGGTTTCGAGCCCGGTCGATGAAACTATCGCATGACAGTAAATACCTGATCGTTTGGGGGCCTCCCTCGGAAGAGAGTCGCGGCAGCCTAAGCGTTGCCAATGGGCCAGAAGAGTTAGTGCTCATTAACGCCGAGACACTTGAGATATTGGCTCACAAAACCATCTCGCAGGGAATTCGCTGCGCAACGGTCGATGATCGATGGGTCTACATCGCACCCAAATCAGGGAATCTGTTCTATCGACTCGATCACAAACTGACGTCCGATGAACGACAATTCCTTAAGTCAGAACCCAACGAGTTAGTGAAGATCGCATCTGACACGTTGGCCGTCATTGGTCGCCAATTGGAGCTCTTTAAAGTCGATCCGCTCGGGGATCGAGCCAAGTCAGCATCCGTGAACGTCAATCCAAACATTCAGTTACCCGTCCAGTTGATCAGCAAGGAGACGATTCAAATCGGCAACCGAATCATTGACTATGAATCGGGGGCATTGGTGCGATGCCTTACAAATACACTGCCGACGCTGGCGGAGACCCCTGTGCATGGACATCCGTATTCACGTCAATCCAACCAACAACCTAAACGCTGGGGCCGGTTCACCAATAGCAACACCCTAACCAATCATGCGGGAAGCCAAATTTCACAGTGGTCGCACCCACGCTTCTTGTCGCTTTCGGAACGATGGCCGGCGGTCATCATGATTCGGCAAACAGCCAACAACCGAGATCGAACCTATGAAACGCGTCTCGAGCTTTGCAATCTCTTTGATGGAAGGATTGAGGGGTCCAGCTTGATCGCATTCGATCAGCAACAGTTGAGCGGCGTCAGTTTTCACAGTCAACGCGATCAAATCATCGTCGACTCCGCACGTGTGTTCGTGATCGAGGGTGAAGATTTGGTCGTTGCCCCCATCCCCGTATCCATCGCGGACGCAATGCGTGGCCCGACCTATTTCACGGAAAGTCAACCAACCGAAATCAACATCGGTGGAACGAAAACGATCAAGCTTGGCGTGAGTGGTCCGAACAAAAACGTGTCGTACAGCCTCGCGGCGGAATTTGAAGGAATCTCCATTGATTCGACGAATGGTGACATCACAATCGACACGAACTCTCTCTGGGATAAGTTCTTAACGCGTTCTGTTAGTTCGTCGCGCAGAATCAGCCGTGGCCGCGACACTTCCAGTGCATCGGTGAATGCTTCTGAATATGAGTACCTAACGGGAAAGAAACTGGGTTCCGATCAACTTGCCACTCAGTTGCCGATCTCGGTCGTCTTGCGAGATGCGGAAGGGCAAGAAGACGCGACAAAGTTCGCATTGATCTTGTTGGGGTCCCAGAAAGAAATTGATGCAAGACGTGAGCAGTACCAAAAGGAAAAAGAACGAAAACAGGCCGAAGCACTCGCCCAACAAGAGGAAGCGCGACGTTTGGCGCAGGAGCGGATGGAGCAAGCCAAAACAGCGAGGGAAGCAGCGAACAAAGCTTCAGACAGTGAGCGATGGGATCGCATGGAAACCCGCCTCCGTCGAATCGAAGCCGTCCTCGATTCGATCCTGAAGAAGCTAGAAGATGAGTAGTGGTTCGGAAGTCCCTAGAAGCGATTCATTGTGATAGTGGTTGCGTTGAGTTCAGGTTTTCCTGAATGAGCTTTGCAAACCGAGGAAATTGAGCGTTGGGTGAGAAAGAGATCGACCAGAAAGCAGCGATCATGATCGTGATTGATCACCTGGGGAATATTAAGCCAGGAACGAGGTGTTCGGCTGTCTTCTTTGATGCGGAAAAAATCCGCCGCGAACAGGAATTCCACGCGCAGTTGTACAGCGAAAACGGCGTTCACGATCCTGAAGTACGACGGGAAATGGTCAGGGCGAATGTACCCGGCGAACCGTATTGGTTGGTTTCATTGAAAACGAACGATGCAGTCGCGGGGGAAACGACTCTCCTTCATCGCGTCGACGCTCGGACAGGTAACGTCCTGGATGAGCCAATGTAGCGCCCGATCCTTCCGTCTTGTGCGCGGCAATGACGCCCTGGTGTTGTGTACGACAGACACGCTACGATCGTCTGTCACCACAGCTCTTCGATGGCCGCAGGAATGCCATTGCGATCCATGTTTCTACGGCGAATGACGCCATCCTTGTCAATCACGTAGTAACTTGGCCAAGTGGTGTTGTTCCATTGGCGTGTGATGCTGTCCGGGTTGTCATCGGAACCGTCAAACCAAGTCCTCCAGGGGATCTGATTGTCGTTCGACGACGCCAACGCTGCCTCACGATCGTCTCCTGAATAAACGCCGAGCACGACAACCTTGTCGTCTTCGTAGTCCGCAGCCCTCATGTCTCGTGCCAGCAGTGACCACCAGTCGATCTGTGACGTGAAGGCGAGGATGACCGTCTTCCCTCGAAAGTCAGAGAGCTTGAGCGGATTACCCTCCAGGTCCTTGCCGGTGATTTCGGGAGCTGGTTGACCGATCCAGAGCGTTCGCAATTCGCGAAGTGCCGCTTCGGCTCGTTTACCGATCGTCTCATACCGCCAATCCGGAAAGTCTGCGTATTGGTCAACAACCTGTTGATAGTAGTTGATCGCTAGCTGCCGATCGCGTTCGGATGGCTCTCGCCCCATACGCAAAGGCATATACAAATCACGCTCGTAGACTTCGGCGACGAGCAAACAGGCGCGTCCCCGCACATTGCGATGAGGTGATTCGCTGGCCAAATTCTTGGCCGTGACGTGCGGACTGTCTGAACGAAAAACGAGCGTAGTTAAGCAATCGACGATCTCTTTGCGGTCACTGTATTTCTCCAGCAACCGCTTCGCCGCTACGGCCTTGTGCTTGCGATACGCCTTGGAATCGCTGCCGGCGATCACCCTCGCTTTGCACACCCACAACAGCGCCTCCAACTCAACATCGGTGTCGGTGAATTGATCCGCAAGTTGCATCATTGCAGACGCGTAAACGGGATTCGGTTCGATGGCAGCGATGATCTGTTTTCGCTCACTCTCATTCTCAGCAGTTTCCATACGCTTTCGATAAGCGGCTTCATCAATCTCAAACTGATCGCGTAGCGTTTGCAATGCTTGCGGTCCATCCATGCCTTCGGTAGAAGGCGTTTTGAGTCGTGCGACTTCGATTCTCGATGCGACGACGGCGCTCGGGGTCATCTCGAAATCGGCGACGAAGTGTGTCTCTCCGGATTTGGCCGTGAAGTGCTGCGAATAAGATCGTCCGTCACCCGCAGGAACAAACGACTCCATACGAAAACCGACGCTGTATTCGCCGCCTGGAACAAGCGTGCGAATCTCGAATCGACCCTCCGCGTCTGTCCTCGTTCCACCGTCATACGCTCCCGATGTTCCACTCCAGATGGAGACAGAGATAGCGACACCCGCGATCGGTTGCTTGGTTTCGGAGTTCAAGACGCGGCCAGTGACGATTCCGGCAGGTAGCAAGCGGACATCACGCTCAATCGTCGTTTCGCCATCAACTGGCTTCGCAAAGTTGACTCGAACAGCGAACGATTTCGAATCGTCACGGAAGATAACGGGCACATCCACCACTCGCTTGATCGAACCATCGGAGAACAGACCAGGCAAAACGTACAGGCCGTTTTCATCGCTCGTCTGATCGATCGGTGTATAGGACGTGCCACCGCCAACGTAGCTCACATTCTTTTTACCGGTGATGCGAACGCCACCGATCGCATTGCCTTGCGGATCCAGCGTGCGTCCAAAAAACAGTAGGTCTTGCTGGCGAAGTCGGAATTCGACGTTACGAACGGGCTGGCCGATTTTCGACTCCACCATTTGTACGTTGGAACTGGCGGGATTCTCGCTGTCGGAACCGATACGATACCCTTCAACGCGCCCACTGATAGCGAGCCGTGTTTGACCTGGATTGGTAACCAACCGGAAGCGACCGTCCTTGTCCGTTATTGTCTGATTAACACGAACACCGGCAACACCGCGCCCGCTAAGGTCGTCAACGACTTGACCCGAAATGACGGCACCACGTTTTAATCGCACGACCGTTTCAACGCTTTGGTTGTCCGGGCTGAGTTGCAGAGTGGTTCGATTGCCGAGAAGTTCCATGCCAGCCGGAGCTTCGACTCGGAACGAAAGTTCACCAGGTGTTAGACCGGTGTACTCATAAACTCCATCTGCATCGGCGATCCCTTTGGGCGGATACTCAAAGACTGGTCCCTTTGGGAGTCTCGCGCCGGCAACCGGTTGCCCCGTTTCGTCGTTCACTACTTTGACACGTAACCGAATAGCTGGCCGCATCGAGATTTCGATTGGACTGACCTGAACCGACTCACGCAAACCAATCGTGGATCGCTGCGGTTCGTTGGGGTCACGATCAGCTCGCTTCGCACGAGCCATGGGTGACGGAATGACATATCCCGTGTCAGTGGGTTTGGAAGGAGCGGAAAGTCGATCCGCGAGGCCGATATTGGCCACCGTGTAAACGACTTCATTGTAGAAGTCTGCATTGGAGATCTGCAGAACCAGGCCACTGTTGATCGGCAACTGCTCCAACTTGAAGTTGCCGTTTGAGTCGACCTCGGTCGCAATGGGAAAACCGGCAGCCGCTAAATCAACGCAGTTGCCTACGAATCGGGGGTAGCTGCCGGCTGCCAAGTCCGTGCTGGCAACTTCCGTGAATGGCACAATACGGAGAACTCGCACGGTCGTTTCGGAAAGCGGATCGCCCCGTTCGTCGACAACATGCCCCGTCACGGAGGAAGAAGGTCGCATCTGGAGATCGGCTTTTCCGTAAGCATTAATCCGTTGCCAACGAATGGCGAAACCGTCGGCAACGACGATCACATCGAGCGGCAAGACTTCTTTTCGCAACAGCGTCAGAGGCTGAGAAGGAATGTTGCGGAACGAATAGTTACCGTTCTTATCGGTCACCGTCTCCGTGATTTTTCTGGCCTCCGTCGGTGTGTTGCGCCCCCAGCCTTGAATCCCCCTGGAACGTTCGCACAAGTAAACCCTTGCGCCCGCAACTGGCTTTTGGTGGAAACCGCGAACGGTTCCGAAGACAGGTTCCAGCGTGACGCGAACGCCTGGTTGAAACTTTGATTCTCGATAACGCTCAAGCAAATCCTGCCGATCGGTTGATTGGCCGACCGTTGCGATTGGCCCAATGACTGGTGCAGGGCTCCCGCTGACTGCAGGGCTCCCGCTGACTTGCGCAGGGTTTTTGGGCGGATCCCTCTTCTCAGTATCCGTTGTTTCCTGTGATGTGGCTTCCTGAACGGATGCGGTGCCTGACGGCGAGGGTGGTGATTCGAATTCCGTAGCAACCGCCACCGGTTCTCCGCCAATCGTTCCATCGATCAACACGACAGCAGAAACTGTCGCTGCGAGCATTAAGGCAAGCAGACCGCAAACGGTCGACTTACTGTGACGGACCTGTGAAGATCGGTTCGGTTCGGCAGTCAATAGTCGAAGAATGCGCGTCGTCAGTTGGTTTTGTTTTCCGACGGCGTTTGCTGAGAGTGCGGTCTGGGGAGTACGATTTCCATCGATCGCAAACTCAGCCATCCGCACTAACGCGTCTGCGTAGCGAACCCGATCGATGCCGCAGCGCAGCACCCAATCGTCACAACAGTTCTCCCGCTCGACACTCATCGCACGACTGACAAACCAGACGGCGGGATGAAAAAATAGAATCGATTCGACCAAACGCTGCAGCGAAAGAAACAACACGTCATGTCGACGTACGTGTGCGAGCTCATGCAGTAGCAGGGTCTCGCACTGCGAAGTTGATAGACCGGAAAGCATCGCAGGAGGGATCAAGATCATCGGGCGCAGTACGCCGATCACTGCCGGAGAAACGACGTCTTGGCAATAAGCAAGTTGCGGTCGCGCGGAAAGCCGTACCTGCGCACACAATCGATCGAGCATTTCGAGCAGACCCACGTCGTCGATCATCTCTGCGGAAGATCGCAATCGCCTGCTACCCATCGCGCAAAACGCAACCCGTGACAACATGCAAGCGACCCCCGCCAAATAAATGACCGCCAACGTGTTGACCCACGAAAGCCACGGCAACCAAGAAAAGAACGGCAGAGGTGAATTCGCAACATCGGGTACCGAGACGCTCGTGCTCAAGCCTGCAAGTGTCGGTCCGTCAGATTCCACGTGCGATGCATCAACGGATGGGAGAGAAACCGTGCCTTCATCTTGTTCCGTTACGGTTCGGGCGGAGCCATTAATATCACGCGTGATTCGACCAGGAGATTCAGATTCAGTCTCGGCAGTCTCAGAATCGAAGCTAACGGGTGCGTTTATCGACGTCTCGTTGAAAACGAGTCTTCCATCGCGAGCCAGCCATGTCAGGGTGACGGGAACGCATGCAGCCATCAGAAGGAGCGCGACGCTGCAGGCCACATATCGGCTTTCCGCAGAAGATCGTTTCAACGTTCGCAGCGTAAAAGCGAGTACCAACCCGATAAGAAGGCCTTGCCACAAAAAGTGCAGCAAACTTTCAAGTAGCCACCAAGAAATCGACTCACTCATTGCGACTCCTCCTTCGCTTTGCGATTGATCAGTCGCCGCAGCTGTTTCAGTTCTTCGGGATCGAGGTCGGACGCATTGAAGAGGCTGGCCATGAGTGCCGACGGTGAGCCGTCGAACACCCGATCAACCAGATCGTTGACCATCTTTTCTGACGTGGCCTCCTGCGAGACACGCGGCTCAAAAAGAAACGCGTTGGCGACTCGCTTTCGCCGAACGTACTTTTTATCCACCATAACACCGAGCGTCGTGATGACGGTTGTGTGTGCCAGATCGCGACCCGATTCAGCAAGCGTCTGCCGGATTTCGCGTACCGGTTGCGGTGAACGCTGCCACAAGATCTTTAAGATCTGGAGCTCCAACTCCGTGGGATGGGCGGATTGACGACGCGCCATGAAGTCACTCTCCAGTCGATCCAAGATACAGCCACTCTTCTACAGAAATAGAAGGTTAAGCCGCTTCGGCCACGCCTGTCAATCGTGTTCTTCTATTTTTATCGAAGATTGTCGCCACGCAAACGCGCGTCAATCGACGAATGACTTCCCCGAAACCACGACGTCACCCAAGTCGTTGACACCCGGGGATAACTCGATGCCGAATCGTGATCGTTTCCATTCGACGGAAGTGCCCTTGAGATTCACGCGCTCGATGCTTGCCAGCTCGTGGTACACCTTGAAGACAACTTCACTCCCCACGGGCAAGCCATCGATGCGAATCTTTCCATCCTGATCACTAATCGCTGCAAACGGATGATCCAAGACGATCACGTGAGCGTTCGTCGACGCACGGATGTTGCAAGCGATCTCGATGGGAGCCGGTTCCGAAAGCGCAATCGAAGTCGCTTTCTGACCGCCAGGCGGCAGAACTAAGTTCATTCCCCGATTCGCAAAAAACCCAAAGTTCAAGTTGTAACCCGTGCCATCCTTGTTGGTCACTTCCAGCGTATCGCCCGCTCGAGCAAGCACGATGCGAGGCTGCAATTGCCCGTTTTCAGCAACCAGTTGCCGTTTGACCTTTACGGATGGATCTCGCTTGAATTTCGAGCCACCACGCCCAGTAAACGCATAAACAGCGACGCTTCGAATCCCCTTCGACTCAGGATCGATCATCAAACGAGGATTGGAAATCGTGTTCGACGATCCGGTCGCGTTCTCTTGTCCCTCGGATGATGAAAGCGTCGGAACGTCATCACCATAGACGAATCGCATTTTGAGCGTCGCGGTTTCCGTCTTCTCTGCCGTCGCGACGTTGGGCGACAAGATGAAAAGTGACGAAGCGACGAGCGAAGCGAGAGTTTTCGTGGTGGAGTGTCTCATAACTAGCTCCAATCGAGTCGGAAACGTCATAAAGAAATGTGTGAGCTATCCACAGCGTATCACAGGGCTCTTTCCGCAATTCGGTCGGTCACGTGATTTCGAAGATCCGCGGGCGCGGAGATTGTTATTCGGTCATTCGATGATGAGCACCGCTTTGCTGAGCACGAGCACGACGGAATGGGAACCTGCAGCCGTCTTTCGCACGCAATCGTGCTCAGAGCCGTGGTGCATCACCGACGGGGTGACATCTACGGGCGCAAATCTTCGATGACCTTGGTGCTTACCCAATAAAGAACGCCCCCACGGCTGAAAAACAACGCCTTTTGATCGCGTGAAATGGATGGAGCGAATTCTTGTCGATTGGAATTCACTCGATCACCCAGGTTTCGACCGGCACTCCAATTCCCGTCCGAGTCTTTGAAACTGACGTATAGATCGCCCTGCCCCCGACCGTCTTCACGCCCCGAAGAACTAAAGACGACATACGACTCATCCGGTGCAACAAACACGTCTGCTTCGTAGTTGTTGGTGTTGACTTTTCCCGGTAGCGGCACGGGTTGGTCATACCGATCGTTTTTTCCCAGACGTGCAGAATAGAGATCAAAGTTATCTGGATCAGAACGGTTCGACCCGAAGAAGATCGTTCCTTCAGACGTCAATGAAACAAAATACTCTTCGGCGTCGATGGTGCTAATCGGTGCGCCAATGTTGACGGGCTCACCCCAACCCTTTCCTGTTCGTTCCACGAACCAAATATCGAAACGCTGATTGCGCGGCTTACCGTTCTCTGGTTTGGTGTAAATGAAGTAAAGCCGTTTTCCATCGGGAGAAAAATGAGGATCGACGTACTTGTACTGTTTCTCACTGCGTAACAACGGTTGCGGCGTAGACCATTCACCGTCTGCATTGCGTCGCGTAAGCCTTATTTCTTCGCGGAAACGACCACCGTCGGTCAGTGCAACAGCGAAATAGCACTCTCTACCGTCGCCCGAAATCGCCAAACCAAATCGTGTTAACTTCTCACGCTTTCCAAAGAACTCTGGCGCGTACGGCTTAGCGGCTGAACCGAGACGATCGAGCGATTCGATTCCGTAAGTGATGTTCTGCGCAAAACATTCAGAACGCGCAATGTGGCACAACACGACCAGCAGGAGGAAATGGATGCCCCCTTTCAACGGAGATTGAAGTCCGTGACATAAGTACATTCAGAGTGACCTCGGTGAATGGCAATGAAACGCGAGAGATTCCCGACACGACCGCAGTTGATCATAAGCGTAGCGATCATTTTGGCCACAGCGTACCACGGCGTTAACGAGACGGCATGTGCTTATTCGCCAAGCTCTGATACCCGAGGCGTGCGATACAAGGCCGGGAATCTAAGAATCGCGAGTGATTCGAGTGCAGTGTTCGAGTCGGCGGGATTCCCATAGCGTCTTGGCGCACGTGCAACGTGTCACGCCCATCCATTTACTCATTCGTTTATAAGCGTTTGGGGCGAAAGAAGACCTCACGTGCTAACCATTTGAACCAGAAGCTCTTGATCACGAGATTCATCACACGGTTGGTCGCCAAGTGTTCAAAGCACCATCGCATTACGTGCTTCACTCGGAATCCGCGGTAACGCATCTTTGGAATCGATTTGCTGGTTGGATTTTCATCACCCAACCAGTCAGCCAGTTTTTCTCCGAGCTCTTTTCCGCAGTGTAGTGCTGTGTGAATACCGCCACCTGTAAGCGGCGAGACAACTCCCGAAGCATCTCCCAAAAGAAACACACCTTCGTTTTGATGGGGTGCGACCGTTCCGCCAACCGGAATCAACCCACCACGACGCCCGATGAGCTTTGCGGAGCCATAGTCGAACAGATGGCTTGTCTTCTCCATGAAAAGATTCAAATCCGGAGTCTTGGGGAGCCGTGTAGCCAAGCCGACTTGCGACATGTTGACTCCGGGAATCACCCAGGCCAAATAGCCGTGAGCAAGCTGATTGTCCAGAAAACAATGAAACGAAGATGGATCCAAGTCGAGACGGTCAAACTCCAACTCCGCCCCAAGCAAGAACGCGGAGTTTGTCCCTAGCCCAAAGTCCAGGGCGACGCGTGAACGTGGACCGTCTGCGCCGACGAGTGCTTTCGTTCGGATTGGGTATCGAGATAGATCGAAGTGATTACCGATTTTTGACGCCCCGAAATACGATGTACCGGTACGAATCTCCGCTCCCGCTTCTTCCGCCATTTTGCAGAGGTGTCGCATCACTCCGGGCGTGTTGGTCGCGTGAAAGAAATAGTCAGGTGAGTTCAGATCTATGTGCGAAAGGTCTGGACTGTAAAGTCGAACCCGTGTGACTTCGTGAACGAGCTCCTCGGGAACTTCAAAAGCATCGGCCGCTTCTTTGACCAGGATTCCCGTCGTGTGAAGTTGATCACCCACGTCCTTTTTGCGTTCGAGAACGACAACTTTTAAACCGCCTTTCGCGGCAGCTTGTGCACACGCGAGCCCGGCAAAACCGGCACCGACGATGACCACATCAAATTCTTCCATCGCAGCAGACCCATCGGTTCGCGCACCTCGGATTCTCGAATGCAGGTCGCAATCGATTCCCGTTCTGGACGTCGATCAGCACAACGCTTGAAAGCCATTTCCAACAGCTTCTAGACGATCCGATCGACGTCACGGCTGATTCACTTTGCAATACAAAGTAAAATCCGTTCATGCGATCGTCAAGACATTTTCTTACCTTCAATCAGTAGCACTCGGTACAATCCGCGAGCAGAGCCGGGCACGCGCCAGTCTCGCATCAACGGCTATCTTCGAATTCACGGATCTTTCATGAGATGGATACCCGGTCCAGGCACGGTTAAACGTCGAGACTTTCTGGCGGCCGCAAGCGGTGTTGCCACGACTGCTGCCTTTGCCAAGCCCGCTGCCTTTGCGAATCCCATTTGGCCTCAGCAATCACGGCCGGCTGACCACTTTGCAACGGGAACTGCGTTCGCAGTGACTTCCACCTCGCGGGAGGCGACGGCGGCAGCCGTGTCCGCTTTGAAGGCGGGAGGAAACGCGGCCGATGCCTACATGAGCGCGGCCATCGCACAGACGGTATCGGAAATTGGTCTGACTTCGATCGCCGGTGCATTTGGGATACACTATTTCGATGCGAAAAGCAGGAAAACAACCAGCGTCCTGGGTCGACTTGGCCCCGCAAAAGCGGAAACCTACGACTTCGAACGCGATTCGCCTGTGACGCAAACCGGCCGCGCAATGCCGGTCCCCGGATTTATCGCGGGCCTACACGCAGCCCATCAAAAGTACGGCCGGTTACCTTGGAGCAAGCTCTTTACTCCTGCGATTCGGCATGCCGAAGAAGGGTTTCTCGTTAATCCTAATATTATCGAAGGCGCCAAACGTCGGGGCGTTCGTCATCCGGAAGGAAAAAAAATCTGGTCGAAAGACGGGAGGATGCTGCAGCCAGGGCAACCACTCGTACAACCCGAAGCTGCCGCCGTGTTAAACGCTGTTGCCAGCGGTGGCCCGGACGCATTTTACGAGGGCGAGTTCGCACGAAACTATGTACGTCGCTCACAATCAGATGGCGGCAAAATCACTCTGGAGGATTTCAAGGGATGGAAGCAGTTAGTGAACGAGAAGCCACGAGAAGCTGTTGGAGACTATCGCGGGTATCAAATGATCAGTGGCGATCTTGTCATTTACGCCCTGCATTTAAATGAAGCTTTGGATCTGAGAGCCACTGGAAGTTCGGCCAAGAAACCGGAGTCCGCTTTCAAACAGATTCGAATCATGGAAGAAGTGTTTCAATCGACGAAAGTTCACGCCAAAGAGAAAGACGGCCGATTCACGGACCCTGATTACGCTCGTCGACGTGCGGACTTTGTCTTGAACAGCCGACAGCGTCCACTAACGCTGGATGCAATTTTTAACACCTGCTTTCTTGTCGCGCGCGACAAAGACGGCAACGTGGCCTGGGGCACACACTCAATCAATACGCCCACCGCGTTTGGTGCGGGGATCGTTGTTGACGGTGTCTACGCAGCGCACGCGATGAACCGTGAGCACGTTCTTGGAAACGGAGGTTCCGCACCGGGAATTTCCACAAGCTACGCCTTGTTCAAGGACGGAAACCCGAGGCTCGTCGTGGGATCACCCGGCTTTGGTTTCGTCCACGGTCCGTATCAATACGGGACAGGCATCATGGAGTGGAATCTGTCTGCGACCGCTGCCATGAATCTGCCTCGATTCAGCTTGCCAAACCGGGAAGGCGTTTCGGTCTTTGAGCAACATTTTGATCCATCTGTTTTTGAAATGCTTGAAAACCGAAAAATCAAATTCTCACGAAGTCGCCCCAAAACTTCGACGGGGCTTGTGGGAGCACTGAAAATCGACACTGATAGCACCATGCAGGTTGTGCAAGACGGTCGAAGAATCGGTTTTGCCAAAGCGGAGTAACACGAAGCTTGTGACGTGCGACGTTCGAAACACTGATTCGAGGCACCCTTTTCTTTTACCGTTCGAACATCACGTTTCAATCTGCAAACGCTTCAGTATCCGTTCTGTGCCTTAGTGACCGAGAGGTGCTCGCTTGTGTTGATTCCGACACGCGGTAGCATGACAGCCAAATATTGGTCAGGGACCTGGCATCTTTTCATCGCGACTTTTGGGAACGGAAAAGACAATCATGACATATGAAGGCTTCACGACGTTCACGGCAGAACAAAACGAAGGCGTGCTCACGATCACGATCGATTTCCCACCGGTCAACTTGCAAGGTCAAGAAATGTTGGCTGACCTCAACACACTCTGTTTGCGACTCGAACGTGATCGAGATGTGAGAGTCGTGGTCTTTCAATCGGCCCATCCAGAAATCTGGGTTTGCCACTACGACACCAACTTGCTGAAAGAGATGTCCACAGATGCGGTATCGCGTGATGAGGCCGTCCTATTGGATCTGCAAACCGTCCTAGAACGAGTCAGCCGCTTGCCACAAGCGACGATCGCCAAGTTAGAGGGCTTCGCGCGTGGTGGCGGTCACGAATTCGCGTTGGCCTGTGACATGCGGTTCGCAGCACGCGGAAAATTCAAATTCATGCAGATGGAAGTGGGTATGGGCATTCTGCCGTGTGGTGGTGGTGCGTCTCGCATGGCGCGGCAAGTCGGACTGGGGCGTGCGTTGGAAATCATCCTAAGTGCTCGTGATTTTGATGCAGATGAAGCCGAAGCCTATGGCACCATTAACAAGGCATTTGAGCCAGATGAAATCGGGCCGTACGTTGACGCATTGGCAAAACGGATTGCCACCTTCCCAGCAGATTCGATCAATGCCTGCAAGCAAACCGTTTACGAGTCAATCGACAAGCCAATTGATAAAGCATTGAAAGCTGAGGCGTATTGGCTCTATCAAGCAACGAGCAGAACGCCCGCCATCAAGCGATTTTCCATTGCGGATGAAAAGGGCATGCAGCTCGATCTCGAAAACCAACGCAATTGGAACACGCTTGTAGAGAACGTTCAGGAGATCGACTGAATCATCTTCGCCGATCGAGAGATGATCGATTCACGCTGATCTTGATGGCTCTGGCATTACCAATTCAACATCACAGCTCGGGGTCGCCGTTGCTCCCGTATCTCGGTCTCTTGCCGCGTTCGCATGCGCTACGATCGCGGAACGATCGGCGACGATAGATCATGCACCGCATGAACCGCGCAGAGCGATCGTTAACGATCTCACTTTTTTGTTTTTCCCAGAATCCAGTGTTCATAATACTCTTTGAAGGTGCCATCTTTCGTTCGCAGCTCTACCCAGTAATTGACGAAATCGCGTGTTTCCATGTCATTTCCTCCGATGGCGTAGATGAGCGGAAGCTGAACCTTTAATCCTTCCGGCATCGCCACTTCAAAGCTCGGATACAACAACGTATAGGCCGATCCGCTTTCGGCGCTGATCAACAAAGCGTCTAGCGATAAGTCCGGTGATTCGAAGTAGTCGCGGTTGTTTAAGATCTCGATCAGTTGAGCGTCAGGAAGCTCCTTCGTCAGGCGTGAGACGAATCCACTGCTGAGATCGACGAAGCCAATCTTCAGATTGTCGATTTTTCGAATGTCCTTCAACGACTTGAATTCTCGCACGCGATAGTCCGGCACGACCAACCCCAAATTGACGTCCATGTAACTGGCCGAGTGCTGCATGGCTTCAGACCGTTCGAGAGTGCCAACGAGACCCGACATTACCATGTCAAAGTGGTCACTTTCTAATTGCCCCGCGACGGTTGCCCGATCGAACCGAACAAATTCGAGCGAAACGCCCAGATCATGTGCCAATGCGTGCGCTAAGTTGACGTCGAATCCAATGAGGTTGTCAGATTCGCCAAAGTAAGCGAACGGCAATTTATCCTCGTTGTATCCAACTCGCAGAACACCGCGTCGTCGGATTCGTTGAATGATTGTTTCGCCGGGCTTCAATGGATCTGGATTCGGTACCGGTTGGCTGATTAGGACCGAATCGGTTGGCTCTTCAATCAACTGCATCTTGGCGAGCACTTCGCTCCTCGATTCCACCTTTCCAATGGAATACGACAACACGATCGAAGTACAGACAAGCGTTACCGTGCCAACGACAAGTAGAGTCGCGAGGTATTTTGTGACTGCCATGAAAGAGAGTTGGGCCGACCCTCTCATCGCCGTGAGTGTGAGCAGTGAGAACGTTGTCAAGTGAACGACGCCAACGGAATCTCCAACACGTTCACCGATGACTCCAGTCAGCAGGAACAATTGAAACATGTCATGAGGTAGCTGCGTGACGTCAAGCAAATACGGAATGGCAAGGATCGGGCCGCCGAAATAGACGGCAACGCCCGAGGCCAACAATGGCGGATACTCCGCTATTGCCAAATCACCGCCAAGGAACCAAGCAGCGAAGGGAATAAACACCATGCTCAGCAACTTTCCGGCGTGGGGAAAGGCGTAGGCCGTCGCGTAAAGAACCTCCACATTGACCGCGTCCGGGCCCGACGGCTCCTGGTCTTTGATGAGCCTTTCGGTATTTTCGATCAACATCGGCAAGACAATTATCAGCTTGCCCGTCACAAAGGCCGTGATCATCGGTTCGCGAATGATTCGCAGCACTTGGCGATACCGCAGTGGTGTGAATAAAACGACCATCAGAGGCAAAGCAACAAAGGCAAGGAAAGCGCACCCGGTACAGTAGATCACCAGATATCCCTGCAGACTCCGAAGTTCCTGAAGGGAGGTCGTACCGGCAACACTCGCAGAGATTGCGAAAACACCGATCGGTGCTAGCCTGGCGATGAAACCAGCAACCTTAAGAAGCACGTTGGCAATCGTATCAAGTAAGGAAACGAGAGACTCGTGCCGCGGAACGGTTGAGAGCGCGGTGCCCGTGCAGACACAAAACAGGATGATGGCAGGCACATCGTTTCCCGCCAGAGCGGCGAAGATATTTGACGGGATGAAGGACGACAGCAAGTCGTTCCCCGTAACAGGATCAACAAGAGCGGAACTAAAAAACGACCCTGATTCGGTGGGCGGCAGCGTGCTTGGAAGCAAGACGACGGTGGTGAGCGTCAGAGTCCATAAAGCAACCAGAACAACGCCACCAACCAGAGCGAAGTATCGTGTTTGCCGAATCGACTGACGCCCGAGACTCGCGATTAGCGACGTGGCGATGAACGGCAGAACCGTCATTCGCAACAAGCCGACGAAAGCATCACCGACGACGGACAAGAAGGAGCTGTACGGTCCAAAAAAGGCACCTGTTGCGATGCCCGCAACTAAACCGCCTACAACGAGCACGCCTTGATGTTCGGTCCACCACTGCCACCAAGAACGATTACCGCTGATCAATTTCGGTTCGCTAACGGGGGCGGTTTCCGAATTCATGCCCTTTGGCTGACCAGCTCGTGGAGTTGTCCAATTTCGATTTCGATAGAAACCAGTATATTCGCTTCAGCAACTCAGAGACGGCTTACCTTGAACTCGCTTTCCAATGGAAGCTTGAGCGTCTCTGTCTGGCGAGGCCAACTGCAGCCGTTGAATGAGTCACACAGCTGCATCGCGTAGGAACTGGCCCCTTGCGTATTACACCGTGTGTATTACGCCGTGTGTATTACGCCGTGTGTATTACGGCATACGAGCGTGATGGAGCCAACGCTGATTACTTCACGGGAGCGTTCGAAGTCACAGGCGTGCTTTGTGGTCGAACGGGTTGAGCGCGGTAGTAGTCAGAGAATCGCGTCGTTACACCCGTAAGGTTCTCTGGTTGATTTGCCTTAAGTGGCTGCACGTTGCGTACTTCTTGTGTCATTTCCGGAGGTGCGACGGGGACAGTGCTGATCTTCTCCGTAAAGATTTTGTCAACGAATGGCAACGCATCGCAGAACGACCCCTTTTTCTTTGCTTCCCATGTGTATTTGCACGTTGGGCAAGTGTATTTCTTGGGCGTGTCAACGCAGACGCGTCGTAGCCGAGCACCATTATGGATGCAGGTCGTGCAGCCTTGACCATCGCAAGAGTCGCAAGAAGCACACTTCTTCATCTTCGCTTTTTGCCAAGGAAAAACGACACGCGGGATACAAATCACTTTGGATTTAATTTCGTAACAGGTGCGTTCTTTTTCCGATTCTTCAACCTTCAAGTCACATACATGGTCGCAAACCGGGCAATGACACGACGAACCGGTTTGGCAGTCCAGGAATGGAACGTCAGCGTACGTGCTCTGGCAAGACAAGATCAGCGTAAAGGCGGTGAAGACAACAGCGGTGTGAGCGATCATTCGGGACACGGTACAAATCCTGATAGTGGGTTGGTTTGGTAAGAGGCTTCCAGTGCGGTGACATGCAGGCGACTTAGAAGTCGATCATGTAGCGGAAGCCAAGGATGTCAAACTTGCCGTCAACACCCGCCAGGACGGGCGCTCCAAATTCGTTTTGCCCAGCGTTCTTAATCTCTCCAAAGATGTAGTTGGTTTGCAGCTTGGAGTAGGCCGTCCAGTACCAGTTCAGCCCGGCGGTGACCGCATAGCCGTGACCGCCTCGAATGTCCGAGTCGGAGAGATCCAGATAATCGGCTCGCAATGCGAGAGCCAAAGCTCCCCAGCCACGACCGGTTCCGCCACCGCAACGATCGACCACGAAGAAGTTCTCAAACGGCTTCACTCGGTCAATCGTTCCTCGAGTTCGGTTCAGTGGAATGTGCTCACCGGTCAAGAAGTACGAAGCGAACAAATAGCCACCGTGGAAGTGAAGGTCTTCACCGTTAAACCCGCTCGATGGATCTCGCTGCAACCAAGTATTGAAGTACTCACCGGTCAGTTGGAATGCACCAATGTTCAACATCGACTCTACAGCGAACTGTTGATAGGAATTGGATCCCTCGATACGACCCGTGTTCCACCACCGTGAATCACTACGCGCCAACGGACGCGTGCGAAAGCGGCCTTCGTTGGCGTTGTCATCGGCGTCGGACGTCCCATCAGGGTCGGTCTTATTTGCGCTTCCGGCGATCGCCCAGTGCCAATATCCACGCCCACCACTGATGTCGTCATACCAAGGGCTACCGGAGACACGGCCATACAATCCGCCTTCGGTACTGTCACCGCGATAGCGACCATCGCTGGTGATGTTCTCAAGAAGGAACAATCCGTAACGCCAAGTGATCGACTCGGCGTCATTGTGCCCGTACATACAGGCCCCCAACCGGCGAGCATCTTCGTTGAACGTTTCAACCGCAAGTGGACGCTCGATGAACACGTTGTGACGACTACTGTTCAGGTGGTCCAACCCGATCGGGCGTTTTTGATTACCAATCAGCAATGTCTGATTGTGTGGCATATCGGTGAACCCGAGATACCCGTCTTTCAACTCGGGCGCAGCCGGGTTGTTGAAGTCGATCATGATCCGGAACAACATGTGGTTCGGAACTTTGCCGGTCCACGTCACACGAATACGGCGGAAATCAAAACGATCTTCTGGGTCATCAGTTGGATCGCCGGTTTCTAAAAAGTTCGTGCCCGAGTCGCTGTCCAAGAAGTTCCAATTGTCCAAGTGAACACGACCGTTCAACTTGTACGAAGATTTCTTTTTCTTCGCATCGGACTCTTCTTTGAGTTTGTCTTGGTACTCGCTCCAGGATTCCTCAACACTCGTCAAGCGTTCCAGCAGTGTCTTGTAGTCTTCCAGGCTCACCGCCTCGTCCGCATCGGCGTCGTCATCAGCAATCGTAGAAACGAGTGAGTTGTCTCTATCCGCGCCCAAAGGAGCAGACAAGTCGTACGGGCTTGAAGGCCCGTCGAGCGGAGCTTGGCCCAAGCAGATCCCCGCGGGAGCACCGATCGCCAGACTCGCGAAGGCAATCCGGACGCAATGTTTGATCCCCAACTTCATTCCACTCTCTTCCCTGACAAATAAATGGAATACACAGACATCCACTGCGGATCACGCTGTAACCAAGACAAACACGCTCGATGAGTTGGCGCGAGTACCTTGCAAGGCTGCGATCTGGATGGGTCTGTTTTGCTATCAACCGGATCCGTTCCGATTTCCGAGAGAATCCCGTTAACCGAGAGAATCCCGTTAACCGGAAAAATCGACGTAGAATCGGCTCGGATTAACAGCAAACGACCGGTTTTGTCGAGTTTGCCGGTCGTACGGCCTCGTTTGTGTTAAGGCTTAACGGTTAAACGCTCTAGCACAACTTGAAGGAACCAAGTCTTGGCGCTGATCGAGCGAACAGGACGTCCGCATGAAGTGATTGAATCCGCCCAGAGACTCAGCGAATCAGAGACTCAGCGAATCAGAGACTCAGTGAATCAGAGACTCAGTGAGTCAAGGGACCCAGTGAAACACGTCGCGGATGATGCACCATCGCGGCTGCTTCTCTTGGGTGCCGGCGCCCTCGATCCAATAGCGTCTTTGTTTGGCAAGCGAACCTTCCAGGCGTTCGAAATCCAACCAACGGTCCATGAAACGTAACCACTCGATATCGCCTTGTCGGACCGCCATGCTGACCGGACGCTGTATCACGGGGGCTGGAACCACGACCGAGTAATCAGGATGCAAGATGTTCCAAGCGGAACCTTCCTCAGCCGCGATAATCAAGCCATCCGTTTCGTCATCGGGGCGATCGAAGAAGGACTTGATGGACTCGATCACGACGATTTCCGCATTGGGCAGTGCTCGTCGAGCGGCAACGGCGACGTCTTCATAAACAACGGCTAGGCGAACCTTGCTGGGCATGTTTGGATCATCCCAGCTGTCAAACTGTTTTCGCCGATGATCCGGTACAACCACGGCAAACGTCGCCGTTTGGTAAGGCTCGGTGAATCCTACCTGTAAGAGCCGCTCCGGGTTCAACGTCAATCCGCCGATCGCGATATCGATTTCCCCCGCGCCGAGCTGATCGATGACGGAATCGTATGTGTAGGGAACAAACTCAAGACGCACGTCCAGCCGAATCGCCAACCGGTGCATGAGTTGCACATCCAACCCGACGAGTTGCTGCTGTTCATTGAAGAAAGAATAGGGAAGATGGTCCGCGTGATAACCAACACGTACCATCTTGTCCCGCTTGACCTGTTCTAACTTTGAGCCGGCAACTTGCGGTCGACTCGGTACGTCCTCGCCAGATCGAAAGACGACCACATCATCGTGAGTGTCCGACAATTCAAGCGATAAGAAACGTTCGTCCAAGTCGTATTCGAGCAGTGTCTTCGATAGGTACCATCGGCCTGCAACGCCCAAGACTCCCAGGCAAACCAGCACGCTGGCCAGTCCAATCAACAGGGGTCGGAGTCGCACGACCAGGCGTCCCTGCAGTGTTTCGTTGACGATCAAGGTGATCGTCATCAGATGCACAACTCCGACGATGTCGCCTAATCGCATCGTGATGAAACCGGGCAGAATAAATAGGCTCATCAAGTCTTGCGATAATTGATACTGGTCCAAGAAGAATGGCATCGTGATCAGCGGACTGGCGAAACTTGAGATCGTTCCCACTGACGCCATCGAGGTCGTTTGACTAGGACTCAAGCTATTCCCTGCGTACCAAGCTGCGAACGAGATGAACACGAACGACAGGATCTTGCCGAGATGTGGAAATGGGTACGCCAAAGGCACCATCACGCTGGGAATCGAATCACTGCTCGGTGGTTCTGAATCGGAATCCTGTGACGCCTTATCCGATTCATCTTCCTGCTTGAGCAGTTGTTCACACTTATCGACAATCTGGGGCAATGCAACAAATAGCTTGCCCGTTGCAATCACCACGAGTAATGGCTCCTGAGCCGCACTCATCAAATCGCGATAACGAATGTTCGTCAAGCAACTGACCAACATTGGGAGCACACCAAAGACGACCGCCACGCACGCGAGCGTCAGGATAACGAGATAGCCTTGGAGCTTTGACAGTTCCTCCACTCGAAGCGTGCCTGCCATCGCAGCGGTTAACAAAAAGAGGCCTACGGGAGCCAATCGCACAACGAATAAGTTGATGCGAACTATGCACTCCGAGCATAGATCCAGAAAGTTGAGCAAAGGTTCCTTCTCGGGCACCATGATCAACGCACCGCCAAAAAACAAACAGAAGACGACGACGGCGGGAACGAGGCCGTCCGACAAAGCTCGAAAGACGTTCGTGGGAATGAAGTTCGCAACCAGATCCATCTCGTCGCCGGACTGATCATGTGACGGACTGAAAAACGATGCTCCTTGAATGTCGGGCAGGACCGCAGAAGCCAATACAATGACTAAGATTCCAATCACCCAAAGGACCAGCAACACAACGAGTGCCACCGCTCCCATCTGGCGAGCCTGATGCGCGTCGAGGCGTCCCATTTTTGCGATTAACGAAACGACCAAGTACGGAAGAACGGTCATCTGCAACAATCCTACATACGCATCTCCAAGAGCTTGCAAAGATGCGCAGTAGTCGCCAAAGGTAACGCCACATAGAACGCCCAAGACCAACCCCATGGAGATCTGAAGTCCGACGCGCGGGCTCTTTGGCTTACGTTCTTCGATGGCGTTGGTGGTCAGTGCTGCCGAGGTCAAATCTCAGGACTCCAGGATGATCCGTCAGAGGCAAACACCCGCTTCTTCGCGGACGCAATCGACAGGGTGGGTGAAAAAAGTGTTGGATCGAACGAATGGAATCGTAGCACGAATCGCTCTCAACGAGGGTGAGTGACGTGCCCTGCGAACTACCGTGCTCACGGCGAACGCGTATCGCCTTTGGACGATCCAACCCAGATGAAACGGTATCGCTTCAGCTTGACGGACTCAGTGGAACGCGACATCAATGAGCCATCGTTCGTTACCGGTGCTCATCGTCGTTGGCGTTTTCGGCAAGGTCTGCTGAGACGACTTCGTCAAGCGATTGGCTCAAGTGTAGTCAGGTCGCATGAGATCGCACTTCCCTTTGCTGTAGGGAATCGCAATTGCTGAAGATAGAGCGAACGCTCGGTCGACTGGCACTACCGCGACTCCTTTCTCAACGCAATTCAGCATCGAGATCACGCGTCTATTTCGACGGCAAACAGATGAGGTAGGGAAGCAGATCGTGACGAAAGGGAGTGCGAACAGCTTCGCGGAATCCCCCTCTTGCCAGTGAGTCGCTAGATGATTGACACACCCACATCGCGTCGATGCCGAGAGACACGGCCTAACGCAAATTCGCCGGCCTTAGCTTCCCGCGAGTTGCTCGGCCAGCGTTTCGTTATTTGGAAACCGCTTCAACCCGCGACGGTACGTCTCTTTCGCCTCTGAGTTGTTGCCCAGTTTTTGCTGTAACTTTCCATACTCGATGTAGGCCTTCGCGTAGTGTGGTTTCTGATCCATCCCCTCCTGGACGCGAATCAACTCAGCAAACATCGTCAGCGCTTGACGTTCGTACCAACGATAGCCTCCGTCGGCGTAAAACACGGCCTTCGTCATTTGAGCGTCCCAGCTCTTCTTGTCGATTTCAAGGGCAGCATCCAGTGCTGAGTCCGCTCGACTGGCTAACACGTTTAGCTTTGGAGTGCTGCTTTCGTTCCACATTTGCACACTGAGAACGGCTGCTTTTGAAACCTGCAGGAGTGCATTCTCTGGTTGCTGCTTAATCTGCTGATCAATCTCCTTCAGCAGTTCGTCTTCAATGCCGCTAGAACTGATTTGTAATAACAACTCTTCGCCGGCATCCGTCCATAGGCTTTCCTGAGACAATCGTTTCACGATCGCATCGACGTCGAGTGGTTGCTCGTTTGGCGCACCCGACCGAAACCAGGACTGAGCGGCAGCCGTGTAGATTTCATCCGATCGCGACATGTCCACGGGAACGTAGGCCAACCAAACTTCGGCCATTTCATCACCCGTTTCCCATCCCCAACCAACCTTCCCAGGCTTCGGCAACGGATTGAACGGGTTGTCGGCCGAATTATCAAAACTGAACCAACCGTCGATACGGCTTCCTGCGGGCAATCGCACGGGCTGCCGGAACGTGTACAGACTTTGCCAACGAAAATCCCAGTCCGTGATGTTAACGAGTGGCACCTCTTCTCCATCTGGAAGCGTAGCGACGACTCTTGCGGTCTTGCCGATGTAATGCATGTGTGGCAAGACATCAATCAAATCAATCGCGGTGGGAACATTCATCCAGAAGTGGCGCTGATAATCTTTGTCGCCAGGCTCGATTGAAACATTTTGCGTTCCGATAACCGTGCCGTCGATGTATTTGCTAACGGGCTGCTTTGCGAAGTAAAAGGCTAGTTCGCTCTGATCGGTGGTTTCTTTTCCACTGAGGTGGTAATGAATTTCAATCACGATCTCTCCACCGGCCGGAATGTAGATGCCATGATCTTTTGGCAACTGAATCGGTCCCATGCCTGGCACCCATCCACCGAGCGCGTAGCCCTGATCTGCGCCGCTACCGTCGTAGCTGATAAACCCGCCGGTGCCGAAAACAGAAAAACCTGGCTCTTCGTCTTTCGCATCCAGCCTCCTCGCTCGGCCGGCAAAATCGACGAATGAATTCATGTGATGAACGACCGTCTTGTCGCCTGGCTTGAAATCAGTTGCCGTAATAACAAGGTCTTCCTCAAGCGGGTTGGAAATCACAAAGTACCGATAGATATCTTTTCCGGTGGCGGGAACGATAAAAGGTTCTTCCATCTTGAGCACAAGGTCAGGCTTTCCGAGCCTCCAATCGGATGTCAGAAATTCTGGTGGCGCGAGTTGATCGTCTGCATCACCCTGCAAACGATCACCTTCCGCCCAAGCCGAGATCAGTTGAATCTGTCGATCGCTTAAGAAACGCTCTTGGCGAAAGTGTCCAAAATGAGGCTCCGCTTGCCATGGCGGCATGAGCCGTTCTTCAACAACGACGCCGCTCATGAGTGCACGACGCTTTGCCTGCTCGTAGTTTTCGAGTGCGAACGGCGCAACTTCTCCTTCGCGATGGCACGTCGTGCAGTTCGCGTAAACGATGGGGGCAATGTGTCGATTGAATGTGATCTTTTCCGGTAGCTCGTCTTTCCACGCATCAAACAAACATCCGATCGGTGGTTCATAGGAGACGGCGGGGGCATTCCCTTCGGCAACCGAAACGATCGCGTCCTTCAACTCATGCGAGGTGATTTGATTGCGAAGCTTTCCGATGCTGACAAATCGATTGTCAATCCGACCACGATAGACGACCTGATCTCGCTGGCTAATGACAAAGCTCTCGGGAAAATGGGTCGGTTTGAGACGCGTCGCTAGATCACCATTGGAATCCCAAACAATCGGGAACGTGAGACCAAACTTCTGTTGAAACTCGCGGGCCTCTTTTAGCGTCAGCAAGGGATCAGATAGTACGCCGTAAAACTCGACACCTTTCGCGCGTGCGTCCTCACAGAATTGGTTGAGTTCGGGAGAGTATCGATTCGCGATGGGGCAGCCTGTATCAAGGATGACCAGAGCCAATGGCTTCAAACCATCTTCCATCCCAAGTCGATGAATCCGTCCTTCAAGGTCAACGACCCTGGTCCCAACGATGCTCAGTGGTTCGTCAGCCGAGCGATCGGCAAAACAGGTCGAACCGCACCAGAAGGTCAGTATCGTGACCACGAACGTACGAAGTCTGTTGGACATGGTGGGCTCTCCATCATTCTGATCGGTTCGTGGACTTTGCAAACAACGCACTGGATCGGCAATGCACCGACGGTCTGTAGGGGCTCGAGACGTTGTTTGTCACTTCTGACAATTTTACGGGCCGGGCATTGTTTGTCAATATCGACAAACAAACAACGACTGGGTATTCACCCCTCGTTGGACGACCCGCATCGGTGAATGTATAACAACATTGTCAATCTTGCCAATCAATTAGGGATGGCCGGCCACGCAAATGTCTTGTGCCGACCTGAAGTTGCCTAGGAGAACCGTCCGATGGGTCGCCCCGACCTAACTGAACAACGCACCGCAGAAATCCTTGACGCCTTTGAGCGGTGCGTGGGGCGATATGGATTGGAAGGCAGTTCCTTGGAGCGAATTGCCGAAGAAGCCGGCATGAAGCGGAGCATCCTCCGCCATTACGTTGGAAACCGTGATGATCTCGTCGTTGCTTTGACACATCGGGTCGTCGCCAAATACCGAATGGGCCTGAAGGAATTGCGAGATTCGATTCGAGCCAACAAGCGGATCGACGACCTGATTGAGTGCTTACTGCCGAATCGGACTCATGCAACCGGCGAGAGTATCTTGGTGATCGAAGCATTGATCGCAGCTTCGGAGCACTACGAGGAAGTGCGCGAGCACATGTCGCGCTACATGGACGATGTGGTCAGCCTGATGACCGAGCAATTACAACTCGAATTTCCGAAGAGATCAAAGAGCGAGTGCTGGTCGGTTGCCTACGGCGTGGTTTGTATTTGGTTCAACCAGGAATCACTCGTCACGCTGGATCTACCCGCAAAGTATCTCAAGTCGGCTCGAATTAGCATGCGAGCCCTGATCGAATCACTCAAGCCATAGCAGTGACGCTACCGCGAACCGGCGAAGTAGCAGACTAGCACCCATCGGTGCCTCGATCCATGCAAGGCATTGCAATCATGAACCACTTCGTATGGGCTGACCTTTCGACGTATAACCCCGAGTCATCGATGCAATTCTATGAACGCATTTTTGGATGGCAATTTCACGACAGCGGTGGTTACTTCGTTGCCATGCAAGGCCTTTCCGAAGTGGTCGGGTTGTTTGAAACACCAGCGTTTTTCCAGAAAATCAAAATGCCTCACTTCTGGATGAGCTATATCGCTGTCGAAGATGCAATTGCAACTGCTGACCAGGTGAAGGAATTCGACGGAGCCAAGGTTGAACTAACGGATCATTTTTATGGTGGCCAAATCGCACTGATCCGAGACCCACAAGGGGCCGGCTTCACGATCTACGATGGCGGAAAACTGAACTGCCGAAGTACAGGCACAAATCGACTCATCTGGAACGAGCTGCACGTTTCCAATGCGGCGACAGTGATTCCTTTCTACGAACGACTGTTTCAATGGACGTTTGATGCGTCAGAATCAGGGGATCGTTTTCGAATTTTCGACCGACAACAGGAACACATTGCCGACATTCTCGTTCTCCCCAACAGCGTCAAGGGGCAATACGAGTATTGGGTGTGTTCCTTCGCCGTCGATCAACTGCGTGAGACGGCAGACCGGATCGAGGCATGCGGTGGAGGCGTCGTTTTTGATGAAGGCGAGCGAATGATGATGCACGACAATTCCGGTGAAGCGTTCTTCTATATCCAGTGAATCAAATCATTTGCGACAGCCGCTGTACGCTCTTCGTCTAAACGAGCCCCGAGATTGCGTATTCGAGAAGCTCTTTGCCCATCAGACAATCGATCGACTGGTTGGGAATTCCCTGGAATCCCCAGTAGGCTCCAGCCAGCTGTCCGCAAACGGCGCCAGCCGTGTTTGCATCGTGGCCGAGATTAACGGCGCTAGCGACGGCACCGAGAAAGGAGTCGGCTTGATGAAACGCCCAGAGTGCTGCTTCGAGACACTTTCCAGAGTAGTAGCTCGCTTGGATTTCTGGAGGCCGGATCGTACGAAAACTACCTAACGCTACGGTAGCAACGGCGGGATGAAACTCGTGATCGTTGAGCAGTCGCGCAGTGGGAGGCCATTCGGGTGACAGAATGTCATCGCGGCTTTCACCGGTCAGCAAACCAGCAAGAATACAGGCGAAGTAACGACAGGCAGACAAACACTGCTCGCTCGCATGCGTCGGGCGACTTGATGCAGCACCATATTGTGCGAGCGTTTCGAAATCCAAAGGCGGTCCGCAAAAGCGAATCGCAACGGGTGCAAGTCGGGCGATGGAACCGTTGCTCTCTGGGCTGTTCGCGTGTTCTCCAGCTGCCGTGGCGTCGCCGTGCTGTTCAAAGTGAAATAGTGCGGATGACATCGTGTTGCTAATCTTTTCACACTTGCCGTGCAACGCGTACTTCCCGTTCCTCCACCAATCAAGATAGCGTTGCATCTGATCGTGAATGTCCCAATCATGGCTGGCAAGACTATCAGCTAGTGCGATCGCCATCGCTGTGTCATCCGTCCAATCTCCGCTGGTTGGCTGACTTGCCGCTTCGCCACGAACCGCTGGGAAGGAACCGGGACGTCGATGCTCGACCGTCGCACCTAACGCATCTCCGATCGCAAGGCCATACAGGCATCCACGTTTTCGATCGTCGATCAAGCCTTGCACGTCTAATCCCGTCATCTATTTCCATCCTTGATGTCGCGGTCGGTGAATGAACGGTTTCATCGTATTCCAAGGGCGAGCCGTACTTCCGTTTGCCCTGCGGGCAGCCCCAAACGCGGAACGGTTGGAACGCGGAACGGTTGGAACGCGAAATTTGGCGGCGAAAATTCTATTTGCTTTTTTCTGTCACACTGATGGCTGCTTGTGGAGAGTACATGTAGCGAACCTTTCACGTGACGATGGTCTTGAGTGTGCTCAGAGAAGAACAGCAGATCCGGTTTACGAAGCTCTGGACAGATGCCCAGCCAACGGTGAGTCAATACGTTGCATCGTTGGTGCGAGATCAGTGGGCCGTTCGGGATATCGTTCAAAACACGTCGCTGGCGTTGCTTCGTAACTTTGCCCAGTACGATCCGGATCGTCCCTTTCTTCCCTGGGCGTTGGGGGTCGCGAAGTTCGAAGTTCTGAGTTTTCGACGCGATCACGCCCGCAATCGACTGATCTGTGACTCAGAGTTCTTGGATCAGTACACACAAACCTGGGCCGAGATCGCCCCTCGGTTGAATGACGAAACAACGGCACTGCAATACTGCATGGGGGAACTTCGCGGCCGGTCGCGGGACATCGTCAAGTTGCGGTACGCCGATGGCCAAGGCTCGGAGGAAATCGCAGGTAAGCTGAATCTCTCTGCGGCAAACGTGCGCACGATTCTAAAGCGTACGCGTGACTCACTACGACGTTGCATCAAAAAGCAGATTGCTTTGTCAGGAGGTGCAACGTGACGCCCGATATCGAACGGCTCATCGAGGCCTATCTGGAAGACTCACTCGATGCCGAAGACCAAGAGAAATTGCGTTCATGGCTGAACGAAGATCCCGGCAACATGCAAGCGCTCGTCGAAGCGGGCATGCGGGATCAGATGCTTCATGACGCGGCAAGTGCTGTATTCGTTGCCGAAGAAATTCATTCGGTCGCCAAGCAAGCGAACGAGGAGTCAGTTCGTACGCTGAACGATCCATCAGGGGCGTGGATTCCTCGTTGGCGTTTGTCGAGGCGAAGCGTCGGAATCATCGCCGGCTTGGCTGCTTGTGTGCTCGTCGCCTTCTTGGTTTACCAACGTTTAACTCCTCAACCGAATGGGGTCGCGAACATCGAGAACATGACACAAGTCAAAGCGTTTTCGACCGTGACCATGGTGCCGGAAAGTGAAAGCGACTTACAGGTTGGTGATCGCTTAAGCTCCGAGTCGATTCGCATTGCCGGGGGTATCCTTCGGCTGCAATTCGATGACGGTGTTGAAGTGACAATCCAAGGTCCTGCGGTTTACGAACTGATCGAACCGGGCACGACACGATTGCACTCGGGCTTGTTGACGGCAAATGTTCCTCCCGGTGCGGAGGGGTTTCGAGTGGATACGCCATCAGCAAAAGTTGTTGATCTGGGAACAGCGTTCGGCATTGAGCTGACTCCCGATGGTCAATCGAGAGTCTCCGTCTTTGATGGCGAAGTAGAAGTGATCAGCAATCAAGGCAGTGACAAACGCCTGCTCAGCGAAGGTGATTCGCTCGAGCTGTCCCTTGATGGCAGGATGCAAGAAACAGAATTCTCGACACAGCAATTTGAAAAACTCTGGCCAGCAACGTCCGGGATCGTTGGTTCGACGGGTGCGTTCCGATTCGCGCCGCAGTGGCCACGAATGCTGAAAAAGATCGAAAGCAACAGGGACATTTTTGTTCTTCCAGAAGGTTACGCAAAAGAACTAGAGCAACCTTGTCCTGTCGACGTTTCAAGCACATCAGACACCCCCGCGGCGATTGGAACGGGACAGCGTGTTCGTTCCTTCCTGTTGCAGTTCAATCCGATCGATGAGGGCGAAGCGGGACCGGGGGCCGGCTCTGGCCCTGGTCCTGGCCTGGGTCCTGGCCCTGGCGTGGGTCCTGGCACTGGCTTAGGTCCTGGACGAAGAAACGGAAAACGGATTCAGGGCAGCATTACCTTCGAGCGGCCGATCCTGGGCCTGATCACCAAAACAGAAACACTGAAGCAAACCGACGTGCTCTTTTCACTTTCTCGCGCTGGCATGATGCCTGGTCGCGGCTTAGAGGAACGTCCTCCTCGTTTGGCTGACATCGTTTCGCTCAGTGATGATCGCTGCACACTCACGCTTGACCTCTTCGTGGTCAACCGATTGAGCGATCACGTGCGTGTGATTGTCGATGCGAATCTTCATGAACTCGCTGAACGTTAAACCGAATGAATCGTTGAATCCGGCAAAACGATCAACTCAAAAAACAGGAACACGCTCACTGTTGAGCGAGTCCGTGCTCGTCATTTCTTACGAACTGTTTGTCAAAAGACTGTCCACGATTGAAGGGGGATCCCGAAATGCGCATAAAACTTGTTTCGTTTCTTGTCGTTACCGCACTGCTTGCTTCGGAAATTAGCGCGCAACCGCCCGGTCGTGGAGGATTCGGAGGCGGAGGTTTCGGGGGTGGAGATCGAGAAGCGGACGAAGAGTCCGATACACCTCGATTCCAACGCGGCGGTCGTGGTCTCGGCAACGGACAGGGACCTCGCAACGGGCAGGGACCTCGCAACGGGCAGGGACCTCGCAACGGGCAGGGACCTGGTGGCGGACAGGGACCTGGTGGCGGGCAGGGACCTCGCAACGGAGGACTCGGACAAGGCGCCGGCCGGGGGCCGGGTGCTGGAGGTGGGCCAGGTGCTGGAGGAGGTCCGGGCGGTGGAATGGCGTCGCGCATGATGCAAATGATGCCGCTCTATATCGCGCTCGATGCGGATCAAGACGGAACACTTTCAGAAGCCGAAATTCGTAACGCTGTGGCAGCGATTCGCACGCTGGATAAAAACAAAAACGGAACCATTGATGCCGAAGAGCTCGCTCCGGAAAGAGGCGGGATGCGCGGCGGACAGGGTCCTGGGGGCGGCATTGGACCTGGTGCCGGCAGTGGACGGGGCTTCGGCGAAGGTGGACGAGGTCCGGGCGGTAACGGTCGCGGTCCGGGTGGCATTGGTGGAGGTAACGGACCGGGTGGAATGGGCCCCAATGGTATGCGGCCCGGTGGCCGCGGGCCGGGAGGTTTTCAAGGCAATCGGCGAAGTGCCGGAGGTGACGGTGCGACAAAACCGAAACGACCAAGCTTCGATGAAGACGACGCTTGATCCGTTGATGTAAGCCAGTTGCTTGAATACGGCTGGCTTGAACAGGGCTTGCTTGAACAGGGCTTGCTTGAACAGGGCTTGCTTGAACAGGGCTTGCTTGAACAGGGCTTGCTTGAAACTGGCTGCCTGAACAGGGCAACACTTCAGATTTTGCGACGCAAAATCGAAGCGAGTTTGACAAGCCGTTGATACGCCAGTTTTGGTGATCCCAAAGTACCCACCACACTTTTCTTGGAGCTGTCGAAGACGGCAGGAGTCTGTGATGAACAATCGATTGATTCTTACGGCAGTTCTTGTCACTTATGGGTTGCAGTCCACAACGTTCGCGGAGGAATTGACTCGCGACGAACTTGCTTTCTTCGAGAGCAAGATCCGCCCCGTCCTCGTCAAGGAATGCTTTGCCTGTCATTCAGATCGAACGGGTAAAATCCGCGGTGGGTTGCGATTGGATACGGCGCAGCAGATGCAAGTCGGTGGCGAAAGCGGCCCTGCTGTTGTTCCGGGCAAACCGGACCAAAGCCTGCTCTTCACCGCGATGACACACGAATCGATGGTGATGCCACCAAGGCGCAAACTATCCGATCAAGTGATCGAGGATTTTCGACAGTGGATCGAAATGGGTGCTCCCGATCCACGTTCAACCGCAGCCGTTCCCGTCAAATCGACAGTGACCAAAGCGGATATTCGACGCGCACGTGAAAACTTTTGGGCCTATCAACCGATTCGGAAACTCGATCCGCCGGCGGTCGAGTCCGCTGATTGGGCGAAAACCAACATCGACCGGTTTGTGCTGGCCAAGCTCGAACAAGCCGAGTTGATGCCGAATGAGGACGATGTTTCGTACCGGCTCCTACGACGGTTGAGCTATGACCTCGTCGGACTCCCGCCCACGCTCGCGCAAATCGAAGCTTTCGATGAGATGTGGGATGTCGATCAAGATGCGGCAATCGTCCGCGTCGTCGATTTCTATCTGGAACAACCACAATTTGGCGAGCGTTGGGGAAGACATTGGTTGGACGTGGCCCGTTACGCCGAATCAACAGGTCATTCCGTCAATCTCACCTACCCGCATGCCTGGCGTTACCGTGACTACGTTATCGATTCGTTTAACGCTGACAAACCTTATGACGAATTCGTTCAAGAGCAGATTGCCGGCGATCTGCTTCCTGCCAAAGACGACGAAACATGGGCCGAGCAGTTGGTGGCGACAACTTTCCTTGCCATTGGACCGAAGAACATCAATGACATGGATTCGTTGCAGTTCCGTGCAGACCTGATCGACGAACAAGTGGACGCGACCTCAAGAGTGTTTCTTGGAATGTCGTTGGCATGTGCCCGTTGCCACGATCACAAGTTTGACGCGATTCCTCAGTCTGACTATTACGCGATGTCGGGCTTCTTCGAAAGCACGAATACGTTTTTTGGTAGTCCGTTACCATCGACGAATCCGATGGTGCAACAGGATAGCGGGATTCTTGAGTACCCAATGGATGATCCGGGGCCCGGCCAAAAAACGTATTCACAAGCGGAACTGTCGGAGTTGAAGCAGCAGATTGCATCTCTTCAATCACAGATGGGGCAAGGAAAAAGTTTCGCGGGGATTCAGCGACGAATCTATAAAGGTCAATTAGAAAATGAACTCGCTGGCATTGACGCGAACGGGCGTCCCATCAGTTATTGCATGGGGGTTCAATGCAGTGATCGACCGCGCGACGCGACACTCCTGTTGCACGGAGAAGTTGATCAGCTTGGGGACGTGATCCCTCGTGGCTTTCCCAGTGTTGTGTCGATGAAATCAACTCGCATCGACAAACGAACAAGTGGGCGTCGACAACTCGCCCAGTGGATGACCGACAAAGACAATCCCCTGACCGCTCGCGTGATGGTCAATCGTGTCTGGCACCACATGCTCGGTCGAGGCATCGTCGCGTCACCCAATGATTTTGGAGCAACCGGGCAACCTCCTTCTCATCCTAAATTGCTTGATTATCTCGCTGCCCAATTCATCAACTCCGACTGGTCCGTCAAGTCACTCGTTCGTCAAATCGCCACCTCACGTGTTTATCGTTTGCAGACGAGCATGAACGAGGAAGCCTATGGATTTGATCCTGAGAATTCCTTGTTGTGGCGAGCCCATCCGCGGCGATTGGACGCTGAGTCCATCCGTGACAGCATGCTTGCGGTCAGTGGTCAGTTGGATCTACAGCGTCCGCATGGTTCGGAAATCGCCATCGCCGGATTTGTTCGCATTCGAAACGGTGTTCTCGAAGAACTCTCGAATGGCGTGGGAGGCATGGGCGGACGCATGGGAATGGCCGGTGGTGGGATGGGTCCCGGAAATCGAATGCAAGGAGCAAGAATGGGACAAGCAGGCGGCGGTATGGGTGGTCGTATGCAGCGAGGTCCGGGTGGAGGAATGAACAGTCGATTCGGTGGCCGAACGTCGGCCGAAGGAAGCGGCAACGACATTCCTCCACCTGACCGTCTCGATATGGTCGAAGCAAAATTCCGAAGCGTCTACATGCCGCAAGCGCGTAATGAAACGCCTCGCTCATTGGCCGTTTTCGATGCGGCCGACAGCAATGCCGTTGTCGGCCGTCGCGCGACATCGGACACCGCAGACCAAGCTCTGTACGTGTTGAATAACCCGTTCGTCATCGCCCAGTCCAAAGCGTTCGCGGATCGCTTGACCCGTGAAGCCAAGACGCAACCGGATCGTGTGCGTCGCGCCTTCCTCCTGGCTTATGGCCGAGAACCACGGCCCGAAGAAATGCGTGGTGCGATCACGTTGCTAAACGACGTGAATCGCCAAGACCTGGGGATGCAATTGCTCTGTCAATCGCTCTTTGCTTCAGCGGAGTTTCGTTATGCGTATTGAGCTTGTCTGTCACGCCAACATCATCAAGAAGCGGAGGTCAATCTGATGCACCGAACCATTCCATCTGATAGCGGTCAAACGGATGACGCCCCATCCCTGAAAGGTCGACGCGAGTTTCTCAAACAATCAGCCGCCGGTTTTGGCTACCTTGCCTTTGCAGGAATCGCGAATCGCGCGGCCGCTGCTGAACGAGCAGATCGAAATCCGCTCGACCCAAAGGAGACTCATTTTCCCGCGAAAGCAAAACGCGTCATCTTCTTGTACATGGATGGGGCTCCATCGCACATTGATACCTTCGACTACAAGCCACAGCTTCTTGCGGATGACGGCAAACCAGGTCAGTACGGCGGCACGCTTTTCGGCAGCCCCTTTAAGTTCTCACAACATGGGAACAGCGGAGCGTGGATTTCCGAGCTGTTTCCGAGTGTTGCGCAACACGCGGATGACTTGGCTCTGATCCGATCAATGCATTGCGATCAACCGGCGCACCCTTCAGCGATGGTGCAAATGCACACGGGCAGCGCGACCTTTATTCGTCCTTCACTTGGATCTTGGGTCGTTTATGGACTTGGCACCGAGAACAACGACATGCCAGGTTTTCTTTCACTGAATCCACCCTCGGCAGGAGCTCCCAACTACAACAGTGCTTTCTTACCTTCCGTTTATACCGGCGCTCGCTTAGGACGCGGATCCGTTCGACAAGTCGGCAACCAAACGGCGATCGACATCGCCAATCCACGTTTGACCCGGAACCAGCAGCGACGCCAGATCGACTTTATCCAACAGCTCAATCGTGGAACGTTGGATCAGTCCGCGGGGTCACATCGCAACATTGAAGGCGTGATCGAATCCTTTGAGCTCGGATATCGGATGCAGGACAGCATGCCCGAGCTGATGGATATCTCACGAGAGTCTGCGGAAACATTGCAAATGTATGGCATCGGTAATGGCGCCAGCGATGGGTTTGGAAAGCAATGCTTGATGGCTCGTCGCTTCGTCGAATCGGGTGTTCGCTTCGTGGAAATTTCGTATGGATCTTGGGATCACCATTCCAAAATCGCAACGAATCTACCGACGCGTTGCACGGCAGTGGATCAGCCGATTGCCGGACTGCTTCAGGATCTCAAGAATCGTGACCTGCTTCGCGATACCCTTGTGATCTGGGGTGGCGAGTTTGGTCGCACGCCGTATCGACAGGGCGGAGACGGACGTAATCACAACAACAAAGGCTACACGCTGTGGATGGCGGGCGGAGGTGTAAAGGGCGGGATGTCATACGGAGCTACCGACGAATACGGCTATGAAGCTGTCGAGAATCCCGTTCACATCCACGATTGGCATGCCACGATCTTGCATCTTCTTGGCCTCGATCACGAACAGTTGACGTATCGTCATGCAGGTCGAGACTTTCGGCTGACGGATGTCCACGGAAATGTTGTCCACGACATCATTTCATAGCGCTGTTTGAATCGTGCAATGTTGTCGGGATGCAAAAACGGCTGCTACGCGCAATTGCGTCAGTTATTTCCCTGCCGTGACGCCATGTCTTTCTGTCGTGCTGCTCCGCTGGATCCATCGGTCTGTGCACCGGCATCGTCGCTCGCCAACGGTTGATTCAACGCCTTTGCACGGCTGAAGCGTGGTCATCACATGCGTTGACGCTCGCCGTACCTACTTCGGGCTATTCAGACGAGACCCCACATCAGCATCGCCCCTACGCATGCGGAGTGCCCCAAATGATGTGCGGAGCATTCCAAATGAAACGAACTTTGGGCATCATGGTGTGTCGCAAGGGATACCTCACTCGAGCGGATAACGCATTTTTCGCGTTGCTGCGGGCTCCGGTCTGAACTGGGCGGGCTCCGCATTGCTAAGCCCGGCGGCCTAGGTCAGTTGTAATGGTGCATCCGAGATAAAGTGGAATTCTTCGTCGGTTTGGATGGGTCGCGGTTGGTGCGCTGGGCCAAAATCAGGGCTGCCTGAAGGACTTTCGGAAAGGCTTTTCGATGGAGAAAGTCCGCCGCGAAGATACTTGTTACAGCGTTCCGGCTTATTGACGACGATTTTCTCCGCGAGGTGAGGATCGCGGAAGGCAAGGGAATGCGGGCCTACGCGAATTCGCACAGCCTCACCGCAACGGTTGTTGGCTGCAACCGCTTGCGGGCGAAGAAGTAGGGATGCCGACGATATTGAAATGTTTGAATAGTGAAACGCTCGATGGCTATCCCAAAAACTTGGGAAGGACCAGAGAGTTGAAACAGAACGGAGAGAATTCCATGGTCAATCGCGACTTGGAAGGCGGATCTCAACCGGAAACTGGGCTTTACGACCCAGACCTTGATTATAGCGCCTGCGGTGTCGGTTTCCTGACGCGCAAAGACAGCCGACAAACTCATGATCTATTAGTGAAAGGGCATGAGGCACTGTGCAAGATTCCCCACCGTGGTGGAATGTCATCGGAGGGTGTGGGCGACGGCGCTGGGATCTCTATTGACCTATCGCTGGATTTCTTTCGCAAGCTCTGCGGAGCCGAATTAGACCCCGGTTCTTTCGCCGTCGGTAATTTCTTTATGCCGGCCGATGCGTCGCAGCACGATCGAGCAAAGAGTTTGGTTGTTGAAGTTTTGACCAAAGCGGGATTCACCGTTTTGCACGATCGCAAACTTCCGGTCGACAACGATGCCATTGGTGAAGCATCCGTGGATTGGCAATTGCCGATTCGACAGTGGGTCTTCGCCGCACCCGATGCAGTGCGTGGCAAAGCGCTCGACAAGTTGATTCATGAATGCTTGCTTGCGATCGAAGCCGAAGCGTTCCCTGACGAGTCGTTGCGTGGATTGCACCCGCTGTCACTCTCTGCCCGCTTACAAGTGTTGAAGGGTCGATTGAATTCTTGGGAGATCATTCCGTACTTCCGCGACTTGAGTGATCCGGATCACGCCGTCCACACGATGTACTTTCATACGCGGTTCTCGACCAATACGGCACCACACCCGTCGATGGCTCAGCCGTTCCGTTTAATGGCTCACAACGGCGAGCTGAATACGGACAAAAAGAATCGGCTTAGTGAAGCAGCCATTGCGACCGCTCGCAATAAGGAAATTGTTCGGCCGCACGGGCAATCCGATAGCTGCCGACTCGACCAAACCCTCAACGCTCGCTTGTTTGAAGAGGATACGGATCTGGTAACGGCGGTCGTTGCGATGATGCCACCGGCCTGGGAGAACGACACGAGGCTCTCCCCGCAGGTCCGCGCCATGCTGGAGTACTTTTCTCTGTTTGAGGAAAAGAATGATGGCCCTGCCGCGTTGATTTTTGGTGACGGCAACGTGATTGGTGCAAGACTTGATCGACTGGGGCTGCGTCCCCTTCGAACTGTCGAAACGGAAGAATACTTGGCAGCGATGTCCGAAGCCGGCCAGATTGATTTCCCGCCGGAAACCGTCATCCGCCGAGGACGTGTCGAAGCTGGAGGGATGATCTATTTCAATCACGCGGAAGGGCGAATTTATCAGACCGACGATGCGCTCGTTCACTTGGCGTCCAAAGCTGATTATCCCAAGTTGCTCCACGAAGCACAGATCAACATCGATGATTTGCCAATACCCGATGCGGATCCTCGCTTAGCTGCGGGGCGATACGGTGGCGATCTTTCAAAACCGGGACGTTACGTTGCCTATACGCACAATCAGGAGAGCTTTAAGTTTTTGATTGATCCGATGCTGCAAAACGGTGTCGAGAAAGTCTCCGCCATGGGCTACGGCAATGCGATCAACGCACTCAGTGACAATGAGGGCGGCGTCGCAAAATACTTTAGCCAACGATTTGCGCAAGTGACCAATCCACCGCTCGATTCGATACGCGAACGCGACGGCATGACGTTGCGAGTCGCGTTGGGCGAAAAGCCTCAACATGGTCTATCACGAAGCCGTCAGATCGTTGTCAACTCGCCCGTCTTGACGATGGCTGAGATCCTAAAGATCAAAGCCCAAAGCGAAACGCCATGGGATCGATTTGATTTGTTGTATCGGCCGGTTTTCGATGACCCGGCAGCGAATGAAGATGAACTGGTCTCGGCAATTGACTGGGTGGCTGAGCAAGTCTCCAATTTCGCGCGAGAGAAGGGTGGCATCGCGATCTTAAGTGACCGTCATATCTCGACGGAGTTTGCTGCGATTCCAACAACACTCGCGGTATCTGCAATTAACCAGAGACTGATCCAAGACGGGCTTCGACTGAAGATCTCGCTGGTTGTTGAGAGTGGGCAGATTGCATCTTCGCATCACATCGCGTGCGCCCTTGGATTTGGAGCTTCCGCGGTTTATCCGATCGCAGTGCGCCTACGTGCCGAAGAACTCTATGGACACGATGCCGCGACCGAACCATTCTTTCGGTTTAAGAAGGCCGCTGAAAAAGCGTTGCTGAAAACGATGGGAAAGGTGGGTTTGTGTACGGTCGAAAGTTACTCCGGTGGCGAGTTTTTCGAACCGAACTTCTTGGATACCGACGCCCCGATTTTTCGAAAGTATTTCCCGAATATGAAAACGGCGGTCGGGGGCGTGCAGTTTCCGACGATTGCCAAATCTGTCGCAGACTGGCATGAACGATCACTCGAGATCAAGGATGCAAATGACATCCCCATCTTAGGTCTGTTCAAAGAACGCACCGAAGGTGCAGGGCATAGTTTCGGCGCGATCGCGGTGCGTGGCTTTGTCGATTTGACCGAAGAGCCGATCACATTTGCCGAAGCAGAAGGAGAAGTCGATCCCTTCCGATTGCTTACCCTTCGGCAGATGAACGATGCGTTCGAATTGACGGACCAGAGTTACATCAATACCAGTTTTGAAAAACTGACAACTGAACAAATTGACCAATTCTCTATCACGAGTGGCTACCGTGCGTTCATTCGGATGATGACCGAAGAGCGTCAGAGTCGACCGGCCGCGTTACGTGACGTGCTTGCGTTTCCCGCAAACGTAACATTTTGTGAATCGGTCGATGAGTTCAAACGCGAGATGATGCTTTTCAATCGCGCGGGCAATGTCGATTTTGTGATTCGCGGCATTGAATGCTCACACGAGGGTGACGGTCAATTCAGTCTCAGATTGACCGGACCCAAGGCGGACGACTTGGGACGGCTGGACGCGTTACGTCAGTCATTGGTTGAACGATTTGGGACAGACGTTCGAAACCACTTTATCTCGGGTGGCGCTTTAAAGCTTCGTGCAAGTCGGTGGGCATTCGACTACTTATCGCGTCTTCGTCCGGGTTCCGAGCCAATCGATTTGAATGAGGTACAGCCTGCTTCGGAAATCACCGCGCGATTAGCTTCCGGCGCGATGTCGCATGGCGCCCTCGTTGCAACGGCTCACGAAGCGGTCGCGCATGGAACGAATATGGCCGGGGCAATGTCGAACTCGGGCGAGGGCGGCGAACACCTCTCGCGTTATGGAACGATCCGGGCGAGCCGGATCAAGCAGTTTGCCAGCGGTCGCTTTGGTGTCTGGGCGGGCTACTTGGCTGATCCGAATCTTGAAGAAATCGAAATCAAGATTGGCCAAGGTGCGAAGCCCGGTGAAGGTGGTCAGCTTCCCGCCAAGAAAGTGACGGTCGAGATTGCGGCCGCGCGGGGTGGCACGCCGGGGGTTGAGTTGATCAGTCCACCGCCGCATCACGACACCTATTCGATCGAAGACCTCGCTCAACTGATTCACGATTGCAAAGCAGCAAGGGTCCGCGTCATCGTCAAATTGGTCAGTTCAGAAGGCATCGGAACGATAGCGGTCGGCGTCGCAAAAGCAGGTGCCGATCTGATCAACATCGCCGGCAACACGGGCGGTACAGGCGCCGCATCCGTTACGTCGCTCAAGTACACCGGAAGAGCGGCTGAAATTGGCATCGCCGAAGTCCACCAAGCCTTATGTGCCAATGGGATCCGCCAAAAAGTGCTGCTTCGATGCTCGGGAGCGATGCAGACGGGCTCGGATGTGGTCAAAGCCGCGCTGCTGGGTGGTGACAGTTTTGAATTCGGCACGACAGCACTGATGATGCTCAAGTGCGTGATGGCGAAGAACTGCAATGTGAAGTGTCCGGCCGGGCTGACCACCAACGCCGAAGCATTCGACGGTGACCCGAGAGCGCTCGCTCAATATCTGCTCAACTTGGCCCACGAGGTTCGAGAGATACTCGCATCGCTCGGCCTGCGAAGCCTGGCCGAAGCGCGGGGGCGATCGGATCTGCTACATCTGCTCGACCATCCTTCCTCCGTCGGCCAACTCAATCTTCGCTCGATGCTTAAGCTCGTTTCGGAAATTCGAGTGGATAACCCGATTTACCTGGAACGTGATTTTCGAGTCGATGATGTGCTGACCGAATCCGTTCGCAATCGTGTTTTCGCAAATGACGAAACAGAGGTTGAATTGCGACCAGAGCATCGGCTCACGAATCGAGATAAAACGGTCGGCGGTCAACTTGCGATCGATATCGAACGGATGCTCAATCATGAATTCGAGACGATTCCATCCGCCGCACAAGAAGTGACGCCCGGTCGACGTTGCTTGAAACCGCGATCGGTCCGAGTGATTACGAAAGGGTCAGCGGGTCAGAGTTACGCGGCGTTCTGTAACGATGGCATGGTGATGGAACATACCGGTACGTGCAACGACGGCGTTGGCAAAGGAGCGTGCGGCGGTGAGATCATCGTGCATGCTCCAGCCGGAGGATGTTCAACCGATGGCGAAAATGTGTTGATTGGCAACTTCGCTCTGTTCGGTGCCACGGGAGGGCGAACATTTGTCCGCGGCCAGGCGGGTGATCGGTTTGCGGTGCGCAATTCGGGTGCTGCTGCCGTTGTGGAAGGCGTCGGCGATTTCTGTTGCGAATACATGACCAACGGTGCCGTCTTGAATCTTGGCGGCTTTTCAAAAGGATTTGGAAACGGTATGTCCGGTGGGTTCGCCTACCAGTACGACCCAGAACGTCGTCTTCCAGATTTGATGAGTCACGATTCTGTGCTGATGGGCAATCTTACCGACAATAGCCCACATGCTGAGATTCATGAAAACGCGATTCGATACCTACTGGAATTACATGTCGAGGCAACAGGGTCTCCGAAAGCTTCGGCGATCCTGGCCGAATGGGAGACGGCGCGATCCGATTTCTTTTGGGTGATGCCAAAGGCGCTTCTGCAATATCAAGATGCTGAACAGATCCTCGCTTCCAAGTCGAGGAAAGAGCTTGTCGAAGAGTTGTCGACCGCTTTGGCCGGCCACCAAATCACGTTATTGAAAGAAGCATGGAAGTCCGGCACACCTGTGATTGATGGTGCGGTGCCCACGTATGGTGAGACCGACACTGATGAGATGTTTCGTCTATTGAATCGCTACACCGTGCTGGAAATGGCGCAGAAGATCGCCAGGGATCGCGCGCCGAAGCAGGACGCGAATGAACTGAACAAGTTAGTGCGCAACTTGATCATGACGGAAGATTTTCAACTGATGTCAGCACTTTCGAAACATGCTCGTTCCGCGATTGAAGGGTACGACGATCTTGGTCTCGCGACCCTGATCGCAAATAAGAGACTTGCCGATTTCAAACGGACGCTGTCGCTACGCATGACGACGGCGATGGACAGTCCGAGCACCTACGGCTGGATCGACTACCAAGATCAAAAGAATCAAGAAGAGTTGGGCACGATCCCGAGCTTCGACGAACTATTCGCACAAAATGCAGTGCCTGACTTGGTCACACGCATGTGAGCCCCGGACTTGGTCACACGCATCTAGGCACATCGGTCAGCGAACAACTGCCATCGGTTTCATCCGGAACCATTACGAGCTACGAAATGAAAGTACCCTACATCCCGGAAGACGCACCGTTTTCTGATGACCAACGAAACTGGTTGGCCGGATTCCTTGCCGGCTTGCATTCTCGCATGTCGATCAGTGGAGAAAGTGGGCCCGCATCCCAAGCGGTTCAAGCAACACCGATCGACATTGTCTTTGGTACGCAGACAGGCAACTCGGAAGAGTTGGCCAATGAGGCTGCATCGATCGCGAAAAAGAAAGGCTACCAACCACGCGTCTGTGGTTTGGATAGCGTGAACATGGAGATGCTCGCGAGCATGGTGAACCTCGTTGTCGTCATTTCAACTTACGGCGAAGGCGAGATGCCAGATAACGCGCAGATCTTCTGGGACGATCTGTCTGCTAGCACCGCGCCCAGACTCGAGTCATTGAACTACGGCGTTCTCGCGCTCGGTGATACGAGCTACGAACACTTTTGTCGTGCCGGAAAGTTGATCGACACACGACTTGAACAACTCGGTGCGCAACGTCTCGCACCAAGAATCGATTGTGATGTCGACTACGAAGAGGCTGCGGCGCATTGGTTACAAGCGACCATCCCCGACGCCGGTGTGGCCGTCGACGAAGAACAGACAACACCCGAAAAGCCGAGCTGGTCGCGAAAGAACCCGTATCCCGGAAAAGTCATCGACAATCGTGTTCTGTCCGGCCCGAATTCTGCGAAAGAGATCCGACACATCGCTTTTGAGTTAGGCGATAGCGAAATGACGTACCAAACCGGTGATGCTTTGGGCGTTATGCCAATCAATCAACCGGATCTTGTTCAAGCATGGTTGCAACGGCTCGGAGTCGACGCGGACTTTCAAGTTGACGCGAAAGATGCCTCGCTCGGTGATCTGCTCGCGAATCGATTGGAGATTTCGACGCCGTCCCGTGAATTGATTCAAGGCTTAGAGCCTCTGGTCGGTGACGAAGAACTCAGCCATGTTGTGAGCACCGGTGACAAAGAAGCCATGGATACGTTTCTGTGGGGAAAGGATTCATTGGACCTGCTCAATCTGTCGCCTGACATCTCGTTCGATGTCAACCAAGTGGTCAGCTGGCTCAAACCGCTGCAGCATCGTGCGTATTCGATCTCATCCAGCCCAGCCGCCCATCCGGGCGAAGTGCATCTCACCGTCGCCGCTGTGCGTTGGACAAACAACGGCCGCCCGCATCGCGGTGTTTGCTCGACGTACCTTGCTGACATGGTTTCTGTTGGTCAGACAGCGGGGATCTTCGTGATGCCGAACAAGATGTTTGGTGTGCCGCAGGATGACACCGTCCCCATGATCATGGTCGGACCCGGAACCGGGATCGCACCGTTCCGTGCCTTTTTGGAGGAACGACGGGAACGTGGAGCAACGGGAATCAACTGGTTGTTTTTTGGTGACCAACACCGTTCCGAAGACTTCATTTATGCAGATGAACTGACGGAGATGAGTCACTCGGGACTGCTCAGCCGACTAGATCTCGCTTTCTCACGGGATCAATCAGAGAAAATCTATGTTCAACGTCGAATGCTTGAGCACGGCAAAGATCTGTTCGGCTACCTGCAGGAAGGTGGCTACTTCTTTGTTTGCGGTGATGCCACACGAATGGCTCGTGACGTTGACGCAGCGCTCCATGAGATCGTGGAAATTCACGGAGGTATGTCTGCCGAGCATGCCGTCGAATATGTCAATGAATTGAAAAGAGAAAAGCGATACGTCCGTGACGTCTATTAAAGCGATGCCCCGCACGTCACGCTCGGTGTGAAAATAGTCGCCGATCGCAGTGCCTCCTGTCCGGGCCTTCTCCGCTCTACGATCTTCAAAGTCACAACTCGGGGTGCGCTGCGCGACCCCGAGCTTTGTTGTTGACCGCTTCGCGGTAGTACCAGAGCGATCGAGACTCTCGATGCATCACTCTCAACTGGTTGAGATGTCGATTTGGTACCCGTAGGTTTGCGTTCCGGTCAGCTGATCCGGTGTTGATGCGACAACGATGTAGATCTCGCTGTCATTTTCGGTTGCATCAAGTGTAAACCGACCATTGGTCGTACCGGCCATCGGGACATCGAAGTAGGTCGTCGTCCCTTGGTTCACGACGGCGACACGTGCTTCAAAATGCGCGGCGGCACCTTGGGACCCCGTTGCATCTCCCATGACGTCGATCGTGTAAGTCGTGTCGCTCGTGTTGTTAATCTTGATGGAATTGTAAGCCCAACCACCAGGAGTTAACTCTTGCGAGGGTTCAAACGTGCCGTCCGCTTCCGAAGCGTCGAGTTCAAGAATGTTGTTCTTGACTTCATCTGGTGTCGTTTCGGCTGCGAGTTCATTGAGCGCGAAGTCGACTTGCTCCGGTGAGAGGAAGTCCAAGCCTGCTGCATTTCGAACGGCCCAGTCCGCAAACATCTCACGCAGATTGTCACCTCCAACTTCATTGAAGATGTACTCCTGCGCGGTCAGGGTGGAGTCGGTCGCATAGACACCAGCTATCACAGCGGGATCGACAGACTCGATATTGGTTAAGTAGTAAAGGAAACTACTCATCGCATATTCACGGACCCCGTACAGCCATCCGTTGTCATCCGTGACTCCTTCGGGCTCGCGACCCGGTGTGTACCACCAAGAAAGATGCGGGAGTGCGTAGGGTGAGCCGGCGACGACAAAACTACGTTCATCGGTCGGGTTTCGATGGGCTTGGTACCACTCAGCTGAAGCTTCGACGATCCACGGAGCATCGGGATTGGTGTCTACGACTTCATAGCTCGATGAGGTCTGGAAGACATGGAATCCTTCGTGCAGGACATTCGACCGGTCGTCGTGCAGGCCGACGGGAAGCGCCAAGTCTGGCAAGTCGGTATTCGCTTCGAAACCGACGCCGTTTCCGAGGAAGTTAGGAAATCGATCATCCTCACCGCGGTGCACGAAGACGTTGAAATAGAAACCGGCTGCCGTGTTGGGTGGATCCCCAAGTCCCAAGTTGTCGCGTACGTCGTTACGCACTTCGTCCAGCAATTCAAAGACGACCTCGGGGCCCGGCTCGAGCGGTCCTGCTTGCGGATCCCACCAAACAGCGAAAATGCCATTGGTCCGGATTTCAAATCCTTCAGTCGTTCCGATCAGGCTGTCATCGATCTGTAAGTTCAGGCCGGTGGTGTCGTCGTTTCCGGTGTCCGTTCCGTCATCGGAATCGTCGTCCCCATTCCCACCATCGGTGTCGGAGTCGCCATCACCACCATCGGTGTCGGAGTCGCCATCACCACCATCGGTGTCCGTGTCGCCATCACCGCCATCGGTGTCGGAGTCGCCGTCGTTGCCGCCGTCATCCGTATCGCCGTCGGTGTCTGAATCGCCGTTGCCGCCATCGCTGTCTGAGTCGTCATCCGACGGATCGTCATCGTCACCGTTTCCGCCGTCCGAGTCGTCATCTTCGTCCGCGTCTCCGTCACCTCCATCCATATCGGGGTCGTCATCATCCGAACCGTCTCCTCCCCCGTCAGGGTCATCGTCTGAATCATCGTCCGTGTCATCGTCCGAATCAACGAGTCCAAGGTGTTCGTTGATAAAGTCAACGCTCGCTTGATCTCCGCTGACGAGTTGGAATGGCAGCGGATGGACTTCGAAGTCGTGACCCTCAAACTCGGCGATCGTTCCATCACTCAGTTGGATGGTCGTCATTGGAAGATGAGTGACATCGACGGGTAGATCCGATTCGTCGGGTTCAAAGTAGACGTTCTCTTCAGTCAGATCGTCGATCGTGATACCAATGAGCGTGGTTTGCGAATCACCTTGATCACCATCAACATCAATGACCAAAGCCGTCTCGCCATCGATGGTGATTTGCTCTGATAGAGCCGCAATGGCGCCGAGCGACGTGAGCGTCGCGATGCCATCTTCACCGTTTGCGAAATCGCTTACCTTCAAAACGTCCTGATCCGGATTGAAGTCCGTGATGACATCATCTCCGGCGGTCACCCAAAAGACATCGCCTCCGTCTCCACCGGTCAGCGTGTCATCAGACTCAAAGCCAATGACTTCTTCTGACTCATCGCTGCCAATCAGTTCCGAGCCCACGATAAACGGATTACCATTTTCGCCCTGCTCGTCATCACCTTGCTCGTCATCACCTTGCTCGTCATCACCTTGGTCGTCTGAGTCGTCGCTATCGGATCCGTCATCCTCGGATTCATCATCACCGAGCATCTCATCGTCGTCTGAGTCTTCGTCTGGCAGATCCTCATCGCCATCGGAGTCCTCACCATCATCGGAGCTGTCATCGTCATCGCCGGTTGAGTCGTCATCGCCGGCGGTGTCGTCGTCATCTCCCATCAGATCTTCGTCATCTGATCCCTCTTCGTCTTCATCACCTTCGTCATCTGAAACGTCGCCGTCTTCATCGCCTTCGACATCTTCATCGGCGTCATCGCCCATCCCCGAGTCGTCGTCCGAGTCGTCGTCTGAACCGGAGGAATCGTCGCTGTCATTGATGAGAACGTTAATGATGCCCAGCACATCGATCGGGCTGACGACTCCATCGTTGTTCACATCTGGATAGAGACCGGTTTCATTGGGTCCGGTTAAATCTTGATTGGAACCATGATCGATCAGATGGTTGATCACGAGCAGTGCATCCAATGCCTGCGTGACACCGTCGTCGTTGACATCGGTCGGAGCTTCCGAGTTGTGATACGCCGATGGTGAATCGACGGATGCTTCCCCCTCGGCCGAGGCAATCGGGGAGCAATCAAGCCCATCACCGGCAAGCAAGCGTCGCGACTCCATGGACTGGAATAACAGTCGTCTTCGTTGTCGTTTTGATCTTCGATTTCGTCTGTGCATGGACATAGTCAAGGACTCCTAAAACAAACGCAGATGGACGAGAGGAGCCTTGAGGTCCCTGCGATTGTTGGTTTGAGATGAGTTCTTTCGATCTGCGATTCTTCGCGATCGTCATTAGTGAGTCCTGCACAACCACACGAATCCTTACACGACTTTTCAAAAAGTTTTTCCCCTCTTGTTTTTCCGCCGAGTAGGAATTGAACTCTCTCTGACGCGTTGACTTACACTGTTCTTGTTTGATCGACCGTCGTCCTATTCGCGAAGAAGCTGGTACCTAGCGAATCCAATGGTTTGTCCGTCACGGGAAGAGCTTCAGAGTCTCTGCAGAGCAACAAGTGTTGATGGTGTTGAAGAATCATTGATGTCTCACGTTGTTTCATGCGAATTCTGTCAAGCATCGCTGCAACAACTGGCCGAACCGCTCGCAGGATTCGCCCCCGCACTCGTTCAGCTCGCCGCTATGTTGAATTCCTCGGCGTTGCAAGATCGCTTGGACGGCTTAAAGCTGCAGCGGCCGTCACCACAACCGCGACACCCGGCGCAACATGAGGATCTACGTCCGTGGATCGATGAAGGGGAAACGCCATTGGGACGGGTCGATCAATACGACCTGATCCGTTGCCTTGGTCGTGGTGGCATGGGGGTTGTGTTTGAAGCGTTCGATCGCGAACTTCAACGAACCGTGGCCATCAAATTGATGTCACCTGCGCTCCTAGTGGACGCAACCTACAGCGAAAGGGTGCTGCGAGAGGCAAGGGCCGTCGCAGCGGTCGATTGCCCGTCGGTCGTTAAGATCTTCGCCGTATCAAAAATTCGTGACCTTCCCTACTTGGTGATGGAGTTCGTCGAGGGGGAGAGCTTGCAACAGCGTCTTGATCGACTGCCTGCACTTGGAATGAAATCCGTCATTCAAATCGCATCCAACTTGGCAGAAGGTCTCGCCGCCGCTCACGATGTTGGTGTTATTCACCGCGACATTAAACCGGCCAATGTCCTGATTCGCGCGGAAACTGGCGAAGCGACGATTACCGATTTCGGTCTTGCGCTCCGGGCTTCGCAGTACCCGATTACACGAACCGGCGTGTTGATCGGGACGCCGGAGTATCTTGCCCCAGAACAAGTCGATGGCAAGACCGTTGATCATCGCAGTGACCTCTTCAGCCTCGGAAGTTTGCTCTATCAATTGTGCGCCGGCACGCCGCCGTTTTCTGAGACAACACTCGTTGCCACACTAAAAGCCGTCACCACGAACAAGCCGGTCGAGTTAGCCAAACGAGTTCCTTCCGTTCCCGGTTGGTTTTCCGAACTCGTATCGAGGATGCATGAGAAAAATCCTTGCGATCGCATCCAAACGGCAACCGAGGTTGTTGAGATCCTCGAACACCGCAACGTCTGCATCGAATCGTGATCACGCGCACGGACGGTTCGCTTGGCTCGTAACATCCATTGTGATCCTCATGCTGACTGGTGCTGTGGCCGGTGTTACCCGCTACGTAATGCACGATTCAGGAGAAGAATCCGAAGGAGAGTTTTTGGCGTCATCAGCGCAGGAATTGATGCAATTCCTTGAAACTGTTGACGGAGATATCACCGTTCAGATTGCCGCAGGAACAGTCTTTGAGCTAGATCCGTTTCACGTCGATGAACGGTCCATTGAACTTGTCGCCGCGGAGGGTGAACAACCGATCTTTCGTTTTGACGATGACGCGCACAATGCAGCCATTACCTGTGTTGATGGCCGATTAAGTGTTCAAGGTATCCGATTCGAGTCGCTTGTTTCGGACCCGGATAGGTTTGGTGACGCGCCTCTGATTCTTTGCGACCATGGTGATCTTTCGCTAACCCATTGTGAAATCACGAGTCTCTATCGTGGGTGCATCGTCCTTATCGAGGCGGAATGCAGTGTCCATCAGACGTTTCTAAGCACGGAACGTCACGCGATTGAGATTCAGCCGCAACAGGGTTCATGCGTGTTGTCGATCGTTGACTGCAGCATCGAATCGAGTGTTGCCGTGGGTGTGGAATCAGGCGGAAAAATTGGCATCACGGACTCGCACATCCGATCCGATGTTGCGTTCGAAACACGCTATCTCGCAAATTCGATGAACCGATTGATCATTGAAGAAGGCGCGAATCAATTCGATTGTGAAACGGCTGACATCGCCGTTTTTGGTATTCCCGATCTCCTCGTTGACGACTTGGACATCGCACAAGTGTTACCGGTCGATTGGCGGGCGAGCACTTCAGAGCCGAGGGACTTGCGTTTACGTTTGGTCTCGTCAGCGGACGAAGAACGCTTGGTCTCGGTTCGTGTTCCGGTGAGCCGTTAGGATTGGTCCATCGTGTCGTCAATCTCGGCAATCCTGTCTCGTATGCGAGTCAACACGCGACTCTTGGCGACGTACACGGTACCGACTTTCATCTTAAGCTCTTTCGCGACCGTCGAAGCCGACTTGTTTTCGACTGCGGTCATCCAGAAAGCTTGCCAAGTCGATTCCTCGACTTCGCCCTGAACCTGCTCTGCGGCCCAATGAAAGAGGTGCTCTTGGTACTGCCGCAGCCAGTCTTCTTCAAACGATTCCTGAGATGGTTGTTCATTGAGGATTCGCAGGTTCGCTGAATCACCATCGGCAACCAATCGTGCCTTCTTCTTGGCCAAGTCGCTCAACTTCGATCGAGCAATCACCATCAACCAATTTCGAAAGCGTCCCAGCTTTGGTTCATAATCAAACCGTTCAATACAGCGAACAACCTCGATCAAAACCGCTTGTGCAAGATCGGCTGCATCCGCATCCTGTAATCCACGACTGCGTCCGTAGCGATAAATAAAGGGACCATAGATATCGACGAACTGCGACCAAGCAGTCGTATCGCTTACTTCGCGAATACGTAAGACCAGGCTATGTCGCGTTGTGAGCACTTCGTTTTCGTCGCCACCGTATCGAATTCTCAGACGCTAAAATGACGCCTGTTCCATTCTCCAGATTTTCATTCTCCAGTTTACCAAACGGATCGGCGTCAACCGAATTTTGGATTTCCCGGCGATGACTCGGTCTCAGTCGTTGTAAGACCGAACTGGATGGATGTGTTCGGCTAGATCGCTAGGTTTCGCCCTTCACAACACTGTCGATTTTGTCCTGCATCGATTGATCGCGGTCGGTGCGTGTTCCGACTTTGATACTGGTCGTGATCCTCGGTGCACCCATTTCGTGAACCCGTTCATGGCAAAGCTTGACGGCGGCAAACACATCGTCCCATTCGCCTTCGATATTCGTTCCGTAGGCGTGGATCTGGTGCGGTAAACCGGCTTCTTGAAGCACGTCCTGGCATGCGGAAACGTACTGGCTGACCGAAACGCCAACACCCATCGGAACGACACACAGATCGACGATGACCTTCATATCAAGCGATTTCCTCAGAACGAAATCAACAGAACGAATTCAAAACCCCACCTTCTTTCCCAAGATGGAAAAAGGTCGAGAAACCGGCAAAAAACGCGGGTTTTCAAACGCCGAAAGCGGCTCGCCGCGAATTCTTCCCCTGCTGAATCATATCAAACGACGAAAGCGTGAATAAAAAAGAACTTTTTGCGTTAGGTTGCGACAGCGTCGAGAATAAGGGGTCATGACGTCGTTCGAAGAAAACTCCGAGCAGCCCCCAACGTCGCCTCTTTCGACATCGCAGCCCAGCCCGGGTGATGAACGGTTAATGAGGCTATTTCTCCGCAATGAGAGCGTATTGCGGGCGTATGCACGCACGATGCTTCCGGATTTGGATAGCGTCGACGATGCGTTGCAGGATGCTTATTTGACGATGTACGAGAAATTCGGCCAATTCGGTGACGATGAGGGATTCCTTCCCTGGGGAAAAGTGATCGTTCGGTTTAAGTGTCTTTCCCTCGCAACCAAGCTGCGTCGGTCGAGACCGATCTTGAGTGACGAGTTGCTGAAATCGTTGGCGGACGTGGCAGATGAAACCCGACCAGAAGAATTGGTTGACCTCAAGCACGCGTTCGAAAAATGTTTCGCTCAATTTCCAACCGGGCAACGCGAGTTACTTTTGGCACCTTATTCGGGCGAAGGTCGCGTCAAGCAATTGGCAGAAGAAATGAATCGGTCGGCGAGTTCTCTGTACATGCTGTTAGTTCGCCTCCGTGAAAAACTTGGTAATTGCGTCCGCATTCGGTTGCAAGAAGGTGGAGCGTAAAAATGGCTGCTGAAGAAACGGAAGCATCGAAAGTCCTCATACAACGCTACTTACTCGGTGAAGCTTCCGAAGCGGAAGTCACTGAGCTGGAATCGCTTTTGGAATCGTCTGAGGACTTGCGACGAGAGTTTGTTCGTTGTTCGCAGCTTGATGTGATCGGTCGTGAAGTCGCGATCGAGCAATCCGTTCTTGAAGGTGCCTTGCCTTTGGCCGGTCGCATCGCATCGAACATTGAATCGACTCGGTCCAAATCGAGGTTCCGAGATCTCATACTGGTCGCCGCTGCTGCTGTGGTCGTGTTGTCGCTCTTGCCCTTACGCTGGTGGTCGACCGATTCGAGTGTGGCGACGATCGTCTCGAGTGAAAACGCAGCATGGGAGAGTTCGTTGCCGACAATGCCTGGGGATCAACTGGCCGCGGGTACGCTTCACTTGAAAACGGGTGTCGCGACGATTCGTTTCGGTGAAGGCGCCGAGTTATTGATGGAGGCTCCCGCGACACTCGAGTTGATCTCCGCCATGCGATGCCGTCTCCAGTCGGGCGCTGCGGTTGTAAATGTCCCCGAAACATCCATTGGATTCGTTGTCGAAACACCGGGTGGCTACGCGGAAGACTTTGGAACGAGTTTCGCCATCCGTGTTGACGACAGCGAGCGACGCTCTGATTTTGAATTGATCGATGGCGAAATCGCGGTTCATCATGAACCGACAGGTGACTCCGTGCGGCTGACTCAGTCCGGTGCGGCAGTGATCGTTTCGAATGATTCCATACGTCGTGTTGAAGATGTGACGGCGCGAAGTGACGAATCGGTCAAGTCGGAGAAAACGCTCGTGATCGGAACCGATGGACGATGTGGAACGGCCATGCCGAGATTTGAGAAGCGTTGGAAGTTCATCGACCCGACGATTCTTTCTGTCAAACGAACCGCATCCGGCAAGTGGGACTATCGCTCGTTCTTCTCGTTTGACGTCAGCGACATCGATTTAGACCAAGTGGCTGATGTGCGGTTACGGTTGAATTTACTTCCAAGCCAACGCGGGCTTGCGTCAAGGCTGCCGAAAGTCAATCGCTTTGGAATCTACGGCTTAACGAATAAAGCCAAGTTCAACTGGGAGATTGAAAGTCGATGGGAAGAATCACCCAGCGCCGAAGATGGATCGTTGCTGGGAACGTTCGAAATCGCGCGAAGTCAAACGCGTGGTGTGTTTGGCATCGACGGCAAAGCCTTGTTGGAATTCCTTAAAAGTCACAGCGACAAACCGGTGACTTTCATCTTGGTAAGAGAAACGACGCAAATCGAAGGAGTGGGGCCGGGGCTGACCCACATGTTCGCGAGTGACTCGCATCCGGAATCGGTTGGACCGCAATTAGAACTGACGTTGAAATGATAAGTGGCTTTAGAAAATCTAGTAGCTTTTTTTTCGCTGTCGCGGTTGCCCTCGGCGCGGGTGGGAAGGTTGCATCAGCAGAGACGGATCGCGTTGCCCGCATGCCGAAAGAGCATGCGTCGTTATTTAAAACGCATTGCTTTGATTGTCATGATTCAGCCTCTGAAGAAGCTGGCGTGAATCTGGAGACTCTCTCGTACGATGTCAGCCGCGATATGGAAACGGCCGGGCTTTGGCAAAAGGTGCTTAACGCGATCAATTCCGGCGAGATGCCACCCGAGGATCACGATCCGATCCCGGATGATCAGAAACTGCAGTTCTTGGAAGATCTTACCGATCGCATGGTCGAAGCGCGGAAGATCCTTGGCGATACCCGCGGTAAGATTCCACTTCGAAGACTCAATCGCCGTGAGTACGCCAACACGATCGAATCATTGCTTGGGGTACGGCCAGATGTCTCGCAACTTCCGTCCGACCAAGTTGGCGAGGGCTTCGATACGCAAGGCGCGTCGTTGTTCATGTCGAGCGATCAGATCGAGCAATATCTCGCGACAGCCCGAATCGCGCTCCAGCAGTGCTTTGACGCGAAACCGTCTTCGGATGAGTTTGTTCGACGTGTTGAAGTCGAGGAGCAGTTTCTACCCAAGTATCGCGAGTACTTCGATGATTGGGCGGGGAAGGACAAAATCGCGCAGGCATACTTCGGCCAAAACTCGAAAAAGCCGTCTGACTTCGGTCTCATCGATGAGTACCAAGCGAAAAGCTATGCCAACATTTTTGAAACCCACGGCCCCATCTTGAGATGGTACTTCGACCAGCCTGAGAACAAGACCGGCGGCGCGATGATCATGGTGCCAAAGAACATGGGAATGGCACGGATCAAAATGCCTTCCACACCAGCCAGGTCACCGGGTCGCTATCGAGTACGTGTTCGCGCCGGAACCTACGCTCAATCGGAACCAAGGTATCGCTACTTGGAGTTTTCCAATTTGGCGACCGCCAAGCAAAGAGACTACCTCGGATGTCGATTCGTTTCGGCTTCGCTGGAATCTCCCGAAATCATCGAATTTGAATTCGATCAAAAGCCCGGACAATCCCACCAATTGGTGATTCATCAACGGACGCACCAAGATCGGGCGGACAAAGCACTGTGGACTGCGAAGCGAAAAGAGAATGGCTTTGGGCTGCATCCGGGTGTCTGGGCGGATTGGGCGGAAATCGAATTGATCGAACCATCCGATCAAGTCATCGAAGCAAAATCGAAGATTCTCGGGCAACTCAATCGTCGACGTGAAACAGAATTCGTCACGGACGTATTGAAACGGTTTTCCCGTCGCGCGTTTCGGGGGCGACAACCGACAGGTGAGTATCTGCAACGGATCGAAGCGATTTATCAAGAACTTCGCACCGAAGGTTTTTCGATGGATGAAGCCTTGATTGAATCACTTGCGATCGTGCTTTCCTCACCAGAGTTTCTCTACATGGTCAACGAAGGTGAATCGGATTCGGATCGCCTGAAAACAACCGAGTTGGCCAATCGGTTGGCTTACTTGCTCTGGAGTGAACCCGCCGACGAAACGCTGATGAGTTTGGCGAGGAACGGTCAACTGAGTTCACCGGAAGTTCTACGACAAGAAACGAACCGCTTGCTGGAGGATCCACGGAGCGAACGATTCGTTCGAGACTTTACTCATCAATGGCTTCAGTTGGATCGTTTGGGCATGTTCCAATTCAATGGACTGCAATTCCCAACCTTTGACAATGCGATCCGAGAAGAGGGACGCAATGAGATCTTCGAAACGGTCGGCATGGTCATGCGAGAGAAGATTCCGCTTGGCGCGTTGTTGAAGTCTGAGTTTGTGGTCGTCAACGATTTGCTGGCCGAATACTACGACATTCCCGAAGTGCAGGGCCACCAGTTCCGCCGTGTCAAAGTTGAACCGAATTCGGTACGCGGCGGGCTGCTTGGCACCGTTGCCGTCAATGCCATGGGATCGGATGGACTGCGAACGTCACCCGTTGAACGTGGCGCATGGGTGCTTCGGCATTTGCTTCATGACCCACCTGCGCCTGCGCCACCCAATGTTCCGCAATTGAGCCGCCTGGATGGCGAGATCGTTTCCGCTCGTGAAATACAGAAACTCCACCAGGAACAACCGCAGTGTGCTCAGTGCCATCGCAAGATTGATCCGGTTGGATTCGGGCTGGAGAACTTCTCGGCCGACGGTCTCTGGCGAGATGTCGAGGTGATCAAGTACGGAAACCGAAACTCCAAATCAAAGTCGTTTGAGATCGATCCACAAGGACGTCTACCAAGTGGCGAAACTTTCAGTGGATTTCTCGAGTTGAGATCTGCGATTGCTAAAAAAGATACGGAGTTCGCTCGAGGTTTTGTCGAAGAGTTAATCGCCTATGCCTTAGGGCGACCGTATGGGTTCACTGACGAAACGCTTGTTGATTCCATCTTGAATCAAACGCAAGAGAACGGATTCGCAATCACCGAAATCGTCCACTTGCTGGTCCAGTCTGAAACCTTCCAATCGAAGTAGTCGAAAATCCATGACGCATTCAACAATCAACCGTCGCGCGATTCTCCGTGGTGTCGGTGCTGCGATCGCTCTTCCGGCAATGGAGTCGTTTGGTTCTCGTCGCTACGTATCGGCTGCGACTAGGACGGCGTCTGCCATTCCAAAACGAATGGTTTTCTGCGGGATGGGATTCGGTGTAACGGCAGACGAGTGGTATCCAGATGTGAATACGACCGGCCGGAATTACGAACTTCCAAACGTCCTGAAACCGTTGCAGCGCCATAAGAGCGAGATATCGATCATCCAGAATTTGATGCATCAATACTCAGCGGACGGTCACAGTGGGAGCACTTTCTGGTTAACCGGTGCCAATCGATATGCGATTGCGGGTCAAAACTTTCACAACACCGTTTCGGTCGATCAGGTCGCTGCTGAACAGTTAGGACGCGATACACGTTTTACCTCGATGCAGTTGTCCACCCCGGGCGAAAGTGATGGACACGGTCCGGGGCTTTCACTCGCTTGGAATCGCTTTGGAAAACCGATCGCTGGCTTGAACACACCTGTTGCGGCATTCCATCGACTCTTCTCCGATGACAAGACACCGTTGGCCATCCGAAAAAAGAAATTGCAACGCCAACAGAGTGTGCTCGATTCGGTTTTGGAAAACGCAAGAAGTGTTGAACGTGTTTTGGGGAACGAAGATCGTCAAAAAATGGAAGAGTATGTTCAGTCCGTACGAGAGATCGAAGTTCGGATTGCAAAGGAAGACAGTTGGCTCGGTGTTGAAAAGAAGAAGCCACTCAATGAGATCATTGAGCCCAATGAGACATTAACGGGTGTCGAAGAGATTCGTGCGATGTATGACCTGATGGTCGCTGCGATGCAGGTTGATGCAACGCGTGTCTTCACCTACCGGATGCCCGCCGATGCGATGATCGCCAGCTTGGGTGCGACAATGAGTGCTCACAGCATGAGTCACTACTCGGTGCCGGAACGTCGCAAAGTTTCGCAGCAACGTGACCGGCACCATGCCATGCTACTGGCTGAGTTCATGGACAAGCTCAAGGCATCGACGGAAGCGGACGGATCGTGCTTGCTGGACCACGTTGCGATCACGCTTGGCAGTAACATCAGTTCGGTGCATACACTAAGCAACTGCCCAACTCTCATTGCCGGTGGAGGCGCCGGTTTCAAACAGGGCCAGCACATCGTGATGGACAATCCGAAAACGCCCCTGTGCAACTTGTGGCTCAGCACGCTCCAGGGCTGCGGGATTCAGGCTGACTCGCACGGCGATTCGACCGGATTGATCAATGAATTGATCGGCTGAGATTCAGTGATATCGCCGCTGGAATTAGAGTGATCATCTGAATTTCTGGGAGACCGGATTGTGGCTCCGATCACCGTGATCGAAACCGTGGAGAACACACCGCAAGGTTTGCGTGTCAGCGGTGTCACCTTTGATGATCGAGGCCCAGTACAAATCGATGTTAACGGGCAGGAGTTGACGGTGGATGAAAACGGCCCCGTTGCAAACTGGACGACTTTGTTACCACAGGGATCTCTGCGGGTGGTCGTGACGATGCTGGCAATCGAGAACGGACGCCGCACGTTCGCATGCTGGAAAGCGTCTCAATCACTCGTTCGAAAATGCCCGAACATGCTCATGCGGTCTCCGCGGAAGAGTGATCGAAATCAAAGAGACGTTTGTGACGTTTCGGACATTTGAACTTCGCCGGACGTTTCGTGGACGATTCTCATCAAACGCAGTGTGATCGGTTTGTTTGTAATCGGTGGGCTGATGATTGACCGATCCGACGACCGGACTTTATGCGCGGGCGAATCAAACGCACCACCGAGCACCGCGAATAGTCGGTTGTCGCGAATCATCTGGCCCGCGGCAGACTCCAAAATCGGACCTCCTCCGCGCGCGATGCCAGGGCCACGACGTGTGTTGGGCCCTCGCTCAATACCGGGTCGCGTGTTTCCGAGGTTTGGGGGCGGACTCAACTCACGTCGCCGACTGGGATCTTGAATGCCCTCGCCCGGCGGTGGCCCGCGAAACCCTGGTGGTCGGTCTCGATTCATCTCAGGGTCAAAACCCGGCTGTGTTCTGCGATCCGGTGGACCTCGTTGAATCGATGGGTCCCTCGGAAACCGCGGACCTCCTTGTTGATTGGCGACAACGCCGATCGTCCATTCAGCATGATTACCAAGCATGTCAAAGAGACCAAACGCATTCGGTCGTCGAGCCTGCGTCGCACCCTGGCTTCCTAAACGAGTTCCCATCCAGCGAATCGAACCGCTGGCAAGCTCGACGCCAAAACCGTAGGGCCTTGGTGTTCGAGTTCCCGCCCGACATGCATATTCCCAAAGATCTGGCGTCGGAATCTGATAGCCGCTGCGACTCAACGGATCGCTGACGATTTTCATGCCACTTTCGAAGCGCCCGTTTTCGTTCGGTACGTAGCACCACTCGGACTGATCGATCCCATCTCGTTCGCTAAGCCAATTGCAATAGGAGGCCGCCTCATAGAATCCAATTCTGACACTGGCATTGCGGTTGCTCGCGTTTTGCAAGTCGGCATCCGTCCATCCGATTTCACGACGGAAACGAATGAGATCTTCGATCGTGAGTTCATGACGCGAAACAAACAGCATGCCAGGAATCTCGACTTCATGCATCGCCTCATTGGGCAAGCGACTGGCATCGCGAAGCGAGGAACCAACGACCGTTGTCGTGGGGCCCGGCAAACGGACCATGACATGATTCTCTGCCGTGCGATATGCACTGACTTGATCGCTTACTTCCAGCGCGATAGGCAGATGTTCAATCGGAACGAACTTCTCTTGACGGCGCAAAAAGTACTCGGCACTCGCAACGAATTCAGAATCCGAAGCGTTCTTCAAAGATCTTTCTGCAAATGAAATCGCAGACGTTGGGATCTGACTAGACGGAGGTAGACTCCCAAGAATCTGCAAAAGTGCAGCCAGCGTGGCGGCGGTGGCCGACGTTTGTGATCCGAAACCTTGTTTCGCCTCAATCGAAAGCAACGAATCCACGATTGCCTTCGCTGGCAATTCCGCACGAGCGTAACACTCGATGATATAGGACCGTTGCGTCGGATCCTCAGTACGCGCCAGCTGATCCGTGATCAAGTCAACTTCACCGAAAGCGATCAGGATCGCAGCGAGGTTACCCATTCGGTGGGCGATCGAGATTTGTCGGTTGCTAGTGGGATTGTTTGGCGGCGACGAATCGTCGCCGATCCGTCCCGAATTCCCGTTGAATGGATCGCGTGACTCGAGATCCGTACGTTCGCGGAGCAACTCTCTGTATCGATTTCGGATCAACTCTCGAACCGAGTCGCGAGCAGTCAGGATCGCGGGGACGACGGCAGCAAGCTGGGTCAGCGATGCGTTTTCAAGAAGATCCATCAACGCTTTCGGTTCGTCGGCAGCAAAACGAGCCAAAAGAAAGGTCGCTGTTCGCGTCTGATCGCTGCCACTTTGTTGTCGAATCCGCTGCAGGCCGTCGATCAGCCGCGATCGCACAGGATGCAGTCCATCAGCAAAATCGCCGAGCGCCAACGGATCAGACTCAACGAGCATTCGGCAAATATTCTCCGCGTTGGCGTTCCACGCAGAATGGTCGGGCGAAAGCGTGGCAAGGGCTGTCGCGGCGCGAAGGCGGACAGTTCGAGGGGATTCCCCAGCATTTAGTTGTTTCGCCAATACTGCAACAAACCTCTCTCGATCCGGTTCTGGAAGATCCTCGTTCAGATGATCGACCATGATGCGTCTCAAAGCGGGCTCAACCTCTACGATTCGTTGGCTCAAGTAATCAGCGTGGGTCGGGTCTGATTCCAACATGGCGATCGCCAAACGATCTTTCATGGCGGAATCGTTCGTCGATTCAGCCACACCTATTTGCCTGATTAAAACAGGACGCGTCCAGGAGAAATGATTCCGAGCGTCGTCTACGCTTGATTCAAGTTGCGTCACACTACTTGCAGAAACACGCGCGACGATGGCTCTCGCTTGGATGCCTCGAATGGTCCACCAAAAAGCGACCGTGAGCATTGCAAAAACCGCGACCAATATCGTGGCGAACTTCAACTGACGGGTTGCTGATGAGAGTACAAACTCTCGTTGGAGATCGGTTCGAGGTTTTGTCAGGATTCCAAAACGCATGCAATCGACCGGTCCTGCCAATTGGCTGCTGCTTGGATCCTCATGCCATCGTTTTGTCCTTACCGTCAAATCGATCGCCGCACGTCCTTGCGCGGAAGATCGGTCGTGTTGCCGAAGCCAATCTCGCAACTCGCTCACCCAAAAGTCATGCGTCAGTTGGTAAGCAACGCTATCAGCATTGGATTCGGTCGGTGTAAGTAAATGCAGTTGTCGATCGAGGCGGTCCAAGACATCGTGTGTTTTTGGATCCTGTGCATCGGATTCCATCGCTACGCAAAGCTGATCTTGCGAAATGGGAGCACCTCGAAGCTTTCCTTCCGTTGGGACGACAGCGCGAAGGCAACACCGAATCGGCTCGGATAAATGGGCGTACGGTGACGCTTGATCAATGGAGTCCATTAGGAATGCTCTTCCCAATGATCCGCGACGACGTAGATGCTCTAAACGCTCTGCCGTCCACGATTCCTCACCCAGGAGTGTCGCAAGCAATGCGAGGCGTACGGCAACGATCTGGCCGTTGTCTTGGACCAGATCCAAAGCGTCATGAAAGAATGAGTCGTTTAGCGCCGTGGGGCTCCAATGGTTTAGGACGGATGCGGCGTGTGCGCGAGCGAATTTTTCCACTCCCATCGCATTCCGGCCATCGCGAAGCGGTTGGTCGAGAGCGTGCATCAGGCGACTCGTTGCCGACCAAAACTCATCACGAACCACCAAGACGAACTGCAACCGTTCACCGTCTGCTTGTCTCAATCCTTGAATCAATTGGTCAAGCGTGTCAGAACCGTGCGTTGCAGATCCTTCCCATGAAAAGAGTTGTTCTAGTTGATCGAGAACAACGACGCGTTTTGCATGCCCTTGATCGCGTAGCGACCGACCAACGTTCGCTAGCGACAATTCCTCGAGGTTACCAAGTCCACATCGATGCGCGATTTCCGTCGCAATGAGAGATGGGCTAGCGAACTCCGTGACGTCCAGACGGATCAAATCGATCTGCGTGTCGAGATGCGGTAACACGCCTGCTTGCAACAGTGAGCTCTTGCCGCTGCCGCTTGGCCCGTACAAGACAAGCACGGGTCGACTGGTTGTTGAGGACTTGCTCGCATGCAATCGGTCGAGCCACCATTTCACACTGTCGGGAACACCAGCGGCATCACGTTGCCCAGGAATCAGCAGCCAAAACTGCTCGGCATCCGATTCCGTGTAGGACTGCAAGCCTCGGTTGGGCGCCCGCGTCGGTTCGCGCAACGCGTCTGCTTTGTACTGATTGAGGAACCATCGCAAGTCATCGGACAGTTGACGTGCAGATTCATATCTTTCACTGCGGGATGCTGCGGTCGCTTTGTTGCAAATCCGTTTCAATTCAATGGAAACAGAAGCGTCGATTTGATGGATGGTGATAACTTTTCCGCTGGCAACTTCATCGAGTAGAGCTTTAGCGGATTCGCTCCGCCATGGACGCTGTCGTGTCAACGCTTCGATCAGCAGTACACCGACCGAAAAGACATCGCTGCGTGCGTCGACCCGATGCCCCTCGCCACGGGCCTGCTCAGGACTCATGTAAGCAGGAGTTCCGACTAACTCTCCGCTCTTACCTGGATTCCATTCTGCTAAGGCAAGGCCAAAGTCGAGAATCGACGGCCGATCACCGTCACGGATGATTAGATTGCTCGGCTTGAGGTCTCGATGGACAATTCCGGATTCATGCGCGACCGCTAGTGAATCACACAGTTTGACGAACATCCGTATCGTTCGCTCGTGATCGTGATCTGCTTTAGCGACCCAGCTTGATAGATCGTCTCCGGCTAACAGCGAGGTGACAATGAAGGTTCTGCCCAGTGGGTCGATGCCACAATCAAAGACAGAAACGATGCCCGGTTCATCCAGCTTTGCCACGATACGCGCTTCGGCAAACAGCGTTTCGTCCGTTGCGGTTCCGTGAACCACTTTCAACGCGACATCGCGTTGCAAGTGCTGATCGCGAGCTCGATAGACGATTCCAAACGTGCCACGGCCGATCTCTTCTTCGATCTGATAGCGTTCCAAATCAGGTGGCTGCGTTGTTGTTGCGATTGACGCACTGGTCACACCGATTGCTTGGCTGACTTCACTGCGAATGGACTCTGGAATTTCCTCCAGAAATGTCGCACGTATTGAAGCCGTTATCGCACGCTGCTCCTCCAAGTAGCCGAGAGCTTCACACCACAATTCAATCTGTAACGCTGGATCTCGAGCAACGCGTTCAACCTCTCGAACGTATTGGGGAACAGCGAGCGGTTCGCCTCGTTTGTGACGCAGATACTGATCCGTTAGAACAACCTCGTGGAATTGATCCGCCGGCACATCACGTTCGCCTAGGAAGGCTGCCAGATCGCGAAATCCATCCGCAAAAAGTCGTTCGTATTCATCGGCGATTCGGTTCATCGAAATGGTCGCTTACGAAGTCAGCATGTCGGTAAGCACTTTGCGAATCTGCTCCAACTCGCGACGCACCGTTCGTTCAGATCGGCGGATGGAATGTGCGATGTCCGGAATGGTCTGATTCTGAAGATAAAGCTCAAACACTTGTCGCCCCAATTCATTCAGCTGATCCGCAGCCAGATGATACTGCTCGGCCAATACGGCTGCTTCGTCTGCCGTCGGTTCACCGGCGAGTTCCGTCGGAGCTAAGCCATAACAACTGCGACTGGCATGAAGACTCGCTTCTTCATTGACGCAACGTTTGTCGGCTTGATGGAATCTCGCCTTTGCGCGAACTTTGTTCAACGTAATGGCTGCTAACAGACCCCAAAGTTGCCCGCTCTGGTGAACTTGCAAACGGTCCTCACCGGTTCGCGCGAAGAAGCTTCGATAAACCGACTGAACGATATCTTCCGCTTCGATGCGACGGGACATCGCTGGCGATAGCCGACTGGATGCCAACGCGATCAACCGGGCGACGTAGCGATCATAGATTTCACCAGCGGCCAGTTCATCGCCCTCGCGCCAGCGATCAACCAATTTGACTGACTCGTGATCCATGCTCACGTTCCGAGATTCTGCGCGACAATCCAAAGGGTGGTAATTCCGGCGATGATAAATCCCAGCCCGGTCGGCAATAGGCTGATCGACGGGGAGGCGCGGCACAATACCAATACGGGCGGCGCGAGCACAGCGACACCCAGCGAGAGGCTGACGGCCCATGTGCTCCACTTTATCACGGACTCGTCGATCTGTCGGCCAGTGCCCTCCACACTGAACAGGACCATCATCATCGCAAAGACGACCGCTCCGGCAGCAATCACGGCCAGGATGGTGAGCAAGGTGATCGCCGCCAGGATACGCATCCCGAGGGACTGTTCGCTGAAGTCGAGAATGTTCATGTGTCATTTCCTCCGTATCGTGAATTGCCTTACGTGACGGATTTGGACACGAAATCTCGCGGACGATCGAAAATGTTTTGGCTGCCCAGACTCCGGGTGAATATCGCTCCTGCGTCCACCGCAGAAATTTCTTTCCGGCTTTTGAGATTTCCCATGGCCAAACGTGACAAAGATCGCAATTCACCGGCAGAACCCATTCAGCCGGAGAGGAATCAGCCGCATGTCACGCCGATCACGTCATCGAAAACGAACATTCGAAACCCTGGAACGACGACAACTCTTATTTGCTCCGCTGGAGCAAACGACGTTGCTGGGAGGCTTGGATACCCTCGCACAGACGCTCGACGAGGTTGAATTACACGCCGAGTACGCCCAACAGTTTCCAGCGTTGGAATCGACCGCTGGACAGATAGCGGATGTTTCCGAAGTCGTTCGTGAAGCGCTCGTTGAGCCACTTACCGGATTATTGAACTCAGTCGATCAAGTCGCACCGAATGACGTCGTCGATTTGCTGAACGGATACGAAGTATCTGTCGATGGGACGACGACCCGCATCGAAGCCGGGTCGGTCATGGTTGAGGAAATCAATAACACGTCTGGGGCATCGATCGAACTCACTGCCACTTTGAAGCAATCACGCGTAAACAGCGAATCGCTCGCGGGATTCGGTGAAGCATCATGGATCGCCTGGAACGGAAACGTTCCAGAAGTTTCCGTGCAAGCGGAAACGGCAATGACCATCACCGTTGGTGTCGATCGTGTTAACCAGGAGTTCTTTGCCGAAATTGGCGAGGTCATGACCAATCTAGAAATCGACGTCAACGATCTTACCGGCGATCTACGCATTGGCCCCTTGGGGGCGGACGTTTCCCGTGGTTCGATTCAATTGACAGCCGACTTAAGTACTGATTTTGGAAACCAGTCACTAACGGCCAATACGCTGCAAGGTACAGCGGTCGATGTGTTGACCAACACAACGGCCTCGGGAAGTTTTGACGCCGAATTTGACACCTCGTTCCAGATCGGCGATTTCACAGGAACGGAAACCTTTACATGGAATGACGCAGATCTATTTGATGGCTCACTCGAATTGCCAGAGCTCTCGGAAACCGGTGATCTGATTCGCATGACACGAATCGACCAAGAAGATCTACGAGGTTTCTTTCGACTCATCGGTACGAAACTAGATGAATGGCTTGCTTCGGTGGACTCTTCAGATGCTGCCGGTTTCGGAGAAGAGATTCTGCCTTGGCTGGAAGGGTTGGAACTGCCCGACCTAGCCGCCATGTCTGAACGCTTTCAAGAAATCGTTGATGGTGGACTGAGCGATGACGAGGGCCGAGCGGATTTCTCGACGTTCGATGAACTGCTTGAGCGTTTACAGACTCTCACCCAACGAGAAACGATTCTCTCGTATCTTCCCGATACCGCCGAACTGACGTTCGACTTCGAGGTAGCGGCTTCGAATGAAATCGCGGCGATCAACCTGACGACGAATGACGAGTACGGCGTTGTTGCTGGGATCGAAATAGATGGCACGACTCAAGCCACTGGCGAGTTTTTATTGTCCGGTGTATTCGGCGTCGATCTCAGTGCTTTAACCGAAGACACAACCCCAGACGACATTACGGACGATGACAGTTGGGCCGACCACTTTTTCGTTGATGACGTCACGTTGTCGGGCAACGTGGAAGTGTCCACACAAGATGTAACGGCCGCTGCTCGTCTGGGATTCATTGGATTGTCAATCGGCAACGTTGGTGTCACGGCAGAAGCGGCTGTTGCAATGCGGTTGGCCGACAGTCAAAACACCGACGGCAGAATCACTTTCAAACGACTGAACGAACTCGTATTGACCGATCCCGGTTCGCTGATTGAGTCATCTAGCTATTCCGGAACGGCGGAAATGGCGTTTAACGAGATCGACGTCGAGGGGATCCCCGGCTTGGAAGCAGACGACGGTCAGATCGTCGTCAGTATCGATGATGTCACCGACCCAAGCTCATTTTCGTTGCAAATCAACGAAGCACTCCGAAACATCAATGCCTTATCGACCGTGACCATTGACCAATGGGTTGCCTTGGCTGGTGACGTCATCACAACCCTTGATGATTTAACGCAGAGCAGTCAGTGGGACCAACCATTGCCGGGAATCGGTGTCAGTGTCAATTCGCTGTTGGATCAAGCGGAAAAACTGCAGCAGGCCGTCGATGATTTGTTGAATGCGGATGCAGCGACGATCCAGGAGCTCGGTGAACATTTTGAGCTGCTACTGGAAGATGCACTGCAACTTCGGCCGGAACTCTTGGACGTTCAATTGCGATGGCAGACCGACACTTTGGAAATGTCCGTTGATTTCGAGGCGGAGCGATCCGCGGAATTGCCATTGTCTTTAGATCTCGCTGAGCTGATTGGCTCATCAAACGATGACTCAAGCAGCTTTGATTTCATCGAAGAGCTTGTCGACGTAAGTGGTCAAGCCAAACTTCAAGCAACCGCTTCATTGGAATCGCGATTGAGGTTCGGAGCCAACGTTGCGGGAATCATTGCTGGAACCGATTCGATCCCCGAGTTTTATGTTGGAGACGCCACTGGCATCGAAGCCAAGGTGGCCATTGCAGCGGATGCACTTGAAACATCGGTTTCCGTTGGGCCGCTGGGGCTATTCATTCGCGATGGAAAAGTCACGCTCGACGCCGACGGTGACGTGGCGACATCCGAAGCGGCTGAGTTGACGGTGGGCCTGACTGAAAAAACAGACGGGAAGTACACATTACAAGAAATCCAATCACTCTCTCCAACCGACATCGAGACGACGTTCACCGCAGGGGCTTCGATCGTTTTGCCTCTCTTTTTCCCAACCGAATCAGATCCCGTCGGTGGCAGCGAGGCCCATCAAGCCAACGCAATTGTCGTTGGAATCGGCAATATCGCTGGATTGTTCAACGGGAATGATCCACAAGTGACTCTGCAAGCACCTGATCTGAACAGCATTGTCGATGGCTTTGATCCCGTCGACCAAGGACTCCAAGTGCTTGCGGATGGACTCGAAGCGCTTCTGGTTCGCATCGAAGATTTGCTGAGAGAACAGGTGCTAAACAGTGACCTGCCATTCGTCGGAGACCGTTTAGAGAAAGCGGCTGATTTTCTGCGTGACGTTCGTGAAGATGCACTTCCAATCCTTCGCAACGAACTGCAACCCAATCAGCTGGTCGATGAAGTCAAGCAAGTTTTGTTTGATGCGTTGGGTGATGTGATTCAGTTGTCCGACAACAACAGCGATGGTCGCATCGATCACGAAGACATTGCGTTGCTGCTGGACTCGGTGAATCAGGAAGTGTCCTTAGATTTGATGCTCGGTGGATCCTACGAAATTGGTACCGGCATCAATTTCGACCTCGGACTTCCCAGTGTGGGACTCGACTTAGACGGTGATGTGCAGGTCGACTTGGATTGGTCGATGGACGTTGCGTTGGGTGTCGATCGGACGAACGGTTTCTACGTTGACACAACCGATGCGAACGAACTGGAACTGGGCGTGCTCATCACACTTCCGCAAACGGAATTGACGGGAACATTCGGTCTGTTTCAAGTGTCGGCGAGCGATCAAGGATCCAGCTTCCAAGCTGACTTTGACATTGATTTGTCAGAGCCATCCGGTGACGGGCTTTTAACTTTCACGGAGTTGATCACGTCCGCCAATTCGGCCGATCAGATCATTGGTGCAACGTTGACGGGGGCTGCCGATCTCGATTTCGCCTTGAAGGTAGGGACTCCCTTTGCTGCCTTGCCTGAACTCGAGGCAGACTTTGTGCTCGATTGGGACTTCGACGGAAACGACTTGACCGGTAGCTTGCAGCGTGTCGCAATTGAAAACATTGCGTTGGACCTGGGCACGTTTATCTCGGGCTTCGCTGGTGACCTGCTGAGCCGAGTTCAGTCGGTGCTCGAGCCGATTGAGCCAATTGTGGACATTTTGACGGAGCCGTTGCCGGTCGCCAACGACTTGCCGTTTTTGGTCGATCAGTTCGCCGCCGAGACAGCTCCGCACGACCAAGTCAATCTCCTGGATCTCGCATCGCTACTTGGTAACGTCGATGTCCAAATGATCGACGCGATCGTCCAGATCGTCGATTTGGCAACGAACATTCCAACTCCGGTCGATGGCCAACCCGTGCTGATACCGTTAGGTGAAGTGATCATCGTTGGCCAAGAGACGATTCCCGATGAAGTGCACCGCGATGATGCGACGGTTTCCGAAACGGATTTATTGAATGAACTGGAAAACTATTCCGGTAACGATCAACAACAGCAGTTCGCACAGGAATCATCTTCATTTCTCAATCAGATGACTTCGATTTCGGGCGGCGGATTCGTCTTCCCAATCATCGATAACCCAGCCAGTCTGTTAGGCGTGTTGCTTGGCCAAGATGCAACACTATTCGCTTACCAGACACCGCAACTCTCCGCGGATTTCTCAATGGGCGTCTCCGTTCCGATCACAGGACCTCTGGCCGTTGAATTTGTGGGTGGCATCGGAGTCACCGCTCAGTTTGCTTTTGGTTACGACACGCGCGGCTTGCGCCACTTCATCGAATCGAAAGATCCGTTGGATCTAGCGAATGGGTTCTTTGTAAGTGATCGCGAATCGGCGGATGGTACCGGTGCGGATGTGGATGAAGTGACGCTGCGAGGCAGTTTGGAAGCGTTTGCAACACTGACAGCGGGCGTCGCGAGTGCGTCCGTCGGCGGTGGAATCTACGCGACGGTCGGTGCGAACCTGAATGATACGGATGGTGATGGCAAAGTTCGTATCCATGAGTTTGTCGAAAACCTGCCATTGTGTTCGTTCGATCTATCCGGATCTTTGTCTGCCGGTTTACGTGTCAAGGCACAAGTGCTGGGCGCTCCGTTTAGCAAAAACATTGCCACGGTCAAACTGTTAGAGTTCGGTCACTCATGCACGCCGGCACAGGCATTGCAACTTGGCGAGATTGACGCTGACGGTGTCTACCATCTATTCGTCGGCGACTCAGCTGATCAACGAGAAGTCGGCGAGGGAATTGTGGATGAATTCGTTACGTTCGCACCAACGCTTGATTCGAATGGAAACGCAGCAATCGAAGTCAGTGGCTTCGGTGTGACCGAAATCATTCGCGATGTCACGGCGATCAACGCGGACGCGGGCGATGGCAATGACTCCTTGGTGGTATTGGGAAACATCGACGTGCCGGTGCACTTCCACGGTGGTCAAGGCGATGACGAACTGGTCGGTGGCAATCGCGAGGATGTACTGCAAGGTGGTGGTGGAGACGATCTGATTCAGGGCAACGCTGGCGATGATGAAATCCGAGGTGGATCCGGTACGAACATCTTGGAAGGTGGATTCGGTAACGATCGTATTTTTGGTGGTGATCGAGACGACTTCATTGAAGCAGGTGCCGGTGATGATTTTGTCGACGGTGGACGCGGGAACGATACGATCCTAGCGGGTGACGGCATGGACTCAATCGACGCTGGAGACGGACGCGATGAAGTTTATGGAGGCGAAGGTGTCGATCGAATCGATGCCGGTGAAGGTGATGATGTCGTGTTTGGAGGTTTGGGTGACGATGCCATTGAAGGCGGTGAAGGCAATGACTTGGTTGACGCTGGACCAGGCGCCGATTTCATTCATGGTGGCTGGGGGATTGATCGTCTGATTGGCGGATTCGGCAACGACATCGTCTTCGGCGGTTTCAATGCAGACACCATCGACGGATCGGATGGCGACGACATTCTGATCGGAGGAAATGATGGAACCGAGAGTGTTAGCGACGACAGTAACGATACGATTCGTGGCGACCAAGGTGACGATATCCTGATCGGTGATGACGCCGCGATTCTGGATTTCGATGGAACCAATCATCTCATCGAAGTGTTGGGTGGAATCGGTGACGACTGGATCGATGGTGGCACAGGTCAAGACTGGGCACACGGAGTCGGCGGTAATGACTCCATCCATGGAGGTGATGGGAACGACCATCTGATTGGGGGCGATGGCGAGGATGAGATCTTTGGAGGTGAAGGCTCGGACTGGTTGGAAGGACGAGACGGTGCGGACCGTATCTTTGGTCATTCGGGTGGAGACTTGATCGGTGGTGGTCGAGGGGCCGACTACCTGGATGGTGGCGATGACGAAGACCAGATCTTTTCTCACGAAACGGGTGGTGGCGAACCATGGTTTTTAGGACGACGAGAAACCGATGATGATGCTGCCGCTGATATGCTGCTCGGCGGCGCGGGACCAGATGAAATCGTCACCGGCCTCGGTGATGACACGGTGTTCGCAGGAGCGGGAAGCGATGCGGTCTTGGATCGAGGTGGAGACGACACGATCCAAGGCGGTCTTGGAGACGACTTCATCGAAACGTCTTCCGGCCACGACATCGTCCTAGGGCAATGGGGAAATGATGAGTTCTTTGTCGGCACAAATGGATTCGCGCGCATCGATGGCCAGCATGGTGCCAAGCAACCGGCCGCATCGAACATTCCCAATCAATCCGTCAACAAAGTCATCGTAGACCGCCCAAACGTCTCACTCGACTTTGTTGATTCCGATCTTGCCAATCTTGTCACAGACATTGACCATCTCGACGCGAGTTTTGGCCAGAGTTTTTCACTGACGCTCGATCGATCCGTCATTCAAAGGATCACGGATGATGCTAATACGCTACGGCTCGACATTGCACGTGACGCCAATGTCCGACTCGATGGTTCTTGGCAAGAAGGAGAACCAATTGAATTGAATGGAGTCACGTATCGTCAGCTGACCAGCGAGGGCGTCACCCTGATCGTTCGTGATTGGAAGCCACAGCAGCGTCAAAGCGATCCGCTCGACGTCAACGGAGACGGAAAAGTTACGGCGCTCGATTCGCTTCTGGTGATCAATCAATTGAGCCGACAAGGCGCAAACCAAACCGTGGTTTTGACGCCAAACGGTGACGATCATCGACTCGATGTGAACGGAGACAATGCGGTTACCCCGTTGGATGCACTTCAAATCATCAACCAACTGAGTCGAAGGAGCATCGATTCGAATGCAGCCGAACCAGAACTGCTCTGGTTTCAAAGCAAGGAACGTGAAGTCGGCCAGTGATACGCGGAGCCAGTTAGATCTGCCTATAATGCTCGGGTTATGACTGGCCGAGATAAGAAAAAGGATCGCTCTGAAGCCGATCCGACCGAAATTCCCGTGGATTCACCCACGGAGCAAAGAGCCGTTGCGAAACAAACGGTCGAAGAAAGCAGTGGTGGGTTCTCGGTCGATGAACCGATCGACGAACAACCCGCTGCCCACGAGCGAACGAGCGAATTCGTTCCCGCGAAGGAACGTAAAAAGGTAAGCGACACCGAACCGCCCGACGATGTTATCGGCCGCTACCGCGTTGAACGCCTGTTGGGCGAAGGCGGATTCGGGAAGGTTTATCTTGCCTATGACGATGAACTGCAGCGCAACGTCACAATCAAGATCCCGCACGCCCATCGCATCTCAAGCTCGAAAGAAGTTGATGCGTTTCTGAGTGAAGCACGTACGCTCGCCAAGCTCGAACATCCAAACGTCGTGCCCGTTCATGACGTGGGTCATACCGATGAAGGCATCTGCTTTATCGTCTCTCGGTACATCGACGGCAGCGACCTTCACAAGCGAATCAAGAAATCTCCGCTTACGATCGAAGAGTCGATTGCACTTGTCGCAACGATTGCTGAGGCACTCCATTACGTTCACAGCATGGGTGTCATTCATCGAGATATCAAGCCAACGAATATCTTGATGGACAAACGTGGAACAGCCTACGTCGCTGATTTCGGATTAGCCCTGCTGGAAGAGGATGCGGCCCGCACGAGCCGAGTCGCCGGAACGCCGGCCTACATGAGCCCCGAGCAGGCGCGTGGTGAAAATCACCTTGTGACCGGACGGTCTGACATTTTCAGCTTAGGCATCGTGCTCTACCAATTGATCACGGGAAGCCGACCGTTTGCGGAAAAGAATTCTTACCTCGTTCTGCGGATGATCCAAGAACAGGAAGCTCAACCGCCGACCGAAGTGAATCCAGAAGTCTCGCCCGAGTTGGAACGCATCTGTTTGAAAGCGCTTTCCAAACGAACAAGCGCGCGTCATGACACGGCACTTGAGTTGGCAAACGACTTGCGGTGTCTACTGACGAATCCCCAACAAGCTGCAGGAGCAGCTGCCGAGGGAGACGCTGCGAAACCCGACTCACCCGAGTCGCAGCTTGCGGGATACGAGCGTGAAGGATCGCAAGCTAAGCGTCGAGCTACCGGACTGATTCCGCGGGGCCTGCGCTCCTTCGGTAGCCAAGACGCTCACTTTTTTACGGAGTTGTTACCCGGTCCTTACGGTCGCACGGGCGTTCCCGAGTCCATCCTGTTTTGGAAACGACGCATTGAAGAACGTGATCCAGAAAACACGTTTCGCGTTGGACTGATCTATGGTCCTTCAGGATGCGGGAAAAGCTCGTTCTGCAAAGCAGGATTAGTTCCGACCTTGGAAAAAGACGTGCTGCCGATCTTTGTCGAAGCGGCCCCGGAAGCCACGGAAACTCGACTCATCAATCGGATCCGACGTAACTGTCCGTACCTTGATACCGATTTGGATCTGCGCGAATCGATCGCGGCACTTCGGCACCACAACGTGACCGGTCGCGGTACCAAAGTTCTTTTGATTATCGATCAATTCGAACAGTGGCTCTATTCGACGGAGCAACCAGAACATTCGGAGATGGCCAAAGCACTTCGCCAATGCGATGGAGAGCATGTGCAGTGCATTCTTTTGGTTCGAGATGATTTTTGGTTGGCATTCAGTCGGTTCATGGAGCACATCGAGATTGATCTGCGGCAGAATCACAACATGGCCATGATCGATCTATTCGACCTGGAGCATGCCAAATTGGTTTTGCGTGAATTTGGTCGAGCATTTGGTCGGCTTCCAAAAAACACGGCCGATTTGTCACGCGATGAACGTGCGTTTGTGACGCAGGCGATCGGCGGCTTGGCGGAAAATGGAAAAGTGATCCCCGTTCGGATCGCTCTGTTCGCAGAGATGATTAAATCACGCCCGTGGACGACGGCAACGCTGAAACAGATCGGTGGGACAAAAGGAGTCGGAGTGATGTTCTTGGAAGAGAACTTTTCTTCGTCCAACGCGCCAGCGCAATACGCGGTGCATCTCAATGCCGTTTACGAAACGCTTGGAGCGTTGCTACCTCAACCAGGGGCCAACCTCAAAGGACACATGCGTTCGCGCGACGAACTGCTGGCCGATTCCGGATACGCGGATCAACCAAAACAGTTTGAGTCCCTGATCCGAACACTCGACAATGAATTGCACTTGATCACGAGAACGACACCCGGTGGAAGAGGCGACCGGTCAACATCCGGCCAATCGGGCTCATTCTCGGATCTTCAGTCGGCTGATGGCATGCACGGTGAATTCTTTCAACTAGCGCATGACTACTTGGTGCCTGCCATTCGCGAATGGCAAGTTCGCATGCAACGTGAAAGCGCTCGCGGACGAGCCGAGATTCGCTTGCGTCAGCGTGCGGAGGTTTGGAGCGCTCGGCCAGAGACGCGACACCTGCCAACGATTACCGAATGGATGTCGGTCCACGCCTTTACTTCCAAAAGTCGATGGAGTGAAAGCGAGCGCGACATGATGCGTTCGGCCGGACGACGGCATGGGCTGACCCTGATTGCCGTTGTCATGATGCTCGCTCTTGGAGCTTTCGCCCTTCGTCAGTTCTCGCGGTGGAACAATACCAACGCGCGGACCGGTCAGCTTCTGGTCGCCGAGGTGAGTGAACTCGACGGACTACTTGATGACTTTGAAGCAATCGGACCTTGGGGTGTGGATCGACTGAAGTCCATACAGCAATCCAATGAGCCCGGATCCTCCAAGCACTTATTCTCAACCCTGGCACTGCTTCGCATCGGGGCAAAACATCGACAAGTGGATGTCACCGCAGAATTGAATGCGGTGAAACCATCGCTGCTTCATGCTGATGCTGAAACGTTGCGTTTGATTTGTCGTGAAGTCGAACCCTACCGCGAAGATATTGCTGCTTACTTGTGGTCGCAGGTCGAGGAAGAATCATCCGAACGAGCAACCAATGAGCTCGGTCGCTCCTATCATCCACAACTGAACGCACTGATGGCGCTCGCCACACTGGATCCGCCAGGCACAAGCGACGAGAACAGACTTCGATGGCAGGAATACGCGCCTTTCACTACGAATGAGCTCGTCCACTTTGCCAATATCGACCGTTCCAACTTTCCACCCATGGTTGAATTGGTTCGACCCGCGGTCGATGTGCTGATGGAGCCACTGGAATCAGCCATGATTGATCCGGATGCCGATGGTGGAACACTGACGCAATCAGCAGCACAAAACTTGCTACTGAGTCTGCTGAAAGATCGTGTTCCCGATTACGTTGACATCTTGCTGAGCGCGGAGGTCGATCAAGTTCTGGCGTCCATTGATTTGATCGATTCCAACGCAACCGAAATACGCCAGGTATTGGACGCAGCCATCGTCGAACCCGTCTCGCTGAGTGACGAAAACTGGATTCGGACGGCTTCCCGAAAAGCAACGGCCGCCGCGTTGTTATTAAGGCACGGTGTCACAACCCCTGAGGTCTGGTCCGTGCTCGTGCCTGATCGGGTTGCCACCATGCAGACCGCAATTCCTGAGGAAAGACTGCGCTCGGAATTGAAGCGCCTGCTGCCTGCGAGAATTTGGGACACGCTAGATGAGCAAGGCGATGTCAATGCGATGACCCAACGTTATCAGGAGGAAACATTCGGCCGCACGACGATCCCGAACGCTCGGACTCGTTTGGTACAACGTCTTCGTACTTTCAAGGCGGATCCTATCGCCATCGCCCGCAAGTTAATCGTGGAACAAGAGCTGAACTTGCAGTGCGGTCTTATTCAAGCACTCGGTGAATTTGAGCCTGGCCAGATTGAACCGAGCTTGCGTGAGCAAGTAATAACGCTGGCGAAAGGTTGGATGCTCAGTGCAGATTCGGCCCGACTTCGAGGAAATGCCTACCGATTCCTCATGCAATGGAGTGAATCGGAGTGGGCAAAACAACAATTCGTCACTCCCAGCCGATTGCGATCAGAAGAGGCCGATTGGTACGTCAATTCGATCGGCTTGACGATGATTGAGCTTCCCCAGCATGAAGTCAACGATCGTTACCGCATCGAGATGGCTGCCAACGAAACCACCCTCGGGCAATTGAAGATTTGGAAAGAGAACGGAGAAGACGAATACAAATGGTCCGGCGAACAAGATGTCTTCGCTGCGGGAAACGTTAAGTACCACGATTGCGTCGCATTTTGTAATTGGCTCTCTCGTAAAGAAGGCCTGGATGATGACGACTTGTGTTACCCAGATCGGACCGATCCAAATGGCCCCGCCGTTCAAATCTATCCCGATTATCGAAAGCGAAAGGGTTATCGTTTGCCAATGGCAGAAGAGTGGTTCTTTGCTTTTTCGGCAGGAGCGATCACGGATTATTCATTTGGCAGCGGCCTTGGAGGGCCAGGCCCTCTCGTCGATCAATTGTACGAGGGTTACGTTCCCAGACTTCCGACCGGAGGAAAACAGACGTGGCAAGTAGGTGTCGCGCGTCCAAACGATTTTGGTCTGTTCGACATGCACTTGAACGTGCGCGAATGGGCGAACAACGTAGATTCGCAAGATTCTTCACGCTTCCAACTCTGTGGATTCGATTATCGATTCCACCTAGGCATGCGAGGTGTGGAGCCACGTTATTTGGGCTGGTCCGCCCCCGATTCCTCAAGAAGTTTTTATGGCTTCCGAATCGTCCGCTCAAAACCAAAGTAGCGCGCACTCCGTTTCCACGCCCCGCTGTGCTACTTCAACCCATCTCCTCGGTGTTCTCCGTGATCTCTTTGACAAATCTAATAAAAAACTGGACATCCCTCTTTCCTAATCCGATATTGCATATACAATTTGCATATACAAAAAGTGATTCCTGATGGCCAAGACACCACAAACGCTGACGATCGACGATAGCTGTTTCGCGATGCGTGCGCGGTTGCTCAGTCGCGTGGTCACGGGCATTTACGACGAAGCGACTCGTCCGCTGGGAGTGAAAGCGAGCCAGATCACGCTGCTCGCGATCACCGCCCACATGGGAGTCGCGCGACCGAGTGATGTTTGCGAGGTACTGCACATGGACGCTTCCACGTTGAGCCGAAATGTGGAACGCATGCGGAAGAGTGGTTGGTTAGAAGTTGTCCCGGGTGAAGGGCGTTCCCAACCGTTTCAATTGACCGACGCGGGCTGGAAGCTACTGAAGAAGGTCGAACCACTTTGGAAAAAGGCTCAGCAAAAAGCCCGCACGACACTCGGTAAAGAACTTGCCGACGCACTCTCCGGTCCACTCGCCGAATTGCGACCGACAGACTGAAAGCCTTCCCTTTTTTTACCCTGCAATTTGTATATACAACTAAAGCCGAGGTTCGCCTGATGATAGCTCCTTCGCCAACGATACGTGCGTCGACCATGGATTCGAGCGATACCGATCCAGAAGTTGCAGAGTCCGTTCAAGCCGGGCCCGTTCCATCACCAAACCGCGACCACAACCGCAAGGCCAAAACAGGTAACGGCCAACGTGATCGTTTTCGACGGTCGATGTTCGTGATCGGTGCGGCTGTCTGCGTGGTCTTCGTGATTGGCATCGCAGGATTGGGTATGCGTCCGACTGCCCAAGCGAACATGAACCACTCAGACGTACCGGTCCGCAAACCTCTGCTGGTCGAAACGATATCGGTCAAGCCCGTCGATTCATTTAACGTCGAACGGCACTACACCGGGACGATCGTGGCGCGACGCGTGAGCGACCTGAGCTTCGAACTAAGTGGACGCTTGGCGTCGCTGCATGTCGATGAAGGCAATCGTGTGGAGTTGGGGCAAACGCTAGCGATACTTGACGCGGAAGACCTGCGAGCCAAGCGACGCGAAACCGTTGCCACTCGAGCGCAAGCTTACGCCCGCTTACAGGAACTCCTGGCGGGTCCACGAAACGAAGTCATTCGTGCGGCAAATGCGAACGTCGAAAGACTGAAAGCGGAAGTGCGACTACTGCAAGCGCAGAAGCAACGTTCAACAACGCTCCGAGCGGATCGTGCTGTGTCTCAAGATGAACTCGATCGACACTCGTTTGGACTCGAAGCAAATCAAGCGGCGCTGCTGCAAGGCCTCGCTCAGTTGGAAGAGCTGGTCAACGGGACGCGTCAGGAACAGATTGATGCACAGCGAGCGGTTGTCAATCAATTGGATGCCGCGATTGAACGTATCGATGTTGATCTTCGAAAGAGCGAATTGAACGCGCCATTCGCGGGAACGATCTCGCGTCGCTATGCCGACGAAGGAAAAATCGCGCAGCCAAGCGAAACGCTTTTCACCTTGGTGGAAGACAGTGCATTGGAGGCATGGATCGGTCTACCTACGTCCGCAAATGAACCCCTCGTCATCGGATCGGATCACGTCGTCAAGATTGAAGGTCGGGAATTTCGAGTCAAGGTTATCGGACATCGCCCCGAAGTGGATCCCGTTACCCGGACGCGAACGGTCATCCTGGCCCTCGAGTCCGATGCGAATGAACAAGTTGTGCACGGTCAGATCGCTCGCATGCAATTGAAACAGTCCATCAAAGCATCCGGTTTCTGGCTACCGCTCTCCGCACTGAAGCAAGGGGAACGTGGCCTTTGGTCTTGCCTCGTAGCAGCGCCAGTGAAAATGCAATCTGAAACGGGGAGCTTGCCGGAAACGCGAGAACGATCCGTCACTGAACCCTTGATGTCAAATCGTCACCAGGTTGAGCAACGAGAGTTGGAAATCTTGCACATCGACTCCGATCGTGTGCTCGTCCGCGGAACACTGAGTCCGGGCGAGAAAGTCATTGCCTATGGGACGCACCGAGTTTCCACCGGTCAAACAGTACGCACCGTTGCGTCACCCATTCGCTGAACCCAACGAACGACTGATTTGTCTTCGTGCACCGCTTCTGATGTTTAAGGACGTCGATCATGTCAAATTTTTACTATCGCAATCCTCGACTGCTCGTGCTGACAGTCGCACTGATTCTGGTCGCGGGGTCGGTCGCGTTTGAGCAATTGCCCAGGCTTGAAGATCCCGAATTGACCGGCCGCGACGCGATCGTGACGACGATCTTTCCGGGTGCTGACGCCGAACGTGTCGAATCGTTGGTTACGGAGAAGATTGAACAAGAGCTCTTTGACGTCGAAGAAATCAAAACGATCGAATCAACATCCAGAGCTGGGATCTCCATCGTTGATGTTCGGCTGCAAGACGAAGTGGTCGAGACGGATGAGATTTGGTCGCGTATTCGCGACAAGCTTGATGCAGTCGAATCGGAGCTTCCAAACGGAGCACTTGAACCCGAATTCGAGGAGATCGAAGTGCGCGGCTACGCAATGATCGCCGCACTCACTTGGCAACGTGAAAGTGAAGTGAGTTTCGCCGTGCTGCGACGATTGGCGGAAGGCCTAGAGGATCGATTTCGAGAATTGCGTGGTACCGACAACGTCGAACTATTTGGGGAGCCGGACGAAGAGATCACCGTTGAACTCGACCACGGGCAAATCGCATCGATGGGTTTAACGGTCGATCACGTGGCGGATCAACTCACGCAAAGCGACTCAAAAGTTTCAGCTGGCTTGATGCGCAACCCATCAGCCGGTGATGTGTTGCTTGAAGTCGAAGGAGAAATGGATTCGATCCACCGGATCCGCCAAACTCCGATCCAGTACGGTGACAATCAACAGTTCGCGATCTTGGGCGACATTGCAAAGATCGAAAAAGGAATTCGACGCCCATCGAGCGATCTTGCGCTCGTTGCTGGACGCCCAGCTGTTACCGTCGCTGCATTTGTTGACTCCGACTACCGCGTCGATCGCTGGGCGGCAGATGCTCGCCAAACACTGACCGAATGGGAGGTCGATCTGCCAGCAGGGATCGGCTTGGAAGTCGTTTTTGACCAGAGTCGTTACACCGAGCAACGCCTCGATGCGCTTCTAACAAACCTGGCATTGGGGGCAATGGCAGTCGTTATCGTTCTGTTGTTCATGATGGGGTGGCGATCGGCTTTGATCGTTAGCCTGTCACTGCCACTCTCGGCAATGATGGTTTTGGCGGGAATGAAACTTCTTGGGATTCCGCTGCACCAGATGTCCGTGACGGGACTGATCATCGCCTTGGGTCTGTTGATCGATAATGCGATCGTGATGGTCGATGAAGTTCACGAGCGACTGGACAAAGGTGACTCCGTTTCGCACGCGATCGCTGAAAGTTTCCGGCATCTGGCTGTTCCGCTCTTGGGCTCGACACTAACGACCACGTTCGCATTTGCACCGATCGCCTTGATGTCGGGTTCGGTGGGAGAGTTTGTCGGAACGATCGCCGTCAGTGTGATCCTGGCGTTATTCAGTTCGTTGTTTCTGGCGTTGACCGTGATCCCTGCCGTAACAGGCTTTGTTTCACGGATCGGTCGTAGTAGCGCACGTGCTTGGTGGAACCATGGAGTCTCTAACCGAACCTTTAATCGATTCAGTGAGTGGGTTTTGGATCGGCTGCTTGCTCGCCCCTGGGTTGGCATTGGCATGGCGGCCATCGTCCCCGTCATGGGATTTATTGCGTCGAGTCAGTTGATCGAGCAATTCTTTCCGCCGACCGGTCGCGACATGTTCCAGATTGAATTGGAGTTTCCCGTTTACGCTTCGATGGATCAGACCGAAGCTGCAACCCAGCAGATTCGGAAGCAGATGCTCAATGACGGTCGTGTTCGTGACGTCCATTGGTTTCTAGGTAATAGTGCTCCGTCCTTTTACTACAACTTGGTTTCCGACCAAGAAGACGCACCGTTTTATGCTCAGGGAATCGTGCAACTTCACTCTGCCGAGGATTCCATTCCCTTGATTCGGCAACTGCAAAGTACGCTGGATGATTCCTTTCCGAATGCAAGAATTCTCGTCCGACAACTTGAACAGGGACCCCCATTCGATGCACCCGTGGAGCTACGTATTTACGGACCGAACATGGATAAACTTTCCACGTTGGGTGAAGAAGCACGGACAGTCCTATCAGCTGTTGAGGACGTCACGCACACGACGGCTGATTTAAACGAAACGCGTCCCAAGTTGTCGTTTCGTTTGGACGAAGAGAAAACGCGTCTTGCCGGATTGGATTATTCGCGTATCGCCCGTCAGCTGGATGCATCGCTCGAAGGAGCCGTCGGCGGTTCTCTCGTTGAAGCGACGGAAGAACTGCCCATTCGAGTCCGGCTTGATGGCTCGGATCGTGGGAACTTGCCCCAAATCGCGTCACTGGAACTTTTGTCCGACGTCCGTGGGCTGGATGAACACAATCAGTTCATCCCAATCGCCTCCTTAGGAAGCATCGAGCTCGTGCCAGAACGTGCCGTGATCACTCACCGAAACGGAAAACGGGTCAATGTCGTGCGCGGATTCGTCACAGCGGGAGTGTTGCCGGGCAAGGTACTAAAGAGCTATCGAAACGAAATTGAGCAGTGGTCGTTACCTGACGGCTATCGATTGGAATGGGGTGGCGAGTCAGCCGAGCGAAATGACGCCGTCGAAAAACTTGCGGGATCGGTCGGGGTGTTGATGGTCCTGATGGTGGCAACGCTGGTACTTTCCTTCGGTTCGTTTCGCATGGCGGCGCTCATCGGTTTCGTTGCGTTCCTTTCTGGAGGGCTTGGACTCGGTTCTTTGTGGGTCTTTGGCTACCCATTCGGATTCATGGCGATCATTGGGACAATGGGGTTGGTTGGAATCGCGATCAACGATTCGATTGTTGTCCTGGCCGCGATCCGTGATGACGCAGAAGCGAACCGTGGAAGTGTCTTGGCCGTCCGCAATGTGGTTGTGCGGTCGTCTCGGCACGTGTTTGCAACGACCGTCACGACGATCGCTGGATTCCTGCCATTGATATTGGAAGGGGGAGGTTTTTGGCCACCGCTTGCCGTCACGATTGCAGGAGGGGTGATTGGTGCAACTCTGCTGGCATTGATCCTCGTTCCATCTGCTTTCTTACTGACCGCTCGGACAGCGACGGACGTGAACCGAGCGTCTCAGCCAGCGCCGGCGGTTGATCGTGAGACTCCAGACATCACGGGTAGCCTCGCGACCTGCTGATCGGCGGCGAAGCTCACGCACAGATCGATTTCTCATTAAGATGGTGCCCGCCTCAAGTTCTTTCCGTTGGGAAATCATCCAATGCGCCATTCCTCTTCTGTTGTGCTTTTGTTCCTCGCGTTTGCATTAGCGTTTGCCCCCGCCCCGGGTGTTCGGGCGGATGATTCGCTGCCCATGGTCAAGCACATCATTGATACGCACATTCATTTGTATGACACGACGCGTGATGTCTATCGAAAAGACCATCCGAATTCAGTACCCTGGCCACCTGCGAATGACACGACCCTGCATAAACCGCATCTGCCTAGTGAATTTCGAAGTGTGGCGAAACCGGCAGGGGTTACGGGAGTCGTGATTGTTGAAGCCAGTCCGCGTGTTGATGACAACGACTGGGTTCTGAATCTCGTCAGCGGCGATGATTTCTTTGTCGGACTTGTCGGCAACATCGATCCCTTTAAGCCAAGCTTTGCGGAGGACCTGAAACGGCTAACAAAGGATTCCAGGTTTGTCGGAATTCGATTGCACTTGATGAACCAAGATCCGGGTATTGGCAAGGATCCTCAATTGCTGAAGAGCTTACGGCAGCTTGCTCAAGCGGGGCTCGCGTTGGATGTGTTAATGAATGCGGAAGGTCCCTCAACGATCGATGAAGTAACTGCTTTTGCGAAAGCAGTGCCGAATCTGCGCATCGTTGTGAATCACGTCTTGGGATACAACATCGATGGCGAGCGCCCGGGCGATGACTGGAAAGCCGCCGTCGAACGACTCGCTGCGCGACCCAACGTCTCGGTTAAAATCTCGGGGCTTTACCAACGTTCGACGACCCAACCCGCGCCGCCATCCATCGACTACTACCAGTCGGTCTTAGATATCTTGTGGGATGCGTTTGGTAGCGACCGGCTGATCTACGGAAGCAACTGGCCGGTCACAAAGAAATCGGGCGACTACGAAAGTTTCGTACGCTTGGCCTCAACCTATTTCGCGGACAAGGGTCAACCCGCCTTAGAGAGTTTCTTTTGGAAAAACGCGTCCAACGCCTACAACCTAGAACTTAAATAGCCTTGGCCGATGGAGCCTCTGCATGAGGTCACACGATTTGTGGCCGCTTCCGCTTTGACGCGCGGCGAGAGATCGGTAAGGGTTTCGTCGTGCTAAATCCCAAATCGAAGGAATAATCTTCGATTTTTCTACTTTGGTGTAAGGAAAGCTTGGGCAATTCCCACTAGTCGTTCAGAACCGTCATCGAATCAAGTTCACCCGGATCGCGATGACGTCCATTCGAACGCCCCGTAAGCTGTCCTGGTTTCCATGCAACGCCGAAAAGCCGAGAAGATTCTAAACGGTTGGCTACAACGCCATCGTGGATTGCTCATCAGTGTTGCACGTGCATTTGCTCAGTCGCTGCACGACCAGGACGATTTGTTTCAGGAGATCGTCTTTCAGGTTTGGAATTCTGTAGAGGGCTACCGTTCAGAAATCGCGGAGTCGACCTGGATCTATCGCGTCGCTTTTTACACTGCCATCAATTGGTCAAGAAAAGAGAAGACTCGAAAGAACCGGATCAACGCTGTTGCGGTGCAACATGCACCAGAACTCCACGAGAGCTCCGCGCGAGACCCACGCGTGGAATGGCTATACGAGAGGATTTCCGAACTCGATTCGGTCGACCGCTCCCTGACGCTACTTCTGCTCGAAGGCTTCAGCTATCGCGAAATGTCCGAAACGCTTGGCATCTCAGAAAGCAACGTTGGCGTTCGAATCAACCGAGTGAAAAAACGATTGACGCAACAACTGGCTGCGGAGCATGCAAATGAGCTTTGACGAAATTCAGTCGATTTGGAAATCTCAAAAGCCAGTCGAATCAGACGGAGACTCTGATGGTCTCGCCGATCGAATCACAACCATGCATCGCTCGCACACACGGATGATCGGCTTGACAGAGTTTGTCATGACGGGCGTGTTGTTGTTTCTTGGCTTTATGTTCATGAAAGATCCAATTCTGCAGGGTCACGATCGTGTCCTATTGGTTGCCGGATTCGCCAGCCTGGCCGCGGCCGGCTGGGTATGGACAGGTCGTATCGCGAGAAAAAAACGATTGCTTCGTTACGAAAACACTCTGCTTGGGATCGTCGAACAATCGATTGATGGAATCTCCTACCAGATCAGGCGAATGCGGAACTTTGTCTGGTGGTTTATCGCTCCAACGACTTTAGGTCTGTTGATCGGATTGGTCATTGTGGATGATTCAAAACGCTATCTGTTCTACACCTTCTTCATCCCAGCCTACGTTGTATGCATGGTGATGACCTATTGGCAGATTCGACGCGAAATCGCTCTGAAGTTGACGCCTGAGAAGGAGCGACTGATCGAGCTTCGGCATCAACTAATGGAAGAACAAGCTTAGACGCCGCGATAGGAATCACTCGCGTCTATCACATCACATGGACGGCTTAGTGGGTGCGACGAAATTTTTGCATCGTGATTTCGTTGCCCTTGGCATTGAACGTCACTTCGTCCATAAAGGACAGGATCAACATCACTCCACGTCCCCCAGCATTCAATAGGTTTTCTGAATCGGTGGGGTCGGGAAGATTGGTCGGATCGAATCCTGGTCCTTGATCACGGATTCGAAATACGGCTCGATCGGAATTGATGTTGAATTTCACGGACGTCGTTCGTCCGTTGTACGGTGGTGTTCGAATCCGTTCTTCTCGCAACTGATCGTAGTGATCACTCGTATCTCTAAGCTCAGAATCGAGCTCGAGATTACCATGATCGATTGCGTTAACGAGCGCCTCGTAAAGGGCCGTGCCGATTCGCATCAATTCGGTCGGATCGCAAAAGTTAAGTCGCTCCAGACAGTCTTGCAGGTAATTCACCAAGATCTGCGGACCATCCGGTTGATAACCCAACACGAATTCCGAATCCGAGTCGTTCAGAAACTCGCGGACTTTGTCTCGGTGACTGGCAACAGGAACCGAGGACATCACGGTTTGCAACGCCCCCCCCAGTTCTTGCCTGAGGATGCGTTTTCGGATGTAACTCGTCGCTCCCGCTTGCAGAGCTTGCACCGCAATGTCTTCACTACCGAACGCGGTCATCAACATAACGGGGATACCGGGATGCGACTGGCGAATCCGTCGGACCAATGACAACCCATCCATTTCGGGCATCTGCAGATCGGTCAGCACGATGTTTGGACGTTCTCTCTCAACGATCTCCATGGCCTCACGACCATTCTTGGCAAACAGTGACGTCGCCCCGTGCTCGGAGACACATCGGCTGGCGATCTTTTGATCAACTGGATTATCGTCAACGACAAGAACGGTTGTCATAGTGAGTCTGGCGTTTCTACAGTCAGTTCGACCGTCGCGAGAATCTGCGTTATCAATCCGCGGGAACGATCACACGACCACGACCGAGGGTGGTCTCAGCCCGGCGTCCGGCATCATAGCGATCGTCAAACGGTGTGGAAACGAGATTGAAGCGAAACTCCGTTCAAGATCCGTGAAGTTTCGACGTTGGTGCTCCTAACGCACACTAGGACGGGTGGGTCGTAACCGTAGCTCCAATGGTAGGATTGCCGTGATCCGATTGGCGGAACTCGATCGAGCTCGCGGTTTCTCCCCACCGCGTCACGACGACACCCTCATTTGAGGCCACCGATTATTTGCGCAGCCATTCCCAATCGTTGGGCTCTTCATTCGGCAAGCCGGGAGAATGAGAAATTCTCACTGCATGATTGAAATTCAATATGACCAACCTGGACCGAAGCGAACCTTCGTCCTGAAGCGAGACACCCCATGTTGCATGCCAAGTTGCCACAACCGGTAACAACAACGACCTGTCTATTTGCGGTGGCTTTCGCAACGTTAGCTTCGATGGCAATTGCCGATGAAGAGCTGGGCCACGGATACAGTCGCCGGGGAAAAACAATCTTGTTTCAAGGCAAGCGTATCGATCAGGAGGGTGCTCATGATATTGACCGATTCGCACAAACGCTTGGACGTGAAGTCTCGCTTTGTCAAAATGTTGATGCAGCAAGTTTTCAAGCATTGAGCCCGCAGTACAGCAAAGACAAACAAAATGTCTACTACCGGTGGATCAGTCCAGGGCGATTCTGGGTCATCGACGTCCCGAACGCTGACCCAGAGAGTTTTGAAGTCGTCGGATTTAACTTGGCCCGAGACAAGAATCACGTTTGGTGGTACGGCTCTATCCTGCCCGATGTCGAATCGGCGACGTTAGAGCTCGTGAACGATGGGTTTGTTTGGAAAGATGCAAGCGGTGTTTGGTATCAGCAAAATCGCTTGGCTGGAGCGGACCCAAAGTCGTTCAAACACATCGGTTCCGGCTACTACGCTGACAAAAACACCGTTTTCTGGTGCACGACACCCTTACGCGTGGCAGATCCATCGACGTTCCGAGTCTTGGGCGATTCGTTTATTGCGGTCGATCAGGAACGCGTTTACCGCAGCGGACAAACCGTTCCCAACATTGATCCGGCCAGTTGTAATTTCATCCTCCATGATCCTTACGGTTATCAGGTTATCTCTGACAAGAACGGTGTCTATTTGAATCAACTCAAGTTCCTGCACGCGGACCCTACTGACTTTGAGATGATCGACAATCGAATGGCTCGCGGCGGAAAGTACTTGTTCCTCATCGACACGTATCATTCGACACCGCTAACACTTTATCGTGATAGCGAGCAACTGGTCGTCGAGACGGTCTTGTATGAACGTGGCACGGCTAAGCCACTGGCAACCATGAGAGCGAAATTGGAAGAGGACCGTTTGAGGGACATGAAGCTTTCACCAGCGCCTGGTGAAGACTCGATACATCCCGTTCCCAACTGGCAGATCGATCTGCTTCAACGAGCTGACCTAATCGAAACTCTGAAATCAGCGAGCCGGCAGCTAAACGACTAATTCGCTGAATCTCTCGATCTCTCCCTGCGCAACTACTCTGCGTATCCCGCTGCGCCACCGCGACCTCTGCGTCTCAATTCTCGATTTCTCCGGCGTATCGCATCCCCCGCAAGGGCGGCCCCTCGGTTTTCAAACGATCGACTCAGTCGGTTGCTGAATCGCGAACGGGTGGGGCGGTATTTGGTCCCGTGAATCACGGGAAATTGAAAACGTACCCCTGTGACAAATGAGACCACCCAGTTGGTGATTTTTTGGGTTACCCTGGTGGGCAAAGGAGAGCCGTTCGCTGCATCAGATTTAAAGCGTTGAACGTGGTTCGCAAGCAACAACGAGTGTCTATCAACCGGTATCAGAGAATTCATGCTCGGTCGCAAGAAATGGGGACGTCCCGCTTGGTTGTCAAAGCGGGACCGAGTTGAGGATATACAGCAACGACGGCGTCAGGATCTGCGAAAACTGAAACGTCGGGTCTTAGCTGAACAGCTTGAAGCAAGACGATTGTTGGCCACCGATGTCAGCGGCACCATCACCGCCGACGAGGTGTGGAGTGGGACGGTCCACGTGACCGGCGATGTGACCATCGCCGATGGTGTGAACGTCACCGTCGAGCCAGGAACGGTCGTGAAGATCAACGCGAGTCGGTGGATTACGGGAGTCGGTTCGTTCGACGTCAACGGAACGGCCAGCGAGCCGGTGATTTTCACTAGCGTTAACGATGATACCGTTGGTGAAGACCTGACCCCGGAAGCAACGATCGGTTCGCCCGGTGACTGGGAATCGCTTTACACCTACAGCGGTGACTGGGATGTGCAACACGCCGAAGTGCGCTTCGCCGGCGGTGGAGGAGAAGGATCGATTTACGTTGACGATCTTCAAGACCCAACCGACAACAACACCGACAGCAGCTTTGCGAATGTATCGATCGTTGATAGCGGTAACTACGGAATCGAATCGTTTCGCGGGACGGTCGACTTTTCAAACATCGACGTCACCGGTTCGACGTTAAGTGCATTTCAACAATCCGCCGGAGCAGACGCGACTTATTCGCAACTGTCCGCGAGCGGAAACCTAGGTGGAGACCACGTTCGTTACGCAGGTCGCACCCTATCGTCCGACCAAACATGGGACTTTGGTGGCTTGCCCGCTCATGTGGTCGGCGACGTGAACATCAATGGCGCCAACACAACACTGAATGTGATTCCGGGCAGCATCATCAAACTCGGTTCGTCGGCCGGTATTCAAGCGTCTTCCGCAGCAGGTGATCGAGGGAGTTTGATCGCGGTCGGCACAAGTGGTCAGCCAATTATCTTCACTTCCGTTAACGATGACTCCGTAGGGGGTGACTCGAACGCTGATGGTGATGCAGCAAGCCCAAGTCCTGGCGACTGGGATGCGTTCAACCTCTACAACAGTGATTCGCGGCTGGAACATGTCGAAGTGCGGTATGGCGGCGGCGACAACAATGGAGGGATTGGGCTTTCGACGGACACGTTTGGCACCTCGCCAGCAACAACGATCTCCAATGTTGCGTTGATGGACAATCAAGCCGAAGGGATCGAGGTCTTCGCGGGTAACCCCTCCCTGAACAATATCTCGATCGTTGGCAGCACCAATGTGGCGATTGAAGTGGGTTCCGGTGCTCGCCCCACCTTTCAAAATATCACGGCTTCGGGAAACGAAGACGGTGACCACGTTCAGTTGCGGAGCCAGGTTTACGACGAAGACTTCACCTGGGACTTTGGCGGCCTGCCTGTTCATGTCATGAGTGACATCAACGTGAATGGTGCCAGCACGACGCTAACGATCGTGCCCGGAAGTGTCATTAAGTTTAATCCCGCGACCGGAATTCAAGGCAGTGCGGCGGTGAACGACCGCGGTAGTCTGGTTGCTGTCGGCACCAGCGAACAACCGATCATTTTCACATCGACCAAAGACGACACCTTCGGTGGAGATTCCAACGCTGATGGCGATGCGACCACACCAAGCCCAGGTGATTGGGGTGCTCTCTACCTGTACCACGCGGATGCACGCTTAGAGCATGTTGAAGTTCATTACGGTGGTGGTGATTTGAATGGCGGCATTGGAATCAGCCCGCTAACATCAGGCTCCAGTTCGGTAACCGCGACCGTTTCCAACGTACTGGTTAGCAATAGCGAAGCCGAGGGCATCGAGATCTTTAGCGGGACGCCTTCGCTTAGCAACGTGACGATTGTTGGCAGCACCAATGTCGCGATCGAAGAACGCAATACGGCCAGCGCGACCTACAGCAACATCGTCGCACGAGACAATGCAGACGGTGACCATGTCTTGCTCGCAAGTCGATCGCTTTTCGAACCTACTACCTGGGATTTCGGAGGACTGCCGGCACATACAGCCGGTGACATCTTTTTACAAAGTAGCCAGGCGACGCTGACGATCGTGCCCGGTTCCGTCATTAAGTTCGGAGCCAATGATCGCATTCTTTCATCAGCGTCGGTTACCGACCGGGGTGCTTTAATTGCCGTCGGCACACCGGAAGATCCGATCGTTTTTACGTCGGTCAAAGACGACACGATCGGTGGTGATTCGAACGCGGATGGTGACGCTTCTTCGCCTAGCCCAGGTGACTGGGGTGGACTGTATCTCAACAACGCAGACGCTCGACTGGAGAACGTTGAAGTTCGTTATGGCGGCCGTGATTCAAATGGTGGCGTTGTGATCAACCCAACGACACCAGGATCGGGTTCCTTCACGACAGAACTCTCTAGAGTCCTGCTGACGGACAACGCGGGCGAAGGCATCGAAATCTTCACTGGAACGCCACGCTTGAGCAATGTGACGATCCTCCGCAGCACCGACGTCGCGATCGAAGAACGTGCGGGTGTTCGCGCGACGTACAACAACATCGTTGCGCGCGACAACGCCGCAGGGGATCATGTGCTGGTAGCGAGTCAGTCGATCAACATCCCTACGTCCTGGGATTTCGGAGGTCTGCCTGCTCACACGAGAGGTTCGATTTTCCTACAGAACAGTGAAGCTGAGTTAACGATTGCGCCTGGAACGACGGTGAAGTTAGGTCCCGGGCATCAGATCCTTTCGACCGCTTCGGCAGCCAATCGCGGAACGCTTACAGCGATCGGCACACCGGACCAGCCGATTGTTTTCACCTCTATTTTTGATGACTCGGTCGGAGGTGATTCGAATGCCGACGGCGACGCAACGATTCCGAAGCCCGGCGATTGGGGAAGCCTGCGGATCAACAACACCAATACTCAGTTGACCAATGTTGAGGTTCGATTTGGTGGTGGTGATGGCGTCGGTGCGATTTTCTTCGACGAGTCCACGATCGGTGACGACGGCGACGGTTCCATCTTGGAAAGTGTCGTCATCTCAGATAGCAGTTCGGAGGGTCTGGAGATCGCCAATGGTGCTCCGATCTTGCGAGACGTCCGAATTACCGGAAGTCACAACGTTGCTGTGCGCCAGGCGTTTAACGTTCTCCCGGAATACGACGGCGTTTCGGCGCGCGACAATCCTGGTGGCAACCATGTTTCGATTCCGGGCGGATCGTTGAACGAAGCACGGACGTGGGACTTCGGTGGATTGCCGGTTCACGTAACCGGAGACGTCTTTCTGCAAAACGTCAACGCGGAATTGACCGTCGTTCCAGGCAGTGTCGTGAAATTCAATAACGGTGTCGGGATCCTTTCTTCAGCAAGCGCCGCTAACCGCGGAGCACTGATTGCCGATGGGACCGCGGACGAGCCGATCATCTTTACGACGATTCATGACGACACGGCCGGTGGTGATTCCGATGCGTCAGGCAATAACATCGAACCGCAGGCTGGTGCCTGGCGAGGTTTGTGGTTGTACAACACGAACTCCGTCCTTCGGAACACTGAAGTGCGGTATTCAGGATCTTCTGGTTCTGGCGCCGTCTACCTTAGTCCGACCACGATCGGATCAGATGGTGATGACGTTCGGCTCGAAAACGTCTTGATTACCGACAGTGGCTCGGAAGGTATCGAGATTAACCTTGGATCGCCCATCATTAGCGACGTTCATCTGATTAACAGTGCAGATGTCGCGATCAAGCAAGCTTTCGTTGCCGATCCGATGTATGTCAACTTGGTCGCCAAGGGAAATGGCGGAGACCACGTCCAACTCGCCGGAGGCTCTTATTTTGCTCCCAAGACTTGGGATTTTGGCGGGTTGCCGGTTCACTTGACGGGTGACGTCTTTCTCAATGACTTCTCAGCCGTTCTAACAATCACTCCCGGCACGATTGTTAAGTTTCCCAACGGCAGTGGTATTCTCTCAACGGCTGCTGTTGCGAACCGTGGTGCGTTGATGGCGGATGGTACTCCGAGCGAACCCATCGTCTTCACGTCGATCTTCGATGACTCAGTTGGTGGAGATTCGAACGGTGACGGCGATGCGACCGAACCGATGAGTGATCTATGGCGCGGCATTTGGCTTTACAACGCTTCCTCATCGTTAAGTAACGTCGACATTCGATACGGCGGCAGCGCGAATTTCGGATCCTTGTACTTGGAGAATTTGACGGTTCCCGTTGTCGGTGATGAATTCACGCTAACGCATGTTTCGATCGCATCCAGTGGCGACTACGCCATCGAAATCGCCGGAGGTTCACCGCTGATCGATGGGTTGCTCTCGAGTGATCCCGAAGTCGGTCACATTTTTGTTTACGGAAGCGGTTCGCCCGTTATCACGAATTCTGATTTCCTCGGTGGAGATATTGGAATTCGGATCAACAACGGCCAATCAGCGATCGCGACCAACAGCAGCTTTGTCAGTCAAAGCCAGTTCGGTGTTCAGCATCTTGGAAGCGATCGAGCCAACGCGACATTCACGGGCAACTACTGGGCGGATGCCGGTGGCCCCCACGATCCGTCTGGCGCCGACGGATTTCAAAACGACAATCCGGCGGGCACACCGGTCACGGACTTTGTGAACTACGACTCGTTTTTGACCTCGGCACCCCGATCGATAGGACCGAAAGTTTTGTCCGCGGAATTGGATTTGGCTCAAGCGCACATCCGAATCGAATTCGATCGCCCGCTCGATGCTTCTTCATTTGGCGTTAACGAATTCACATTGACCGGACCGTCTTCATCGACGATTGATTCGGTGGCATTGATCGGCGGTCAGACCGTGATTGTCACGCTCTCGGAGCCACTCAATGCCGGTGGCAATCACACACTGACCGTCGATTCCACGATTCTCGGAATCGGTGGCGTCGCGATGGATCAGGATGGTGACGGATCACCGGGTGAAGCCGTCGACGATTCGTTTTCAACGGTCTTTAACGTTGACCGTACAGGCCCACGTGTCATTGCGCAAAGCCCAAGTGGCACAACGGACTCCGTACTGCAGTTTATCGATCTGACGTTTGACGCACCCATCGATCCAAACACTTTGTCAGTGGACGACGTCCTATTGCTGAGTCCAAGTGACATCATCGCGTTCGATGACTTTGACAGCTTCAACCCAACACCAGGTTTCGCCGCCAAAGCAATCAAAGCGATAGGAACGTTTTCGAATCTTTCTGGAGCGTTGCAGGTACTGGGTGATCCAAGCTTGCACAGCGAAGTGATCGAGTCGACCGTTGGAACGATCAACTATGGCACGAGTGATGGGGAGTTCACACCCAACGTTCCACCGCCAGCGTTTGTTGATGGTACCGATTACTTCGTGATCGAAGCACTCGCCACGATCACGATTCCGTCGGCGGGCCAATGGACGTTCGCGGCTGCAAGTGATGACGGCTATCGCTTAGAAGTCGGCGACAACGTAGCCGAACGTACGACCGGGCGTCCGATCGCGACAGACTTGCATGTCTTTGACTTTCCCGCCGCTGGTGACTACCCGCTCCGCATGGTCATGTTCGAGCAGAATCAAGGCGAAGGTTTTGAGTTATCAACCGCGATCGGAAATCAGTCATCGTTCGATCCTGGACTCTTTACGTTGGTCGGCGATACCGGAGGACTGGAAGTAGAAACGCGACTGAAGAGTCCAGTCCCCACCTTCCAAACGCTCGGTGTTCGGCCACTTGACGGCACGGACACAACGCTCCGAGTCTTTTTTGATCCAGTCGTTCAGGACGATGACTACACGCTGCTTGTTGGACCCGACGTCCACGATCTTCGTGGTAACACGATGGATCAAAACCAGAATGGCGTTCAGGGAGAACCAGTCGATCGATACGAATCCGTTATCACGATCGAACGTGACCCGCTACGAGTCGTCAGTCAAACACCCAACGGAGCCTTGTTTGGCGCGCTAGAAAGTCTGTTTATTGAGTTCAACGTTCCCATTGACGAAGGATCGTTCTCATCCGCAGATGTACGCATCAATGGTCCGGTGGGAGTGGTGGATGTTATCGGCATCGCTCGTGTGAATGACACGACCTACCGCATCGATGTACCAAGAAGCACGGCCGATGGCGATTACGAGATCTTTATCGGTCCCGGCATTACCGACCTCGCTGGCTCACGCATGGACGGAGATGGTGATGCCATTGAAGGAGAGATTTCGGACCGTTTCGAATCCACGATCGCGTTGACGGGCGCGGGCCCCCAGGTACAAGCCTTCGATCCTTTGGGAACCATCACCGGAACGCTTGAGTTCGTCGATGTGAAATTCAGCGAGCCACTGCTGCTTTCCTCGTTGATTTCGGGAACCACCATCAACGGTCCGGACGGTGAAATTCCCGTCACATCCGTCACGCTCCTAGATCCGACAACATACCGTTTGAATTTTGATCCGCAGACGACCGGCGGCCAGTACGAGTTTATTCTCGGTCCAAACATCACCGACTTGGCTGGTACGTCGATGGACCAAGACGGTGATGAGATTTCGGGTGAAGCAGATGACGATACATTCCGTCGCACGCTTCGAATCGATGCCGGTGGGCCACGGGTTATCCAGGTAGAACCCAATCAACCAATTGAACCATTCGATGCGATTGACTTCACATTCGACGAACAGATTGATGTTTCCACTTTGACGCTGTCGGACTTGCAACTGAGTGGACCCAACGGTGCGATTAACCTGAGCCAGATCGTTGGTCGTGGAAGCAACGTGTTTCGTGTTCGTTTCCCACTGCAATCCGACGCAGGCGACTACACGCTGCTGATTGGTCCTGAGATCTCCGACCCCGTTGGCAATCTCATGAACCAAGACGGTGACACGATCTTTGGTGAACCTGCCGCGGACCGTCTGACGGAAATCATCACACTTGAATCGCCCGACTTGACCATTGATGAAATCACATCGCCGGATGTCGTCGAGAATGGCGAATCGATCACCGTCTCCTGGATGGGCTTGAATGACGGTTCTGCCATTGACCAATCATGGACCGACCAGGTCGTCATCTCTTTGGATGCGTTTTACGGGAACGCAGATGATGTGCTTTTGGGTGAAGTCTCGATAAGCGAGAACTTGCAACGGGGCGAAGCGTATTCGGCTTCGCTCGACGCAACGATTCCGTTTGGAATTTCTGGCGATGCAACACTTTTCGTAATCTCAGATTCGAACAACGACATCTTTGAATTTGACGATGCCAATAATCCCGTTGGAAAACCGACAACGATCAATTTTGTTAGCAGCCCCGTTGATTTGGTCGTTGAGGCGATCAGTGTGCCGCCTGGATTAGGACGCGGTGTGACTTATGACGTCACCTATCGTGTCCGAAATGTTGGCACGGCAACAACCGATTCCAACGCTTGGATCGACCGCTTATATCTCAGTTTGGATGAAACGTTCGATGCTTCGGACGTTCAAGTTGGCATCACGACTCGAACCGAACGTTTGGAAGCCGGTGAAAGTTACACGCTGACGACATCGATTTTGGTACCCACTGCCATCGTCAACGATGACTACCGGTTGCTTGTCGTCACCGATTCCATCGACCAGGTAGTGGAACCGGGTGGCGAGAACAACAATGTTGGCTTCAGCTCGATAACGCAAGTCTCCGATATTCCGCTACCCGATCTGGCAGCCCAGTCGGTCGCTGCAACTCCTGTCTCCGCGCGAAGCGGTGAAGACGTCACGTTGACGTATGCGATCATCAACCAAGGCGTTGCCGATCTTCCAGCGACGGAGCGGACGGACGCGATCTTCTATTCGGCTGATGCGACCTTTGATGACGGAGACGTCGAAGTTGGACGGATCGTCGAAACCGGTGCGCTAGCGATTGACCAAACGGCTTCTGAATCGGTTACGGTCACCTTACCGGAAGGCGTATCCGGTCCCGGCTTTTTGATTGTCGTTCCAGACATCGATAACAACGTCGTCGAAGGCGACGGCGAAGTTCTGGGAGCCGCGGCGTCCAACGAACTCGATATCTCATTGTTCCCCTACGCGGACCTGACGGTCACGTCCGTCACGGCGCCATCGCTGGTGATCGGGACAGTAGTTGAGCTGCCGATCTCATGGACGGTCGAAAACATCGGGGATGGTCCCGGAAGGACATCGACGTGGACGGACGAGATCATCCTTTCACGTGACGAGATTCTTGGAAATTCAGACGATCAAATCATTCAATCTGTCGCCCGATCTGGTTCTCTGCCAGCCGGTGGCTCTTATGACCGAACGGAAACGGTTTTGTTGCCTACAGGAACGTCCGGCCGTTTTACCTTGTTTGTTCAGACAGATGCGCAAGACACCGTTTTAGAGTTCGGTCCCGGCGCGAACGCGCTCGCGGCTGCGGACCCCGTCGACGTCGCGCCGCGGGACTTCGCCGATTTGGTCATCGATGACACGATCGGCTTGGATCAGACAGCCGTCTCCGGCCTGGATACATTGACCGTCAACTGGTCGGTAACAAACGAGGGCACCGAAACCACGGACATCACCAGTTGGGCCGACACCGTCTTCTTGGCCGATGATCCAGCAGGTGAGACGGGCCGTGTTCGACTTGGATCGTTTACCCGTTTGGGATCCTTGGCACCGGGAGACTCGTACGCGAGAACGGCTGAGGTCACGATTCCGCGAACGGCGGACGGGATGAAGTACATCGTGGTGGAAACGGGCGGGCCCTACGAATTCATCTATACCGACAACAATCGCGCGGTATCCGAGGCAATTGATGTGACCGGCTTGCCACCGCTCAACATCGATCTAGCCGTTCAATCGGTCACTGGTCCAACCGAAGCGGAAGACTCTCGCAGCATCGAAGTGCAATGGACGGTTGAAAACCTTGGGGTCGATCCAGCGGAAGGATCTTGGAGCGATTTTGTTTTCCTCCAATCGATCGACAATCCGTCCGAGACGCATCGGCTCGGAACTTTTAGCCGTATTGATCCTCTCGAGCCGGGACAGAGTTACACGCGTACCGAACTGGTCCAATTGCCAGGAGTGATTGGTGCCTACGTCATCAAGGTTCGCACGGACTCCAGCTCACGTGTGATGGAAGTTGATGAGGATAATGATGGTGAAAGCCAGACGATCACGATCTCGGCACAGCCTCGTCCTGACTTGCAGATCGCTCAAGCCAACTACACCGGCCGCGACCCTGCCGATCAATCGCCATTGGTGGTAACGGCCGGTGGAGTGATTGACGTCGATTTCATCGTTCAAAACTTCGGCGCTGTAGAAACGCCCACGGGTGGTTCGCGCTGGTTTGATCGTGTCTATCTCTCACTGAACGGCAATACACTGGGCGGTGGGGACGTCGCGCTGACGCCTCAAGGCAGTAATTCCTCCTTTATCGACAACGGCGGAAAGCTTGGTGTTGGAGAGAGTTACCAGACATTCTCCACGTTCCAGCTACCACGTGATCGAGCCGGAAACGGATTCATTATTTTCTCGACCGATGATCGGCGGGGCGTTCAAGAAGCCGCCAACTCTTCGTTGGCAGGCGAACAGAACAACACATTTGCGTTACCGATCTCGATTGATGCGGTTCCTGTACCACCCGCCGATCTGGTGACATCCTCGGTCGTTGCCCCGTTGGAAGCGTTTGACGACACAACCATCAATGTGCGTTATCGGGTCACGAACTCAGGTGTCGGTCCAACGGACGTCTCCTCATGGACGGACCAAATTTGGTTAGCACGCGACACCGACCGCCCCAATCCAAGTCGAGGGGACCGATTACTTCGCAGCGTTGGACACGGTGGTGCCCTAGAGGTTGGCGAATTCTACGAGAACAATGTCTCGGTTAATCTGCCGGCTGGTTTAACAGGTGAGTTCTTCATTACGGTCTTCAGCGATCCGTACGGACGCGTCTTTGAAAACCAATTCGCCACCAATTTGAATCCCGATGCCCCTAATGACATCGACGGAAACAACTTTAAGGCGACGCCGATCGATGTGCTGCTAACGCCTCCAGCCGACTTGCAGGTCACCGATGTCACGGCCGACTCCGAAGCCCTCGGTGGAGAAGAAGTCACGGTCTCATGGCGAGTTGAAAACCGGGGCGCGGCAACGACAGATCGAGAGCGCTGGGCTGATGGAATCTATCTGTCCGATGATGAGTTCTTCGACTCTGGTGACACGTTGGTCTTCGCCGTCCCGCACGATGGAGCACTCGCCGTCGGTGAAGACTATGACCAAACCGTGACATTCACCCTGCCTCCGTCGGCGTCTGGTTCACACTTTGTTGTTCGGACGAATCTGCAGCCCAACCTGGCGTTGACAAGTGAACCCACTTTACTGGAGGAAGTTGAGGCGGTTGTTAAGCGAATCGAAGAGGCAACCGGCAAACCACTGCTCGACGTCTCCGTCAGCGATTTGAATCAATTCACGTTCAGTGAATTGAGAGCGATCCTGGCCGGTCCGACCAACCGTTTGGAGACCGTCTTCGAAGGTCCCTTCACGGACAACAACTCGGCATCGGCTCCGTCCAACGTCGTTGACGCATTCATTGACTTGACGGTGACTTCGCTAACGGTCGATCCGGAGACTCAATTCAGCGGTGAAACGGCTTCGGTCACGTACACCGTGACCAACAACGGCACTTCGCCGACGAGTGCTGTAACGAGTAATTGGCGAGACAGTATTTATGTTTCGACATCGCCAACATTCAGTGCGGGGCAAGCCGTCCTGGGCGCTTCCTATACGCATGAAGACACACCACTAGAACCGGGTGAATCGTACACCGTCACGCGCGACGTACCATTGCCGGTGGGTGGGGATGGAACGTTCTACGTGCATGTACTGACCGACTTAGCGGTCAGCCGTCGCTATGGGCCGTACTTTGGATCCCCTGGACCGGGTTCCTATCCATCCTGGCCATCGACGTTTGAAAGCACGAACTGGGAACGACGCGACAAGACGAACAACTTGTCCGATCCTGTATCGATCGAAGTCGTCTATCGCGAAGCCGACTTAGAACTTTCCAACCTGTCGGTGAATTCCCCGGTCGAGTCCGGTGGCATCACTCAAGTTGGATTCACCGTTACGAATAACGGCACGCGAGACACACGTACCGATACCTGGAACGATGTGGTGTACATCTCGACGGATCCAACGCTTGATCCGTTTGACTTGCCGCTCGCGTCGATTCGTCACGAGGGTGCGTTAGCCGTTGGGGAAAGCTATGACGTTAGCACCGATGTGCGATTACCAGAAAACATCAGCGGTCCGTTCTTCTTCCTGATCGCGACGGACTCAATCTTTACTGAGAGCTACAACCAGTACGGAGGTGTAGCGTTTCCGTATCCGAGTGCCGAAGGCTATCCGCGTATTCGTCAGGTGAGCGAGACCGGCATGGTGGCGGAGTTTGTCGATGAGAACGACAACGTTGCCTCGGTACCGGTCAACGTTGAATTGGCCGACCAGCCCAACCTCAAAGTAACGGCGATCGGAATTCCCGAACGACTGGAAACCGGTCAGCCGATTCCGATTTCCGTTGACCTTTCCAACGTTGGGGGTGGCGATGTTCCGGATCGTCAGATTCCGTTTGACGTGCAGGTCTTCCTTTCACGTGATGAAACACTCGATCCGCGTAGCGATCGCTTGTTGCAGACGATTCGATTGGACGAAGTTGTCCAGGCAGGGCAAGTTGTTCCGCTTACGCTCGAGCCGCGAATGCCCTCGGGAATCAGCGGCCCCTATTACGTGATCGCCCGCGTCGATCCGCAACGGTCTTTCCGGCCGCTGGGGAATGTGGCGGAGTCAAACGAATCGGACAATCGTACGGTCAGCGACGATCCAATCCTAATCGAACTTCCACCGCCAACGGACCTGGTCGTCGACAGCGTGTCGATCGACCCCAGCGTCGTTGATTCCGATGGAACGGTCACGGTCAGCTGGCAAGTTCGCAATGCAGGGGACACTCCGGCGCGCGGTATCTGGGATGACTCGGTGTATCTGTCGACCGACGCGCTGCTCGGATTCGGCGATCGGTTACTCGGCCGCACGGGCGTCACCACGCCGACACCCAATCGAACATTACAGCCGGGCGAAACCTATGAAGCGTCGATCACGACGACGTTGCCGCCTGTGTTGCCGTCGGCTTATGACGTGATCGTTCGCACCGATGTCTTCGACGACATCTTTGAGGGTCCTTTGCGGACCAATAACGACGGAGTGTCAACGCAGCGACTTCAGATTCGGACGCCCGTATTGCAGCTCGATGTTTTGGAAACGTTCGAGTTCGATGAAGCCAATGCGATCGTTTATTCGATTGAAGTTCCCGCCGGTGAGACGTTGGAGGTTACCACGGACTCGGAGGGGGCATCGTTAGAACTGTACGCTGCCTTTGAACGTGTTCCGACAGCGAGCAGTGCGGATGGACGTTTCGAGGGCGGATTGGGTGGCCAACAACGTGCATTGGTGCCGCGGACTCAGGGTGGCACGTATTACATCCTTATTCGAGGATCCGCGCCAAACCCAGTCGATGTGCGGGCAAGATTTCTGCCGCTGCAAATCACTGGGCTGTCAACCGATCGACTTGGCGATTCAGCCTATGCCACCGTGGAAGTGCGCGGTGCCGATTTTGATCCGCTCGCGACGTTGAAACTTGCACGCCCCGGTTTTGATGAACACATACCGATCGATTACGAGATCGTCGATGCAACAAGGATTGTTGCGACGTTCGATTTAACCGGTGCCGAGCTTGGACTGTACGACGTTCAAGTGACAAATCCCGACGGTGAATCCGCAACGGTACCGCATCGTCTGCTCGTCGAACCGATGACCGAGCTGGATACCGATATTGGTATGACCGGACCGTCATTGATTGGTTTGGGTGAATCGGGAACGTACAACGTCACGGCGGCCAGCCTGACCAACATCGACACACCGTATGTGCAATGGTCCATTCACGTTCCACGTGTCGTAAACCCAGAACCAACATTGATTCCGGGCGAAGCCATCCGTGTGACTGGCAACTTGGGAGTCGATTTCCCGCCGTTCGATACCGGCCAAAACATCGATCCGGTTGCGATCATCGATGGACTTTATACAAGCGAAGCGTTCATCATCGATCTACCAACAAGTTCGATCGCTTCATCCAGTTTCCAAGTAGACATTTATCCGGAGCTCCCCGCATTACTGGAAGAGGACCCGGACTTCCTTCGCCAACTCGATCCAGCCTTCCTGCAAGCACTCTCGTTTGATTTTTATGCTCAGGCATCGGTCACACCGATGTCGGCAGAAGATTATCTGGAGTACCAAACGGAAATCGCTCGCACCGCTCGCAATCGTCTGCTTGAAGAAGCCGATCTGCGGGACGATATCGCGACGGCAATCGGTGACGAATCTGCATGGATCGATTCGTACCTGGTAGCGCTCCGTGACGCAGGTCTATTACGTCCGCAAGACGTGGAACCAGATCTGGTCATCAACCGTCAAGTTGTCGGTGCTTTGCCGATTCTTTACACGGCCTTGTCCGATGGCCCGTTTGCCGAAGTGTTCTCGACCGTTGCCGACAGTGGGAACTTGATCGATGCCGAAACTTTGGCTTCCGACCTCGTTGCGTTGGTACGAGGGATAGCGGGTGAAGATCTCGAATCCTTCGGTGGACGCGAGATTCCCGACCTTCGCCAATTCGATTTAGAGAGCCGTTTGGAGACCCGTCAGGTTGCTTTCGAACTGCGAGCAGGCGTGCCGGAAGAGATCGGAATCCTTCCAGTCGATTCTCCCGACTTGGCTCGTTTCTTTGTCGGCACGGGTGCTTCGAGTGAAACGGTGTCGCTGGTTGGTCCAACGGGCTTTGGAAGCCAGAACATGGTTCCCGCCAATACACCGTTGCCGTTTTCCGTCACGGTGGACCAACCGATCAATGCGGGTGAAACGGTTCGTGAACTTCGCATCGTCCAGCAGATCGATCCCTCACTGGACATTCGCACATTCCAGCTTTCCGATTTAACGCTCGGTGATTTGACCATCGACGTTCCCGCCGGCAGCGCGGTTTACTCGGACGAGATCGACTTTGCATCCGACGGATTCGTGTTGCAAGTCACGGCGGGTGTTGATGCCAATTCCGCCACCGCGACGTGGCTCTTGCGAGCGGTGAACCCAGACACGGGCGTTCTGATTGAAGATCCCAACGTCGGCTTCTTGCGACCTGGACAAACAGCAACTGCTGGTTACTGGGTCTTTGCCGAACGAGACGTTCCTTCCGGGGAAGTCGTTGAAACGAGCGCTCGTGTCTTTGTCGGACCATCGGACGCCATCGACAGCGATGTGTACCAACTGACGCTGGACACAATCGCACCAACAACAACGTTCGACGTTACGTCTCTGAGTGGTGATCGTTATCGCGTTGACTGGTCAGCTGTTGACGATGTCGAAGGGTCGGGCGTCGCCGATCACACGGTGTATGTCTCTCGGGACGGTGGATCGTTCTTGGCGATTGAACGGCGGATCACGGACACGTCATTGGTGTTCCAAGCCGATCCCGGCGAGTCGGTTCGATTCGTCGTGCTCTCATCGGATGAAGCGGGCAATGTCGAAACGGCGCCGGCCGGCATTTTTGTTCCGGCGTACAATCCGGCGATCAACTTGGGTAATCCTCCGGAAGTCACTTCCACCACCGAGAATCCACTGCCTCCACCTGTTCCACCGGCTGATGAACCGGGCAGCTTAGTGTTCCGGCAGTTAAAGGATCAGATTCCGTCCGGTAGCACTCCACTGCGACCGAGTCAGTTTGATACGTTCTTTGAACCGTTCGTCGCTCAGGCTTTGGTCACCGGTTTTGCAGAAAGCGGTGCAGGCATCGGGCCAATGGGCGTTGTTGTCGATCCCTCTGAAGAAGCGATCTGGGCGACTGGTGGACGATCACGAAACGAACTTTATCGATTCGATCTACAAGGCGGCACACTCGAAGATGCAACTCGTACGTACGTCTTGCCAGTTCCTGTTTACGACTTAGTCTTTGATGGACAAGGTCGTCTTTGGGCAACCACCGGTGGCGGTGCATTGGTCTCGATTGATCCTGCCTCTGGCGCGATTTCTGATGGTGGTATCGCTAGCGCTTCTCGGGTTACGGCAACCCTGGGCCTGGAGGTTTCACCCGATGGAGATCGGTTGTTCTTCGCCACGCACGATGGCATCTCCGTGCTCGATCTGAACAATGGCAATCTGTCCGAGTTCAGCGGCATCCGCGTCGACGGATTGCGGTTTGACGGCGAAGGAAACTTGTGGGCAACTCAGTGGCCAAGTATTGCCGAACCACGGCCGGGAATTCCGGGCGGTGGCCAAGTGCTGCGTTTCAACGATCGCGGAATCGTTGTGGAAACGATCGCGATGGAGACTCCAGCCGAAGACTTGGTATTCGGTCCGGCTGGCACTCCGCTAGAGGGTTTGCTGATTGTCAGTACCGAAGCGAGTGTTTCGGGAGAGCCGGGTGATTTGATCGCGATCGATTTGGTTTCGCGACAACAGACGCCCATGGCGATCGACGGCGCTCGTGGGGAATTCTTGGCCGTTCATCCAGATGGCACGTTGTATCTCACGCAAACGGATCAGATCGATACGTTTGCCCCAACAGCCGTTCCGTTGGTCGTTTCCAGCACGCCCGTCGATGGTGGCGCGACGGCACCGGGTACCTTGCGAAGCACGATCACGTTCAACGTTGATATGCAGACCGGTGATGGCGGCGTTGACGATCCAAGTGTTTATCGGTTGATTGATACAGCGAACGGCCAGACGATTCCGATCGGATCCGCTACGTACGATCTGGTGGCGAAGCGTGTCACCCTACGACATGCACCGTTGGCAACGGGAACGTATGAACTTTCCATTATTGGAAATGTCGAGAGTCTGGACGGTGACGCGTTGGGGACTCCCTTCGCAGCTGCATTTGGCGTCCTCGCGGACCTGACGACGTCAACTGACATAAGCGTTTCAAGAACGCAGCTGAATCGTCGTGATGGCTTGGTCTTATTTGATGCGACGGTCACCAATCAATCCGATACCGCATTGGTGGGTGATCTTCGTTTGAGGTTAGATGGCATCAGCGATAGCGACGGCGTTCGCATTCTTGGCGCGGCGGCCGACGACCAAGAGTCCGTCGCCTTCACGCTTGGTCAGGCCGGTGTTCCCGTAGGTGGATCGGTGACACAAACGATCATCGTCGCAAACCCACTGAACGAAGATCTGATCTTCCGTAATCGTGTCCTTGCAACAGCCGCAGAAAACCAACGGCCGGTCATTACATCAACGCCGGCAACTTCGATCGGCCTTGGCAATGTGTTCACGTATGACGTTGTGGCAACCGACGCGGATGGTCCGGCACCAGCGATTGTCTTGATCGAAGGCCCCGAGGGAGCTTCGATCGATCCAACGACGGGGCAACTGACTTTTGACACGTCCAACGCCAGTGCGAGCGAGTCCTTCCGGATTCGCGCGATCGATCAACTGGGTGGTTTCGTCGATCAAGAATTCACACTCGACATCGTGGGCGGCAATCAGCGACCGATCATCGTTTCGCTGGACGATGTTCGCCTGTCCGAAGGTGACCTGCTAGAGGTTGCCATTGCGGCATTTGATCCGGAAGGCGATCCCGTGACGGTCACGATGCAAAACCTACCTCCAGGCGCATTCTTTGATGCGGATCGCAGTCAATTGATTTGGCAAACCACCGCGCGTTCAGCCGGTCGTTACCGCGAGGTTCAAGTGACAGCCGATGACGGAACCTCTCGCTCCACGTCGACGATCGACATCGTTGTTTCCAACCAGAACCAACCGCCGGTCGTCAGCGGACTGGTGGATCGAGTGGTGGCGGAAGGAAGCGAATTGAGCTTCACGATTCCCGCTTCGGATCCAGATGGAGACGAGTTGATTTATGGTGCTCGCGCGTTGCCGATCGGCGCCACCATCAATCCATCAACGGGCCGATTCGAATGGACGCCCAGTTTTCAGCAAGCCGGTCAGTACGCACTGGACCTGGAAATCTCCGATGGCGAACTGACCACGACCGTCCCACTGTTGATCGAAGTCACCGCGGTCAACGGGCAAGTCCAAATCGCCGATCTCTCTCGACGAGTCATCTTCGAAGGCCAGCCCATCGAAGTGTTTATCGACGCCGTCGATCCTGATAATCCATTCGCGCCACCCGTTGTCGCACCCGATGGAACCTACGACGTCGGCTCGTTCGACGAACCGCCGTTGACGTTCGACTTGTCAGGCCTCCCATCGTCAGCACAGTTCTTTGAAGAAGGACAGTTGATTCGCTGGACACCCGGTTTTGAGGACGCCGGTCGTTACGAAATTGAGATCACCGCAACCGATAACGGGGAAGATGGTCAAGGGCCGACTTTCGCCACGACGACATTGATCATTGACGTTCTCGATCAGAATGCGGCACCGATCGTCGCTGACATTACGAGTCAATCGGTCGCGGCAGACGCGTCGCTTGTCGTACCCGTTTCGGCAACCGATTCGGATGGAAATCCCGTTAGCCTTTCTGCTGGATTCGCTGACTTGATCGTTGGGCAACTCTCACCGTTACCGGAGTTCATGTCCTTTATCGACAATGGCGATGGCACGGGTGAGTTGTCGGTCAATCCAGCGTTGACCGATCGCGGTGACTATTCGATCACGATTACCGCTGCAGATGACGGAAACGGAAACCCAAACAACGTTCAAGAAGGAACCTTCACGTTTAACGTTTCGGTTGCGGTCCTGAACGCACCTCCGATGCTGAATGCGTTGCCGGATGTTGTTGCCGTCGTTGGTGAGCCCTTCGATTTATTGATCTCAGCAGAAGATGATGATCAAGATCCGCTCTCGTTCGTTGCAAATGGACTGCCGCCGGCAATAGCGCTCACCAACTCGCCTCGATATGGTGAGAGTTTGTTGTCGTTCACGCCTAGCGTCGACGATGTAGGCATCTATCCGATCACGGTCGATGTGACGGATTCGGGCAATGGCATCGTCGGCGAGGAATTGAGCGACTCTTTCACTTTCAACCTCACCATTCGATCCAACAATGCACCCCCGAGCATTGTGCCATCAGCCATTCCAGAAGTTGCCGAAGGCGCGCAGCTGAGCACAACTTTCGAAGCAACAGATCCAGACGGTGACCCGTTGTTCTTTGAGGCCTTTGGACTACCGAGTGGTGCAATGCTCGATTTGCTGACAGGTGAATTGACATTCGAACCGGGATTCGACGATGCAGGAATTTATGACTTTGAGTTGTTGGTGAGCGACGGCTCGGCGTTTCAGGTTGTTTCGAAGTCATTCGGCGTGACGAACGTGAATCGCGCCCCAATCTTGACCTCTGTGCCACCGATCGGGGGACTCGAGGGACGCGAACTCGTCGTTTCATTCTCGGCAAATGATCCCGATCAGGATCCTATTTTGGTCGAAGTGGACCAACTGCCAGATGGTGCCGCGATCGTGCGTGGGGAAGGCGGCTTGGTAACACTCCGTTGGCCAACGGAGTTCGGTGACGCCGGAAACTATGAACTTTTAGTGACCGCCACGGATCCCTCCGGTGCTGTCGATACGACGACCCTGACCATCGAGTTGTCCAACGTAAACCGTCGTCCTGAGGTCGCTCCGACGGGCGGACGTGTAGCGGTTGTCGGTGAAGAGTTGAGCATCGCGATCGTGGCCGATGATCCAGATGGCCAAGACTTGACTTATACGGCCCGCAACCTTCCGGCCGGCGCGACGCTGGATTCAAATTCAGGTGTTTTTCAGTGGACACCGACACCGCTTGATATTGGCGACCGAACACTGCTTGTGGATATCAGCGATGGTGAATCAAGTGTTTTAGAAGCGATTCGAATCGTTGTCTCTCAGGACGCGATTCCACCGCAAGCTCGTGTCGAATTAACACCGTCGTTCCCTTCCGTCGCTGGGCAGGAAGTTATCTTGCAACCCGTCGGCAGCGGCATCGCACCGATTGAATCGGTTGCTGTGTCAGTGGATGGTCAGTCGTTGCCGCTGGACGAACTGGGCCGCGCTCGGTTTATCCCGTCACGACCAGGCCGTTTCGAAGTCATCGCCACGGCGACCGACGTACAAGGGATCGTCGGAACAACGACCTCCGCCGTTTTGGTTCGCGACCCGGCGGATTCAGCACCCCCAGCCGTGAATATTGACCTAGACGGTTTGACGGTCATTGATGCATCACAGCCTATTTCCATCGACGTCATCGACATCAATCTCGACTCTTGGAAACTATCGATTCAGAATCGACGCGGTGGTGATTCAATTGAAGTTGGCATGGGCACGACTGCTGGCACCAACTTGGCAGCGGGAGAGCTGGACGCCGCTCGTTTCTCACCGGGTGTCTACGATCTAACGCTTACCGCAACCGATATCTCCGGAAGAACATCAACGACATCTTCTGCCGTGGTCCTGGAGGGTGATCTCTCGGAGGTATACCAGTATCAGGCCATCGATACGTTGCTCGATTTTGGTGATGTTTCCGTACCTTTGGTGCTTCAGTACCGAAGCAGTGACGCGTCGATTGACATGGGGATAGGTAACGGCTGGGCTTGGTCAGCTATTGATTCGCAACCGGTTGTTGTCACCGATGTTCCGGTTGGCAGCGATAATGTGCCGTTGCGTGTGGGCTCACAGTTACATCTCATCGCGCCCGACGGCGAAAACGTATCGTTTGAATTCGACGTTCAACAGATCGACGGAACGATGGGTGACGGCGCCTTGTATCGACCGACTTGGTCATCCTTGGACTCTGGCACATGGTCACTGCAAAGCGTTGATGCTGTGCTAACGTTAGCCGACGGTGGTTACTACCGAGTTTCCGATGGCCTGCCTTACACGATCGAAAATCTAACGAACTCTCCAAACGCATTTACATTGAGCGATGCGACAGGAAATCAGTTCAGTTATGCCGCAACGGGTGCGTTAACGGCCGTCAGCAACGCAAGTGGTCACGTTGATTGGTTCGCGACCGAAGCCGTGTCGTCGACGGATTCTCGACTGACGATCCGCCGAGACGACCTAGGGCGAATCACGTCACTTGTTGGTTTACCGGGTCAATCTGTTCAGTTTCGATATGACGGTGACGCATTGTTATCCGTCGTTGATGGCGTCAACCGCACGATCTTCGATGGTGACGTGCGACTTACACGCGTTCTGTCAGACCAAGCGGGGCGAAGCGAATCGGTTCGCTATGCAAATAATGGCACGCCAGAAGAAATCGTTTCGATTGACGAGTTCCTAGGTTCCCTGCGGGCAGCTGCTGGAGTTGATGTCAATGGAACCGTCGCGGCGGATGACGATTCCACGTTTGGAATCGTGCTAAGTGACTCCGAAGTCAACAGCACCAACTCGGGCGTTGTTCTAATCGGAATATCCGTGGAAGGCGTAAACGGATTGAATCCAACCGTTCCTTCGTTGACGGGAACTACCCCGCAGTCAGTTTTGCAATCAGCAACGAATTCATCGGCGTTGTTCGCGCTTTCGAGCGGAGGCATTCGCGTTGCAACGATCTCGGGTGAAGCAGATTCAACGGGCGACGTCATTGCAAGCGTCTTCATCGCTGGTGATTTGGATGAAGATCGCGATGTGGACGGCGATGATTTAGCGACGATGCAGACGCAACTTGGATTAACTGCGGGTGATCCCGGCTTTATCTCGGCCGCGGACATCAATCGGGACGGACTTGTCAATTCAATTGATGTGGATTTGCAAGCCGTGAACCTTGGGTTTGTCGCCGATCTACCACCGGTTGCCTCGGACGTCACCGTTGTGACGTTACCAGGACAGCCGATCGATATCGATCTGTCGAATGCGGTCTTGGATCCCGAAGGATCTCAAATTGACCTGCAAGTCTCCGGGGAGACGTTTGGCACGGCCAGCTTGTTGGCCGATGGTAAGACCGTGCGATTCACCCCGGATGGTACGGATGATGGATCGTTCACGTTTACAGCGACTGACTTACTTGGCTTGTCGAACCCAGCGACGGCCACCGTGACGATTGAAACCCGTGAAGTGGTATCTCTTCGAATTGAAACGGAGAACGTGGTGATTCCGATCGGAGGTGCTGCTTCGGTCGAAGTCGTTGCCATTTTGGAAGATGACAGCGAGTTTGTGTTGCCTGCCGGTTCGATTGAATACTTTGCTTCGGAATCGATCGCGGTGATCACTGCCTCGGGAACTGTTGGTGGATTAGCTGCTGGAGATGGATTTATCACCGCGACAGCTTTTGGGCAAACCGCAGCAACCAGCCTGCGTGTTGGTGAGCCGGGTGAAATACCGGACACAGAAGTCTTCCCAACCAACTATGCATTGGAGATTGGACAGACGAGACAGTTCTTCGTGCGGCAACCGCTTGGAAACGGTGATGTCGTTGATCTCGCAGCCGATCCCGGGACTTTCTATATCGTTTCGGACCCGAGTGTTGGAACGATTGATGCGAACGGACTGTTTACGGCTCAAGCAACAGGGCAAACGGAGGTCACGGTTGTTCGTGATGGGCAGACGTTTGTTACCGAACTGCTCGTCGCGGCACCCTCATTAGGCTCAACCGTTGTCGACGACGAAGGTGGAATCGTTGGAACGCCGGATGGTTCCATTCTTGTCGGTGTGGGTCCCGATACGTTTGACGATCCGACGGTGGTGACGGTCACCACGCTGAACGAGTCGGATCTCGACGCGGGCATTCCGGCAGGATTCACGTTCACAAGTGGCGTTGACATCGATCTTTCTGGCGCGATTCCTCAAGCGGCGATGTCCCTGGCAGTACCGGCGCCGGTCTCCGCGAACGTCGGTGACTCTCTCTATGTGTTCCGCGAGAGTCAATTCTTCGATGTTGAAACGGGACAGTTCGATACCCGATTCCAGTTCGTTGATACGATGCGTGTCGAGGCGGACGGCGTTGCGCGAACGACCAGTCCTCCGAATAATTCCTTGACGGGCTCCGGACGATACGTCACCACCTTCGGAGCCATCGGAGGATTGACGGGAGTTCTTTATGGCTTGGCACTCGATGCCGCGGCGTTTGCCGGCCGTGCCTTGTTCCCCGTGGTCGAAGTCGACCCTGACAGCGGCGCACCGTTCTTTGCCTATCCAACCGAATATGGTGACATTTTTATACCGGTTCCAACCTCGGGCTACTCGATTAGCTTCCGAAAGATCAAGCCTGATCTTTCAACGACGAAGACAGTGTTTGATGCGGACTTTGTTCCTGGAACCGTGACGACTCGGAATGTCGAACTGGATCCGCCATTCGGTGAGTTTGACGGTCCGACAATCGAGGAAGCGACCTACGGATTTGAAAATGCCGAAGGATCCGTCAGCCCCGTTCTCACGCTCACGGGCGAGGGCTTTGGGAGTGACATTGATGCCGTGAGAGCCGTTTTGCTGGACGATCCATTTGAAAGGCCCCAGGCGTTTGAGTTGCCTTCACGCATCATGAAAGTGCTCTCTGTTACGGATACCGAGATTCGCGTTCAGCCATTGGAAGGCGAAGTGTTATCCGGCAAATCGGTGCGCATCGACGTGCTTGAGGATCAACTGAATATCGACGAAGCGGGCGATATGTTACTCACCCCGCAATTCGTTGAGGGACAAGGCGTCGAGATCAACCTACCAACGCCTTATCTCAGTGCGGCAGCCAATCGAGCAAGCGATTCGTTGACGATCTTCGATGTTCGTTTGACAGGCGACATCTCTGCTTCGAATCAACTTCCCTTGGCTGCTTATGAGAACTCGATTTCCACCGGAACCGTGCTAGGCGGCTTCAATTCCATCGGTGGGCGTGTCGCCAACACTCAACTTCTCAATGCCATTGTTGCAAACGTATCTGTCGGTGACGGTGTGACCGATGTCAAAATCACTGAGGATGGACAGTTAGCGTATGCTACGAACACAGCCGAAGGAACAATCTCGATTGTTGATCTCCTCACCCTTCAAGAGATCAATCGAGTAACCATCCGAGGCTTTAATCCCGACATCCCTACGCCTGTAACGTTTCGCCCTAACCGGATTGCGATTCACCCAACGCTTTCACTCGCCTTTTTCACCGATCGAGACAGCGCATCGATCGGGATCTTGCAGACTGACGTCACAAGTGACGGAATCCAGTATGACGTCATCAACTTAGACCCTGAGGGGGAACTTCTCGAACGGATCGGCCAGTCCGGTGCGATCACCGGATTGACCGATCTGGCATTCAGTGATGACGGACGGTATCTGGCGATCAATACACCAGGCCGAGGTGTCTGGTACGGCAACGACGTCAATGCTCTGCCCGGCGCGACGATCCTTGTCGAACTGGATGAGTTGTTTGCGATCAGCGCGGTTAACCTTGGACGGCCCGAAATTGATTTCGAGAAAGTCAACATCGTCGAAACCGGTGCCAAACCATTTGGTATTCGTTATGTGGGTGACAACCGATTTGCGGTGACGGCTCGAGCCCAGGAAACGACCGTGATCGTTGATGCGAAGAAAGCCAACATTGCAAACACCATCGCAACGCGACTCCGGGTCGCCGAGGGCGGCTTCCAATCACCTGGTCAGTTTACAGGTCAACGATTGGACGCTGCACGCAACTTGTTTGGCAATCTATTCTCGATTGATTCTCCAGAAGACATCGCTATCGCGACACCCCTTGGCGAACCCATCACCATCGCAAGCGATGGTTACGAAATTCGACAGCTCGGTTTCGTACTGATGAACGCTACGTTCGATGGGCCGGGACGCGCGTCAACGAATCCTGACTTTGGTGGCGGCGGAAACATTGGAATCCTGGCCAATCCACTCGATGATGATGCGCGTTACATCGGCGCCACTCGCAAAATCCCATTCAGTTGGCCAGACCAAATCGATGTGGGCCCCGACAATGATTCGCTACTGGCCACCTTTACCGGTATCGATGCCGTATTGGTCTATGACATCAGTGTGATCGAAGCGACGGTCGCCGCTCTAGCTCAGTTCTTCCCTGAGGCACTCACTCAAGCGAACCTCGCCATTGAAGACTACGCACAGCTCGTCGCCCGTGCTCCGGGACCGGAACAAATCGGAGGTGACCCCGAATTCGCCTCCGATGTATTACTGCAAGAAGAGCGCGAGTACTTCAATGAACAGAAACTTCGAATCGGCAATGGCCGAGCATTTCGTGGTGGACTGTCGGTGGGCCGGTTGCCCAGCGGATTGGCACCGGGACCTCTCGCTCCTCCCGACATTGTCGGTTTGGTTGCGACTTACGCAGAGGAGGGCGTACCCAAGCCAACCATCACGCTGCAGTACACCATTTTTGGTGACAGCGCAGAACCGTTCGAAATCAAGTTATACGAGTCAGGTGATCGAATTCTGAATATCGGAGGAGATCCAACCGAAGATGACGTTCTGATCGGTACTTTCGAGGTGACCGACCCCAAGAATCTACTTCCGCGTGACCACTCCATTGAGATCGAGTTGGACGCTTCGTTGTTGGACAAGATTGTCCCATTCCATATTCTACATTTGGATTCGAGCGATACGAATCCGGATGAATTCAGCGAAACCAACAACTTTGTCAATTTCCGAGTCAGCCCCTTCAAGTTTTCTGCGGAGTTTGATGGGAATGATGACCCGCAAATCTTCGGTCAGTACATCGAAGATGTGGAGCTGATCAATCAATTCACTTATCGAGCCGTCAAGCCAAATCTGGGCATCCAAAAGGTCGAGATGATCGTCACAAAGGATGGCGGCGATCCAGATGTGACTGCCGACGTTATTCGGCGGATCATCCTGACACGCCTCGATGGACAAGTCTGGCAAACGGCGGTCGACACCTCCTCCTGGGTGGGCGATCCCGACATTTGGGTCCGCACAACCAACAGTAAAGACCAAGTGGACAATGAGCTGTTTCAATTCGACACGATTGAACAGCCCGAATGGTTCAGCAATGCACCGAACATTGAGACGACGATCAAGTTTGTGGAAGACGTCGATGCCTACGTGATCACGCGACTGGAAGAATTCGACAAGTTCACTTACACATTCCCGGAGGCCGTTCCTGCTCTAAAGGGCGAGAGCATCGAGTTTGCCTACGGCGCGGGAATCGCATTTGGTTTCGACCTCAAAGGCAAAGCCTCAAACCAAACGATTGGGCCGTACTATGAGACGACGGCATTTGGGGCACGGGTTGATTATCCGCTCTCGAACAATTTGTTTGTTGGTGGCGATGCTGCGACCAATCCCGACGCGATTAACCGTGGAAATCTGGATGAGTTTCTTGAGCTGATCAACTCACCAGTGAGTATTTCCACGTTGGAAGATCGCTACGCACAATCGTCTCCCCTGCGACCGAATATCGATTCGTCTCTAACGGCTCGACTGGAAAAGGGCAAGAATTTCAATGCACGGGTTACCGGCAAGGACCCGATCGCGGATGCCATTGGCCGGGCGTCCGAACAAGACAACCTGCTTGGTACGTTTGTTCGAGATGCGATTTACGACCACAAAACCGAGTTTGCGAAATCGCAGGGCAATCCGGATCCAAATCGTCAACAATCGTTCTTTGGAAAAGCCAAAACAAAAATCGCTGAACGAAACTTCAAGAAGAATCGAGCAAAGAAGGTTGAGAAGGACGACGCCAATCTGGAGAAGTTCTTCGGTGCTGAGAATAAGCAACGATTCCGTTCGACCCAGCAGATCGTCAATAAGCTTTCGAAGAATGGAACGAAAGGAAGCGGTATCGTCGCAAACAAACCGAGCTTCGGTGTCACGTCTTCCAAATCAACCATAGGAATCTCTCCGCTGAACATCAAGGATGACTTGAAGTTGGGTGCGGGGGGAGGCATCTCTCTCGACATCGACTTCCCAGGAATTGAAATCAATGGCACCGTGTCAAAAACCGTTTTCGGATTGGTAGTGCCTCCATTCCCTCTCCCGCTTGCCAACGTTGATTTCTTTATGGCATTTCGCGGAGCGTTGGTGCCTACGTTGGCATATAAGTACACGGTTGAACCACAAACAGGTGGATTGTTTATTCCTGAAAGCTCGGGGATCAAGGTCGCTTTAAGAGCTGAACTCGACTTGACCATTGGAGTTCTAACCGAGGTTTTATTGGGCTACGCCGGCGGCGTCGAACTCGGACTCACGGGAAAGTTCTCGGGCAATGTCTACGAGCGTCCTGGGAACAATCAACCAAATCCCGTTGCGTTCACGATGATTGGTTACGGCAAAGGAAATGTCATCGGATACGGTGACTTCGACCTCTTCAATAAGGTCCTTTTCTCTGCCACGGACTTATCAGATTCCACGACGTACCGAACAGGGGCGTTAAAGTACGTACCGAATCAGCGTCCCGTGATGCCGTTGGTTGGTGACGATTCGCAGAGTTGGTCCAACACCTTGTCTGAATCGAATTCACTCTGGCTACCGGGTGACAGCCTTGCTTACGAAGATGATCTGGTGACAGTCCCATCACTGGTAGGTGCTGATGCGGATGGACGTATCATCCACTCATCTGAGCAACCTGAACAACTCGCGCTTTTGGCGAGCAACGATCCGTTCCTATATCTCGGATCGACGAATGAGCCGATTCAATCCTCAGCCACCATCCTTGCCGGAGAAGGTCCTCAATTGTGGCGATTCCATCAGACGGGCGAAGCCACGGAACAACACTCTGTACGCGTAACGCCACCGGACGACACGCCGATTCGCGTGCAGCTGTGGGGTAACGACGATTCCATCCTGCGGACCGTAGCGGGCACTGGTGAACAAACCATCTCGCTGGAAGGGATCACCGCTGGATCGTATGGAGTTGTTGTCTTTACCGACGGTGACGTCGATGTACCCGTCGATGTCGAGATCACGGGCCCTGCGATCGGCATTGCGGATTTGGTTGCAGATCTCAACATCATCGATGATCGACTGTTCGCTGGCCAAAGCCTCAGTGTTACGTATACCGTCACAAATGCCGGCACCGTTCGTTCACGCCCAACGCGGGCTCGCATTGTTGCCAGCCGAGATAATGACATCGATCGGGAAGACGCAACGCTCGGTGACACTCAGTCGATCCCCGCATTGGACCCAGGTGAGCGATTTACGGTGACGACCGGCGTAACGCTCGGTGACGTCGCCGGTGAACTCGTTGCGTTGGGCGTTTGGGTCGATCCGTATGGAACTGCGGATCAAGCAGTGAGTGACAATGATCAGTATTCGCGTTCGGTCGAAGTAGGTCTGCTTCCCGATGTGCTAGAGCCAAACAATCAACCATCCGAAGCGTTCCATTTGATGCGTCTGGACAACGGGCAGACCGTGTCAGAGCTAAACCTGGATCGATTCGCGGATGATGACTTTCACCGTTTCTATCACCCAGGAGGTGACGCGACGATCGTGGTCGCGTCGAATCGCTCCGAGTCCGCGGCTGAATTCCAAATCCTTGGACTCGACAACGCACCACTCGTTCGCTCGGGCAGGCCGTCAACCGCGGAGGGCGGAGCGATCGCATCGGCTTCTCTGAGTGAGTTGCCCGCGGGCGAATACGTGCTGCACGTCTTCGGAAACTCACCCACCGAATACACGGTTACCCTGGAGACAGACCACGAAGTTGACGGGCCGGAACTTATTGTTCAAGGCTTACCCAATAACCTAATCGCCGTTGCCGGGACAACCTTGCCGCTGCCGTTGTCAGTCCTGAACTTCGGGTCCAAGGCCGGACCGATAACAGCGACACTGCGTGCATTCGATGGCGATCAAGTCGTCGGAGAGTCCATTTCCCAACTCGGTCAATTGGATTCGAATGACTTCTTGGATTTCGACACCTCAATCCTGATTAACCCTGATGCAGCCGAGAAGCAACTGCGACTTGAACTGACACTTGAAACGCTAAATCAAGACGGTGATTCGGAAACCTTCAGCGCTGAGTCGTTTATCTCGACAGCTCCGCCCGAAGACGCTTTTGAGATCCATGAACTCGATAACGGATTCGTCCGTTTGGAATCGATCAGCGGTAATGACACGGTCAGCGGATTCCGACTATCCCATAGCTCGGATACCGACATCACCGTGCTTGAACTTCAATCCGACCCCGTTCTTGGATCATCGATCGAAGTCGTCTCTGCTTTCGCAAGCGACTTGCACGTAACGCTGTTTGATTATCTCGGCAATCCAATTGACACAATTGTCGATGGCGACCGCCGCAAGTTTGACCTGTCCAATGCGAGTGGCGGACCGGTCACACTCCAGGTGTTCTCTCTGAATCCCAGTGACGATCAAGTCATTGAATACTCCATCTCGCATGATTTACCGGTGGCGAGTGGAGCAAATCTACGAGTGCTTGAAGTCGATAATGGTTCGGCATTCGTCGACGGTGATTCGATCGAACTGATCGTTCGCGTTGCCAATACTGGATTAGAGGATTCAAGCAGCACGACGTTAGACGTTTTCCTCTCAGAAAACGAACGGATCGACCTAGCGACAGAATCACCCGTTGCGGCGGGAGTTGCGGTACCTGCACTCGCGGTTGGCGAAGAAGCGCTCGTGCCCGTGACGGTGGATGTCACCGGTGTTTCTCAAGCGGGTCGTTACTACCTGTCAGCACTTGCAGACTCTGGCGAGTCGATTCTTGAGTCGTCTGAATCCGACAATCTGTCGCCTTCAATTGGCGTTCTAGTCGTGCCGGAAGCTGACGCACTTGAGCCCAACAACTCTGCCGAGCAGGCGACTCCAATCCAAGGGAATACGACACTCACCGAAATCGACAACCTAACAGTTCACTCTGGCGACGTTGATCTGTTCACGTTCGAACTTCCATCCATTGGAACAGATCAAGATCGAATTACGGTTGAATTTGATTCAGTGAACGGGATTCTCGAAGCCTACCTATTCGATCAAGACGGTGAACTCATTCGAACCAGTGATGCCTTTGCGGAAGGAGTCGAGAGTTCAACGACAATGGATCTGGTGGGCTTGGAGGCCGGTGTCTATTTCGTTGGTATTACACCGGCCGGCACGGACCAGTTCAGTGATGACTACTCGATCAGTCTGCGGCGGCAATTCTCAGGACAAACCAACTTGCGGTCAGACACGCCCGTTGGTGACGTCCCAACCTACGATGCAATTCAGTCTCGACTGACGACGGATCGACTCGACACATTGACCGAGATTGCGGAAGAACGCTGGGACTTACCCGGTCAAATACCAGAATTGACGACTCGACTGGCTGATCTTCCTCCCGGCTACCTCGGTTTGGCGAGCATCACGGCTTGGTCTGGCGATGGGAAGCCACTCGCTGGGACGATCACCGTCGACATCGATGCGGACGGAGCCGGATGGTTCATTGATGACACACCTTTGGACGATTCCGAATTCACTCGCATCTACGCTGATGGTGATGCGGTCGGACGGCCAGGTGAGTCCCGTTACGACCTATTGACGCTTCTCATGCACGAGATCGGCCACCTCGCGGGCTTTACCGACACATTTGCTGGGTTTGCATCTTTGATCACGATCGATGGGAACGTCGCGACGATTTCGACATCTGATGGTGACGTTGTTTTGGCGGGGGATCTCGATCACGTCGCATCCAGTGACAGACCGTTTGACCTGATGAACAGCACATTGCGTCCGGGCCTACGAAAGCTGCCTTCGGCAGCCAATAGAGACATTCTTTTGGCAGCGCACGAAGCTGATTATTTCGGGAGCAATGGAAATGATGAGCTGCCGCTGACCAGTGGTGGCGGGTTTGTGTCTTTGAGTGACGGGGTTTCTGCGACGGTTGATGCAGGACCTTCTGTTGGACTAACGAACGAAGATTTCCAAGTCGGTGAACCATCAGATGAAAACTATGGATGGCGAACGGTCGGGGATGTTGAGATTTCGGATGGTGTCGCCACGATTCGTGAGACCATTGGTTTAATCGGTGACTTGTCGCAAACCTTTGTCGTTCCACAAGGTACGACATCGATTCAATTCACCTTGGGTGGCATCAATCTGGATGTCGCCAACGGGCCATTCCCTTCGGAAGCCTTCGAAGTTTCCCTGCTGAAAAGCGATGACGGATCACCCGTGCTCGGCCCGGTTCAAGGCATCGACGGCGGTGACGCTCTGCTTAACATCCAAGCAGATGGAGCAGTCTATTTTGCATCGAATGTCGAAGTCGAAGGACTGGATACCAGCGGTGGCCTTCTGAATCTCAATGAAGACATCAAAGTCACGATTCCCGTATTCGATGCCCAAGCCGGTGAAACGTGGACGATTTTCTTTGACTTGATTGGTTTCGACGAACCGAACAGCTCGGTTGAAGTCAGCGACCTGGAAGTTGATGCAACGCCGCGTACGTGGACCAATCCCGTCAATCGTTTCGACGTGAGTGACCGAGACGGTGTCACCGCGCTGGATGCACTGCTGGTCATCAACCAATTGGCCAGGCCGACCGTTCACGATCCGGAAACGAGATTGCTCATCGAGATTACCGACTCGGTCGGTCCTCCCCCCTACTACGATGTCAACTCGGACGGGTTGGTTTCCGCACTCGACGCGCTACAGGTAATCAACCAGTTGGCGCGGCAGAGTTCGCAGGGTGAACCGGAATCATTCGATGACGCTCTGCTGGCTATCTTGGATGACGATGATTCGGATGAGGAACAGTCAGAGCTTTAATCGTGCGTACATCGAGGCAAGATGTCCAAAAGCGATTGGTCGCTGGAAAGCGGCAGGTCGGCGATCTCGCGAGACTGCGAGACCACTTTTCGTGTCGCTCGCATCGGTTGCCTGATTTCCGTGCGATGGGACGCGTCGCCCGCGTTGCCTCATCCACGACGCAGGCATGTCCTAGGGAAGACGACGTACTCGGATTTTGCGGAACTGGATCGGGGATCCTTCACTTTCCAGGCAGAGATATCCTTCAGCCGGATCGCATCCGGTGCCTCCGGAAACTTCTTCGCCGTTGACCCATAAACGCACTTCGCCATTCATCGCGCGAATGTAGTAGTGATTCCATTGACCGGTCCCATTGGCCATGTGACGTCGCGGATAGCTACGTTGACCGTTGGGTGACAAGGGTGGGAAAGGCGTCATTTGGACACCGACCGGAAAGACATCTCCATTGGTGCCGAACCAATCCGTCTTTGCACCGCGACTCTTCATTCGATCTGTGAACTGGTGGTCCAACACTTGGACTTCGATTCCCTTCGGTAAACCGGGCTTTCCTGCTTCCGTCAATCGTTTGATGGATTCAGGTGTTGTCCAAACAAAGACACCGCTGTTGCCGGCTGGCTTTTCGTGCATCCATTCGACGACCAATTCAAAGTTGCGGAATGACTCTCTCGTTCGCAGCACGCTCACCGGTTGCCCTGTGCAGTGCAACACGCCCTCCCGCCAACTCCAAGTGTCATCAGCGCTGTTCACCTTGGTAAAGTCGTCTGCGACTAGTGACCGCCAACCCGGTTGTGTGTCATCTGCCAGGAGAGCTTCGATGCGACGGCTCGTCGCATCAGTAGGCATTTTCAAAGAATCGTCATCGGGCTTCACACCCAATTTCAATCCCTTCACTCCAGCGGGACCCGGATCGTAGGTTCCCGTTACATCCACATCCAAGCGAGGATGAATGTTGTCTTCGAGACCCATGCACCAATAGCAGGCATTCACCAACATTCTGCGGAAGTCTGCAATCATGAACGCATCACCATGTCCCATGGTCGTTGTGAAGACGCGAGCAGACGTACCCGACTTGCTTTCGTGCGTCTTTGTCCAGGCGATCGGAATCGGTTGTTTCGTTTCCACGGGTTCATCGGTCTCGGACCAACCGACCAACGGCTGGCCCAACAGCATCGGTTCACTGTCACCTGAGAGTGCTTCGCTGATTCCGTAAACATCATCGGGAATCCAAAAGCTACGTCGAGTGCCACGAAAGATCGGATGACTTGCGGCGAAGTTGATCACGTCGCAACGCGTACTTTCGACGAGATTCTTTCCGTAATGTGACACCCAAGTTTCACCGAGCACACGTTTCCCCCAACCTCCCTTGGGCGAATCGCTTTGCCAATCGTACTTTGCGTACGGACTTGCGCTGGATTCGTCATAGCGAAACGCATGCGTTGCATTGCGGATTCCGATCACCGGCTTTCCCGACTCGGTGTAATCGATGATGTATTTCATCTGCTCGTCGGGAAGTTCGCGCCAACGCATGAACGCAACCAACAGATCAGCGGACTCGAGTGCCTGGAGACCGGGAATGTTGTTCTTGACGCGTGGATCAATCTCTCCTGTTTCCGAATCGATCGCGAAGAGCACCGTGCACTCAAAACCGTGTCGTGCCAAGATCCGTGCCATCATCGGCATCGAGAGCTCTGATCGATACGACTGCTCCGCGGCGATCCAGACGATCTTCTTTCCGTTCGCGGTGCCATCAGCGGGTGAGTACGTGAGCCATTGTTGTGCCGATACCCTCGCGGGGGCAAGCAAGCCAGACAGAATCACGAGGGCCAAGATCGATCCAGATTTTCGAAACAGAGTCACGGTGAACCTCCAGGAGATCAGCGAATGACGGGACAGCATAATGCATCAATCGCCCGTATTCATTGCATTGGGAAGCCTGCTGGACCACAGAGGAAAAGGCTGGGCACGACACGCAAGCGTCTTCGATTATCACGCCCCGGCTCAGCGAACTCGGTGTTTATCCTGTTCATTTTTCCGGTTGACGTCGATAAACTATAGAGAGCCTATCCGCCTCTCCATTCTCCACCCCTCGCGGTGAACGAGCCCACCTGGAGACCCCTATGCCGTTGTCTTTTGATCGCCGCCGATTCGCCTTGCGAGCCATCGGTGGCTCGATGGCTCTACCCGCTCTCACCAGCTTGGCGAGTGAATCGGCCGCGCCCGTGTTAAAGACAAGTGGAGCAGGCGTCAGTGCACCTCGTTTTGTCGCCGTTGCGAACTTGCTCGGATTTCAGCAAAAACATTTCTTCCCGGAAACAACCGGAAAGGATTTCGAGGAGACTCGACTTCTCAAGCCGATCCTCGATCATCGCGACGAATTGACCGTGTATCGAGGACTCGATCATGGCATCCGTGGTGGGCACTTTGCTGTGCACACGTTTTTGTCGGGTGTCCTGCATCATGAATCGAAACATCGCGCCGATGGAAACGTCACGATCGACCAGTTCATTGCAGACGAAGTCGGACGACAGACACGATTTCCATCTTTGACTGTCGGCTCGGAAGGTGGGATTCATGGCGGCTGCCAACTTGCTTGGACCAAGTCCGGTGTGCGTGTTCCACCGATCACGGGTCCAGCGGACTTGTTCAACAAATTGTTTGTGAGCGATTCTGATCAAAAACTTGCTCAGACAGCGCGGGCAAACGAACTGCAGGGATCCATCCTGGATTCAATTCGCGGTGAGGCAAAGGAACTCTCAAAAGCGATTAATCAGGAAGACCGAGACAAGCTGGATGAGTACTTCTCATCGATTCGCGATGTTGAAAAACGACTTGCATCGAGACGGCAATGGCATGATCAACCCAAACCGGACGCTCCATTCGAAAAACCGGTCAATCGTAATACCGTCGATGACCTTCCCATATTCTATGAGCTGATCGCCTTGGCCTTGCAAACGGATTCCACTCGCGTTGCAACGCTAGAGATCGGCGGGAGTTTCCTTCCTCAAAACTTGGGGATCGATAAGTCATATCACAGCTTATCGCATCACGGTAACGATGAATCGAGCGTCAATCATTTGCTGACGTTGGAAACGTATCAGCTGGAGCAGTTTTCAAAATTCCTCACGCGACTCGCAGGGATCCAAGACGGCGAACAGACCTTGCTCGATTCAACCGCGGTTCTGTTTGGCAGTGGAATGGGCAACGGGAATTCGCATACGAACACGGATCTGCCAATCGTGTTAGCCGGCGGTGGTTATGGCGGCGGCGAATTCAAGAAGACGGCAAGCGAAGGTCCCGGCAAAGTGCCACTTTGCAACCTTCTGCTCGGGCTAGCCCAACGCATGGGCGTTCAAGCCGACAGTTTTGGGACCAGCACCGGCGTTTACACTTAACCGAACATGCTGATCGATTTGAAAGAGTTGCGGCGACGCGTCCGCCTGATCGCTTCGCTGTTAGCTGTTGTTGTTTTGGTAGAACCAGCCTGCGCGGATCCCGATGACGCGGAGTCCGTCAAAGTGTCATCCAATCCATCGGTTCAACAGTTTCTGACGAAATACTGTTTAGACTGCCACAACGATGACATCGCAGAAGCAGAACGCAACTTTCAGTCATTTGCGTTGCCACTGACAACGCAGCAACATCTGATCACGACCGACGAAATCGTTGCTCAGATCACGCTGAATCACATGCCGCCGGAGGATGCTGAGCAGCCAACGGACGAAGAACGCCTTGCGTTGATCGAGAATCTTCAACATGCGATCGCGGCGGCGAGAGATTCATTCGAAAGCACGGGTGGTCGCACGGTTCTACGTCGTCTTTCCAACCGCGAGTACGAAAATACGCTCGCCAGTTTGCTCAATCGCCGCGTTGATACGCTCGGCTTGACGGCTGATTTCCCCAAGGACACCACGAGCCAGCATTTCGACAACATTGGCAAAGACTTGGTCACGTCCGGGTTCCTGTTGGACCAGTACTTTCAAGCCGCGAATCGACTGATTGAAACACGCTTAGCGAAACCATCGACCCAACCGAAAACGTGGCACTTCAAAGATCACTTTGTGCAGTATGAGGAATTGGCCGGATCACACCGCAGCGTGTTCAACTTTGAATATCTGTGTATCTACGAGCAACCCAATACTGACACGCGGCAAGGTGGTTACGGGCACATCGAGGATTTCCTAGGAGGCGTACCGGTATCGGGTCTCTATGACATAGAAGTCCATGCGCAGGCGATGCATCGTGACACGCATTACGATCCCGAGATCTTTCGCATCGACTTTTCAGAACCGTTTCAATTGGGTGTTGTCCCCGGTGATGCAACGAAAGGTCACATCCACTATCCGCAAGCGATTGAACCACTGCTCGGAAGTGCGATTGTTCCGGATGACGAACCGGAATGGCTGAAGTTTCGTGTATGGCTGGAAGCGGGACAGACGCCACGATTCATTTTCCCAAATGGACCTTACGAATCGCGGGCTTCGGTCATAAAGGTGAATGAACGCTACAAGGATGAGTTCGACCCGAAGACGTATCGAAGCGGTGTGCCGAGAGGCCACATCCTTCGTGAGGGGGCTCTACCGCACATTCGCATCGGTGAAATCAAAATCCACGGCCCCGTCGAAGAACCGGGCGGCGGTAAAGAGGAACTTGCGATCTTTGGGCCATCAGGTTTTCAAGCCGAAACGGCGCTCGATCAACTGTACGCGTTTGCTCGACGCGCCTACCGTGGTCCGCTATCTGATTCGGATAGTGCGAGTATCGAGGCGATGTATCAACAGCGTATCGCCGCCGGAGCAGAATCTCGACAGGCCGCTTTGGACACGCTCAAGTTAATCCTCTGCTCTCCTTCGTTTTTGTACCTGAGCGAAATCACGGAGCAGGATAGCGATCAGCTAAATGCCTACGACCTTGCTGCACGACTGTCCTACACGCTTTGGTCGGCTCCGCCGGATGCCAAATTGTTCGAAGCAGCATCGTCGGGAAAGCTGTTGAAGACAAACGTCTTGAAGCGTCAGATACAGCGATTGCTCCGCGACCCACGTTCGGATCAGTTCGTCAACGGGTTCCTAGATAGTTGGCTGGGATTGCGTGAGATCGGAAATCTTCCACCTCCACGCCGATTTGCGAACGAGTATTACGCGGAGGACTTGCCGAATTCTATGAAGCAGGAAGCAAGGTTTTTCTTTCGGCACCTGCTAGATGAAAACGAACCAGCGACAACGATGCTGAACGCTGACTACACTTTCGTCGATAAGAAGCTTGCGAAACTCTACAAGTTGCCTGAGGAAAAGACGCTGCGTTTAGCGGACGGATTTCAGCGCGTGAGCTTAAAAGAGCAGCCGCAGCGCGGCGGCCTGCTTGGCATGGCGGGAGTATTGACAGCGAGCGCTAACGGTGTCGAAACATCTCCCGTAACTCGTGGCGTTTGGGTCTCCGAGAATCTGCTCGGAATCAAACCGCCGAATCCTCCGGATGATGTGCCCTCCATTGAGGCGAACGTTTCGGGAGCTAAGACGATCCGAGAAAAACTCGCGCTACATAGCTCAGATTCGACCTGTGCCAGCTGCCATCGAAAGATTGACCCACTCGGATACGGCCTAGAGAATTTCGATCCGATCGGTCGTTGGCGGAACAAGTACCCCAAGAATCAGGGCAATGCGAAAGTCGATTCATCAGGCGAATTTCCTTCGGGTGATTCTTATGACGATTTCGACAGTTTCAAGAAAACGCTGGAGACGAATCGAGGGGAACGGTTTTCAAGGAACCTGATTGAGAAATTGCTGACGTACGCGACGGGTCGCCACATGGAACGCGCCGACCAGTTTGAAATCGATGACCTGCTGGGCCAAGCGAAGAAAAATGACTACGCACTCAAGCAGATGCTGGTCGCCGCGTTGACTTCGGAAATATTCCGTTCACGGTAAGACGGAAGAGCACGAAGCCACAGAGCACTCGGTAACCACGGTGAACTCGGTGGCACAAACTCTATCGACGATTCATGGCAAAAACCAAGTTACGACGAATCGCAAAATGGACCACGATCCTTGGCTTGGCTGGGATAGGTACGTTAGCGGTTATTGCGTGGTTGGTGGGAACTTCTTTAATCGCACCCGCTACGAAAACGGTTGGCGAACCGCCCTCTGACTTTCCGGCAACTACGGTCACGATTCAATCCGATTCGGGATCGTCTCTTGTCGGTTGGCATTTGCCGTTACCCGAGTCTCACGCCACGGCGATTCTGTTTCATCCGTATCGCGGTGATCGAAGATCAATGCTATCTCGAGCAAAGCTGCTGAGGAAACACGGGTACTCGACGCTACTCGTCGACCTGCAGGCTCACGGAGAGTCGGAAGGAGACACTATCACCGTCGGGCATCTTGAGAAGCACGATGTGACGGCTGCCGTTGGCTTCATCCGATCGAATTTCCCTGATCAAAAGATTGCCGTCATTGGTCGATCGTTGGGAGGTGCATCGACCGTTTTTGCAAACCCGGATGTCGATGCGATCGTGCTCGAATCGGTTTACCCAACGATTTCGAATGCTGTCCACAATCGCGTGCAGATGCGAATCGGTATTTTGCATCGCGTTGTCGCACCACTTCTTCTCGTCCAGCTGCAACCACGTCTAGGAGTATCCCCAGATCAGCTTCGTCCCGTTGATGAAATCACGAAGATTCGCTGCCCGATTCTAATCGCGTCGGGTGATCGCGATCGACATACAACCATCGATGAAACGAAACAGCTTTTCGATGCAGCCAGTCAACCCAAACGCCTTGTTGTATTTGAAGGCGCTGAACATGTTGATTTGCTTGCCTATGACGCTTCAAAATACGAAAATGAGGTGATTGCCTACATCAAACAGGTCATCGGTGAGCGTGTAGACTAAACCTCGCAGCATCTCAAGCGATGTGCGTTCAAGCTTCCCACTCGTCCGAACCAACCATTCTTCTCTGCATCGTGTTCTATGATTGTTTTTCTTAAACGTCATGTCCTGGCGTCGGCGTTCACATTCGCTCTGATTTCTGTGACCGGCGCTGCCGACCCACTGCCTTCGTGGAAGGAAGGTGATTCCAAACGCGTAATCATCTCTTTTGTCGAAAAAGTAACGAATGAAAGCTCTCCGCACTTTGTTCAGCCTGCAGATCGCATCGCAACGTTTGACAATGACGGAACACTGTGGTGCGAGCAACCGATCTATACGCAACTCGCTTTCGCGCTCGATCGCGTCAAGGAACTTGCAACGGAGCATCCGGAGTGGAAAACCGAGCAGCCGTTCCAGGCGGCACTAGAGAACGATTTGGATTCGATCGCGGCCCTGGGCGAAGAAGGGTTGGTCGAGTTGGTGATGGCGTCGCATGCTGGCGTGAGCGTCACGGAATTTCAAGAGACCGTGACGGATTGGTTCGAAGAGGCTCGTCACCCACGATTCAAACGACGCTACACCGAGCTCAGTTATCAACCGATGCTAGAACTGTTGGTCTATCTACGGGCCAACGGTTTCAAGACCTACATCGTTTCCGGCGGTGGCATTGAGTTTATGCGACCGATGACACAATCGGTCTACGGTATCCCGCCTGAACAAGTTGTCGGTTCAATGATCAAAACAGAATACGTGATCAAGGACGGAAAACCGATTCTGATGCGCCGCGCCGAAGTCGATTTTGTCGATGATAAAAGTGGCAAACCGATCGGGATCAACAAGTTCATTGGAAAACGCCCAATCGCAGCATTCGGAAACTCAGCCGGTGACCGCGAGATGTTGGAATGGACCAGCGCAGGCGACGGTTCACGCCTGATGATGCTCGTTTTTCACGATGACGATGAGCGCGAATTCGCCTACGGGCCCGCCAACGGATTGCCAGATTCAAAGATCGGTGCGTTCCCCGAGTCGCTAATGGATGAAGCAAAAGCAAAAGAATGGCACGTTATCAGCATGAAGAACGACTGGTCGAAAGTCTTTGCATTCGATGAGTAAGCCGGCCGGTCAATCGACGATACTCCGAGACAAGAAATGTCTTGCGCGGCTCAGCCAAGCATCAGTAGGATCATCACAAAGAGGAAACCGACACCGATCATCGCCCCGTAATAGGCTCCGGAGCGTCCATCGATAAAGTAACCGATCGGCCAACCGATGCTCGCGAAGAATCCCCCCAAACCACAAGATGCGAGCAGCGGTGACTTTGCCACCGTGCCAAAGCGAAAGGTTGCAAATGAGAGAGCGAGCGAAAGCACGACTAAGAGCATCAATCGAATCGTGAATGTTTTATTGGCCATGACTCTATCAGTCTATAGAAAGAACTGAGGACGAGTTGAACCATGAACGTATCATCGCGAACTCCTGAGGGACGTCCAAACCATTGCCCGATCTGCGATTCGAGTATCCACATCGATCCGTCGAATCCATTCGGTGATGCTCCCTGTCCGTCCTGTGGTCAACTACTTTGGTTTGCCAAACAACGCGACGGGCTGGTGTTTTACGATTCTGCAACTGCCGCAGCCAAGAAATCACGGATTCGTCAGGTCATCGCCGAAAGACTCGGCGTCTCTCTCAGCAAAGTCCCGGAAGAATTCGATGGGCTTGATGAAGTTAGATCGTTGGCTGCAGACTCGCTAGACTTTGTGGAGCTGGTGATGGAACTCGAAGAAGAATTTGACCTCCGTTTGGAATAGTCGGGTGAGACGGAAAAACGGGATCGTCAAGCCAATCAACGATGGCAACCGACCAGCATGAATGAACCGATCATCAACTCTCCACTCCCATCGAAAGACCGACGATGCACAGACCAACGACGTTACTCCTTCTGACTGTCTTTGTTTGCTCCTTCTCGCATCGCTGTGTCGCTGACGAGCCGGTCACGTTAATGGGAAAGCTCTCACCATGGATGTATCCCAAAGCTTCCATGGGCGGAGCGCAGATGTCAGACGCTGCAACGATCGACGGGTCGGGAAATCGAACCGTACCATCGATCGCCTGCAAGACGACGATGAAAACGAACGACTCAGTCGAAAAAGTGATCGCGTTTTACAAGGAAAAACTCGGACCAGCCAAGGATGCCGATTCAAAAGAGCAAGCCGAACGTAAGGAGGGTCGATCCGTTTTAATTTCGGATGAATCAGACGGTCGCCCGTTTGCCCTGCATACGATTCTCGTCAACACCGCCAGCACTTCCACAACGCTGATCATCTCCCGGGGCGCTAGCGAAAAACAGACACACATCATCTGGAAACACTACGCAAGGCTGTAGTGGACGAAGCCGCGTCCTCCTACGGTCCACACATCTCACCATTCTGTTCTCACCTTCAGGCCTCACACTCTCGCTTGCGGGAGTGTGAAATCGTGAATTGAGTCCACCCACCGGATTTGAAAACGTCCCCACAAGTTTCAAAACTTTTCGGATTTCGTGTCAGAAAGTCTTCGGAAATGGATTAGGTACGATGACCCGTTTCGGAGAGCAACGTGCCCGAGTTTCCAGATACAAGCGACAGCCTGCTAATTCAGGTGCGTGATCCCAGTGATCGCGAAGCTTGGGAACGTTTCGAGCAAGTCTATCGGCCGGTCATTTTTCGTATCGCTCGCGCTAAGGGCTTGCAGCATTCCGACGCATTGGACTTGGTCCAACAAGTCCTGATGTCGGTTTCTGGAGCCATTTCGCGTTACGAGAAGCGACCTGACGGAGTGCCTTTTCGTCATTGGCTCAGCCGAATTACCCGCCATGCCATCGTGAGAGCACTCTCGCGCGGCCCAAAGGACAAGGCGTCGGGAGGAACGGATGTGATGGATCTCTTGCAAGAGGTTCCGTGCTCCGATCCGACGATCGATGCTTTGATCGAAACCGAATATCGCCGCGAAATTTATGGCAAAGCGGTTTCGGTCGTCAGACTGGAAATCGCAGAGACGACTTGGCTCGCTTTTGAGATGACCGTCTTGCAGTGCAAGAGTGTCGATCAAGCAGCGACGTCTTTGGGTATTTCAACGGGCAGTGTTTACGCCGCGCGAAGCCGCGTGATGCGACGTCTTCGGGATGCCGTCAGGCAAATCGAACACGAGGAAGTCCGTGAATCGCCAAACAATAAAGGTCGAAACAATGAAACCTGTTGAACAGAGTTGTGACATGGCAACGATCGATGACTACTTGGCGGGAAAACTGGATCCCGAAAAGCAAACCGAGCTGGAACAACATCTGTCCGATTGCGAAACCTGTCGACTGCAAATCGAGCAACGCGCAGCCGACCAAGACGTCTGGGACAACGCGCGTTCGCTTTTATCAGACCAGGATGATCTACCGATCGAAGACACCGAAACGACCGCAACAGACGACCAGCAAGTCCATCCGGGAATTGTTGTTCTGGATGCACTTTCGCCCACCGATGATCCGGAGATGCTTGGGCGACTCGGTGAATATGAAATCAGTGGTGTGGTCGGTCTCGGTGGCATGGGTGCGGTCCTTCGCGGATTCGACAAGTCTCTGCGGCGCGTGGTTGCGATCAAAGTTATGGCTCCACACCTCGCCGGCAGCGGACCAGCACGCACACGGTTTCAACGCGAAGCGCGCTGCGGCGGCGATTACGCACGATTGCATCATCGATATCTACGGCGTCTCCGAAGCAAACGGGTTGCCATACATTGTGATGCCATTCGCACGTGGTCCATCGTTGCAAAACCGTATCGATCGAAGCGGCCCCTTGACCACCGTGGAGGTCGTCCGAATTGGAAAACAGATCGCCGCCGGTCTAGCGGCCGCGCACGAAGGCGGACTCGTTCACCGAGACATCAAGCCTGCCAACATACTTTTGAATGAAGGCATCGAACGACTGTGGATCACCGATTTCGGTGTCGCTCGTGCGATGGATGATGCATCGATGACAAAAACGGGGGTGATCGCCGGAACACCCCAGTACATGTCACCCGAACAAGCACGCGGTGAATCGGTCGATCACCGCAGCGACTTATTTAGCCTGGGAAGTGTCTTGTACATCGCGTGCACAGGGAGAGCGCCGTTCCGATCCGAGGCCGCCTACGGAATCCTTCGACGCATCACGGACACCGATCCCCGACCGATCCGAGAGGTCAATCCCGACATCCCCGATTGGCTTTGCCAGATCATCAGACGATTAATGGCCAAGCATCCGAGTGATCGATTCCAATCCGCTGCAGATGTCGCGAGCCTCCTGGAAAACTGCCTAGCACATCTACAACAGCCTACGAATGTTGCTCTTCCTTCTTGCGTTGCATCAACAAAGGCAACTCAATCAATTGAAAAACCAGTGGCGCGAATGAATATCGTTCAGAGCAACGGCGGAAAGTCAAGGATTCCATGGATGCGTTCGGCAATCGCCGCGAGTTTAGCACCCCTGTTTCTTTTCGTAGCAGCAGCCTTTGCATGGCAGATCACGAAGCCATTCGACATCACTGGAACATGGAAAGGTGAAACATGGAAGACCGTTTCCCTGGATTCTGTTGACGAGGCAAGCGGTTGGTACAACGGAACGTTCACCGACGCCGATGGAATCCGCGGTGCAATCAAACTGGAATGGTCTCGATCGCAACGGCGCTACAACGGTCGGTGGAAATCGGAAGACGAACAATCCGGATCGATCACGTTACGAGTCGATGAGGCATCTCAAATTCGTGGTGCTGTCTCCGCCGACCCCGAGTCTCCCATTCGTGCCGATCGGCCGAGACTGCGTGACTTTTCCTGGAGTCGCGCAGGTGCGCCTCCAGCGGCAAACGTCGACGTGCCACCTTCACGGGCCAACCTTGTCGCTGAAGCCATGCCGATACAGTCACCAATGAGATGCACGGTCGTTCGACTGGGCAATGGTATTGAGGAAAACGCAAGGGTAAAGAAGGGTGATCTGATCGCGCTGGTGAGTTCACCCGATAACGGCCGGACATTGGAACTGGAAACACTAAAGACTGCGATGCAGCGAGAAATCAGTGACAGCCGAGCTGACGTCACGGCAAAATCACGACGCGTTGATTCAGCGTCCAATCAACTAGATGCAGCCAAACAACGTGTCGTGCTCTTTGAATCCATTCAAAAGGAAATCGTTGCAGGAGCAGAAGCGGCTATCGACGCCGAAGCAAGTAAAGCGGATGCGGCGAAAGCCCAACTGGACTTGATCAAACAGGAGCTTGCACAGCTCAACAAAACCGGTGAGCGAACGGAGAAAATGCGAGCCAGCGGTTTGATCTCGGAACAAGAACTCCAGGCTTCCCGAGCCAAACAGGATAAAGCGAAGTCGCAGGTCGTAGAAGCCGAGGCGAACTTACAAGCCATCTTGAATGAACTGAAAATCAAAGAGTCCGATCGGAACGCAAAGCGTCAGAAGGCCCAAGTTGATATCGCAGACGCTCAATCTTCTGCAAATTCTGCCGAAGACTCTCTTAAGCAATCGCTGGACGACCTCGACCGTGCAAAGGCAAGTTTGGCCCAAAAGGAACGAGATCTCGAAGCGTTTGAGGCTCAAAAGGCGCAACAGCGACAGAGAAAAATCGTTGCCCCAGTAGATGGCACGATTACAAGCCTTGTTGTTCGACCGGGCGACATACTTCCACAAGGTGCCCTGATCTGCAGGATCCGAAAAGCGACGAATGGAGCAAGCAGCTTCAAGGTTGGGGATCCATCGAACGGTGCCTGGGAGCTTTCCATCGAGACGTCCGAATCGCTACCAAGCGAGATCACGCGTCCCAATACACAAACGCCAGAGACCGTTCCGGAGCTTGAGTACTAGCGGTTGAAGTGGAAGTTGAGTTTGATTGATGGGCCGTAGCCAAAAGTACTCGCGCGTCAGCGAAAGATCACACCGATCCACTCGCTGACGCCTCGCGTTTCCATCCAACAACGCCTTTATCCTTCAACCGTGATGCTGACCTCTTCGATTGCCGCGTGACCGGACTTACGAAACGGCCGCGGCATCGGTTGACCATGACCTTTTTCGTCAACCGTTCGGCAGCGAAACGTGTATCGTCCGCGCGGCATCCCAGGTAACAGTTTCGCCCAATGGGCTTTGGAAAGTGGCATCGGCCAAGAGATCGGCTTTCCCTCCTTGAAACCGATCGTTGCGTCAGGGATGCCTGCTTCATCCAATTCCCCACCCCAGTTTTTCGGCGGTGGCAGAATCTCGGCATCTTGCCAAGGAGCGTTAGCAAAGTAACGTCCCGTTTCCGCCGCTGGTTCATCTTTGTTTTCGATCCAGACCTGCACCTTCTTCAAACCAGAGAGACCGACTTGCGCGTATCCCGTGACGGGGATCGGTTGCCCCGGCTTCACGCTCCGGGGAATGGAAAGCGTCGCAGCCCATGTCTTCAACGCACTGTCAACATCGTTGTTTCCATTCTCATACGTATCGTTGGCATGAAAGAGATTCGTAATCGAGATTCGCTGCAACCATTTGATCGATTTGAAACCGTACGCTTCCGGGACAACAACCCGAACGGGACCACCTCGCTCCGGCGTCAGCCATTGTCCGTTCAGCTTGTAGCACAAGATAACTGGCGGTAGATCGAACGGATCCTCCAGAATCCGATCCAGAGGTAGCGAGCTTTGGAAGAGCTGCTCAGGATCTTCGTTGTGATAGCCCTCGTAGAAAACGCGGCGAATGTTCTTTCTCGGTTGGGTCAACCAGAACACTTCGCGCAGAGGGACGCCTTCCCATATACCCATACCGAGCGGACAACCGATATTCAAACACGTCATCACTTTCGGAAATCGTACGGCGTGCTTTTCAGCTAACCGCATTAAGTCTGCGAAATCGAAAGGCGTTCCATTTTCATCACTAAGCGGATTTCGGATGTCGGACGGATGGTCGGGATCGGAAACAACTTGCAGTTTCCAAGTCTCGCGCGTCATTCCAACTTCACGGCGTTTCTGTTCCGACAAGGTGTGCGGAACTGGATTGCCACGTGAAACGTCGCGAAAGTCCTGTTGAGATGTAAAAAAAGGCTCGATGTTCTCGAGCACTTCAGACCATTCCGTCTCAGGTTCGGTTTCGATGGCATTGACGCGACCAGCCATCCAAGCGGTGCCTATTCCGCCCGCTCCTAACCGCAGAAAGTAACGACGTGTCAGTTCACGATGTTCCAACATGAATCGTTGGGCGACAGTTCGACGTGGCATTTTCACCGCAACACTCCTGTGCGAATAGAACGACTCCAACGGCTGAAACGACCTTCGTTATACCGTTTCCAGGTGGTGCCGACGGTGGAATCGAAAGATACTTGGGCCGGTGTTCCTTGAAGTCGCAGGGCTCGCGTTCCTTGAAGTCGCAGGATTGAGATTCGCGTCGGCGGTAGGTTCTCACCTGCAGGAGCCTTCGAAAGCGGCGCCGTAAAGATCTTCCAAATAAAGTGATTACGATCAACGGTTTCGAGGAAGATTCGCCGAGTCGCCCCCGCCCAACGATCGACGGGAATCGAAGACCGTTTATCATGACTTGAATCGTGGGCAGAGAGAGACCGTTCTGCTCGATCTTCGTAGAGGCACGGAAAATGGCGAACGAAAACAAGTATCCCAACTGGTTCCTTTGGTTTTACGAGAATTTTGCCATCGTGTTGATTCTCGGTGCGCTTTTGCTCGCCGTCTGCGGCATCGGACTCTACGTGATGGAGAGCCGTCTTTCCGACATCGAAGACCAACTAACTTTCGCGCCGCCACGGAGCTACTCACCGCCGAATCTAGACGATTACCCCGCCGGTGATGTGACGGTGGATCAATTGACCAGCAAGCATGTCGTTTACGTTCCGGTTTATTCGCACATCTACTACCAAGGTGGATCCGCCTACTCGCTCGAGTCCACGCTGAGCGTCCGCAACGTCAACACGGATGCGCCGATCTTTATCGAGTCGATTGAGTATTACGACACGGATGGGAAGTTGGCGAAGAATCCAGTGGATCGTTTGATCAAACTGCTACCACTGCAAACGCTCGAGTTTGTGATCGAGCGTCGCGATAGCACGGGAGGATCAGGGGCCAATTTCTTAATTCGCTGGGGAGCGGAAAGTGACGTAAACGCGCCTATCATCGAAACGGTGATGGTGGGAACGACCGGGACGCAAGGAATCAGCTTCGCAAGATCGGGCACAGAAATCTCCGTTGCTCAATAACCCAGTGGCAATTCAAACGTCACGCGACGGAAACGAAATAGTAAGCGAGAAAAGACTTCATGAGCGATTGGCTGAGCCATGCGTTGTATCTGATTCAGGCCGATGTGAATCGTTCTTCAGATACTCACTTAATCAAAGTCGAACTGCCGGCTTTTGAGCATATTTCGCTCTACCTGAAGGATGAATCGACTCATCCGACGGGCAGTTTAAAGCACCGACTCGCCCGTTCGCTTTTCCTGTACGGACTCTGCAACGGCCATATCCATGAGGGAACAACGATCGTCGAATCGTCATCGGGCAACACGGCCATTTCAGAAGCCTATTTTGCTCGGCTGCTCGGCTTGCCCTTTATCGCCGTCGTCCCCGAAGGAACATCGCAAGAGAAGATTGACAACATCAGTTTTTACCATGGTGAATGCCGCTTCGTTGAACCGACGGAGATCTATTCCGAGGCGGCGCGAATCGCGAAGGAACTGAATGGGCATTACATGGACCAATTCACATACGCGGAACGCGCGACGGATTGGCGTGGTAACAACAACATTGCGGAGTCAATCTTCGAACAGATGAAGTCCGAACATCCCTGTGTACCAACGTGGGTGGTGTGTAGCGCGGGAACCGGAGGGACCTCTGCGACAATTGGGCGATTCATCCGCTACAAGTCGTATTCCACTCAACTATGCGTTGCCGATCCGGAAGGCTCCGTCTTTTATGACTATTTCCAAACCCGTGACGAGGACATCGTTTCCAATCGACACTGCCGAGTCGAGGGCATCGGCCGACCACGAGTTGAACCATCCTTCGTCTGCTCCGTCGTCGATCGCATGATCAGTGTGTCCGACGAAGCAACGTTCGGTACCCTCAGATTTCTGCGCAAAATCTTGAATCGTCGCTGCGGTGGATCGACCGGGACCAACCTTTACGCAGCATTTCAGATTATCGCCGAGTTGAGCCAGCGCAACGAACCCGCGTCGGTCGTGTCCATTATCTGCGATGGCGGTGAACGTTATCTTGACACTTATCATCGCGATTCGTGGCTCGAAGAAAACGGTTTCAACATCGATCCCTGCGTGCAACAATTGGAATCGTTCTATCAATCGGGTGCATGGGAATCGATCTGACCAATCGCGTTTTCGATGTCGGGTGGGAACGGATCGCGATCGGTTGATCGCGCGCAATAATGCGAGACCCCTCGATAAAGAAAGGCGTTCATCGATGCAAACATGCGAGAGTTGTCGGCGACGGGATTCATGTCAAATCGAGGCAGACAAAACGTCGCCAGCTTCCTGACCAAGAATCTTGGCATCGACTGGAGGATGGGAGCTGAGTGGTTCGAATCGATGCTGATCGACTATGACCCGGCAAGTAACTACGGCAACTGGAACTACACGGCAGGTATCGGAAATGATGCGCGCGGCTTTCGCTGGTTTAACACGATGAAACAGGCGAGCATGTACGATCGCAATGGAGACTACGTTCGTCATTGGTTGCCAGAGTTAGCGAACGTTCCCAAAGACTACATCCATCGCCCTTGGGAGATGCATTCAGCCGAACAGTCTCGCTCTGGATGCACGATTGGCGTTCACTATCCACCGCCAATCGTTGATCTCTTTCAATCAGCCGACCATCACGAAGACATTTACAACAGAGCGTAATGGTCAGCTCGCAAAGACTTCCGTTATCGAGTTACCAGCGTCGGACGTTGCCGTAAGGGTAACCGTATCCGTAGCGATACCGTTGTGAGAATTGAAACGGATTGCCACGAAAACCACCGTAGTAGGGAACGCCGTAGCCGTAATTGAGGATTACGGTTCGTCGCGTTTGGCCCGGAATCGTCTTGACGGGGTTCGAGTAGTATTGGCGGATGCTAGGGAACGATGACCGCAATCCAAAGTAAGGATTGTTCCTGGCCAGGTGCTCTTTCCCTCGAACTTCCGGTGGTGGTGGAATGCGTCGCTCTGGAGTGGTCGTCTCGACGATGGTCACAACTTGTGCGTCGGCCGCTGGTGTATCGAAAAGACACAGAGCAACGGCGGCGAATCCAAAACTCAATGCGATCGACTTGGTCATCATGGGTCTCCCGTGGCTTATTTCCGTTTTAGAGTTTTCCAACGGGAGAACAAAGAAAGCGAACCACATGCCAAAGGTTCGTACGCGATTCCAAGTGGCCAAAACCTCGTGAAACACGCGTTGTTGCACGATATTCGACGGCCAGGACATGACATCACTTTGACCCAAAGCCGCTCAGATCGAGGACATCTGACGCGTGTAGGGCATGCTCCGCATGCCGATAGTCGCCGATCGCTCCGATCGCTCCGATAGTCGCCGATCGCTCCGCCGATCGTAGCGTCCCGTTCTGTCGTCATGCGGAGCATGACCTACTAGTGCGTCTACCTATCGATCTTCAACAGCGATTGGCAATCGCGGATGGTGGCACCCCGTTGGGGTGCGTTTTCGCGGTGACAATCACATCTCGGGGTGCGCTGCGCGACCCCGAGCTTTGTTGTTGAACCGCTTCGCGGTCGTCCAAGAGCTATCAAGCGTCTCGATCGTACTCGTACTAAGCGCAGCGGTACTCGTAATCGCCAGGGAAAGACGCAAACCAATCGATGACATTTACTGCTAGGCGTACTACAACATAGTCGCCGATCGCTCCGCCGATCGTAGCGTCCCGTTCTGTCGTCATGCGGAGCATGACCTACTAGTGCTGCGCGACCCAAGCTCTGTTGTTGAACCGCTTCGACGTACGACTACTAACGTTGACGCAATCATGCTTTCCATGCTCCGAAGGCTGCGAAACAACTGTTTTTGTGCAACAGCTCAACGTAGGTGAATCCAACTTTTCGAAGGAGGTCGAGCTGGTAGGTAACGGGCCTTGGTGAGTCTTCTTTGTCGATGTACTCAAAGACCTTTTGTTGGTACTGCGGCCCGCCCAGGGACCGCAGGTAGTCTCCATACCGTGACCACATCAAGTCGTGGATCGGCATCGTTTCATGCGCGACCAGATCGGTGATCCAGAAAGAACCTCCAGGACGCAACAACGCAAAGATCTTCGCAAAAACGCTTTCCCAGTCCCGTTCGTCGCGCAAGTGGTGCAAAACGGCAGCGGCCAAGATGACATCGAAACTCGCTTCCGGGAGCTCAGCCTTGCGAAGATCAGCATGCCAACGAGTGACGGGATCGATCCCTGCCTGAATGACGCGAGCCTCCGCCCGCTCCAACATCGGCTCGCTCAAATCGAGAAGATCACAAGCAAACGGTCGACCGTAAACTTGATACAGTTTCAACGTGTTGTTTCCAGCACCGCAACCGATGTCGAGTACACGGTCGATTTGCGGAGTCATCCGGAATGCCGCATCGGTAATCAACTGCATTGCCAGAGCCGCGTCGATCGTCGCTGATTGTCCGGTTTCCAAATTGCTGAACCGCTCGACGTCACCATCAAATCTTGCTTTGATATCTTCAACACTTGATTTCTTGGACAGATCATTGACGCAGTATCTTAACGCGTCGTTTCGAACATCACGGTCGTCAGAATCTGTCATGGATTGTCTATTGGAGAAAATGCAGGGGACGCGGGATCGTAGGGTCAAACGCAAATCGCTGTCACCCAGACGCCATCAACTCTCGCAGAGCATCGATCGCCTCGTCCGCGCGATCAGCGGGAACAAATAGATGATCATGATGATAAGCGGCGATGACATTTGCGGCGATATTCCTTTGTGTCAGTTTCGTTGCGACTGCCGCCGTCAATCCAACGTCCAATAAACCCGATGGAACGCGCAGAGTGATCTTGCGAAATGCAGAATCGTATGGCATGCCCACTTGATCAGCTGATTCCTGTCGAATGACGAGCGTCAGTCCTTCGTTCTCCATAAACGAAGCGATTGGTTCCATTGAGTCGTAGTCTCCATAGTGGCCCTCTGGAACATTGACGAAAACAAATCGATCATCGACCAACTCAGGATCGAGCGAAGAGAGGAGTTCGGCCAGCCTAGATTCCACGTAAGTCACCCACTGGATGTTCGTTCATTATCGCCTTAACGGAGTCGCAGCGATCGACGCAAAGGATTTCATTTGCTTGAATCCGTCACTTATAGTGGGATCGAACCGGATCTTGCAATTCCCTTGAAAAGGCATCCACCATGCGCATGTTTGCTCTTCTGATCGTTTGTTTTTTGGACCAGACCGTCATCGCAAAGCAGCCGCAAGTGGAAGACGTGGAAATCACTCCTGTGGTTAGGACGTTAGCCGAATCCCGTCAGAAACACCTGGATACTCTGCGCAGATACGTTGACATTCTAGCGACGAAATACAAAGACGGTACGAAACCACTACAGGATCTGATTGCCGCAAGGATCATGCTTGCCAAATCGCAGTTCGAGTATGCAAAGAATGACGAAGAACGTCTGGCCGCGCGCAAGCTCCATCTTTCGGCAGCGCAAGGACTCCACAAGCTTCAAAAGGTTCGTTTTGACATGGGAACGGCTTCTGCCGAGGAATTCGTTCTCGCCGAGGCCAGTCTGGCAAAAGCGGAAGTCAATTACTTGGAAGAACTAGCGCGACAAAAAAAGACATCAGGCGAAACGAAGCCCAAGTCAATCGACTAGTTATCCGCACCTACGACGACGGTATCGAGTGCATCTGAAGTGTCTGAACACCACACCGATCTCAACTACCTTTAGAACACCGGCCACTCGCGATTGCATGGCGCGCGTTGTTGTACAAGTGTCAACCAAAACCACGGACACTTTTGTGGCGATCGCGACGAAGCCCATCGCGCCGCGGCAACCGTTACACTACTCGAACTCATCTACGTATCACTTGCAGTCAGGCGGTAGGTGAGTTGCCATGCTTCGATCGGCGATGCTTTTCGCCGGCGAACCACTCCGGACGTCGATAGTTCAGGCGGCGAATGACGACGGAGAATTCCAACGGAAATCACTGAGCAGAAAGTGCTTGGATGATGGCACTCGAACGAACCGAAGCTGACTGCCCATCCTCTCGATTTAAGCTGCCGCAATGAATCAACGTGAACGCTTGTATTGCATCTTGGCTGTCCAGAATGGTTTCATCACACGCGGTGAACTGGCGGCAACGCTCGAGCAGGTCGGCGAAGATTCCGGAATGCTCGAACAACACCTGCGACAACTCAATTCAGTCGGTGAACAGAACGTCCGGCGCATCCATCAGATCGTCGACTGCGTTTTAGAACGATACGAACAAGATATCGATCGGGCAGTTAGTGAACTTGGTGGAAGTCACACTTTACACTCTCGGTCGTCGGGTATCAGTCAACTTAAGGACCATGATTTGACTCGTACCGTATCTACGCAGAATAGGATTTCTTTCGACTCACAAACGACCAAGACTTATGAGGCACCATTATCACCCTTTCCCTCAACCGTCTTGCGAGAAAACAATTTCAATCTGATAAGGGAGCATGCACGCGGGGGGCTTGGTGTCGTGCACGTCGCAGAAGATGAGCAGTTAAAGCGAAACGTCGCACTAAAGCAGATTCGTGCCGATAGAGCCGACGATCCATACTTTCGGTACAAGTTTGTGAAAGAAGCAGAAATTACTGGGCGTCTTGAGCATCCTGGAATCGTTCCGGTCTATTCGATGGGAGTGGACGAACAAGGTAGACCGTTCTATGCGATGCGATTCATACATGGCGAAACTCTCTCACATGAAATCTCGAACCTACACGAGCAACGGAAGAAGGCACCCCGATCATTCGACGTTCCGTTACTACGGCAATTGGTGAGGCGTATTGTTGAGGTTTGTAACGCGATGGCTTACGCCCATGCACATAGCATCGTGCATCGCGACCTGAAACCAAGCAATGTGATGTTGGGGAAATACGGAGAAACTCTGGTCGTTGATTGGGGGCTTGCGAAACAGGCCGAAACACAAAGTCACGAAGAGGATTCGCTCGCGAACGATGCCGTTACCGTTTCATCAGAGGGTATGACCGCAGACGGAAGGTTTGTTGGAACGCTGGCTTACGCACCTCCCGAACAGTTGCTTGGCGAAACCGCCAAAGTTTCTCATCGATCCGACATTTACAGCATTGGCGCTATGCTTTTCGAGATATTGACGGGCCGCCCAACCATTCAAAAAGCGAGTTCCACGAACGAAGCGTTACTGCAAATCGGTCAGGTTTTAAGCGACGGTTGCTCAGCATGTAACGAACAGATCCCACCGGCTCTGGCTGCTATTTGTGATAAGGCGATGCAGCTGGAACCAGACGAACGCTACGGAAACGCTACTGCTTTAGCAGATGATTTGGAAAACTGGCTCGATGATCGTCCGATCTCTGCGTACAGAGATCCACTCATGCATCGTGCGTACCGCTGGGCTCGGAACAATCAGAAGAAAGCGACAGCTGGAGTTGTAGGGGGTTTGGCCATCTTGTTGCTCGCTGGCGGGTATTTCTTCCTTGATAGCAGACGCCAACAATCAGATTTGAGGGCTGAAGCGCAGAAGAATCGTGCGATCGTAGAATCCGCAGCTCGTCAGAGCCTAATTGACCAAGTGTCGGTAGCGGAAACGCAAGGCGACTTGAAGGGTGCGATAGCGGCGTTGGAGAAGATCGCACGAATGCGAAGCGGATTATCAAACACTCAACTGATTGATCTTGCAGAGAAATACTTTCTCGACCAGAAACCTGTGAGCGCGATAAAGACCATCGAATCAATCGATACTTCCATTCTTCCTGCCAAACAGCTAGCACGTCATGACTTGGTCTTGGGTGATATCCTCTACGGAACAACCGAGGAATCAAGGGGGCACGAGCTCTTAGAACGATCACTCGAATCCGGACAGTTAAGCTCATCCGATGCGTCTTACATTCGAGGTGTTCTGGCCTCGACCCCCGAGGGTTGTATTCAAGAGCTCACCAACTGTTTAAATCTTCAGCCGCAGAAATCGATGGCACGCTTTCGCCTTGCCATGACGCTGATGTTTACCGGGCAACCACGCAAAGCGATTGAAACGGCCGAACTGGGAAAGCTGCTGTCTCCCCAGGATTGGCGGTTCGACATGGCCATTGCTTTCTCGTATGCCACGATGGCGGATACCGATGCCATGGAGGAAGTCCTTCGTTCATTCAGTGATAACAGTGAAGCCGTACCGTTGGCGAATTTCTGTCGAGTGATTCATGACATGCATGACTTTGTGAACCAGAAATTCCAACGCCCCCAACGGCAACTGCAGATGACTGACGTCCTCAAGACGAGCACGATGGTCGCGGAAATCATGACCCAAGTCGTGCCTGCGGTGCTCGCCAGTCAACAAGCAGATGGACTTGCCATCCCCAAACTCGGCTGGATTGGCAATTTGTATGAGCGGGTTGGAACGCCTGCGCTTGAGCCAACACAATTGTCGATGTGGCTGATGCAGTTGTTTATGACACGAAACCTAGGAGGCATGATCCAGGAGCTAGCGGACTTAATGCCCAATCATCGAATGGTGCAGAGTTTCCAGATGCTCAACATGATCGAATCGCGTTCGTTTGAAGACAACATCGCGATGCTACATCGGATCGACCAAACCGAGCAAACACTCAACGGTCTCGATCTAAACCTGGCCGTTTGGGTCATCCCCACGATCGCCAACCAGGAACCAGCGGTCGAGAAAGGCGCGCGTCGACGATTGGATCAAATTCGCGAACTGCAGCCGTGGGCGGATCGTTTGCGAACGGTATTTACTGAGCACGCATTCAAACCGAATGGAGAAGAAGAGCTCGTGCTAGCTGTTGCCTGGGGACTGCTGGTCAAGAACGGCTTCTTCGGTGAGTCCACAAGCATCGCCGAGAGTCAGTTGGAACGTGGAATCTGGACCGGCGCTGCGAAAGAGCGCTGGGAGGCACGACTCGCGCTATCGCGCGACTTTGAACAACAGCACGAAACTCACATGAAAGCATTCGCGGACCGTATTTCGAAGGATCCGCGATACATCATCATGCCAAAACCCGATCCGCCAGCGACAGAAGCGGAGGCTTCCGATGCGGTTGATCCTTTCCGCTAGTTCGAAGGAATGGGCTGGTGGGTTGAACAGTAGTTAACGAAGCAAACGGAGAAGGATAGTTCCTAAGTCTTTGTTGTCTCCGTTCACTCCTGTCACTTTTTTTTCGGACGTTCCGGGGAGAGCGCGTTTTCAGGTCGCTCCAGCATGGCGGTCGGACGTTTATTTGCCGTGATCTCGGCTACATGTTCGTCGTAGGCTTTCTGCAAGCGGGCGACGATATCTGGATGTGATTCGGCGACGTTCGTTGTCTCTCCGATGTCGGCGACGGTATCGTAAAGCTGCACGGGAAACGTTGACAGTTTTGGTGACGGTTTGTCACGACTCCAGTCGCCTTTTCCCTTTCCTTCCTGCCACGGATAGAATTTCCACTTGCCACTGCGCACGGTCCCCGGGCCGTGCATGAGAACGTAGGTCTCGTGCGGACTCTTTGCACCTTCCTCGCCGCTCATCAATGACCAAATGTTCTTTCCATCGATCTTTCGTTTGGGAAGTTCTCCGCCAGCGAGTCCCGTCAGTGTGGGCATCAGATCAATCGTTGCTGCGACTTCACGACAGACGGATCCAGCGGGAATTTGTCCGGGCCACCACATCAACGTCGGCTCACGAATACCACCGTCGTAGACGCTGCCTTTCTTTGCTCGAAGTGGGAGAGACGAACCCACCGCAGCGCCGTTATCACTAGTGAAGATCACTAACGTATTTTTGGCGATGCCAGACTCCTGAATCGTTTTCAGGATTTGCCCGACCGACCAATCCACTTCTTCGATCGCATTGGTGATCAACGATTTATCGGGATCATTAAACGCTTCAGAAACGGCGAGCGGACGGTGCACCATCGTGTGCGGAAGGTAAAGAAAAAAGGGTTGGCTGTTGTCCTTTGTAATGAATCGAATCGCTTCGGCTGTGTAACGCTTGGTCAGTGTGGATTGGTCAGCCGGATACTCAATGACTTCTTCGCCTGCAAAGATCGGCACGTCGTTTCTTACCTTGTGTCCCGCATCGACTTCGGCGCGAGTCAATCCGTTACGCAAGCGAATGTCATCCGCGATTTTGTTTGCCGGGTCAATCCACATGTCGTTGCTGTAAGGTACCCCCCAATACGAATCGAATCCCTGATACGTTGGCAAACACGGAGGCAGGTGGCCAAGATGCCACTTCCCGACGCACGCCGTCCGATACCCCGCTGCTTTCAACACATCAGCAATCGTTTCTTCATCTGGATGAAGTCCTTTCTGACTGTTCGGAAACAGTACGGCATTCATGCTGAGACGCTGGTAGTGGCAACCGGTCAACAACGCCGTTCGTGATCCGGAGCAGACCGCACAGCCAACATAAAAGTCGGTGAATTTCATTCCCTGCTCCGCCATCCGATCAAGGTTTGGTGTTTTGGGAACGGTCGCTCCATTGAATCCAACGTCCCCGTATCCCATGTCATCGATAAAAATGATCACGACATTGGGTCGGGAAGGCGCCGCGGCGGACAACGTACTTGCCAAGATCAACATTGGCAGCAGGGACGACATGATGCGGCGTGAGATGAGATGTTTCATGATGATACGACTGGAGAGAGCGTTATGGGAACAGGTTGGCCGGTTGGTTCGTTGGATCGTTATTCTAGATTCGCTAGGAACTGGATTTGTTGAGTTGGCAGAATCGCGTCGGACTCAATCGAAATACGCTTCAGATCTTGATCGGAAACACTGCTGATCACGCAATCGAGACTTTCGCCTGGCAAGAGTCCTTTAAGCGAAGAAGGGCTACGTTTGTCACCAGCAGCAAAGAATGCGTCTCGATAAATCGGCGCGACGCCCTCGTTGGCGACCGTTAAATGCAAGTCGCCGGATTTCACCTTCGCCTCTGTTACACGAAAACGATAACCGCTCGCCATTCCAGCTTGCCTGATACGTTGGATCGTGCTGTGTCGCGTTTGGTCGTTACCGATCATGTAGGTAATGTGAAAGTCTCTCGCGGCTTCCTCGAACGAAACGCCATTGGGACCATTGATCGCCAAAGCGTTCGTTTGGTCGCGATTGTTGTAGTAACTGAATTCCCCACCGCCTGGCTGACGTTTCCAACGACTGCGGTCAAGGATATTCCAATTCACGGCGTTTTCCTTCGCGTGTTGCTTGCACAGAAATGAATCATCGAAGACACCAAAACTCAGCGCAAGTAATTCGTCATTGTCTTCCAACGGCGTGTAATCGTAGTCGGCTGCATCAACACTGATGGACCATGGAAGACTCTCAAATTGCTGATCCAAGTGTTTCAAGAATCGAACTTGAAATGCTTTGGAAGGAAACGTCTCTCCCATTTTTCGCGGCCCGCTGTAGATGTGGTACTCCGCCCACAAACCAAAACCTGTTTGCAAGTACGCGATACGTGGATCCTGGTCGTAACGTTTCGCAAACTGTGTATAGAAGTCGAGAGTAAATTCCTGCAGCGCTTCGTTGCTCCAGTCACAAAAGTGTGTTGTTTTTCGTTCACTCTTGCCGACGGTTTCTTCGTAGTCCGAACGCGAACGAATGAACTCCGGCACGGTCGTTTTTTTGCCGACGTAACAAAAGTAAAAACGCAAAATCGCCTGGTGGTTTCGACCAGCGATCTCATCAAGTAAACGATCGATAGCGGACCAATCGTATCGACCGTCTGACTTGACAATCTCGTCATAGCCGCAGTAACGATATTCAAGCGTGATTGCATCCGCGTGCATCCCCACGCTGTCATTGTCAGACCAAAGCACGATCCCCGTCATCGGCTGCACCGCCGTGATGCTCGATCGAAGCGGGATCGTTTGTGTTTCCTGGGCAGGCAGGGATGCGCTGGGCAGAAGACGGAGACATCCGGCGACGATCAGCGGAATCCGGATCCATGGACAGTGCATAGCGACGATTGGGCATCGATTCATGATCGATTCACTTTTGTGGTTCAACTGGGATCGTGGTGTAACTGGGATCGTGGTTCAGCTGGGATCCGTGGTTCAGCTGGGATCGTGGTTCAACTGGGATCGTGGTTCAACTGGGGTAGAGGGCAAATCCCAGCGGTTGGTGTATCTGTGAACGATTCTGGACCAAGGACGTAACAAGATGCAAATATCCAACCTTCTGCGTCGAATCATCGTAATCGGCCGCTGACTCGTTACGTCTACTCATCGCGGCAAGTAATATAAGCCAGCACTCCGTTCAGAACTTCCTTCACTGTACGACAAAAATGCATTCCACCCGAAACACCTGGATCCTGTGGTCCCTCTTTGTAGCGATTGTCCCCAGCCTTGCACCCTCAGCCGATGCTCAAGTGAAACCGTCAGCCGGGATGATGCGGTATCCCGATGTCAGTGCTGACAAGATCGTTTTCAGCTATGCGGACGATCTTTGGATCGTGGACAAGACAGGTGGACTCGCCTCACCCTTGGCGAGCCCAAAAGGGGCAGAGCGATTTCCTCGATTCAGCCCAGACGGACAACAGATCGCCTTCATCGGGAACTACGACGGCGGAACCGACCTTTATCACATTTCAGTCAATGGCGGAGTGGCAGAGCGAGCGACTTATCATCCCGCATCGGAATCCCTTTGCGACTGGCATCCAGACGGAAAGACTTTGCTTTACTCAACGAATGGATTCGCAGGACTCGGTCGTCAGTCCCAACTGTTCACCATCTCCAAAACCAAACCCGTACCCGAGCCGCTGCCGGTTCCTTACGGGACCAATGGCGCGATCAGTTCGGATGGCAAGTGGCTTGCGTACACGCCGTATAGTCGAGACACGCGGACATGGAAACGCTATCGCGGTGGCATGGCGTCCGACATTTGGTTGTTTCATCTCGAGGACAAAACGTCAAAGCAAATCACTGACTTCGAAGGTACGGACACGTTGCCAATGTGGCATGGCAAAACGGTCTATTACTTATCCGATGCCGGAACGGAACATCGTTTGAACATTTGGGCGTACGACACGAGCTCTGGTGAGCGTGAACAAATCACCAAGTTCGCTGACGACGATTGCAAGTGGCCCGCAATCGGACCGGGCGCCGAAGGTGATGGCGAAATCGTGCTAACCAATGGCTCGGACATGTATGTTGTGGATCTGAAGTCGAAAGAAGCAAAATCGATTGACGTGACCATTCCCGGTGACCGTCCCAAGCTTCGAAGACAAAAGATTGACGCTGCTGACTTTATCAACTCCACCGATATTTCTCCAAAAGGAAAAAGAATGGTGGTGGCGGCCCGCGGTGATCTTTGGACGCTGCCCGTCAAGAATGGCTCGCCTCGTAATATCACCAAGACGTCCAAAGCGCGTGAACGTTATCCAATGTGGAGTGGTGATGGTCGCTGGATTGCTTATTTCAGCGATGCGACCGGAGAATTCGAGTTGTACGTTACGCAATCGGATGGACGTGGCGAAACGCGACAACTGACATCCGACGGAGCCAGCTTCCGATTCCCCGGCGGCTGGTCCCACGATTCCAAGCATCTGACGTTCACGGACAAATCCGGCGCGCTATTCCTGTACACGTTGGAAACTCAAAAGACGACCAAGATCGACGAGCATCCGTTCGCACGACCGATCGGAGCTAGCTGGTCGCACGATTCAAACTGGATTTGCTACTCCCGCGGACTCGACGCTCGCGTCCCGACGGAGTGCATCTGGGTTTACAACGTCAAAGACGGAACCAAGAAACGGCTGACGTCTGGCTTCTTCAACGACACGAATCCCGTGTTCGATAAAAAAGGCGAATACATCTACTTCAAGAGCCAAAGAGCTTTCAATCAACCCACGTATGAGGACGTCGGCACAACCTTTATCTACGCCGACACCGAAGTATTGATGGCTATGCCACTGCGTACGGATGTCGAATACCCGATGATGCCGAAGAGTGACGAAGTTGAATGGGAAGAAGAAAGCGAAAGTGATGATGACAACGCTGAAGAGTCAGACGAGGATTCCGAAGAGGGTTCAGACGAAGACGAATCGGAAACCTCAGCTTCTGACATGTCCAGTGGTGGCGATCCCGTTAGTGGGACTTGGACGATCACGTTAAACACGGACCTTGTCCCTGCTGCAGCACGCACCGGCACCTTCGAGCTAATGCTCGACAGCGATGGCAAACTGACTGGCAGCGTCACCGCGATGGGACAGACCTTCCAAATCAAGAATGGAAAATTTGATCCGTCCACCGGTGAGATCTCGTTCACCACGGCCGCTCCCGAAGGTGGCACGGTCACGGTTACGGCGACAGTCAAGGACGATACGATCGAAGGATCCGCCGAAGTCGGAGAGATGTCCATCGCGTTCAGCGGTACGCGTGAAAAAGCAGATACGTCGTCAGACGACGATGAAGCAGATGATGAAACGGACGAAAAATCGGCAAAGGATGAAAAGAAAAAGGACGCAAAAGAAGAGAAAGCCCTCGAGATTGAATTCGACGGAATCGAAAAACGATCATTCCAACTTCCTGTTGGCCAAGGCAGCTTCGGCGGCATGATGGTCAATAGCAAGAATCAATTGATCTATGGCAGTCGGTCACGTTCGGACGGCTCCTCGATCAAATTGGTCGACATCGGCGCAGATAAAATCGAAGCCAAAACCGTTGTCAGCGGAACAAGTAACTTCGGCTACTCTGCCGACCTGACCAAGCTGTTTGTCACGCAAGGAAAACGCATTTCCGTCGTCGACGCAGCACCAGGGCAAAAACTGACCGGCAACGTTTCGACCGACGGAATGAGTATCTACGTTTCGCCAAGGGACGAATGGGAGCAGATATTCTGGGAAGCTTGGCGACTGGAACGCGACTTCTTTTATGATCCCACGATGCACGGCGTCGATTGGAAAGCTGTCGGTGATCACTACGCAAAAATGCTGGATGACTGCGTTTCAAGAAGCGATGTATCGTTCTTGATTCGAGAGATGATCTCCGAGTTAAACGTCGGCCACGCGTATTATCGTGAAGGATCCGGTGGTGAATCGGGGCCCTCGAGTACCGTCGGTTTGCTCGGCTGCCGCCTGATCGCTGACGGCGAGTACATCAAGCTGGGTGAGATGTACGGCGGATCCGCGTGGGACTCCGACGCTCGTAGCCCAATGGCGCGACACCACGTCAAAGAAGGCCAGTACCTGCTGGAGATCAATGGTGCCCCGGTAAAGTCGGATGTGAATCCCTATTCGATGTTCGAAGGTCTGCTCGGTCAGACCGTCGAACTAACGATCAGCGACGACACCACGATCGATGATGAAGACAAACGTATTCTGTTCAAGCCGATGGGCAGTGATTCGAACTTGCGTTTCCGAGCTTGGATTGAGAGCAAGCGGAAGCACGTCGAAGAAAAGACTGACGGTCGCGTTGGTTACATCTATGTGGTCAATACGGGCGTACCAGGTCAAAACGACTTGGTCCGGCAGCTCTATGGACAGATCAACAAGGACGCGTTGATCATCGATGATCGTTGGAACGGTGGTGGTCAAATCCCAACTCGCTTTATCGAGTTGCTGAACCGTCCCGTGATGAACTATTGGGCTCGACGTGACGGGCGCGATTGGACGTGGCCACCAGATGGTCACTTCGGTCCCAAGTGCATGTTGATCAATGGCTTGGCCGGATCCGGTGGCGACATGTTCCCCGCTTTGTTCCGTCAAAACAAACTCGGCAAACTGATTGGTCAACGCACGTGGGGTGGTCTCGTCGGAATCAGCGGCGGTCCAGCCTTGCTGGATGGAGCAAGCGTGACGGCTCCATCGTTCGCTTACTACGAACTTGATGGAACCTGGGGTATCGAGGGACACGGCGTCGATCCCGACATCAAAGTGATTGATGATCCGGCCAAGATGGTTGACGGAGGCGACCCACAATTGGACGTCGCGATTGAGCAGATGTTGAAAGAACTTGAGACGTCTGCCTATGTCGCCCCCAAACGCCCCGCCTATCCAGACCGCAGTAAGTTTGGGCTCGATCCAAAAGACAAGTAATCGAGTTCAGCCGAGCAACCTCCGCATCGCACCGGCTACGCCAAGGGTGACCTCGGTCATCCTTGGGTAGTCAAGTGTGTCGGGTGTGTCGGTGGATTGGTGGTAATGCGGATTGCGCAGAAAGCTCGTGTCCGTGAGCATCAACGCCGGATAGCCTTGGTCCCAGAACGAGCTGTTATCGCTCAATCGAATCTCATGGATCTTTTCGGGCAAACAGATTGAAAAGAGTGGCATGCGACGCGTGCCACGCTTGAATCCTCGACGGAATCGCCAGCAGAGTTTCCAGGATGGAATATTCCCAACCGCAGCCAGAAAGTTGCCTCGCTGCGGAAAGAACCGATGCATCCATTTCGGAATGCCGGGCGGCACCTGTTGCGAACCTTTCGACAACTGATAGTAGCCTACCATTTCTAAACACAGCATCCCGACCATCTTATCTCCTCGCTCGGCCGACCGCCGCGCATGAACCTGGCTGCCCATCGCATCCATATTGAAATAGGGCGGCTCCTCACAGGCGAATGCGACGTAACGCGCCGTGCGCTGACCCGTGTAATCACGAAGCAATCGGCTGACTTCCAACAAGACGGCGACGGCAGAAGCATTGTCGTCAGCTCCAGGCGTGCTGAAGACCGTATCGTAGTGGGCACCGAGCAGCACGATCTCGTTGGCACGTTTGCGTCCGTCCCGTTCGACCACCAAATTGGTCGCTTCATCTCCCATCGCGTCGTAGCACTCGCGATCGTTGTGATATCCCATCTCGGTCCATTGATTTTCGATGTAACCAATGGTCGCCTCGATCGTCTTCGGTTGAGCGAGCGTGCGCGGACCGATCAAGCCCGCAAGCCGATCCACATGCAGCCGAAGATTCGATTCGATTGTGTCAGGGTCAACAGACATTAGTACGGGGGCGCCAGACGACGGAAACCATGAAAAAGGACGACCAGCAAGAACATGACATTCCGAATGACGACGGCGATTGGATTAACGGTGGGTGCCTTTTTAATGACATCGCTGCTCATCGACTCAGCAAGTGCACAACCGAGCTCCTGCATCCAACGAACACTTCTCGGGTACTCCCATAGACCTTTCATCCACTCTTCAGGAATCTCGCTCGCGCCAACACCAGTACCAACGATTCCTCCAACGATCGCTGCCGTCGTATCCGCGTCTCCTCCACACTCGATCATGCTCATGACAGCACTGCGAAAGTCTCTCGGATGCGAAAGCCACGCGTGGATGACGATGGGCACGGTGTGATAGGTGTAACCGGTAACACCACGCTGAAGTCCAAGCGACATGGCAAACTCGGATGTTGTTTGCTGTTCACCCACACTTTTTATGGCGGAACGCAGCAAATCAATCAGTTCATCACCGTCATTTCCCATCGTTGCGACAACATCGTCCAACCAAAGGTTCGCGTTGACGGATTCATGATCTCTCGAATGTTTGGCCGCTAGCGCCACCGCGATCGCTCCGTATTCTGCTTTCGGATCACGGTGCGTCATCCGTGTTGACGCCCGGACAAATTCGAGCATCTGCACCTCATCTTCGAACACAGCACCAAAAATAGCAGCACGCATCGCAGGGCCATTGCCAGCCGAGAATACGCCTGATTTTTCTGGACTTGCACCTAACCAGAGCTTAACCCCCGATTTCGCCGTTGCCTTGCCGACGCCAGCAGGCAATGCCAAGATCCACCATCGCAAACGTCCGGCGAATCGACGCGTGAAGCGATCGACATGACACTTGGAGTCGATCAATGACTGAGCGACCATGCATGTATGTTCGGTATCATCGGAGATCATTCCACGACGAAACACGAACCGATATCGATCGGGTTTTCCAAGCAACCTGACTGCACGCTTTGGTGAAACACCTTCGTAAGGGAGCCCCAGCGCATCCCCGACGGCTGTTCCCAAAATGCACCCAACGATGGCGTCACGATTCACAGCCATCTCCCCTTCCAAGTCTAAACAAGATGTCACCGATCACATCGACGAGAATCGCCGGTGACAGCAGCTACGATCACCCAGCGATCGACAACGGATATTCTGAGTCTATCCGATCGAGCTGAGCTCATCGAATCGAGCATGTCGTTGATGAACCTGGATGTGTTCTGCCACAATTCAATACGTCGCGTGTGATCAAGACTGCTCAGGGGGAAACAAACAATGCAAGATTCGTTTGACGCAGTTTACGGCTGTTTGCTTGGGCATCTGTTTGGAGACGCGCTTGGATCGACGTTTGAAGGATTGCCACCCGATTACCTACGTGAGAACTTTAGGAGTCCCACGAATGCCTTTCACCATGCCGTCGCACGCGACAGTCTACGCTACACCGACGACGGCCAGATGATGCTCGCACTGGCCGATTTTCTGTGCAAACGAGAGACGGTCGATCACACCGAGTTGATGAGAGCTTTCGTTGAAGTCTATGAGCCGTGGCGCGGCTACGGACGCGGCGCACGTGTATTAATCGAAGCCTTTCGTGATGCGTCGGAGTACGAATTCATGGCGGAGCATCTGTTTCCCGGTGGATCACTCGGAAACGGAGGCGCGATGCGTAGTGCTCCGATCGGCTTGAAATTCGTCGGCGATCTCGAACGCATTCGAATCGAAGCGAAACAGAGTGCTTGGCCAACGCACCGGCACGAGTTGGGCATTGAGGGCGCACAACTAATTGCCCTCGCGACTTCGCTGGCTCAGACGGAGAGTGACATCTCTCCGGACCGAATGAGCAAACTGCTATTGCCACATTGCGAAACGGTCGTCTTTCAAAATCGCATCGAACGTTTGGCGGAAATTCAATCCGTTGAAGACTTGGGTCAGTTTGGCAATGGAATTGAAGCCCACGAATCTGCCGTCACCGCGATTGCCTGTTCCGCATTATTTTCGGATGACTATCGAGCTGCCATTCAATCGGCTTTCTGGTTGGGCGGCGACACCGACACGATTGGAGCGATGGTGGGCGGTATCGTCGGTGCGCGGGTCGGACCGAGCCTCGCCGATGAGTTACCGAAAGACAAATTGGAATCCGGAATGGAGTTTATCGAGAATGTCGAAGCGCTGGCGAGGCGGTTGGTCGATTCGATGGAACAGTAGCTCCGCATAACAAGAACGAAACACCGCCACACGTAGGTCATGCTCCGCATGACGACAGAACGAAACACCGCCACACGTAGGTCATGCTCCGCATGACGACAGAACCGAACACCGCCACATGTAGGTCATGCTCCGCATGACGACAGAACCGAACACCGCCACATGTAGGTCATGCTTCGCATGACGGCAAAACCGAACGCTACGATCGGCGGAGCGATCGGCGACTATGTACGTCACGCGGAGCGTGACCTACAGGGCTACGCAACAATCTCTGTTGCGACAGAACCTTCAACATCTGTCAAACGCATTTCGCGACCAGCGTGACGAAAGGTTAAGCGTTCGTGATCGAGACCTAACAAATGCAAGATCGTTGCGTGCCAATCATGAACGTGCATCTTGTTTTCGATCGCCTCGTACCCATGTTCATCCGTACTGCCGTAGCTGAGACCACCCTTCACGCCTCCACCCGCCATCCACATGGTGTAACCCTTGTGGTTGTGGTCGCGCCCCGTACCACTATCGGAATATGGAGTACGACCGAACTCACCGCCCCAAAGAATCAACGTGTCGCGGAGAAGATCACGACGTTTGAGGTCAGCAATCAAACCGGAAATCGGCTTGTCCGTTTCTTGGCAGTTGCCTGATAGCGCTGTTCGCAGATTGCTGTGCTGATCCCAACTTCCATGACCTAACTCAATAAATCGAACACCAGATTCTGCAAACCGACGTGCGAGCAAGCACTGTCGGCCAAAGCCGTCGGTTGGATCTTCATTGATGCCGTACAACGCAAGCGTTTCTTCCGTTTCATCGGACAGGTCCATTACTTCTGGGACGGCATCCTGCATTCGAAACGCTAACTCGAAGTTTTCAATGGCTCCTTCCACCAGTGGATTACGTTCGTCTCGTTGAAGCTTCTCACGGTTCAAGGCCGCGATAAGATCGAGTTGCTCACGCTGTCGTTCAGTGGAAAGGTTGTTGTTGACTGCGTTGTTGATTCCATAGGGATTGACTTCACCTCGACGCATTCGATCAATGCGTCGATTGCGTTGACTGCTGTCTTGCACAGTAAACTTGGTTCCGTGAAACGCGGCAGGCAGAAATGCGTTGCCGTAGTTTTGTGCCCCACCGGTTGCTGTCGGCGGATTGATAGAAAGAAAACCCGGTAGGTTTTCATTCTCCGTTCCCAAACCGTACAGCGTCCATGCCCCCATAGACGGACGCACGAACTGAAATGAACCGGTGTGCATCTGCAGCATCGCTTGAGCGTGTGATGGTTGATCACAGTGCATCCCTCGTAGCAAACAGAGCTGATCAGCATGCTCGGCAACATTGGGAAATAACTCCGAAACCCACAATCCACTCTCGCCATGTTGCTGGAAGTTCCAGGAAGACGCACACAAGGGGGACCCGTAACTGGATGCCCGACCGTGATCATGCCGCAATCTTGGTTTGTAATCGAATGTGTCCACGTGCGAGGGTCCGCCTCGCATGCAGAGAAAAATGACTCGCTTTGCCTTTGGCACACGGTGAGGTTGCTTGGGCGACAATGCGGAACGTGATTCCGCATCACGTGCTGCCGCCAATCCGGCGAAAGCGAGATAGCCGAATCCAGCCGATGCGGCTTTCAGTGCGTCACGACGAGTGAAGGAAACACTTCGCTGACGACAATAGTTTCGTTTCATCACACTTCGCTCAATCAATTGTTTGAAACTCGGTCGTTGACAACAAGGCTTGGCAATACGAGGCCAAGACGCTGAATTCCTGTCCAGTTTCCGATTCGGTTGTCTGTTCAGACATTTGGCCGGACGAACGGAACCGGCCGCCGAAACCTCGACGAGCAGACTCCTCTCCAGCAAATCTGCCCCCGGCAAATCTCTCCCGGCCAAACCGGCCGCCTAAGAAACGACCCGACGGTGTTTCCGGTTTCGTCTCGGTCGCCAGATAGTTGGTTGCGATCTCTCTTTCGTGGGAAGTTGGCGATCGAGCAAACACGAGACGGTAGAGCGCATCGATTTGTTGATCCGCTGGAAGATCTTCAACACGTGCTGCCAGGGCAATGGACTGTTTGCTCACGAACGGACTGTTCATCAAGAAGAGTGATTGCAGCGGACTGGATGTCGATTCGCGGGCCCCGGACACCAGACTTGCGTCGGGGGCGTCAAACGTCTCCAGCATCTCGGGCAGCACATTGCGTACACGCGGCAGGTAGACCGAACGCACATCTTTATCCATCGCTCGGATGACCGGCTCAAAGACATTTTGCCCCACGCCACCCTCTCCCACTTCACGCAGGAATGTTCCAACCGGCCGCTCTAGTTCGAGCTGACCGGAAACAGCAAGCATCGCATCGCGGATGACTTCCGCTTCCAATCGTCGATGACGCATCCGCCATAACCATTGAAGATCTGGATCGATTTGATCGTTTGCTGCGTGATAGCTCGATGCCAATTGCCACGTACGCGACTGAGCAATTTCTTTCACGAGCCATTTGATGGACCAGTCATTCTCGATGAGACGAATGGCAAGATAGTCAAGCAATTCAGGATGAGTCGGACGATCACCGCTGAACCCAAAGTCATCGACGGTGCGCACCAAACCTTGCCCAAACATCCAATGCCAAACGCGGTTGGCGATCACGCGTGCGGTCAGAGGGTTCGTTTTCGCTGCAATCCAGTTGGCGAATTCCAACCGGCCACTTCCATTTACACGCGAGTTGAACTGAAAGCGGTTTTTCGGTGAGAGAACTTGCAACACACCTCGCGGGACGAGCTGCGCGGGCTTATCAATCTCGCCTCGAATGAGCAGTCGAGTTGGCATGACGTGATCACGATCCTGGGTACCCATCGCAAAGACGCGTGGTTCGCCACGATTGGAATAAGCCTGCAGAGCCGCTTCGGTTTCATCACGCTGCGAACGCAGCCGCCGGAGCATGCCGCGAAAGACGTTCTCTCCGGAACGAATCCGATTCATTGCGTCGGTGACGGCTTGCGCTGCATCATCACGCTCTTGGATCAGAGCGGCGAGTTCTTTTTGATCAAGCTTCGGCGTTCCCGGCGGTGGGCCCATTCCAGTGAGATCGAGCAGTGTGGTGGCTTGACGCGCTTGAGCCTTTAAAAGTCCGTAGTGCGTTTCGGTGGATCGAAAAATGCCAGCTAGGGCGTAGTAGTCTTGCTGCGGTATCGGATCAAACTTGTGGTCGTGACATCGAGCACATGCTACCGTCGTTGCCAGAAACGCTCGCGTCGTTGCATCGATCTGCTCGTCGACGAGGTCAGCGAAGAATTTCTGCTGGTCTTCCTCACCGACCAATTTCACACCCAATGCCAGGAACCCCGACGCGATCACGTTATCTGCCCACTCTTGTTCGTCGGCAATGGGTAAGAGATCGCCGGCGATCTGTTCACGAATGAACTGATCAAATGGCTTGTCGTCGTTAAAGGAGTCGATGACGTAATCTCGATAACGCCATGCATGCTGGTAGATGTTGTTCTGGTCGCCACCGGTTGATTCGGCGTACCGAGCCACATCCATCCAGTGTCGCCCCCAACGCTCACCATAATGAGGCGAATCGAGAAGCTCGGAAATCAACTCGGCAACAACGGCCTGTTTTGCATCTTCGTCGATCGCCGCATCCATCCGGCGTTTCCACCGAACGGCTTGATCAGAGGATGGTGGCAATCCGATCAAATTGAAAAAGAGCCTTCGGATCAACACTTCCGATGATGCGTCTGGAACAGGGTGCAAGCCGTGCTCATCCAGCTTCGCGATCACAAAACGGTCAATTTCCGTGCGAGGCCAACCTGCGGTCTTTAACTCCAGTGTCTCTTGCATCACGGGCGGTTGGTACGCCCAGAATGTCTTACCTTCCTCGATATCGATTTCCGATTGGGCGTTCGGTTGATGCTTGATCACACGCGGATCGGGCGCCCCCATTTCGATCCATCGTCGAAAGTCCGCGATGACGTGGTCAGGCAACTTACCCTTGGGAGGCATCGGATATTCAGCATCGTCATACTGGATCGACTCATATAACAGACTCTTCGTCGGTGATCGCGGAACGATGGCCGGCGCCGTGTCACCACCAGACCGCGATGCGTCGCGGGTATCCAGCTTCAATCCACCGCGTGCTTTTTCTTCGATCGTTGAGTGGCATTCGTAGCAGTGTTTCACTAACACCGGGCGGATCTTCGTTTCGAAAAACCGAATCTCGTCATTCGTTTGCGCCTCGATTCGATCGACAACGAGGACGGGAAGAAGCAGTGTTAGCACAAGGCAGAGGCGAACGTGCATGGTTACCGCCCTCCAGACGTGCGTTTCATGGGCGGACGTTTGGGACGAACGGCGATCACAGGTTCGCCGCTCGCACGATTGCCAGACTGATTGATATCGGTTTCCCCGGTGATCACGTTCAACTCCATGATCACGTTGTCCTTCGTCACGACCCGCGCTTTTAGCGGCTGACGCATCGACTTGAACACGTTGTGCCTCAATCCTCCGGGCAACTCATTGAGCACTCGGAATTCAAACGTCCGCCGCTCTCTCATCGCGGAGGTGATCTTTGCCGTAGAAGGGATTGTGACGGTGATGGCAGAGTTGGCTGAACTCCCGTTAACGGTTCCGCTGATTCGTGCCCCACGACCACGCCGACCGCCGGCACCATTGAAGCCACCACCCCGCATCATGCCGCCACGCATTCCACCCTGCATCATGCCACCGCGCTCAATTCCCGTATCCTTGACGATCAGCAGACGGTTCCCCGTGACTCGTTGGATCGTAACAAACACCTCTTCGCCGTTGGCTATCCCCGAAACGCTAATGCACAAGCCTATCGAGGCGATCGCAACCAGACGTCCAATCCATGATCGTGACATTCGGTTCTTCTCCGCTGTCCGGGTGTGGGGTTAGTTCGTTACGCGTTGTCGTACGGCAACGCATGCATTGCCCGCCGAAAAATGAACTTTCGCCAATAATGGGGAAATACTCCTTTTTTCCGTCCAATCTTTCACCGGCCGTAAGATAGGGAATTGGAAATGAACGGCCGCATCTCTGTTAAGGTTTCACTGATTGTCCGACGCTGATCCAAGTCCTGATTCGACTCAGAGAGAGAACGCTGACGAGTTTGTCATGTTGCTAATGCAACATCGTCATTCGCTCTACGCATTCATCGCCAAGCAATTAGTGAATGCACCGGATGCGGAGGATGTGTTTCAACGCACGAGTATCGTCTTGTGGCAAAAAATGGATCACTTCGACCGCACGGGTAGCTTCTTTCATTGGGCCTGCGGAATCGCCTTCAACGAAGTACGAAATTTCCTGACCGTTCAACGCAGGAATAAGCTTCACTTCGATGTCGATCTGATCGAGTTGCTTGCGGAGGAAGCGGTGAGCGAGTGCGAATTGACGGAATCGCGGATGGCTGCGTTGAGAGTCTGCATGAGAGGATTGTCCTCACGGCAGCAGGATATCTTGCGTCGCTGTTATTCTGGTCATGACTCGATCACCGATATCGCTCAAGGTCTGGGACGCGAACGCTCCGCCCTCTACAAGCAACTTGCTCGCTTGAAACACAAACTTTTGGATTGCATTCGCCATCGGCTCACAAGTGGAGCCGTCACATGAACACCGACGATATTTTGCAACTGATCGATTCATTGATTGATGAAGATATCTCAATCGAAGATCACCAGCGTTTGCAGCGTGTGTTGAAAGAAGACTCGGCTGCACGAGCGTTGTTTCGAGAGCGGATCGATCTGGAATCTGGACTACGAACCATCGCTTCGTCACCGGATTCCGTAACGGATTTAGATCACGCTCCGAATCCAAAAGCGGACGCCAAGTCAAGGCCCTGGGTTCGCCAGGGCAACCTCGTGGTGTGGGCCGTTGCCGCCTGTGTGCTGGTCGTGATTAGTCTTCCATTCTTGGGATTCTTGAATCGTGACATACCTGAGAATGCCAATGAACGCCGAACCGCCGCCACGCAAGATCTTCAACGCGAGCTGTTGGGAACCATTCGACAACAAGACGACTGCAGATGGGAAGTCGGCCCAGCGGTCACCGGTCGCCTCGCCGCTGGCCGACTGACATTGTCGAAAGGCGTTGCCCAATTGAATTTCGACTCTGGAACCGAGATTACCTTAGAATCACCGTGCGAAATTGATGTGACATCACCGGAAACTGCACTGCTTCTCTCCGGTACCGCATTCGTCAGTGTGACGGAACTGTCGAACGGGTTCACGCTGAACACACCGGAATCGAGAATCATCGATGAAGGAACGCAATACGCGGTTTCCATCGATGAAGACGCAACGGAAGTCCATGTGTTTGACGGGCGAGTCGTTTGGATCCCTGACTCCGCGGTGGAATCGACTTCTGCAACATTCGAAGATCGAATCAACGCGGGACAAGCGAAACGCTATCCGCGAGCGACTCCAACGAAAGCCAAAGTCATTCCCTTCGGGCAACGTCAATTCGTTCGTCAGCTGGAGCAGTCGTTGCGCGAATCGGTTGGCGATTCGTTGATTGCTTACGACGGATTTGAGAATCTCGTTGGCAGAATTCGTCGAGGTCGAAGCGGATTTGGATGGGCTGAAGGATGGCAGCCGGGAGGCGTGGGACGCGGACGTCTGGCTGACGTAGTCAACACACCGAACGAAACCGTGTTCGGGTTGGATCGTACCGACCGTCGACAGCTTGCGATGGCAGGAGGCGATGATATCCGGCGCATGCTTGAACGCCCCATCGATCTCAAACCCGGAAAGAGTCTCTTCCTGGGCGTTTTGCTTAGACGTATGTCACCAGACGATCTCGAAGGCAGTCAGTCGATTCAGTTTTCATTGGAGCCAGATCTGCCCGGTCGCGGTCGGCGTCTGCATCAGCTTGTCTCGTTCGGCATTTCGCCGGAAGGTTTTCCCTTTATCAACAGCGGCAAGACCATTACGACCACTGCATCACCGTTCCCGACCGAGGTGACCCATCTGTGTGTTTTGAAACTGGAGTCCACACCCGATGGTATCTTACCGACGCTCCGAATCTACCATGCAAATGATTCCGTCGACGTATCCGAGCCGCTGCTTTGGACCGTGACTGGAGAAACGGGCACAGCAAAGTTCCCGGCACACTCCATTCGAATCATCGCAGGAGAGAATGCGACGTGGCACGTGGATGAATTGAAAGTCGGAACCACCTGGCAAGCGGTTACGATGTAGGTCATGCTCCGCACGACGAACACGAAAACACCATCACGCGGAGCGTGACCGACGAAACACGGCGCGCGACCTATTTAGGTTTCTTGGTGTACGGAATGGTCGGGCGTTTCATCTCACTGTCGACATCCCGGAACACCCACGGTTCCCAGATCTTTCGAACTTCTTTCCATTGCTCAAGTGAGCGGGTGGGATACCAACCGGGAATACCGTTCTTGCGAAAGTCGAACTCGGAAGCATGCTCAACGACCCACTGACCTACCGTTTGGTCCGCAGGACGTTCGGATGGAAAAACGTCGGATGCGCGAAACTCATCTTTCACACCCTTGTCTTGAATCACTTTCAATCGCCATTGCTTCAGCTCAGCGAGCAATTCGTCACGGATCTCTTGGTATTTAGGATCGCCCGCGACGTTGTTTACTTCATGAGGATCGCTTCTGAGATCGAACAATTCGATGGGTGGTTTTTGTGGAGACATAAATGCCGCTTGCTCTTTCGTCAGCTTGCCTTCCAGGTTCAAGATGTTCATCTCTGCCAACGGTGGGTAGGCGCCTTCTTTGTAAAAACTGAATTGGCAATAAGCTCGCTCAGGCATCAGGTTCAAAATCAGCTTGAATTCCTTCGATCGAATACTCCGCATCGCGTCGTGCGTAGTGTCCATCTTGTCTCGAGCCGCAAAGGTGAACTTTCGATTCTTTAAATCATCGTTAAACAAGCTCATCCCATGGAGTGGCACGGGAGGCTTGACGCCTGCCACTTCGAGAATCGTCGAGCAAATATCAATCGACATCACCAAGTCATCATTCACTTGCCCGGGTTCCACTTGAGCTGGCCAACGCAGAATCATGGGAATGCGTGTTCCTTCGTCATAGAGAAACTGCTTTCCACGAATGTGACAACGTCCATGGTCGCCAATGAAAAACACCAGGGTGTTGTCTTTCAGTCCTTCGTCTTCCAGCCGCTGGAGGATGGCACCAACTTCCCGATCGACCAATTGCATTTGCTCCAGTCCATTGGCCCAGTCTCGGCGAATGAAGGGTGTATCGGGATAGTACGGCGGCAATTCAACGTCGTCGATATCGATCGGACGCTTGGGGTCTCGCTTCCAAGAACGGTGAGTTCCCCCGAAAGTGATTCGCGCGAAGAAAGGTTGATCGGGTTTACGGTTCTTCCAATCCTTGGTGTCCATGAACAACTGTTGCTTCTTGTCCGGCAGGAAATTGCAATCCGTTTTCCAGCTCATCAAGCAGGTGTAGTAGCCCGCGTCCGCCATGAGATGCGGGATCGGACGGATGCCATAGGGAAGAGGCTTTTTTACTTCCGTCCTGTGCTGCTCTGCGCCGATATAGTTTTGGTGAAAACCGGTCATCATGGCTGAGCGCGACGTCGAACAGACTGGCGACGTTGTAAAGGCTCGCTCATAACGAATTCCTTCGACGGCCAACTTGTCAACGTTGGGGGTCTGAATCCCTTTGGTCCCGTAACAAGAAAGATCGGGACTCCAGTCTTCGATGGTGATCCACAAAATATTGGGGCGATCATCCGCAAGAGCGTTTCCGACATACGCAAGACTGAGCGTTAAGATGCAAACTTGCTTAATGAGTTGCTTGAGCATGAGAGAGGTTTGATTTCGGTGAAAGGATCAATTGTCGAACGCGGGCGACGCCATAGTAACGGCGGCCATCCCCACACGGTGCCGTCCAAGGAAGCAGCACGGCAGCGGGTTGGTGATCATTGTAAATGGATCGACACGCGAATTCTTCACTGCGTTAAAAGTCGATGAGGCTCGCGGGTCAGCTTTCCAATCACAACGTGTGGCCCTACACTTCCTCGAATGGATTGTGCTCACCAGATTTTGCGCAAATCGACTGGACATGATGTGAGAAACCAACTGTGGATGAATTCCTGGAGACCGTAAAACAGCTCACGGGAGCCAGTGACGTTCGTTTGGGTGAATCCATCCAGAGTCTTTGGAGTGGTTACGGCGTCATCCAGCGGGCCGAGTTATCCGGAGTTCGAGTTCCGTTTGGTAACAGTCCCGTTCAGGTTGTCATCAAACACATCGACCTATCACAAGCTCGATCGAACCGCCGAGGCTGGGGTGGCGATGCGTCCCACCGGCGGAAAGTCCGATCGTACGAGGTTGAGTCTCGTTTCTACGAGTCGTTCTCTCATCAATGCGACGATGCTTGTCGCGTCCCCGCCTTTGTCGCCACGCATGAGAAATCAGATGATCGCGGCTGGATCATCGTCCTGGAAGATCTTGATGCGAATGGATTCAATCGTCGAAAAAAGTATGCCGATCAACACGACATCGAAGCTTGCTTGTCATGGCTGGCACATTTTCATGCGACGTTCTTGAGTAACGCTGCGAGCGGATTGTGGCCCGTCGGCACGTATTGGCATCTGGAGACACGCCCCGATGAGTTTGCGGCCATGCGGAACGGGCCATTGAAAGAATACGCCGATTTGATCGACCGACGGTTAAGCAATGCCACCTTCCAAACACTGGTTCATGGCGACGCGAAGCTTGCGAATTTCTGCTTCTCCGATCGAAACCACACACCAGTCGCTGCGGTTGACTTTCAATATGTTGGCCGAGGCTGCGGAATGAAAGATGTCGCGTATTTTATCAGCAGCTGCCTCGACGAACGTGAAGCGGCCGCCCAGCAAGACTCACTTCTGGCGTTCTACTTCGGCCAATTGAAGAGTGCCTTGCAGTCCGCGCGCCACGCGATCGAATTCAACGCACTCGAACGCGAGTGGCGTGACCTCTACCCAATTGCTTGGGCCGACTTCTGTCGGTTTTTGTTGGGTTGGTCGCCTGATCACTGGAAACTAAATGCTTACAGCGATCAGATGACTCAAGCTGCGATCGACCAACTCGAAACTAGAGATTGATCGAACGACACAGGCTCACTTCTCATCGTGATCATGATCGTGGTCGCCATGATGGTGTTGTAAATAGTGCTGACGAAGCAGGTCTTTACCGTAGTCGTTTCCATTCGGCGTTCGCAGTACGGCGTGAATATGGTCACGAGACGGTTCGCGCGATCGGAAGGGGGCGACTCGACGCTGATGATCAAACTCAATCAGCACGACAGGGCTATGGATGCGGTAGTAATAGACGCTCGATTCATCGGTCTCGCCTATCCATAAAAAATAGGTTTTGTCCAGATGCTCTTTGACTTCGTCCATTTTGACTTTTGCATGACCGTCACGCATCGTTCCGACGTATTCCTGAATCAGTTCCAGCAAGAGAGTTTGCTGTTCCGAATTCAGCTCTTTGGCGGGAATCCCCGCATAATCCAAAGTGAGATTGTCTTTGTAGGCTTGTGAAAGAGCGTTGTTAGCCGTTTTCGCGGTGGACAGAATTGCTTTGGTTCGCTGCTCTTTACTGAGTGCCTGAATGACAGCGAGCCCTTTGTTTTGTTCGTCCTGCATCACGACCGTGCCATTGAACTTTCCGCTCGTCGCTTTGACGGGCTCGCTGCCGACAAAGACGGGCGACATCACGACCTGGTCTCCCAAGACAAAGTAGTTGATCACCAAATGATGACCGTCGATCTGCCAACCCCAAGGTTCGCTGCTCGATGGCTTGCCCATGATCGTGATCCAATACAACCACTCACCATACTCTTCAAAGTTATCAGCGAGCTCGGCCAACGTACCATTCAACTTCATGATGTCCTGAGACTGTTTGAGTCCTTTCGCACTCAGACTCGCCCCCATCAAACCAAAAGCCAACTTGCGTTGGGATTCGTCCATCTCGTCAAAACCAACACCTTGTCGCTTGTAAAAGTGCCGGTTGTCCCATTTCCGCCATTCTAAATCGTCAACAGGGAAAATCGTCCTTTCACGCTGTTGATCGGACAAACCCGCCAAGAATGCCTTGGCTGCTTTCACGACAGGCTCCGTGCTGACTCCTGTCGAACGGATCTTGAACAATCCTTGTTCCTTTTCGCCCGATGCAAAGATCCCGCGATAGGGCTCATTCAAAGACTGTTCGCCGCCTCGACCTCCCCGACGTCCGGGCCGTTGCCCTTGGGCGGTAAGATTATCCAGCGTGGACACCATGAGTACGACGGGAATCAATAACTGAATGACTTTCATGGCGTGACCAACCTTCAGGCGGGACAATTTTGGTTGTATATCGAACTCTGCACACAACAAACGTCGAATTCAAATGCGTCTTTACGGCGATGAATTGCGTTCGTCGCTGGAGACCGAACTGGGCCATTAGCATAACCGGCGGAGAATCGGCTGTTCAGTCTTGCTTCAGTCGTAAATCAAACTTGCTTTGTCCACGGACCACGGTCACGTCCAGGACGGTCTCTGGAATAGCGATCGAAAGAAGTCGGTGAACATCATCAACACTCTCGATGATCCGGTCATTGATCGCGACGATTAGGTCATCAACGCGAAGGTCGCTCTGATCGGCTAATCCGCGCCGCACGACTTCCACCACGCGGACGGCCTGTCCAGAGAGAAGATCAAATTGACGTATGGCGGCACGCGGTAGTCGCTGAGTGGTCGCGACGATGCCGAGCTGACGCCTTCTCACAGCACCATGCTCGATGATCTCACCAGCCACCCATCCCGCCGTGTTGCTGGGAACCGCGAACCCGAGCCCCTGCGCCATCGGAATAATGGCGGTGTTGATCCCTACGACGCGACCACGCGAATCGACCAATGGTCCACCGCTGTTACCAGGATTAATAGGGGCAGTGTGTTGAACGACATTCTCGATCAATCTTCCATCTTGACCTCTCAATGAACGACCCCGGGCACTGACCACACCCGTAGAGACGGTCGACTGCAAACCGAGAGGACTTCCCATCGCGATAACAAGCTGGCCGACTCGAAGCGCATCCGAATCGCCAACATCGGAGTAGGGAAGATCATTCGCAGCCAGTTTGATCAGTGCGATGTCGGTGGCAGGATCATCGCCGATGACGTTCGCATCGACTCGATCTCCGTCATCCGTTTCCGCGACAAGCCTTGCGCGTCCACCAACGACGTGACTGTTTGTGATCGCGAGACCGTCAGAGGAGATCAGAAATCCAGAACCCGATCCCTGACCTCGGCCACTCACGCTGATGACCGCAGGTGAAACACTCTCGACGACACGAATCACGGCTTGCGAATACGCGTCAAGTAGATCCGAGTCGGCAGATGTTGGTACCTCTGGATGACTCGACCCAGGCTTACTAGAACCGGCTGAATGACGGCTGGGTTCCTGCGGTTTCCTCTGCCGATCTTGATTCGAATCGGAATCCGAGAGACGCCAAAAGTTCTTACTATTCATGCTTTGACTCCCAAAAACTTCTCAAGAGCATTCCTGCTTGCGCGGGCAAGTAAATCGATATGAATTCGGTCAATTCAAGCGGCCAGAGATTCGACGCTGGTATCTGGTGTCACCTTTTGCATCTTACTGGTAATTGCAAAAACCATGCTCAGTACGACCGGCACCAACAAGACAGTAAAGACCGTTGAAACCAGTAACCCGCCGGTGATCACTGCTCCAAGGCCACGGTACAGTTCACTTCCAGGCCCCGTTAAGAACACCAACGGCAACATCCCTCCAACACTCGTCAACGTACTCATCAAGATGGGGCGAACACGACTTTGTACCGATTGAATGATTGCTTCATTCGCATCCGTGCTAACCGGGTTGCCATCTTCATCAACGCCGTCACGTCGGAAGTTCAGAGCTTGATGGACAATCAAGATTGCGTTGTTCACAACCACACCTGCAAGGATGACAAAACCGAGAATCGTCAGCACATCCATATTTTGCACGGGGAGGTAACGATCGGCTGCTGTCCAACCATGGACCAAAGACAATCCGATAAATCCGCCAAGCGTTGCCAGCGGTACACTGATCATAATGACCAAGGGATACGTCCAGCTCTGGAATAGAACGACCATCAGCAGGTAGACGATTGCCAAAGCAAGGAACAACGAACTTCCGATCGTGCCTGCAAGGGAACCGTCACCGATCAAAGCAGTCTTGATTTCAGATAAGCTTCCTGCCGAACCAGCAAAGTTCACATCCACACTGGGTGGAATCGTTCCGGATTCGCGCAATTGCCGAACTTTGTCATTGAGCTGATCGACGACGACGGCGAGCGGCACTTCCGCTGGTGGTGTTAGTTCTAGCGTCACAGCGCGCTGTCGATCCACGTGACGAATCTGATCTTGCACACGGATACGGTCGACATCGGCCACGCTTGATAAATCGACCACTCCATCACGACGTGTTGCGACTGGAGCATTCAGCATGGCGTGAATCGGTGAATCGCCGAGTGCATTGCGATTGATGATCTTGAGGTCTTTCAATTCGCCACCCCGTTCGAACCGTCGCGGGATCAAGATGCCATCACCAGAAGCCTGCGTGGCTAGGCCAACATCGCGTCTTGATAAACCTGCATCCTGCAAGCGTTCATCGATGGGAGTCACACGAATCTCGGGCGTGGGCAGCGTGAAGTTGCTCGGCGAAGGGTTGGTGCTTTGCGGTCCATAGTCTGCAACCAGTCCGCCCATCAGTGCGGTGGCTGAATCCACCACTTCATCCAGCGAATCACCGACAATGTCAATCTTGATCGCGGCGCCGGTCGTTCCTCCAGAACGAAACAGTGGAAACTGAAATGAAAAGTAGGGTGTGTCGGGGGCAGCACCATTACCCATCGCCTGTTCCAAGAGAGGCAGAGCATCTGGTGTCTTCGTCGCGTCGACCGGAATCGCAGCCTGAAAGATGCGACCTTCACGAGCGACCATGAAGTAGTGATCAAGCAGTGGCGCTTCGACGGTGTCATTGCCATAGGGATCGAGTGGCAATTCGATACCATGAGCTGCCATTGGATTTGGCCAACCGCGAAGAGCTTCTTCTATGGCGAATCGATCTCCTGCGGCTTCCCAAGCTGGTGCGATGTTTGGTTCGATGCGCTGGCCAACCTTAAATAGTTGGTCGACGCTGTAACCGGGCGGTGGAACCATGACGCTGAAGACAAGATTGCGGTTCCCTTTCGGCAAGTAGTCCAAGGGTGGAACCAGCGTGTAAATGCCAATTGCCGTGACCGCAACAAATACAGCTGCCGTTGCGATGCGTCGTGTCCATGTCGCAATCAAGAATCGAACGATACCCCCAAGGATCGCCGGCAAATTCGTGATGCTTCGAAACCACTTGGTGACCTTTGCAATCCATCGCTGTAGTCGACTGGTCGACCGACGCTTCATCGCCACCAACTCGCCCGTCTCTCGCAACTCGTCCAGGTCGTGGCGTCGTTGTTTCATCGACCGCAACAATACACCGGCAGCCGAAGGGATGACGGTAAGCGAGACAATCAGACTCAATCCGACGGCTGCCATAATCGCCAACGCGATATCACGGAACAGTTGCCCGGCGGCTTCTTCGATCAATAACACTGGCGCGAACACGATGAGCGTGGTCAGCGTCGAAGCGAGCACAGCGCCGGCGACTTCTTTCGTGCCTTCGTAAGCAGCTGTTTTGGGGTCGCTCCCGTTTTGCAAATGTCGAAAGATGTTCTCGATGACAACGATTGCGTTATCAACAACCATACCGACGGCGAAAGCCATCCCGGCGAGTGAAATGATGTTGACGCTTCGTCCGAGTGACAGCAGGACCACGACAGTACCGATCACCGATAGCGGGATGGCGATCGCAATAATGCCGACCGTGCGAACACTACGGAGGAACAACAGCAACACGATGGTCGCCAGGATACCACCGACGACGATGTTGCTTTGCACCAGTTTCAAAGAGTCTTTCACATAGGTCGACGAATCCCACGTCTGCACCAATTCCAAGTGGGCATCTTCGGCGAGCCTTCCCTCCGATTTCAAGATGTTGGCTTGTTGCTCTAGCAATCCGCCCTCAGCATTCATGCTTGCGATCTCTGCTTGCAATTCTGACATCGTGTCGAGCATGTTGCCGCCGGTCTCGAGCTGAAAGTTGAAGAAGGGCATGAGGTTTCCACGTGCTCGCACCCACTCATTCATCTCCTTAAATCCGGTTTGAACATGAGCCACGTCTCGGACATAGATCGGACCTGCTTCATCGCGACGGATCACCAAGTCCTGGACCGAATCAGCATCCTCAAAACGACCCACGGTTCGGACGCGAATGTCGTTCTTTCCGTCGGTGACCTTTCCTGCAGAGAAGTTCGCGTTGTTGACCTCCAAAGCCTCCATCAAATCGGCATATGTAAGACCGCGTGATGCAAGCGCGAATGGATCCACAATGACTTGCACTTCGGATTCACGAGCACCCAGCATTCCGACCTGAGATATTCCAGGGATGCGTTCAAACACCGGACGCATTCGACGATCCATGAAATCAAAGAGTGTCGTGACATCGAAACGGGAATCGTTCGTGCTTAAACCAACCCACGCGATGTAATCAACGCTTTCTGGATCAACGGCTTCGACCCTCGGTTCGTCTACGCCGGCCGGATAGCGCGGCACTTCACTCAACTTCTGATCGACTTCAGCCATGGCGTCATCGATGTTCGTGCCGGTGCGAAACTGTAAACGTATCGCTCCTCGCCCCGACCGAGCAATGCTGGTCATGGATGCCAAATTTGCCACGTCACCGAGATACTTTTCTTGTTCCTCGATCACATCGGATTCGATTTCTTCGGCGGACGCGTTTTCCCAGGCCGTTCCCACGGAGATCACGACGGACTCGACTTCCGGAGCCATTCGGATGGGAACGTGCCGCAGTGCAACCAAGCCTGTCATCAGCGAGAGGATGACGCCGACGGCGATCGTGATGGGCTGACTGACAGATGATCTGATCAAGTTCACGGTGCTGGCTCCCAGTTGAATTGGATGACTCAACGATTGAATGGGCTGAATCAACGGGGGATACCGCGTCGGTGAACGAGTCTTACGGTCCACAGCCAAAAAACTTGTCGGCGAGCGTGATTTCGAAAAGTTTTTTCAATGACTGTAAGGGTGTCTATTTTCGCCGGTATTCCTTGCAAATCACCAACTTTGGAAGGACTTAAAATGACTCGATATCGTCTTCCGCTTGCTGCCGGCCTGACTGCGGGAGCGCTGATGCTCACGCAGCCCGCCGGCGCTCAAACACCTGTGCGAGTGGCCTCGGTCCGTGTCGAATCCCTGCAGCAGCAACAGGCCGTCACCGGCTCGCTTCGCGCCGTCGCGCGTGGAGATATTGCGGCCCTTGAATCTGGAAAGCTATTGGAATTGACCGTTCGCGAAGGTGACAAGATCCGCGAAGGTGATGTCATCGCGCGAGTCGACGCGCGTCGTTTAACCACCCAACGATCGGCAGCAAATGCAGACAAGCGAGTGGCCGAGGCGGAATTGAAGCGCCATCAAGCCACAGCGAAACGGGCAGCCGCCGATCTAGAACGCGGTCAAAGACTCATCCAACAGAACTCTCTCAGTCGACAAGAGCTCGATCGGTTCCAAGCGGCATACGATATCGCAACGGCCGAGATTGATGCCGCCAAGCAACGTATCGATCGAGCTGGTGAAACCATCCGGCTACTCGATGTGCGATTGTCCGATACCACCGTAACAGCACCCTACAACGCTCTGGTCGTTGCGCGGCATTTGGAACCAGGCGATTGGGTGCAACCAGGTGACAAGTTACTGACCGTCGTATCCGATGGCCCCATCCAAGCCTGGCTGGAAGTCCCCGAACGCCTGGCAGTTGCAATCCAACAAGACGCGTCAAACATCATCGTTCAATCGGCGGCGCTCGAACGCACGCTCCATGTTACGGAGGTCAAACGCCTGGCGGACATCAATCGTCGCGTCCGAACCATTTCTTTGATCGCAACGCTGGAAAACCGTGACGGGTTGTTAGTACCGGGCATGTCCGTTGAAGGTTGGGTACCGGCCGGAAAAAGGGGCGAGTTTATGACGGTCCCCAAGGATGCCATTATCCGTCGCAGTGGGCAGCCGACCGTGTTTGCGATCGATCACGAATCGAAAGCACGGCAGGTACCTGTGCGAATCCTGTTTGAGAACGCAGACCGGGTCGCGGTCGAATCGCCCACACTGTCGTCCAATTCCAGTGTTGTGATCGAGGGCAACGAACGCTTGATGCCACAACAAGCGGTCAGTGTGATTCCAACCGACGAAGAATTCCGTTCGGCAATCGCGAAACGATAGTGAGTGAAGCCACGAGTCCTTTCGTGGAACCACCTGACATCTTGTCACGATCGGCTCACGCTACGATCGCGGGGCGATCGGCGACCGCCTTCCCTTCCATCTCGACCTAATTTGCGAAAAGGAGTGAAACCCGCCGGAAATCTACAACTTGTCAACGTCCTACAGTCTGAGCACATCCGTTCACCACGGCGATTCGACTCCGCCATGGTGAGATGAAACGGAAAAACATCGTTTTTTTCCACGTTATCAGTCGCGACCGAGCTCGCCCCGGCCCGGCGTTACACCGGCTGACAAGTTGTCAAAAAAGAACGCACATGATTGAAGTCAAGAAAAAGGACGAAATCGCAGCTCGGCATAGCCGGATTGTCGACACGGCGTTCTCGCTACTCGACGAGCAAGGGCTTTCCGCCGTCCGTCTCGACCGTGTCGCCGAAATCATCGGTTGTACCCGCACGACGCTCTACCAGCACTTCGCCAATCGGGAAGAGATGCTCGTTGAGATGGCGCGGCGGGCAATCGAATTTCGCTATCGGCTCTTCGAGCATGCGGTTCACTCCGATGGACGGCCTCGCGAACGGATCATGGCTGTCTGCGTTGCATCGATGGTTTATGTCGACGACTTACCGCTCCATTTTTCGATTGAGCAGGCTGTACAGAACGAGTCCATTTGGGAACGCATCAGCCCCGAACGGCAGCGGCCAATCCTCGAAAACCAACAAGCATGCATGGAGCTCTGCTCGACGTGTGTGGATGAGGCGATTCGTGGGGGCGAATTGCCGCTGCCTGCTGGTTTAACGGTCGAACAGATGGTTGAGCGTGTCTGCTTTGGCTTGTGGTCAATGGCGTATGGCGGCCTGGTGATCGAAGCGTCCAGTCCTTCGCTTGAACGTGTTGGAATTCGTGACGTGCGTTCGACGATCCATCACAACTGCAATGCACTGCTCGATTCGTTTGCATGGGAACCGCGATACGATCCCATTGAATACCAATCCTTCCTTCACGAGACCCTAGCAATGCTTCGCGAGCGAGCCGAAGCCATGAAATCTGCTAGCGATGATTCCGGCCAACCAGCAGAACGAGAAAAGCAACATGACGCGCACTGAATCGAATGGCACCGACCATGAAGACGGGTCGCCGTCGCAGCAGGAACAGAATGAGTCTTTCCCGCCAGAAACCAACACCGACACAACCGATCTAAACGGACCGCAGCCATCGATCAAAGCCGTGGATACAGAAGCCGTCCGTTCAGCCGGCACGCCACCCGAGAGTTCCCACAGCGGCAAGCTTGCGACCGATCGCCTGCGAATGGAGCGAGTGTTATCCGTTGCCGCCGTTCTCTGCTTGATTCTGGTTGCCGTTATCGTCGCCACACAGATCAAATCGGCGGACGGCAACGTCGCCTCAAGCAGTGATTTTTTATTCAAAGAGGTGAACGTCGGGGTGACGCCCGTGCGTCTGCTCAAGAGTCCAGACTTAATGTCCTCCTATCGGGGAACGGTGATTCCCAGACGCGAAGCGGCACTCGCATTTCGACGCAGTGGCCGAATCGAGTCGATCCAAGTGGAGGCGGGTGACTTTGTAGAAAAAGGCGATGTCCTGGCGGAGTTGGACACGTCCGATTTGGAGGCTCAACTGCTCGTCTCCGAAAGCGAATTGGCTGTCGCAGAGGCTGAGTACGAAGAGGCGTTGAAAGGCCCGCGAGCACAAACGATCAGTGCCGCGGAGGCACGTGTCGCGCAACTGCAGGCTCAAGAACTGTCTGCTCAGGCTCGACTCAAACGTCAAGAAGAGCTGATCCTCTCGAGGGCGACGAGCACGGAGTTACTGGAGACGGAACAGTTCGCCGTACGTCGTTTGCGAGCAGCAATCATGGAAGCAGAATCGCAACTCGAGGAACTGCAAGAAGGTACGCGGCGTGAACAGATCCTTGCTGCGAAATCCCGCGTCAACCGGTCTGAGGCAGCCGTGAAACTGGTTCGTGTCGATCTGTCTGACAGCCGCTTGGTCGCGCCGTTCGATTGTGTGATTGGGCAGAGACATTTGGATGAGGGCGCCATGGCTTCACCTGATGCCGCCGCACTTTCCATTATCGAAAAGCCTCCGCTTGAGGCTCGCTTTGGTCTTCCGTCGAATGTGGCACGATCGCTCACGATTGGGGACAGCGTCGAGATCTCCGTTGGGATGGGTGCGAGCAGCAGCGACCACCCAACGTGTGGTGCGAGCATCGTTCGCTTGCAGCCCCGCGTGGACCCGGTCACGCGGACACGAGAAGTTGTCGTTCAATTCGATTCCGAAGATGTGTCGTACGTCGGTGAGCCGGCAACGCTATGGCTTCCTTGGTCCGCCGACAACAACGTCATGTCCACATCGACGAACCAGACGCAAGTTTGGGTTCCGTCAACGGCACTGGTTCGCAACGTCCGAGGCCTTTGGGGACTCTATCTTCTCCGTCAGAAAAACGATGAGTTCAAACAGCCCGGATCCGATGTTACGGGCGAAGTCATTATGCGTGATGCAAAGATCGTTCGAACGGCTGGTATTCGAACACTCGTATCGGTTCAGATTCACCAAGATGACTTAGTGATTACCGATGGTCTGCATCGTGTTGGCCCAGGTGCCATCGTCGTCGCGAAAGTATCGAGTGATGAACGGCTCGAAGATCAACTGACGATGGACGGCGGGAAACGATGAGCACGCCGTCTAAACCATCTTTCCTCGAGAGTCTCGCGAGACGGTTCTTCGAGGATCGCCGTCTCCTGATCCTATCGATCGCATTGATTGTCGTAGCCGGCCTGAGCAGTCTGGCGATCATGCCACGGATGGAAGATCCCGTGCTCACCCCACGAGCAGCATTCATCGTTACGCGGTTGCCAGGCGCGGATGCCGAACGAGTCGAGTCACTGGTTACGGAGAAAATCGAATCAGCACTGCGTGACGTGGAAGAAATTGACGAGTTGTCATCGTCCAGTCGCGCGGGCATCAGCACGATCAGCGTTGAGCTGAAACAGACGATCTACGAAACGGATGCCATCTGGGCGAGGGTGCGAGGCAAGGTCGAGGATGCAATCGCTTTATTACCTCCCGAAGCGGGCCGACCGTCGTTCGAAGAGGCCGAGACGAGCGCGTATGCGTTGATCCTGGGCGTCGTTTGGAACAACCGCGAAGCCCCCGCGGATCATCGTGTGCTCCGTCGCGTCGCGATCGACTTGCAAGATCGAATCCAAAATGTCTCCGGCACCGAAGTCGTTGATCGTTTCGGGGATCCGGGTGAAGAGATTGAAGTTGAAATCGATCCTGTAAAAGCGGCTTCGCTTGGCCTGAGTCTCGATGCCATTGCAGAACAAGTGAATCGCTACGACGCCAAATCGAGTGCGGGTCAATTACGCGGCGAATCCGTTTCTCTTTTGATCGATATTGATAACCAGCTCGAAGCGGTTTCGATGATCGAAAACATTCCGGTCGCTTCTCGCGACGGGAAAGATGTTCGACTCGCTGAGGTCGCACAGGTCTCGATGGGAATGCCGGATCCATTGCCACGTTTCGCCAACTTGAATGGCCGTGAAGCGGTTGTCTTGGGCGCGATGGTCACCGATTCGACTCAAATCAATGGTTGGACCGAGACAACGGAGGAAATGCTCAACGATTATGAGCGCCGACTCCCCGACGATGTCGCGCTCGATCGCTTGATGGTGCAAAACGACTACGTGGCGGCCCGCATGCAAGCGTTGCGGTCTAACCTGATTTTGGGTGCCAGTGGCGTGGCGCTGGTGATCTTCTTCATGATGGGTTGGCGATCGGCGCTGATCGTGACCTTGGCTCTTCCGCTTTCCAGCCTGATGGTCCTCTTCGGAATGCGTGTCTATTCAATTCCGATTCATCAAAAGTCGGTGACGGGGCTGATCATTGCTTTCGGATTGTTGATCGATAACGCGATCGTCGTGGTCGACGAAGTCAAAGGACGGCTGAGGAAAGGTGATGCGCCCACAGATGCGATGGTTGGCTCGGTCAAGCATCTTGCCGTTCCGCTGCTCGGATCGACGTTAACGACAGCGTTTGCATTCGCTCCGATCGCCCTAATGCCAGGTGGTGGGGGAGAATTCGTCGGCGCTATTGCGATCGCCGTCATCATGGCGATCAGTGCTTCGTTTGTGTTGGCGATCACCGTGCTTCCGACACTCGCCGCGCGATTAGTTTCCACCCGGCCGGAAGAAACAGTACCTCAGCATGGTCGTCCGGTCGCTCAAATCTTTCGAGATGGATTTCATTCAAACACCCTATCGAGCATTTACGAGGCATTTATTCGTCAATGCGTTCAACGGCCAGCGCTCGGGGTTGTTACCGGTTTGGTGTTGCCCGTGTCCGGGTTCTATCTCGCATCAACGCTTCGCGAGCAGTTTTTTCCTCCGTGTGATCGCAATCAATTTCACATCCAAGTCGACCTGCCAATGACGGCATCGATTGCCGAAACAAGATCGACCTCTGACAAGATTGACCAGTTCGTTCGGAATCTCGGCGCGCAGCGCATCGACTGGTTTTATGGGGAAAGTGCGCCGAAGTTTTATTACAACGTCGTCGGTGATCGGAAAGGACAACCCAACTATGCCCAAGCGATCGTGACGTTGGCGGAGGGAGAGAACCCGAAGAATAAGATTCGCGAGTTGCAGCGAACGCTCGACAAATCGCTCGTCGCACCTCGCATTTTAGTGCGGCAGTTAGAACAGGGACCACCGTTCGAAGCACCCGTAGAGATAAGACTCTTTGGCCCAAACCTGGATGAGCTTCGCCGAATCGGTGACGAAGTCCGGCGTCGATTGATCAATCATCCCGATGTTGTCGCCGTTCGTAGCGATCTGAATGAAGTTCTGCCGCAGTTATCCGTCAACGTGGATCCATCGGTCGCGGCGTCCGCGGGCATCGGGCCGTCCCAAGTCGCGCGGCAGTTGTCCACAACACTCGAAGGAGTTCGTGGTGGGAACGTCATTCAAGACAGTGAAGAGTTGCCAGTCGTCGTGCGTGTCTCGGATCAAGAACGCAGCGACCTTGCACGCATCGAGTCGCTGGACCTTGTGCTTGATCGCAATGACGCTTCGCAAGAGGCAAGACTAACGCCGATCGGCGCGATCTCCACCATTGGTTTGAAACCGGAATCCGCTGCCATTCCCCGGTTGAATCGTCAACGGATGAATGAGATCAGCGTCTATATCACAGCGGGTATTTTGCCGAGCGTCGTGCAGTCGTTCATCGAGCAGTCCATCGAATCCGATCCACTCGGTTTGCCGGCGGGTTATTCGATCGCTTTTGGGGGCGAATCGGGGGAACGGGATGAGTCGGTCGGCAACTTAATGTCGACCGTTGGATTGTTGTTCGTCCTGATGATCGCGACGCTCGTGTTGTCCTTTGGTTCCTTCCGCATGGCCGCAATCATTGGTCTCGTAGGAATGCTGTCGATTGGGCTCTCACTCCTCGCGCTTGCGATCGGCGGCTATCCGTTTGGATTCATTTCGATCATTGGAACGATGGGCTTGCTGGGTGTTGCGATTAATGACTCGATTGTCGTGCTGGCAGGAATCCGCACGAATAAAAGAGCTTGCGAAGGTGATGTAGAAGAGACCGTTTTTGAAATCATGCACGCGACGCGTCATGTGCTCGCAACCACCGTGACGACGATTGCCGGGTTCGCACCGTTGATCATCGCGGGAGGCGATTTTTGGCCACCGCTTGCGGTTGCGATTAGCGGCGGTGTTGCGGGAGCTTCCGTCTTGGCACTCGTGCTCGTCCCAGCGTTGCATCATTGGGCGATCGCAAGTCGATCAAACCGTCCGAGCCTGTCCAGTCGACTATTGGCATCAGCAAAGCGGTTCTTCGTCCTAGATGAGAAAACGAAACCGAGTCGGAGACTGTCGCCGATCACTCCGCGATCGTAGGATTTCCTTCTGTCGCCGATCGTAGCGTCTTCCTTCGGTCGCCGATCGCAGCGTCTTCTTTCTGTCGCCGATCGCAGCGTCTTCCTTCTGTCGCCGATCGCAGCGTCTTCCTTCTGTCGCCGATCGCAGCGTCTTCCTTCTGTCGCCGATCGCAGCGTCTTCCTTCTTCCCTAACGCTCCTTAGCACATCCCCGGATCATAAGAGGCGATTGATGAGAACACAAACCAACTCACCGCCTCACTCATCACTGAGTCGTCCACTACTGTTGCCGCTATCCATTGCGTGCCAAACTGTTCTCTTGGTTTGAACATTTGATAGGAACATGGAGCAGATGATGAAATCAGAATGGCAAACGATGACGGGGCTATTCGACTTGATGCGGACAATGGCTGCCTCGATGGCTGAAGAGATTCCCGACGAACACTTCAACGTCGCGCGAGGTGGAAGCAACAGTCCGAAGTGGATCACCGGTCATCTCGCCCTAGCGATGAATTTTGGTTTAAACATTCTCGGAGAGCCGACCGAAGCCATCGCGGAAATGATGCCGTCGTACGGGCCGGGCAGCCCAGGCGGTGCCGTGGAAGACGACAAAACCAAAGAGATGCTTGTTCAGCACATGCGAACGGTCGGAGATCAACTAAAGGAGAAAGTCGCGGTCGCTGAGCCAAGTCAATTTGATGCGCCGAACGAGACGCCTTTTCTAGCGGACGCTTTGCCGACCGCAGGCGATCTGCTGGCACACGTCTATACGACGCACATCGCCCTGCACACGGGACAACTATCACAAATCCGAAGAGAGATCGGTTTGCCGAGCCTGTACCAATTCTGAACGGATCCAGATGAGCTCACGGAAAGCAACCAAGGTAATGGAGCACCATTGACTTTACTTCGGCCATTCAATGGCTCTGAATAGCTGCATCAGTTTTTCGCCACGTTTAGCGTGTATGCTTGCGACGTGCGAGATCCTTCCTCGAAGGGATTCCCTGAAGTTTGGATGGCGTTGGTGGTTCTGAGAGTCGGGCCCAAATCGGGCGCAATTATAAAGCGTTGCGCGAAGAGTCTCGTATTCAACTCTCGGCGTATTCAATCGCTGATTGATCGTTAACCCGAGTACGCGTTGCTGTTGCCCACGACGCATCACGCGTGTCTTTCGGAAGTTAACATCGAAGCCCTCTTCCATCGCGATTGCTGCTGCCGAAGTCACAAATCGTTGCGTGCGGCCTTCGAAATGGTCGTTGCCGCTAAAGATCAGGTCGTCGGCGTAGCGCGTATAGGTCACGTTCAACGAGCTGGCAAGGCCGTTCAATCGTCTATCAAGTTTAAATGCGACGGCGTTAGCCAGCGAAGGCGATGTGGGTGCACCTTGCGGTAAACGGCTTTCGGAACATCCGATATCGGACAGCGGTGGTGATGTGCATAGCCAAGCGAGTCTATTTGCAATCGAATCTGGGTAGCCGGCAACGGCGAAGAGAGTGCGGATTCGCAAAAACGTAATGGACCCAAAAAAGTCTCGGAGATCGATGCGTAGGACAACGTCCTTCCCAATGTGGGGTCGAGCACACGTTGCGATGCCATGACCCGACCGGAATCCATGTGCACATTCGTGTAACGGTATGTTGCTAACAATTTGACGAGCGATCCGTTGCTGCACGTTGCACAACACGAATCTCGGTTGCTCAATCCAACGAATCGTTCCGTCACGTTTGCGACTTGCACGGCGAAGGTAGTGATCGACGTTCGTACGACGACGACGATGGGGCAAGATTAGCCAGTCAAGAATCGATGTAGACGGAAGCTTGAGGTATTGGGCGAGTTCGTCTTCGGTCGCGATGGGCGGGACAGGCCATCGATACGGTCGAGCGTCCCCTTTCTTTGGAACCAATTCCGCGGGCAAGGTCAGCCGTTTGCGATCTCGGAAAAGACTCCGAATCACTTTGTGTCGACCAATCAACGACTTGAGTCTTCGTGGATCACGCAGTTTCCCCGCGCGGCACGCCACAACGATGTCGGACACCAACTGCTCTCGCTCCAAGCGTCTGTTGCCGAACAGATCCCGGATTGCATCACGAACAATGTCCCGACTCTCGAGCCAACGAAACTGCAGTCGCGCACAGACAAGACTCACAAAACGCGGCCGAGAAACCTCTGCTTGTTCAGAATTTGGTTTCCCGCTCATCACAAGCAACCGGTAGGACGGTGTATAGAAAACAACATTGGGACGCCATGTAGCCAACCGGTCCACGTCACGCGCGAACTCCCCAGCGTCGGCAGGCGCTGCATCGTTCGCGTGGTCAATCTCTTAGTAAGAAACCGCCGCGAGGTTACCTCGCGGCCATCGAATCACGAACAATCGAATGGTCGTGAACTCAATGCACTTGGTCCATCACGACGCCCCAACGTTGTAGCGCAATCATGATGAAAACGATCGACGACGTCAAACAAATGATTGGATACGAAAAGCAACGAACGAAAATGAGGCCGTGTACGATTCGCGGTCGTGCAGCAGCGAGTGCGTCCCAGGCTGCTGCGTCCCAGGCTGCTGGGATCCAGAAATCGGAGACGAACAAGAACTCGGACTTCCCAAAACAAGCCTTCGTACCCTGTTTTGTTTCCTTGACTCGTTTCCGTAGCCCCCTAGTCCCGCGAACCGTGACTCTCTGTTTCGTCCGCTTTCTTCCTGATGATCGTTCGATTCTGTTCAATCCATTCCATGCTCCAGCCTCAAGGCACAGATCGATGATCTTGTTTTTTCAACAATATGATGAGCGATCCGCAGTTAAGATGGCGTGAGTTTGTGCATCCCTCCGATCCGCCTCTCCTCTTCTTTGCGCTGATCATGAGTTTGAAAGTCCGTACCGTTATTTTGCTGTTGCTGCTGCTCTGCTTAGCCTGCACGCCGTGTGCCGCAGCAGATTACAAACAGATGCTGAAAAAAGGAACGACCAAAGACAAACTTGAAGATCTCTATCTCCAATACGCTTCTGCGATGGAGAAAAAGGAAGGCGTTGACCCTTCTGCAATACTCGTCAAGATCGCCGGCGAGAAAGGCTACCAACAGTCGTTTCTTCTGGCTTGCCTGTCCAACGGCTGGTCGGTTCGAGCCGCCGATCTCGATTCGAATCACTTACCACCGTGCGGTGTCTGGGGTTATTCAAAAGAGAATTACGAAGGAATCGTCCGTCAGTTTCCTTACGACTGCAAAGATATGCGATGCCAGGATGTTGGCACCCTGGAAGGGTTCGTCATCAAATCACTGCGGATGGGTTCGGGCATCCAAGTGAAGGCGTTCAGCAACGATGGATTGACGGGGAAGTGTGCACGGTTCGAGAGCTCACAACCATCACTTTCATTTTCACCTCAATCACTGCGATTGCGGACACCACCGCGAATCGACTACGTGACGATCACCGACTACCACAGTGATCACGGTAAGGCATCCATGCGACTCCACGTCAGTGGTGCAAATCTGGATGATGAATCCAAGCTGATAGTCGATCAACAGAAAGTTGCTTCAGCACTTGAGCTGCGTCTCGACAACTCGACCTGGCTTGATCTTGGAAACGACTCCGCGGAAGCTGGCTACAACCTCGATCCGACGTACTTTGGGTATCCGGTTTACCACTACGATTCAATCACGACCGAATTGAAGGGGATTGAGCTTGGCCAAGCACTCTCGATCGTCGTTCACAATTCGTTTGGAATGCCATCGAATGAGTTGACTTATGTCGTGCCCACACCAGACAAGCTCGACAGCGACGGCGATGGACTGTTGGATGCGTGGGAAACGGGAGATGTCGACGGACTCAATCTGGTGGAATTGGGGGCTAATCCATATCGCAAAGATGTTTACGTTGAAGTCGATCGAATGATCGTTCCCGGACGCATCTGGTCGGACTTTTCCGAACTCGCCTATCCCCGAGCCGATACGTTCGCCGAGTCGGCCCGAGCCTTTGCATCCGCACCTATCATCAACCCGGATCTGTCGACAGGCATCTCTTTGCATGTCGATCACGGGCAGAGTGATTTCAAAGGAAAAAAACCGGAAGGCGGCACAGCCATTCCGTGGAGGCGGTTCCTCGGATATTCGCCGAAGGATTGGTTTCCACGTAAGTATCCGAAGATCTATCAAGAGGATTATTACAACGCGATCGACTTGCGAAACGATCCGACCTTCTTTTCGCCTGCGCGGGCAAGAGTGTTTCGTTACTGCGTCTTTGGGGATCAACAGTTTTCCAGCCGCTCAACCGGCGGTGGTAAATCGCAATCGACTTTTATCGTGACGCTTGGCGTCTGTCGCATGAACGCGATCAGCTTGAATTATCAGACGGGTGTATTTTTGCACGAGCTCGGTCATATGTTTGGACTGTCTCATCATGGCAGCGGACGGCCGTTCAACTACAAACCCAATTTCAATAGCTTGATGAACTATAAGTTCGTTTTTCAGGGTCGTGACATCGATGGCAAGCTCGGTAAAGGAAGTCGACGTGTTGATCCCGGCGAACATGTTTATTCCTATTCCGAAGGAATGCGGGCCACGCTCAACGAAGCTGCGTTAAACGAAGTTGTGGGTGTTGCCAACCATTACCCGCAGGACTGGAACGGAAATGGCGTCATCGATACGGAGCCAGTCAAAGCGATCATTTCCAAGCACAAAAAAACCGATGAGCCTCGCGTTCTCAACGACTGTGCGGATTGGGCACAGATGGAATTTCGCACGCTCGAAAAACCACCTGTGGTGAAACGCACTCGTCCCAAGCGTCTCATCCAAGAGGAGATCACGGGAATCGCCAAGATTCCCGATGGTGTGGACTTTGGATTCATGTGCGAAGTCGACGGCGCGATCCAAACCGGCCAATGGAAAGTGGTCGGCAAGGTCACCCAACACGAACCAGGCAAGATCACGTTTGAAACAGAAGCGTTTCGCGCAAGTCGACGAAACGCCAAGAAAGCAATGACAGGTCACTTGGCGTATCGTTTGCCCGGCAACAAACAGCTCGCCATCAACGTGGGCGATCCAATCACAATCCTGCACGATAGTGTTACTGACCAAAAACGTCTTGAGCGTGAACTTCACATTTCATCCGACCGGCGATTGATTTTGGCAACGGCACCGAGCAAGCAAGAGACCGTTCCACAGTCCGCGGACCGGGCCTTGCTTTCACTTGAGACGACTTCGAGAAGCAACGTTCGATTCTATTGGTCGGACCCCTCTGATAATGATCTGGAGCAACCTCTCAAGACCGTACCGACGATTCCGCCTCCCGTGACGCTGAAGTATCCGACAGGCTCGCAAACGATCACAATCAATCCATCGAAGAAAGGCTACCAATCGGTCAACTTGGATGGCGAAGAGTATTTGTTTCGCGTTCTAGATCGCCAGGACGGTCGACGTCGAACTCCATTAGATTCAAACGACACGGAAACGGACACCGATCAAAGCGTTGATTGTCTGTTAATCAAAATGGCTCAAGAGACACCGATCAAGTCGCCCACAAAGTGACTCGCGTAACGCGCATTGACTGCCCGAGCATGATCCCAAATGGTACTGACGGCACCGATGTGCTGGACCAAACTCGGTGATGGAAAAATGAGTGGGATGCTGTTGGATCGCGCGATTCGACCTAAAACCACGTCGATCTTCGAGAGTCCGTCCCGTCCCGGTTGCTTGCGATGAAGTTGCAGTTCCGGCGATTGGAGAATCAACCGGACGGCTTCGTTCGAGAATGCAAACGCGACGGCGCCCCAGATCCAATTATCGGGAAACAGGTGCCATCCAGCGTTGGTTTGGTTGTACTTTTTTGAACAATACAAAGAAGCAATGCACGGTCCATCGAAAGGCCAAAGGACTTGCTCGAGGTAGTCGCGTGTTGCCGTTGAAGGCACAAAGATCGCGTCGTCTTGGATCATTACGTACGCCTCGGCGTAAGGATCCCGCATAAACAGTTCCAACAAGGACAACACGTAATTCGGAAAAGCACCGAGCGCATGCTTGCGGCGACAAGAATCGAGACCGAGGAGGGAATGAGGCAGGTCCACTTCGCCGTCAATAAACAAGACGGGCTGTTTCCAACCTGCATCGATAACGGACTGAACGCACGGTTCGAGCGTTGGCAATCGCCGCGGCGATGTCGTGATGCCCACGGCCCAATGGGTGACTCCGTGATACGTATCGGACTTGGACTCCTCGGGAATTGGTAAGTGACGTTCGATATCGGATGCAGCGATGTCGTTTAAGTGGCGGTAGCAATTCCGCGTAAGATCATGCGTATCATCTTCGTCAAAACTAACCGCAGGTAGACATTTTTCTGCCCAGGCGTTTAACTCGCGAGCCTGCGCGGTCGAGCAACCTGGAACGCCACCGGCCGATACGACCTGTTCGGCCAATCCGACCACCAACGACGCAACGACGGAATTCGGATCCGTTGGACTTGGCAATTGAGATCGACAACATGCTTGGCACGCGTTCACCGAAACGGTTAGGGCGGGATGCCGTTCGATTCCCGAAATCTCACTCAACAGCTGACAGATAGCAGCGTTTTCGTCTGACGTCGATCGCGATTCCACGGGCGTGCGATGAACACAATCCTCGACAGCTCTTGCTTGTGTCTCAGCCATGCGTAGCGACCAACAGACGTCAAAAAAAATGGGGGTCAGCGTTGACCGCGACCCCCAATCGAAATGCTCTATGCGATACTCTCGCCTATCCTGCCAATACACACGCGGTTGCACGAAGCTGACCTTCAAATTCACCGTCGAACGTCGGTGCCGGGCTCGCAACGGCGCCGTCGACAGGACAGTTCTTTTTGATTTGCCACTTCGATCCGTCAAAACGCCAGAGGGTGTACCCCAGTCCCTCAGGACCGCTGGAGTGCATGGGCCCTTCGGATACTTCTTTCACATTTGCTTTAGGTACGATGGCACTCTGCATGATCTCTCCAGAAAATTGAATAGAACGAACGCGATAAATAACGAACGTATTTGAAAAACAAACGTTATTGAAAAACAAACGGGCAAATCGCCGGCGTTTGCAAATGATATGGTAACGACGTTTTCACCGCTCTGATACTAAGCAACGCACAAATTCATGTCTGATGCAATTCCGTGCCCCTTTCGTCACTCGGTACGCCGAATCGAACAAGACGAATGGGCGACCTGTGGATTGCTTCAAAAACTGGTCAGTGTTCCGGACGCAAATAACCGCGTTTGCGACGTGCGTCGCGAAGCCTGTGAAGCTTGTTACACAACCTTACCCGTGCCGAGCCAATTGGTCGGAAGTGCCTTCGCGTCGATTCTCAGCGGTGCGTGCGAAAAGGAATCGGTCGATAGATCAGATAAGCAAGACAAAACGCATCGAGCGTGCACGCTCGGAGACATCGCGGAGCAAGCCGTATTATCCAGTCGCGGCGAAGCTCCTTTGGCATCATGCGATGTCGTGATTTGGTTTGAAGGTGAGTCAGAACTTACCGTTCATTCCATCGAAAGCATGCTTCAGCAAGATCATGCGGAGACATTGGTTCACTTCGTTCTACGTCAGTCGAAAGACTCCGCGAAGAGCCGATGGACCCAGGAAATCCTGAGTCGATTCTCCCGCACGAAGAACGTCCGAGTCCACTATTTGCCCATGGCTCATTCACCTCTTCGAGCCGTCCATGAACTCATACCCGGACTAAGTAGCGAGTTTGTTGCCTTACAACATTGCGAAGCGGTCGCGGTGGGGAATCGTATCCATTCTGCGATCGGCGAACTGCGTAGGCTTGGAGGAGACTTGGTCGGTTCCCCAATGCTCTCATCGACGGGCACGACGGAAATCCCAGACGACCCTGGTAGCAGGTTTGAATCGTCGATCCCGTGGCCAACACTCGTTTTTCGCCGCAGTTCATTTATTGACTTGGGAGGCGTTGCTGAGCGATACGGTGATGATGATATCGAGCTGATCTATCGAGCGCGAGCTTGTGGGGCAAAGATCATTTCGCTGCCTTGGCCCACCGTCCGAATCAAGTCGAAATGGCAACCAACGGTCTCCCAAACAACGCCGTCCTACACGAAACGATTTGGCACGCTAAGACATCACGCTTTGGACTTCCCCCAATCAACCATCGCATGCGATGTCGTTGTGCCCGTTTACGGTCAAATCGAATATGCACATCAAGCCATCGAGAGTGTGATTGAACAAGATCATGCTGAACCGATCGTTCACGTGATCGATGATTGCGGTCCGGATGATGTCGGGGATTTGTTTCGATTTTGGAAGAGCCATCCACGCATTCGGCTCTATCGGAACTTACGAAATCTTGGTCAATACACTTCGTTCAATAACGTCTCTGACTCCTTCGAAACAGACTTCGTCGCCGTGCAAGATGGTGACGATATCAGTCTGCCGCACCGACTCACGATGAGCGGTAACCTGCTTGCGCTGAGCGACGCTGACTTCTTCGCAGCAACCATGGAGCAATTTGGAACGTCAGAGTCGTTGCCGGATCGACGGTCTCGTTTTCCGTCACGTAAACAGTCTGCTTATTTTGCAATGAATCCAACGGCGTGCTTTCGTGTGTCGATGTTTCGTTCACTCGGCGGCTACACCGACTATGGAGCCCATGAAAGGAATCGATGTGGACTCGATACGGAGTTCATGAACCGTGCGTTTTACAGTCAAAGGCGATTTGCATTTTCGTCCGCCGTTGTGACTCGACGAAGAGTCCATCCGGATGCCGCGACGCAGCGATCGGACACCGGCTTTGGCTCAGAGCTTCGGACTCGAGCTCTTGAAGAGTCACACTACCGCGCAAGCCTCATGCAATCGCAAAGAACCGACCCACGGTTTTTCGGCGCGTTGGGAAAACACCGCAACCAAACCAAGAGGGTTACGGATTAGTTGGCAAAGAGATCGGGGTTAGCGAGTGGCCTCACCCACCTCACACGTGACCGACTCGCAGCGACCGGTCAGACGCAGTCGATTCTTTGCGAACACGCGATATCCGAAATCAAGTGCGTGTGTGATTCCTGGCACTCGTGTGATCCAGACCACCGGTGTGAATCCGACGGCACCATAGAGCCGACGAAATACCTCAACCCCGATGATCCATGTTCCATCGGGCAACCGACCTTGAATCTCGTCCATGAACTCGTTCATCGTTTTTCCGTATTCGGACGGATCGAACGCTGTGTCGGCGATGTCGGTAAAGCGGATGCGGTCCTTTCGGTCCAACCAACGCAATAGCTTGATCTCACGGAGACACAGTGGGCATTGGCCGTCGTAAAAAACCTCAACCTGCCACTCAGCGGTTGCGGAAACGTTCATGGGGACGTCTCCATGGCTGCATCAACTCCGTCTGAATCGATGTTGGTTGAATCGACGCTGGCTGAATCGGAGAGTCGAACGAGCACTTCGTTTCTGCGTAGCGGCCCCGGCGTGAACGGTGGATCGTAACCGGCAGCTTCGGCCAATGCCTCACCCTCAATTCCTTGAGTCTTCATCCAATCACGGAGCTCAAGTTCCTTTGCTTCAGCCGTATCACTGCTGAGCCATCCGGCAAAGCGAACGACGGCAAACCGTCCTCCGTCCCGTTGTCGGATCTCAACGCCTTGTCCATTCGGTTCGGGCACTCCCGATGACGCGACGTCTCGAGGCATCACAAACCCCATGGACACCGTCGATTCTCCCGCACCGCCTTCCATGAAAACTGGAGTTGTCATGGCGATCTTTTGCTCTTGTTCGTTGGCACCGCTGATGAATCGGAACAGACGCATAAAACTACCGTCGCGTCCGCGCGAATCCATGTCGGACGACGTAGCTGCAAGCATCAAGTCGGGATACTCACGAATCTCAAAACTGCCGTCAGATTCAATCACCGTGTAGTCCGCGGACTCGTAGCCCGCTCGCGAGGTCAGTGTCCACAAGACCATGCAGATCCCAACCAAACCAAGCAAAAACACGAAGTAAATCACACGCCGCTTCGTCACCATACTGCACCTCAAAAATGGACCAACTCATTATAGAACCAAGGCGAACCGCAATGAATAAGGCGGCGAGTCCCTCTGGTCACTTGCGCCCCGGTGGATTCCCCGCAACAGGTCACCCGACGCATCAGCGAGGGTTTGATCACTCTCAGGCTGCGGGTTGCCATTGAATCATTGCCTCGCCTCCTATCATGGAACATGTCTGTTGAAGAAGAGCTGGGCACGCTCCACCGCTATGAGTTGCAGGATCGATACCTGGAATTAATGCGGATCGAGCTTCCAGGTGAAGCCCGGCGGAAGCGTTGGATCATCACGGAAGATCATTGCTTTATGCGGATCATCCTAGATCGTCTCTTTGGAGACTGCTGGTACAACCATTTGGACAAACGGCTGACGGCATACAAACAACTCAATGATGCCCAGCTTCGCGAATGCATCTCGATGGCTCAGCAGATCCTCAACGGGGACATCGATTCACTGGCGGTTTGGAATCGAGAGAGTCTGCGATGGCGGAGCAAGCAAAAGTGAACAAATCCGACGAGCCGCTGACGCGCGGCGATATCGATCGCATCATCATGATGGCGTGGGAAGACCGGACCAGCTTCGATGCAATCCGCCAGCAGTTCGGTCTTTCGCCGGGAGAAGTGATCAAGCTGATGCGTCGTGAGATGAAAGCGAGTTCATTTAAACACTGGCGGAAACGCACCCAAGGTCGCTTTACGAAACATGAAGCTAAGTTTGCACGCACCGACTCCGGTGACCAGCCGCGCCGCTTCCGCGCGAAGTCTCAGCGTGGCTAAGGCGTGTTGGTGAACGAATTGAATCCGATGGTCAAGATCAAAAGAATCCGTACGAAGTCCTGTGGTCGCTGTGCGAAATCCAATGATGTCTTGTACCGTGTTCGAATCGAGCGAGACGGAGCTTGGGTTTTCGTCTGTCCCGAGTGCTTAGCAAACGTCCGAACGGGTAATCCGCACTACCAGTATGGCGGTACCTGGAAAAGCAAGAGGAGGCATTAAACGACGTCGTATGTGGCCACGAATCTGTCTGCGTACTGTTCGTGACCTCGGTGCTGATCGGTGGCAGATCGTCGCCGATCGCCTCGCCATCGCAGCCTCCCTTGACTTCACAAACTCCGCGACAATCTCGTCGAGCATCCAAGGAATGGCCAATGCGGATCAGTCAACGCCAAATGAGTCGCACAGGATGGCCGACGAGGCGCGACGCCGAGCTTTATTGTTCAACCGCTTCACGGTAGCGTCCGATCCCTGAATCCCATCGCTTAGGACCGATCGACTATCATTTCGGGCATTCGAATTCCGACGGCACTTTGAGTGGAAGACGGCATGTCCGAGGACAGTAATCAAGACGAAAGCGGTGATGAAGGCCAACGTTCTGGATTCATCAACAGGTTCCTGAATTTCATCGAAGTGGCAGGCAACAAACTGCCGGACCCAGCGGTGTTGTTTCTTTTGCTGATGGGGACGGTTTGGTTACTGTCCTATCCGTTGTCAAAGATTGACTTCGATACGATCCACCCACAGACCGAGAAACCCATCACGGTCGAGAATCAAGTCAGCGGGGAGGGTATCGCAAATATCCTGACTTCGATGGTCAACACGTTCGTCACGTTCGCCCCGTTGGGCGTGGTGCTTGTGGCGCTGTTGGGTATCGGCGTTGCGGAGCACGTTGGGTTAATCAGCACCGTCATCAAGACGATCCTCAATGTTGTCCCGAAGTTCCTTCTGACACCAGCGTTGGTGTTGGTCGGGATCGGCTCGCACTATGCCGTTGATGCTGGATACGTGCTGGTCATACCAATCGGCGGTGTCGTTTTTTACGCCGCCGGACGTCATCCTCTGGCCGGAATCGCGGCGGCCTTTGCGGGTGTGTCAGGCGGTTTTTCGGCGAACTTTTGGATCCCCAGCGGACTGGACCCGTTACTACAAGGGTTCACGTTAGAAGCGGCCAAGCTGTACGACGAAAGCGTGCAAGTCAGCATCGTCAACAACAACGTCTTCACGGCGGCTTCCACGCTACTGATCGTGATGATTGGTTGGTTCATCACGGACCGGATCATCGAACCGCGCGTCAAGTCGATGAAAGTCGACGGTGATCCCGATCAGATGCCTAAGTTCGAAGAGGTGAAACCGAAAGAAGTCCGCGGGATGATCGCCGCTTTCGTTACTGCGGTGATCGGCATTGGAATTATGGTCAATTGGGCGTTGCCTGCAGATTCGGCACTGCGATTCGATGGGAGCTTGCTGAACTTCAAGGCGCCGCTGATGAAATCGATTGTCCCGTTGATCTTTCTTTTCGCGATCATCCCAGCCATTGCGTATGGTTACGTGGCAGGCACCGTCAAATCGCACCGAGACATCGTCAAAGGGATGTCAAACGCCATGGAGACGATGGCTTACTATCTGGTGTTAGCATTTTTCTGTTCGTTGTTTATTTGGATGTTTAAACAGACGAACATCGGACTCTTATTGGCGATTAAGGGCGCGGGAGTTTTGAAATCGCTCGGTCTGCCGGGACCCTTGACGATTTTCGGGATCATCCTGCTCGTCGGCTTCGTCAACTTACTCGTCGGATCCGCTTCTGCAAAATGGGCGATTATCTCGGCGGTCTTCGTACCGATGTTGATGGAACTGGGAATTTCCCCAGATTTGACTCAGGCTGCGTATCGTGTGGGTGATTCGTCCACGAACATCATCACGCCTCTGATGCCATACTTCCCCTTGGTGGTTGTTTTTTGTCAGCGATACGTGAAGAGTACCGGTATTGGAACGCTGGTATCCCTGATGTTGCCGTACAGCGTCGCATTCCTTTTGCTATGGTCCATTTTGCTGATCACTTTCTGGATGCTTGGATTGCCATTGGGTACCGATTCGAATTACGTCTATCCCGCGGGATAATTATGCGTGCGTATCGAACGCTCTAGTTCTTAAACTACGGACTCGGAGACAAGATGGACTATATGCAATCAGCAGTCTGGCAAGCCAAGCAAGGGTATCGGACCGGCTTGCCGATTGGTTCCGTCTTGGTGTTTGAAGATCAGATCATCGGCGTTGGACATAATCGTCGTATCCAGGATGACGATCCGATCGCACACGCAGAACAGACTTGCCTACGCAACGCTGGGATTCTTGCGCCAGAGACGTACCGACGCAGCGTGCTTTATTCAACGCTGTCACCTTGTTGGATGTGTGCTGGTACCGTTCGCTTGTACGGCATCCCCAAAGTCATCGTGGCTGACCTTGGCGAAGGTGTCGAAGGCCGCGACGAATGGCGCGCTGATGAGGCGTATTATGAATCAGCCGGAATCGAGTTCGTCTATCAAAAAGACGAACCGATGCGTGAGCTCTTTCGTGACTTCATTGAACAGTATCCGGAACGTTGGTCAGGCGACGTCGGTGGAAAGGTCTAGCAGACGCTGGAACGCCGTCGTTGTTCCGGCATCAACGGTCGGTGTTTAGCATTCGTGTCGCCGGGACAAACTAGGCCGTTCGCGCTTTGCGTTTCTTGCGTCTGGCCAGATGTGGCATAAAGAACAGATAGACACCGGTCCCCCACAAAATCACCAACACGATCGCCGTCGGTAAAAAGATCCCGAGCTTGACACCCTCGCTGAAGAAACTGCCGTCATGGATACTCTCAATCAGATCGGAGCGACGGTACGCAACCTGCAGGATTTCACCCGTCGTTGTGTCGAGTTGGATCTCCCACCGGTTCTGGCATCGGACTTTGAGCATGCCCTTTCCTGGGCGAACATCCAAGCGGTCGATGTCATCCCAGCTTTCGACGTCTGCTTCGGGAACGGAACTCGTGACGGCCAGAATCTCATCGAAAGAGATCTGGGGCGGTTGATCGATTCCCTTTTGCGTTTTCGGCTGAATCCAGCTTGATTCCTTTTTCAGCTGCAAGACGACACCGGTCACGAGCACGATCAGCACGGGGACGGCCGTGGCAATCGATCCCCAGCGATGAACAATCCGATTCAGGCGTGAAGCTTTCATGAAGTAATCGTATCACAGAGATGGAAAGTGGCACCGCCTTCGGCGCCGTTCGGGTCCGTAAACGTTCCGACGGGTCCGTAAACGCTCTCTCGGGTCCGTGATCGAACCCTCGGATCCGTCATCGAACGCTCCTTCATGATCGGTTCATCCTGGTGACGGACTTTCGCCTTCCCCGATGATGGTCCCACCTGACCGGCTCTGATGATGGTCCCATCTGACCGTCTCTGCTGATGGTCCCACCTGACCGTCTCTGCGGGCCGTTGCCCGCCCAAGTGAATCCGCGAGCTAGATTTCAGTGACTCGCCCCGCCCCCATGGTGAGTCAGTTTGTCTCAAGCCGAACAGCGTCCGGCGGCACCATGGCGGGTCACGTCTTTTCGCATTTCGGGTAGATTCCCCGTTGTCTGCACTGCACGGCAAAATCAAGCTAGGGAAGCTTCCAAACACACAGGTTCCAAGAGATCACAACATGTTGCGTTTTTTCATCGTCCTATGTCTTTTTGCCCATACGGCGTTTGCCCAGGAGGCCCCCGTTGAGCAGGAGGCTCCCGTTGAAAACGAAGAAGCGCAAAGCAGCTCGGACGTAAAGGCCGAAGTAGATACCGGTCTCATTGCCGGCGCACTGAAATTTCGCAGTGTTGGTCCCGCGTTCATGTCGGGGCGGATTGGCGACATCGCCGTCGACCCGGTCGAACCCAATACGTGGTACGTCGCCGTCGCGTCCGGTGGACTCTGGAAGACAACCAACGCCGGAACGACATTCGAACCGATCTTTGACGACAAGCCTTCCTACAGCATGGGCTGCGTCTCGATTGATCCATCCGCTCACACAACCGTTTGGCTCGGGACCGGAGAAAACAATGGTGGGCGTCACATCAGCTTTGGTGATGGTGTTTACGTCAGTCACGATTCGGGCAAGTCTTGGAAGCACCGCGGTTTGGAAAAGTCCGAACACATCAGCAAGATTCTGGTCGACCCGAGAAACAGTGATGTGATCTTTGCCGCGTCACAAGGACCACTCTGGTCTCCCGGCGGCGAGCGAGGTCTCTTCAAGTCGACAGATGGTGGCACGACTTGGAAACTTGTTTTGGGACCCGGCCGTTTTGGTGAAGAAGGTGAATCCGATCTTACCGAAGAAGAATTGACGAAGATCAACAACGAGTCATACACGGGTGTGACCGACGTCGTCTTCGATCCGGAAAACCCAAACGTCCTGTACGCCGCAACGCATCAGCGACATCGAAACGTCTGGGCAATCATCAACTGCGGTCCCGAAACCGGGATCTTTAAGTCAACCGATGGTGGCGAATCTTGGAATCGACTTCGCAATGGTCTGCCAGGTGGTGATATGGGCAAGATCTCTCTGCAAGTCTCGCCTCAAAAGAACAACTACGTTTACGCAACGATTGAATTGCCCGGCCGCAAGGGTGGTTTTTGGCGAAGTAGCGACCATGGTCAGAGTTGGAAAAAGACAAACGACTTCGTCTCTGGCGGAACGGGACCCCACTACTATCAGGAACTTTGGGCCGATCCACATCGCTTTGGCGTTCTGTACCAAGCGAACAATTATTTCATGCGAAGTGAAGACAACGGTGAAACATGGGTTAGCGCAGAAGGCGCAAATAAGCACGTTGACAATCACGCGGTTGCGTTTCATCCGACCGACAAGAACTTTTTGCTGGTCGGATGTGATGGTGGCGTGTATCGCAGCTACGACTACTGCAAGACTTGGCTCTTCTGCCCCAACTTGCCGCTAACGCAGTTCTACAAAGTCGCTGTTGATTACGACTATCCGTTCTACAACATTGCCGGTGGCACCCAAGACAACAATTCACAATACGGACCCTCGCGAACAAAGAATGTTCAGGGCATTCGCAACAGTGATTGGAGAATCACGATCGGAGGTGACGGACACGATACTGCGATCGACCCAAAAGATCCCAACATCGTTTATGCGGAGTCTCAGCAGGGTTTCTTGCGACGGTTCGATCGAAGCACCGGCGAGAGTGTGATGATCCAGCCGCAGCCTGGGCCAGATGAAGAGTCATTCCGGTTCAATTGGGACTCTCCGATTTTCATCAGCCCACACGACAACAAACGGCTGTACTTCGGTTCGCAGTTCCTGCATCGAAGCGATGATCGTGGTGACAGCTGGAAGAAAGTCTCTTCGGATCTTTCGCGAAATCGAAACCGCTATGAACTACCAACGATGGGTCGCGTTCACAGCATCGATGGTGCGTACGACATGTACGCGATGAGCCAACACAGCAACATCACGTCCATCTCTGAGTCTCCGTTGGTAGAGGGTCTGTTGTACGTGGGTACGGACGATGGTTTGATTCAGGTGAGTGAAGATGGCGGAGAGAACTGGCGGAAAATCGATCGGATCTTCGACATCCCTGAGTATTTCTTTGTGAACGACATCAAGGCGGACCTTCACGATCCCGATACCGTCTACGCCTGCATCGATGATCACAAGACGGGTGATTACAGCCCCTACCTGGTGAAAAGCACCGACCGTGGCAAAACATGGAAGTCGATGGTCGGTAATCTTCCAGCCAAACACCTTTGCTGGAGGATCGTTCAAGATCACGTCAAACCAGAATTGTTCTTCTTGGCGACCGAGTTTGGCATCTTCGCGACGCTCGACGCGGGCGAGAAGTGGTTCAAGTTGCGTGGTGGATTGCCAACCATTTCGTTCCGAGACTTGGAAATTCAAACACGTGAGAACGATTTGGTCGCGGCTTCTTTCGGACGAAGCTTCTACGTGCTCGATGATTTCAGCCTGCTACGTCACGCGACGGCCGAAACGCTTGCACAGGATCTCTATCTGTTCCCCGTTCGCCGAGCCTTCTGGTACGCCCAAGAAGACTTGCTTGGTGGAAGAAAGGGTTTCCAAGGCGATAGCCTCTACAGCGCTGACAATCCCGACTACGGAGCCGTGATTCGCTATCACGTAAAAGAGGGCTGGAAATCGAAAGCCGCCAAACGAAAAGAGAACGAAGCAAAGATCCGCAAATCCGGCGGAGATGTGCCGACGCCGAGCTTTGAAGAATTGCAGTCGGAGCAAGACGAGATCGCACCCCGGCACTATCTCGACATCTCGGATCAAGCCGGAACGGTAGTCGCACGCTTGGACCTTTCAACGAGCAAAGGAATGCACAAAGTCGTTTGGAGCCTGCGATACCAAGGCTTGCTACCACGAGGAGGCGGACCGATGGTCGCGCCCGGAAAATACTCCGCACAAGCTTTCCGGATTGAGGGATCCGAAGCCGTCACGATCGGTGATTCGGTGGAATTCGAATTGGAGAGTATCAGCACTCCAACGATTGCCGCCGCGGACCGAGCGACCGTCTTGCAGCAGATCGAGCAGATGGGACTGGTCGTTAATCGATCCCAGTCGCTCAATCGTGAGCTATCCGAGCATCTGGAGGAAGTGAATGAAATGATTTCACAACTGAAGACGCATCCGAAGGGAACGGCTGAATTGTTGGATCAGGCTCAAACACTGCGGCTACAAATGGAGACGTTTGAACGCCAAATGAACGGCAACGAGCTGAAGGACGAAAAGTGGGCGATGACCAAACCGGGTATCAACCAACGAATCAGCCGTGCGTTGTTCGGCGCGCTGTCCGGAACACATGGCCCGACCAAGACGGCGATCGAACAGTTCGAAATCGGTAAATCGCAGTTCGAAGCAATCGAACCCAAAATCAAAGAGCTGATCGAAAGCGAATTCGAATCACTCGAAAATGCCATCGAAGCCGCCAATATCCCAACGATGGATCTGGCGATCGAGTCGGGTGAAGAAGAAGACTGAGTTTGCGCAAGTTGAAACAGGAGGCCGCGGAGCAAACGGAACTGTTAATCGTTACTCCGTTGCCTTCGGTTCGTCCTTTTTAACCAATCGACACGACCTCATCCGGTTCGCGATTCAGAATGTCCATCGCAACGGGCAGATATTCCGGGCTATCGCCTAACAGCTGCTTGATGTGGGCTTCGGCATCACCGAACCAACGGCCGTACGCGATGCAGAACATTTCGACAAACTCATAATCGCACGCCGTTAGAGCGCGGACGAAGCAACGATCGACCAGCTTGACGGCGTAATCGGAAATCGATTCGAGTGACGATAAAGCGTAGGCTCCCGCGAAGACCACGTGTCGAAGACTGCTTTCCAGCATGTTGGTCGCTGTTTCGATCGTCGTTTCACTCAGACCGTTCCGTCGAGTCAATGCACACATCGATTTCGCGCTGATTTCATCATCGCGATGCTCGGTCAGCAGACTCCATTCACGTAGAATCGCTTCGGTCGCATTCCCGTGCTCCTCGGCTGACATTCTTTCAATCGCAGCGATCGCATGAAGAACAATGGATCGATTGGCTGATCGTAGTTTCTCTACCAACAGAATTTCCTGCTGCTCGGTGAAACGCGTATCACATTGCAGGTGTCGGAGTGCAATCACCTGCTGAGTCGACAAACTGGATTCTGCCAGTCTCCACCAATCGTGCTGAGGCTGAGTCAACCTTGGCTGGTGGATCGATACATCAAAGAACGAGTCATTGGTTTTGAACAAGTACTTCAGTGAGTTGTTCATCGGTCGCTTCAGTTCGGGCGCCATATCGTTGATCCAACTCGGCGCATTTTCATCTCGGGTCCAAGCGGCCAAAGCGTTCGCGTAAGCGAGTTTTTGAATATCCAAGAATGGGCGCGGTGCGACCGTCCAACTGGTGGAATCCCAATACGATGCAGACTTCCCCATCAAGGTAACGCTGTTACGTGGCATTCCGAGACCCGTTGCGATAACGGCGACCTCAACCATCTCCGGTAGGATCATCTCGGAGAATTTGTTTTGCCGGATCATGTCCACGACCACACCATGAACGACGGTCGCACAACCGAGCGTCGGGTCACTGCGGATTTCGGCATCCAAGACGATCGTGCGAGTTTCGATTTGATAGCCGCCGATCAGACCTTTGGGTCCGTCGCACGTTCCGCCGCCACATCCTCCGCTACTGCACGAGGCGCCCGTTGACTTGGGTTCGACGTGCGATTGAATGCCCGTCGTGTCGTAATTCAGATGCTTTCCCGCAAACCGAATAACGGAATCCGCGTTCGGCTCCGCCTCGAACGGCTCCATCATGGCGGCGAGGCTCAAAACCGGTAGCCGCACTCGCTCGTGGCCAATGCACTCGACGACCTGCTGAAAATAAAACTCGATTTGAGCTTTGTGGGTATCGGACAGATTCGGTTTGGCTCGGAAGAACACGACGGGCATGCCTCGTATCAGGAATTGGGGCGAACACCGAAAAGGTACAAGAATCCGACTCCCAAAAGCAGCCCCGGTTTTCACCATCCGTGGTAGGGAGGGTCGGGCTCAAAGGCCCGGTGAGGACGTCGGATGCCTGAACCATAAGGCAGCTCTCCGACGGATTTCACCCGCCTTTTCTCAAATTCCTTTTTCCGTTCGAGCTTCCGACTCTCCTGCTTAAGAGCCGTTCCCACGGCCCCGATGCGAGGTCGGCCCCGATGCGACATCGGGCCCGATGCGAAATCGCACGGATGCGAAGTCAGCCTCGATGCGGGGCCGGCCGAAACCGTCTGCTGGTTTTTTGCTCGATTGCGAAATGTTACCGAGCGTTTCGGCTGTGATCCGGTGTTTATTCGTGGTCATTCGGGGCATCGTTGTTCCGATGATTGCGTCTTACTTCCCGCGGCCACCTACTGGATGGTGCGAAAGGAAGTCGCAGTTCGGGCGAGGACTCGCATTCCCACCCAACAATGCCACGATTACCAAGTAAGATGTGGCGGGAAGGATGCTGGTGAGGCGGCCGGCAAGTCCTTTTCCACTTCGTTTCGCGTGCGGCATTGTGTTCCGCACGTCCAGCGTTCGATTCCATCAATCACCTTGAGATAGAAATTTATGAGAGTCGGTTACTGTCTGGTCGAGCCAAGAAATCGCTCGGCCGCTCTACGTTTGGTGTGCATCGCTTTCCTGTGCGGTTTCGCCCTGCCTTCGGTAACGCTTGCCCAAGAGACAGCGGAAACAGAGGTCGTCCAGGAAGAGAAAGAGGAAGCTTCGGCGAAAGCTGAAGCCAAGGCTGACAAAGAAGAAAAGGCCGAGAAGAAAAAGAAAGACGCAAAGGCCGCTGAAATAGAAGCGGCGAAAAAGGCTGAAGCTGCTCAGAAGCAGATCGCTGCGAAAAAAGAGGCGGCCGCAAAGAAGGTCGCCGCCGCGAAGCAGCAAGTAATCGCTCAAAAAGAAGCCCTGGCAAAAAAGCTTGCTGAGCAAAAGAAGAAACAAGACGAAACCAAGAAAGCCTCCGCTGAGGTAGCGGCGCAGGAAGCTCGAATCGCCGCCCTTGAAAAGAAGATCGCTCAGCTCGTCGATATGATCGAAGCGAAAGTCGATTCTGACAAGGAAGCCGATTCAACCGAAGCTTCCGAATCAAAACCCGCGAAGGAAGAAGGTGAACCGTCGGCTGAGGAAGCCAAACCGGAATCAGAGCCTGAAGCATCCGAGAAGGAAGCGGAAGAGAAGAAAGAGGAACCTGCCAAAACGGAATCGGATCAAGCCCAGCCACAACCCAGCCAAGCAAGAACAGGTCAAGCAAGGCCGGGCCGAGGACAGGGACGGCAAGGGCAACCGCGGCAAGCTCCACGAGGCAACGCACGATCACGATCAACCGCACCCACGGGTGTCAAAGCGGAACAGCAATGGATCGATCAGCTGGCCCTACGCCAGATCGGTCCCGCCAACATGAGCGGACGAATCGCCGACATCTCGATCGATGATGAGGATCCATCGCTTTGGTACGTGGGTACTGCAGGTGCCGGCTTGCTGAAAACAACCAATCATGGCGTTCGCATGGAACATCTGTTCGATGGTGAAACAACTTCATCGGTCGGTGCCGTCGCGCATTCTCCAAGCGATAAAAACACTGTTTGGGTCGGAACCGGCGAACCGAATCCACGGAACTCCGTTTCATACGGCAACGGTGTCTATAAGTCGACCGATGGCGGAAAGACCTGGGAACACAAAGGACTCGAAAAAACGTTCCAGATCGCTCGCATCTTGATTCATCCAGAGAATCCCGAGGTCGTCTACGTTGGCGCAGCAGGTCGCCTGTACGGAACGAGCCGGGAACGCGGCGTGTACAAAACAACCGATGGCGGCGAGAACTGGGAACAAGTGCTTTACATCGATGACAACACAGGCGTCATCGACATGATCATGAATCCGGAAGATCCTGAGACCATCATCGTTGCGATGTGGGATCGAATGCGAGACGGTTTCGATAGCTGGCCCGGAAGTGTTCCGAAACCCGACGGAGTCGACGGATACGATCCAGTTCGGAAATATGGAGCAGGTGCAGGTCTTTACAAAACCACAAACGGTGGTGCCGATTGGAAGAAACTGACCGAAGGTTTGCCGCCCGGAAAAATCGGTCGCGTTGGACTTGATTGGCAACGCAAAGAGTCAGGTTCGATTTACGCCATCATTGACTGTGAGGAAATCGGCAAAGGACCCAAACCTTTCACCGCCTACCTTGGTTTGGTTGGTATCGACAAGGCAAAACAGAATGGCAGTTCTGAAGCGGTCATCACTCAGATCATGCCGGAGAGCCCAGCTGAAAAAGCAAAGATCGAAGTCGGCGACGTCTTGGTGAAAATCGACGGCGAAGACGTTGAGTCCTTTGATGACTTGCTGGCTGTGCAACGAAAGAAGAAGTTGGGTCAGAATGTCAAGCTCTCGCTGATTCGCAAAGAAGAGCCACTCGAGATTGAGGTCAAATTGACCGGACGTCCTGGTTCGAACGCGCGTGTACCGACCGTCTATCTGGGAGTCACGGGAGAGACGAAAGATTCGAAAGTCGTTTTGAATTCGATTTCGGAACGAACACCCGCGGCCACTGCCGGATTAAAAGCGGGCGACATTGTCGTCACCGCCGATGGCAAGCCAGCAGAGTCTTATGAAGCGTTGGTCCAATTGGTTCAATCCAAATCGGATGGCTACAAATTGGAACTCGCAGTCACGCGTGGAGAAGAAGATCTCAAGATCACGGCGACGTTGGTCAATCGCCCCGGAAGCGAACCTCGACCAAGCAACCGAGCGATCATGGGGATCCAAGGCGAAGATCAACCCGGTGGCGGCGCCAAGATGACCGTCATTACCGATGGTGGCCCATCCGAGAAAGCCGGACTGAAGGCTGGCGACATCATTAAAAAAGTTGCCGGTGCGGAGACCGCGAACTACCAAGCGCTGATCGCTGAGATCCGCAAACGCGAGCCAGATGACAAAATGAAAGTCACGGTGGTTCGCGGAGAGAAAGAGCTGGAACTTGAAATCACGCTTGGTGATCGCAACGCTGGTTCGAGCAGTCGGCCCTATACCTATTCTTACTTTGGCCAACGTCCCAACATCCAGGACATGCAGGGTGCTGAAGGCTACAAGTATGGCGGTATCTACAAGTCGACTGATGCCGGTGAAACATGGGAACGAGTGAACTCACTGAACACTCGGCCGATGTATTTCAGCGTGATCCGTGTCGATCCAAATGATGATCAACGCGTTTACGTCATGGGCGTTTCGCAATTCAAGTCCACGAACGGTGGAAAGACGTTCGATACGAACTTTGGACGCGGTGTGCACGCCGATAGCCACGACCTCTGGATTGATCCGTCCGATGGGCGACACATGGTGATCGCAGGCGATGGAGGTGTTTACACGTCGTATGATTACGGTGCCACCTGGGACCATATCAACACTGCTGCCATCGGCCAGTTCTATCATGCTGCCATCATTCCGAAAAAGCCTTACTGGGTTGTTGGTGGTCTGCAGGACAATGGCAGTTGGGCAGGTCCGGCAATCAGTCGCACCGGTGGTGCCATCAACGAAGACTGGATCAGCATCGGTGGCGGCGACGGATTCGTCTGTCGAGTTGATCCGAATGATCCAGACTTGATTTACTACGAAAGCCAGAATGGTTCGATTTCCCGTCGGCACTTGGTGACGGGTGAACGCGGTTCGTGTCGTCCACCGCGTGAGCAGGGTGTCGAGTACCGCTTCAATTGGGAAACGCCATTTATCCTGTCCAGTCACAACTCGAAGATCTTCTACTCGGCTGGCAACTACGTCTTCAAGTCGGTCGATCGCGGCAACAATCTCAAGCGGATTTCGCCGGAGATCACGCTCACGAAGCGCGGATCAGCAACGGACTTGGCGGAGTCACCAGTGGATTCCAACGTTCTGTATGTCGGTACCGATGACGGCGCAGTTTGGATGACCAAAGATGGTGGCGTGAACTGGACGGACATTACGGAAAATCTGAACGCTCCCGGTCCACGTTGGGTGAGTTCCATCGAGGCTTCTCGCCACGCGGCGGGAACGGTCTACGTCGTCTTGGACGGGCACCGTAGCGACGACGACAATCCTTACGCGTACGTCAGTGACGATTATGGCCAAACGTTCCGGCCGATTCACAAAGGTCTTCCGATCGGCTCAACACGATGCTTACGCGAAGATCCAATCAACAAGAACCTGCTGTACCTGGGTACCGAATTTGCATTCTGGATCTCTCTCGATCGAGGAAAGAACTGGATTCAGTGCAATGACAAAATGCCAACCGTCTCCATTCATGACGTTGCGACTCATCCTTCCGTAAATGAGATCGTGCTCGCAACCCATGGCCGCAGCCTCTGGGCATGTGATGTCAGCGTGCTTCGTTCGCTGGATTCGAGAACGATTGCGGAAAAGAACATGTTCTTCCCACCGCAAGACGTCGTGCGTTGGCGGTCTGCCCCACGTCGCGGAGGCACGAGTCGGCGATACGTTGGTCAAAACCCAGCCAGTGGTGCGGGTTTCTGGTACTGGATGTCTGAGGATGCCGAGTCGGTTGCCTTTCGCGTGAAAAGCATTGAAGGCAACGTGATTAGCGAACTGAAGGGCGATCCCAAGAAAGGACTCCGCCAAGTTCGTTGGAATCTCACCCAAACGGCGGGCAACCGCGGCGGTTCAACGGGACGACCGACCCCCGGTTTCCGTGGTCGTGGTCGACCTGTCGCCAGTGGATCCTACTTGGTTGCGATGGTCGTCGATGGGGAAGAGGTTTCTTCGAAAGTCGTGAAGCTTGCGAGCGATCCGAACCTGCCGGCCAATGCCGTTGCGGATGAGGTCTACGAGCTAGAACTCCTGCGAGAAGAATGGGCCCGGAAACTCAAGTCCGAGCAAAAGGATGCCGGAGTTGAGGTCTACAAGAACGACTGATTCAACGGCCTAACATTTAACGGGAGGTGGCAGAGTTAACGGAGCCCATTACGGTCTCTGTTAGCTTCGCTACCTCCCGTTTTTTCGTTTACCTCGCCATCTTTCATCTCTACGCCGTTCATCTCTATCCGCCATTGGTCAACGACCATCTCTCCGTTGACGCCACATGAGAATCGAAGTGGTTCTCCCAGGCCTGGCGTTTCATCACCTTCCGGATTCTCGAAGTTTTCAATATCGCTGACGTTGGTTAGCAGGTTGTTCTTGATCGTTGCGTTGTAACTGTTGTCGCTACGCAGCAGCGGTCGAGCAGAACCGCGACATTCGATGATGTTGTTGATGATCTGAATCGTCTGAAAATCGCTTTGACCATTCAGGCCGAAGAGCCCCTCTTTGCGAGGCGTGGTGGTCGTTCGAGCAATGATGTGGTTGTTTCGCACCTTGAGATGATCGTACGGACCTTGAATCCAGATGACGCCGCGTCCTGGATTGCTCACCAGATTGTGATGAAAATCGGCGGGGCCGGCGGCTGCCGCTTTCCCAAATCCTGAGATCAAATTGCCACCGTCTTTGTCAACGTCGAAGTCAAATAAGTTGTGGTGGATGTCAACTCCATTCCGCATGAATTCAATCGCGTAGCTGGTGTTGAAATAGTTGTGGTGAATCTCATAGGTCACGCCGCTCTCGGGCACTTTTCCACCGGCGTGTTTTGGGATTGAAACAACACCCTGAAGGATGTTGTGATCGATTTCAAAACTGTCCGCCGATTCAAAGGGAAACTCTATCGAAAAGTTAACATCGATCGTGTTGTGGTGAATGTGAATGCGTCGACCGCCGCGTCCTTTAATTCCATAGTGGCCATACTGACGACCTTGCTTGGTGCGACGAATCCGATTGTTTGAAATCTCGCTATCGGTCATCCAAGTGACAAAGATCGCACCGCCTGAAATTCCACCGTCCGTCCCGGGAATCCCATCGCGTTTCCACTTCCCCCCCGCATCCACAAACTCGCAGTCTTGAATCTTCGCCCGTTGAGACGCGAAGGTGCGAATGCCGCAGTAGAGCGTGTCTTCAATCCGTAGATGGTGAAGGTGCAGGTCTTTGTTGCCGAGTCCAAAAATGGCTCCGTGCATCTGCGGTCCGAGCAACGTCAATCCCGAAATCGTGATCCCATCCGCTTTGTCACTCAAGCGAAACAAATAGGCTCTGGAGTTGATCCGTTGCGTGTTGACTTCGGAGTCCGGCAGATGCCTTGTACCGGGATTCCAATCAGAAGAATGCGTAATAATCGTCTTGTTTTTTCCGGCACCCTGAATCGTCATTCCCGCTTTCGGTTCCAACGGTGCCGACAATTCGAAGACGCCTTCACCAATCAGAATCGTATCGCCTGCATTCCCTTCTTGAACCGCTGCAACCAAGTCTTCAGTGGTCGACACGGAGTTTGCGAACGCACTACTTTGGACGGCTAACAGCAGCAGGAGTGTGAAGTGCTTCATATTGTTCGTAAACAGGAGGCAACGGAGATAGCAGAAAACCGAAATTCGTTAGGCGATCAGTTCGCTCAGCGGCCCTCGGAACGAGCTTCCATTTTGCTTGAGGACGAGATCCTCGTTTCCATAGTGTTCCATGGGATTTCCGAAGGCATTCAATAATGTCGTCCACCAGTTGCCGATCGTTCGACAGCCCTCGTCGCCATACTTTGGATACCGAATGTATCGACCGGGAGTCGTCAGCTTTCCACCACACCCGCCGATCACGATGTAAGGCCACTCCAGACAGTCAGCGTGATGTTTGTTTGCCGCGTCACTGAAATAGATGATCATCGTGTTGTCGAGCATCGTTCCGTCACCTTCAGGGACAGCTTTTAGTTTCGCTGCCATGTTTGCCAACAACGTTGTGTGGTGTCGTCGAATGACGTTTCGACACTCTTCTTGGCTACGGCTGCTCTCATTGTGACCAATGCCGTGGTTGTGTTTCGCCAGGCCCAGTTCACTGTAAACGGTCGACAGATTATCTAATCGCAGGGTAACGCAATTCGTCAGACCTGCGATTAAGGCCGCAGATGCGATATCGAAATGGGCTTCCTGACGAACCTCTTCGACGTTGGATGTGAATTTATCGGAGTAGTCTGGCGCATGTTCGCGTATATCGTTCTCCATCCCCGTCAAACGACTATGACGAACTTGCAATTCTTCAAATGCATTGAGGTATGAATCGAGCTTGTCTTTTTCCGTCGATGGAATCGACTTTTCGACTCGCTTGATGTCATCGACCATAAAATCGAAGAGGTTCTTTTGAACACTGAATCGTTTTCCACCTGTCCCGGTCGCGGAGACAGCGGAACCGAAAAGCTGTTCGTAGGCGAGGTCGGGACTGCCCTGAAATGGCAACTCTTTATTTGCTGCAACCGCGGTGATGCCGGGATAAATCGTTCCGCCATACGATTTGGACAGCGCTGGGCCACGCACTGCCAAGCCAACATGATTGAACGGAGCTGAGTTCAGTCGGGCCAATTCGGAATCGACGGTAGCTCGTAAGATGGCACCGCGATGGTGTTCGCCGCCCGTCATGTAGACACCCATCGCTCCAAACCAGCTACTGTGCCCGCCTCGACACATCTTGCCGGATAGGCCTTGGATGATCGCCAGCTGGTCTTTGAACGGATCCAGTGGAGACATGGAATCCGGCAACGTCACGTTCGCAAGTGATTCGTTCCTTGGAGCATCTCCTGCCAAAGTCTCAGGCGTGATACCGTCGGGCACGATACCGCTCGACTTTACGACAAACACGAAACGCTTTGGCAGCGCCCGTGGGTTACCCTCTGCATGAAGCTGCAGTTGCGTCAGAAAGGGACTCAACAGGCAACTGCCCGCACCCAACGATAGACCGCGTAACAGATCACGGCGTGTTTGACTCATTCGATGGTCTTTCTGTGGGATCTACTTTCGATACAAAAACGAATCCGACGTTAACAGCGACATCAGCAAAGCGTTGAAGCTGCCACCGCTTTCGACGTAAGCACGATCGGCAGCAATCAGTGTCGCGGAATCACTTATCATTTCATTCCGTCCCATAAAGTACCGGAACACGTGACGGATGATCGATTGTCTCACTCTGTCTGAATCCGCGAGCTCAGCGATCAACTCCAGCGCATCCTGAACATCGACCGCATCGCCATTGTCGTCCCAATCTTCTAGAAAGCCAATCGCATTGACCGGCTTGCTGGGCGACTGGCCGTTTTTCTTGGGGAGCTTGTCGAGCTCTTCTCTCGATCGAAAACGGCCGAAGTCATCGTAGATTTCAAAGGGATAACCGAGCGGATTCATCTTCTGATGACATCGCCAGCACTCTTGCTGCTCCGTTACGGCAAGTCGCTCGCGAAGCGTTTTCGTGTGATCCTCTGGGATTGATGCATCCACCGTGATGGGTACGTCCGGAACGACTCCGGCGAGCAAGCGTTCACGAATCCACTTTCCTCGTCGGATCGGATCGGTACTGTCGTTGAGTGAATGCGCAATCAACCATGCAGGGTGGGTCAACATTCCGGCGCGATTCGGACGTTTGTACGGCTGCGGTAGCAAAAAATCTTGCTCGTCGTCTCGCAAGTCGTAGACCATCGGATACTTCTTGTACAACGGCTGCATGCCATGGCGAAGTTTCTCTTCGTCCTTGGTGTTTTTCCAAGCACGCGCCTCTTTGACGATTTGCTTGATGGCCTGAACACTCCCATTGAAGCCGCGATTAAAGTTGTGCAGGTGATATTTCTTATTGAGTTCGTGCCATCCTTTGAGATTCAAACGATCGAGTAGTTCTTTCTGTTTTGACTCAGGGAATTCATCCCTGTCAAGTTGCTCTTTGTTACTCTGATAAAAGTCATAGACGGTGTTACGGAACGTCTGGCGATTCAGCAAGTAATACTCATCGGATGTCAGCAATTCACGGAATACGTCCTGGTCTTTTTCCAGGATGTTCATCACGAAAAAATCAGCATCGCGTTCGTACATTTCGGGATAGTTTTCGCCGTAGTAGGCAAATCCGCCCGATCGTTTCTCATCCTTAAAGACTTTGTGAGCGTGAGCATATCCGAAGAACTCTTGAAAGAACCGCAAGATTCGCGGCTTATCAATCGAATCCGATTGGAGAATGCGAGCAACTTGTTCACGGACGTCACCGCGACTAGCGAGCTCGCCGTCCCTGGCAGCTTGCATCAATGCTTCATCGGGTCGCTCGTCGGTCAGAGCGTACGATACGGCGAAGGCCAGCTCTGTCGGTGAGAGCATCCGGCGACCGTCAGCTTCCTTCGCACCCAGACCAATTTCAACTCGATAGACGGATTCATGATGCAACATGATCGCCATCAACGTCACGCGCAGTGCTTCAGCTCTATCGCCATCCAACGCTGATTTTTTGAAGAGTTGAACGTAACGTCCGGTCTCCTCATCCGTCGGTTCACGATAAACGACACGTTTGAAGTGCTGATTTAAAGCAGCCACCAACACTGATTCGTCAGGATGCTCTTTGGATCGCGCTATGGATTTGAACGCTTGATCTTTTTCCATCAATCGATCAGCTGAGATTCCAGCATTCATTAACAGAACATTGACAACGGCCGAGTCAGCAAACAACAGGTTTGCGTACTCTTTGATGCCTTCCTTATCATCGACGATAAAAGGCTGCCGTAGATGTTTCTCTTCAGCTCCGTAATTGCCCTTGATGTTTTCAAAAACATTCGGGCTCGTCCGCCATAGCCGCGCCGGCGAGAAAGGCTTGGTCGTAACCTCGCCACTGAATAGTCTCTGATGGTTGACGAGATTGCCGAACTCGGGGCTTTCGAGTTTCTTTAAGATGTCCGAAGCGTTTCCTGATTCTTGCAATTCCCTGTGGATCCACGAAATCACGTCGTTTTGCAACGCACTCGCTGGTTGCTCATGATCAGCTGGTGGCATTTCGTCGAGCACCAATTGCTTCTGAATGTTCTGCCATAGCTGCAGCGATTCATCGGATGCGACGTTTCGACTAATTGAAGTGAGATCCACCTCGCCAGCCGCATCGGAAGAGTTATGGCAATCCGTGCAGTATTGCTGGAGAAACGGCCGAACAATCCGATCAAACGTCTCATCGCTTGCCAAAGCGTTCGCTCTGCATGATGCCTCGCCGACAAACAACATCGCTAGCAGGACGATTCCGGTGAAAGCCAGTTTCATAACGCCGATGATAGGGTGGGATCGCTTCGATGGGGGATTGGGATGTGACTCTCACATGGGTGCAGAGTCTCAATCAGCAGACCAGTTTAGAGCATCAAACGCCTGTCGCTTAGGCCAGCCTAATTGAATCGGAAAGCGTCGTCGCACCAAACCCGGTAGCCGCTGAATGGAAACGTCGTGACTTGGCCAGCTCAATTCATCCATTGGCGGACAATTGCTTCGACTTCTTCCGTTTCAAGCGTCTCGTGGGCAAGCAGATGGTCGGCGATGGATGCCAGTGCAGCCCAGTGATCTTCTTGATCCAACAGCTGATAGAGCCGCACGGTCGTCCGCTCCAAATACGCCAGACGTTTCTTGTCTGAATCCGAAACAAAGGCGGCATGCTGCCAAGCCTCTCGCCAATCGGCTGCCCATTCGGCAACGAACCCAGGATGGTAAGGCTCCCCTCGATAGATCATTTCGGCGACGGGCCCGGCGAGAGCCACCAAGATTGAGTTCTCGCTCAACTCTCGTTGAGAAAAGTCACTGAGTGGCCATTCCACTTGCGTGTCCGCAAAGCGTTCCGGGCCATCATCGTCATCCGGATCAATCGTGACGGATCGCACACGTGCTCCGACGTAAGTCGCCATGAAGGCGTGACCGGCTTCGTGGTAGGCGGATATTTCCGACAAAAGATGTTTCCAAAGCTGGGATGTTCTTGTTGCAGGCTCGTAAACGATCAAGCACAACCGCGAAAAAAAGCCATTCAGCGACACCTTCCGTATTGAGAACGATGGGCAATCTGGCCGAAGAGCTCCACTCGGCTCTTAACGATTACACTCCGGCAAGGGTAGCATCTGTAAAATGGCTTCGTACGGGTGCAGAGTCACCCTTGCGATTCACGCGTGAAGCCGGGAGCCGCGGCATATGAGAGTTCAATTGCGTTTTGCTTCGCTCCCGTCGATGCTGGCACTCGTGGCACTTTTCATCATTATTCAAGGAGGGTGCGGTGAAACACGGGTTGATTGGAAGGAAACGCAGGGAACGGTATTTGAGTCGGAGGCGAGTTCCCCAAGATCACCCGTCCATTTGCTGGTCGTCAAATATCGTTATGAAGTGGACGGCAACGAACACGAAGGAGAGGATGATTTTCGCTACTGGGTGAGAGGCGAATACGCGGTCGGCACACAGGTCACGGTTTTCTACAACGCTATCGCACCGGAAGAATCGAGCCTCATAGAAAATCATTAACACGTTCGATTACTTCATCCTATTCAGCATCCTTTGCACCATTCGCGGCTCACGATCATCACTCCTGCCCGTCTCCCAAGCCGGAAAGGTTTACTTTCACCGTTCGGATGCACTCGATCGAGTTGAGTTGTTCATACCGCTGCAACGCATCGTTCCAAAGATCTCGCGCTTCATCGAACCTTCCTTGGGCTTTACGAATTTCGGCAAGTTCGTCGATCGTTGCCGCGATACCGTCGGCATGCTCCATCTGTTCGGCCATCTGCCTCGCTTCAGCTTGAAACTTCTCCGCTTCATCGAAACGCCCTTGTAGGCGACGAAGGTATCCGAGTTTGCTAACGGCGGAGACCTTGTCATCGGTCATTCCGTAATCTTCGGCGATCTTCAACGCACGCTGAAGTCTCTCTTCAGCCGAGTCGTAGTTGCCACGGCCACACTCTATCTCTGCATGAATGAGATGTCCGTAACCGATGAAATTCAGGTCTTCCCTTTCCGCATCGATCGCCATCGACTCACGAAGGTATCGCTCTGCCTCATCCCAATTCTGCCGATGGATGTTGAGGCGAGCTAGGTTTCCCATGTTGACGCTGCATCCAATGTCATCATCAAACTCGCGGTTGAGCCTGAGTGCTTCCTGATGAAATTCATCGGCCTCGGCGTAGCGCCCCTGAATCTGACTGAGGACTCCCAGTCCGTCGAGCGCTACGGCGTAGGGCTCATACATCTCATCATCATCCGGATCGGATCGATTCATGACCTCGCGGAAATTCGTCTCAGCCTTTTCGAGTTCGCCAAGAAAGCGATAACCTTCGGCTTGTTGCCGCATCGCATCAATGACGTGTAGTTCAACCTCTTCGTCTTGTTCGAATTCATCGATGATGGTTTGAAACGTATCGACCGAATCTCGGAAACTGCCGCCCTGTAATTGCATCTCGGCAATCGCACCGGTACAGATCAAACGCTCTTCATCGCATCCTGCAGCGCGAAATGAATCGATGGACCGTCGAAAGTAATCAACGGCCGCTTCAGGCTGCTCCTGATCACGAAACAGAAACGCTAGGCTCATTTGAGCGCGACCACGGATTTCGTCGATATCCGACATCGACTCCAAGCGGCGATAACAATCCTCCGCCTGCTCGTACTCCCCTGACTCCTTGGCAACATCACCCGTGATCTCAATCGTCCTGGGATCCTCAGCATCAATCTCGACCATTTCGCTTAGTATCTCATTTGCTTCGATGAGTTCTTCACTACGGATCGCATCGATTGCCGACTCGAACAGCTCGTCCAAATACTCATTCATGATGTTCCTTTCCCGAATCAGAGCACGGTCGTTTTCCATAAGTTACCGGAATACGCGTGAGCCAACAAAAAAGCCGAAGGCGAACCGCCTTCGGCTTTGGAGTGCTTCTTTATTGGGATGCTTGATTCGACTTAGGGAAGTCGGAAGAGAATCGGCGTGCTTCGCAGGAAGGGAGCGTAAAAGATCGTTTCCGTATCTTCGTTCGGATCAAAATCCACCCAGAAGACGTTTCGATTCACCGGCACGAGCATTCGACTGTACCAATCGAACATTCCCGGTGTTGCAAACGTGTCCGAGTCACCTTGGCCCAGGATGTAGTACTCGTCCTCGCCCAAACCAGCCTTGAGATAGTCTTCGCCGTCTCCACCGAACAAACCATCCATGCCTCGCTCGCCGAAGAGATCGTCGTTGCCATCTTCGCCATACAACCAGTCGGAGTCGGGCCCACCATACAGGTCATCATCATTTGAACCTCCCCATAGGACATCGATGCCAGCCCCACCGTAAGCTCGACAAGGAATGTTCGTGTTGTTGTAAAACGTGTCATTGCCCGAAAAGCCGTAGAACACGATCAGTGTGACATCGTCCAAGTCATAATCCCGATCGGTCGTGTCGACGTCGCCGTCGGCCTCACCCACGGCAAGCTCGATGTCGATTTCGTTACCATCCAGAATGATTGTGCATGTATCGTCGAATTCATCGCCCTCGATGTAGACGACTCCATTTTCCCGACTGATACTCCCGCTGCCGGCATAGCAGTGCCCGCCAGTAAGCCCGAGAGCAACGGCAGAACCCAGAGCAGCGGCAGCAACAAACAAAAGTGTTTTCGCATTGAATCGAGTCGTCATCGTGTTTCCCCGTGTGTGATGTTTTTGGTGGCTTTTGGACGTCGAGTCGATTGCTCGACGACCAGCTAAGCGGGGACACGGGAGATGCGTTACAGAAAAACGGACCCAAAAGATGAAAGGGGCTGGAAGGCACTGCGGTGAAGGCAGCTGCCATCGCCGTTTTGTGGCGGAATTCGCGTAAGAATCGTGTGAGTTTCAATCAGGATCCGGGCGGTGTGTAGGGATTATCACCGCTCGATTTTGATTGTAATTTCGGAATGCGGCCACCATGCTCGCTGGTTGATTCCTGGTTCACCGCGACCGATTCGTCCGTGAATTGCCGTTGAATCGATTCATAAAAATCGCGCGCTCGACCCGCAAGGATCGCGACATCGGAATGCAGAACGGAAATCGATTGCTGAAGTTTTCTTTTCGATTGAATTATCCCGGCCAAGCGGGATGCCTGATCAGCTGTCAACACCTTGGCCGAACGGGCCTCATCGCAATCAAAGACCGGCCCGATCTCCACACCCATTTTCCCCGCTCGCTGACGGATCGTCCTTTCGATACCGTCCAGAGTGCCTTCGAGTGATTCCATCGACACGGTCGCTTCCGGCGTGGCTTCCAACGATCGCCTGGAAGGCCGACCCAGCAAACTGACGGCGAACGAAACAATCGTCGTCATTGCGTAGATCAAACCGATCCAGAGGACTTCGTCGTATCGACCACCTAAGTGAATACCGACCTTTCCAACCAGGAACTGAAGAAAGAGTAGGGAGATGACCACGGCGGGTAACAAGGAGAGAAGGCCGGCGAAGACACCGAGAGTTACGCCCGCTACTCGTTGCCATCGAAACGGCGACGCTGTGACTTTCGCGCCCCACAAGGCAACCGTCAGGATCGGCACGATCGAGCACCAAATCCCGATCTCCATTTCATCGGAGATCAAATCGGGCATCGTATGCGATGCCAAAACACTCGTATTGAATGCCAGGTCAAACATGGCCAATTCGCTAGGTCGCTAAGAGATTTCCCTCCGACAGTTTAGTTAAGAACCCATCCTGCCTGCGACGAAGCGCGTATTCGCCCCAGGCCCCGTGCGGCCAAATGCGGCCCAGGAGAGAAACCGCATGTTTTTGTATATTCGACGCACCGAGACCAAGCCTCAAAACAACTTCGGTGATTTCCTGTGCGATCGCTACTGATTTGCGTTCAGCACGAAAGTCACAGCAGATTGCGCAACATCATGATCGTTTTCGACGGTAGAACCGGACACACCAATCGCCCCAATGACGGTGCCATCCTCGGTCGTCAAAGGCAATCCACCTGGAAAAGAAATCAATCCATCGTTCGAGTGCTCGATATTGAAAAGCGCGCCGCCTGGTTGCGAGAGTCCGCCAATCGCACCCGTCGGCATGTCGAAAAAGCGGGCGGTTTTTGCTTTTTTGCAGGAAATGTCAATACTTCCCAACCATGCGCCATCCATGCGATGAAACGCCTTCAGATTCGCGCCAGCATCGACAACGGCAATGTTCATCTTTACTCCCAACTGCTCGGAGCGTTCGATCGCAGCGGACAGCAGGGCATGAGCGGTGTTGGAGTCCAGATCGTTGGCAAGAGCGGTCACTTGCATTGTTTTTCCTTATTGGAGTGTAGGGCAGTGCGTTTGCAGTCGCACCAAGTGTTCATTGAATCTGTGCAGGAGTATCGCGATCGGACGCTGTCGCGTCTTGCAGAAACGTCGCAACTTTTTGTACATTCGAAGCATGTCAAAAAAGATGCCTCTCCCGGCCGATTGGCGGGATCAATTCTTCAACCGTCTGGCGAATCCCGCTTCGCTGCTCGATCTGTTTGACGCGTTGCCGGGCGTTTATATGTACGTAAAGGATGTCCAAAGCCGATTCGTGCGGGCCAATCGTGTCGTTTGCGAAGTCGTCGGTGCGTCTTCACCCGATGAATTGATCGGGCGAACGGACTTCGACTATTTCCCACCCGCCATTGCCGCTCAGTACGTTGCCGAGGATCAACGCGTCATCACGTCTGGAGAAGCATTATCCGATCAAGTTTGGATTGTGCCGGGAAGTAACGGCGTTCCCAAGTTGTACCTGTGCAGCAAGATTCCGCTGCACGATCAACAAGGAAATGTCGGTGGAATCGCGGGCGTCAAACGACCCTACGAGCACTCCGGAGATGATTCGGCTGGCTACAGTCGGTTGGCAAGCGTGATCAAGTACGTCACGGAAAATTACTCACGCGACATTGAGGTGGCGGACATGGCGAAGCACGTACACCTTTCGGCGAGCCAATTGCAACGGGAGTTCTCAAAGAACTTTGGTATCACACCGATCCGGTACCTTCGCGAAGTCCGTATCGGTGTCGTTCGGCATCTTCTGGAAAGCAGCGACATCAGCCTCACGCAGATCGCAACAAAATGCGGATTCTACGACCAAAGCCATCTCACGAGACACTTCAAGCTCTCCACTGGACTCACGCCGTTGAAGTATCGGCAGAGATTCCGTCGCTGAGTGAAAGAGCGTGAGCCTTTGGCTTTAGAACCACCGGCAAGCTGAGCCTCTCACGCTCTACGCTGTCGTTGGCGTCCATTAATCCAGCGTTACTGGGATTCCGTCGTTGCGACCGAAGATGGCTTTGCCCTGCTCGGGGTCCAAGTCTTTCCGGATCTTCCGGACAGAACCATCGCCGAACAACACATTGCAACGACCAGAATTATCGAATGCCATTTTTGACAGTGGGTCTGCCACATCGAATTCGTAGTCTTGCGGAGCCGTCCACGGCACGGCCGAGGCGGCTGTCACTTCCACGACCATTGCCGTGTTGGACAGACCATCAACGATATTCAGAAAGGAGGTCGGTTCTTTAAAGTTCAAGATCGCATCGTCAAACACTGGAGCGACCATTGTTGTGTAGCCCTCTGGAATATCACGGCCGGCACCCAGATAGATGTCGGGCATCTTCGCCAGTAGCGTCTTGTTATGGGGACTATCCCAAGCTTCATCCAAATGAAACTGTTCGTACAGATCTGACTCCCCAAGAAACGGCAACAAGTAAACTCGCCAACTGAGCTTCGTATTCGTTTTCTCTTTAATCACTGCTCGATTAGGTTTTTGCGGCCCTGATTGCCAAGGTGGCAGAAAACGAAACGCAGAATGATGGTTGTGCACCGCCAGACCGATGCGTTTCAACTGATTTTGCGCACTCAACGTTCGTTGCTTTCCAGCAAACATGGATACCATCGCACCCAATAGCTGAAGGTGAACGTCGTTAACGGTCTCACCGCTGGCATTCAACTCGACGCGATCCTCGACAACACGGATTGGCAGTTGTTCGATGGAAGCAAACACAATGTCCTTCGGCAACCGTTCAACTGACCAAGGGTTGGCGATATACATCGAACGCAACATCGTTGGCATCGATTCGGCGAGAGCTCGCGCTGCCGCTTGATCCGCGGATTTGAAGTGGATCTTCAATGTAAATGAATTCGGATCGACCCCAATGGCAACACGTTGAATTCCATTAAGTAGCACAGGAGTCGGCAATCCACCTAACATTTTCGGCAGCGATTGGGTTGTACTGGCCAACGTCTCACGCACATAACCCGGTGGAATGACTGCGATACGGATGGGCATGTCGCCAATGAGTTCCAATGTGTCAGCAAACTGACCAGCCGCTTCTTCTGCGCTCGCACCGGCCAGGGGATCGAACACAGGAGGGCCAACCACGATACGATTGCCGTCCATGCGAACGTCAGATTCCGAGTCAAACTGCCAGCTCTTTAGCTGTTGCTTAAAGTAGGCGAGATCACGCTTCTGATTGACTTCATCCTCACTCTGTCTTCGCACCGCGTGGATCGCGGGAATAAAACCCGATACGGGCATGGATGCGAACAGCTGCACCGGCGTTCGATCCGCTTGGGCCTGCCATGTCTGAAAGTTCGAATCCAATACGGGCAGCAAATCGAGACGAACGGACTCGGGCAATCGCTCCGTGATCTTTGGATCCTGTGGTATCCCCAGCTTCCCGGTATCGACCTCAGCCACCATCCACGTCGACTCCTGGAACAGGTCTTGCAACAAACCACCGGGCAATCCTTGTCCGCGTGCCGGCGCCGTGACAAAAACAATCGGTACAAGGCAAGCGAGAACGGCTGAAGCCATGGATGCTGGTATTCGTGATTGATTGCGCATGATTTCAAAAGAGTGTGTAAGAGGATTAACAACCAAACTCAACGACGGGGTCACTCAGCTTCGGACGGGGTCACTCAGCTTCGGGTTGGGCGATCGAGAGACGGTATCGATCTTGCAGTCCCGAGAACGCTCCCCAGGTCAACAGCGCTGATTCACCATCGACTTGATAGCGAGGCAGCTTTCCAGTGGCCGGGTCCATCCGTGCCGGCAAAGGCAACTCATCCAGCGAAGCAGGTAAGCGGCCGTCGTTTCTCGTCGCGTAGATTCGAATCGCTTCGATCGTTTGCAATGCCGCGATCAACTGGGCACTCCTGGCCTTCGCACCTTGAACAGCTGTCACAACGGGCAGCAGTGATTCGGTAAATTTCGTAATCGTCCCATAGCGTTTCGCATCACGTTCGACGCGTTTCTGAATCGAATCTCGAGACGATTCCGTGGCCTGCCAAAACGGTAGATGAAAGTACTTAAACAGATCGTCCCTCGAGATGTCGTAGTACCTGACCGTCGCCAACATCACGACTTGCGTTGGTGGGTACTCATCGAGCTGTTCGGCCGTCATGTTCATCTGCTCCATCAGGAACCGCTTTGCTCCCGGGTAGGCGGCAATGACGTATCCCACCAACCCTTGTCGGACCGATTCATTGTCGTCGGGGTCTGAAGAGATCCCCAACTCCTTCGCAAAGTAACCAAACTGTGGGGCGATGGCATCTAGAAAATCATTCCAGTACGCCGGTGAACGCGGCTGCTCATCCACTTGCTTAAGCATCTTCAGTTGTTGGTACAACATGCCGCGTTCGTACTCGACAGCTCGTGAGGTATCCACCAGCGGGTCCGGCATGGAAGCGATTGCCCAATAAAGATTGGGAGCGTTGTCTCGCTGCATCAAATACAGCACGTCGTTGCAGGCGATTCTTGCGATCGCGATGCCGACCAAATTTGAAACCAAAAAGGGTTCATCTCCCAAATGTGCAGCAAGAGCGAACTGTTGCTGAAGACACTCGATGGCATCGTCGATCCGATCTTCGGCCAAGGCAACGCGTGTCCGCAGACTTTGCACGCGCGCCAACTGCCGCATCGTTTGAATCTCGGGCAACAGGTACGAAATCGGATCGTCGACTTCCTCGATGCGCCGATCTAGATCAAATGATCTTCGGACGACCGCCTGTCGCAACTCGCGAGGTTGGAAACTATGCATCATCAAGTACTCGCGAGCTTCCTCCAAATTGATCTTGCTGGGATCGGACGACAGCCAGACATAGGGTTTGAATTCGGCTTCGCCAGCATCTTGCGCTTCATCGAACCACTTCTTCTGAAGCTTCGCGACGGCTGCTTGAGCCGCCTGTTGTTCCAAGAAACCCATTGCCTTGAGGTAGTAGATCGCGGCATTCCCTTCTACTTTTCGTAGCGGAATGAACTGATAACTCAGCGCTGGACTCGGTTCGTCCCGTAGCCGTAACCGCAGTGGACGGGTGCGAATCCGAATGCCCGCCTTGTCATCACGAACCATCTCCCAGCCATCCTCAATCCACGGTGACGGCGCTTTATTCTCAGCGGAGTCCGATGCAACGCTTTCACTCAGCTCATCGTCACCTGCGACAACGTTTGTGGCCATCAGAAAGACGACGATGCCAAGAAACCGGCTCGCGTGAAGGGTCAACCGCCGCGAGCCGATCCGTTCATAGGATTGTCGGACACTCTCAAAATTGGTTCTCATGGTTTCTCTCTGGAACAAATCCACGTGCTTGATTTCTGTTTCGAGTCTTATGGCCGACAGTTACATGCGAAGGAGTTCTCGCATCAGTCGATCTCGACGATGCAACGGTTCAGATGGTGAACCGATCTCATTTCGATCGCTGGTCACGACATCCGAGGTTGCGATCTTATCCATCGATCCCATCGAATCGGTCGCGCCGACCAAGCGTTGTTGCCTAAGCGAGAAGCGAAATCCATTTCGACGAAGTACTGAATCAACGTCGGGCAAAGCACGCTCACCGGTGGAATCACCGCGGGCGGCAAAGTCCACCAGCGCCGGGTCGCTCTCGGCAGGATTTTGGATCACCTCTGGCTCAGCGTCGCGGTTCGACGAGTCCGAATCACCGACCGGCGACTGATTCGGCTCGGCAGCCGTCACTTGGTCTGTTGTTGGACGCATCAATAGCGTTGTAAGAATCGAACCAACGAACATGCCAACGATGCACGCCGCAGTAAGCGATAGGCCCTGACGAAGTGTCAACACCATCGGAACACTTTCCGTTGAATCGCCGTCATTCTCGGAACGCCGTGCTGCCGCCAACACCGCCTCAGCATCAAGTTCGAGTGGCCGCGGCGTTAAGGAGTGAAGTCGTTCTTCGGTCGCTTTTATCGAATCATCGTTCATTCATCGCTCGCTCAAAAACGTTACGTCGATTCGTGCTTACGGATAGTCGTGTCACGTCTCGCTGTCACGCGAGTAAAACTTGTTTGTCGCTCAAGTACATCGATCCGCGATGTTGTCTTGTGAGCCATGTTTCCATTCTTCCTTGCAGCTCTCATCACTCGCTCGCTGTGTTTCCTGTTGCAGTTGCTGTAGTGCAGCGTGATAGCGTCGATGAACAGTCGCAGCCGACATTCCGACCAAGCTGGCGATATCGGAGAAGCTCTGCTGACCCCATATTTTCGCGATGACAATCTCACGTGACTCAAGCGGAAGTTCGCTGAGGCGTTGCTGCCAATAGCTGGCTTCGTCGGACTTCTCGGCTTCATTGGATGCATCCTGAAACCATTGACGGCGGTGTTCGGCGACTTGTTGTTCACGACGTCCACGTCTTGATTCGGACCGGCTTTGGTTCATCGCACGACGGCGGACCGTGACGAACAACCAGGCCGCGGGATTGTCGGGCAGCTCACTCAACTGAGCAAACTCGATAAACGCTTCTTGAACGGAATCATCGGGCCAACGACACCACTGCAACGCGTACAGCCGAAGGGCCGAGGCGTGTTGATCGATCAATGGTCGAAGTTGCGATGAATTCAGCAAGGTTTCATCAGCCTGAAATCTCGAATAGTCCCTTCAATCAGTCGTCACCGCCGACCGGGGAGACATTTCACAAAAATCGAGAGAAGCGAAAAAATCGACAAGTGCAACGAAGCGTGCGACGCGGAAGCCAGGATCTCGGTCGCGACCTGAGAAGTGTCTTGCGCTACAGATCGAGGCTAAAACGCCCCAGATCACACGGATTGTCGCAGAACACGATGCACGAATTGAATACAGATGCTGCCTTCTCCCACGGCCGAGGCAACTCGCTTGACACTGTTCGCCCGAACGTCCCCAACGGCAAAGATGTTTGGCAAGCTGGTTTCGAACGGCTGGGGTAGGCGCTCCTGTTTCCAAGCCTCCGCACCAGCAACTTCATTGCCTGTACAGATAAAACCTTTTGAATCTGTCATCACGAGACCGTTTAAGAAAGCGGAGTTGGGAACGGCTCCAATCATCAAGAACAGATGCTTAATGCATTGATCGCTTTCTTCACCCGTTTTGCGACTACGCCACGTCATTTTTTCTAGCGTTGGATCCCCTGAAAGAGCGACCACTTCAGTGTTCCGATGCAATGTGATCTGGTGCGAAGCATCGATGCGTTGAATCAAATAGTCCGACATGCTGGCAGCGAGATTGTCTCCGCGAATCAGCATGTGGACATGCTGCGTGTGTTTCGAGAGATACACAGCCGCCTGTCCCGCGGAATTGCCTCCGCCAACCACGACAATTTCTTCATCGTTGCACAGGCCCGCTTCCATTGCCGTCGCGGCATACTGAATGCCGCCACCTTCGTATCGCGCTTCGTTGGACAGATCGAGTTTTCGATACGTCGCACCCGTCGCTAAGACAATGGATCTCGTCACAACGCTTCCACCGTCAAAGTGAATTGTGTACGGCGGGGATTCACCTTCGATTTTTTGAACGGACATTGGCAGGGCGAGTGTCGCACCGAACTTCTGCGCTTGGATCTGCGCACGTCCGGCGAGTTCTTGCCCCGAAAGTCCATTGGGAAATCCGAGATAGTTCTCGATCTTGCTACTGGTACTGGCTTGTCCGCCGGGAGCCTGCCGCTCGAGGATGACCGTCTTGAGCCCTTCCGAGGCTCCGTAAACGGCCGCAGCCATTCCGCCGGGGCCGCCTCCAATCACAGCAAGGTCATAGGTTGTGTCTGATTGTGGCCACTCTACCAATCCCGTTGTCTCAGCCACTTCGATCACGGAAGGACGCTTTAGCACGTCCTCACCATGACACAGAAACAGCGGCAGATCGTTCTCCTCAACTTCATGGCGTTCCATCAGACGCGGCGCCATCGGATCGTCTTCCATCCGAATAACGCGAACCGGATAGCCGTTGCCTTGCAAAAACCGCTGAATCTGGAACATCAGCGGATCATGCTTCTTGCCAACCAAATAGGAGCCGCCAAGATTCTGCTCGAGGATTCCCAATCGTCGAACGATCAGTGCCCTAGTGACGATCTCTCCGATGTCAGGATGCGCTGCCAACAAGTCTCGAAACGCTTTTCGGCCAAAGCGAATGATCTCAGTTTGACCGCTGGCACGCCCACCAACCAACACTTTCCGGTTGTTGAAAAGATCAATCTCGCCGGTGAATTGACGATCGCAATGACGCGTGAAGACTTCAGGTTCTCCATCGCAATCGTAGTCAAAGATTTCGATGCAACCGCTGACGACAATGCAAAAGTCGGCTTCACGCTGACCACGCTCAAACACGGATGCTTCGTCCGACAACGTCACCGTACTTCCATGCGCACGGGCCCGCTCAACCTGTTCTTCCGTCAGCATTGGAAACGCTTGATGATCTTTGCCCTGCGGGACTGCGGGTCGAATTGAGTCTTGGGTCATCCATCCCTCGGCGGTTCTTGTCAACGTGATTGAATGTGTCGCTCAATTCTACAACCGCGAATTCATCGAAACAGGAGATGGGAGTACCACGAAATAGACGAGGCGTGAGCGGAGAGCTGGAAGAACCGCAGAATAGACGAATGACGCGGAAGAGCAGAGCGGGGAGTTGCCATAACCGCAAAGCAAACGAAAGACTCGAAAAACGAATCAAACACTCATTCGTGTAGCTCGTTCGTGATCACAAAGCTGGCGTTTGGGACATCACTCTTGGTACCGTCCGGTGTCAGCATTGCTTGGTAGACTCGGTAGTCGATCGTTTCCGAGATAAAGCGCGTCGCTCCATCGGCGAAGGCGGCATTCACTCCTGCTCCGTGCCCAGAGGACGGTCTCGCAAGGTCCGCAGCGTTTGCTCGCGTCATTTTGAGCGTGAACAGATCGTCACCCTTACGTATACCGTTGATACGATGAACCGGATCAACGGACGGCGCACCGGGTAACTTATCATCCTCGTAGTGCCAAACCATGCCCTGCGTGTATCGACTCGTCTCCTCATAGAGAGGTACGTCCAGCGGATCAAGAGTGACCAAGTCTACTGCATCAATAAAACCCGCTCGGTGCCAGGGAAGCGCTTGGAGGTTTTCACTGAAGAGCAGCGTGAATCCCTGACCGTCATGAAAATCATCAATCGACAAATTGGGGCCAACAGCGACCGACCTTCCATCTCTTCCGCGGCCGGGCAACTTGTTATTGAAAACCCCATTTGCGAGCGCCATCGAGCGTGCAAAGTCGACGTTCGCAGAGTTGCCTGCACGCATGACCCTCGTGTTCGATTCCCCACTCGGCCCACGATGGAACATTCCTGTGTTGCCGATGTAGCTGTTCCTACCATGCGTCGCACTCAAAGTACGCGCATCGGGACACTGAAGGATCGAAAGATTAGGCGCCGCTAGAGTAGTAAAACCATCACCTGCTTCATCGCTAGACAACGGCATCGACGGACTGCCTCCAAAAACAATCGGATATCGGTCATGCGTCCAATGCTCATAAGTCGGTTGCGCATCCAACCATGGCAAGAGCGCGACAGCCCACGTTCCGATCTTGTGGTGCGTCATCAGCGAACCAGTATCGGCGGACGGATCGGTTGGATCACGGGGGTTTTCGCCCGCAATCCAGGTGCCATAGTTCATCACGTAGCCAGGCATCCCGCCATTGGTATTGTCATATTGAACAGCTGCCAGCGAAAGGTTCTTGAGGTTTGTACTGCACATGTTGCGGTTAGCGACTGGGCGACTCCCCACCCTCGGCGCAAGCAGCGACAACAGGATGAAACAACAGACAAGGACCACGCACCAATCAACGATTGTGAGACCAAAACGTTTGCAACGCATGCTCTTTTCTCCTGACGATGACAAGGCCAAAGCCGGTTGAATACCGCACCTTGGTATCTCTCATGGTACATCGAGCGAGAAAGCTCTTGCACGAATTCGCCGTGCAAACGATTAGAAGACGCTTACGCGCAAGCATCATCGATCGTGAAAGCGGTACCAGGACGAAAGACATCGTGCATCATCACACACATCACGGGCGCACATAAAACGCCCGCCGTTCGGTGCTCGGCGGGCGTGAGTGATGAAACAGACGGCGCACCGAATCGAACTGATTCGCACGCCGAATGAGTGGCCTTACTTCTTCCAGTCCGGAATCTTACGACCTGCCGTCCATGTTGCTCCTGCGTCGTCCAGCTTTTTATGCAGGACTGGCAGGTCGTCTTCGACCAGTTTTCGCAAGTCGCCGATGATCTCTTCGTATTTTTCACCCGCGATCTTGAATTGACGTCGGTGCGTGCCGGTGGGTCCTTCGGTACTTCCCATCGCACCCATCATCGCGGTTTGCAATCGGCTCGTAAGCCCTGGGGCTGCGGGTTCGTTGCGACGCGATTTTGTCGGGTCACCGTTGAATGCCTCCTGAATATCCATCAGACGCACTTCCATACTGCGAACGTCGTTTTCGAGTTTTGGATCTAGCTCACTCGACTCACGGATAACACTTCGAATGGACTCAAGTTGACCAGCAGTCGCGTTCGCAACGCTGCTTGCGCCCCGCACGGCGATCGCCAATCGCTGAACCTCACGTACGAATTGAATGATCGCATCTCGATCTTTTTCATCGGTGCTCCCGAAGTCTAACGGCTCAATCTCAAATTCAGTCGCAGCGACCAATTCCGTCGTTTCTCCATCAACAACTTTCGCGATATCCACTGTGTAAGTCCCCGGCGTCGCGAGCGGTCCACCACCGCGACCAACACCAAAGTGACGCAAGTCCCAATGAACGCGGTGCATTCCCTTGGAAGCACTTCCATCGAGACGATTGACAACGTCTCCATTTGAATCGCGAATCGTGAGGATGACACGCGGTGACACTTCACGATCCTCGGCCTTGAACTCCTCCCAACTCGGATACGGCGTATCACCGCCGGTCTTAGCAATCTTTTTCTCTTTCTCTTTGCGCTCAGCCTCTTTTGTTTTGAGAGTGTCTTTCAGGTGATACGTAATCGCGACACCGTAGGGCGGATTGGGAGCGGTGTAAAAGCTCGCTCCTTGGAATGCTTTACCAGATCCTGCCAAAGGTGCTGCCATTCCGTAGATCATCCCCTTCTTGATCGGCATGATCGCATCCTTTTCCAACAACTCTTCATTCACCGAACGCAATGGCGAGTAATCGTCGAGGATGTAAAAGCCGCGGCCAAACGATGCCAGCACAAGATCGTTTTCACGTTGTTGGATTTCCATATCGCGGATCGCAATCGTCGGAAGACCGCCCAGTTTGATCCACTTGAGCCCACCATCGAGCGTGACGTAGCAACCGAACTCGGTTCCGCAAAAGAGCAAGTCCGGTCGCTCATGATCCTGCTTGATCGAGTAAACGCTTCCGCGTTCCGGGAGGTCGCCTTGCATCGTCACCCACGACACTCCTCGATCAGTTGACTTAACGATATAGGGTTTGAAATCGCCTCGCTTATGATTGTTCACAGCAACGTAGACAGTGTCTGCGTCATGGATATCGGCTTCGATGTCATTGATGTATCCGTATTCAGGAATCTCGAGTGATCCGAACTTGCTGACGGCCCGCCAATTCTTGCCGCCGTCCTCAGTCACTTGCAACATTCCATCGTCCGTTCCAACATAGATCAGACCTTCCACGAGCGGCGACTCGCTAACCGAAACGATGGTTCCGTACTGGGACGTCGACATATTTTTGGCGACGGCCTCGGCGCTCCAAACACGCCCCATCACTTTCAGTTGGTTGCGGTCAAGGTTCCGCGAAAGATCGGGGCTGATCGCTTTCCAACTGTCACCGCGATCGTCACTTTGGAAGAGAATTTGCGATCCGTAGTAGATTCGTTCATGGTCGTGTGGCGAGATCAACAACGCCGAATCCCAGTTCCACCGAAGGGCAGGGGAGTCAGGCTCGGGCTGAGGCTTAATGTCTACCCGCTCCTCTGTTTTACGATTGAATCGAACCAAACCACCGTACTGCCATTGCGAATAAATGGTATCGGGATCTTCCGGATCGACCGCCGGATCAAAGCCATCACCAAACACCGTGATGAACCAATCGCTATTTCGAATGCCATGCCGGTTGTTCGTACGTGACGGACCGCCTTGTGTCGCGTTGTCCTGCGTTCCACCGTAGACGTAATAGAACGGCTCCTCGTTGGAAACAGCAACTTTGTAAAACTGCGTCAGAGGCAAGTTCTGCTTGAAGTCATATGTCTGACCCCGGTCCCACGATTCGTAAACACCGCCGTCGCAGCCGAGAATCAGGTGATCGGGATCGGCTGGGTCGATCACGAGAGCGTGATTATCGACGTGCTTGTCGGCTTCTCCCAATCGTTCGAAATTCTTACCGCCGTCTTCGCTAACCATGTTGTACGTATCGAGCGAATAAATGCGATCAAACTTGTGCGGGCAAGCAACGATTTCTTGGTAGTACTGCGGACTACTTGAAATGTAGTCGCTCATCTTGGTCCAAGATTCACCGCGATTGGAACTGCGATAAAAACCGCTCTTACCTTCAGCGGCTTCTACGATCGCGTAGATCACCTCAGGATTGATTGGTGAGATCGCCATTCCGATTCGCCCCTTGTCTCCACCGGGAAGCCCGCGGTTAATCTCCTTCCACGTCTTGCCGCCGTCGGTCGACTTGTGAATGCCGGACTCGGGGCCTCCATCAATCAATACCCATGTGTGGCGTCGGCGTTGATAGGCGGATGCGTAGAGAATGTTTGGATTGGTCGGATCCATCAACACTTCGTTGACGCCGGTGTTCTCGCTGATGTCGAGAATCTTTTTCCAGTCTTTTCCTCCATTGACGGTCTTGTAGAGACCACGATCACCGCCCGCCTTCCAAAGTGGTCCTTGGGCGGCAACGTACACGACGTTGGAATTCTTTGGATGGACGACGATCTTGCCGATGTGTTCACTGTTCTCCAGGCCAACCTTTTTGAAGGTCGCACCGCCGTCGGTTGATTTATAGATGCCATCGCCATAGCCGACACTGCGCTGCGAGTTGTTCTCGCCCGTACCAACCCAAATCGTGAAGCGATCGTTCGGATCGATCGCCAAGCAACCGATCGAGTAGCTCGACTGACTGTCGAAGATTGGCTTCCAAGTCACGCCGGCGTTCGTGGTTTTCCAAACGCCACCACTACAGGCAGCGACGTACCAAGTGCTGCGTTTTTTGGGATCGACGACGATGTCGCCGATCCGTCCAGACATCAACGCCGGACCAATCCCACGGAACTTGAGAGATGAAATCAGGCTCGAGTTTACGCCCGGAGTTTCATCTTCCGGTTCATCCGAATCCTGGGCAACGACACTCGGAACGAACAACAAGGCAAGCAGCAGCATGAATGAGACAATAGAACGGTGCGACACACGAATCTCCGGAGCGAGCTCAAAAGGTTATTGTTGGTGTTCAGCGGGCAATAGTTCGGTCAGGCAAGTCGACCAGCTTGCGGGCGAACCGAACCGCAGTTTAATTCGCCCACAACGCCAATTGAAATGGATAGCCAAAAGAGCCGAAAGGCGTGCGAATTTGCCGCAATCCGCATGTAGGGCATGCTCCGCATGCCGAAGGTAATTGGCCGACCGCAATTGGGTCGATCGGCGACGATCTCAATCGATCTTGACCGCTGGCACGGCTTTCTTGCGGACCAATTCGTTGAACGATTTGAGTTCCTTTCCCAACAGATTCTTCAAATTGCCCAACTCTGCATCGATCGCCTCGACCACTTCATCACGAAAGGCGTAGGCCTGTGCAGTTGGCCGATACGCTCCCACAGAAACCGTGCTACCAAGTGCGCTCAGCCGATTGTTCAGGCGAATGGGAAAGTTGAGCGGATCCTGAGGGCTTTCGTTTTTGGTTTGATAAAGCGACTCCTCAATCGCCGTCAAATCCTTGGTCAGCGACTTCCCGGCTTCTGCGACTTCGGAAAACGATTCGTCATCTTTGACTTTTCCCAGCACGTCTTTGATTTGATCCCGAGCGGAACGGATCTGCTTGATCGCCTTGTGAGTTTCGGTCAGCTTGTCACGCACTTCCATCAGGAATTCAAATTGCTTTTGGTAATCCTCAGCAGAAGCACTCGCATTGGGATCGGCGAGTATTTCAAAATCGATCTCCATGGAATGCTGACCGACAGTGAGCTTGGCCTTGTAATTCCCAGGAACAGCAACAGGCCCGGAAGTCCCTCCCGACCAAAGAACCATCCCCTCGAATGTTTCTGCACTGGGATACCTCAGGGACCAACGGATTTCGTTCATCCCAGGCTCAAGCGACAACCGGCTTTCATCCTCCTCGGGTTTCGTTGCATACGCCTGAATCAGACCATCATCCGCGTCGTGGATCTCTAAACGAGCTTTCAAATCATCTGAGAGCGTATTCTCATTTACCAAGAAACGAATCCGCGCGCCACCAACGGCATTGGCCCCACGCGTCAACGAAGCGCGACCGCCTCCGCGCAAGCCTCGCTGGACCGGAGCCGTTTGATACAGATGCGCGTCCTGACGCAGTTGCTCCAATTCAATCTGATGCAAGAGCGTTAGGTCATCCAAAACCCAGAACGAACGACCCTGAGTCGCGACAATCAAGTCGTTCTCTTTGAGTGCTAAGTCGGTGATTGGAACGACCGGGAGGTTCAGCTGAAAGGGAAACCATTGGCCGCCGTCATTAAACGAAATATACAAACCAGATTCCGTCCCTGCATACAACAGTCCCTTTCGTTCCGGATCCGCTCGGACAATTCGCGTGAAGTGCTTGCGGTCGATCCCGTTCGTGATTTCCTTCCATGTCTCCCCGTAATCGGTGGTCACATAGAGGTAGGGCTTAAAGTCATCGAGTTTGTAGCGTGTGCCGGCGACATAGAGTCCACCTTTCTCAAATGGATGGGCTTCGATGCTGTTGATCTGTGTCCATTCGGGTAGTTCCGGCGGTGTGACATCGGCCCAATTCTCTCCCCCATCACGGGAAAGATGGATCAGTCCATCATCACTACCCGTCCAAAGCACACCTGCTTCATGCGGTGATTCCAAGGCCGCGAAGATCGTGCAGTAGTACTCGACGCTCGTATTGTCTTTCGTGATCGGGCCGCCAGAGGATCCAAGCTTGGCGGGATCGTTACGAGTCAGATCCGGACTGATGGCCGTCCATGACTGACCTTCGTCGGTTGATTTGAAAAGAACCTGTGCGGCCGTATACAACGTGTTGGCATCATGTGGCGAGAAGAAAATCGGATAGTTCCACTGGAATCGATACTTGATATCGCCTGCCGCACGTCCGATTGGATTGTCCGGCCAAACGTTGACCGCACGCACTTCTCCCGTGCGATGATTCACTCGTGTCAAAAAGCCACCATAGGATCCGCCGTAGACAATCTCCGGGTCATCAGGTTTCGGTGCGATATGTCCGCTCTCGCCTCCCGCCGTCGATTCCCAGTCGGACTCCGAGATAGAACCACGCCGTCCTTGACTGAGAATCCGAACGGTCGAATTGTCTTGTTGAGCGCCATAGATTCGGTACGGCACATGGTTATCAGTTGTGACACGATAGAACTGCGATGTTGGCTGGTTCATCATCGTCGACCAGGTTTCACCACCGTTGTAAGTCACCTGGGCACCACCGTCATCACCGATGACCATACGATTCGGATCGGTTGGATCAATCCACAAATCATGATGATCGCTGTGCTCGGTTGAAATGCGATCATAGGTTTCGCCACCATCTTTCGACTTCCAACAGCCGACATTCAAAACATAGACAACATCTTCATTTTGTGGATCCGCGTAAATTCGCGTGTAATACCAAGCGCGTTGTCGTAGATCACGCTGATCGTTAATCTTCCGCCACGTACTCCCGCCATTCTCAGATCGGAACACGCCGCCATCTTGTGCTTCGACAATGGCCCAAACGCGGCTGGAATTCTGAGGCGATACAGCAAGGCCAATCACGCCCACCGTACCCTTGGGAAGACCGGGATTACGAGTGATCTCGGTCCATGTTTCTCCCGCATCATTGCTCTTCCAAATACCGGAACCCTCACCACCACTTTCAAGGCTGTAGGGGGTTCGTTTGATTTTCCAAGTGGAAGCGTACAACACGCGCGGATTGCCGGGATCAAGAATCAGCTCGAAGGCGCCTGCTTCATCATTGACGAATAAAACCCGTTCCCAAGTTTCTCCGCCATCGGTGCTTTTAAAGACGCCACGCTGTTCGTTGGGACCGAACAGATGACCGAGCGCTGCGACGTAAACAACATTCGGGTCCTTGGGATGGATGCGGATCCGAGGAATGTGCCGCGAGCTGCCAAGCCCCATGTGCGTCCATGTCGCACCGCCGTCAATCGACTTCCAAATGCCATCTCCGTGCGAGACATTCCCACGCACCGATTTTTCACCGCCACCGACATAGATCACATTCGGGTCGGACTCACTGACGGCGACCGCTCCGATTGAACCACCGAAAGAGCCGTCCGAAATATTACGCCACGTAGAACCGGCGTCATCCGTTTTCCAAACGCCACCACCGGCAGCGCCAAACAGAAACTCCATCGGGCGTCCGGGAATCCCCGTTACCGCGGCGCTGCGTCCACCGCGAAACGGACCAATCAACCGGAAGTCCATGCCCTCAAAAAACGGAGCGTAAGGTGAATCAGCATCGGGCTCCTGGGCGACGACTCGGACGGGAATCCCTCCCACATTGATCGCCAGAGCGAGGAACAGGAAACCGAGTGGGTATCGACCGTTTAGACGGGTGGCAATGGACAGCCGCAAGTTCATCTGGTGAAGGACTCCAAAGTCGTGAAATGCAAGATATCTGCGATGGCCCCCATCTTAGTCGGATCTCGGGCAACTTCTGACCTCAGGGACGCAACGATCGCGATTGGCGCCACGGCGTCAAAATGCATCCCAAGCATCAAATGCTCGGGTAGACAGGAACAAAAGACCCAACGTGCAAAATGATCAAGACGACGCACGACTGTCGTTTTTTTTCGAAGCACCAGAGTGGATGTGGCATCAAAACAGCTTGGCGGCCATTCACGATTCAAGTGAACGTCAAGCGAATCGAGTCGACCGGGCCCCAGATTCTTGTAGGCGTGCGGCACATTAGCGGGCCCAACGATCAACGACCCCGCTATGGCTTCGAATGTACGATCACCAACCGTGAACTCAGCACGCCCTTCAAGGATATGAAAAACTTCGTCATACGGATGAACATGCAAATTCGGCCCATCACCGACGGTATCTGTGCTGTAACGAATGATCACGCAATCAACACCGAATGCATGTCCCTCTTGGACACCCAGTGGCGGATCCTGACTCCTGAGCCATTTTTCAGGCGGAATGTAGGCAGGTTCGATTCGACTTGAAATCGGCATCACATTTCTCCGGACTGAGACTCGAACACTTCTCGCGTTGATACACCAAGATTGAACGTTAAAACGGCAGCTTCAGATTTTGAATGCGCTCATGTTCATAGTCGATTTCTCTCAAAGAAACGCCTAGCTCGACGAGCAGCATCACGGCCCCAGCCAGCATGCTAATGATTCCCGCAACAAAACTCGCGATCGCGAAATCGTCAAACCATGAATCCGCGTCGATGCTGGCGACGCCGATTAACAATGAACTGACAAGCATCAACGAGACACACGTCACCAAGGACATCAGTGACGCCCGCATCAGTCGCAATCGGAAGAGCAAGTTAGTCGACTGACTTCCAACTCCCTCATAACGCTGACGTTGTGTCGGCGTGATTCGACCGGTTTCTTCGGCCAACTCTGCAATCTCCAGCCGCTCATGGTGGAGCCTGCGAATGCGCGACTGCGACGCCAATGAACGAGCGTTCAACGACATGATCATCAATCCGCAGGCCGAGATCAGTACGACGGGCGCCAGCAACGGCTGAATGGTTTCGTAGAGCATCGTGCACCTAGCGGCTCAATGAAGCGTCGTCGAAAGTAGCTCTAACTGGCTGGTCGACCCGCCCTGAGAAATGAAGGTCGACCGGAACCGTTGCTCGAACGCAATTTCCTCATTGGCTTCACCGTAAAGCCAATTCCTCGCTTGCCGAATGGATTTGCTCAACCGCGTTTCGTGTTGTCCAAACGGCGCTCGCAACCATGCGAAAATTGATGAATGCGGCCAAGAACCCGTCCAGGCCGGGCACTTTCGCCGCAGCGGTCGCATCCGCCACAACAGCAACTTCAAAGCCACGTTCAACCAACTCACGTAAATGCGACTCTGTGCAAAGATTCGCCGACATGCCTGCCAAGATAACCTTATCGATTTTGTATTTCTGTAACTGCAAAATCAAATCGTTATTCTCAGGGCCATAGACCTTGTGTGGACTACAGACGATGGTTGAAGGATCATTGATGTAAGGCTTGTAACAATCCAGCCAGTCCGCACCGGATCCTTCGAAGCCCTCCAAGCTCAACGCGTTCGGTCTATCAAACATGCGGATGCTATGCATCACTCGCTCAAGTGTGCCCTCGAATTTCCAACCATGATCGGTTGGATAATAGTAATGCGGGCTAACGAAGAGCCGCATGTCGGTTTCCTTCGCTGCTTGCATGAGAGCCTCGAGATTTTCCACGGTGTTGTTCTCTTCGATGCTCTCTCGACAGACGTCCCATGCAACGCCATCTGGATGCAGGAAATCGTTTTGCGGATCGGTGATCACGAGCGCGGTTCGACCCGGCTCGATTTCGAATCCCGTTTGCGGAAGCCCATCGTCGGGTAGTTCGTTCATCATTCGTTCAACACGGTTCATCTTTCTATCTCCAGGATTAGGCGTAGTCGTAAAGAGTTTTGAGTTCCGTTCTTTCAGGAAGCCGCAGCGATCGTTTCGACAACCGGAAAGTCAATCTCCGTGTCGGCGACGTGGTTGAGGTAGTTGGTGAATAGATTGAGCGCGACAACCGATACGATTTCGACGACATGAGCGTCGCTATACCCAGCGGCTTTGACCCTTTCTAAGTCTGCATCTGTAACACGACCCTTGTGTTCGACGACTGCAACGGCGAACGTGAGTGCAGCTTGCGTCTTTTCATCGGACGACTTGCCAGAAAGGCTTGCGGTGAGTTCCTCCCTTGCGATTCCCGCGTTGCCGCCGAGCATCGTGTGAGCCGAAGCGCAGTAGTCGCATCCGTTAACACCCGCGACCGCGATCGCAATTTGCTCTCTCAGCGCCGGCGTGAGTACTCCACTGAGCGCCTGACTGAAATTGAGATAGCCCGACAATGCTGCCGAGGAGTGAGCAAAGGTCTTGAACAAGTTGGGCACCATGCCTAGCCCACGCTGGACACCGTCGAGCAGCTTCTTGGATTTTTCGTTGGCTTGGGTCGGCTGTACGGGTTCGATTCGAGGCATCGTTAGTCTCCATGGTTTGGGATTCGGGACCGGACGTTCCGGTGATGTTCGAGTGGATAATGCAATCGCGATGCCAAACCAGCCAAAAGACCATAAGTCGTTACAATGAAGCTACTTACGAAAAACAAAGGCAACGTATTTGATTCTCTATATTTCGCGAATTCGTTAATTATCGCCACTCATTTACGATATTTCGTAAAATCAGCGAATGCCCGAATCCAAGCCAGTTCAAACCGATGCCTTCAAGGAGCTGCTCCTAGACGTTGCCGCCGAACGTTCGCTTCAAGGTGTTCTGCAGCTGATCGTCAACCGAGTCGCGAGGATGGAGCACACGGCGCTCAGTCGAATCTGGTTGATCGAGCGCAGCAAAACTTCCGAGCCAGCGAGTGAGAAACCGCCGGAGTTCCTCCAGCTTCTTGCTAGCGCAGGGCGATCGATCACGGAACCAGAAGCCGATTGGAGTCGGCTCGATGGACGTTTTAGTCGCTTCCCGATGGGCGAGCGAAAAGTTGGAAAGGTTGCCGAATCAGGTGCAGCGATCGTTGTGTGGGACACCAACGATGACAAAACGTGGATAGCTGATCCCGACTGGGCTCAACGTGAGTCAATCCGAGGCGTTGCCGCGCAGCCGCTGATCTTCCGTGGAGAAGTCATCGGAGTCTTCGCGGTCTTTATGCGGACGCCCGTTTGTGCGGATGAACTGATCTGGCACCGAATGCTAGCCGACCACGCGGCCGCGGCAATCGTGAATGCCCGTGCGTTTGAAGAAATCGATCGCCTCAAACAGCACCTGGAGCTTGAAAACGAGTACCTGCGCGAAGAGGTCGCTACCGAAGGCTCTTTCGGCGAGATCATCGGAACCAGTCCCGCAATTCGAAGCACGACAGAACAGATCCGGGTGGTCGCGAAGACTGATGCCAACGTCATGATCACGGGCGAATCAGGAACAGGCAAAGAACTCGTTGCGAGAGAGATTCACCGGCGCAGTGAGCGAGCGAAAGGCCCGATGGTTAAGGTCAACTGTGCTGCGATTCCACACGAACTCTTCGAGAGTGAGTTCTTTGGGCATGCGGAAGGCGCATTCACCGGAGCATTAAAAAACCGAGCTGGCCGATTCGAGGCTGCCGACGGAGGAACTCTCTTTTTGGACGAAGTCGGTGAGATCCCGCTCGCGTTGCAAAGCAAGTTGCTTCGAGTTTTGCAGGAAGGCACCTTCGAACGAGTCGGCGAGGAACAAACACGCGAAGTAGACGTTCGCATTGTTGCTGCAACGAATCGAGACTTGCTGAAGGAAAGTCAAGCTGGCCGCTTCCGAGAGGATCTCTATTACCGACTCAACGTGTTCCCAATTGAAGTCGCTCCCTTGCGTCAGCGCAAGCAGGACATCCCGTCTTTGGCGACACACTTCCTTGATGCCGCTTGCCATCGCATGAGCAAGCCGAGAATGCGACTAACCAAGAAAGTTGCAGAATCGCTGAAACGATATGACTGGCCAGGTAACATCCGTGAACTCCAAAACCTGATTGAGCGTGCGACGATCACCGCAAAAGGAACGCAAATACAAGTTACGCTACCGACGCTAGATACGGAGGCACCAACAATCACGGAACAGATTGAAGACGTCTTCGAGGAGGTGTTAACGGAATCACAGTTGCGTCAGCTTGAACGCAAGAACATCCTCAACGCACTCGCAAAAACAGATGGCAAAGTGTCCGGTACCGGAGGCGCTGCACAGCTATTAGGAATCAAAGCCAGCACCCTAACGTCCCGCATGAAAAAAATGAACGTTCGCTGGATAGCGCAGTGATTCGCCACGGCGAGATATTCCGCTCTTTCGGCGCAACTTCCAGCTGCTTTGTTGATCATCAAAGCGTGTGCGTGTATGGTCCGTCTTCCACGGAAGTCACCCATCCTTCCGAAGCGCCTACCCACCGCGATTCTCGGCGGCAATCTCGAGCGACCAACACATTCACGAGTCTTTCAATGCAACCCACATCTTGGATCCCATCGAGCCTTTTCAGTTTGCTTCTCGTCTTACTGAATGCTGGCTCGGCTCAGTCGGAAGATTCCGTCTTACTGTTCGAGGACACGTTTGAACGCAACGAATCTCAGGAGGAAGTTGATGAGCTGGGTAATAAGTGGGGGACGAACAGCAAGAAGAGGGCGGGTGGCAACAAACAGGTCGATCTCGGGGATGGAACGCTTCGCATTTTCCGACACAAAACGGCTGATCACGCGGTGTCCGTCGTGCACCCGGCGGCCTACAAAGACTGCCGGGTCGAATTGAAGTTTCGTCTCGACAATAAAGGCGACGATCTTGGAATCGACTTTGCCGACATGCAGTGCAAGGAGGTGCATGCGGGACATATCTGCAAGATTTACTTTCGCCCGGAGGGAATCGAGATTCTGGATTTCAAGCTCGGACGTATGAAAAAGGCCTTTCGTGACGCAGTGCGAGCGGGAACCGCCACTGACGAACAAAAAGAAGCGGTCAAGAAGTATCAGACGAGCATTCCATACAAGATCAAGCTAAAGGACTGGCACTCCGCCATCGTCACGATCGTTGGTGATACTCTCGCTGTCGAACTTGACGGGAAAAAGATTGGTTCATTTGCTTCACCTGGAATGGATCATCCACAGAAGGACATGATTCGCTTCTCTGCTCGAAAAGAGGTCTGGCTCGATGACGTCCGAATGTCCGCTCTCAATTCAATCACATCATCGGATGATTCCGCCGCAACGTCGGAAGTCAAACATCTATTCGTTGCCAAGTTATTGCTTAGAAGAATGGAAGCCGTCGACCTAACGCCGACTCAACTAGCGGCGTTTAACGAATTGAGCAAAGAACTGCGATCACAAATCGACACAATGCGGGCGGAGGTCGGTATCGACAAAGAGGCGATTAAGCGCCGAGACGAAGTGTACTCAGAGCTCAAAAAAACCTCGCTATCGGGTGACGCATTCTGGGCTGAACTACAAAACCAAGGCGGCTTCACGGATGGTCAACGAGACGTTTTCCGTCAGACGCAAGAGCGCTATACGAAGTTCAAAACCGAAGCGATTGCCCTTCTTTCGAAAGAACAGAAAGCACGATTGCCTAAACTCAAGAAACGCAAGTAACACGATCACCTTTCGCCCGATGATCTGAGATGACTTTGCGAATCTGGCTCAACGAGGCTGGATCAAGTCATATTGAGTGTCGTAGAGATCGATCTGTGTTCTACGGTACCGGTCGCCTTCAAGAAACTGTGGATGCGGCAGGGAGACGTCCCAATCACCGAATCTTCTCAGCATTTCGCGAACACGGTTCGGATGAGCATCGGCTAAATCGTTGAGTTCTGCTTCGTCGTGACGCAAGTCGTAAAGCATGGGCAGACGGTCCGGCAGTCGAATGAGTTTCCAGTCGCCTTCACGAAGACTCCCACTGATCGTGAAACGCCACTTCAATTCACGATCCGCCGCCATCTCTTTCCGACCTTGGAGGAACGGGAGAAGATCCACACCGTCGAGCTTATCGGCAGCCTTTATTGATCCGCCCGCGAGGTTGACGAAAGTGGGTGTCAAATCCAACGAGGAGACGGGCTTTTTAAAAGCCGTTCCACCTTGGAGCTTTCCAGGCATGGAGATCACAAAGGGAACATGAATGCCTCCTTCCAACAGCGTTCCCTTTGATCCTCGAAAAGGAGCGTTACTGCGAATCCCGGCGACACTTCCATCCTTGAAACGCTTGATCGGACCACCATTGTCGCTGAGAAAGACTACCATCGTGTCTTGATAGAGGTCATTTTTTTTGAGCTCTTCAACGATCCGTCCCACGTTTTGATCAAGACGGTGAATCATCGCGCAGTACGTCCGACGCGACTTGTTTTCGATGTGCGAGTAGAGATCGAGATCTTTCTCGGTCGCCTGCAGCGGTCCATGCGGCGCATTGAACGATGCATAAAGAAAGAACGGTTCCGCTTTATGCCGCCGAATGAAGTCCACACATTCATCTCCTTTGTCGTCCGTGAGATACGTGATCGCTTGAGGCTGCTTGTAGTTGCACAGGATCGGACGCAAGTAATTCTGCTTGCTGTCGGGATCCGCCTTGAAGTAATCATGACCGCCCCCGAGATAGCCCCAGAATTCATGGAAGCCGCGTTTCAATGGATGAAAGTGGTCAGCCTCACCCAAATGCCATTTACCAATGATGCCGTTGACGTAACCTAAGTCGCTAAGGCGGTCGGCGATCGTTTTGACATTGATTGGCAGCCCCGAGTGATCGGGGTCGAATTGCTGCAACGGTTTTGGCGGCAGGTTATTGTCAAACCCAAACGTTGGCTGGTTGCGTCCCGTCAACAACCCGGCTCGTGAAGGAGCACAAACGGGCGCGGAGACGTAACCCTGCTTACAGACAATTCCGTCTTGCGCAAGAGCATCAATGTGCGGAGTCCTAACCTGTTGACTCCCGGTAAAGCCGCAGTCGCCGTAGCCAAGATCATCAGCCAGAATGATGACGAAGTTTGCCGGCCTCTCCTGGGCGGTCACCGAACGCTGCGAATTGAAAATGACCCAACTCGCGACAAGAACAGCAATGACAATCGGCGTGAGCTTTCTCGAGGATTCAATTCGCAGTGCGTGCATCGGTCGTTGAGGCGGGGCGCGAGGTATTTAGGCAGTAGGTTATTAGCCGTTTAGGCAATAGGGTTTTAGCTGCAGACTCTTCGTTCCCATAGCCTAATCCACCCAAGCCTAAATCACTGGCTTGATCAGGTGGGGTGAATTGAATTTCGCATGACAATTCTTGCGAATTCTTTGGCAGGTTTCCGGTTCGCACCGGATTAAGTGGTGTATGAACACAGATCAAAATCGATTCGACCTTTCCGAGCCTGAATTTGTGGCGTTGCTTGTGAAGCATGAGCCTTCGCTCCGTGCTTTTGCTCGTGCGCTGGTGCAGGATTGGGATCTTGTTGACGAGGCATTACAGGACGCAAGTATCACGATCTGGGCAAAGCGCGATCAACTGCAGAGCCAAGAAGGATTCCTTCCCTGGGCCAGAACGATTCTCCGATTTAAGTGCATGCGCCAATTGGAAAGACTGCGTTCACGACGCCCCGCCCTCAGTGACCAAATGCTCGAAGCTCTGGCGGTGCGTGAGGATGAACGACCGGCGGATCTGATAACGGCTCGCAGGAAAGCGCTACGTGTTTGCTTGAGTCAGTTCTCATCCGAACATCGTGAATTGCTCCTCGCACCGCACAGCCCGACGCATTCCGTTGTGGAGCTCGCCGAACAAAGGCAAAAAACAACGAACGCGCTCTACAAACGACTGGCACGACTTCGAAGTCAGTTGAGTGAGTGCATTGGCCGCCGCATCGCAACGGAGGCCAGTTGATGAAATCGGAAGAACTCATCCATCGTTACTTCCATGGACTCGCGACGGAAGATCAAGTTCGTGAGCTTGAACGGCGCATGCAAAGTGACGTCCGTCTTCAAGATGAGTTCTTGCTGCAAGCGGAGATTGACACGCACCTGCGCCAAGAGACGATCGATGACATCGAGGGCGCCGACGAGAGTCAGAATGCGGATCAAGCTTCCAATCCTGCGACGAAGAAGCCGGCAAAATTCAATCGACGGTTTGTGAGCCTGGGCGCAATCGGTCTCGCTGCGTCCATCCTATTTGCCTTGTTTTTGCTGCAGGTCGCCGGAGGACAAAACGCCTTGGCCGCAATTGAACGGTCGTTGGACGCGGCCTCCGAAATGACCACGAGAGAATATCGTTTGCAAGTCGAATACCAGCCGCCGGTCGGTGAGACGTTTACGATCGACCACGTCTTGTACGTTCAGGGATACGATCGATTCGCACTGCGGCTGACAGGACTGATTCCTCGACGAACAACATGGATCGGTCAGAACGGATCGGAGTATTGGGTTGTGCCGCCACGCGGGCGGATCTTGAAAGGAGACAACAGGTCGATCCACAGTCGCTGGATTCGATCCGCTCGCGAGGAGCCTGAGCAAGAACGTGAGCTGAATGAGGTTCCGCTAACAAACGTTACAACGTTGCTGCGGCGGATGTCTCAAGGACATGAACTCGAGATGCTCGAAGACGAAAGCCTCGAGATTGCAGACGGTTCCCTTGTGCAGTGTCAACGGATTCGAGCGAGACGCGAATCGAGTGGGCGCGAATCGAGTAGCCCATCCGACCGACCAGATGTCATCGAACTCTGGGCAAGCCGCCAAACGGGAACCGCAATACGCGTCCAGGCGCACTGGAATCTCACAACCGGGCAAGTCGGCAAAAAAACGGCCATCTTGAGTTTTCAGAGAGAAGAAACCTCACTTCCAGATGACTGGTTCTCCGCCGAAGGACATCTCGATTGATCGGGAATGGAACCGTGAGGAGTGCGATCGAATGAAACGTGTTTTTTTCGGGTCTCACAGCGGACCTAGTTCACACAATGGAGAGCAGGAATGAAAGTAAGACCTATCGCGATCGTACTTGCCGTGTCATTCATCACCTGTTCGATGCAGGCTCCGGCAAAAGCGCAATCGCTCCGCGATCGAGTACAGCAAAGGCCTTCCGCACGAACGGCAAACCAAACCACAAACGGTCGTTCCGCAGATACGCGTAGTCCCTCTCAGCCAGGAAGGCGAGGCAGCGGTATTGTTCGACCGTTCCGTTCCGGGACGACATGCCTATTCGCCGGACACAGTTTCTTCGCTCCCGTTGCGAGAACATTCGACGGTCTTGCCAAACGTGGTGACTTCCCCGAACACCGAGCGGAGCTCATTTTTTCCCCCGGTGTCGGTGGCTCGCCGAGTGGACTCTGGAACGACACCCAGCGAAGAAATCAGATTGCCGCAAAGCTTGCGAAAGGCAACGTCTCTCTTTTTGGAATGCCCGCTCCAAGCAGTCGTTCTGATAGCCCCGTACAAGACCTAAAAAATTGGGTCGATCTCGCGTTGAAACATAACCCGAACACGACGTTCCTAATTGGTCAACCTTGGCCGGCCGGCGGACCACGACTGACCGAATCGAAATACACCCGGGCGAGTCAGGCGGCGACACGAACCAATTTCGATGCTGTCGAGAAGCTGCGTCGCGCCTACCCAAACAATCGGTTTATTTTTATCGACTACGGCAAACTCGCGACAGAAATGAAATCGCAATTTGCTGCCGGTCGACTACCGGATATCAAAGAGTCGGTTGGTCGCGGACCTGATTCACTGTTTCGGGACTACTTCATGGGTCACGCCGGCCCCTTGATGACCGAGTTGAGCGCAGTTGTGTGGCTCAACTTGATTTACGCTGCCGAAGTAAGAGAAGTGATCAACACTTCGGTATCACCGCAAGCGATGGCAATCGTTGAAACATCGATTAAGCACAACAAACAGTTTCGATAACGGTGAATTCGGTGACCGGTTGTGCCGGATAAAATCGCCGATCACTCCCGGATATTAGCGGAGATAGTCGCCGATCGCTCCCCGATCGTAGCGGAGCATGTGAGAACAATCGACACTACGGTTGCGGAAACGCTACGATCGCAGAGCGATTGGCGACGATGAAAGAAGATGAGATTCGTGACCTACTCCGTTACGCTGATAACGACTCGTCGATAATCGACCATGGGTACGATTTTGCTTTGGTCTTCGACAGTTAGGATGAGATGAATTTCACCACCTGCGGCATCCTTTGGAATGGTCAGCTCCGTCGAAGCCCCCGAATCATTTCGCAACGCCACATCCTTGTTGTAGGTTCCCGCCTCGTGGTAAATCCACCAACCAAAGGAAAGCTCATCGTCGTCGGGATCTGTTGAGGCTGATGCATTGAATGGCAAATCCTCTCCCGGCGAGGCGTTCATTCGGATGATTGTATTCGATGGATCACCATTGATCGCGGCAACAGGATTGTGGTTGGCTTGTTCGAAAGTCTTGACGCACCAGTCCATTCGTCCACGGAAGTCGTTAAACATTGCGCGACGAAACCGCCAGACAGGAACGTAGCGTCCTTCAAACGTTTCGTCGTGGATGGGATCGGTCCATGACTCCGGTTCGGAATCCGCCTCGAACACTTGGAAGTCGCTATAGCTCCTTTCATCTCGGCGTATATCGGGATGACGCGAGAAGACATTCTTGTGTCGATCGCGGGAAAAGCGACCACTCCAACCTCCCCAATAAAGCTTGTTGGCATCGGACAGCCCTTGATTCACCAGTCCCATCCAAGGTGTTGTGCCACCTCCTTCGAGAAAGTGAATACGCCTATGCATCAGTCGCTCCGGAAATCTCGCTCCCAACGCTCCATGGTCCTTCATGATGTGTTCCGTTGCCCAAGCGTTCTGACCTTCTGGAGTACGTTCATAAGGCTCCCATGTGTACGGTCCTGGCACGGAGTTGTCTTCGTTTCGCGGTCCACCATATCCGTAGGTTTGGTGATTACTTCGATGCCAGAGGATGGTTGGGTACTGCGAGACAATCCAGGCGCCCGCGTTATCTTGCGCACCGTTTTCAAAGACAATGATCCGCTTACAAAGCTCTGCCATCTGTTCGTCGGTACGTGATTGATGCAGGTCAACGATTGCCTGTGCGAGCGTGTTTGTCCCGGCATTGCCAACGACGTAGAGATTCCGCGGATCGTCTTTCAGTATGGCAGCCTCGATCAGCTTCGACGCTTCGTTTGACTTGCCCGGTTGAACGGCATCGATGCCATACTCCGCGTGCCCGCTCTTAACGACATCACGAAGGCGATCGGGCTCGGGCCAATTCTCTGCATGAAGCCTCAGATTTCCAACGACCGCTTCATACCCGTCGATCAAATCATGAAATAAATCGGGTCGAACTTTCGTACGTCCATCCGTTCGATCGGCGTGCAAGTATTTGCCAGAACAAGCAATCAGGCCTTCGAGATCAATCCTGTTGGCGTAAAGAAGCAAATGCATCATTTGCTGCATTTCATCCGGTTCGTTTCCCATGTCTGCCATGACAATGAGTCGCGGACGCTGCCCGAAGGTTTCAGACGGTTGCTTTTTGCTTGAAACAGATTGTGCGTCGGAAGACACCGTCGTTATAGCAACCGTGAGAAGACAGGCGACAAGTCGCATTCGAAATGATGAATAGTATCGCACGGGTTTGCACTTCGGTTGGTCGTTCATGGAGGACCGCTTTAGGAGTCGCTCATCGGCTCAAGACAACACTGGCTTTCCGAATCGGTTTCAGTCGGAGCTCGCCATGTTCGTAGGGTCAATGCAGGGTCCAGATTGTAGGGTTTCCTGGTGTTACCGTGTGCACGAACTCGTCCGACTCGGGATGGGCGACTCGCGAGAGTCGACTCGAGTCAAGCACGAAGAACGTCATTGTCGACCAACTGTTGGAACATATCGTTCATCGAATCCTCAAGTGGACGGTAAGTGACGCCGAGTTCACGAACACTTTTGCTGTTGTCAGCTTTCCAGGGCACACCAACGTTCAAGGAGACGATCTTACGGGTCATCGATTTGTTGATCATCGGTGCAACGATCCAGGCGAGCCACTTGGGAATCGCCTTTCTCGGTAGCGCGTAGTTGTCTCCAAACTTTGGGACGAGCGTTTGGGCCATTTCGAATAGATCCGATTCATGACCGGAGACGATATGACGTCCCTTCGCTTCCGGGTTGTATGCGGCAGCAAGATGCGCGACGGCTAGATCACGGACGTCCACACATCCGATCCCATACCGCGGCGCTCCGGACTTCATCGATCCATCGCCGAACTGCTTGACGATCGTAAAACTCTCAGACGTCGCGTACGGGTTGATTCCTGGCCCAAGAACAAAGGACGGGTTGATTACAACGAGATCCCAGTTCGATTGTTGCTCCGCGATACGCCAAGCCTCTTTCTCCGCCTCGGTTTTCGAATAGCTGTAAGGTTGGTGCCCCAGTGACGACGTCGTGTTCCACACTTCCTCTGTCAGCACGCCGCCGGGAGCTGATTGACAGTCAACGTTGTCTCCGTAGATCGCAACGCAACTGCTGGTCAGAACGACACGGTGAACACTTTCTTGTCGACTGGCTTCCTGAAGGACATTTCGCGTACCGAGCTTCGCTGGATCGACCAACTCCTTCTGTGGATCCGTGACATCCATCGTGAAAGGTGACGCTGTGTGAAAAACGATCGAGCAACCGTTCATCGCATCCGCATAGGACCCCTCTTGCAGCAGATCCGATTGGAAGTACCTGATTTCTCCCGGAGCGTTGCTGGCGAGTTCATTCAAGTACTTGAGTTTCTCCGCACGATCCGGGTCTCGAACCGAAGCATGCACCGTGACTCCCGCTTCCAACAGTCGTTTGATGATGTGACCGGCAACGTAACCCGTTGCGCCCGTGACCAACACAGGCGCCGTTGTATCGATTTCAAATTTCATTTGTTATCTCCTGCAGAATTGACCTGTCACCGTTGATCGCTCACAATAATCGACCGCTGGTCGATAACTTAACCGACCACCGGTCGATTAATCAAGAGGTCAACCGAAAGAAACCCTGCATGACTTGGCAACGAGCGAGAAAACCGGACCAAAAAGCGGAACGTGCTGATGCGATTCTGGATGCCGCTGCGGCTCTATTCGATGAAAAAGAACTGTCTGACATCTCCATGCGAGACGTCGCCGAGCGCGCCGGACTCGGAAAAGCGAGCCTGTATCACTACTTCAAGACAAAGGAAGAAGTCTTCATTTCGCTCTATCGATCCGAGTTGGATGAGTGGCTGCCTGATGTCCAACGACGGATGAATCGACTTCGAGCGCCAAATCCGAGCCGAGTCGCCAAGGTTTTGACGGATGTTTTGCGCGAGCGAACACGACTCTGTCGCCTGACGGTCGTGTTCTCGTTTGTCCTCGAGCACAACCTCAGTCCTGAGTTCATTCGTCGATTCAAGACTTCATTGCTCGATCCACTCGGACAATTCTCTGGCTCGATGAAGGAAGTCCTTGATCTCTCTGACGAATCGATTCACTGTTTTCTATTTCAGCATCACGCCACGATCGCGGGATTGTGGCCTCTCGCACATCCTTCGCCGGAAGTAGCGCACGTGTTAGAAGACGATCAATTCGCGGTCTTCCGAATCGACTTCTACCATCTATTCGAGCAAACGATCCGCCAGTTACTTGAAGCCAGAATTCGCAAACGATAGGCCGACACAAGCTGGACGCCAGTAACGACTGGATTGCCCCAATGCGGTCCACCTAAGGCGGTCAACCTAAGGCGAGTGAGAAAACGTCACCTATCTGAAAAGCCCGAATAATTCTCTACGCCCATTCTTGTCTCCCACTCCTTGAGTTGATCGACAAGTGCTTTCACCCTCTCAGGGAGTTTTTCAGCGACATCATTCTGTTCGCCTCGATCCTCCGTGACGTTGTAGAGCGCGGTTTTTCCGCTTCGATAGCCGATCAGCTTCCAGTCGCCTTCACGCACGGAAACGTACTGATCTTCGTAGGCTCGATAGCCATAGACTGGCTCATCTCGCTCAACGATGTGATTCGATTTTAAAACGGAAAGCAATGAAACGCCGTCCAGCTCTTGGTAGGCGGATGGATCACCACCCGCCACGTCAACCAGTGTCGGAAACAAATCGGTCGTTTGAACAATGCTGTCGTTCTTGCTATTTGGTTCGATGTTGCCAGGCCAGCGGAAGATCAATGGAACACGTGCTCCGCCTTCGCAAAGCGTGTCGGAACGTTTGCATCCACGACACGGCGCCCACTCAAAAAGACTGCCTTGGTCAGACGTAAAGATAATGAGTGTGTCGTCGGCTATCGTTTTCCGTTTGATCGCGGCAAGGACTCGACCAACGGACTCATCAACGGCCGCAACCTGCGCTGCATAGTCGAGTCGCTTGCCCTCCAAGCCCGGTTTTCCGATGAACTTTTTCTTGAGGTCTTTGCGACCGATGTTTGGTGTATGAACGTTGTAGTACCAAAGTGAAATCATGAAGGGCTGATCCCGATCGTAACCTTCGATGAACGCTTCGGTTTCTTCGGTGAGTCGATCCGTCAGATACTCATCGTCCATTGCTTCCGGAAACACTTCCCCGTGGTGTGCGAACGGCGGATAATAGCCCTTGGGATGCCCGTAGTTACTTGTGCCGATCTGGCGATCGAAACCTTGACGGATTGGATGATACGGTTCGTGACCAAGGTGCCACTTTCCAACGAACAGGTTGAAGTATCCTTGATCGCGTAGTGCTTCGGCATAAGTCACATGTTCAAGCGGCAACCAATTGCGACAGGGAAACTGAGCCGGATCTGTCGCCCAAAGATTGAACTCGGCATCCGTTCGTCCAAATGCATCGAAGTCGGGATGCTTTGGTCCAGTCGGAATGTGCCGAACCAATTGCAGTCGAACTGGGTGCTTGCCGGTCAGCAGTGTCGCGCGGCTGGGGCTACAGGTTGGGCTGGCAATGTAACACTGCTGAAAGTCCATACCTTCTTTGGCAAGCTGATCGATGTTTGGTGTCTCAAACAACTCGGCTTTACGATAACCAAGATTGTTCCAACCGAGGTCGTCAACAAAGAACAAAACGATGTTAGGCCGATCCTGCCCGACCGCGACTCCGGCGAAAGCGATCGCCAAAACCAGGCCGATAAAGCGTGAATAGAGTGAGAGCAAGGCATCATCCTTTCGCATTAGAACGACTGCACGATTAACGGGATTTGAACATTGATGTCGACGTCGTCAAACGCAAGCTCCGTTCGAATCACCGCTCCGTGGTCACTCTTCGTTTGTGTACGAGCGAAGAAACCGCTCTCGTCATTTCGAACCATCCTCCACGAGTCCTCATGGACGCGGGCCGATGCAAAACGAACCGACGTGAAAAAGAACAAAGAGTAACGTCCGGGTTTCTTCCACCGATAGCTGATTGAATCCAGCGCCGTATAAATCTCGCCGTATAAATCTCGCCGGCGCGGTGAAGTTCAATCCATTGCTGCTTCTTGGATTGGGATTGCTTTCGTTTCTAGCGGCGACGCGTCATCTGCAACGAATTCGACATTTGTAAAGTAAGCTCCGCCGGTCCGACCGCGCTCATCAACGAGGTACGTCCACAATTCGGTTGGCCCCGCTGGAAGATCCAACTCCATGATGACCGCCTTGCAACCGGCGGGAACGTCCATTTCCGTTTCTCGTCCCGCGATCACCACTTTGGCTCGCTCGGCCACGAGTGGCTTTTCGGCGATGGACGGCCATTGACTAAGCGTGAAACGGTATCGACCGGGCTGCTGGACATTTACCATCCAAGGTGCCGTGACTTTCGGTAGCTTTCGAATGGACCCAAACCACCAGGGCGGATTGCCTTTCTTCATGTACCAGTCTTGTGAAGACAGTTGCGTCGGATTCTGAACGGGATTGCCCAGATCGATGCGAACGGGTTCCATGCGAGGCGAAACCTTCTGCCAGAATGGCTGATACGCTTCGCGTAGGCGAGCGACGACTTCGGGGAATTGCCCGGAGACATCGTTGCGCTGAGAAGGATCGGCCTCGATATCGAAGAGGGCTTGCTCGTCCATATTTACTAATCGCCACCGCTCCGTCATCACAACGGAATGTGCAAAGGGCTGAGCCGGCAACGCTGCGCCTCCCGCGCCACCGTGGAATTGCACGACATGATGATCCCGCTGCCACGGCTGATTGGAATCTTCCAAAAGAGGCTTCAGCGAGATTCCATCGATTGGCTCAAACGACTTGGGGATTGCAATACCGCACAATTCAGCCAGCGTAGGCAACACGTCAATGTGCGCGGCCAATGTATCGATGTCTTGTCCACCAGTCAGTCCGCCGTTGGGCCAGTGAATGAAGAACGGCACTCGGTGGCCACCCTCGTAGACAGATGACTTCTTACCCCGCATCCCGGCGTTGAAACCTGTGACAGCCTCCGAATCCAATCCATCGAACCTGGCTCCTGCCGACGTTCCATTGTCCGTCATGAAGATCAGGATTGTGTTGTCCGCTAGCCCGAGCTGTTTCAAACGCCGTCGGAGGTTTCCGATGTTATGGTCGACGTTGGCAATCATTCCGTAAAAGTTTGCATTCGTGACCTGCTGGTTGCCCTGATACGGCTTCGCCCACTCAGGAGCCACGTGGTAGGGACCGTGCGGAGCGTTGGTCGCAAGGTAAAGAAAGAATGGCCGGTCACGATTGTCTTCTACAAAGCGAAGTCCTTCGCGGAACCATACGTCGGTGCAATAGCCAGTAAACGACTCGAATCTGGCTTGTTTATTGTCAGCAGTCGCCCGTTCGTAGGTGTCGTCAAAGTAGTCGTTGCCCCAGTAATCCGACGCCTGACCGATTCCACCGCAACGATGCCAAAGAACATCTTGGAAACCACGATCCTGTGGACGGTGCGGTGCGTTATCACCCAGATGCCATTTACCGACCATCGCCGTGGCGTATCCGGCTTCCGCAAACAGATTCGCGACGGTCTTCTGATCTGGATGCATCATGCTGCGGCCAGAACTGGTGCGATAGGCGCCCGTGTATGCAGGATGATTTCCCGTCATCAGCGCGGCCCTCGTCGGCGTGCAGTACGGGCTGACATGGAAGTCCGTAAAACGCACAGACTCCGCATGAAGTTGATCGAGATGTGGCGTCTTGAGAACTGGATTCCCATGACAAGAAAGATCGCCGTAGCCCTGATCATCCGTCATCACAAGAATGACGTTGGGCCTATCACTCGCGTGGGCATTGCAAGTGTGTGAGCAGACAAAGGCCAATACGATCAGACGTGTTGCTTGATAGATGTTGATCATGGGAAAGATTCAGGAATCGGCCGTGGAGAAAATGATCGAGTTCGCTATTTTACGTCGGTCGATTTCTCAACGATCCAGATGTTCCGAAACTGCACTTTGGATCCATGATCTTGCAGAACGATGGGCGTCGTTGGCGTCTCGGGGAAGGCGGCATACTTATTGCGTCGCAGTGAGAGTTTGAAATCGTCGTGAATCAACTTGCCATTCAACCGGACCGTCACGCGGGCGGCTCCCTTCTCAGTCATGAACCCATTGTCGCCGACCGTTGCCGCCTGGTATTCCAAGTCAAGAGCTTGCCAGACGCCAGCGTCAAGTGCCGCATTCAAATCGGGGACACGGATCTGATAAATCGCGCCACAATCTCCCAGGCCTGGAGTTGCTTTCTGTGCCGAGTTGAGGATTTGCAATTCGTAGAGCGGACCAAAGAAGACGCCGCTATTCCCACTTTCTCCTTTCGGACACTGAAACTCAAGATGGAGACGGTAATCGCCGAACGACTGCTTCGTGCACAGAAACTGTTTACGTCGCTTGCCGTTTAACTCCGAAGCGATTTCCATCGCATCTCCCCCAACCAACTTCCACTGGATTTCATCCTGATCGTTGCTTGGGTTGATCCACTGCCAGGAAAACGGCTTCCAGGCATCAAAACCGGAGCCATCAAACAACACGATCGCTCCCTTCGGTGGGGCGAGCCCGAGCGTCGATGAGTCTTCTGCCGTGACGTCAATCGCTGCTGCGGGAAAAACCAACAACAAGAATGCGTATGCAAACAAGCGCCCCGCGATACTTCCCAGCACTCTTCTTTCCCGTAACTTGCTTTTCGCCGAGCTGCTTTTCGCCGAGCTGCTTTTCGCCGAGCTGCTTTTCGCCGAGCCGATCCCTCCAACGGTGTGTTCGAAGTTTGCTGTCGCCTTATCCATTTTGATCGCTTTCCAGGGTTTTCAAGGATCCATTCGAGAGGGCAGTATTCTCATCGATCCCATTTCTCAGTGCACGACTAAGTCTCGTTGATTCCACGAAAAATCGCTCGCACGGATCGAAACACAGTCGGGCGATGGCGTTGGCTGAGACGCGGGCTTTACGGGCTTCCTGGTAAAAACGAAAGCGAATCTCGGATTCACGGACGCCGCCACTTGACCGACAATTAGTTAACATGTAAAGTTATTGCGTCCAATGGAAACCTCGAGACCGGGAACCGACCGGTGCGTGCGGGCTGCGGCACCACAAACAGCCAGAGTATCTGGATCCGATCCGCCAACGCCCTTACGTCATTAGATGACATGTAAACCGTACGCAGTGACCCGCAAGCGTCGATCAACATCAAAACGCCCTTTTAGTTGACATGTAAACCACAAGGCGGTCGAGAGTCCGCCCTACGGTGAGTCCACCAAGCCCTCTCTCGAATCCTTGCACTACACCATCACCAAAAACGATTTCATCCATCGATCCAAAGGAGCAACCCATGACCCAATATAAGAAACTCGACAAAGAACAAGCGGCACTTCTACTCGTTGATCATCAATCTGGCCTGATCTCCTTAGTTCAAGACTTCTCGCCCGACGACTTCAAAAACAGTGTCGTTGCACTGGCGGACATTGGAAAGTTCTTTGAGCTGCCAACAATCCTGACAACCAGTTTCGACGAAGGCCCCAATGGACCGATCGTTCCGGAGATTGAAGAGCGTTTCCCCGACGCGCCCTTCATCCATCGGCCCGGCCAGATCAACGCCTGGGATAACGAAGACTTTGTCAAAGCCATCGAGGCGACGGGAAGAAAACAGCTAATCCTTGCCGGTGTCGTCACCGACGTATGTGTTGCATTCGTTGCACTGTCGGCCATCGAAGCCGGATATGACGTGTTCGTTGTGACGGACGCTTCGGGAACGTTCAACACGACAGTTCAACAAGCTGCTTGGCATCGCATGCAGGCTGCCGGTTGTCAGTTGGTGAACTGGTTCGCGGTTGCATGTGAGCTTCATCGCGACTGGCGCAACGACATGGAAGGACTCGGCAATCTGCTCTCCGAACATCTACCCAACTACCGCAATCTGATGACCAGCTACGCGAAGATCCAAAAAGCAAAGGGAGTGTAGTGCACGTGGAGATGAACGAACGGGAGTGGATTTCGAAGACAACTACGGAGATGAAATGATGCGTCGCATCGCACCGGGGCAATTCGCTGACCTGACCGTCTTGTCCGATGACTATTTCTCGGTCGACGAAGAACAGATCAAGCAGATCGAGTCTGTTTTAACGATGATCGACGGACGAACGACCTATGCCGCGGAAGAGTTTGCGGAGCTAGATCCTGAACTGCCCAAAGTTTCACCTGCCTGGTCGCCAGTAGCGCACTTCGGCGGGTATGCACGTCGTAAACAAGGCAACGTGTCCCTTCGCCGAGGCTACGAGAATCGGAGGTCCCATGCAGAACGACGCGATCGACCGTAGAAACATCAAAGAGGAATTCGTGGCCTCATCCACTACGTTGTTGCAGTAGCCAAGCCCGTACGGTTTCGGACTCAGTCAACCCGATGGCTCGGTCGTAGCAACTGTTGGATTCGTGTTGCGAATTCAAAGCTCGATGCGCGAACGCAGACACCGCCCAGTAGGATGCCGAATGAACGCGGAATGAATCGGGTACACCTTCGAGCGTCTGCAACGCCGCTTGAGGCTCGCCGCAGTGATACTGAGCCGAGGCCAAGCCAATCCGGGTCGCGGCTGTCGGATTGAGCTTCAACAAACCTTGATAAAGATGCTCGATCGCCTGCCAATTCGTTCGGCCCGTCCGACGTCGCTCACAGTGAACTGATTGGATGGCCGCCTCCAATTGATAGGGACCGACTTGATGGGTGCGCGCTGCTTTTCGCAACCATACCTCTGCTTGATGAATCTGCTTTTCGTTCCAATGATTCGTTGGCTGTTCACTGAGGGGAATGTACCGCCGCGACTGCCCCGTGGGTTGATCCCGTGCAGCGCGGAACAGCATCATCGCGAGCAACGCTTCGGATTCTGCAAGACTGAACGCGGTCGTCGAATCTTCCGCAGCTTGAGTGCATTCGAGTCGCTGGACCACGATTGATGCGAGCCAAATTGCCTCACGTTTCAATCCGGACGATGCACCGAGTCCTTCAAGATCAAGACCGATGGTAAAGGCCGCATAAATCGCTTCGAGCAACGACGTCAATCGGGACGGCAATTCCTCGGAGCTAGGAATGACGAAGGGAATCCGTGCGTCTCGAATTTTGCTTTTTGCCCGCCCGAGCCTTGCGCCCATCGCGGAGGGCTTGACCATAAAGACCGAAGCGATTCGGTCGGCCGTCACGCCGAGCACCGTTTGCAAGATCAATGGTGTCCGCACCGCCGGGTCAATGGCCGGGTGCGTGCAGACGAGCATCAAACGCAGTCTTTCATCGGGATAATCAGTTTCAACCGCGTCCATCGTCCGATCTTGTTTCAGTTCGGCCTCGCGAAGAAGTAATTCGACTGCGCGCTCTCGCGTTTGAGATCGGCGTGATTGGTCAATCAATCGATGCTTTGCCGCCGTCATCAGCCAAGCATCGGGATGATCAGGCACTCCCTGATTCGGCCAACTTTCCAACGCAGCAATGAAGGCGTCTCCGAGAGCGTCTTCAGCCGTCGAGATATCACCACACCGCGACGCCAGCAGTGCGAGCAGACGTCCGTAAGAATCTCGAACGACTTGTTCAATGCGCGTCGCGGCATGGTTGGTCATGTCACTCAATGGGACAGCTCTACATCTCCAGCAACGGGCGAACTTCAACACCACCGGTCGATGCGGACGGGCACTTGGCGGCCCACTTTAATGCGGCGTCCAAATCCGGAACGTCGATCGTGTAATAGCCGCCGAGTTGCTCTTTCGTTTCTGTCAACGGTCCGTCCTGAACATGACGCTCTCCACCGACCAATCGAACGGTCGTTCCGGTTGCCGGGGGTTGCAAAGCGGCACCGCCCGCCATCACGCCTGCCTCTTCGAGCGCTTTCGTGTACGCGGAGTACGAGGCCCAATAATCACCCTGCTTTTGGGTGTCAGTGCGAGCAGCAAAGTCTTCCGCGGTTTCATAGACAAAGATGTTGTACTTCATTTTTCGTCGTTGATGAGTGTTCTCGTCGGGGCGGATACGCCCGCCCATTGCAAGGATGACGGGAAGGCCAGGACGATTTCGACACGAATCGGAAAATCGTCGAGGAAATTATTTTTGACGAATCGGGCTGTCACTGCCAGGAAATAAAGAGGCGATGAACTTAAGGAAAAGGCCTCAAATGCCTTGCCCGTGACCGATATGCTGATGAGATGATCATTCCACAAGTGGCACCTGTTCGACCTCGCTTTATCGATCCAGGAACGGGTCAAACATTTTTGCTGGAAGACTACGTCGCGAGCACGGCCAAGACTTCTCGCACGGGAACACTTCGCATTCAGGGCCCCGCGGGATCTGGCAAGACGACGGCTTTGCGTCATCTGGCAGCTCAACTTTCACCCTCGCTCAACGTAGAGTGCATGGACGATGCCGACATCGACATCGTTCGTTCTCGCTCCCAATCAAAATTCGTCGTCTTCTGCTCCGAATCGAAAGCCGTGATTGGGCCATTCCGCAAGCTGGCGACCTGGACAAACGATGACTTCATCGAATACCTGCTGGCGGTCCATCCCGACCATGTCAAATCAGTCTACTCACGTGTTGCCAATGCATCCGATCGGTCATGCGCCGGAGGCATCCCCGACATCTGGAAGAGCATTCTTGACGAGTTTTCGCGTTCCGATTCCTTGACGTCGATCTCGGATGCTCTGACGGCTCTTCTTCATCGTTCGACCCTGCGTGGAATGACTCAAGATCAAATCGGTGAGTTCTGCGTCATGGCGCTAAAGATGCACGACCGAGTCATCAAACGGTCACTCGTTGAGTTGACGCGCGACCATAAGTTGGGAAAGAAAGGTACCCTACAGAGCCGGCTTGAACAGCTCCTGCGACATCGAGTCGTCCAGACGATCCTTGCTGCGGACTGGATAGCGATACGGCTCAAGCAAGGGATTCGTATTTCGGACTTGATCCCTATCTCGTACGCGGTTGTTGGAGGAATTGCACGGCGCGTTCAATCTGACCAAACAGCAATCGATACGTTACGTGACCAAGCCGAATCATCCAACATGTCCGCACCGCTGGCTGCGAGCATCTTGAATGCATGTCAATGCGATTGGCGGCCTGACAACCAATCTGCGTTTCTTCATGGAGCTCAACTAGCCGGAGCAAAATGGGCCGGACTCAAACTGGCCGATGCTCATCTGAAATCTGCCAACCTCTCCGGCGCAGACCTCAGCGATTCCGTGATTCAGAACACCGTAGCAGATGAAGTGCAACTCTCCGGGGCGAAACTTGACCGCGTCTGTTTGTTGAACTGCGATTTTCGCGAGTCCGACCTTCAAGCCTCCGACGGCCGAAACCTTTCATCGCAAAATGTCGATTTCAGCGGTGCCAATCTTCGATCCTCGGACTTCTCATTCGCGGCTCTTGAGAACTGCCGCTTGAACGATGCGGATCTTCGTGACTGCTGTTTGTTCTCTGCAGATTTACGAAACAGTGACCTGACCGGAGCAAACCTCACGGGAGCGGACCTCCGCCAGACGAAACTTCATGACGCTCTCCTCATACGGCAACCGCTGCGCGAGGCTTTACTGGATGGTGCCGATTTTTGTGATGCCAAAATGCTGCTTTGTGATCTCGAGAACGTCACACTCAATCGACCATCTTTCATGGGAGCAAACCTGCAAGGAGCGCATCTGACCGGATCAACCATGGTGCGAGCGGACTTCCGTGGCGCGAATCTATTCAACTGTGGTTTGGGAGAAATCGACTGGGAATACGCAAATCTCCGTGATGCGGTTTTGGTGGGATGCTCATTTCACATGGGATCGACGCGTTGCGGCTTGGTCGACAGCCCGTATCCCAGTGAAGGAACACGTACCGGTTTCTACACGGACGACTACGATGATCAATACTTCAAAGCGCCCGAGGAAATTCGAAAGGCGAGTCTTCGAGGTGCTGATATCCGAGGGGCCGACATAACCAATGTCGACTTCTACCTCGTCGACCTCCGTGATGCGCAATACGATGACGAACAGAGGATCCACCTGCAACGCACCGGCGCGATCCTGCACGCCCGCGTCTAGCAATCACCGTTGCAATGGCGACCCAATTCATCGGGATGCCCAACGGACGAGGAAGAGCCAATTATTCACGAACCACAACGAACGCATCGAATAGCTGTCCGATTGATTCCGGATAGAGTTGCTTTTCTCGATGGACCCGTCGAATTCGTGAATCGGATTGAAAGTACTCGACAGGGTCCATCCGAGACGCGAACGTGCCTCGAATGATGCTACCGGAGAGATTTGCATACTTGATTCCACCGAGCTCTTCGGAGAGTAAAACACCGTGTGGATTGAAAACGCTATCGACCTCATCGAAAAGAATGAGCCTGAGCCCATCATTAAATTCCGGACTCGCTTCCTGAGCAAAGCCAACCCACGTGGAATGCGTGACCTCGCGTTTTACGAGTTGATGGGTTTTGTCGTCCAGCTCCGGCAACTCCCTCTGTAGACGCTTCAGCAGATGACCTTGATGAAAGAGTATCGCGCCCCGCGATCCCGGGAATTCTTTTGCAATTTCCAGGACGTTCGAGGCTGTGTCGCGTTCCCGATTGGCTGAATCAACGAAAGATGGAATTTGTTTTCCTTCCTGTTGAGCCTCCTGAGCTCGGCTGACTTCGATTACGACGCGTTGCGTTGTAAAGCCATCGACGGGCAACAGCAGAATCGGGTGTTCAGGGCGAGCGGCATTGATGTCACCAATGGTCTTAAGCAACGTTTTATAGAAGGCTAACTGTGATCGCGCGGTCATCATGTTTCGCCACGGAGGATCTAAAGCTCCAATGAATTCGTCGTAGGTGATTTCCCCCCTGGATAACGCCACGAACTTGGGTTTTAGATCAGCTGGCAATTCAATCAATACATAGCGAAAGTCCGTGTCTTTACTCGCCGTTGTTTTCAAAAATGAATCGAGTTCTTTGAACGGTGCCAACGTTCCATGATTCGCGCACGCAAAAGCAAGATGGCGACAGCCCGCATCTTCATAGAGTCTGTTCGCAATTTCTTGCACGCCTAACGACGGCAGTTTCCGATCGTCGATGAACTCGAAAGAAGCTTCTTCCGCGGAAGGATCGTCTTGCGCGTATGAAACCGAATGGCAGACCAGTAGGATCAAAAGCGACCGAGTCAAGTTCAGAAGGTGATCAAATTGAAACATGGATGGTTCGTCGCGTCTTATGTTTTCCGCCCAGCCCGACTGTTCCGTGTTAAGAAGGCAATCATGTTGCATTCGGCTTGGGCGCAGCCGCACAAAAAAAGTGGATGCGAGATGGTCGTAAGCGGAGCCCCCCTTCCGATGACACCTGCAGCTTAATTGCAATTAATCAGTGAGAGAAGCCCGGGGGTTCATCCGCGAAATAGCGGCAGTCACTGCGAACAGCAGATCGAGAACAAACACGGTGCTGTGCGTTCAGAATCGCCATGTCGACAGGTATGAAAGTCGATGGCGGCGAGTTGACTTTCTGATGCCATTTGTAATCACGCATGCGCAGCGAGGTTGATGCGCTCTTCCGCCAGAAGGAGACGCACTTTCGAACTGGCTTCTTTCACATTCGAAAGGATAACTCGTTTGATAGATCCATTGGCCACCTACGTGCGATCGCTTACGAGTATTCGGGCCAGAATCTTGAAATCAGGTCCAAGATATCCGAATGTCGTTCGAAGAATGGGCTGCGTGCGCTGTTGGCCAAGCGGTCTTGTTTCAGCGCATGTCCGGATGATTGGGCGACGTGATAAGATTTGTTCAGACACACGCCTTTGCTAAAGAGGAGCTTATAACATGCAAGCGAGTTGGCACGCCGCTCCAGATAGGCTAAAGAGTCTGTTGTCTGGTATCTGGACCATTGAAACAGATGCGGCGACTGACCTCTCGGCGACCGTTCTGCCGGATGGAACTCCGTACATCGTGTTTCAAAAAGATGGCACCCGATTGAAATCGTCAGACAATGACGGACAGTTTTGGTCGAGCGTTTGCCTCTCGGGTCCTCGTTCTACCCAGTTCGCTGTAGAGCTGGGTGCGTCAAGTCAGATTTTTATCGTTCAGCTCAGCTCCACTGGTGGTGTCCCTTTGCTGGGCCTACCGATGTCTGAAGTGACCGATCAGTGCATTAATCTGGACAGTGTGGTCGATTCCAACTTCGACTTGAACAGGATTTCAGATGCACTGATGGGTGAGAAAGACGATGTAAAGTGCGTGGACATGCTGCAGCGATGGGTAGGTGCCAGAGCAGCGCACCAACGGAACGAACAAGCCTGTGAAATCATCCAAGAAGTGCGGCAAAAAAACGGAGATTGTCGTGTTTCAAAGATGGCGGCAAAGTCCCAATTATCGCGCAGGCATTTGTCACGATTGGTGAACCGAGAGGTCGGTTTGTCTGCGAAGCTGTTTGCGAGGATCATGCGGTTTGACCGAGCCGTTCAGCTGGCAAGAGTCCGCCCCAAACTTCGCTTGATCGAGATCGCTTCAGCAGCAGGCTATGCGGATCAGGCTCATATGACACGTGAATTCACTGCACTGGGTGGTATCCGGCCGTCAGATATCCAGAGCGAGCGTGGCGCGATGATCTGGTGATGTCCCATTTATTCAAGACGTTTGGAGAAGCCATCGATAGACTATGCCGGGTAAGTGCTTGGAAGATGGTTTTGGATAGGGTTTTGAATACCGATGGTCCCGCAAGATGAAGAGTCCGAAAACGTTCACGAGACTCCCAACCGATCGTTGCGGCTCTGGCCCGCATTCTTGATCGTGCTTCTCCAGCTCGGAATCATGTTCGGGCCACACTTTGCAGCACAGTTTGCAGTGGAATCCCAGTCGGTTGCGAAACAAACGGTTGAAGCAACCGCACTCGATAATCCCCAGACGGTACTGAATAGCAAACTATTGGGACCTGCCGTTGGAACTCTTCTTCTGACCCTTTGGTGGCTTGTGGCAAGCCGCGCCCCATGGATCGCGCGTTTTCTGGCTCCAGTCGCCATCGCAGTGGCTGCCTGGCTCACTTGGAAATCCCTCCACCCCACGATGCTCTTTGCATTCTTCATGTTCATGATTCCAAGCGTGACCACCGTTGGAATTGTTGCCCTATATCTATTGAGAACCTACTCGTTCAATCGCCGAGCGCTGATGGCCTTTGGATTGGTGGTTCTCACATTTATCGGTTGGGCTCAGTTTCGCATGACGGGAGTTGACGGAGATCTGAACTCGTCGTTTGAGCTTCGTTGGGCACAAACGGAAGAGGAGAAGTTTTTGCAGGAGACCCGATCGAGAGAGACGGTAACCGCTGGAGCTGCAAGGGCTGACTTATTGCCGATGGAAAGCGATAGTCCGTCCTATCGCGGCCTGCGTCGTGATGGTGTCGTCCGCATGGAATCCATACAAAGGGACTGGCCTTCAACGGGACTTCCGGAAATCTGGCGTCAACGGATTGGCCCCGGCTGGTCTTCGTTTTGTATCGTTGGCGACTGGCTGTACACGCAGGAGCAACGCGGTGATAACGAAGTCGTCGCAGCGTATGACGCAAGTAGCGGTCAGGAGCGTTGGGTTCGTCGAGACGGAGTTCGATTCACCGAGTCGATCAGCGGCGTTGGACCTCGAGCAACGCCCACCTTCGCCGATGGTCAGCTATACACGTTGGGGGCAATGGGTTCTCTCCAGTGCCTCCAAGCCGATACAGGTGAAGTTATTTGGCAGCGAAAGCTGGTGGACGACACCGGTGCGTCAGTTCCGATGTGGGGATTCTCGAGTTCACCCTTGGTGGTGGATGAGCGCGTTATCGTGTTCGCCGGCGGAGGCAGCGGAAAGTCGGTCGTGGCATACGATGCCCGAAACGGAGAGCCGGTCTGGCAAGCCGGCAATGGCATGTTGTCGTACAGCTCACCCCAGCTTGAACAACTGTTTGATGTTCCGCAGGTTCTGATGATGACCGAGGATGGACTAACTTCGTATGATCCCAGTAATGGAGCAGTGCTTTGGGAGCATTCCTGGCCTCTTGGTGGTGGTGCTGCCCGGATCATTCAGCCGAAACGAATTGGAGATGATTTTCTTATCGGGACCGGTTACGGCCTCGGCACAAGACGAATATCCGTGCAACGAAATCAAGGCAGCTGGTCCACGACCGAACGATGGACGAGCCTTGCGATGAAACCCTATTTCAATGACTTTGTGATTCATGACAATCACATCTATGGCTTTGATAAGAACATCTTTTCATGTGTCGACTTAGAAGAGGGTCGTCGCGTTTGGAAACGAGGTCGGTATGGGCACGGCCAGGTACTACTTGTGAAAGAAGATGGTTTGTTGCTAGTGCTTTCTGAGAAAGGCGAAGCGGTTCTACTCCAAGCTGATTCGTCGAAGCTGCAAGAACTCCATCGTTTCCAAGCTGTTGATGGAAAGACCTGGAATCAACCAGTGATTGCCGACGGAAAGCTGTACGTGCGGAACGGCGTCGAAGCGGCTTGTTTCGACATTTCAACAACGGCAAAATCGGACCCACCCAAGTGAATCCAAGAAAGACCGAAACGATGATCCGTCAACGCAAATGGGCGTTTCAGTTATCGCTGCTCGTTGCGATCCATTTGACTTCCCTGTGCGGCGTCGCGCGTGCGGAAGTAGAAACGAAAGAGAGATTCGACAAGATACTGGCTTCATTTGTTGATGATTTCAGGTCGGATCGCGCAGCAGCAGAACCTCGCTCGTTCGGCGTTTCAATTCCGGGAGCAGGAGACTGGCACATAGACGTTGCAGGTGAGAAACAGGGTGATGTGTGGGCGGTAGAATTGAGTAAAGGCCTGCCTAAGAGTCCAACCTTTGTCTACACCATCGAACCTGAAACACTGATTGCCATCGATTCTGGGCAAATCAATGCGCTGACCGCCCAAGGCAAGGAATCGTCCGGACAATACACGCCGATGAGCGTCAGTTACATGGATGGATTCAAGCCAACGATCATGGAAGTTGGCGAAATCAATCCGTTTTCATTTCACTTTTGGACTCGTGGCTTTCCTGAAGTCGTCCCGTTTCGCGGAATACAAACAAGAGAAGCGCACGGTTCGAACTTTGGTGTGTTCTATTATCAGACCGGGTTACGTACTGGTTGGTATCGTGTCGAGCCTGGAGAACGCGTTCATGAAGGTCAAGGCGAGCAAGCCATGCCCTTTCCGATCTTGGCCATTGCGACGAGGGGCGTCACGGAGGGTGAGGTCGATGGAAAGCGTGTTTCACTGCCGGCGGGGAATGCCGTTTTCATCCCGGCTCACGCACAACACAAATGGTGGAACGAATCAGACGAGCCTGCGGAAGCGATCGTCGTCATGTTTGGCGAGGGCGCCTAATTCAGCTCGCACGGTAAGTTCGACGAAAGACTCACGGCAAGACCTGGTCAATACAACGCAGTCAACGACGCAACGAACTCCGACAAAAACAACTCACTTACCCGGCCTCGGAATCACCCAGTTCTTTCTAGCTCTGGTTGTGATTCGATAGACCGCGAAACGAGGCAAATCCGTGAAGAATTCCGGCATCATACCCCTTCTGTATGTCCTTTGTATTTGCGGGTGTGGATCCGAAACTGCGCCGATGGATCAAGGATCGACAAACGCTCAGATTGCGGAAGCGACGGAAGGAACATCGACGGACGATCAATCCGTAAACACGGTGAATAGCGCGTCCATTTCAAGACAGGATCTTGATGAGTACTTAGCCCAATTCGGAAACGCAACAGGCTGGACTTACGGTGAACGGTCACCGGGTGAGCTTGCCGGAACCTGGGCGTCTTTGGACGGTGACGGACATCAACTGGTCTTCAACGCTGGCGGATCCGAGGGAGCTTTCAGCGAGAGTTTCAATGGAAAGATGACGTCCGGATTTTATGCGATCTCTCCCGAAGGAAAAATCGTTGCATTCTCCAAATCGAATGACGTTGGTGTTGGTTCGCACTTCAAGCTAGCAGGCGAGACGATCATCGGTCCGAAGGGGCCCAATCCAAACGCCCAATGGCAGCGTGTCGATCCCGAGAGATGATACCGTCTGTGTTCCGAACGCCGTCTCATTTGACGTTTAGGCGACAGAAACAGGAGCGGTCGATCGCTACGTCGCTTCGTTGACAAGCGATGCGGTATTGCTTGCGGATCTCCTCGGCTTCGTTCACACGACCGAGCGCGGTGAGGCACTCGGCAAGTCCGTGCAATGCCCACGGATTTTTGGGGTGGATCTGCAGATCTTCTTGGTAGACCTTCAATGCCTCTTCGTGAAGCTTTTGTTCCAGCAATAGTGCGCCCAACGCGTGACGAGCTGGCTGCATCCAACCCCAGGGTTCGTCGTAGTTCAACGCATCATCGCGTTCGACTGCAATCCTCAAATGCTCAAATGCCTTGTCAAACTTTCCTTGCCGGTAAGCAATCTCACCTGCGACCATCTCCTTGGCGACATCCAGGATATTGCGCGAAGGGTTTTGAAACAAAAAACTGGTCTCTGGAACTTCGCTGATCTGCTTTAAGAATGCCGCTTGTTCCGCAAGTGCTTTGTCGACTTCACCGGTTGAGGCATACGCTATGGCTCGCGCATAACGCCAAATCGATCGTGACATGGGCAAGTAATCGGCCGGCTGCTCGTAAGCCAAGATTGCATCCCATTTACCAAATCGCACAAGCACATGCAGCTCCGTCGGCATGAACGCGTCCAAAAAATCAACTTGCGCACGCAACATGATTTCGGGCACCTGCTTGGGGATCTTCCGCGCTGTCTCGAGCGCGAGGTTGCTCTGCCCGTCAAACATCGCGGCGTAAACAAGAAAGTGGTAATTGTGGATGCGATACAACGAATAGAAATTGAGTGGGCCACGTCGGGCGAGGAACTTTTCGTCGGCGGCGATCCCTCGTTTGTTGGCTTCAATCGCGGCCCCATAGTCACCGACCCAGATATCGATATGGGAGGGCATGTGTAAGAGATGCCCCAAGCCAGGCGTTGCAAGTCGCAAGCGATTGGCCGCAGCCAGTGCTTTTTCAGGCGTAGGTGATGCCTCCATCGTATGAATGTAAAGATGACAAAGCGAAGGGCTATTCGGCCAACGCTTCAGGCCGGCTTTCAACACGTCCATGATTTCAGGTGTATGCTCGGCGGCAACACCCTCCGGACTCCAGTGACGCCACGGCTGAAGATTCAACAAGGACTCAGCAAACAGTGTTGCGACCAAAGGATCGTCTGAGTGTGACTCATAGATCTCTCGCATCGCATCGGCGTAAGACTGGTTGAGACTCGAGCGATCCGTCGGGGCGGGCGAAGCGTAGCGTTTCCCGAGCGCGTTGATGAGCTTTTTCTCAAGTTCGGTGCAATCGCCCGCATGAAGCTTCGCCAATCGAATCGCAAAATCTGCCTGAGCGATGAAGTGCGGTTCGATCTCCATGTTATTGATGTTTGGCCCCCAGGCGTAAGCGATACCCCAGTACGCCATGGCCAACCCTGGATCTGCAGCGACCGCGCGCTCGAAACAACCCACCGCCTCTTCGTGATTGAACGCATAGCACAGGGCCAAACCCTGGTCGAACCACGTCTGTGCTGATTCAGAATCCGTGGTGACTTGGTAGTGAATCTCACCGATGTCATACAACTCTTCCGAGTAGGCCGCGCGTGGCGCAGTCAAGAACATCGATAGGCACAACGCACAAACGAATCGAGACAACATGTTTCGTTCTCATTCTATTGAAGAGATGGGTCACAGCTCATCTACGAGTTTAACAACTAAATAGTCGCCGATTGTTACCGTTCCCACGAACACGAACGGGTGCGTCGATCTATCGTTGTCACGCATCAATCTTCAGCAAAAAATCACAACGCAGAAGCGAACTACTTCGCAAGCAGGAACCGATACATGTCGGCCGATTGTGTTCGCCAACTAATCCAATCGGAACCAATCTCGGCCGTGGATAGTTCCACCTTGTGACCGGCCGATGTCAGAAACTCACTGATCGCGACTGCTTGGCGAGCCATGTCCCAGTTCTCCGAAGGGTTACGCAATTCGATCGTACCGTGTTGAATCCGTACGTCGTCTTTCTGGCCAGGAATATCAGCGAGTTGCTTGATCATCGGATGTAACATTTCAAACGCGAACGGACTGTGACATCCGATCCGGCCGATTTGCGCCCGGCCTGGCAAACTTGCCATCAGCGCCAATGTCGCACCGAATCCTCCGCCCAAGCTGCTGCGATCCTCGCGGCGAGAGCTTACGCGAAAGTCCGCTTGAACCTTAGGCATCAATTCACCCAAGAACATCTCCGGATAACCGTTGGCACCCATCATTGGATAGAACCGCCAGCGGATAAACACCACGACGGCTGGATTGACGTCTTTATTGCGAATCAACCGATCAATGACCTTGGCTTGCTCGCCAATCTCCAAAGCGACCTCACCGTCATGGACGAAGATGACCGGAAGTTCTTTCGTTCCGCGATCATAGCCCGGCGGTGTGTAAACGGAGTACTCGATCTCTTGCTTCATCGCGGCGCTGGTCAATGTGTGGTCGGAAAGCGATCCGGCCAAGTCACCGTTTCCGCCGCCAATATCCTCGATGGAATTCAGATCGATCCACGACATCGACAGTGATTCGCCTGGTCCCATGAAACTGGGTTCCATTTGTTGACCCGCGACAGAACTGACGTAGCCGTTGGGATTGCGAGGATCGGACGTTGGCTTGTAATCCGCGAAGTAGGCATACGAGATTCGATCAGCCTTTGGCAATCCCGCACCGAAGTAAAACCAGTCGGTACCCTTGATCGGCGACATAACGCGTTCTTGCCGCAAACCGAACAAATCGCTGCCAACAGCAACATCTTGATACTCACCTTGCAGCATGAAATGCACGTGCCCGTCTTCAACGACGGGTACTTTCCGTTCCGCAACGTAAGCATCGACAATCGACTGCGGGGAATCAGCCAGCTCGGCGCGCTTCAGCATTTCGGCGAAGGATGGCCCGACGGAGTTTTGCTGATCGACCATTGCTTGCCGAGTGCCGCCTGGTCGAATGTCGACGCGAGCGATTGCTCCCAGACTGCGAAGGTAAACGGAATTACCGGCTAGCGTTGGCAATGCCCACATCTGTCCTTCTTCCGCTGCGTCAAAGACTTTTAATGACACGACTTCTTCAAACCCGTCACGGCTCACATCACCAATGTGTAACGCTCCGTCCAAGGTCGCGACGACCAATCGATCACCAAGTCGATTAACAAAACCGTTGCCGGGCTTGCGTTGACGAAACAATCGTTCGCCTGTCGCTGGATCTAAGCCGACGAGAAATCTTGAAGAATACGTGCAAAGGACACCGTTCACGACAACGGGAACGCAGTAGGTATTGCGAATCTCGCGTCCATTCCAAACCGTTTCGGCTTGATCGTCGCTGAAGCGAACGCCGCTGGATCGACTCTCGCCATCCATCAGGAATATCTGGTTATTAGGCATTGGCACGGGCACAACCGCCCACGACCCCATCGGTCCCGCGTTCTCATGTTGTCGCGTCCAACGAATGGCTCCATCACTGGGGTTGATTCCAAACGTCTGTGTATTGGTCGAACCAATCAGAAGTTCGATATCGTTATCGCTAACCAGCACACAGGTTTGAAACGCCGCGGCATCGGCTCCGGCAGTCCAGATCGTCTCACCCGTCGCCGCATCGAAGGCCGTAATCGCAGCTTCAGGTGAACCTGTTGGCAGAATGACTTTGCCCGCATGAACGATCGGTGAAGCACCAAACCCGTAGAAGTTGGGCACGGACTTCATTTCCGTTCCAAGGTTCCGCGACCAAACGACTTTACCGTCGCTCAAACGAAACGCAGAAAGAGCGCCAAATGGCGTCAGGTGATAGGCGCGTTCGTCATCAACGCACGGCGTTGCCACAGGTCCATCAAACGATCCATTGGCTCCCTGATAGATCTCTCCTGTTTCCGTTCTCCAAATCGTTTTTCCACTTGTAGCATCCAGAGCAACGATGAACTCTTTTCCCGCGTCCGAGTCAGCCGCCGCGGTGACCAAAACGTCTCCCGATTTCACGATGCCTGAATACCCGCTGCCGAGCGGCTGCTTCCACATCGACCGCAAAGCGAGTGGTCCGGAGCTAAGCGACTCCGAGGCATTACTGGCCGATCCATCGAACCGGGGTCCCCGAATTGACGGCCAATCCTGTGCAAAAACACTAGCCGAAGAGAAGAAAACCAGTGTCGCGGCGGTCAGATTCAAGCGAATCATACACATGAAAAGTCTCATTTCGGAAAGAACAAGGATACGAAACCATAGGGAATACCGGCCTTCCTAGCCAACCTTACAAGATCGGAAAAAGTTCTTCCCGAAAAGAAAATTGCCAGCGATTCTGCGTGCGCGAGTACCGAAGATTGATCGCGCATCGCATCCGAGGATTGGGAGTGCGCGATAGACCGTGACTGCGGAGGATTTTTCATCACCCGGAAATGCGTTGCGTAACCCCGAGTCTTATTGTTTAGCCGCTTCGCGTTAGCATCAGAGCCACGTCTCCCATCAGCTCAGACCAAGAGATTGATCCTTCACTTGCGAAGCATCACCGGATTTGGTCCTGACCACCACGGCCACTTCACGGATCGAAGAGGGAAGTTCCTCATCATCGCTGCTGGCGCTTGAGATCTCCAATCCGTCGTCGGTCGATTTCCAGCGATAGTGCTTACCGCTAACGGGATCTAGCGGCACCGTTTCAAAATAACCCTCAATCGCTTCGCAATTCTCCGGCAGTTTACCGTGCTGTGTTTCATAGAGCTTGGCCGCAACCGCAAGTCGAAGTAAGTCCATATTTAAGTTACAAAGATAGTCGTACCATGCCTGCGTTTGGCAATCCAACCACTGATTGAGGACACCATCAAGATCATCCGTCAGTCGGCGTTTTGCTTCGCCTGGATCTTTTTTGAAGACTTCGCCGTATTCTGCAGCACGATCGAAATTGAAACTCTTCGTTTGGGCCGCGTCCGTCAATTCTCGGATAAGTCGGTATCGCTCCGCCGCATCTGTCACTGCGTAGATCTCTTCCAGACGGTCGAATCGTTTATTGATCGAGCTGAGCAGGTCGTCCCAATCAATTTGATCCGAAGTGACCTCACAACAGTACGGAGCGTTGTTGCCAAATCTCTGATCGAGCCCTACCTGACCGATGTATTCCTTCGGTGACATACGAGCGCTGGAGGATGCCGCAGCAAGATGAAAATACCTTCGATACTGGCACCGGTCTCGCCCCAACGTCATAGGTTCAAGTTGATTCAATCCATCCAGGAATGACTGAAGCGCTGCGCTATCCAAGTCGGCGGAGTTAACTAGCTTTTGGCCAGTCTCCATCGAGTACATTTCAACCGTGTCGAAATCCTGTGTCGTTAGCTGTGCATTTTTTCCCAAGCGCGAAAGCTTGTGAATCCGGAGCATGTCCTCAACTGCCGATTGATATCGCCCCTCGCCCGCGTGCAAATGAGATCGGGCAATGAGGAGGTAAGAAAAAACCCGATTCGCCTCGCTCACGATCCCAGGCGAAAGAGGGAAGTCCGGCACAGCGTATTCCAGCGGCTCGAAGAAGTCTGGTTTCTCCAATATCGCATCGACTTTGGAGAGATACTGCGAGTTGGCTTCAATCCAGTTGTAGATGAATGGCGCTTGGTCTTTTGTCCAAGGCTGATTTCGTGCCAATTTCCATTGATCGGTTTTCTCAGCCTCGGTAGGAACAGTTTGACCGGACTTCTGAAGGCCGTTCGAATAGTCTTGCCGCGTCATCAACATCGATCCGCCGCCGGGGAGCTCGTCTAAGCCCAAGCTCACCTTGAGCACTTCAACTTGAGCTGGTTCCCAGTACCCCGGAGCCCCAACCATTTGGATGAGATCAGCGGCGGCATTCGTACTTTGCGGGGCCCAATTCATTGCATCGATTGCCGCAGAGTAATTGACGTACCCTTCTTTGGTCAGAGGGAATGTAAGCCGAGTGGAGTCTTCGCTGATCGTAAAGTGCTGTTGCAGTTGGGGCTCTTGTCCCGCAACTCGCTGAATCGACAACGGCGAGCAGAAAATGACGAGAGGCAAAAAGCTGAGAGCTCGCCGGTCCATATTTGGGTCTCCGAGAATCTAAATTCTGATCATCGTCGCCATATCATACTCACAAGAACACCGCCACAGAATCGCTCGGTACTTCAAGAGTGAATCAACGGGAGCAAACTGAGTGAACGAAGAACCATTATGGTGAAGACACACCCGAGCGGACTGCATTCGCAGTTGGGCATTGCTGTGGAGCTTTATTCGTGGCCACTCGACGGATCGCTAACACTGCGAAGACGTTCGATGCGCTCGACTTCCCTGCTAATGGCTTGTTGCAAGCGTGAACTCCGTGCTCCAAAAGCTCGCAGAAATGACATGATCGTGCTCGTCATACTCGAAGCGAATATTCTGGCCACTCGCGTGTGACGATAACGCGATCGTCAGTCCCAACCAAACTTCCATCGATAAGCTCGACTGCGATCGTCCGGCGTAGGGACTCGGTGATTTCGTAAGCAAGTGCATCGAGTTGCGATCCCCCTTTATAAACATCACGTGTCCGATTCGCTCGTAAATTCACTGACGGCTTCGCGAGTTCGAACCACCAGAGGATGATCGAGAGACTCTTCACCGATCGAATCGAGGTCACGCTTGGCGTTCTCGATGGCATTTTGCGCGGCTTCCGGATTGCCCGACCGACGGTTGATGGTTGCTTGGCTGCGATAAAGCATCGCCCGCCAACAACGGTGTCGAACACTGTCAGGAAACGTCTCTACGAGTGCGGTTTGCAGCCGAATGGCCTCACCGACCATCGTGTTCGCATCTCCAAGTCGCGACTGCGTTCGCGCGATTGCGGAAAGCTTGTGTCGCAAATGAACTTCCGACACCAAGAACACTGAATTGTCAGGATTGCGACTTCTGACCCTGCTAATCTCACCGAGCGCTTCTCGCAGTCGTTCATCTGCTTCACGTAACCGAACCTGTGAACGTAGTCCGCGTACGTTCACATCGGCCAACGTTGCGACCAACTCGAATCGAACGTTGGTATCGTCCGGAGTTTCGGCAAGTTGATCGCGTAAAAGAGCGATCGCCCGCTGCAGGTCATCGCGTTTTTCCCGCGGACTTGTAGTGAGCCGCGACCGGGCCAAGAGACTGCGCGCATACAAAATACTCTTCGTCGAGCTTTGATTCCGCGAGTCATCCAATTTCTCCAGAATGTCGATCGCAAGATTGACGTGCGAAAAATCAGAGACTTTTGACTCGGCGGGATTCGATTCAACGTTATTTGGCACATCAGAAGAGGACTCGGTCCTGCGCAGATTGGGTGGCCGATAGCCCAAGCTCAAGTGTGCCCTTGCGAGTTCGACCTGTCCACCGATGTGCGAATCATCAATTCGCGACGCAGACTCGATAGCAAGTTCATAGCTCTTTCTCGACGCATCGTGATGAAATTCGGCAGCGTGTAGTACACCCAGTTCATTGTTCAGTCGAGCGAGCCTTAGATGCAATTCGTCATGTGGAATGGACGCCGACCGTTCACGTTGATGCAGTAGCGCAACACTGGAATCGAGTGTTTTGATTCCCTCTGGTATTCGCCCCAGCAAATGCTGAATTCGCGCCAATTGGATACTGGCGTCCACCATTTGAACAATGATGTCGGGCCGCGTCGGAGATTGCTGCGACAAACGTTCGTAGGTGGGCTGCAGTCTCTCGAGAATATTGGCTGCGACTGGCGTCGGCTCGATACTCACGTTAGGAAGCGAGTCTTCGTCAAACGAATCACTGATGGCAACGCCAGACGAAGCGGGCGAGCCAGAAACGACATCGACAACTCCGTCGAGCGATTGCAACGCAATGTCAACGGTTCGCTCAGATGCCTGTAAGGCGATCGAGCTACGTCGATTCGCAGCGGATGTCATCGCATAAGCAATCGTCGAGACGAGCGTTGCGAGTAACAACGCGAAAGCAGCGACCGTGATTGCAATGGCCAGTTTCGGATTGCGTCTCGACCAGCGTATCAAACGCCCAAACACTGATGTCTTTCGCGCATGGATCGGCTCGTCGGCGAGAAACCGACCAAGGTCATCACGCAAATCAATGGCGGACTGATACCGTTGGTTGGGATCAACATGGATTGCCTTTGAGACGATCGTTTCAAGGTCAGTGGGCACGTCAGGGCGAATCGCACGAAGCGGTTGTAATCGCGGATGGGTGATAGAGCCAATCAAATGTTCCGCGTCACTCTCGTGAAAGACGGGTTTCCCGGTCAGCAACTCGTACAGCGTGATCCCAACTGCATAGACGTCACTCCGTTGGTCAGAGATTCCTGAGAACCTCTCAGGAGCCATGTATCTCAAACTTCCACTGACGCTATGCGTCCCCGTAAGATCGGTTCCGACGAACTTAGCCAAACCGAAATCAGTCACTTGCGCCGTTCCATTCTCTTCAATCAGAATGTTGCCCGGTTTAATGTCGCGGTGAAGCACTCCGTTGGCGTGTGAGTACGCGATGGCGTCTGCCACCTGGTGGCCAATGCAGGCTGCGTCGGCACTCGATATTTCCGAATGACTCGCGATCACCGAATCGAGCGACTCACCATTGACGAGTTGCATCACCAGATAGTGCGAGCCCTCGGACTCTCCGGTTCCGTAAATCGGCACGATATTGGTGTGATGCATCGCGGCAGCGGTCGTCGCCTCCGTGCGGAACCGTTCAAGCGCCTCGTCATCAAGTAAGCTCTGCTTCGGGAGCACTTTGATGGCGACGGTACGGTCGAGCGATTCTTGATGAGCTTCAAAAACAATGCCCATTCCGCCTCGACCGATTTCTCGAATGATCCGAAAGTCCCCCAGTTGTGTCAGAACACGGCCCGCCAGAGTCGCACTTCCATCGCTGTCGACCTGCTCGTTGATCTTGATACGTTCAATCGACGCAACCAGCGGAAACATCCGTCGAATCGAATCACCATATTCTGGATGACGACGAGCATACTCTTCCACCGTCGGCCGTTCTCCGTCGCGGTACCTGGCAAGAAAATCACTTGCAAGAACGTCGATCGTTTCGCAGTCGTCTGATGATGAAGTCGATGTATTACCCATAGCACTGATCGTAACTGAACGTTCCGCATCGTATCCGCGTCGGATCGTCACTGCTCTGCATGATTATTGGGGGCGAGCACCGCGTGTCGGAGCATTCTTCCTTTCTTGTTCGCTGTCGGGATTCAGCTTATTGCGGCGAAACTGCGACGCCAACACAACCAACTCTTTCTCACCCAACGAACCGCTCTTGTCTTCGTCGGCGATCAGGAACGCCTTGTGCATGTGGTCGGGCAATTCGTTCATCGTTATCAATCCGTCCCGATTCGAATCAAGCGTTTTGATCTGCGCAGCGAACGCAGCATCCGCCTGGGCCGGATCGCCACCGGGTCTACCCCCTTCCCTCGGGCGACCCGTTCCCGCACGAGCACCTCTGGGACCAGCGTTTCCCAGACCGATACCTCCCAGTCCGCGCCCCCCCAGACTGCGACCTCCCAGACCGCGACCTCCCAGACCGCGACCCGCCTGGCCACGGGAAGCGTCGCCACCCCGAGCTGCAGAGTCGCCTTGCTGCGCACCGATGCCGGCCGGCCTTGCAGGGGTGCCGCCTGGTCGCAATTCGTCTCCTCCGATTCGTCCATCGTTGTTTCGATCGAGCGTTAACAACGAGGCCGTCGCGTTCTTAATTTCCTCCGCGGATAGCTCACCATCCTGGTCGGTATCGAAGATCGCAACCCAGGGATACGGTTGCCCCGCTTGCCTGCCTCCACCACCAGCACGACCGCCACTCGTACCGGGACCACCTAAACCTCGGCCGCCCAAACCTCGGCCGCCCGGTTGCCCCAGACCACCACGCCCACCATCGGGACGTCCCGGTGGCTGAGCGAGGACCAGCGAATCGCCGAGCACGAATGCGAAACAAAAGCACGGAAGAATCAATCCAAGTCGTCGCATACGTTGAGCTCGTTAGTTGGCGTGAGAGAGGGACTAACCAAACTGAACCCGATACGGACGGCGTTTCTACTCAGAATCGAGAATTTTTCGCACCGTCCACTCAAAACGCCTATTCAATCGCCTCCAAGACACCGCGAAGTCGCTCTAGCGCTCGCATGTAACGGATACTGGCCGCCTTGGGTTTTATGTTCAGTTCGATCGCCACTTCCTGATTGGTCAACTCTTCAAAGTGACGTAACGCTAAGACTTCCCGGTCGATGTCGTTCATGGATTCGAGCGCAGTGCGAACTTCGTCAATCAATTCCCCGCGTACGGCCGCTTGGCTCGGCGAGGTCATGTGGGCAACGAAGCGTTGGGAAAGGCAAAGCGATGTGTTGCCCCAAACGTTGTTTCCCAATTGGCCGGTTTCTCGCAACGTACTACGTGATTCAGTACCCAGATGGGTGCGATGAATCTTGCTGAGCGTTTGGCCTGTAACCAATCGAAGCCATAAAAACAGCGACGGAAAACTGCCATCGACGAAGTGGCGAAGTCGCTTTTCGGACTCCAAAAAAACTTCCTGCACGACGTCATCGGGGTCGACTCGCCCCCGAATCTTGTCACTGAGCCGAAAATGGATGATTTGCCAGATCCGCGGCCGATGCAGCGTGAATAACTCTCCAAACGCGACTTGATCGCCATGCTTGAGTCGTTCCTCGAGATCATCGGTCATAAGAATTTAGAGATAGGCAGTAGATCGCTGCGAGAACGCGGGTTTAAGGGTTTGCGGCAATTTCAACCACCCAGTTTACCAGCGAAGTAGATCAATGAAACCAAACGTGTGGTCCCCGGCGGTTGCAACGCCAGTCTCGCTAGCGCTGTGTGCCATTGCGGGGCTCCTCAGTTCTCAAACCGCCGCGGTCAGCGCGGATCCCTCGCCGGGAATAACAGCTAAAAACATCTTCATTTTCTTGTCGGATGATCTCGGTTGGGGCGACGTTGGTTTTCACGATGGCGTTGCAGAGACACCGAATATCGACCGCTTAGCGCGCGAAGGACTGCAACTCGACCGCTTCTACGCGTATCCAGCCTGCAGTCCCGCCCGGGCCGCGATGCTTACCGGGCGTTTTCCTCACCGTTATGGGATTCGAGGGCCCGTTCGCCCACGCGACGAAGGACTACCGATCGATGAAAGGTTGTTGGTCGCAGACTTTCAAGCGCGAGGTTACCAGACGGCTTTGATCGGGAAGTGGCATCTAAGTCGATCGACGGATGAAAAGCTCAACCCTTGTCGACGTGGATTCGATCACTTCTACGGCTTTCTGGATGCGTCGATCGACTATTACGAACACACAAGCGGGCGAGGGCATCTCGACTGGCAGCGAAACGGTAATGCGCAGGAAGAAGACGGCTATTCGACAGACCTGCTGACTCGCGAAACGATCCGTCTTATCGAAAAACATGACGATCGAAAACCGTTATGCATCGTGGTCGCATTCAACGCTCCACACAGTCCCTTTCAAGCTCCGGAGGAATTAATCGCAAAGTACAGCGATCAACTGGATACACGAAATGCAACGTACGCTGCGATGGTCGATTCGATGGACCAAGGAATCGGCAAGATCCTCGCTGCAATCGACAAACATGGCATGCGAGATGATTCGATCGTCGTCTTTACATCGGACAACGGCGCCGCACGAATGGGAACCAATCGGCCATTGCGCGGACAAAAACGCCAAGTTTATGAAGGTGGCATCCGAGTGCCCTGTGTTATTCGAGCCCCCGGTGTTATCAAGCCCGGCACGAAAACGGATCAGCTGTTCGCAATTCACGACTTGTTTCCCACCTTAGCCGCCGCGGTTGGCGTGCCACTGAAATCCGGCAAGGCCTTGGACGGCCAGAACCTTTGGCAGAATCTCTGCAGCGGCACGTCGAAGCGACGCCAAATGGTCATTGCTGAAGAAGACTTCGCATTCTTTCAAGACAACTGGAAACTGATTGAAACTACCGGTGGAATTGAACTCTACGACATCACATCTGATCCCACGGAGCAACGAAACCTGGCGCAGGAGCGTCGGGCAATTGCCAGCCAGTTGATGGGTGATTTGTCTGAATTTAAGAAACGCGTTGCTGCCGACGAAGCTGTTTCTTCGGAAGTCGATGCAACTGAGAACAAGCTCGTTGCCGCCAAGAGTGACGTCGTGATGGAGGGCACTTCACTTGCTTCGGCAACCCTGACCGGCGATGCCGACTACGGGATGTTGGGGAATCGCCTGACCGAATCAAACGGCAAAGGCATCCGTTTGAAATCTGCTGGTGATCATGACGGAGACCAGAATCTCGCTGGCGAGGCAACGATCATTCAGTCGGACATCGATCCAGAACGTCGTTGGTACCGTTTTGACATTTTGGGTTTAGCGCAAGACGACTTCGCCGTAGATAAAGACAACCTCTATCTCAAGGTCGAGTTCTTGCAAAAAGGTGGCCGCGATTCGTTGGACTTCATCAAGACGCGCATCTACCCACAGGTTGTTCGCGAGCGAAGCGATCTGAACGACAAACGCACCAATGAAAGCTTGGGCCATGCGACGTGGCGCACTTACGCCATGGACTTTCGAACTCCCTTTGCGGAGATCGATTCGGTGAAACTAAGTGTTGGATTCACAGATGGCATGGGGCAAGGAAAACGTTCTGAATTCTGGGTCAACTCGATGAATTTGCAACCGATCCCTGTACCGTCAAACTACACGGCCCCAACCGATGCGAATCGACAGTTTCCGCAGCCCGACCCGAGTGCGTTGGTTCCGCTTGGTGGTCGTTGGTATTTCGATTCGCGAGGTGATGCACAGGAGTTGCCACGCCAATTCGATTACACCAACGCGGATCAATTGCTTTACAAATCAGATCGTTTTGAAGCACCATTCGCTGGCAATATGTCCTCTTGGCTGCGTGCCGGCTACAAAGACTTGGCCGGCAACCTTGTCGAACGTGACGAATTCAAGCCGTACTCTGTCGTTATCACAGTGACTGACAACCACCTGGTGATGCGAAGTCGCAATCTGCCGAATCATCCCACGGCTTCATTTCCCGACAAATGGCGAATGCTGGACGGCAACCCGTCTTATGTTCAGGAAAAGGCGAATACATGGCACTTGCCCCTTGAACCCAAGATGGCGACCGCGCCAATCGCCATGGACAATAAGAACTCAAATGGTGCGCTGCCGATGGGACCGATCGGAGTCGCCACAAACGGAGTGATCTTCTTCAATCCTTTCGACCATATCTTTGAAACCGATGCCGTTTGGCGTTTGGATCGTTGCTGTGGCCATCCGAGTCCCCAAAACGCCTACCACTATCACAAGTATCCGGTGTGCGTAAAAACGCCATGGAGTGACGAGGGTAAAGCACATTCATCGGTGATCGGTTTCGCGTTCGATGGCCTGCCCGTTTACGGGCCTTACGAATCCGATGGCTTACTGGCGAAAGACGACAAGCAGAATCCGCTCAACGATTTCAACTTGCATGAGGACGAAGATCGCGGCCCACATTATCACGTGACGCCGGGTAAGTTCCCACACATCATCGGTGGCTACTGGGGACAGCCAGAAATACGGAACCGTCCGGTAAGACGACGCTAGATTCCGCAATAAGAAAGGCAACGTGTTGATTCACGGGTTCCAATGAAACGCACACGACTCAGCAACTTGATACTTCATACGGTGCTCCCCTTGCTTATCACGGGCGGTGCGATCGCTGGTTTCTTGATGTTGGGAAGCAAGCAGAAACCGAATCGTAAAAAACCACCTCCGCGTGTCTCGGTACCAGTCGATGTCGTGCGACCCAAGCCGCACGATGGGACACTCGCAATCTCTGCCTCCGGTGTTGTTGTCCCCTTTCGGGAAGTTGATTTACCGACCGAAGTAAGCGGGCGTGTGGTTTGGAAATCCGATGCTCTCTTGCCAGGCCGGTTCGTTTCCGCAGGCCAGGAACTGGTCCGGATTAATCAAGCTGACTACGAATTAGAAGTTTCAGCGTTGAAGCTGCAATTACAAAAGGCGGAAGCGGATCTCGCCAGAGTTGAGATCGATAAACAGAACACAAGTCGCCTCATCGAACTGGCACGCGAAACTCTGGCACTACGAACACGAGAATTTCGACGCATACAACAACTACAGCAGAGTCAAGCAACCAGTCAATCAGAGTTGGACGACTCGGAAAAAGCAGTGGTGGAGTCTAAACAACTCTTAACCTCCCAGGAAAACTCGTTGCGTGGACTTGAAGCTCAAACAAAAAGTTTGGAAGCCGAACAACAACTCGCTTCGATCGGCCTCGAGAAGGCAAAACTCGATCTTACGCGAACAACGATTCATGCGCCATTTTCTGGCGTTGTCATCAAGCACGCCGTCGAAGCAAACTCGCATGTGCAAGCTGGTGACAAGATTGCCACGATCGAGGACACGTCAAAGGTGGAAGTGCGATGCAACTTGAGAAAAGAGGATCTCGAGCTTTTTCCAAACTTCGCGGCTGGTGCTTCGGGCGATGATCCGGCCGCCGCTTATCGCCTACCGCCGATCCCCGTGACGCTTAAACACTCGCGAGGCGGGCGAGCGTATCACTGGCAAGGTGTGCTTAGCCGACAAGACGGTTTGGGAATCGACCCGCGCACCCGAACGATGCCGGTGCGAATTCTTGTTGACAATCCTCTTGATTGCCACGTCGAAACCGACGATCCGCTCGCCGGTCCCATCGCGTTGGTTCGAGGGATGTTTGTCCAGGTTGATTTGCATTGCCAACCTGAACGTCCCTTGCTCGCGATTCCTGAATCATCGATTCGTCCGGGAAAAACCGTTTGGATCATGGACGGTAGCAGCTTGAAGATTCAATCGATTCGCATTGCACGAATCGAAACGGGGACGGCCTATATTGATGCTCGCGACGGCACGCTTTCCCAGCGGGACCAGATCATCAGCTCACCCGTTCCCGGGGCGCGGGAGGGCCTCGCCGTCACTTCCGCCGTCCGTGCTAGAAGAGCCCCCACAGGCGATGGCCCCGGCCATCGTCAACGTCCTGGTTCCGGCTCTCGTCCTGAAGGCAAAACGTCCGGCTCCGAAGGTGAGCGTCCGGGCAGCCGAGTTCGACCGGACGGAGATGTGTCGTCAACGGCACAAGCGCCGTCGGATTCAGGTTCACGAATGATCGATGATGAATTGGAGGTCACACTTACAGGTGAGACGATCCAATGATGAAGTCGATCGTACGATGGTCCGTCGATAACGCACCCGCGATCAATGTCTTGGTCATCGCCGTCTTGTTGCTCGGCGCTTATCGTGCAACCTCCATGCAGCGCGAGTTCTGGCCCTATTCCAATTTGGACATTATCCAAGTAAGCGTTGTCTACCAAGGTGCCAGCCCGGAAGAGATCGAGCAGGCGATCTGTCAACGCATCGAAGAAAGCGTGCGCAGTGTCGACGGTGTTCGACGAATCACATCGGTTTCGCGCGAGGGCAGCGGTACGGTCCAAATTGAATTAGCTGCTGAAGTGAATGAAACCGACGTGCAGGAAATCCTGGCGGATGTGCGTGCTCGCGTCGACAGCATTCCCAGTTTTCCAGCGCTCGCCGAAGAACCAGAAATCGCGCGGCAGCAACCAAGATCGACCGCCTTGCAGGTCGGCGTCGTCGGACCGGACGATGACTCCGTCGGTGCTCAGCTTGCACTTCGCGAGTTGGCAGAACGAATCCGCAGCGAACTATTATTGCTGCCCGAGATCTCGCAAGCCGAGATCGTTGGTGCTCCTGAGTTTCAGATCGACATCGAGATTGCCGAAGAGACTCTACGCCAATACAACCTGACGCTTGCGCAAGTTGCCGAAGTCGTTCGCAACGAAAACATTGAAATCCCCGGCGGAACGCTTCGCACCGGGTCTCAGGAAATCCTTCTACGCGGAAGCAGTCGACAAACCACTGGAACGGCGATCGCAAACATTCCCGTCATCACGCAAGCAGCCGGGACCGTTTTAACCATTGGTGATCTTGGCAACGTTCGAGACGAGTTCACCGATGATTCAGCGATCAGTCGTATCAATCGTCGACCAGGATTGGCCATTCAAGTGGACACCACGGCGACGGAAGATATCGTCGATGTCGGTAAAGCTGTTCATCGTTTCTTTGATGAGTATCCGGTTCCGGATGGATTCTCGCTGCTGTCATTTCGTGATCGCACCGGTGACGTCGAAGCACGCTTGATGTTGCTCGTCAAGAACGGCTGGCAAGGCTTGTTGTTAGTTTTCCTATTGTTGATGCTCTTCTTGGAATTGCGATTGGCTTTTTGGGTCGCGATGGGGATTCCATTGTCCATCGCGGGTGCATGCATCGCCATGTACCACACGGGTCAAACATTCAACATGACATCGCTGTTTGCGTTTCTGATCGCGCTCGGAATCATGGTGGATGATGCAATCGTCATTGGCGAGAACATCTATGTGCATCGCACCATGGGAAAAGACTTTCGCCGAGCAGCGATCGATGGAACATTTGAAGTCATGCCCGCGGTCGTAACGAGCGTTTTGACGACGGTGATCGCCTTCCTGCCCATGTTGTTCATGACCGGAAGATTGGCGAGATTCACACAAGTGCTACCGTTGGCCGTCATTGCTCTTCTACTGTTTTCGTTGGCCGAAGCCTGCACAGTCTTGCCGTCACACTTAGCTCACAAAGACGGACCGGGGATGTCAGTGATCAAGTGGCTATTCGGGCCATTTCGATGGCTCGGCACGCTCATTGGTCAGATCAACGGAATGGTCGGAAAACTGCTTGAGCTCTTTATCGAACGAGTCTATCTGCCGGCACTGCGTTTCTCGATGCGAACTCCTGCGTTGGTCATCTCCGTTTCACTTGCCCTTTTGTTCATCACATTTGGAGTTGTGCGAAGTGGGATCGTGCCGTACATCGTGCTTCCCCAGATCGACTCCAATTTTTGCACGGTGGTCATCGCGTATCCTGACGGAACACCCGAACGCATCACCAGTGATGCAACGCGAAAACTTGAACAAGCGATCTATCGTGTCAACCAGCAAACCATCGAAGAAGGCCTCACCCTCGAACCAAGTGGAGTAGTTGGAGCAGTCCACCGTTCGGTCGGGTACGGCGCTAATACCTTTGGCGTTGTCTCTTCCGGAAGCCACGTGGGCAGTCTAACGGTCCAGCTTGTGGATACGTCCAATCGGGACATCACGAGCCAGGAAATTGTGCAGCGGTGGCGCAAACTTGCAGGTCAGTTTCGCGGTGTCGATTTTGTGTCCTTTGGTAGCGGTCCAAGAGGGATTGCTGCGCCCCCGATCGAGTTTTCACTGCTCGCACGCAGCGAAGATATTTCAAAACTTGAAGCCGCCGTCGAAACATGCGTATCGCGATTGGAAGAATATCCGGGAGTTCACGACGTCACCGCAGGTGGGCGACCCGGAAAATGGGAGTACCGGCTGACGGTAAAAGACGAAGCGAAAGCAATGGGCGTTTCGCTCGCGGAATTGTCGCAAACGGTTCGCGCAGCCTATTACGGTGATGAAGCCATGCGGCTACAGAGAGGCCGACATGAGGTTCAACTGCGTGTTCGCTATCCCCGAGAAGAGCGTGAATCGCTCGCGAATTTCGATGAACTTCGGATTCGAACCAGCGACGGATTGGAACGCCCTCTGACCGAGCTCGCGAACATCGAAACGGGACAGAGTTACTCGATGATTCATCGGCTTGACCAGATGCGTTCTGTCACGATCACCGCCGACGTTGATGAGCAAGTCGGTAACGCGTTCTTGATTACCAAGGACCTGGAAACAACGCTGGTTCCCGAACTGGCCGAAACGTTTCCCGAACTCCGCATTCTATGGGAAGGCCAGCAAGAGCAGACGAACGAGTCGATGAACAGCATGCTGTTCGGGTTCGTCGGTGTTCTCATCGCAATGTACTTTTTGCTGACGATCGAATTTCGGTCCTATCTGCAACCTCTGCTCGTCCTTTCGATCATACCCTTTGGTGCTGTAGGAGCTGTCGCTGGACACATTATTCAAGATCTGCCGTTCACGTTGTTCAGCATTTACGGTCTCGTTGCACTCTCGGGCATCGTGGTCAACGATTCCATCGTTTTGATTGATTTCATCAATCGGCGAATCGCCGATGGAATGCCACTCGAAGAAGCTCTCGTCGATGCCGGCAGACGACGTTGCCGCCCTGTCTTATTAACCAGTATCACCACGATCGGTGGCATGCTTCCCATCCTGTTGGAAACGTCTCGCCAAGCTCAAGTTCTGATTCCAATGGCCACTAGCCTCAGCTTCGGCCTGATCTTCGCCACGGCACTCGTCCTGATTCTGGCACCTGTTTTCTACTTGGTGCTTACTCGTTCCTCAGTGGCCGTGATCAACAGCATGGGCGTCGAAACGGGTCAGACGGACCATCCGAAAGCAGCGCTCGCCGAGCCCGCGACTTCATGACTCGAAGACGCACGAACGGAGCAAAAAACCAACAGGGGAGTTCTGCTAACAATTCTGCTGAATCCGCGAAATCCTGTTCAGCATGACCTGAGCCCATCGCCCTTCGTGAATCCTCGTCGACGTTTTGGTATATCCTGTCAAGCAACTTGACCAAATCTTGAATTCGTCGGGCTCCAATGAACCAACTATCTCGAATACTGACTCTCGGTCTGCTGGCGTTTTTCTCCTGTCACCTCGTCCATGCTGAGCAGTCTCTTGTCTACGAAGGAACGAATGGCCCTGGAATCGGCAAGCACATCGTGTTTATTGCGGGTGACCATGAATATCGCAGCGAGGAGGCACTTCCAGCAGTGGCCCGGATTCTGGCGAAACATCATGGATTCAAGTGCACCGTTCTCTTCACCGTCGACGCTAAGACGGGCGAGATTGTTCCGGGCAACAATAACATCCCAGGATTGGAAGCACTCGAGTCAGCAGACCTGATGGTGAACTTTCTCCGTTTTCAAAATCTGCCTGATGAACAGATGCAACACTTCGTCGACTATCTGGATCGCGCTGGACCGGTCGTTGGCTTGCGAACCTCTTCTCACGCATTCAAGATTCCTGACGAAGGCACGTTCGCGAAGTACTCCTATCAATCCGAAGAAGAAGGTTACGTCGGTGGGTTTGGTCGCCAGGTACTCGGCGAAACCTGGGTCGGCCACTACGGCAAGAACCGAGTCATGAGCACTCGACTGGATCTTGCCCCAGACCAAAAGGATCATCCGATCCTGCGAGGTGTCTCATCCGCCTGGGTTGAAGCTGGTGGCTATTGGGCTGACCCGATGCCCGGCAGTACCGTTCTTGCAATGGCTCAGCCACTCGACGGAATGACACCAGACTCCGAGCCTGCCGCCGACAAAAAGCCATGTCCAGGAGTTTGGTTACGAACGTACAAAGGGATGCAGGCAGAAGGTCGCGTCTTTACGGCGTTATACGGCGCATCGGTGGATCTGCAAAACGAAGGCTTCCGCCGCATCCTCGTCAACGGGTGCTATTGGGCGATGGGGATGGAGGATGGGATCAAAGCAGACTCAACCGTTGACCTCGTTGGGCCATACCATCCGGCGCCCTATAGAAATGGTGGACATCGAATAGGTGTAAAACCATCAGACTTGGCGGGCTTCGACAGCCCGATCATGTCCACCGAGCGCCCGATCGCGAAACGCAAGCCGAAAGGAAAGAAGCCCTCCAAAGCGAAAGAGTAAAGAACGGGGCGCCCAAACCGCACCCTCGCTCCAACAGTGTTCAACAGATCGATGCATCCTCCAAAGAGAATCACCACGATTTGTGGATGCACTTTGGGTTTTAAGATCGACGATGCATTCGGCTACATCAAGCAGCAAATCACCGACGAACACCCACTCGAATCAAGACAGTACGTTCCGCCAAATACGAGCATGAACACGATGAACGCGGGTGTCTTCGTTAACTCCGGTTCTAGACGTGTTTTTATTGCTTGTCTTGGTTGGAAGATTCCGACTGAATGTCTTGATGAAGCCATGCAGAAAAGCTGGCTTTTTGTGCGTCGCTCACATCGTCTCGAATTTTGAGTTTCCATTGATCCATTGAACGAATCTCGAGTTCCGTTGTGATCGCTCGCAGTGCTCCTCGTCTGGAAATTAAAACGTCGGCCGTCTTGTCTTTCAAAAATGGTTTGAACAAGTCTTCTTGTTGGGCGTTGACGCGAAAATTGTTGACCGCAATGATCTCGTCTTCCGGATTGATTCCTGCCCGTGCCGCGGGACCATTTTCGACGACGCTCGATACGGTCAACCGACCTTCGGACCACTGCGTTTTCATTCCGATCCACACTTGATCAAGCTCGGCCGCCTTGGTTTCCGTCTCTTGTGAGTCAGCGGATTTGGTCTTTTCGGCTCTCAATCGAGCGTCCCGGGCAAATTCCAGTCCCAGCCAATTGAGTGCCGGCTGGTAGTCGAGTTCTTCGGTCGAATGGATCGCGTTCTCAAACCAGGATTCCCAGTCGGACTTGACGATCCCATTGACTGTTTCCATGACATCTTGGTTGGTGTAGCCATCCTTCAGTGCGAACGACTCATAGAGCTTTTGCATGACGTCATCCAGTGATCGTTTATTGTCCGTGAGCCGTCTGATCTCCATATCCAACAAGAACGCAACGATGGCGCCTTTGTTGTAATAACTGATCGTCGTGTTGGAGCTGTTTTCGTTCGGCCGATAAAACTTGATCCAAGAATCATAGGACGAGTCGGCCAGTGATTGCCGGAGACGCCCCTCAGTGTTTTGGAGTCGCTCGATCTGTTTGGTGAGATCTTTCAGATACTCATCTGGCTTGGAGATACCCGCCCTCACAAGCGCCAAGTCGTCGTAGTAACTCGTTACTCCTTCGGCGACCCATAGCTCCCGAAAATAGTTCTCCGCTCCATATCGATACTTCACCAGAGCGCGCGGTCGAAGTCGTCGAACGTTCCAGGTATGAAAAAACTCATGACTGACCAATCCCAACCAGGATCGATATCGTTTGGGGTCACGGTACGTCCAACGACTGGTCAACATCAGCGTCGAGTTATCATGCTCGAGTCCGCCTCCTGACTCCGCGATAACATTCAAAAAGTAGTAGCTCTGATACGGAACGCTGCCCCACATCTCTTGGTGCGTCTGAACAATGCGAGCGACATCCGCCGCTGCGCGTTCACCGTCCCACAATCCATCACCGCCGATATTGACTAGATAATGTTGGACGGCTCCGCATTGAAACGGATGCAATCTTGGATTTCCAACCACGATTGGTGAATCGACGAGTTCGTCGTAGTTCGTCGCGACAAAAACGTTCGGCCCGTCGGTTACCCTTCGTTCCAAGGACGTGACACTCTGCTTCCATCTCTCAGGCAAATTTAAATGAACGATGTGCTCGGAATCCAAACTTTCATCCGTCGTCAAAAACAGGGCCGCGCCATTGAGAACGGCGAAATCACGATCCACAAAATTCGTCCGTACGGATAGTTCTCGACAGTACACGCGGTACTTCAGCGTGATCGCATGTTCCTTTTCGTTGCTCACTTGCCACCGATTCTTGGACACTTTTTTCACCGGGAGCAATTCGCCCGCGTCGTCCAACGCCGTAACCGAATCGATGTGACGTGAGTAGTCGCGAACGAGATACGAGCCGGGCGTCCACACGGGCATCATGAACGTTTGGTTCGCACCGGCGGACGGAAGTGTGGCCGTTACGTCGACGTAGTGGTTATCTGACGACGCAAAGGAGACGTCATAGTGCACCGGAGAAGGCTCGCCGTGAGCCAGACTCATCCCAGTGTGGACCATCACGAAGCCGATAACGGTGGCGAAGCATTGAGCAATTCGATGGAATTCCGGCATACGCTGACCAGACAATGGAATGAGGAAACAATGAGTGTCGCAATCAGGAGACGAATCCTGGATTGATCGACTTCACTATAGTTGCAAAGGCGAATTTCGCGCGGTGATCCCATTCGACTCAACTTTGACGCAGCCATTCTGCAGTGACGCGAACACGAGCCTCTGGCGTTATTGCACCAAATGGGCCACAGACCTACCAAGTTGATCGGCGCGTTTCAGACGGCTGGATAGTCGATACGGACCTTGCATTGCGTCGACGTTGAACACCGCTTGGCAACTGGGATGCAGCGACGTTACCTTCCCTTGTGATCGTTGACAGGCTCGATCGACATGCATCCACAACACCAGCAATCGAGAATTCTGCACTGTGGTATCGTCGCGTGTAGCCTCTGACTTTCTTCACGGGATACAGAAGTTCCGAAGAACTGAATGTGGCGGAGACTTGTCAGGCCTCGCAAGTGCTGCAATCCATCGTCTGTGATTGAGCAGTGATTGATGGTCAAGTGCGTAAGCTGCGGGAACTCTCGAATCGTACGCAATCCGTCATCATCTATATCACTGTGAAACACAATCAGTTTCTTCAACGCTGGGAGTAAGCTTAGCGAACGGAGAAAATCGTTGTCGATGACGAGATCACTGCCCTCCAAGTAGAACCGAAGTTCCGTGATTTGATTTCGTGAATTCCTGCGCAGACGGATAGGTTTTCGATCAACACCAGCGTAGCGGGATTCCAACGACGACAACCTTTGGATCGTAGCGGCACGAGTTGGACGAGACGTCCCCGCGATCTTCATCTGCAACACCGTAGAAACGATCGCGATGCATACGAGCGCCACCAAGATTCGTGAATAACGAGTTTGCGGTTGTTTCATCGCAGTCCTGGAAGCCAACGCGTGGATCGCGAACCTATCGAACCCATCGGGCACACATCACTGATTACAGAATCCGTAGTCGTGCACTTATCAGATAGGTCAACGATTAATTGCCGTCTCTCCCGGCGATTACGAGCACGAGCACCACGGCGCTGAGCACAAGCACGATTGAGAGTAGTCTTGATAGCTCTAATATTACCGCGAAGCAACGGAATTGAGGACAGACGCAATTGGCAAATTCTGTTTGCCGACCAATCACGACCGGAAACTTCATTGCCGAAAGATGTGAAGTCAGTCTATATCTGTTGGCAGACGACCAGTCGATTTCGAACAAATCCAAGGTCAATACATCATACACGGAGTCGCTGCGCCAGAGCGGCAGCATCTTCTCGTCGAGGTCTTACCGATGGCGGGAAGGGCGGTGCGCCGCCGAGCACCTGCGCGCACCAATACGTGGTTCGCAACTTAAATGCGTCAAGCCATTCCGTCACATCTGTCCTGCTATCCCTCAGTGTTTGGTACGACGCAAGAGCTGTTTTGAGTTCGGAAGCCCAAGGATGACCTTCAACTCCGAAGTATTCAGCCTCTTCGGTCCGTTCTTCGCCACGCCGTAGAATCCGTATCGCATCGGCGATCCAATTTGCCGCGTCGTCGTCCAGACCGCGAGTCGCAAGTTCTGCCCCATGCACCAGTCTCGCGGCCGATTCGCTGAACCAGATGTCACCGAAATTCACTGCCCAACCCCAGCCATCTCTTTTGGCAGCGGCCAGATGCAGTGTCTCCGCGGCGGCAGACCATTGGCCGCGCATCATCTGCTGGAGACCATCGATCCACAGAAACCTTGCTGCTTCCAGAAGCCTCTTCTGGTAGCAGCCAGCGAGGTTCTGTTCCGCCAACCATCGCACATTCGAATCTCCAAACGTTAGTGCATGCCCAAGATAGAGCTCACACTCAAACAGCGTGTTCTCCAAAAGCTTGTGCACATTCATGTAGTAGCCACCAAGCTGTGCCCACCACAAACCACCTTCGAGCCTCGGGTGTTGTTCAAGGAGATTCCGCAGCCGACTAAGATCAGCACACATACGGTCACAAGTTGCGTGATTGTCAAGCTGGCCGAGTTCCCACAGTTCCCATGCTTCCCCTAATCTTTGATAGATTCTGTTGGCGAATTTTTTTACGCTTTCCTGCTCTTGGCGAAATGCGCCGACGTCAAATTCACTGGGCGGCTCGTTGCCCTCCACCACAAAGGTAACCTCCAAGCGAATCAGACCGACCGCTGGATCATCCCAGTTGATTGTGCTCACTGCAACGAAATCAACGTTGTAAGTCGCATCTCGATGAGGATCGAATCGTACTTCGCCTGAGAGCCTTCCGTTGTCGCGAAAGTGTACGCCCGGCGGGAGTCGTGCGAGCGTCGGGCACTGCATAAACCCCTCTTTACTCGGAAGACTCTCTTCTACTCGGGATGGTATTGAGTCCCCGACGCGTACCGTACCAAGATCGACCGCATGGTGCGTAACCACAAGACCAGTTCGCTCCGCGCAACGATAGTGTTGGCTATAGAGCTCAACGCTCGACCAGCATTGAGGACAACAGTCGCAGCCCAAACACTTTCCATTGCGATAGCACTGACTGCCTAGTCGCTCGGCGTCTTCCGCACAGCCGAGTCTCTCGCCGATGGCCACCCGTTTGGAATGCTCTCGACGTCCAGCTCTTTCGGAACTCTGAGCGATTCCCAGTCCAATTGGGCTCTCAGCGAGCGCGTCCGAGCATCGTGAAATTCGAACATCCTCACGTGTCGGTTCACGGCAGTAGCGTTCATCATCTTCCGGGACGTAGATCAGCTCATGGTTCTCTTCGAGCGCCACCTGATAAGGTGCGGCTTGGCCGGCCGGCCATCCACGTTCGCGGTAGTGCAATGCGATGACCCGACCAAGTTTCCATCCACTTGGCCCGAGGTTGCACATGACGAAATCGCCTAAATCAAATCGATACCCTGACATCTGCCTCTTTCTTAAACTCCTTCGTGGATGAGACCACGCGTCCACTACGGAGCTTGCTCTGACTTCAATGGGCGAACCTGGATCGACTGCAGCCACCAGCTACCCGGCGCGTTGGCGCCGTAAAGACGTCCGCTGTCTAGAACGAGACGTTTACCCGTCTTCAAAACTCCGACGTCGGACAACATGCCTCGGTGATTCGTTTTGGTGTACTTCTCTGCATGCGCATCGACGCAGTAGATCGGAAGTTCAGCTCCGTCTGCCAATCGGAAAAAACCGCCGCAGCTCCCCATTTCTCCGACCGCCAATTCAAGGCTCTCGACAATGACGTCCTTATCAAACGAGATCGAGATCGTTTCACCGCCGTCTACTTGATCGGATGCGCCTCCTTGAACGCCGATCCCCTGTTTGCGAAATGCAACGATCGCGTCGCCCGCATTCAACTCCATGGTCACGTCATCACGTTTGATGATGGGTTTATCCTCTTGACGCAAGTCAATTCGAATCGGCTCATTCCCACCGAGGTCGACCAAGCGATGCCCACCTGCCGTTCGATGCCTTAGAGCAATCGCATTGAGGTGGTTCTGCAGCGGTTTCAATCCGGCTTCCATGATTCGGTTATTTGATTCCTGCAAGTCGCTGTTCAATTCGTACAGTTCAAGCAGATTAACTTGACCGGCCCGAATCATTGTGCCGTCATAGAGAGCTTTCCACTGGCCGGGAAACGTCTTCCCATCGACGACGGGGTTATCCAGACGCATCATCAAAGTTGCCGCATCGCCGGATGTTGGTTTTTGACCAGCCTGTTTCGTCTGCTTGAATCCGTTCGCGTTATCATTGCAAAACATCGGAACGCTACTGCGATCAGCTTGAGCACCTTTCCAGTACGATAAGGCGCTGATGCTGTCTTCAGCTCCCTTTTCACCGGCTGCAAGATTCGGCAAAGGTACGCCGAGCAACTCTGAAAACGTCGCATACATATCCGTTAGCGAGATAGGTGTTGCGTTGACCATCCCGGGAGTCTTTGCGTTTCCGTCACCGATTCCACCAGCAGCCCAAGCGATCAGAAAAGGAACTCGGTGTCCACCCTCGTAGCAGGACGCTTTATTACTTCGAAACGGACCGGTGAATGCTTTGTCGTTTTTCTCCGCACCGTTGTCGCTGGTAAATATCACGATGGTTGTTTCAATCAGCTTTTTATCCGGGTGCCGCGCGTCATCATTCGCTTCCAACCAGTCAATGAGCCGCCCGAGAGCAACGTCATTTTCGTAGACGTAGTCCATCCTGGTCGTGCCCGTCTTGCCAGACTTCGTTTGCGAGTGACCCTTGACCGGAACACCAGCGATTTCCTGGTCAGGTGTGTGCTTGGCATGATTGGAGTTCGCCGGGTAGTACAAGAAGAACGGCTTGCCGTCGTTTGCATTGCCTTTCAAATGCGAAGACAGAAAATCGATCGCGTGATCCGAGTAGCGGCTGCCGAGTTGATCCAGAATGTAGGCGTTAGGTCCTTCGTCAAAAAAAGAGTTCTTTCCCTTAACCGACACGAGCTTACGTCCGTGAATGAACCCTGGCCCGCCTTTCTTGCGTGTCGATAGGTTGGGCGCCGATGAACCATGTGAGCGACTGTTAAATCTCGAAAACTCAAAACCATGATCGATGGGACCGTCGGCGAGTGGTTGAGTGAGGTCCGCATCTTCCAAAGAGTCCGAGACGCTGCCGTCCGCTCTGCGATACAGCAAACCCACGTGCCATTTACCGACCATGCCCGTGCTGTAACCTTGACTGCGAAAGAGCGTGGCGAGAGTCGGTCGATCTTTTTCAATCAGAGGATCGCCTTGGGCTCCAAACAAAACCCAGTGCTTGAGCCTGGTACGCCAAGGCTCGCGGCCGGTCAGTAATCCGTATCGTGTCGGTGAGCAACGGGAACTGGGTGTGTGTGCGTCCGTAAAACGGACTCCCATCCTCGCCAATCGCTCCATCGATGGCGTGTGCAACTGAACATCGTCCGAGTTACCGGTGAAGTTCTGGTACGCACTCGTGTCGCCCATGCCCATGTCGTCAGCCATGAAGAAAATGACATTCGGTCGATCGAACCCGGCTGCCCGTGTCGGCAACGCGAGTAAAGCAACAAAAAAAGAAGCGATACATGACGAAAATACGACGGTACGGCACAAGACAACCGGGAAGACAACGCCAGTCATTAACTTCATCATTCTCATCACTCGGCTCGCAGAGATTATTCGTTCACATTCAAGACGATGCGCCGATAGTCGTACAAGGGGACTTCGCTATTGCCATCTTTCACTTCAAGGATCACATGAATCTGCTTGCCCGCAGCATCTTTTGGAACATCGAAGATGAGTTGATCGGCATCCTGTGGACTTAATTTAATACCACCCTGGTACGTTCCCGCTTCGGGATAAATCCACCAACGAAAGGCAACATCGTCGCCATCTGGATCGACAGTTGCCGAACCGTCCAATTTGAGATCCTGCTCTGGCTGAACGTTTAGCGTCACGATGGTGTTTGTCGTATCTCCATTCACTGCGGCGACGGGATTGTGGTTCGCCTCCGATCGCGACTTCACACACCAATCCATTCGGGCTCGAAAATCACTGAACATCGCGCGTCGCCAGCGCCAGATCGGCACCATGTGACTTTCAAATACTTCACCATGCACTGGATCTGTCCAAGATTCAATCTCCGTGTCAGCAAGAAACATGGCGAACGATTTCCCTTTTGCTTGCCGTTTCTCGGACGCGATGATCGTCGCTCGATTGGACCACATGTCTTTCCCATAAGGGATAACGTCTTGATTGCTGTACTTGCGGCTTGAGAAACGGCCGCCCCATCCTCCCCAGTGCATATTCAGAGGATCCCAAAGGCCTGTATTCGCAAGACCAATCCACGGACAGGTGCCGCCGCCCTCGATGAAGGCGTTGCCGGGCGGTCGCATGCGGTAGGGGTACAGCTCTCCCAGAGCCCCGTGGTCATTCATCACATGTTCTTCGGCCCATTCGTGTTGGCCTCGATACGTTCTCGGATAGGGTTCCCAGGTGTAAGGACCTTGCGGCCCACCTCGCGATCTTAGACCTCCGTACGCATAGGTCTGTTGGATACTGCGGTACCAACGAATACTTGGATAACGAAGCGTGATCCAAACCCCACAATCGTCTTGCGCTCGATTTTCATAAACGATGATTTTTTCGCAGATCTGATCCATTTGAGAATCCGAACGACTCTCATGCAAGTCTCGCAATGCTTGAGCGAGCGTGTTGGTTCCTGCATTGCCGACGAAATAGACGGGGCGAGGATCGTCTTTTGCCAGAATACCCGCGACCAGTTTTGACCCGGGTGTCTCCATCCCTGGACCGACGGCTTTGCTACCGAAATCGCTAGTCCCATGACGGACAATGCTCCTCAAGTACTTTGGAGTATGCCATCCGTCCGCGTGCAGCTTTAAATTGTCAAACACTTTTGCGTAGGCATCGATCAGTTCAAGGAACATCTCGGGATGTACTTTTCCAAAAGTCCCATCTTTTCGCTGTCTCTTAGAATGCAGCGCATAGCCGGAAACGGCGATTAGTCCCTGAAGATCGATCTCGTTGGAATACATCAACAGGTGAACCATCTGCTGCATTTCATCTGGTTCGTTACCCATGTCGGCCATAACCACGACCCGAACGTCGCTGCCGAACACGGACTTAATCGGGGCTGTCAGGCCAAAGACCAAGAGAATAAAAAAGACGTACTTCACGATGACCAAACGACTCTCGTGTGCTTTGTCGAAATCCGGGATGAGTCTGTAGAGCTAGCCATACTCTATCCGGACTTTGTTCGGGAATCACCTCCACGCGCTGAACCGCTACGGAATGCCTGCCCCGTGCTGCTGACGGTTATCGCTTGAAGCACACCTGAAAGTGAATCTGAATCTGAAGCCGCAGTGAATCTGAAGTCACAGCGGATCTGGAGCCTAGGAAGCTTTCCCGAGATGCCTTCGGTTCGCGATGAATTGAAACGGATTCTCTTTCGGTTGCGATCGCGATCCAGATCTTGCCGTTTCGACAACGAAGAAGAACTTGAAATCCAAGCGAACCTATCCCCGCGCCCCGTGTCTCTGCTTCGGTCCGTCGATTTGGAGACCCAATGACTACTTTCGCCACAGAATCATCATCAACAACCAACTCGTCATTTGACGGCGAGGCGGGAATGGTGCGTCGTGGTTGAAAGTTGAGTTCAAGACGATTCGCAATGCCCGCCTGGTGATTCACTTGGCGGGCTTTTTTTGTGGATTGCCGGTTTGTGATTGACGGCAGTTTCGTGCTTCTTCGTTTCCGTTCATCTGGCGCTCACGCAGGGCAAAAAGGTTGCCGAGGCTGCTCACCTCGGCCGCTGGCGATCGGGACGAAACACTTCTTTTACGAAGGAGTTGGCGAGCTATGGTTCAAAATGAAATGACCCGAAAGGTGTCGGTCAATGTCGGTACGATTGGTCACATCGACCACGGAAAAACGACACTCACTTCGGCCTTGTTGCGTGTGCAATCTGAGAAGGGACTGGCAAAGTACAAATCCTACGAGTCGATCGCCAAAGGCGGCATTGTTCGCGATAAGAACAAGACCGTCACGGTTATCGCCTCGCACGTGAAGTACGAAACCCCCTACCGCGATTCGACGCGTCCCGGTCGCAGCTACGCTCACATCGACTGCCCCGGTCATGCAGACTACATCAAGAACATGATCACGGGTGCGGCTCAAATGGACGGAGCCGTTCTGTTGGTGTCTGCTGCGGATGGTCCCATGCCGCAAACTCGCGAACACCTGCTGTTGGCCAGACAAGTTGGCGTCCCGCACTTAGTCGTATTCATGAACAAATGCGACTTGGTCGAAGACGTTGAATTGCTGGAGCTGATCGAACTGGACCTGCGTGAGTTGCTCACTGAGTACGGCTACGACGGCGAAGCGACTCCGATCATTCGCGGTTCGGCCAAGCAAGCTCACGACGATCCAACGAATCCAAAGGCAATCGAGTGCGTTGATCAGTTGCTGGATGCCCTGGACAGCTGGATCCCCGATCCTGTTCGCTTGATCGACAAGCCGTTCTTAATGCCCATTGAGAACGTCTACTCGATCGCCGGTCGCGGCACAGTCGTGACCGGCAAGATTGAGCAGGGTACAGTTCGCGCCGGAGATAGCATCGAGATTCTCGGACTGAAATCCGCCACCGCAATGGACGTGATCACGCAAGTGGAATCGTTCGGTGAAGTCTTGGAGGTCGGAAAAGCTGGTGACAACGTTGGTGTTCTACTTCGCAAGATGGATCACAACGAAATCACCAAGGGTCAGGTTCTGGCGAAAGCGGGAACGCTGACTCCGCGCAGCGAATTCGAGGCGGAAGTTTATGTGCTGAAGAAGGAGGAAGGAGGTCGGCATACGCCGTTCTTTGACGGTTACGCTCCTCAGTTCTTTTTCCGAACCACCAATGTGACGGGCAGCGCTAACGTGCTGGGTGGAGTCGATATGGCGATACCCGGTGACGGTGTGCAACTGAAAGTCACATTGAAGCAACCGATCGCAGTTGCTGATGGTGATCGCTTCGCTATCCGTGAAGGCGGCAAGACCGTCGGATCGGGCGTGGTGACCCGAGTGTTTGAATAGACACCGGCTTTTAGTCGTGGATGAGGCGACGAATCACACCCGTTGGAATTCGTCGCCATTTTCTAAACGCTCGCGGCGGAAACATCCGTCGCGAGCGGTTTGGGTATCCTCGCGCGCTCTCAACCCTGAACAGCAATCAGCACGCAATGCCGGAAGTCTTGATCTATTTGAATTTCGGTGGCTTGACGCCTTGCCTGGCCAACACGGCAAGATACTTGTCTGGATCCGCGATTAGTTTTTTCGCGCAGCCCGCGCAGCAGATGTAAACCGACTTGCCGTTCACGTTCACTTTTTGCGGTGCACCCATCCCGCCAAGTGCTTCATCCATCACGGGGCACTTTTTTTGTGCAGCGATCGGACCAGCATCGGCAAGAGTCGCCTCAAAGACGCCGGGACGAATCTCTTTGCCCTTGGCGGCGTAGTACTTCGCCAGATACTCGTCCGGTTTGGCCTTGATCTTTGCAGAACATGGTTCGCAACACACAAACAGTGGCTTGCCTTCGACGATGATCTTCGGCGGTTTCCCCATCGACCCAAGAGACTTTCCAGTGACCGGACATGTCTTCTGCAAACTGATAAGCACTGCATCACTGACCGTATCAGAGAGAGTCGCCATCGAGTGAAACTTGATGGACTGATCTCCGAGTCCATTGAGTACCACGTCCATGTGGAGAATCTTGCCTTTTAATCTCGTTAGATCGATCGCAGCGCCGACCCCACCGTTCTTGAGTGGCTGCAGCTTCAGTGCGTATTCCTTCGGTTTATCCTCGATCCTCAACGTCAAGCTTCCTGTGGCTTCCCGCGCCTTGAGCGTTTGGCCATCGGCGCCACGAACCATAAAGAGGATTCCATTTTCTCTCAGCACGGTCTCAATCCGAAGCGTTCCAACGGATTGGAGCGTTCCACCGTTCGCACCTCTGTGTGAATCGGTGAAATGCGAGTTGGCAGAAGCCGAGTGTCTCTGCTCTTGAGCTTGCAAAACGGGAACCGTCGATGTCAGCAGCAAGACAAACAAGATGGCAACGTCTCGTTTCATTCCATAATCCTTTCATCAAATCGAATTAAGTACGCGGTAATGAACTAACGAATCAATGGAGCGTCTACTCCCTGCTCCTTGAGAACACGAAGGTACTTTTCGGGATATGAGGCAATTCGTTTCGCGCAGCCAGGACAGCAGATGTAAATGGCCCTTCCTGCTGCGTTGACCTTGAATGGACCACCCATCGCATCAAGAGGCCCTTTGAATGAGACCATCAACCGTTTCGTGTTCACGCTGCCACCTTCTCCGCGTCTGCGGCCGTTTCTTCCGTAGCTCTCCATAGCGGATCCGATAGCCCGAGTGCCATCTTGAATTCGAGGTATGCGGAATAAATCGTTGGAACGACGAACGAAGTGAGCGGCTCCACAAGCATTCCCCCAAAGACGGGCAAGGCCATGGCTCGAGCAACGTCGGCCCCGCGTCCGTCGGCAAACATCACGGGTAGTAAAGCGACCAGCGTCGTGACCGTTGTCATGACGCAGGGGCGAATCCGCTTTAATCCTGCCTCGTAGATCGTGTCCCGGACATCTTGGACCGTGCAAATGTCTCGTCGATTAAGCAGCTGGTGAATGTAAGTGGCCATGACAACACCGTCATCGACGGCCACGCCAAACAGCGCAATGAAGCCGACCCAGACCGCCGTGTTCAACTCGATGTCCATGACGGCCACCGCAATCATTCCGCCTGCAAAGGCGACGGGGATACCGCTAAACACAGCCATAGAGATTGGCAGACTTCGAAACTGCAAGTAGATCAAGAACAGGTTGATCAGGATGACAAGTGGAATGATCCACATCAGCCTTCGATTGGCTTCAATCTGGTTTCGAAAACTACCGACTGCTTCAAGCGAGTAGCCAGGCGGGAGTGCGAGGTGCCGTGCATCAGTCTCGGGAAGGGCTTGTGCATTGCGCAGCTGATTCTCGATTGCCTGCACTGACTCCAAATCACCAGCCGTTCCGTTGGTAGAGAAGGAAACGTGCGCTACCAAGCGAGCATTCTCACTAGTGATCGCGCCGGGGCCCCATGTTGTTTCCAAAGTGGCCAGTTCTTCAAGTGGTATGACAGCACCACTGTGCGTCACCACCGGCAAGCGTGAAAGCTGGTCGACTCGCTCACGCAGGTCGCGACTGTATCGCAATCGTACGGGGTACCTTTCGCGTCCTTCAACCGTCTTGATCAAGTTCGTACCGCCGAGGGCGGTTTCGATGACCTGGTTCACCATCACCGGCGTCATGCCATAGCGAGCGGAAGCTTCACGATCGACGGTAAATTCAACATACGGTTTGCCCAACACGATGTCAGGATTGACCGTCGCCGGATTGATGAAGGGTGACTCTTTCAGCTCGTTCGCAACCGCTTGGGCTGCCTTTGACAAATCCTGTAATTCATCCCCGTAGATGCGAATCGCCATCGGGGCTTTAATCCCTGTCTGCAGCATCACGACGCGACCTTCGATCGGCTGTAGAGCGGATGCGGGTGTGACACCGGGAAGCGTTGCAACCTTATTGATGTCGTTCCAAATGTCGCTTGAAGTGACTCCTTCCCGCCACTGTTCTTTTGGCTTGAGCATGACGTACGTTTCCACCATGGCAGCCGGAGCTGGATCGAGCGCCGATTCCACTCGACCGATTTTGCCAAGCACGTCTTGAACTTCGGGGATCTCGCCGATGAGCACATCTTGCGTTTGCAGAATTTGCAATGCCTGGCTGAAGCTGACCGCCGGATAAAAGGTCGGCATGTAAAACCAGCTTCCCTCATCCAGTGCGATCCAGTCGTCGGACTGCAGCCCCGTGAACGAGTGCTTTAAATCCGCGTAGCCGGGCAAGTCGTTCAGCTCTGTTCCGACCTGACGAGTCGCGATTTCAACTGGCCGCAAGACGACCGGCAGTCCGAACCATGCGCCCAAGCCAACGAAGAACAGCAACGTGGGAAATGACAAAGCAATAAACTTATGGTTCAGCGCATAACGCAGCCGAGCCGAATACAACCAGCGAACGAACCGACTGGTCGGAATCTCTTCAATAGGGCGAACTCGCTCTTTCACTAGCTGCCACCCGACAACCAGCCCCATTACGGCTGCAACGCAGGTCACCGCCCAAAGCGGTGCACCCAGCCAGTCCGCGATGCGATGTCCCCAAACGAACTGCGAGAGGGCGGCGACCAAGACAGCGGTACCAAACGCGGAAACCGAAGCCTTCAAAGTCGATGCCTGTGAATTGCGCAAAAGAAAGCGACTAAGCGCCGGCACGATGGTGACCGCCGTGATCAATGCGGCGGCAATCGCAAACGTCTTGGTGTAAGCGAGCGGGGCGAAGAGGCGATGATCTCTTCCCGTGAGAAAGAAAACGGGAAGAAAGGAGACGATCGTGGTCATCACTGCGGTAACGACCGCTGGTGCCACTTCGATCGCTGCATCCTGAATCAGCCGAGGGTGATCCACTCGCGCTGGATCTTCTCGATCGTCTGAGTCCGCCAACTTTTGAAATACGTTTTCGGCAACGATGATTCCCATATCTACCATCGTGCCAACAGCGATTGCGATTCCGGCCAACGACATGATGTTCGCGTCGACGCCGACAAGCCGCATAGCGATGAACGAAATCAAGACTGCCACGGGTAGGCAGATCGCCACGATAAAGCTGCTTCGGATATGCAGCAGAAACAACAGGATGACCGCCGACGTAATCAGAACTTCCTCCATCAGCGTGTTCGTGAGCGTGTCCATCGTCTCATCGATCAGGCCGGTGCGGTCGTAAACAGATCGGATTCTGGCGCCGTTCAATGCCGGCTCGAGTTGAGCGATCTTGTCGTGGACGCGAGCGATCACATCACGCGGATTCTCGCCGTAACGCATGACCACGACTCCACCAACGGCTTCGGAACCATTGAAGTCGAGAGCGCCCCGACGAAAGTCTGGCCCCAGCTGAACGGATGCTAAGTCCCGAATGCGAACGGGTACGCCGTCTCGTTGTTCGACGACCGTGTCTTCCAGGTCCCGCAGAGCTTTGGCCCGATCTCCGTCGGTGCCAAGGAATCCTTTTCCGCGAAGAATGAACTCCATACCGGTTGTTTCGAGCGTCTTTGCACCGACATCCATGTTGGAACTCTTCACCGACATCATCACTTTGTCGAGTGGAATACCAAAGTACCGTAGCTTGTCGGGATCGACTTCGATCTGGTACTGGCGAACGTAGCCTCCGATTGATGCAACCTCACTAACACCGTCTACTGCTTGGAGTTCATACTTGACGACAAAGTCCTGCATGCTGCGCAAGTCAGCTAGGGACATTCCTTCATCGGGCGGCTCCAAGACGTAGTACAACACCTGGCCCAAGCCGGTGGCGTCCGGCCCCAACTGTGGGCTCACGCCCTCAGGCAATTGCGATGCCGCCACACCGAGTTGTTCCGACACGCGGCTTCTTGCCCAATAAAAATCGACGCGATCGGAGAAAGTGACTTGAACAAAGCTATAGCCAAACAGGCTCTTGCCTCGTACCGACTCCGCTCCTGGTACCGCCAGCAGAGAGACGCTTAGCGGATAGGTGACTTGGTCTTCGATATCTTTTGGTGAACGCCCTGGCCAAGGTGTAAGAACGATGACTTGGTTCTCACCCACGTTGGGAATCGCATCGATCGGTACTGCCTTGAAACTGAACCATCCAAAGACACTAACCACAATGATGGCGAGCATCACCAGGTAAGGTTCGTTCGTACAGAATCGAATCAGTTTCTCAAGCATGCGTTTGGCTTAGTCTTCGAAATCAAGGCTTTGAACTTCCAATCCCTCAAACGGATCGTCATCCGTTCCCGCCGGAGAAGCTTCGGGAGAAAGAGAAAGATCACGAACCAATTCTCCGCACGCCAGCATCTCAGCACCCCAATACGGGTTTTTGAGGTCTGCGTTGGCTTGCAGCCAATCACCTCCACCACCCGGCACCATGGGGCAGAAGAAGTGGTTGACTCCGTTCTTGGTCTTTTCACCGCGCGCAAACTGCATTGCCTTGATCAAGGCATGACTAACAGTGCGAAATGCAACACGCGAATCTTCGATTTGTCCCACCAGACGTTCCGCCGCGTTCCGCGCGATGAGAAGTTCACGCTGTGCTTTGTCAGGTACAGAGGTATCAGCGAGTGTTACGACGAGGCTACGGATGAGTGTGTTGACTGAAACGGGCGGAGCAGTCGAGTCGTTGGCCAACGCAACTTGTATCTCAAAGTATGCGGCGAAGGCGTTGTCAAATGCTGTGGCTACGTCCCCGGATAGAGCGGCGGGGGAACCTTCGTCCTTGAACTGCAAGGGGCCGGCCGCAAACCTCGGGGCTTTTGAGGGGTCAAGCAAGGACGGGTTTCCTGCTAGTTGCGATTGTGAATCCAAAAGGAAATTTCCATCGGTCGCAACCATTTCACCCGCGCTGAGTCCCTCGGCGACGATCGCCTCCTGATCGGTCAGCGCTCCAAGCGCGATCCGACGAACTTCAAATCTTCCCGGCTCGACCTCGACGTAAACCACGCTGTTGTTGCCGGCCATCAGTACCGCGTCTCGCGGAACCGTCACGACTCGCTGCTCTGGTAACGGAACATCAGAAAAGCCGAGCATCGTCGTTGGAATCAACTCCATATCACAGATGGGACAACCTCCCGGTGCGTCCCTTATCACTTGTGGATGCATTGGACTGATGTACTTGCCAGCCAATGCCGGATCGTAGACTTGCTCGCGCGGAATCGCGGGTACCGAGACTCGTGCCGTCGCATAGTCGCCGGGCCGGAGTTTCCCATCGAGGTTGAGCATCTCAACGCGAACTTTGACGGTCCGTGTCTTCGGATCGACAGTTGGATCAATAAATGCGACGCGGCCAGTGAACACGATCCCGGGCGCGGAGGAGATCTCCGATTCGACCTCTTGACCAAACCGCACTCTCGCCGCGTCATCAGGAAACAGATCAAGCATCATCCAAACGGTCGACAAATCCGCCACTCGATAGACGCTTTGGCCTGTCTTTACGTAATCACCTTCGACCGCCTTCTTCTCGATGACCGTGCCATTTTGAGGTGACTTGATGCGTATGCGAGACTTCGCATTCTGCTCTCGCTTCAGTGTTTCAATCTGGGACTCTGACATCCCAAGCTCCAGCAACTTCTCAGCTGCGAGTTCTCGCATCCTGGCACTGTTGATGAAGCGGCTGGAGGTCTTTTGTTCTTGGGCGGCGAGAAACTCGGCTTGCGCGGTATAGAGTTCCGGACTGTATATGAGTGCTAGGTCGTCGCCTTCACGTACAGGGACGCCAACGTAATCGGCGTAGAGTTTCTCCAACCGCCCATCAACGTAAACGGAAATCGTGGACAGCTGACTCTCGTCGTACCCGATGGATCCAATCGTGCGAATCGTTCGATTCACCGAGTCCAGTTTCGCCATCGCAGTACGCACACCGATCAATCTTCTATGTGCCGGCTCGATGGAAATCGAAACACCATCTCCACCGCCACCCGCAGCGGCCTCAACCAGTTCCATGCCACATACCGGACAGCGGCCGGGCGCAGTCGTCGGCGGTACGCACATCATCGGGCAGATGTATCGCTGCCCTTCCAGTGAATTCGCTGACGCACCAATGGGTTCATTGGATCCTGCTTCCTGGATCCATCCAACACGTTGCGCTACGCCCATCAGTGCGATACCGCCAATGAACATGACAGCAAGTGCGAGCGAGTGAGTCACGGTTTTCCCAAGCCATTTCAAGCCGGCAAGTCGTGACGTTATTGGTTTCGCTTTCGCAGCGGTTGCTTTCGCTGAAGCGACAGAATCACTCTGAACCGCCTTGGTTTTTTCGTCGTGTTTGGTTGGTTCAGTCATCGCTTGGATCGTATGAAATAGCGCAAGGTGGACCCTGTCGGTACAGATCGGAGGAAACAGTTTCGGGCGTCGTGCCAAGGAATCACGTACTTGCAGCATCGTGAGTCAAACGCTTGGCAGCAGCATCAAACGCATCTCGAATGGAAAATGCGAATGGAAACGTTCAGCTAAAGAGGCGCGAATCGATCACTCACTGCGAACAGCAAGCAATCAGCGCGCAACGGTGGCGTCAAATCAGCCACATACACAAAAAGCGCTGAGAATAGCGAGGAACAGGACCCACCTCCCGTAGCGTGGCCAACTGCAACGCCTCTGACCTCGGCCGTGCACGGACAGGTTCGTCTGCAGTCGCATCAGAGATGGGAACGTGACGAACAACGATTCGCTCAGGACATCGGTCGCCACGATCCATCGGCGGGATCATCACGCCACAAAGGCACACGCCGAGAAGTAACGCTCGAGGCTTTTCTTTTGTTGCGGATGCCTGGTTACCTACATCGGATTGCGGGTCTGTTGAAGCAACTCCATTTTCGCTGCAACAGCAACACCGTTGGTCGCGCGATTGGACCTCACAACACTCACAGCTTTCGCAGGCGGTCGTCGTCTCGGCACATTCGGACTGACTTAGCGTGCCCCCCACAGGCGCAGCAGCCATGACCACGATCGACTGAATCATCATTGTGATGATCATTCCGATTGTGACGGCAGTGCGGATGGAATGGAACTTTTTCATGGTAGAGCCCGATGAATAGCCCGGAGGACTGCATGTAAGTATCGCTACGTGCTGCATGTGGATCAAGTTTGATTCGGGCCGGATCTCCTACGTCCGCCCACTTCGCCGCATGACGGTTCATTGCCTTTCTTGCCAAGATTCAATGCCAAGGAACGTCACCAAGACCGAAAAGAGGAACCCGCCCGATTGGGTTAACCAGTCTTTGGTCTGTCTGGTGATTCTGGGTATGGCCATCGCGTTTCCTGGTTGCAAATCGCATCCAGGTCCCGGGTCGGCGATGACAATTCCTTCTGTCCCGACTGATGTGCCGCCGAACGGACCATCATCAAGCTCGCCGTCGCCGATCGTTCATGCCGCTAACTTCCGCATCGAACGCAATGGGAAAAGAGAGACTGACGCAGAAATTGACCCAGACACTTCGGACGCCGTGGACCCGTTCATGGCGTTTGCCACAGAGTCAGCGGACGTAGAAACAGATCTCCCAACACTTATCGCTCAAGCCCTGTCGGTCCATCCCCGCATTCAGGCAGCGAGACAGCGCTTGGCTGCACTGAACAATCGAATTCCGCAAGTAACATCGCTTGACGACCCGGTGATTGGCAACACGTTCTGGCCCATTCATGACCAGGCACTGCAAACAGCCGGTGGACGTGTTGGCCATCAATTCAGTCTTGCCCAAAACGTCCCTTGGCCCGAAAAGTTGAAAGCTCGTGGTTTGGTCGCGCAGCGCGAAGCGCAAGTCGCTGCCGCCGAAGTCGCGATCGCAGAGCGAGAAATCGTTGAAGCGGTCCAATTGGCCTACTACGAGCTCTGGCTCGCTGACCGTTTGATTGAGATTGTGGAAGAGAATCAAGAGCTCGTCGGTGATCTCATCAGCATCGCACAGGCGCGCTATGAAACGGGCGGAAGTCAACAAGACATTCTGCGTGCGGAAATGGAAAGCGACAAACTTGATGACCAGTTGATCTCGCTACGTCGTCAAAAAGAACAAGCTCGAGCGGACCTCGGAACACTCGTTCGGCAACCGGTTCAGTTGATGCCAACTGCGTTTGAAGATCTCGACGCAAACGACGTTGTGCCCGACCTCGAGCTACTGATCGCGGAAGCTGAGCAATGCAATCCGAGCTTGCAAGGACTCGCAGCAGAAATTGCGCGTGATCGAGCCAAACAGACGTTGGCTTGTCTGCAGCAGTATCCAGACTTTCAACTTGGACTTGGCTACTCCATTATTAGTGACAACCAGAATGTCATTAGTCCCGTCGCAAACGGGCACGACAATATCAACTTCTCGATCGGGGTGAGCTTGCCCGTTTGGCGAGACAAAATCAACGGCGGCATACGCGAAGCTGCCCATGAGAGAATCAGTACCGTGCATCTTCGCGAAGCCGAACGGGATCGATTGCGAGGTCAGCTGCGACGACAAGTTGCCGCGGCGTACGCGTCCACCGAGCAACTCGAGTTGTTCCGAGACCGACTGATTCCCAAAACTGAGCAGACCCTCGAAATTGCAACGGCCGACTACCAGGGAAGGAAAGCGGACTTCACCGATCTGACCGAAACCTACCGGGAACTACTCAGTTACCAGGTTCAAGTGGTCAGGGCGCAAGCCACTCTTGCCAGAACCATGGCTCAAATCGAAAGAACCGTCGGCTGCTCAAATTGGGAAACTTCAAAGCGATAGGTATTTAGGCCGCAGCGTTTGAGTTAGCGAACGAAAGCTACACTCCCCACCTAGTCCCGTTGCGAAGCGTCATCATCTCTAGGTTCAGGCGAATCGCTGAATTCCAAATCCCGTTGAAACAGCGCACTTGGGAAAGAACCATCGCTTCCTACCCAACAAACCCTTAGCCGGCTCGTGCTTTCAAGAGCCGCGGTGGTTCGGAATGCAGCGACGATTCCCTGCCCAGGCAACAAACGATGTGACGCCTGATTCTAACCGTCTGAAACACAAGTGGCTACAAATTGGATAGTGCGACGAATGCTTACGCTCTCGCCGAAGTAACGCTGGCATCCCAGGCCATGTCTTACCGCATCGCGACCGAAATCCCTGGCTCAGCGAGACTCTTTCGCCATTCGATCTTGCATGCCGGTGGCGTCTTTCATGCTTTGCTTGACAAACCAATTGAGGATCTAAGCCGATCATCGTGATTCTGTCTGAGGTCTTGTAAGATAAACGAGACAGGTTTTCTCACGCGTCTCTTACCTTGCCGACTGCTATCCATGAACGCACTTCGCGGATTCCACTTCGTCATCTTGCGTCTCTCGTTCTCGGTTCTCCTCTATCTCTCTGGGATTACGATCGTGACTGCGATCGATGATGAAATCGGAGCTGGAATTCCGCATCACGTTCGACATGTAAAGACCTACACATCGCAGTCGGGTGAATTCGAAATCGTCGTGGACCCGACTCACTTAAACGCTTGTTACGATGCGAACTACATCGCCATACGCAACAGTGACAACACGTGGGCCACGCAGTTGCCATTCACTCTATGGGATGCTCGAGTCACGGATGATGGTCACGTCGTCGGCTACGGGTACACGCAAGGGCTGGAGGGGATCTTTCACAAGAGTGACGATCCAAGGCCGGGTCACCTGATTGTCGCGATCATCGACCCGGGCGGCAGTGTGTTAATGAAAGAGAGGATACAACGCGTCCCTTCGGATTTTCTGCACGGTTCTCCGACACCGATCGTGCAAGACATCAAATTGGGCCATCTTCAAAAGTCTTTCTTGCTGCGCGTTGATGACGCTGACAACAACCGGAACGAAGAGCATTGGTGGTTCTACGACATTCATCCCGCGAAGCGCCGAAAAGAAGTTGGCACACAGTTTTGTCAATCCGATGGATCTGATCATCGAACAATCTTGCATGTTGGATCCATAAGCAATTCTCCACTCTGGATCGTGCAAGTCCAGACGATCCTCAATGGTGATATGGGTGTGGAGTTCATCGTTTGTGACTCCGGGGGCGAGATCGTCTGGAAACTTGCAGCACCAGTCGACTACGAAGTAGATGACGATGAACTCGAAGACAAGTTGCTTTATCAAATGCGACAACGGGGTGCCATCCTTGAGAACAAAGAGGCCAATCAATTCTCGTTTCAGTTGGTAAAGTCCGAAGCAAGAGTGACGTTCCGTGTTGAAAGAGAATCAGACGGACAATGGAAAGTCGTCGAAGTCGGTCGCCAACGTCGTGTTTATGAAGCAGATCAGCGAGCGAATGAACGACGGGATAAGCCCTCAACCTTCTCGATGCCATTGATCGGTGAGTTAAAGCTCACAAAGTCCGTCGAGCCCTTGCATCCCGTCCGCGATATCGCCTGCGGATTCGCTATCGACCCAAGCGGTCATTTCGCCTTCATACGTCACTCCGAAAACGCCTATGAGTTCGTTGCGGTCGACACTGACGGCAAACAGTTGGAAGCGTTCGATTTGGAAATCGAGATTCCGAAAGGGTTTTTGCTGAACGGGATCGTAAGTATTGGCGGAGGACACTTTGTGACCACCGCATCGAGCTGGCAGATTGACAGTCAAGCGATGGGATGGAACATCGATATAAATGCGAGAACGGCAAAGCGTCTCGCGAATTTCCGGTCGCCAAGTATCGATTGCCTCGTCGGAATGACCAACGAACGTTTTGCCGTTCTGGCGACAGAACAAAGCAAAAACACGATGACCCCTCAATTGCAAATTTGCGATTCAACAGGCGAGCAATTGAGTCTCATCGATGGAGGTTACAACTCGTATCCACAGACGCTGTTCAGCCCGGAGGCAATCGCGGTAAATTCCGCTGGTGAACTGTGCGTTCTAGATGTGATCAGAAAGGAGATTGTCGTTTATTCAGATGATGTCCGTTATCGGCGCACGCTCAACCTACCCGAGTTGTGGGGCTACGAACCGAATTATCCTAGTGGACTGTTTGCCACGCGTGATGGCGGTTTGATCGTCTATGACTTCCATGGGCGGCACCCTTTGGTGCAAATGACCGCTAGCGGCAAGCCGATGAAAGTCATTAACCCGCGTTCTGCCGAGGATCGCAAAACACTGTTTTGCGGAGAATCCTTGCGAGTTACACCCGATGGCAACATTTGGATTGTCGAGGGGCCTGAGATCGTTCGACTCGGTGAAAAGGGTATCGTCGATAAACGCCTTGGCGTCCCTGCCAACCCACATTCACTCGACGAGATCGATGCGATCCACATTGATCGACAAGGCCAGATTTTCGCTCAAGCATCCCGGACGGGTGCCATTCACATCTGCGACCTCAGTGGCCAAACAAAGCATGTCTTGTTTCATGACCGGCTTCTCGATCATGCCTATTCCCGAAACGCGATCAACGTCACAGGTGAAAAGGAATTGGCAATCTGCGTGAATGATGACTCCCTCTTGTTCTTTGATTGGGAAGGCAAACTCAAGGCGGAGTTAACTCCACCGGGCACTCCGGCCTACTATCAGCAGACAAACGATGTTTTTCTATGCTCTGATATCACAGTATTACTCGTCGTTTCTCGTGACGGAACGATTCGCCAACGAATTCGCCGACACGCTGACCGCACCTGGTTAGAGAAAATAGAATCTGTCGCCATCGGAAAAGATGGATCATTCGCCGTACTCACTCGACATACCGACGTTGACAGGTCGTGGAAGGTTTCGATCTTTGAGGCTGACTTCTCACCAAGATGTACAGTCGATCATGATAGGTACGTATACGGACTCGACTACGACGGAACCTATTTGGCGTTAGCAGTACAGGATGGCCTGTTGTTTTTCAACGGCGAAGGACAAAGCCTCGGACATTTCCCTGCATACGAAGATTTGGAAAAAACGCAAGGTTTTTGCTTTTACCCCTATTTGGTGGACGCGCGCGGGGAGCTCATTCTGGTCGAAGCATCCAGCGACCCAAGGATTCGTCGCTACGACCTCACATCTCTTCGGACTAGAAAAACGCGTGACTGAGATACGCTCTGAATTCTACCGACGGTTCATCGGCGGCCTACTCGTCGCGCTGACTGTCTTTGGCTTTGTCATCGCATTCCAGATATACGGACTCTTTGCAGCCACCATCGTGTTCGTTCTGGTTTCGTTTGTTTTCTTTCGCTTCTGCATCCGTTGTGTCCACTGGATACGCCGTACGTTAGCGACTTGGCTCGTTCCTTTGTCTTGGCCCCGGAAACCGTTCGGCCTTATCCATCGATTATGTGGCAAGCGGTACACCGCGTCGGCACTCTTCGACCACGGCGTAAGGCTACGAAAAAGCGGCAGAATTGAGGAAGCGACTCACGCTTTTGATCAAGTGTTATCTCTTGATAAATCGCCATCAGACTACTGGGCCCAACGGGGTGTCGCACACTACGAAGCGAACCGGTTCGTCCAAGCCGAGTCCGATTTGACCATGGCGATTAAACGTGATTGGGGCAACGAAACGGCTTACACTTACCGAGGTTACGCCAAACTCTCCTTGGGCAAATTCACGGATGCGATAGACGACCTTGATCGAGTGATTTGTCAGAGAAATGTTCATTCCAAAGTGGCTTATTTTCGAGGTTACGCGAATGAGCTACTCGGTCACTGGCAACAGGCTTTCGACGACTACACCTTGGCGTACGATCTTCGAGCAACGGAATTGCTCGCAGAACTAGCGCTCGCCCGTCTCCAAGCCTGCAGTCCGGATGACTCGATTCGAGATGGCGCGAAGGCCATCGAAAACGCTCGCCGGATTTGCGTGCGAACAGCATGGAAGGACTGGATCCCAATCAGTGTTTTGGCGGCAGCCCACGCGGAAGCCAATGACTTTCAAAAGGCAATCGAGTTCGAGAAACAAGCACTGGAGCTCGCACCGAACCCGGAAAAACCTGAGCGGCAAAAAAGAATCGACCAGTTTCAGTCCGGCAAACCCGCTCGACTATCGCACCGCGAACCGAAACACGCGTAGACAGACACGCAAAATTCACGATCCCATTGGAAAACACAAACACGAAACTAGACCAGAAACTGCTAAGCCAAGAACTGGTCAGACTCTTTGGATGCAAACAATGCCCAACGCAATTGAGCTTCAGGAATCAGCTATCGAGGCGCCCTACGTGATCAAGATCGAAACCATACCGCTTGCAAAACGACTCGCGTTGATCTTGGTTTTTTGCCTTGCGGCATTTCAACTCGCCGCTCAAACGCCGTCAAATTCCACCTCCGAACCAGAGGTGGATCTCGGCGAGCTTTCGTTTGGAACGAGAAACGAGGCGCAATGGAAACGGATGCGAACGGTTGCGGAAACCGAAGACGGTGAGTTCTTGATGGTCAATCTCATGAAGTTCCGAGCGAGAGCCAAGTACGCAGACGGACGGGAGACGAATTTGACGGGCGAGCAAGCCAACGCGCTGTATTCTCCGATCAAATTCATCGGTCAGATTGGCGGCGGCATCGAATACGTCGGCCGGGTCAACGATCAAATCGGGAATTTGAATCCACGCTGGGATGAAGTTGGCATTGTTCGATACCCATCGAGAGCCAAATTCTTCGAAATGCTGGACGACCCCGAGTTTGAAAAGCGAGCCGTGCATAAAGATGCAGGTCTAGAAGTCTCACAGGTACTCGTGACCGAACGTGTTCCTTGGAAACTATCAGGTTCAAAACGAATCGCGGATCAAGATGACGCTTTTATCTACGCACAGCTGCTGAAGTACCGTAAGAGCGTTCGTGAAGCCACCGAGAACGATGCGAATAAAACGCGCGCAGGCCAAGCATCGATGGAAGCATTTGACGCGGCAACAGAAACACTGTTGCAGTCCCTCGGCGCAAAGCCATTGCTCAAGACACGAGTCAAAGGCACTCTGATCGGGGACGGGCGAAGCTGGGATGAGTTTCGCATGCTTCAGTTTCCAAGCGTGGCCGCGTATGAGACTTACTCGGATTCGCTCCAAAAAATGCCCGACGCGGTTAAGCTTAAAGAAGCGGCCATCGAGGAGTCTTACGTGATCATGATCGAGACCATGCCGCTTGCAAAACGACTCGCGCTCTCGATGGCTGTGTCCGCTTTTGCTCCGCAAGAAGAGGGTGACAAGAAAAACAAAAAAACGGAGGGCCCGTAACGGCGAACCGACTTCTGCGGGAACTCCGCGGCTGCCTGCGCTATCGGATCCCCGTGGATTCAGATTTCTTCATCACAAACTCCATCTTCGTGTCACCATTAACACGAACGCTGTATCTTCGATTCATATCGAGATTTGACGTTGGCTGCGTGCTCTCGACGGCGTAGCCAGGGGCGCGCAGGATGATGTCGAAGCTCTCGTTGGGGACGTCGCTGAAGACCGCCTCGGCGACGGACTGTTCATCGAGAATGATTCGCGAGCTACGCCAGGCGTACCGACGGGTAATCACGACATAGCTGTCTTTGGGAAGCGGCGAGCCATCGCTCGTCTTCACAACAAGTGTCAGCTTGGAGGGCTTCACCGTTGCAATATCACCCAGCTGAGCGCGCTCGCCATGGTTCGGGACCGCAACGAGACTCACGGGCAGGACGGCCGGCGCATCTTGGCCCGTATGCGTGTAGAGCGTGTAGTCGAGGTTCGGTGGCAATTGTTGGAATTGAAATTCACCGGACGCGTCCGTGAACACTTCTTGAGGCGTTACGATGTTGCCCATCGTGCGATCTTTTTGCACGAGCCCCACTTCCACGTTTGGGACTCCTTTTCCTTCATAGATGAGGCGCCCGCGTAAGCTTGCGCCGGATCCGAGACGCACCTCAAGTTGCTTTTTTTCAGATCGTAACCATGGTGAATCGGTCGGTGCGAAACCTGCCGCAGAAGCGCGGACGTCGAAGGCGACGATCTCGCTTCCCGCGAACAACTCGAATTCGCCCTTGTCATTACTCAGCGTCAGCGATGTGACGTCAGGATTTCTCCCACCGATCCGACCATCACTGCGCTGCACCGTTCGTGTTCGCACTTCCGCGCCCGGAACGGGATTTCCTTCGAGATCAACGACCCTCCCACGAACGGTTGTGCTCGCCGCGTCCTGAGAGAAAGCGCTGAGCGAAAGTTCTACCGGTGGAGCATCCAACGGATCTACATATCCTGATACAGCACCCTGAAATCGCGGGGCGCCTGCGGCGAGCGAAAACAGCAGCTTGTCAGACAAACCTTCGATGATGAACCTGCCTTCTTGGTCGGTAAGCGTTCGCTTTGCGCAGTCTCGGTAGCATGACGGGCAGGTTGTCGCGGGACCTGTTCGAGGCCGCGCGGTGCTGACAACCACAATCGCCTTCGCGACGGGCTTTCCATCGGAGTCAACGACGCGCCCAGCCAGCTCCGTTTTCGCCGCCGAAGCGACACAGCAAACAACAAGCATCAGTTTGAACACGGATCTCTCCTAAACGGTACATCACCGTTGCGGGTTAACGGTTTCGATTCGTACGGGGGTCAATCGCGGAAGCGGTGCAGCGGCATTCGCATCGGACAGCGTTACAGTCAGGTCCGCTTGGCCAGTACTCGCCGCGAACATCGTCGACGGAGCGCGCTGCGTGCGATTCTCTGGACGTTTCCCGCTGACTCGCACTTGGTACGTTCCCTCTGGAACACGTTTCAGCTCGAAGTAGCCGTCGGCATTCGTTGTCATCGTGCTTTCGTCGTAGTGTCCGATCCAGAAGCTCGGGGTGGTATCACGTTCACGTTGGATTCGGACGTCCGCCTCGGCGATCCCGACTCCATTTGCATCCACTACGCGACCAGCGATGGTTCCGCTTCCGCGACGAAACTGAAACTCTCGAACAGAGATCTCCCCAGCGCCAACCGCATGGGCGCCATATCCAACACTGGGCCGCGTCGATTCTCCGGGTAACGTCGACACCGAAACGCTGTAGCGTTTGTCCTGCTTGACGGGCAAGCGATAGAAGCCGTCCGCGTCCGTCGTGACGGCTTGGTGGTTCGAAGTCTGGAATCCGTTGAACCTCCGACCATCGGCGCTTCGGCTGATCGGCTGAGATTCACCGACCGAAAGAACGACACCCGCGTAGGGTTTTCCGTCGATTGAGACACGGCCTTCGAGGATCGGTGATTGGCGAAGTACGATCGGAAGCACACCATCGACGACTTCACTGGCCATTGCGGATCCGTAATAGGCGATGTCACCATCGATCAGCGAAAGATCCACGTACGCTTTCTCCGTGAGTACACCTTGCACGGGCAAGTCGGCACGACCGATTGAGTTGGTCAGCACATTGGAAGAACGTTCGACGCGCTGGGGTGGGAACCTCGTATCAGCATTGAGTACTTTTTCATCACGCACGACTGCGTCGGCGCCTTTGGCCGGCTTTCCATCGGGAAGCGAGGCGATGACCTGAATCGTGTCAGCCTCTGGGATTACGGTTTTGGGGAGCTTGTGGGGATCATCGTTTTCAATGTCGATAGTCAACGTCAACAGATCATCCAGGTTGTCTCTTCGCTGATAGGCTTCCCGCGTATTTGGCAACCGAAAACCGAACTTGTCCGTCGCGAATAGCAGGGTGTGTTTGCCTACCGGAAGAATCATCTCATATCGACCAGCTTCGTCAGACGTGCCACGTCCCAATGTCTCCCGAGAGGTATTCATCACGGCAATTCCCTCGATCGGATCACCGGATTGATCGACGACGACACCTTCGATGCGGACACCCTTTTGAAGTGTCACTTCGAATGGCTTCCCGTCATCGATTCCAATGACAGGAAGTTGATGTGCCGTCCGCATAAAGCCGCGTTCTTGATCGGTGTAGATACTGATAGGAACTGAAGGAGACGGATTGGTGCGTCTCCGGTAGGAATCTCTCCGGTAGGAATCCATCGTTCGACTGGCAACGCGGATGGAAACTGACCCATCGGCACCGCTGCGATGCCTTAGAACCATTCCGCCAAACACCACCATCGCGTCAGCGACTGGTGAGCCAGATTCGTCGCGGATGATCCCTTTAACGAGGACGCCAGGATCAGCAACGATCGCGTGTGGCCGTTCAGCTAGAGGCCCATACCGAGCGACGGCTGAAGGATCCACTTTCGAAGAATCAACATCGGGTGACGTCCCGGCGAGCACGAATGCACCGGCCGAGTCTGGGTCGTGAACCCACAACGAGGCAAGCATCGATCTCGGAATCTGCTCGAACTCGAATCTGCCTGCGCTGTCGGTGATGGCACGGAGATTCAATTGACTGGCCTGCAAATCGAACCCATCGGTATATCGATCCGACTTTGAACCGGTGAGAAGACGATCCAGCGTCACCACGACGCCCGCAACCGGCTCGCCTTCCGGAGTTGAATAGGTTCCGGAGAGCGAAGTGGTTTCGGTCAACGTTGCTTGTAGGTCGTTGAAGTTTTGTCGCCTCGAAGCTGTACTTTGAATGGGAATCGAGCAGATACCGTATTTCGGATGGGCCGCCACCACGTCGCCCGCCCAGGAACGGTCGGCTGAACGTCTCGGAATTCCCGGCGCATCAATCTGGTGGAATTCAAACTTACCGGACGCGTCACTGGTGGTTCGAGCCAGCACGTCGGCGGTTTCGCGTAGATAGAGTTCCTCGGGAGTTTCGACGAACGCAGACGCCGCGCTGATACGCGTCGTACTCGACTCGCGAAGCAGCACAACGGCGTCCTTCACGGGTTGACCGTCGGCGTCCAAGACCGTTCCAGAAACATCCATCGTCAGAATGGGATCCGAGACCGGAATCGGTTTTGGATTCGCGCGATTGATGCGTTGCAAAAGGTTGTGGTCGCCAGCCTGCAATTCAATCAGTTCAACGCGAGTGGTCTCCTTGGAATCGTTCTGCTTGTCTTTTACCGCTTTGCTTTCCGCCGACTCCTGGTCGGATAGAGTTGGAGCCGGTGATTCCGTCGGCGCATCCTCCGCGGGGGCGACGTTCAAACGCACCGAAGTCCCTAGGGCGACGAGAACGACCAGCCCAACACTCAACTGACGGATCAAGCGACGAACCCGAGTCGATCGCGCAGGCTTCAGAATGAAGTGAAGCCTCGTTTCAATGTCGTCGTGTGACGCCATCGCCAAAGCAGGACCGCGACTGAAATCTCGGTCTGAACGAGACAGCCGCGAGACCACCAAAAGCAAGCTCTCTGCGTAATTGATCGGCGAAAGACTGTGGTGCGGTCGATCAATCACTTCCCGATCCGTCGCCCATTCGCGCGACTCGACGAGTCGACGGTGGAACAACCAACTCGCAGGGTGAAACCAGTAAACGCAGCGATTAAACAACGACAGGAAATGGCTAACGAGATCCAGTCGGCGAACGTGCGTTAATTCGTGGATCAGCGTGGCCCGACGCTCAGCATCTGTCCAGGAAGGAAAATCACTTGGCAACAAAACGGTTGGACGAATCACACCAAAGACCAGCGGCATGGTCACCTTGGGTGAGGTCAGAAGATTCGGCGTCCGCTGTAAACCGATGTGCCGCGCAAAGTCTGCCGCCAACTCCGCATCCCGTGCACATAGAGCCTCGCCACGTCGTGAAATCCAATGCAGCCAGAGCGCTGACCGAACAAGACGCAGGGTCAAGATCGCGAATCCGCCCAGGTAGACGAACAGAACCATTTGTTTCAAACGAACGGACAGATCAAAACCAGCTTCTGCAGCCTGCGGGGGATCACTCGTGTACGATGCTGCGAGCGCCTCGACCGTTGCTTCGTCCATCAGATCCATTGGCGAAGGTGATTCTTTCGAGTCGGGCGACGGAGACGAATTCGGCCGTCGGTGCGCAAAGGCTTGATCCGTGTTTGGACGGTTGGTTTGATCCATGGTCTGATCGATGAACGCCTCCGGCAGCGAACGCAGTCTTTCTTGTTCGATGGACTCGCTCGCTTCGGGCGGCGTCATCGCAACGTTCGCGTCCGCGTCTTTGCCGCTAATACTCACGGGCCAACCGATTTTCAACGCCGAAGTGAAAAACAACGTCAAGCTCAACATCACCGCACTGAGCCAAATCGAATGCGAAGCACCCGGGTAAAATCGCGACACAACGCGTGCTGCCAAGAGAGCGACACATGCGATTAAGCCGACTTGAATCGCTAAGACAAAGCCAGGACCAAAGCCATCGGTAGCCAGCCAAAAAGCCGTAGAGTTAAGGGCCTCGTTCACGTTTTGTCTCCCCGCGTGTGCTGCTTGAGTAAACGTTGAAGTCGCTTGACATCCGCGTCGCTCAGTGAAGTCTTGGGATCGGCAAGGTGTGCGGCGAGCGCATCCTCAACCGACCCTCCAAAAAACACATCGAGCACTTTTTGAAAGGCGGATGATGCTGCGTTCTTTCGTGGAACGACGGGTCGATAGACGAACTGTTTTCCGGAACGCACGTGCTTCACCGCCCGTTTCGCCTCAAGCGAACGAAGGTGTGTGCGGACCGTTGCATTCGCCAACTCATCGTCGAGCGACTCGACAATTTCATTCGCCGTGCATTCGCCGAGCCGATAAATGAGCTCAAGGATCTCGCGTTCGCGTCGCGACAAATCAGATCGCAAGGTCCACCTCGGTTGAAAGCGTGTCAGGAAAGAACTGTTAGTAATCTAACAATTCCAATCGAATGCAAACCCACAAAAGTGTGAATTTTCTAACATTTATTTGGGCAGCCAAGCAAGCGACCCAAGCGTGAATCACTCCTTCATCAAGTAGAATCATGGGGCAATACGCATACCTTCCCATGCCAGGAACCAGTTTTCGCTGTCGTCGGTGATTCGATATGAAAACGTTTCAACGCTGCATCTTTTTCCTACCACTTGTGCTGATAGCTGGGTGCCCAGCGCCGGCCGACCACGCTGCACCGGCCGATCACGCAGCGCCGGCCGATCACGCCGCCCCGGCCTCACCCGAACCATCGATCGAATCGGATAGCGAGCGGCTGCGTGTGGAGGACGATTGGCTAATTGCTGAGCAGATTGAGATTGGCGACGTTGATCAAATCGCTACGCAACTGAGTGATCAGAAACTGACACAACTGCGGATCGCGTCTCCGCTTCCATGGCGTGATGAACAGGCACACCGTGCGATGCTGAAGCAGATCGCGCGGTCATGTCCGCAACTGGTCGCTTTCGAAATCACCGGTTTTGGCATCGATCTGACGGCATTGCATGCCGCAATGCTGGATCTCCCCAACCTGAAAGAACTGCGATTGAATCAATGCACCTTCAAGACAACTGGCAACGGCCTAAGCGACCGTCCCACCAGCCTGGATGTTTTGATTTTGCTCTTCTGCAATGAACTGGACGATGAACACATCGCGAAACTTCTGCGCGTCTGCCCCAACCTGCAGGAATTCACTGTCGCCGCATCGCAAACCCGGGATCGACCACTGACAGGCCAGAGATGGCCGCTGGATGAAATGCACCACTTGCATAGGTTTCAAGCCCGTGGCGTGGATGACAAGTTGGTTCGCCACGTTGTTGGAAAGTGCTCAGCGCTTACTTCACTGAATGTGAATCAAAACACAACGTTGACCGGCCAAGATTGGAATCTGCTAAATGGCAAGAACTTCGAAGCGTTGCACCTTTCGCATTGCAACGCATTTACGGAAGACAATGTTCAGAAGCTTCTGCAGCAGACGCCAAACTTAAAGTCGCTCAGCCTTACCGGGTACGGAAACATCATCGGTGGATCGATCGACCCGAAGTCGCTGTCATCGCTTACCTCATTGCGTTTGGCGGGACGTAATCTGGATTATGACTTTGTTGTCGAGACCGTCGAATATGCCGCGAAGCTGGAGGAACTCAAGATCCGAGGTGTTTACCCGAGCAATCAGAGACAGCTGTCATTCGGACACCTAAAACAACTGCGGGATCTTTCCGTGAATGGATGCACGGTGCAGGTGGATTTCCCCGCCACCTTGCCCACAACGATCGAGCATCTGCACATCGGTCATTGCAGTGTTACCAATGCGTCCATCGCCACCATGCTCCCACGTTTATCGAAACTGCGAACACTCGATCTCTATTGGCTCAGTGGACCGTCCGGTCGCGAATCAGACCCGCAAGCGATTACGGGAAGTGGCTGGGATTTCTCCGGACTCAACGACCTTCGCGAGCTGGATCTAACTAAATCGAGGTACTTGAACAATGAACTGATCCCCCAGCTTGCCCAGCAACTCCCGGAACTAAACGTTCTGCAACTCGGTGAGAACCAACGACTGACTGGGGATCATTGGGACCTCGCGGGATTCCACCAGCTGGAAGAGCTTTCCCTGAAGGAACTCGAGCGTTTAAACGATGGCGCGATCAATGACCTTCCGCCTTCGTTGAGACGATTGCAGATTGAACGCTGCGAGCAATTAGTCGGCAACTCCTGGCAACTTACAACGCTCTCGAATCTTGAGTCCTTGCGGATTGACTCTTGCAATGAGTTGGTTTCACTCGGGCGAGAGTTTCCCGCATCACTGCGTGAACTGTCGGTTGTTGAGTGCCCAAAACTGCGTTGCAGCGACTTGAATTACCACAGCATGCCGCAGTGCCAAACGCTCAACTTTCGCGACTGCCGTAGCTTCGATGTCAATCATCTCATCCTCAACATCGCACCCAGCTGCCGGCAACTGCAGTCGCTCAACCTAACTGGTTGTCCGGATGTCACGGTGTCCGGATGGGACCTAAGCGGTCTGAAGGAATCGCTAACGTCTTTCCATTACTTCGAGGGTACCCCCTCTTATTTCGGTGGCGCGAGCGAAGCGACCGCCCGCACCTTAACGCATCAGTTATCTGATCGCTTTGAGTGCGATCATACGCGTTAGCGAACGCTAGGCATCACGGTGGATGAGACTTGCTGTGCAGCCACACAACAAGCACAAGCAGGACGCAAACGACGATGAAAATCGGCACCCTTCGGCGTGCTTTCATCACCTCCCATTCATGAGAGGAATTTTGTCAAAGAAATGCGTAACAAATGCGTAGCGTCATCGCTTGGGTTTGTGACAGACAACTTTCACCCACCTACGAATCGCTCAGAGGATCTCGATTATGTCCATCGCCACACGCTTGCTGCCCGCGATCTTGTTTGTTTCTGCGATCCTTGGCACGAGTGAGACACAGGCTCAGACGTCCGTTCCGCTCTACACCACCAGTTACAGCGTCCAAGTGCAGTGGTATTTTTGGAGAAGCGGCGGAACCTACTGGTCGACGGAATACGAAACCGATGATCTCGGCGACGCGGAACTGATCTTCGTATTAATGGAAGCTGCTCTTGAGAACGGAACGCTCTGTGAAGCTCTCAACTGTAACTGGACCACCTGGATTCCCGTCGATGTTCGCCTCAAGACCCACTACCACTGGAACTTGTTTCAAGCGCCAAACATTCACGCCAAGGCAGCGAAACCGGTCTACCAGACACCATCCAACCTCTGAAGGTTTAGCAGTTCGCTTAGGACGCCCAAGACGCAGCAAGGACGCGACAACGTAATTCAGTCTCAGAGAGGATAAACTACCTATTACGTTCAGCCGATTCGAAACCTGCACTTGTCGTAGCCGTCGGCAATCGGCCTGTCAGCCATCTCGCGTGGTGCTGAACATCGACGTCATGTTCGGTTCGTTGGCAGGAGTACAACATGGGATCATCACGCATCTTCATGATCAAGCGCAGTCTCGCCAAGCATCTCGCGACCGGTGTCTACGTTGGCGATCATTTTGCTTTCGTCGATCTCGATCTTGTCGACCAGGAAAAGGTGAATTTTGCGAGTTCACTACATCCGGTACTTCAGGACTTGGAATTGCTCGGTGACGAAAGGCCCGTTGAGAGCACTGAATGTCGCTTGACGATTCCTATCTCACCCATTGAAAAGCTCTCGCTTCCCGGCGTTGACATTGAAGCAGCCCATTCGCCTTCCTTGTGTTTAAGGAGCTTAACCTGTGACCGTGATCTGTATCGCCAAGGCAGCGATGAGATAAACGTCTTGGTAGTCGATTTGGGTTTCGCTGGCAGCGACGTTCAAATTGCCTTGTTGCTCGGTGATTCGGACTCGACCCAAATTGAGTTTGAGCAGCGACAAGTTCACCTTAATAAGAGCGGTATGGCAATCGTTCACTTTGAGGACCTTCCGATTGGCAAGTATCAAGTTGTGCGGGCCGATTTAGCCGACGATTCTGATCAATGTGAATTCACGGTCGCCGATTTTGAATTGGCACCACTTGTCGCGACGATCGGACAGGTCCAAATCCGTAACACATCTCTTTCCTGCACGCTGCGTTTAGCCCACTTTGCGAAACCTCTTACCGGAGTGCTCCGGGTAGATCTGTACAACGGTCCGTCCCGGATCGATTCTCGACGGACAAACGCCAAGCAAGGATTGGCGATTGTAGGCCTAGAAATAGTTGGCGAAGGACCGCATCATTTGGAAATTACGTTGGTCGACGACGCTTCCGCGACCGCGTCGATTCCGTTGCCAGGTAGCGAGCGAAAGCAACGTGAAGAAACCACCTTAAACGTAAGCGGAACCAAAACGACCGCATCGTTGCTGCCTGGCCCCGGTACAACGGAGGCTTTGGGGCTACATGTTCGGCAAATTGAGCACAACAATTCACCCATTCAAATCACAGATCCTCTCAACGGACACATTCGCATCCAAGCAATGCAGGATGTAGAGGACTGTGTCGCTTGCGCGACTGCGCTGACTGATTCAAATGAATCGACAGAAACTTCATCCGCAAAGTACTGTGTCAAGCGATTCGGAAATCTATCCGCTGGCGACACGGTCGAGATTCGATCGAGTGACCTTGCGGGACTGGTTTCCGTCGGATGCTTTGTAAATGGAAACCCTTGGGAAACGCGGGCATTCACGTTGCGACGGTGTGATTGGCAAGCATCCATCCGAATAGAAGATATCACTGTCGATAAGACGCTGAACGCCGAAGAACCACGGCCGTCTACGCCACCTGAGAACTCGTTAAGCAGACAATTCGAGCCTGGCAAAAAAGTGTTGGTGAGTGTCGATATTGGAGGCGACCTGCTGGGCCATGCGGCGATTGTGATTCGAGACTCAAGACTCCAATCCAGTTCACGTCCCGCGCAAAAGTTGGCGGCCCGAATCAAAGCCGCAGCGGATGATACCGAGCCCGGTGAAGTCCAAATGCAACCTGTCTATGGCTCGCGTCAACAATCTAGACACTATCCTCATTCGTGGCATTTCTCACCGAGAATTCCTCACATCGAAAATGAAACCCTTGCCAAATTGGTTCAGCGAAATTTAATCAGCGATGAGCAAGCCGACCACATCATGGATTCAGCGTCCGAAAACGGCAAGCCTTACTATGCCCTGATAGTGGACAATGGTTATGTCGAGGCCGAGGACCTGTCCCGAGCACTCGCAGAAATCTACGGATACGATTTTGTTGATGTCGACAGCCTGTCGATCGATGATTCGATCATTGAATTGTGTCCCGAATCGGTGGCTCGCGAGAACTCTGTCATTCCGATCCGCGAAGACCAAAATGGTCGTTTCGTCTTTGCGATGTCCAATCCCATGGATTTGGAGACTATTGAGAAGCTCCGTTTCATTTTGAATCAACTCATCGAGGTCGTGATCGGAACGCCTGACGCAATCTTCGAGGCAATCAATCACTTTTACGGGCAGGTCGAAGGCGAGCATGCGGACAGCATGTTGCAGGAATTCACGGACACTGCGATCGACTTCACTGAAACGGATAGCGCCATCTACGCCGACACGACCATAAGCCCACATTCGGCTGGCCGAATCGAACGAGGATCGTCTGACAAAATTCGATGCGTCAACAACGACGCTCATGTCATCTTCTGCGAACTCATTGAATGCTCGCAGGGTGTGGGCCGAGCCATGATCGAGTTACCAAACAACACTGGGCGGTACACAGCCCAAGCGTTCGTGTCCACCGGTCGCCAGTGGTCTGAAACAAATGTCGAATTTGATGTAAATTCGGATCCCTATGTGGAATTGCAACTACCCAACGTGCTCTTTGATGGGGATCAAGCAAGCGGAAGAGTGGTCGCGAGGTGCGAGTCGGGAAAACTCAGCTTGGAAGTGTTGTGCAATGGCTCTCCAGTCACGCTTCACATCGCGGATCCGCCCTATGAACAAGTCGAGACGCTTGAATTAAGTGTGACTGACGTAGAGTTCGGATTCTTGGCTGGACTTGGGCAGTACACTGCTAAGGTTTGCGATCGCGTCAGCGGTAAAAGCCGGGAAGATAACCATACTGTTCGGCCGCTCGGGGAACGGATCGAGCCACGGCGAACGTTGCGGATGCTCCACAGCGGTGAAAGGGTGATGCTCGGCGATGAGATTCAGCGCATTCGACTGCTGCCGAGTGTGCAGCCCATTGAACAAATGGTTGCAGAATCAACGGCGAACTATGATCACCTTTGCTGCGAACAAACAGCCGCCAAACTTTTCTCCGCAGTCCTTTGCCTTGCCAACCAAATTAGCAGTGGAGCTCCCACTCAAAAAACGCTATCCGCGATCCGTGTTGGTCTGAGGAGGCAACGAGAAATGTGGTTGCCGAACAGGGGTTTTGCGTCCTATCCGAACAGGCCACCAGACGACACATGGGGCCGAATGGCAACGAAGCATCTTCTAAAGATTGACCTCGTGAACGAAACACTTGAGTCAGATACCAATGCAAGGACTCTGTTTAATGAGATCAGGAGGCTCGCTCGCGAAGCCGCGAAACATTACCAGATGGCATGGCCGCCCGAATCGATCGAATCAGGCGAAGACGCATACGCCCAGATTCGCTTTGGTCGACAGGAGCCCTCCAAAGCACTCGACTTCGCTCGACGGCAAGCCCGAACACCGCTTTCGGGAATCCGTTCATTCTGGCGTGCCGAACAAGCGATGGCCGTTGCCACATTGCTCCGAGGTGGTAATCCAGCCGATAAAGCCCAAGCAATCCAGCTCGCAAATCGACTGTTTGATGAACTCGGTCCTGAAGGACGTCTCTACTCAACGATCGATTCGGTCGCTCTAGTGGTTCTGTTGTTCGAACTATCACGAGACAAATGGTTGGCGACTGATTCGACTGTACAACTTAACGAAACATCGATGACTATCGCCAACGCGCTCGCGGGCACGGAACTAATCGAGTCTTTGCAAAGCAACAGCGAGACCCTGGCTGTCGAGTGTCTTTCCTACGTAAAAAACCATTGGGCGCAATTCATCTCTACAACGCCTATTTCCGTTGCGTTAATTCAAAACGGAATTGCGAGTGGGTGCTTCAGCGAAGGTGCTGCGATTAATTTGAACGTTCGCGTCAACAATGGATACGAGGCCGGTGATCTCGTCTGGGTCGCTTTGCCGCCATGCCTTTCTCGAATCGAGGGAGGAGGTCAGGTGAAACAATTCGCCGTCGATCTTAAGGGAAAGTCTGAGGCGGCGATCCGTCTGGCTGCAACATCTCCATCCATACATCCGAGCCACCCACCAGCGAATCAACATTTTCTTGTCTGCCTGCGAAACATGTACGACGAAGAACGAATCGGTAATCCCGGTCCGATTCCGATTCAAGTGACGGCATAACACTGTCAGTTCGATGGCGAAAACGTCTTCACGGAAAGTATCGCGATGATCATGCGGCTAGATCGACCCCCAGCGAGAAACACGCTGCGGTCGTACCGCTGCGCGACATGCTCTACGCAAGCCTGGTTCGAATCAAACCGCTTGACGTGTTGCGATCATGCGAAACCTTCCGACCAACTCATGGCTCGCTCCCAACTTATACGACAAGACCAACTAAGGCCTCGGTATCAACGATAGAACACTGGCTCCATCGTAAGCGAGCGTTGCGGTTGCTCGAAGGGCTTGCTCGTCGAATGGGAGCTCGACCATCGATGTGTCGCTCGTAATGCCGTGGAATAACGGCTTTTCAATGCGTTTGCCATTCGGGCCGGCAACGTTCTCAACACCCTTCAAGATCTTGGTTGCCAGGAGCTGATCATTCAGAGACAAATCTTCAGGAGCTGTCCAAGCCACCGCGTGCTCGACCGTGGATTCCACATGCGACAGCGTGTATTGGAAAGATTGCTCAAAGTCGGCCGCGAAGCATATGCCATTCGGTTTATACCAAGCATTCTGTCCCACCAGTCCTTGAATGGTTGCCTTTCCCGGCTCAAGTTGACCGCCTTGCGTTCCCGCGTAAATCGGTGGCATGAAAGGAATCAGTTTCGCATTGTGTTTGCTGTCCCAAGGTTCGTCCAAGCGAAACAACGAAAAGAGATGTTGATAGCCGAGGTAGGGCAAGATCATCACCCGCCAACTGAGCAACGCCTTTTCGTCGTCGCTGTAAATCGCTCTTGGCGGAAGACAACCGTAATCGTTTTGAAAATTCTTAGTCGCGCCTGCAATTACTCCTGAACGCTTAAACGATTCACGCTCGGGGTTGTAATAAGTGCTGTTGGCCTCCAGGCCTTTGAAGTGAGGACGAACAAGTTGAAAGGCGTCTAAGATCGATCGATCAGAGAGCGCAAACAAACTGACCGATCTTCGCTGGGAACCGGGCTTAAACATCAATTGACCACGTTCCAATTCCACAAGCGTATCCGTCTGGTCCGATCCGTCCCGATGCTTCCAATTAAGCTCGGATTCAAAGCGTTTGGTATCGGATTGTTGCATCACCGCGAAAGCAGCAAGCCCCTCTACCGTCAACTCCTTCATTTCCAGTCGTTGGGCCGGCCAAACGCGGCGCAGTTCCTTGCTTAACTCGACCGGTGTTCGAACATTCCACACGACCGGCAGTGATGGATCCGGACGAATGGGCGATTTTGAAAAGGGATGCGTCGACTGAAAGAAACTCATATCTCGCTTCTGCGCTGCGCGTTCAAGACTCGCTCGGCGCACACTCTCTTCCTGCGCAGCCTGCCTCTCGTCCACTTTCTTGGCATAAGCAAGAAGATCCTTACTGGGTTGATCGAAAACTGCTGGATGCCGGATTTGCGCCGTTGCACCGTCTGCATCGGTCACATGAATGTCCAAAAGAAATCCGAACGGTATTCCGCGGAGGGGCGCCGACGCGTACGGGTTCATGCCTGCTTGGAAGCTGCCAAGCAGCACATAGGCCACTCAATCCACAGCTGAAAGTGTTGTTGAACACGCAAAGCCCAACGGCATCAGGTTAAGGCGTGCCGTGGAATCTGGACCAACTTCTCTGACTCTGGAGTGAAACATGGCAAAGTTTTTTTAAACCAATGAAATAATCTCGCTGGCAAGCGCATCTAGTTTTGCACCGGTTCGCAAGAAACAAAATTCTTCGCGAACCATTCGGAATCGAAAGCGTCTATTAACCCCAGAACCGGCCGACGCTGGTACACACAAGTCACACCCAGAGAAGCGAGTAAGAGCTTTCTGATGTTTACCAAACAGCAATCAAGTCTCGAACGGATACACGAAGGGAATGCCTTCGGCGGTAGCGATTGGCCCAGCGAAAAAGAGCGCAGTGCCAATACATTCCAGCCCGGCAATATCCCGGCACTGTATTCCTTAGGCACAAGATTGCTCGCGTGACACTCGCTTAAAGCGAACTGCTTTCTACATGAAGGCTCGGTGTCACTCAGGCATCGAGCCTTTTTCATTAGGTGTTTAGCGATTTTGACCGTAGGCGTTTAGGAAACGAGCCGAAGGCTCTGTCCTGCCTACAGCCTAAAAACCTAAGGCCTAAACGCCTATCAAGGGCTGGTAGCTGAGACGGTCTAGCGGCGGTCTGAAGAACCGCAGACGAGGATTCGAGCGCCTCCCGGCCCACTTTGGAAGTTTGAATGGCGAAGGGCGAAGTTTGAAATATTCAGAATTCAGTCTTCGAAATTCATCCATGGTAGTCGAGGGCTGGTTGCCCAAACACGGCTGATAACCGAGTCGCGCTGAGTTCAATTCCCAGGGCTACCACTTCGGAAGTTTGAAGTTGGAATAGTGAAGTTTGAAAGGAGAAGATCGATGCGAAGTATCCAGCAGTCCTGTCTAAAGTCTAAACGCCTAATACATAACGCCTACTTTGGGG
>JBCDEM010000041.1:0-57052 GCA_039179795.1 Planctomycetota bacterium | reverse complement strand
TAGACGATCATCGCCGATACTTTGGATGATCGGTCCTCGTCATGCGGAGCATGACCTAACCTGAATCGTAGGGAATTCTCCCCATTACGGCAGAACGGAACGCTATGATCGGCGGAGCGATCGGCGACTAGACGATCATCGCCGATCGTAGCATTGGTCGATATTCGACAAATTCATCAAGATCCACAACCGTTCATTCTTTATGTCCGACCTTCTTCCTTTCGTAATCCTTTTCACCACTTCCTTTTCACTGTCTGGTTGGGCGGCCGTTTATGCATCATCTTCGACGCTGCACTGGTTTGCGCGAACGCTTTTTTTCGTCGGCGTCGTCTCGATACCACTGATGATTCCCGCCTTTGAACCCGTCGTCGCGTTCGCGGTGCAGGGGATCATCGTGTCCTGCGTCCTCCGATTAAACCGATGGCTGAAGTCGCGGCGTGATCAACAACTAAGTGAAAAGCCGAAGCTCTCGATTCTTGGTGGTCTGTTGCTGACGGTGATCATCGCGTTGGCCGCGGCTTTGTTCATGCGTCTTCCCGAATGGGGATGGAGGGCTTGGCTCAACGTTACCTTGGTTGGCCTGCTTTCCGGTATCGCAACACTCACCGGTGTTTGGTTCGCAGCCCACTGGCCAAGCCGAATCTGGTTAACATTGCCGATCGCCCTCACTTGCTGCTTTGCTGTCTGCATCGTCTTTAGCCAATACGATGCCACAATGCTCTCGATGTCGAATCCGTTCTTTGGAATATGGCCACCCACTGATACGTTCTTCCGACAGCCATCCGAGCTCAACCGTCAGTCACTTTCAGATTCACTTCCTTGGGCGTCAATTCTCGTTGGAATTTCGTTCTTTCAATTCGCGATCATGCGGCTTGCCTCGGCATCAAAATCAAATGTGGGATCAGCTTCAAACGAAGACGCACTGACGGATCAATCGCGCCAAAGCTTCGCAAAAGGTATCACAGCTCGCTTGGTGATGGCGCTGCTTATTGTTTTATGGGTCAGTCCGACCATTTTCATTTACGTCCAACTTGTCACGCCCATCCCGATTCCAAAACAACCCGACGACAACTCCGGATGGGAGTCCTTAACCAGTGCTGGAATCGAAGCGGAGACATCGCCGTACATCGATTTGCTCGAACGAGGCGTTGCACCAACACAAACCGAACTGACGGAGGCGGTCAACGCGCTATCGCCGGTTTATGTGTTGCTGGATCTCGGATTGAGAAATAACGTGCCCAAGAAGACAGCCGCCCGGTTCATGCCTTTACCCTCGCGTCTTTGGCCGACCTTCGACCAGAAAGAGAATTCTGATGGTTCGGTCGCGAATGTGACTGACCCGCTTAATTCTATACATGCAGGTGCACATTTACAACGAGGCACCTCATACGGACGATTTTCTCGCCACTTGTTGCCCACCGTCTCCGATGCGTCGCTCGCTTGGCCTGCGAGCACATTAACATGCTGTTATGAAGCGGCAGGTTGCATTGATCGTGGAAACGTCCAGCGTTTATGGCCGAGAACTACTCTCCGGCATCGTTCGTTACATGCGTATGCACGACGAATGGTCGGTCTTTCTGGAGCAACGTGATCTTTGGAAACAGCCGCCTTCCTGGCTTCATTCCTGGCACGGAGACGGGATCATCTCGCGAGCGACAACACCTCGACTCTTGGAAGCCGTTGGTGAGACCGGCGTTCCGCTCGTGGAAGTGACGGATCGAAAAGGGGACTCGGGATTACCTCAAGTTCGGTCGGACGACTTTGTGATCGGGCGAATGGCCGCCGAGCATCTTTTGGAAAGAGGCTTTGAGCGATTTGCGTTTTGCGGGTTTAAAAAGGAAGCGTGGTCGCAACGTCGTGCGGAGGGATTTATCGATACGATCAACAAGCGGACTCGGCACGAGTGCGCGCAGTTCCATTCCACCTGGCACGGCCCGGCTGCTCGCACTTGGGAAGCGGAACAGCAGTCGATCGCACAGTGGCTTGCCAGTCTCACCCCTCCGTTCGCCGTCATGGCTTGCAACGACATCCGTGGACAACACGTCATCGATGCATGCTCAAAGTTGAGTCTTGCTGTTCCCGAACAAGTCGCTGTCGTGGGCGTCGACAATGACGATCTTCTGTGTCGTGTCTGCACGCCCCCACTTTCCAGCGTGATGCCGAACGCAGAGTTGGTCGGATTTCGAGCGGCTGAGGCGTTGTCTCGTTTAATGAGTCACCAAGACATCGATGAACGCATTCAACGGATCCAACCGCTCGGTGTCGCCACAAGACAATCGACCGACGTCGTCGCGATCGAAGATGCGGACGTCGCTGCGGCCCTCCATTACATCCGCGAACATGCCTGCCGAGGCGTGAGTGTTGCGGAAGTTGTCAGCCACTGCCCGATCTCGCGAAGCACGTTAGAAAGACAGGTGAGAAAATATCTCGGACGGACACCTCAAGAGGAAATTCGCCACGTGCAAATCAAGCGTTCCCAAGAGCTGATGCTGACCACCGACCTGCCCGCGGAGAAAATTGCGATTCTCTGCGGTTTCGAATATCCCGAATACTTTTTCACCGTTTTTAAGCGAATCACCGGAGTGACGACGACCGAGTTCCGTCAACAGGCAAACCCTTAACCGATCGATTTTCTGATTGACAAAATTTTATAGGCGCTCGACGCAACTTCTCATGGTTTGATCCTTGAATCAAGCTACGATCATGGTCGGTAACGCCCATCATTGAGGAAAGAAATGAAGACTTGGATTTCGGCAAGCTTCCTAGCGATCGCACTTGCCATCGTACCAACGATCGCCGCAGGACAAGATTCGTCGGCGAGTACGTCACCCAGCGCGAGTGCAACCCATGCCCAAGACTCAGCGTCCGGCATTGTCGATGAGTGGCGTTACACGCTCAGGCGACCGCCAACGGAATGGAGACGCAACAACTTCGACGATTCAGACTGGCAAAAAGGGTTTGGAGGATTTGGAACACGAAGCACACCGAACGCGCGTGTTGGCACGACTTGGGCAACCAACAGTATCTGGCTTCGCAAGTCGTTTAAGCTGAAATCGATTCCGACGAGACCTGCGTTGCTGATCCATCACGATGAGGACACCAAGGTCTATGTGAATGGAAAGTTGATCGCCGACCTGGCAAAGTTCACGACGGACTACGTGGTCATCGCGATTGCCCCGGAGAAACGATCCGTACTGCGGGCCGGACTCAACACCATGGCCGTTCACTGTAAGCAATCGACCGGCGGGCAGTTCATTGATGTCCATGTCGTCGATGCGGACAACCTTCCCAAGTTACCAGAACCCAAAAGAAGCACCAAACCATTCGCTTCCGAGTTAATCACAAAGTGGGGAGCACGAGTCACGGCTGAAAACGCTTGGCAGGAATATCCGCGTCCGTTGTTGCAGCGTGAGTCTTGGACCAACTTAAACGGAGCATGGGATTATTCGGTTACCTCCATCAAGACCAGAACGACTCCAAGCGACTGGATGGGTAAGATTCTCGTCCCCTACTGCTTGGAATCCAAACTGGGTGGCGTGCAGAGACTGCTCGATGCGACGGAAGCACTTTGGTATCGACGGACATTCACGGCAGAAAAGCAATCCGGCAGAAAACAGCTTCTGCATTTTGAAGCGGTCGATTACCGATGCGAGGTCTTCGTCAACGACGTTTCGGTCGGGACGCATGTGGGTGGCAACACGCCGTTCTTTTTTGATGTGACCGATGCGATCCGTGCTGGTGAGAATGAAGTGATCGTCCGCGTTGAAGATGCCACCGAAGCGTACCAACTTCGTGGGAAACAAACGCTTAACGCTCGCGGCATCTGGTACACGCAGGTTTCCGGTATTTGGCAGACGGTATGGTTGGAGGAGGTTCCCGAGAACCATCTCGCGGATTTAAAGATCACCACCGACTCAGCAACCGGTTCCATCGTCGTCGAACCGAAAGTCGAGGGGACAGGAACGGTCGCCGTGACGGTTCGCGACGGTGAGCGTGTTGTTGCGCGTGGCAGTGGCAAGACCAACATCGCTCTTGAGGTTCCCGATCCAAAACTCTGGTCTCCCGATGAACCCCATCTTTATGACCTACAAATCAATTTGCTTGATTCGTCTGATCGACTTGTCGATTCCGTTACGTCTTACGCGGGCATTCGAACGGTCTCGAAAGTAAAGGACGGTGACGGTCATTGGCGTTTCACGCTCAATGGCAAGCCGATCTTTCACTGGGGTCCACTCGATCAAGGTTGGTGGCCCGACGGACTGCTCACTCCACCGTCTGATGAAGCGATGCTATTCGATATCGAATGGCTCAAACAAGCGGGTTTCAACATGATTCGCAAACACATCAAAGTTGAACCACGGCGTTATTACTATCACTGCGATCGACTCGGCATGATGGTTTGGCAAGACCATGTCAGCGGTGGCGTGGGAAGCAAAGCGTGGCCGAACTGGACGCGACTCAAGCCCGATCCTGTCGATGCCAAGTGGCCACCGAAACAGCACGAGCAGTTCATGCTGGAACTCGATCGGATGATCACGTCGCTAGAAAGCCATCCGTCCATCGTTAGCTGGGTTCCTTTCAATGAACGTTGGGGGCAACACCTGACGATGAAGGTCGGCAAATGGACGGTGCAACGCGATCCGACTCGTCTGATCAACATTGCGAGTGGTGGTAACTTTTGGCCCGTCGGCGATGTCGTAGACGCGCACAGTTACCCGGATCCCGTCTTTCCCTTCAACGATGGCGAAGGTGGCAGATTCGATGACTACATCAAAGTGATGGGCGAATTTGGTGGTCACGGTTATCCCGTCAAGGGTCACCTTTGGGACTCCAATCGCCGAAACTGGGGATATGGTGGGCTTCCCAAGAATGAGACTGAATACAAAGAACGCTACATCACATCGCTCAACAAGCTCAATGCCCTTCGCAACCAAGGCATTGCTGCCGGCGTCTACACGCAAACGACGGACGTCGAAGGTGAGATCAACGGTCTGATGACCTACGATCGCAAAGTGATCAAGATTCCCGCCGCAGAGTTGGCCGAGTTGCATAAGAAGTTGTTCTTGGAGACACCACAAAAAGCTTCCAAGGCCGGTCAGTTCACGAAAGAGGCGTTCGTCGAAGTTCCAACGGATCGAAAACCAGGTCCCTTGATGGACGCCGAAACGATCCGCGCCGGACTGAAATCACACGACCGAGCGCTCTACATCAAGGCCGGATGGATTCGCGATCCTTTTATCACGCTCGGTCCTGACGATTACTACTACCTCACCGGAACCCAACCGAGCGAAGGAGATCCGCGAGAAGCGGACAATCCCTACAACATCGGATTGGGTGAAGCGAGCATCGTGGGTGATCAGGTGAGACTATGGCGGAGCAAAGATCTGATCGAGTGGGAATCGCTCGGACCGATCTTTTCCGTTGATGACACGATGAAGTCGCGAAACGGGAAACGCATTAACAGGCGATTGGTTTGGGCACCGGAGGTCCACTGGCTCGAAGACATCGGTCGATGGGCACTGGTCCACTGCCCCAAGAATCATTCAAGCCTGGCGTTGACGGACGGGAGCACACTTACCGGCCCTTGGACACATCCAATGAATGGGAAGCTGGGTACACGTCATGATCCATCCATCTTTACCGACGACGATGGCACGCGTTACTTGCTGTGGGGAAACACGTTCGTCGCGCCGCTGAGTGATGACCTGTCCCATTACACCGCCGAACCTGTCAGGATTGATCCCGCGGGATCACGCGCCGGCCCAGAAGGACAACCAATCAATCGCATCGGCCATGAAGGTGCGACGATGATCAAAGTGGGTGAGAAGTACGTTCACTTGGGCACGGCATGGTCAACCGATCGCGGGCGTAAGGGATCCTACAACCTTTACTACTGTGTTGCTGACAAGATCACCGGACCCTACGGACCGCGAGAGTTCGCTGGCCGCTTTCTCGGACACGGCACGCCGTTCCAAGATAAAAATGAAAAATGGTGGTGCACGGCTTTCTTCAACGCGAACGTCCCCCCGATCAAATCGAAGGGTATTGAGAAAACCGACCTTGGAGAAAACGCTCAGACAATTAATGAACAGGGCGTTACGATCGTCCCACTCGATGTTCGAACGCTGGACAATGGTGAGGTCTTTATCCGCGCCAAGCCGATAGAGTATGCAACACCGGGCCCGGATGAGGCTCAGGCATTCAATCGTTGAGGGCAACTCAATCCGTCATGACCTCTCCGTTAGGTACTCCGTCCTAGCCTCTCGCTCGCTTTCCGGTCTGCGTTTTGTGTTGTCGAACTTCTTTCACAAATGACCAAATCATTAAAACGCAACAGCCACCAAACATGAGAGGAAAAAGCGAGTGAACAAACAACAGCGGCAGTGAAAACTCGAGCGAAAATACACTGAGGGATGGGTCAGCTCGGGAGACATAGCAGGGGACGCTGCGGCCCTCGTTTTTCGATCGCTCTAATCTGTCGTAGACCCCAGAGGTACGCCCGTATAACGTCACGCGTTCCGTCGATTTTTCAAACCGTTGATCCTCGAATCGATACTCATAAGTGACGACTACCTGTTCGCGCGAGCCATCACCTGACGTGACCATTTGGCGATTCACGTCGAGGATCGTCGCTTGCACCTCAGCCGGATCTCGCAACTTCAACGCGTCTAGGCACGCGGTAAGCAGCATGCCACCGGTCCAGATCGTCACGCATGCCGTCAACACGGCGACGATGATTCGAACAGCGAACGAAGAATTCAAACGCATTGATCAAAGATGGGTAAGGGTGGGAATGTCATTTCCATTCACGCCAACGACTGGATTTTTACGTCGACAAATAAACGCACTCGCATTCAGCCTAAAGATCAAGCGCTGTCTGTTCGACTTTGAAAGCGAAGCAGTTTCAAGCTGCCACCGAGTAAAAAGAATAGCTGCACGATCAAGGTCGACACGATACCGTAACCAAAAAGGACCGGTGATGCCTGCGCCCATACCGACCATTCAGGAATCTGAAAATCGAGATCCCAAAGGCAGGCGAACACGGTTGATGTCCAGGCGAAAGTCAAAATGACGAACCATCGGGCAGACCGTGATTGTGTACTGAGGTCAGCAACCAAACGCCCGATGAGTGTTCCGGCGATAACACAAATCGGGATGAACTTCACTCCAAGACACTTCGACGCCGCGAAGATCATCGCAAACGCGAGTGTGTACAACAGCAACAGGTGGATGGTCACTTTCGAGTGCACAAGAATTCTCGGAATGGAGATCTCAAAGGGCGACGGTTTCGCGACGACTCGGCAGTGACGCTGCTAATGATCACGCAAAAGGATGTGAATCTCGTAATGTGGGTCCATCGTCAGCACGACGCTTTCGAAACGAACAGAAGGATCGATCGTTTTCAAGAGTTCAGGTGAGAGTCGTTCGCAATGGTCTCGATAGATCTCGAGGGAACATTGCGGCGAATCGGCTGGAAAAAAACCGAAGCTCTCGACGCCCGCTTTTCTCAGTTCATACTGCAGGTTGTCTTTCCAGTACGGCTGCGAATCCGTCAATGGCACGAATAGGTGAAAAACGTCTTGGCGGAAGCTACCCCGTTCTCCCACCGATCGACTCGTGTATCCACACCAGTTTTCGGAATCTTCCTCGATCGCGATACCGAGACTCCGCGACAAGGCGTTTCGGATGTTTGGTTCCAACATGATCCTGACCGAGCGATGACCCGTGAGATTTGAGACCGTTTAAATTTTGTTAGCGATTTGTTTGTGAACCCGAATCACTGATTTGAATAATCCTGGAGATACGTCACGCGGCGCATCCATCGTGACGTTTTTCAGAGCGAGATCCAGTGGCACGTCTGTTCTTATCGAAAGCGCTGAGGCAGCGATCACAACGGATCGACTCATTCCAGCTCCGCATGCTACGAGTGTGCGATACTTGTTCCGCAAGAGACTTTCTAAGCACTCGATTGCCAACACAAGGATTCGATCATCGTTCGATTCATCATCGGTGAGCGGATAACGACAATAGATGATATCCCGTCCTAAGACAGCCGGTGGCTCGTTGGCTGCCAAATCCAGGACGGCCTCAAGCGAATGATCGTAAATCTGTTTTCGATCGCGAGCGGCCAGGGCATCTCCAACAAACAACAATCCATCGAAAACATCACGAATCACAATCGCACCGCCTCAAGCTGAGCTGAGCGAACCGATGCGTTCGCTCCTGCAAACATCAAATGGAAACACCGTTCGGAGCGGTAAACTGATCGTCGATCACATCTCCTGTGTTGCGCGTATTGGCGGGCTCAAACACAATGACCTCGACTTCGGGTTGGGCGACGGTCCGATGCTCGACACCGCGCGGTACGACACAGAGTTCCCCCTCTTTGAGAGTGACCGTTCGATCACGAAACTCAATGGACATCTCACCACGAAACACCAGGAATAGTTCATCCTCATTCTCATGACGGTGCCACGGAAAGACTCCGCAAAACTTGGCGATCTTCACCTCCTGTCCGTTCAGTGACGCGATCACCTTCGGGCGCCAATGCTCATCGATCAGCGAGAATTTTTCAGTAAGCGACGTTTTATCCAAAGTGATCTCCAACCATCCGGCTAAACGGAGTCTACCTACGGAAGTTCTTGAGAATGAGCACGCCCGCATGGTACAACCCGATGGTAAACACGACCACAATCGGCGAGAAGTAGAGCGCCATAAAGAAGACGTAGAGCCCCAGTCCATCGTACATGGAGACAACCCACTTCCCGCAGACGATCGTGAGCGCTACCAGCAGCACGACACCCATCAAATAGCGAAGAGTGAATTGCCCGAAACGCTGCATCGCAAAAACGAGCGACGCGAGCGTCAACGCGACTGCAACACTATTGACCGCTAAGAAATGCGGAAGAAAGTCCGTCGTTACGTTCTTTGACGGCGGCTTCACCGTATGCTGGAGATACGGAAGTGGCCAACCAATAGCGACGGCATAAGACACGTTGCTGACAGGCCCGCTGGAGTTCAAAACTTCATCGTCAAAATTATCGGCTACCGATTCCTTCCCAAACGGTTGGTTCGAAAGGATGGAAAACAGGAGCCAAAGCAATAGGGCAGCCCAGGTCATCAAATGCCATTTGCGTGGATCCAAACCGCGAAAGAAACGAAACAAGCGAAAACCAGAATCAGCCAAATCATGTCCTCCGATGAGTCCCGCTTATCCTTTTCATTCTCCATTCATCCTGTTCGCATTCGTCCTTTTATCTTTTCTAATCTCTCATTTCGCGTTTTTAGCGTGTTTCGCGGTCTTGGTTCACGTCAACCAGCCGAACGAATCCACCGTACGCCATCCGTGCCGGATCAAAGATCGGGTCCGAGGGATCGAGCAACGGCGCTACGAGAGTCTCCATACGTGGATCTGCCTCGACGAGTTGATTGACATGATCACGTGACTCACGAGAATCGAAGACGATCCAGCCAAACACGATCACTTCATTCTCCGACGCTTGCACGATGTCGGGGAATGGTCGCGTGCCTTCTCGCTGCATGTCGTCGCCAACAAACTCCAAGTAATCGATCGCACCGTGCTCGCGATAGATGTTCGCAACCGCACTCGCTACGGCTTGGTAGTCATCCAACCGATCCTTTGGAATCGGAAAGACGAAGCCATCGATGTATGGATGCATGCGGGCGACTGACTAGTTTTTAGGCTTGGACTGTATGGCGAAGTGGACACCGATTGGATCGCGCACGATGGCTGTGTCGCTCGAATCCTGAATGACTTCGCCCCCTTCGGACTCAACCAGCAGAACACTTTGACGAAGATCATCAACGGGCAAGTGAATCAGCCACACGGCCGGCATTGCCTTACCGGCTTCAGACTGACAGATTTCCGCTACCTTCGTTTCGGATCCAATGCCCATTTCGTAGCGACGGCCATCGTCACCGGCCGATTCCCAACCCACAACTCGTTGATAGAAATTGCGACTTGATTGCGCATCGGGAACCCACAGCGACAGCCAGGAGATGCAACCGATCGGCCCAGCTTCATCCGACTCACCCGGCACGGAATCACTTGGCACAGCCGGGATGATCCCGAAGGCAGCGCCATCGGGATCGATGAGCCCGGCCCATAGGCTGTGACCGTCCTGATCCTTTCCGTGCATCAATTCCCTACCACCAAGCTCGATTGCGGCGGCAGCACTCGCCGCAACATCGGCAACTTGGATGTGCGGCATCCACTGCAGCGGTAACGACTCGTATTCGGGAATGCGCTCCCCCAATCCAATGACGGGTGTTCCCCGATTATTCATCAGATCGTCGCGCCAGAGCGGTGCATCGCCCGTTGTCAGAACAGTCGAATAAAACTCGACTTCCGACGGGTGCTCCGGGACAGCAATGTCAGCGCTGACAACTCCACCCACACCATGAACGAACGTTTTACGCATGCTTGCTTATTCCCTTTGCGACGACGTGCAGACGATCAAATTTTTGCTGCGAGCTATCTATCCCAACAAAAACTCTACCAGATTCTCTGAGTAAGCTCGCGCGAAAGAGCCGAGGCATTTCCGTTCGCACGCTATTCGAACGTGCAGAGCAACGGTACTCCATCGGCGAGAAACCGATCACTTGCCCACGCTGCGGGTCACCCAATCTCATGCAGACAGATCGTCCGGCAAACGTTTTCGCAGCCGGTTCTAATTCTGCCAGAATCCCGATTCAATTCCGCCCTGAATCACGATTGCGAACTTGCCGTGACCGGGCAATTCCATGGGCGGGATGGCAACTTCGGCTCCGGCTTCTGCGGCGGCATCTACAGCTGACTGAATGTCTTCAACCAGGACGTAGGGTCGAACAACCGGGGTCTCCGTTTCTCGCATGGGTGCGCGAACGCCGAGCATTCCACCGTTCGTCATGGTGGCCGTTCTTGCACCGCCTAAACTTGGGTCGCTTTCACCGAACGAAATACCAAATGCCTTCTCGTAAGACCCGCAGATTGCGTCAACATCTGGCGTAACAATCTCGAGGTACTGGATCTGCATTGCATTCTCCTGCGTGGTTGGTTCAGTCGTTGTTGTTGATTCGTTCTCTGGCTCTTCCGCGGCGGAACTCTCATCGGGATCCGATGGCGAATCAGAGGCTAATTCGGACTCTTCACTCGGTTCCGTCGGTTCGCTCCCACATCCCATGAGCAAAGCGACGTGTGGAAGGCTCGCAAGAGCCAGTCCAGCTCGAAGCACATTTCGTCGATCGGTGTCTGCCATACTCTTCTCACATGATTGACGCGATCGAGGAAAGCCGCAAAGGGCGAGCTCTGATCGACGTGTTTCCCAAGAACAATGGTGTGACTCGTCATTCTTCACGAGTCGCACAATTATCTGTTGCTCAACAAAAGCGCGTCAAGCATTGCGAATGCCTCGGAGGGAAGTCTTGCAGCGTTTTCGATCGTCGCTTTCGGATTCTGCTCGCTTTGCGTGACGATAGCCGGCGATCGCTTCTCCCGAAGTGGCCAGGAGCCCCCTTGCGTCCTTTTCGTGATCTCTCGTCGTAAAGCTCTGCTAAGTAGATGGCTCTGCAGTGTAAATGGCTCTGCAATGTAAATGGCTCTGCAACGATCGAGAGCGATTGCAGACGATTCTCCTGCTGATGGCGTCACTCAAAGCCGATTCGATCGCAACCATAGAATCTGACCCGTATGATGCCGACCGTGCCACGAGTAGTAAGGCAACGCAGCATTCAATGAAACTGTTGCGTCGGTCTCTGGATGCACAAAGGCACGCTCAAAATCTTGTGCTGTGAGAGTCCTCAGCAATTGGCACCAACGTGCGTGCAGTCCATCAAGCAAAGACAACGACGGCTCAATGGCACCTGTGCGTGATTCAACCAAATCTGACCACAGGCCTTCGTCATAGGCTTTGATCGTTGGTAAGTCTTCCGTTAACGCCCACTTGAATCGGATGTAGGAATTCATGTGGCTATCAGCTAGGTGATGGACGATTTGTCGGATCGTCCAGTTGCGATAGTTTGTGTCCAGTTGAGGTGAATTCAATCCCGAAACGGCCTCACGTAGTTGAAAGGGAAGCTTCTCAAGATCCGAAATCCACCCGACCCTTAGTGCGTCGTTGAATTCCTCCGGCTCCAAATACGGTCCCACTGGATTCTGGGGCGGTTCAAGCTGCATTGACGGTTCCTTTTGTCCTCTGGCACGATTCGTATCTGGTAGGAGAAGAGAATCAATCCCATCGTCAGGGGTTCGCGCGCTCGCGCTCCGACGAGATCGTCGATTCACTAGGCAGAGCACGGGATAGCAGTTCCTGCTCTGAATGCTCGGTGGACACGATTCCCACTCTCCATACTTCGTAGACCGCATACAAAAGCGTCGACTGAGTGAACCAAATCATTAATACAACGCAAAACAGAATCGCTGAGCCGGATGGACTAGTGAACAACAAAAGAACAACGATCGATACGAGAGCAATGATCGACAGCCACACCAGGATTCGGACAGACCACTTTCGACGCTCGCCTTTAAGCGCGCAAACCAGAAGGAAAACAATCGTTGGCGATCCGAGCCATCCCAGCACGAGCAGACTAATTACCGCCCGTAATCCATAGTAACGAACTAATTGGAACGACAACCCACAAACTGCCGTCGCAATGATCAGATCTTTGATTGAGAACTGTCGCATGCCGCACCAAGCAAAAAAACGCGAGCTACCTCACAGATCCAGTCGCATCATGAGCGAGCCTGCTACCTGGCTCTCTGATCCACTTCTTACGAATGCCTTCACCACGTCATGGAACCGGCGCGTCTCACTGCATGCCGATTGTAGTGTCGTCAAGAACGCGGCGTCCACAATGGGGGCAGTTACCAGTCGCGATCACGGTGGATCTCGGCCGTGCCAGTGATTCCCCGCAGTGTCGGCACACCAATTCTGGAAACGAACGATAGGTCCGATCCGTCCACCAGAACCCGGTGATCATCAATGGCATCCCAAAGACGAAGATCAGGATCGGCGCGAGGATGTCCGCTAAATCATCGTCATAGAGACGCACAAGAATCCCGATTCCAAGGAAGATAAGAATTACCGATACCGAGGCAAGCATGCGTCGAAGTATGGCCGATTCGTGTCGACGCACGTGGGACTTGTAGCCTTCAATATCCATGTCGCTCACCGCTCGAGATCACCTGTTGCCCATCAAAGGCTCACAGATCTTCGCGACAGGGCGCGCGAACGGTGCATCATCAGGGCCGGACGTTGCGATCAAGCCGCTGTTCCACCCATTCCTTGACGGCACGCCAACCTTCCGGAGTGGGCTCATCGGTTCGCAGCCAAACAACGACGGTGATCATGCCTTGCCGAAAGACACGTGCCCGATCCAGGCTCCCGCCATACGCCCAAATCTTTCGTAGCTCTGCCTCACGACGATCAGCCACCGCCGCGGATTCGGCCTCCAACCCGTAAAAACCGATTTCACTCTCGCCGCATACGTAGCGCGCGTAGAGTGCGGCGCGCATGCCCGCTCCATCGAGCCTGCCTTGTGATCCGCCACCTGCCGTGGCCTCGATGAATGCCCGTTCGGTGGAATGACGCGGGTTGTTTGGAAACGTCATACCATCGGGAAGATCTCGGATCGAAGCGATAGATTGCGTGCGAATGGAGTCATGCAATTCGGGTCCTTGCACAAGCAGGGATCGCAAACCAGTTTCTTCGCCAGAAGCCTTCTGGTCAGCAGACTGCTGGTGAAAAGCCTGCTGTGCACCAGACTGAGCAACAGGCGACGCAATCTCAGACGACTCAACGGCCAGCTCTTCAGCTTCGTCGCGAGCACATCCGGCAAGCATTGGGAAACTCGAAACGAGCAGGAGCAAGACACTCGAACGTGTGAGATAAAGGATCCGTCGCAGCAACAAGTTCAAGTTCCTCCCGATTAGTAACACTGCGTTCGCTCAACCACCGTACCAGCAAGCGATACGACCGAAGTTAGTCAATACACTTCCTTTTCGATCGATGTCGCTTTTTCCGATCATGCTCTTCGTTGTTTCTTTCCGCGTGAAATCAGATAGACGATCAATCCGATTCCCAGCATCGCGCCCGCACCACCCACTTTCTTCGACAGTTCGTGCAGATCGATACCAGAACCACTTGCTCCTCCTGAAGTGCTCCTTGCTTGCCCGAGATTACCAGCCGATGACGGAGCAGGACGACGGATCGCCAACGAATCCATAAATCGGTTCACGATGACAGGATCCAATTCACCGCCAACCTTCACAGCCATCAGTTTGTAAAATTGGTCCTCGCTTCGGATCATCGATTGCGTGATCTCAATGGCGTCCCCTTTTCCCGTCATGCTCCACACCTCGTACCCAGACACTTCACGAGTCGGCAATCGGGTCACTTCGCCGCCGATTTATTCCGCCAGTCCTTCCTCTGCCGAGGATTGGATCAACTCAACACTTGGTGGAATCTGTGTCCTCATCACACCCAACTTCACCGTGTCGTCATTGGAAACCCAGAGCTTGAGAAAAGGCGACGGTGGAACATCCAGGGTCTGGAATCCACTTCCATCAGGTGCCGTCACCGAAAGGAAACCGTCAGGTGTTGTCCAGGTTTCGGCCTGAACGTCTGACGTGAAGACCATCAGTAGTACAATCGAAGTACTTGCGATCCAAGTTAACTGCGAGTCCATCGTTCTATCACCAGACAAAGAAAGGAGTCAGAACATAAATCAATAACGATCCGACAAACCAAAACACACCTTGTCGGACCGTGCGACGCCGCCAACTGATCACCGAAATCAACATGGCAAACCCACTTGCGGCGACACAGAGAGTCTCCACGAGAATCAATACCGGCAACTTGATCCCAGATGACGCGTAGTACGCGTATTGCACTAAGCCATTGAGGGAATTACCGAGTAATCCAAAACAGAGTAAGCACGAAACCCAAAACATGATCGAGCTTCCAATGGACCGTCTCTGCGTGCGATCGTAGGCCGCGGTGACCGGTGGTGAATAAGGATTCTCACTCATATTTTCAGCGACTGTGGATCCAAAGGTTGATGGTCACCACATCACTTGTTTCGGCTGGATTCATTCGCTGGCGTGTCCCTCATTCTATCCTGTTGTTGGAATGCTTCGCGATCATTTCACGGGCAGATGGAAACCAATAAGATTCAATCCAATCATCGCCAAGAGGTGCGATGCGCTCGACATTCCAACCGTGCTCCTCCATTAAAAACAGCATCGAGTCGGCTGCGGAAGCATTGGTTGAGTGGATCAACGCCGGTGCATTCGGCGTTTGAGTCACCAGAAATGCGGCTACGCCTCGGCCATCTCCGGGGTCAGGATCCTCAGAGGAATCAGGAAACAAATCGTGGTCGAGACAGACAAGGTCTGGTGAGTGTTCCTGGCGAGTGTAACCGTCAATGAAAGCCGTCGCCGTTCGAAAAACAGTGAGCTCGGCGTTCGGATAATGCTGCTGGATGACTCTTTGGAAACGAGCAATCCGTTCCAAATCATCCTCGAGCATGATCAGCCGATTCACGATGATGTTGCGCCTTTATCTAAGAATTCAATATCACGCAGTCGCCAAGACAATCCCTCGCGGCCGAGCGTGAGTCGCACTTGGATCCCACCGTCAAATGTCATCAGCGTTGAGAAGCGGCTTGGACTCTGATAGGTGTGCCATGCTGAGTGCTTAAAGGACTCGTGACGTTCCTCAACGGATCGTTCCACGCCACCTGCATCAACACGATTGACCAATTGATGAAGGCCCTCTGGGGTTAACCCTGTTTCTAGTTGCCCGGCAAGCAAAATGGTGGCCAGATTGTACATCGAACCACTTTGACTCTGCTGAACAGGCGCTTGATAGCTCGAGGCAAGTCGACGGGTCAAATTGGATCTCAACGCTTCGAAATCAATATGCTCTGACAAAGTGGATGCGTCACCTTCGATGAAGGCTGCTCGCATCCGCTTCGATGCAAGATAGGGTTGCAAAAGTACAACCGAGATACACACAAGCGCAACAACGATTGCGAGCGATCGTTTTCGTTTTCGTGCGACCTTGATCATCTGCAGCAAACCACCGAAGCTACTCTACGCGACGCCATCGAATTCAAAACTTCTCGAGTTCCAGTTCCGCGGAGATTCTCGCGGCTTTGGCTTCAAGGTATTGCTGGGAGAGTCCGATGCCATTGTCGAAATGTACTTTCGTCAGTGTCTCGATCTGCGTGGCACGTGCTAAGTATTGCTCGGCCACAATCTTCTTTGAATCTGCCGACGCTGCTCCGATTTGTTCACGATACAACTGAGCATTCAATCGAATTGCATGCTCCGGTCCAGAACGACCGAATGTGTACTCTTTGAGTCGCTGAGAGAACGCAAGTTCGAGTGTCTCGATCAACTCCTGCCCGAGCGCTGACGTCGTATAAGTCGGCTCCTTTTTCTGTTCTTTCGGTTCATCAGATTGAGCGTCGAACGAAAAGGTCATCGCAAGTGCGAACAGAGCAAAAAACAATGTGCAAGTCTTCATGCGTGAAATCCTGAGCATCAATGGATACAAATACCGGGGTAAGCAGCGAGGTTCGAATTCGCACAACTTCCAACGAGTATAGAGGTTCTGCCTTTTAACGAATACAGAAATCCGAAGGCGCCGAGCGTACAGAGGTCCCCTACATGAGCTTCAAACGCCGGGACGACGCAAGCGATACATCACATCGCTGCGAAGGACGTATTTTCGACCGTCAGTAACCGGTGCACCACGATGCAAAATCGCGTGGACAAAGAACAATGCCATTCCGGTTCTCGGCTGCACCGAGACATCCTCAAATTCCGTTGCTCCACCGGAAAACTCTTCGTTTAGGTAGACCATGAACGTCAACCAACTGCGTTCGCCATTGCTTCGTTCATAGCAACCGTCGTAATGCCAATTGAATTGCTCCCCAACATCGTAACGGTAGTATCGGAACCGTTCGTTGAGTCCGATGGGCTTCCAACGCTGCTCCCACATATCAACATAAGGCTCAACGCGAGACCATAACTCGTTAGCACGCCCCGCGTCATCAATCATGACTCGGGTGTTATTGCGAACATCCGGGCAATGTTGCGGCCCTAGCATCGTTGTAATCGGCGCGTGACTGAATCCGTGAGATTCGGTCAATTGAATGTACTGGTCACATTCTTCCGCGGACAGAAAGTCTCTCACGGTAAAGACTGAATCATTGACGTAGGTGAGATCCGTCATCATTCCGCATTTGGTTTTGCGAAGAAATAGAAAAGGAAGGACACTCGGAAAAGATGCCACCTCCACCGTTCAGGTTCGGGGGCATGCTCGCATCACAACATCAGATTCACTGTTACGACGCCGCCGTGAATCGACACGCAGTGAACAACATCGTTCGAAATCCAATCAACTCCCCTCAGGCGTGACGATCGCGCAAACGTCTCATTAACGCTTTTGCCATTTGACCTTTGGTACACCTAGCCGTTGTTCAAATGTCCCATCCCATTCGACGCTCAGTCCGGCATTTTTAAGTTCCTCTCTCACGATGTTGCCGACATCGATACCGACGGTCTGCTCGTCAACTGGATCCACGGGGCCAAAGGCGAAGTACAGACCACCACCATTGACCGCACGTTGTAAGTCCTGTCCATGGTAAAAGCAGTAACCGATGATCGACGCTTGATCCGGATGCTGCAGATACACCTCTCCAACGTCTTCAAATCCATCGCTCTGCGTGTACCCAGCATTTTGAAGTGCAAGTACACCGCGGTCGTTCATTTTTTCAAAAGCCCTGTCGAGACGCTCACAATCCGTCGTGTCCGGGTAACTCTGTTTCTCCGTCTCATATTGCACGCACTGCGTATCAATCTCCGCAGTCACTTCACGTGCATTCAATTCTCCCGGTTCGTACATCTCTTCCGTAAAAACCTGAATGAGGCGATCGCGATCATAAAATCCCGATCGAACCAGCGAAGCAATCTCCGCTTTTACATCGGAAGGAATCATCGAACACTCCTATCTTGGGCTCGGAGAAGACGAAGGGACGCGCAGTCCAAGTCAGCATGAATCAGAGCGTTGACGCTACCCGCCAACCGTGCCGCCTTGATCGACATGTTTCTTAACCTGTTCATTCCAAACTCTCATTACAGCATCCAAATCGTCGACCCAAACGCCTGGTGGATTAACATAGAAACGGTCTGGATCTTCCGTATAAAAACCCATTTCATCGCGGATCGATTCGTTCTGTCCGGGTGGCCCTAACTGGACGGTGCTCACGGTTAAACGTTGCGAGGCCATTGGGTTTTCCGGACTGGTTAATTTGATACCCGGCATCGTGTATGTGTCTGGATATCGGTCTGTGCGATCAATTCCTTCCTTCCACGACTCCAAATCCTTCAGAAGCGCGCTGGCTGCTCGCACTCTTGAAATCACGCCATAGATAAAAAGCGAGGTGACGACCAGTCCAACGACAGCTGCCAGGCGAATGGTGAACTTTCCAACATGCATTAGGAATGACTTTCCAAGGGAGAGGAAGATGTATCGCAAACCTTTAGATCAAAACGAATCTCGTGCATGAAGCACACCACAGCAACGACCGCGAGTTTGGCATCAATTCATGGTAGCGGAATTCGTCAAGACTTTCGGCGTCCGCCAAGACAAGAGGATCCAAAGCGAAAAGGGAACCGTTCACTGACGATACTCTTGACGGGTTCCACTACCAGCCGCGATCGTTGTCACTCAATTCCGACTCAATCAAATCATTCACGATTTGAACAACTTGGAGCACATCACATGAGGGTTCCACACAAACCGAGACGTGCCCACCGGTAATCGGCAGGACATATTGAAAGAAGTTTCCGTATCGCACCAGCAAATAGGTAAGCCCTCCACAGTCGATGCGGCCTCTCTGAGATGCTAAGTGCAGCAATGTCGGATTAACGAGCAATTCTTCATAGCGATCGCTCTCAGACTCACTCGCTTGCTCAACATCCGCTTTCTGTTTCGACTGCAGCTCACCGTTTCGGTAGATGGCGGCATAACGAACGTGAGGCGATAGCGCTAAAAGCTCATCGAGCATAGACACGTTTCCACCAATCGAAAAAGAGCTGACACGAGAAGCAACGGTCTCCTCTTAGCACCATGGCCGACATGACCTCAGTCCGATCCGTCCGGCAACCGGTCGGACCAAACGGCGAGTTCATTTCCACTCGGATCAGAGAATTGAAATCTACGTCCTCCGGGAAACGAAATGATTTCCTTCGCAATGGTACCCCCAGCACTAACGACGGAATCGTACGACGCCTCAAGATCTTTCGAGTAGAGGATGATCAAAGGGCCGCCTTGAGTCACACGGTCGACGCGACACATGCCGCCGGATTCCCCCGCGCCCTGCATTTTCCGGATACCGATGTAGTCCGGCCCGTAGTCATTGAATTGCCAACCAAACGCGGATTGGTAAAAGCGTTTGGCCTGATCAATATCCGTAACGGAGATTTCAATGTAATTGATCTCGTGATGTATCTGAGCATCGTCCGACACGGCAACGGTTCCTTACGTTTGACCAATAGAAAACCAGATTGACGATCATCATAGCGGGTCCGCAAAACGAACGCGTCAGTGCTCAATCAACCGAGCTGCGAAAGAAGCGAATTAGGCGAGGGTGTATCTCAACCGCGAAAGAAGTGAAAGCACAAGAATCCGATCACTAGTAGCGAATAACGCCGCTCTACTTTCGCCTATTTCGCGTCTTTCGTGGTTGGTTCATTGTGCTTCTTTATGAACGACTCAATTTCACCACCGGACTTAATCTTTAAGTTGGACGGCAGTTCCAAGCTGTCGAGAGCGACTTCTCCACCGACCCAGATATCGATGCGAATTTGGCTGACGAGGCCTTTGCGAGCATCGCCACCGGTGACGGTAACGCTCCAATCGGCTGAATCAACTGGCTTCTCTGACCAAGGGGATTCAGCGACTCCGGATGCTGCGTGTAAAACGACTTCCGTTTTGGTCAGCTTTGTCTCGCTGAGTTTCTGCGCCATCTCTTGTAGTTTTTCATTTGATCCACGGTAGAAGAATGTATCCGACCAGTTCACCCAATAGCCATGGACTCGATGAGGCTGATTGACAGCGTTGTAGATACCTTCCGGCCAACTATCGTGCGGCGGGAGTTTTCCGGGCTTATGATCCGCTCCCAATCCGTGACATTGGTTCATTGTGAAAAGAACGGAAAGCAGCAAGGGCAAGACAGCGCGATTCATCGTTTTTTATCTCCCGATGGGTACAAAAAGCCAACGCCGGAAGAGACACCGCGAGCGGTAAAATCTTAGGGGTTAATTGACAGAATCTTGCAAAAAGCGAAATACGCCAACAGAAACGATCAATCATCATTCATTGCACGAAACGGGGCCCCGATCCACCGATGACCTGATTGACCTGCATCTTGTTCGCTACGGGCGTTTGATTCGTCGTTTTCCTTTAGGAATCTTCCGGAGGTGGATTCTTGATGTGCTCAAGAATCCGCTGGAAGCGTTCGTGATATTCAGAATACGCTACGTCGGCAACAACGCGTTCCAAGCGTGCGATCGCCGCAGGTTCTTCACCGTGTTCAAACTCGTAGCGTGCCGCTTCATCCTCGAGTCGTGACGCATGCAATGCCGTCATCGGAATGGAACCGAGCATGGTGTCACACAGTTGAGCAACATCCTCGCGTGTTCGAATTCCCTGGATCAACCGACCTGCAAGATAATGGATCATCTTGATCATATCCGGCGAGATATCGAGACCCGGCTGCGCCCCCAAGAGCGCGGCTCGTAATGCTTGAGCATAGTGTTCCGGTGACGCCTGAAGTGTCTTTGCACAGACGATCAGTGCGGTGCATCGCGGGTCATCCGTGAATTCCTGTCGCCATGGCTCCAGGAAATAGGGAAAGACTCGTCGCGACTTCGTACCATGCCCCATCACGTAGAGCGATGGGTTCGCAACAATCTCATCTAGCGTTACGCCTGGAAACAGACTGACGATGTGTTGGTGCTGGTTCCAATATCCATATTCTTTGCACTGAGGGACCCAAATGAGCGCTCCCGTCGCCGATCCATAATGTGGCCCCACGTCGCAAACGAGATCGATGCCTGTGCACGAGCCTGAAAAACCACCGGGGCCGCGAATCTTGCATTCAATCTCTGGCGTCTCAGTGAATGTGTACAGTTTTGCGTAAGGCAGATACGCGTCACCGATTTCCCAGGTCTTGTTCTCGGTTCCGAGGTAAGCGCGCAAGTCATCTGGTAAAGACGAATGATTGTTCATCGTAATTCGCAAACGGGGTACAAATTGGCCGTAGTGAAGAAAGGCAAGGAAAACCACGAATGGCCGAGACAGACAAAATAAGAACGGATAGCGGACAAACGTCAGCAGCTAAACACTATGTCGCCGCAATAGTTAGAAACCGCGAAAGGCAAAACGTAAAGAGCGCGAACCGAATGGTTAATCAATTGGCGGAAACAGGAAACGGCGCACCGGTCATAGCAGAGGTATGCGGCACGTTTGCCGCCGGTCGTTGCGGTATACTTACGCGTTCTCGATAGACAACATCGCTTACGCCCGCAGTAAGCCTCAGAATTGGAACCTCAGAGAGCCCTAAAGATCATGAGTTTATTTTCCGATGGTTTGATCGAACGCCGCAGTGTCTTCGCATTCTTGCTCTTGTTGACGTGCGGAACAGTATCAATCGATGCCCGAGTTGGGCAAGCAACTGGGCCCGACGATACCGATGGCAAGAAACAGGGAGATGTCTACTCGGGCTTGCAGCCCGGCGAGGTAACGCAGCCATTCAAAGTACTTCGGATTAAGGACGATGAACCGGACGAGGTGGAGCTAGTCAAGAACGGCGAGGAGGGCGTGACGCTGGTTTGTTTCGTGCACCGACTCAGCACCGATGATCGCATTCTCTACGGCCTCGGTTTGGTGGACTTCTATGCCTCACGGTTCAAGCAATTGAATAGTCACTTCATTTTGTTGTCGGACGAACAGAACAAGATGACGACGCTCCTTCGTGGCTGGAGTCGCGGGCCGATCTTCAAGAAGTCACTCGTCGGGCTTTCACTAGATGGCGAAGAGGGACCGGGTTACTACGGACTGAATCGGCAAGTGGATATGACGGTCTTGGTAATCAAGGAAAACAAAGTCGTCGACAACCTCGTGTTCGACGCGCCGAACAATTTCGATCTCGAGAAGATCATGCAGTCGGCTGCCAAAGCTTTGGATCAACCGAAACCTACTTTGACCACTGTCCAGAACGAACTGAAAGCCGAGCGTCAGCGTGAATTGGACAAACGCATCAAAGCGAGCCGTGTATTCAAACTCGCGCCAAATGAAGAGCTTGGAAGAATCATGTTTGGTTTGGTCAACGCGCGTGGCAACCGAGCAAAAAATGCCGAACGTCGCAGTCAGCAACTGGTCACTTGGGCAGGTGACAGCAAAGAGCGCAAAATCGCACTCGCGAAATATTGCACGAGTGTTTTGAAGGCAGATTTTCCGCTCGACCAATTCGCGCGAGCCGCTGTCAAGAAGCTCGCGGTGTCCGTCGATCAGTGAGCCAAAGTTCTAGCGTTTCCCGCCCCTCAGCGTCGTTCAAACTCCCGACCCTCCCGGTGGGAGGGTGAAAAACGGGGCGTGTTTGAGATCTCGTTTGCCCACATGACTTCACGCTGCCTTAGGAGCGTCCGGCTCAGAGTTCAGCTCACAGCACGAAATGCATGAGATCGATCGTCACACTTGCGACTGACAACTCCTGATGGCGGACTCCGTGCCGCTTTCGTCATTTGTTGTCTGTTGATGTGGATGCCATCGCAAATGGATTTCGTCATGACAACAAAAGCTTGGGTTATCGGTTTTGTAGCGAGTGCGGTCCTGATCGCTGGGTGCGTCGATTCCTAACGAGCGCCGGACCTTGCCAGACTGGATTCCGCATCATCGACGCTCACACCATCTCCACCTGGTAACAGCCCGTCGCCTCCCGACGACACGAACAGTCCTTCGAAATCATCGAGCGGTCCAGATCCGTCTGAGATCCGATTTAAAGACGAAGTGGAATCAAATGTCGAAATGCCGGTCGGTCTCGACGGTTTGGCATTCTTTGATACCCAGGGGCGTCGCGTAACTCTCGAGAGCTATCTCGGGAAAAAGAATGTTGTGCTTGTTTTCACGGAGGGTTTTGGGGGCGGGATGCTGTGTCCATTTTGCAAAACACAGACGTCACGCTTAGTTGCCAACTACAAACGTTTCCAAGAGTTGGATACGGAAATCTTGGTCGTCTATCCAGGTTCGCGTGACCATTTGGACGAGTTCATTGAGGCAGCCAAGACAACCGATAGCCGCCAGGTCGAGCGTGTTCCCTTTCCGTTGTTGCTGGATGAGGACCTCGTAGCAGTCGACTATTTCAAAATCACCTCGAATCTCGCACACCCGTCGACTTTCATCATCGACAAGAAAGGTGACATACGGCTCGCGTATGTCGGTGCTGACATGACCGCCGATCGACCATCGGTCAAAGCGATCCTGAACGTATTGGCTGATGCGAACCATGGCTCGCAGCCCGGAGCAGAGTAGGATGTCGCAAGTCGCTTACGAGTTGCCCGGTCAGCCTTCGGAACAGCCCGATGATCGCTTCGTTCAGGTCGCATTGCAACAGCGATTGCTCAAGGGACAACATGCTGAACACATCTTGGAGTATTCCAAGAAAGAGAGTGTGAGCGTCTCCGATGCAGCACTCGCGTTGTCTCTTCTAGAGCCGCACGAGGTCGACGCCATTGAGTTATTGGTTCACCCCAAACAACTCATCCCTGGGTTTGAATTGCTGGGTTTACTCGGATCGGGTGCTGGAGGATTCGTCTTTCGTGCGCGTCAAGACGCACTCCAACGCGACGTGGCGATTAAGACGATCATCACTTCGGCACGCTCATCCACGTTGCGGCAAGCACGTATGCAACGAGAGGCTCATGCCATTGCGAGGTTGCAGCATCCACACATCGTCACCGTGTATGACAGCGGTTACTTCCGTGGACGTTATTGCATCGCAATGGAATTGGTTGATGGCGAAACGCTGACGCAGTTGATTCAGCGACATTCGCAGCTATCGGAATACGTTACGTGGCAGATCGCGCGTCAGGTTGCGTCGGCACTCGCGCATGCTTCCCAGACGGACATTGTTCACCGAGATATCAAGCCGGGAAACATTTTATTGACCAATGCTCCCTCCGGCATCCAAATGGAAGCAGGCATTCCGTTCGTCAAAGTTGTCGACTTCGGACTTGCATTTTCGTCTGATCAAACCGACTCCGACCAAATCACTGCGACCGGAACGACTTTGGGGACACCAGCCTACGTTGCGCCCGAGCAATTGCAGGACCCACACGTCGATGAACGCGCCGATATCTATTCTCTCGGCGCCACCGTATTCCACATGCTTGCGGGACATCCGCCCATGTCGGATCGGTCTCCGATGCAAGCGATCCTGCATAAGTCGATCGGGGATGATCGGTGGCGGGATCAGTTTCCAGACAGTCTCTCCGCGGGTACCGTTGCTCTGTTCCAAGAGATGACGGAAGCAGATCCTGAACGTCGCACTGGGAACTATCTGGATCTGATGAACCGAATCGATGAGGTCATTCGCGAGCTAAAAGTAGCGGACGACATTTCGTCGCAACCAACGGATCACGGTTTGAAGTTGTCGGTGCCGGAGCGGTTCAACGTCGTCAAAACAAAGCGGAGTTGGACCCGACCGGGGCTCCTACTGGCAACTGCCGTTATCTTCGCACTCATTCCGGTTTTTCTGAAAGGTAGCCCGGCCTCCGATTCGTCAGCGAACGTCACATGGATCACCGATGGATTACCCTATTCGTTGTTTGACGGATTCAATGTTCCGATCGAGTTTCAAGAATCGGGAACTTGGATTCCAATCGTCGCATCTGACGGCAGCCGTGTATTGGCGGGACAGAGCGGTGGACGATTGCGAATTCCAATGAGGTTTCGTGGTTCGGACTCTTCGAACACACGGATTCGCCTCGGTGTGCATTTTCCAGCGGAGAGCCAGTTCATGGTCTCTACCGTTTCGGATTCGCCGAACGTGAACGAGATGAACCTGCTGCAACTGACGGCTACTCGAGCGACTCCATTGTCCGATCTTCGACCGAGTCCTTCCGCCGTCGAGGGCGTGGATTTCGAACCCTCTCAACCAGAAGACGTCGTTTTCCAGCGTTTGGAGATTTCGCGGCAACGTGGTCAGATCGTTATTAACGTCAACGGCGATTTGTTTGGAACGGTTCGGGTCAACGATGCAGAGCACACAACGCTACGGTTTGAAAGTACACGCGGAACGGTACACCTGGCCGATTTTGATATCGTTCAGTTGATTCCCGAATCGCCCGAGTTGTCCACGTCACCTGACGTTAGATAACGAGCGAAACAATATCGTTGTCGGCGCTTCGAACCGACTCGCGGCCGTTCAGATTGTCGACGGTCTCGCTACGGAAGCTGACGAATGGACTGAACGTCCACGGTCAACATAACGAACACCAAGAGGATCAGAAGTGCGATCACGGTCATCACGCCGTAGGTGATCAGTTTGACGGTGATCGGCACTTCGGACGTTTCTTCCGTTTGTGCAGCGCCCGGCTCGGGTGATTCGTACGGATTCATTCGCGTACCTTCGGGATTCCACGAAGTGGTATCCGTCGTTCGTAGATTGAGTTTCCTAATGTCAATGTAACGAAGCAATCACATCGGCGCGCAAAAGATTCTCGCTCCTTTTGTCAGAAAACGATCGTTCCTCGCGCTTCACACTAAGGGACGATGACCGCAGGCCCGCCCGGAAGCCCAGATGCGTCCCTCTCTTCAAAGCCGTCCGGAACTTCAAAGCTGAAGAGTGCGGGGTCGTAGTCTGGGTTAATCTTGATTTCGCTTCGAACCATACCGGCCATCTTTCCGCGTCCGCGTTCGCGGCGTCCCGGTGCATCTTTGGTGCTAAGGACTTGAGACAAATCCAACTGATCGCTGCCCGGCTGACTGATGGCAACAAGCTCATTCTTCTTGCGGTCGACCCAGATATCCATTGTTGTTCCACGTGGCTTACGCGTGTACCGAAAGACATCGATCGATGTACCGTCAACATCTCGTTTCTCGACCCACTCCGGTGGATTTTCAACAAGTGATTTCACGAATGGCCCAAGCGGGTTCGGTTCCCTGGGATCATAGACATTGATGGCTTGCTTCATTGGAAGCACGGTCTTCATCTGCATGTTCAGCGTCAGGAATCGTTGATTCTCCGAATCAACAAGCTGCACGAGCATCACATTGCCTCTCGGATCGTACTTTGTATCTCGATAATAATGCGGAGCTTGAAAGATCAACTCTGAACGAGCCCTTGCTTCCAACCAAGTTCTTTCACCATCCTTGCTGGTGAAAGACATGTAAGGTGTCACGGTGAACGAGATTGACTTGGCCGCTTTGATTTGATCAGCGATGGCCGCAAAGTCAACTTGCTTCGAATCGTCCGATTCAATGCCCGATGATTCCGGAACGGGTGATGCCACGACGGGAGCGCTGGGACTGGCAACGCAAGGCACTGCGACGGTCGGAGGACAGCAGCAGCGTGTCTTCGCACGACATCCGAAGATTCGAAAACGCAACCCATTGAACGCATCAGCATGCATCCCGCCGAAGCCAAATAGCAGAACGATCAAGCAGAAGTAACGCATTTGCATCCTCAAGATCATAGGTACATCTGAAAGCGAACAGGCGACATGAGATACGATTCCACGCAAGCCTGGCTATCCCTTGGTCACAAAAGAATACTCGAACTTTCGGTCGTACGTCCTCAAAAATCGCCACCGAAATCACGAAGCATTTGCATGAAATCCGACTTGCCGATTCCACCCTCGACGCGTTTCAGGACGTTGCCCTCAGAATCAGTGACAATCGTGGTCGGGGTTGCCCCGATGCGGTAGGCCGACATTAGCTCCATGCCCTCGGTGTCATCCGGATAGATCGCAACGGAAACGAAGTCTTTGTTCACTAGTCTTTCAACTTGGCCGTCCGCCCAGACCGTCCGTTTCATGATTCGGCACGGTACGCACCACTGAGCCGTAAAGAACAGGATGACCGGTTTGTCTTCTCGCTTCGCTTGCTGCTGTGCCGCCGCATAATTGGCGGCCCACGCGACGGTATTGGACGGCACATAGAAGGAATGCCAAGCATAGACAAGCGAAACGACCAGAAATGTCAGCCAAAAGAAGCGCCAAAAACCGTGGTACTTTTTTGGTTTGGTTTTCCAATTTCGATCGTTTGTGTGACCAGATGGTTCGTTTGTATCCATGTTTTCCCTCAGTTCTTCTACTCAGCGTTCGATCTATCTCGCATTCGCCGCATCGAGCGGATGCTGCCTCAAACACTTCTGACGGATAACGTTGCAATCGTGACACACTTTTCGAGAAGATTTCGAAGTGTCGGCTGTCGTTCGATGTTTGTTCGCACGAATGCAGAGCGTGCGAAACCGCGACAACGTCTCTTCCATTACGATGGACCCGCTTCATGGGTAAGCGGAAACGTTTGAACGCTGACGAGACACTGGAGATTCGTCAGCAGATTGAAGAAAACGAGGAGGCAATCATGCCAGGCGTCCCTTTTCAGGTCCTTGCCTTTGATGGAGGTGGCATTCGCGGAGCCTTTGGAATTGGCTTGGTGGCAGAGTTGGAACAACGGCTTGGCCGACCCATCGCAGAATACTTTGATTTGATCGCTGGAACGTCAACCGGCGCGATCACGGCAACCGGATTGGCGCGAGGAAAGTCTGGATCGGACCTAATTCAGTTTTACCGGGAATATGGAAAGCAGATTTTTACGCCGCGAGAACCACACCAACCCAGGGGATGGATCCGAAGTTTTTATCCGACAATCAAGTGGGTACTCAAACAGCGGACCGGCCAGGACTTTGATGACTTCTTTCGCGCGAAGTACTGTCCGATTGCACTAGAGGACGCCTTCGATCATGGATTTGGAGACGCGACCCTTCGTGACGTCGTCGAGACGCGTCTGATCGTTCCGACCGTCAATTTGTCGCTTGGTCAGTCGCAACTTTATCGTTCCGCGCATCTGCCGGGACTCGAAGCGGACAGCGACGCACGGTTGGTCGATGTGTTATTGGCGGCAACGGCGGCGCCGACGTACTTTCCGCATAAGTCGATGCCAAATGGCCAGGCGTATTGCGATGGTGGACTCTGGGCCAACAGTCCGACAATTCTGGCGATTGCGGAAGCGATGAAGATCAAGCAACAATGCAGTCGCGAGTCGTGTGATCCAGACTATGACACGTCCAGCATTCGAGTCCTATCCATTGGTGCCGGAACCGCACGTTTCTCGCTTTCTCCACCAGGCAATGATGCCGGAATCATCTATTGGGCTCAGCATGTTGCCAACGTGATGATCAACCTTCAAGTCGAAGGCGTTCAGTCACCGCTGGAGTTCTTTTTAGGCGACCGATACCAGTGCATCAATTTTGATCTTCCTGACAAGACGTGGACGCTCGACAACACCGACAACATCGAAGAGTTGATCAGCATCGGCAGATCATCAGCCGAGCAACACTATGAACAACTTGAATCCTCTTTCTTCGAACGGTCGAGCCCAGCGTTCGTGCCATTTTAGTAATGGCTCTGTCGCCCGCTACCAACGCGTTGCCACGTAAACGAAGCCTACGTCAGCTCACTTGCACGATTGCGATTGGATCTTTTGAAGAACGGATTCGACCGTTAGTGCTTGTCCGTCTTTGTCAAACACGGCGATTTCCCCGGACTCGATCGCCGTGGTGAGTTGCCGTTCCATTTTCTTCCTCGCGCCGCCAGTTCCGGCTCCCGTGCCGGCTCCAATTCCGATGGCCATCCCCGCACCGATCCCAGCCCCAAAACCGGCTCCAAAGTTCGCTTCAGCCAATAGACTTACGCAGTGCAAAAAATTCATCTTGAGGATCCGTGTAAGAATAAGAAAGGACTTCGGTGCCTAGGCTCGTTCGCGCCGCCATAAAGGGCGCGATAAACGCAAGAAATGCGTTTTGGATTTCGCGCGCCACCTGACGACTATTGGGGCGTTCCAATTCTTGGCATCGAATCCACGAACGGCGCTTCGGTTCGTTTGAGTTCTTGGAGTGTTTCCGACCGAAACGCTCTCAGTTGCTCGCGATATTCTGGCTTCAGAGCTAAGTTGACCAGTTCCTCCGGATCGTTTTTCAGATCGTACAACTCTTCGACTTCGCCTTCCACAAGATTTCGGACGTACTTGAAGTGGCCTCGACTGAGCAGAACGTACCAAGGCACTCCCGGCCCATGGAAGAGACGTGGGTCATCGCTTCCCGGAATCTTTGCCGTCTCCGAACCGTATAGCTTTCCCGTGTGAACGAGCATCGCTGAGTGACGCCATTCGTTTTGCGTTGAGCCTAGCAACGGACTCAAATCATGGCCGTGCATCTGCCAAGGTGGATCGAGGCCGGCAAACGAAAAAAACGTTGGTGGCAAGTCCACACCACTGACCGGACTCTCAATTACCCTACCCGCAACACTGGCACGAATGCTCGCCGGCGGCCGAATGATGAGCGGTGACTGAATGGTCGCGTCGTAAGGCGCCACCTTCGATTTCATTCCGTGCTGTCCCCATGCGAATCCCTGATCCGACGTGAACACAACCCAGGTATTTTCGTCTTGTCCTGATTCTTTCAATGACTCGAGCAACCGCCCAACGTTTTCATCGATCGCAAGTACACCTTCGTGGTATTGATGCACCCAATACTTGAGAGGTCGTCCGGGAATGTCTTTCATCCCAACAGGGCTGTTCTTTCGAACCTGTCGTTCAACGGGATCGCCACGATCGTCCGGTCGCCAAAACTCCATTTCACGAATGTATTTTGGCTTTCCCGGTCGCGGCGGATAGACATCTTTCGGAGCGGGGACCTCTTTCCCGTCATAACTTCCAATGTGTCGTTCAGCGGGCGTGAAAGGGCCATGCACGGCTCCATAACAGAGCCACAAGTACCAAGGTTTTTCGACGTCACGGCCGTTTCCCTCGATAAACTCAATCGCCCAATCCGTGTAGTTATCTGTTGTGTACCCGGGCGTGCGTTTGGGCGGACCACCGTTCGTGACGATCAGTTGGTCTCGATAGTAGTTCGGGGCGTTATCGACATACTTGGGACGATTCCAAATGATTTGGTGATCCCAGTCACGACCATAACCATCGTCGACTCCCGTGTGCCACTTTCCAATATGCGCGGTGGTGTAGCCCTGTTTGCGAAACTCGCTCGGCCAGAACGGGCACTTCGTCGAGTCGTAATCGCTACCCGGATACTTCCCGACCATGCGCATCGATTCGATACCGTGCTGATGATGTCCGGTCAGCAGCGACGCCCTCGAAGGCATGCACCAGGAACCGATGTACGCGTGCGAAAATCGAATGCCTGATCGAGCGAGCGCGTCGATGTGGGGAGTTTTTACCCACGGATAGGACTCCGGATAACAACCGACAGTCCGATGTGACTGGTCGTCGGTGTAGATAAACAAGATATTGGGTCGCTGACCATAAACGGATCCGCACAACAACAACGCAAACAGAAACGCACGAAACATTCGATACACTCGGGCCATCTCACGAGACTTAGATCCAACTCCGTTCGAAGAGCGTAATCCATCCGCCGAACGCCCGCAATTTTTTGGAATGTGGGCGTGAGTGCGACCCGGGGCGGCAAATCAATCATGAAACAAATTCCGATATTGATGCCGGGGAGCTTTACCAAAACAGGACTTTGCCCGTATCAAATTGTGCCAGTGATTTTCCCCCGTCAATGCTTCGCCCACTGAGTCACTGATTGGCCCATGAAGATTCCCCGTGTCCGTGTCTACCTTGCCTCCTCTTTCGATGGCTTTATCGCCGGCCCCAACCACGATATTGACTGGCTGAACCAAAACTATTCGATGGCGGGTGACCTTGAATCTAGCCCAGAAGTCCTGTCATTCGAACGTTTCATGAGTGAAGTCGGGGCAATGCTAATGGGACGGAATACGTACAGCATTGTGGAGAAGTTTGGACAATGGCACTACGGCGAAACACCGGTGCTGGTCGCGACAACCCGGCCGCTGGAGCCGATGAGCAAGACGATTCAAACAGTGTCCGGATCGATTGAATTACTGATTGCTAAGGCCAAGCAAGTCGCGGGCGAGAAAGACATCTACTTGGATGGAGGTGATCTTGTACGCCAGGCGTTCGACGCGAAATTGGTTGACGAAATCACAATCACCTTCTTACCCGTGCTCCTCGGGAAAGGAATCCGGCTGTTTGAAGATCTTGTGTCGCCAACACGACTCCAATTCTCTGCTCACAACATGCATGATGGTGGCATGTTGCAAGTCACGGCGAAGATCATAAGCGAGGAGTGATCTTCGTCGGAGGAAGTTACTCGGAGCGCGATGCGCTACCCCGAACCCTGTCGTTTACCGCCTCGCCGAAGCGTCGATCTTGCTCAGCAGTGCTTGTAATCGCAATCGACCGGGTCTTGCACCGCATGACAACGGATTATTGATCGACGCTGAGTCGACAAGAAGAGGAAGCGCTACGATCGCGGCGTGATCGGTGACTTTGCCCGATGACCCACTACTCGATCAGCTCGATGGCGGTTTCGGCGAATCGTCTCCCCAGCGTCTTGTACCCTTCGCCTGAATAGTGCAGATCGTTCTTGATCGCCTTGCCACGTCGATTGAGACCATCGTTCAAGTCGTCCGTATCAACCCAAGCGAATCGAGGATTCGATTTAGCGACTTTGACTTGGATATCTCGTACCATCGTCCAGTGGGGATAACGTTGATTCTGCATGTCAAAGTCACTCAAGCGGCCGATCACAAAATTCACATCATCACGCTTTAGATCTTTGCTCAATTGCGCGTGAAGCCCAACCAAGCTCGCTTCGTAAACGGGACCCCATTTCATCTTGGCGTCGCGCTCACCTTGCATCCAGATAAACGTCACTGAAGCGATTTCTTTACCTTTGGTCGCCTTAACCACTTTCTCCATCAAGCGATCATACAGATCGCCCGTACTCTCTGGCTTTTTACCTTCGGTATCTTTCCACGCCTTGTACCAGCGTTGAATCGGCTGCCCTCCCAGTGCATCTTGAACGACAACGACGTTGTCTTTTCCGTACTTGGCGATCACGGCCGGCGTGAATGCTTCTTCCGGACGATGCCCCTGCATATTTGATTGTCCTGACAAGATAAACAGATGGACGGCATCTTCCGCAACAGCAACCGTGGACGCGATAGATGCAAAGAGAATCAAAGCGGTTCGAATGATCGGCGTCATCAGCTTTTCCCAAACGATCAGGTGTTGCAATTGAAATGATTGGCTCGCATTGTACACAACGACCAGAGCATCGCTTCTCCTTGGAGCATTGATCCGGCTGACCACGGAAACGATATTCATACACCAACGTGCCTAAATGACTGAATAACGCGGATGACTGAATAACGTGGATCGCTAAATAACGACGATGATAGAGGCAAACGAAGATGCGTATTCTTAAACGGATTGCGGCGTTGGTTGCGATTATCCTTGGTTTCTTGGGTGCAATCGCATGCCTTGCCCTGATCGTCGGTTCGCTGGTCGCGGGCACAAGGCTTCGCGATGCAACCTCATCCACCTACGCGGATGTCGATGGCCTGTTCACCCAAGCAAAATCACGGGTTCGCCAGGTCCAGGAGATCGCAGACGACGCGATGGTCACGACGTCCGATGTGAGAGACTCACTTTCCGATTGGAGTAAGCGAACAACCAGAGAACGGCTCCGGGAAGAGCTGGATGAGCGGTTTGCGTTGGAAAGGAGAACGCGAGATCTGTCAGACGCTTTGACGAAAGCTGATAGCTTCGCCGAGATGTCAGCTGATTCCATCACGTTGGCGATCAAGGTCACCGAGATCGCGAATCGCGCCGGTGCCAATGTCGACTCGGAAGGGCTCGAATTGCTTCTTCAGCAGATCACGCGGCTTAGAGGAAGCTTGAGCGATGCGGTCGATGATGTGAACAACGTCTCCAACGAATTAAATATGAGCGGCGACTCCGAAGATTTACGGGATCGCCTGGAAGCAACCGTTGAATTGGTGGGGCGTGTGCTCGTCACTTTAAAGAGTGTTCAGTCTGGAATCGTCACGTTCGAAGTGAATCTCGAGAACGCACAGCGGCGAGTTGCAGAAACCGAATCACAGCTGATCGATTGGATTCAGTGGGTCACGCTCGTCCTCGTCTTGTTGTTTGCATGGAGCTTTGCCGGACAGTTCGCTCTCGCGCGGGTCGGATGGACAACCGTTCGTGAACACCAATAATCGCTTGGCGCGGATCGTTGATACTTACCGAGAAGCAAAAACGACCGAGTCGCTACGGCGATTCGGAACTCCCTGAATATTCCCAAGAGGGGAATTCCTCGAGCAGGCCCACGATCTCGATATCTTCATCGGCCTCAAAGATGGAGACGAGGTCGTCGATAAGCGAATCGACCCAAGGCGAAGTATCGATAAAGCCGAACTTTCTCCAGCTCCATTTCTTCGAACCCGTCGCTCCGTCGGTACAGGCAAACTCACGAACTCCATCTTTCTCATCGCCTGAGTAGACACATACTCCGAACGCGAATGGCGCCGCGTTCAACTCCACCCACCAACCCCAGTCCTCACAGCATACGAACGGGGCGTCGTATCCAAAATCTTGCAATTTGGTCTGCAAGTATTGGCAAAGCGATTTTCCGTACATCTGTTCATTGATCAATTCATCTTCTTCGCCGGCAAGGATCGGAAACTTGGACGACCGAATGTGAATGAATTTGCCCATTGGCTCACCTGCATCGTGATGACTTCGCTTGGGAAGTCTAGCTTGTGTTTTCGATTCAGGCGTTGTGTTCGCTAACGCAGACGAACGTTACGATTCCTGTCAAAACACGACGTAACGCTTCATTTTGCGGAGGAATTCACGATGGAAAGCAAGCGTGTCGCTATGGTCTCGGGCGCCAACCGGGGCATCGGTTCCGCCATTGCTCGCCAATTGCTGAGGGATGGATGGCGATTGAGTTTGGGCATGCGGAATCCGGAATTTCCCGACTGGGCCACCGACCAAGACTCGATTCATCTCTTTCCCTACCAAGCGACGAACGTCACGGAAAAAGAGTGGGTAGACACTGTTCAAAGTGCATACGGTCGCATCGACGCAGTGATTCCGAATGCGGGTGTGATCGTCGCCAAATCGGTCATCGAAGCCGATGACGCAGCGTTGGAGACCATGTTGGATATCAACGTCAAGGCACCTCGGCGACTTGTAAAGGAAGCTTGGCCGTCGTTGATAAAAAGTGGCAACGGCCGCGTCGCAATCATCGCTTCACTTTCTGGCAAACGGGTCGCATCGTCACGCACGGGACTCTACTCCATGAGTAAGTATGCCGTCGTTGCGTTAGCCCACGCCATTCGTCACGAAGGCTGGCCACATGGCATTCGATGCACCGCAATCTGTCCGGGTTTGGTCGAAACGGATATGGGACGCGGTCTGGTCCCCGAGCGTGACAAAGAACTAACCCATCCCGCAGATGTTGCCCGTCTCGTTAGTCTCGCGATGGATTTGAGGAACTCATCAAGCGTTTCGGAGATTTACGTTAACTGCAATGACGGGGAACTGTATTAACCGAGGCATACTGGAGCAGCTTCCTGAAGGATCTCAAGCCAAGTAGGCCAACTCGTCCATCGCGGTCGACTAAACTAACGCGGCTTGTTTCGCGTAACCCAGCGTAAGCTGCCCCGCCTTTGCACCACAAGGAGATTCCATGACGAATCGTCTGACATACCTGTTTGTTCTGTCTCTTGTCATCCACGTTCCCGCAATGGCGGAAGGCGATTCGCTAAAGGTATTCATCCTTTCCGGCCAATCCAACATGGAAGGAAAAGGGAATCCCATCCATCTGGACACCTACAAAGAAGATCCACTGATTGAGCCCACGTACGAGTCTTTGAAAGAGGGCGAAGGGTGGAAGCTACGTGACGATGTCTTTATTACGTACCCTTCGAAAGCTGGCGGTGCCATGCATGGTCCGTTGACCGTTGGCTATGGCACCAAGGGAGAGAACTCCATCGGACCGGAGTTTGGATTTGGACACGCAATCGGGGACGCAATGGAAGAACCTGTTTTGTTGATCAAAGTTGCCTGGGGTGGCAAGAGCATTCACAAACCGTTCCGATCTCCAGGGGCGTTGCCAACGGACGAAGAACTTAAGCAGATGGTCGTCGATGCAAACGCAAAATTTGAATCGCAGATGAAGGGCTATGAAGAGAAAATCAAAGCGGGCAAACGTGCAAGGAAACCGAAACCCGCTCCCACTTTCGACGAACTCAAGGTCCAGTTCGGCGAGTACTACCGAAAGCTCATCGCTCATACCAAAGAAGAATTAGAGACATTTGAAGAGAAGTTCCCGGAACTGAAGGGACTCAAGCCTGAGATTGCTGGGTTCATCTGGCACCAAGGGTTTAATGACAAGGTTCGTGCCGAATACCGCGCGACACAGTACGCGGATTACACGACTTGGCTAGCCCAGTTCATACGTGATGTGCGAAAGGATTTGAACGTTCCCGAAATGCCATTCATCATCGGCGAACTCAGTACCGGTGGTATACCGAGTCGCGGCGACTTCCAGACCGCCCAAGAGAACGCGGCAAAGCTGCCAGAGTTCAAAGGCAATGTCGTCTTTGTTCCAACGGCGGAATACTATGACACCAAGGCCCAAGAGCTCTTTGAGAAAGGATTTTGGAAAGGTACCGATGAGCAGAAAGCACAATGGCAAGCCGTCGGAAACGACCGCCCGTATCACTACCTAGGATCTGGAAAAACGTATTACCTAAAAGGCCGTGCATTCGCCGACGCCGTATTAAAGATGATCAAAGGATAGGGCATGCCACGCAGAGCGTCGTCCGTAGGGCATGCTCCGCATGCCAACCGCCGTCCGTCACGCAGAGCGTGACCTACAAATTCGTAGGGCATGCTCCGCATGCCAACCGCCTTCCGTCACGCAGAGCGTGACCTACGGTTCTCCAGCATCCTTGATCTTGTCGATTCCGTAAGGCGCGATCTTCTTTCGTTCCGAACATCCCCAGCGATTCGAGTACACGCCGCGCTCAACCCATCCGTGAAAGCTCGACCAAGGCCAGTCGGAAGGACAATGTGAGTAGCCATGCTTGACCGGATTCCAATGGATGTAATCGAAGTGCCGTTCAAAATCGTGTTCATCTTCGATCGTATGTTCCCAAAAGCGAGGCTGCCAAATCCCTCTACGACGCTGATCCCTTTGTGATGCCGTCGTACTCTTCTCTTGACCACCCGCTGTGATCCAGCGCTTCGTAAACTCTTTCTTTAGCCATCCGATTCGCTTTGAATAGTCAGAGTCGCCTGACGGAAGTGACCAGATTGTGTGCCAGTGATCTGGCAACAAGACAATCGCTTTCACCGCCAACGGCCATTGACGAATGCACTGCCGAATGGTTTCACCCAAAAGCGAAACGGCCCGTGTGTGCTGAAACAACGGTTGACGTTGATAAGTCACGATCGTAAAGAAATAGGTCCCGCCTGGCACAAAGGCTCTACGAAAACTTGGCATACCGAATCCTGCCCCTGGTTCGCGTTGCAAAGTGTTAAACCGTTCATGTTATGCCAACCCAAAAGCGAGAAAAACTCCTAGGTTTAATTTGCAGCGTCTTCCTGTACGGCATGCCAGCAAAAGAAGGTGTTGAAACGTCTCCGACCGTCTCATTGTGGCCAGTAAGCGATTACTCGCTATGATCGATAATGGTTGACCGAATCGTCATGCGGAGCATGACCTACGGGTCTCAGCGCAGCGGTACTCGTTCTCGTCATCGCCAGGGAAAGACGCAAACCAATCGATGACATTTATTGCTAGACGTACTGCTACTCATAGCTCTTCGAGCGTGTAGAGAATGCGATCGATCACTTCATCATCGGTTTTTGGGTTGAAGAAAACCGCTTTCCATGCGGGGACTTCGTGACCCCATGGTCGGTGTCCGTAATCCGTGGTGTAACCAAGTCGCGCGTCGAGCTGTGGATCGATCGACTTGACTCGCTTTTCATACAGACGACGCACTTCCGCGAAGTAGCGCTCGCGTTCTTCGGTTGACAACTCGTTCGCCAACAACTGATCATAAATTTTGTTGGCATCGCGTCCTTTGGGTAGAACCCACCAATTAACATTCGGACCGATTGTGTCACGGTTCAAAACACGACAGTATTCAAGCTTCTCCAATCCTTGCTTGAAACGTTCCGCTAATTCCAATGAGCGACCAACGAGCATCCGCCATCCCGTCAGTCCGATCGCATTTAATGACGCCATCACGATGTAAGGTCCCAATGCCGGTCTTGAACATTCCAACGTGAATAAGGCTGGGTCTCGTCGCGCGTCTGCATCGGAAAAATAGGGCGTATCGGAAACATCACGTGCGAGGTATTTCAGTTGGTCGCGTCGATTGACGATGAAAGCACTCGACGGATAATGCCCGCGGCCCATTTTGTGAAAGTCAATCGTCACGCTGTCCGCATGCCGGAATCCCTCGGAATGACGTTGCGCTTTTCCGATCATGCGAAGTAACTCCTCCGAGAAACCGAGCGGATTCTCTGACTGCGAATATTCCGTCAGGAACGTCAATCCCCAACCGACCGCTGCATCCGCATGCAACTGTGGCGCGACCACTTGGTACTTGGCACTCATATCATCCATGATCGACCGGATCCCAGCGAGATCATCAATTCCGAATCCGTCTGTCGTTCCAAACGTGGCAACGATGTAAGCGACCTTTGCACCCTGTGAGTACAGCTCGTTAAGCTTTTCTTCCAAGAGATCAAGACGCATCGACAAGTTGGGATCCGTCGGAATCGAAATCAATTGCTCCGTTCCGATGCCCGTCCAGCCCGCCACGCTTCGATTGGAGTAGTGGCTGGCATCCGAGCAAATCCCAACAACGCGATGATTTCCCAATCCTTTCTGCATCGCACCCGGTATGACCTTCTCGATACCGATCTTGGCGCCATAAAAATTGGAGATGGTGCCTCCCATGGTGAAGACGCCCCATGGATCATCTGTGTAATAAAAAATCAAGTTGGCCAACGCAGTGATCGTCTTTACTTCCAACTCGTTGGATCGTTGGCTGTAACGATCGGTGCATAGATTCGGATTCTTCAGCAGACAGGCGAACGCTCCGATCAGCGACGCATGGTTGGCCGGCCCACGCACATTCTCGAGATGGAGCGCACTGTTCCAACTGTCGGTTCCCCAAAAATACGGAAAGACGGCATCCCTCGCATCTTTCAGGTTTCCGGGAAGCACATGGATCTCGGGATTCGCCTGGGCCGTCTCATAGTTCTGAGACATCACGCCACGAGCTTGTTGGGAATCGCCCGCTGCCGCAGCGCTGAGAAGCTCTTCCATGATCGAGACGATGGCATCTTGATCCCAAGCAAAAAACGTATCGACAAGTTCCTGATAGTTTGACTCGTTCACAATTTCACGGTTCCGGTTCGGGCTTGGCTCATTAAACCGAAGTCTAATGGCAAGTATGCGCCAGGAACATCAGAGGTGAAGCAATTCGCGACGAACGGCTTCACAACGAACCAGTACGAACGATCCGGATCACCGCATCCCGATGGGGCTACCCGGCGGAGGCGATGGCGCGGGGGTGCTCGGATACGTGAGGTCCGGCCGGTTTAAGAACTGATCAATCCGTTGACGCAACAAAGCAACTTCGGGATCGTGATCGCTGGGATGTGCTTGAGAGTACGCCTCGATCGAGCCGGACAATTCACGTAACCAACTTCTCATTGCAGCGCGGACATCTTGCCTTGCTGAGACGTCACCGGCTGTTTTGATTCCACTTGAGACGACGACGGCGACGATCCTTCGGGCGGTCAGTGTCTCAGAGAGATTGTCTCGTGCTTTTAGCAGCTCCAGCACATGGCGCGAGAGAGGTTGCAGAACGAGTTGGATACCGGGATGTTGATCATTGCGTGTTCGCTGGATCGCAAGACGTCCCAATCGCTGGGGATTCAGCATGCCTGATAGGGTGACCTCTGCTGCCGTTTCGACGATCGCAAGCGGATCGAAAACAGGTTGCGTCCGTCCCTGGGGAATCTCGACTGACCATGTTGAAGCAGACGCATCGGAAGGCACTAAGCGTTCGGCAGTCGACGGATCAACCGAGAGAGCCTTTGGATCAAGTGTTTGCAAAAGAACCCTTACGGCTCGCTGCTGTTTCTTCAGGGCGACGTCGACCGTCTGGGCATCGGAATCTCCGCTCAAACTGTACGAGTACTCGACTCCACCGATGACTTTAACCGCCGCATCCACTTGGTATCGATGATGGAAATAGAGCGGGGCGTAATAGCGTCTCAAATCGCCCATCGTTTCACCTGGCAACAGGACCGAGTCGTCAAAGCCGGACAAACCGATCTCACGAACTTTCATCGCGTGGGCCAGACCATCGACGGGATCCGATCCATCATCCCACAGGTTGCCGCGCGGATCCGACGCCGAAGCCGGCCGTGCATCGCCATCACTAACGTAGACCAAGCCACGGTCGATCGACTCCTTTACCAATTGATTGAGATCCTCGAGTGGCTGGTCGCCGAGTGATCCGTACATCGCTTTGATACAGAAACGGTCCCACTGACCAACACCAACTCCATACGCATCAGAAAAATCCAACTTATCATCCTGGGTGACACCGATTCGCGGCGCGGGGTAATCCATCACCGATGCTCGATCGCCATAAGTGCTAGCAGCAAAGTTATGCGCGAGCCCGATTGTGTGGCCGACTTCATGCGCAGACAGCTGACGGATTCGCGCCAATGCAACTTCCGTCGATCGTTCGCTTCCAGCCGGACTGCCAGTGTTCGCGAAAAGCGAATGAAGACCTACGTCGGCGTTGGCCGCTGCGCAAGAACAACCACTCGACGAACAGCGATGAAATCGTGTTCCAGAAGCCTGAGAAACCGTGGAAGGAGCATTTGTCAAATTGTCGATCAACAAGCGATCCTGCCTGACACGCAGTGAACCGAGTGAGACGTGTCCCTTGATGATCTCGCCCGTACGTGGATCGACGACGCTGGCACCGTACGACCAACCTCTCGTCTGACGATGGACCCACTGGATGTAGTTGTATCGAACATCGAGTGGATCCATGTCGATCGGTGCCACTCGGACCTGGAATCCTTCGGGAAAGCCCGCTTCTTTGAACGCTTCGGACCACCATGACGCTCCTTCGACCAGAGCCGATCGAATCGGTTCCGGAGCTGCGGGATCGACGTAGTAAACGATCGGTTCTGAATCGCTCAACCGGTGGCGAGTCATGAGACTCTTGTGCATCGACCGATCTAAAGGGGCCGCGTAGTCCGCATAACCGACGGAGAATGATCCCACGCGCGGATGGTAGGGTCGAGGTTCAAAGTCTGCATCGGGCAATCGCACGAAACTGATACGTTGTCTTAACGTGAACGCTGCACCAGTCGCCGCGACGGCTCGGACTTGGCTACCGGGATCGCTGGCGGTGTAAGTCAGTGCTGCTTCCAATTCGATGTTGTTTGGGAACGCCCTCAAGCGATCTGGCAGAACGGCACTCCGATCCGAACGAAGTGAATAGCTGCCTTGCCCAGTTGATTTCAACGTCCCAACAACATCGTGCCGATCAGAGACGACCAAGTCCGTCACGTCGACAAGAACCGCCGCACCGTCGGCTTGAGCGGCAACGATCGATCCACCCCAGAGGATTGACGGTGCGAATGAATCCAAAACGGCGCGTTGCTCCACGGCGGGGGCATTGTCCGCGCGAAAACGCGTGTTTTTTTGTTCCAAGAAAATGCGACGCCCGACGCGACGCCAAACACACAATCGCTCACGCCCCAACTGTCCGCGATCGAGACCCACTGGATTGCTACCCAAACCGCTCGCCAGTGCATCGAGCATCAAAAACTCATCTCCCCACCGATCGATCTTCAACAACAGCATTCCCTGATCGTCATCCCAATACAGATCAAAGAAACCGCCGTGATACCGCAAGGATGCTGTCTTCTCGTCAATCGACGGTAACGGCTCCGTGTCCGAGGCTGCTACCGATGATTGATCCCACATGAGCAAGAACAACAAACAAAACGAAGTCGCACTGGAAAAACGTCGCATAGATTCAATCTCGAAAGCTGACGGATTCGAATAAGCGTTGCCGAAATCCGATCGACCGGTTGATTCATTCACTAGGCTAATTACTTCCTGCTCTTTCGTCTCGCGAATCTAAACGCGAGCCAAAAAGCACCGAAGTCTCGGGGCCGTCACTCTTGCAACGCAGAGGCTCGCTCTTTTACCTCGGCCGATGACAATGCCCCGCGGAATATAGCGGCTCGTTTCAAAAAACCACGAAGCGGGTAGTGTTCGTCTTTGTCCTTGTAAGCACCCACGATCAGTTGACTCTTTTGGTCTGTCAGAAGCGGACCACTTTGCGCTGTCGTCACCGCCGCAAGCTTTCCATTCACAAACAGACGCATCAGGCTGCCGTCATATGTGCCAACCAGATGATAAAAACGCCCCAACTCTGCAGCGACGGGTGACTTAAGGTAAGTCAGCTTGGCCTTCGATTCCGACGCGAGAGAGAAAAAGAAGTAGCCTTCGTTGATGCCTAGAAGACAACCGCGTTCATAGTCGCCGTTATCTTCCGTCGCACCAACGATACCGGACCATTCGGTGTTTCCGTCCGCAAGACGAACGTGGGCTTCAAGGGACACGGTTAAAGGCATCCGGGGAAGCCTTGAATCTTCGGCATCCGCGAATAGCCATTGCCGCCCATTCAATCGCATCCCATCCTGATCAAACTCAATAGGGTACCCAGCTGTCAGCGAAACGTCTCCCATGATCGGTGGAACCACGTTGTCATCAACAGTTTGCTTGTCATCAAAACGCCAACTGTAAAGCTCTTCCAACGGTTCTTCATCAAGCGAAGGAAAGTCTTCGAGCAACGGCAAGCTCACTCCATCGGGTAGCGGCACAAAACCCATTGATGTCTGCAAGGGAAAGGCACAAACGCAACTGGCACTGCCTTCAGGAATCAGCAATCGTCCCGCAGAAGGAATCATGTTGATCCAGCATCCCGGACGACTGGGAGAAAGCTTTGTAAAGCGATCCTCACTGCGCTTATTCAAGTTCATCACGGTCGGATTTCCCGCGCGGAAGAACAAGCAGTTCCCCGCACCGGTCACAGTACCGCAACTATGCCCCGGTCGAGACAACGCCCAATCTTCAGTTAGACCCGCTGGGTATTCACGTTCACCTGAAGCAAGATTGTAAAAGTAGGGTTCCGCAAAGATATAACGATCGCCCGATTCCACTCTCAAAAGCAAAGGATGCTGAACCTGCTCACCATGCCCAAGTTCATCCTTTAGATGCCGATGCTGTTGTTTCCACAGCATTTCACCGTCATCGAGTCGATGAACACCAAGGTGGTAAACGGCTCCCGTCTTCGTGCTCTCCGATGTACTGAGCAGCAAGTACCCGTCTGCAATTTGCGTGTACAGCACGTTGGTCGCTTTGTTGAACGGTAGGGGAACTCTCCAAACCGGTTTGCCAGATTCCGTATCAAGGCACACGATCACCGCGAGCTCACGAATCTCTTCGACGGTAATGCGATCGCTTGGATGCCGCTTGCAGGAATCACTGAGTCCTTCGATAAAGACCATCCTGGACGCTTGCTCATCGATCGCAACGGATCCATTGGGTATCACACCCTCGGAAATGTAATCCCAAACCGACTGACCGTTCGCAGGATGGATTCGATAAATCTGGCGGCTGCAAACCAATGGTTGTGCCGATTCGTAACCCTCCGCCGAATACTGTTGCCGTAAAGTGGGTCGGTCGATCTCGACGCTGGACAGCTCTCCCGATTCATCTACGGTGTGTTTCAATCGTGCCGCGGTCTGCTTCATGCAGGTGCCAAAGATCTTTCCATGTGATTCAGAAACGTAGCCCCAGCGTAGACCGTCCGCATGAAGGGGTAGCGGGATGCTGGCGACTTTCTTACCGCTGAGCGTATTGATGCGCCAAAGCTCCTTCGGTGTCGCCGTAATTAACGTCGCGCCATCCTGCGTTAAACACGAGTAACCTGAATCGTATGGCATCACCAGCCGAGTGGTTCCGTTGGGAAGCTTGAGTTGCCAACGTTCTGTGCCATTCGCGGGATCGACTCCGATCAGAGAATCCTCACCGTGCATGATCAACGACGATCCGGCGGCAAGAGGCGCGTGCCCACGCAGATGACGATCAGGCATCCGCGCTGGTCCGACACCACCAAACCATTGCAATCGAAACCCTGAAGCAGCGCCCACTGCGCTATCACGCGAATCAGACGTATTGCCCGGCGAAGCGTATAGATGCCGCCAAAATCCAGCCGATTTGATCGCTGGTATTCCTTGAATCTGTCCCGAAGTTACGACGACACCCGTTCCGCTCTCGACCACTCGATCCAATCGATCCGCACCGTAGGATCTCGGTGAGACTTCGATGGCGAGATTAAACAAACGGTCCGCAAACGGAAGTGGATCGCCATCATTCAAATGCAGAACGGTGACTCGCCGTCCATTGATCCGTCGGCTGGCGAAACGCTCGCGAAGCGCGTCGCGCGTCTCGAAATCTCCAACCAGACTGACCACACTCATTCGACTCGTACGGAGAATCTGTTCGGCAGCTGTTCCATCGAAGTCGTTCAAGACCAACGCGAATCCCGTATTTGATTCGAGCTGTTGCAGTGACTCCGAAACGAGCTCTGCCTGGGTGCCGTTCCGATTCGTCTCAGGTCGTTGCGCGACCTCATTCTGCACCGGCCATTCGTCACTTTGGCTTGAATTCGATCGCCCCTTCCAAGCGTAGATTTGTCCTGAACGACTGCTGGCGACAATCAAATCACCTGTTTCGCTGGCCGAGACCGCGAGGTATTGAAGCTGGTCAGCAGAATCTGGAATCGACAACGTGTCGACTTTCCTCCCGGTTAATGCATTGAAGATCTCAAGCCGATCATCGTCCGCGACGAATACTAACAGTTCATTGGTGTTTCCCGAAACAATCAACGCTTGCCGCGCTGTGGATGAAATTTCCCAAAGCAGCGCGTCTTTACGATTCAAATGCTTTTGAAGATCAAAACAGGCGACACGATCACCATCTGCTGTCCAAAGCATGCCATTGCCAACGGCAAGCGCACGCCCGGAGATGGGCAGAGGTTTTGAATCGGGAACATCCCGGTAGGACTCGACCGATTGATCATTTCCAGGCCCGGTGAAGAAGGCATCTTGTGTCACCATGCAAAACGATCCACCCGACGAGGGGCACTCCATCAAGTAACTTCCCCAGTCCATCGAAATGGCAAAAGGGTTCGCCCGGCCGCATGGAACGTACAGCCTGCGTTTCGCATCGGCCAAAAGATAACCTTGCGTTGATCGCATCGTCCGTCGACGCCAGCGCAGCTCACCAGAACGCGCGTCGAACGCCGCCATGTAAACACCTTGGCTCGGAAAAAGTCCTGCGCAGACATAGACCGTATCACCCTCCCAAACGACACCGGTTCGGATCGGATGCGGATGGATGAGACGACCATTACCAACAATCATTGGCATCTCTGGGCCAATTCGCTGTGACCAAAGCAGGTCACCGGTACGCAAATCGATGGCACGTATGATTCCATCGTCGGCACCAAACCAAGCCATACCATCATGCACAGCGGGCGCGAATCGAATCGGAGCGTCGGTAAGGTATTGCCAACAGCGGCGACCCGTTAGCGCGTCGATTGCAATCACACGATCGGACGAAGATGACGCGATCAAGACAAGTTGACGCCCGTCACTATCGGAGACAATCAGCGGTACGTCGCCACGATCATCGTCCACTCGAGGCTCAAGCGAATCCAGCCTTTGCCAGAGACTGCCGCGTGCAGGCGCCGGCCATGCTGGTGAGGGAGGATCCAGATCCCGGTTGATCCATGCCGGATGGAACGTCGTCGCCGTCAGCGGTTGAATTCGAAAGGCCGTCCGCTGTGGATTGCCACGGTGAACCGGCCAATCGGCAACCGCTTTCGCGTGAAAGAGTAAGACCGAAAAAAAGCTGAACAGAAAGGCCAAGCGAGTTCGACTCGTAAACCGCACGTCGTGATTCCTGTCTTGCGTCGTGAAATTCAGATTCGAGGGCCAATCCATCATGCCGAAAGGTGTCGCAAATAGGTCCAGGCTTGGCTGACTGAAGTGGTTTCGTCACATTGTAGCCAAAGAGAGACGACGCACCCGAAACGTTGAATACGGTATCCCAACGCGCGAGCCGCATTTTGTGTCGAAATGAGTCATCGGCAACGTGTGCAAGGGAACGGCCCTAGCCAATCACTGCCCGGTATTTTGCAGGGAAATGAGTCACGCGCAGCGTCAGCAAGGGATCGGTCTCTCGCTGATGCTGAGGTTTCCATTTCGCTTTACACTTTCTAAGCCCACTGCTTGCGATATCCCAGAAAGCACCCATTCAATTCCAGAACTCATAATGCGCAGTATGAGCCATGGAGCGGCTTGCACAATGACGGACGGTTACCCGTAATCCTATGAACGAGATTGTCTATTTTGACCGCTACCGGCAGCGTGTTTGCACGGAGAAAATCTACGGTGACAAATACCTTCGTTGGACTTACGGCACGGTTGGCGGCAAGATCGCGCTCGCTGCGATGGTTAAACGAGCGTGGTTTTCCCGATGGTATGGCTGGCGAATGAACCGCCCCAGGTCTCGCGCGAAAGTGAAACCCTTTATCGACCAGTTTGAAGTTGATCCCCATGAGTTTGAGCGTGCTCCGGAAGACTTTCAAACGTTTAACGAGTTCTTCTTTCGAACGCTGAAACCAGAAGCGCGTCCCATCGATCCCGATCACCGTTCGGTTGTCTTTCCCGCCGACGGTCGCCATCTTTGCGTCCCCGATCTCTCCCAATGTGACGGTCTGCTCATCAAGGGTGAGATGTTTGATTTGGAGAGCTTGTTGGCGGACGCTGGGTTAGCCCAAGAATTCTCCAAGGGTTCCTTGATCGTCTCTCGCCTTTGTCCGGTTGACTATCACCGCTTTCACTTTCCCGTGGCTGGGCATGCGGGGGAAACAAGGATCCTCAACGGCCCCCTGTATTCAGTGAACCCAATTGCTCTCTATCAAAACATCCACATCCTCGCGACCAACCGACGTGCACTGACCGTCTTGGAAACAAACTCGATCGGCAAAGTGCTGATCATCGAAGTCGGCGCGACGATGATCGGTTCGATCTGCCAAACATTCGAAGCGAACTCAAATGTTTCCAAGGGAGAAGAAAAAGGCTTCTTTCGTTTTGGTGGCTCCTCAACCATCACGCTTTTTGAACCCGGCCGCGTTCAATTCGATGATGACCTGCTGAGCAATTCTGCACAAAGATGCGAACTCTACGCTCGTGTCGGCGACCACATGGGAACGATCGTGGAGTAGCGCCGGCTGATTCTGGCTCTCATCGCTTTACGTGCACTCCGCCAAAAGCGACAGACCAGGTTATTCTGCTTTTCGTCGTTCGGATCGAGCCTTGAATTCGGGCGCAGTGTTTTTGGGCAACCAACGAATGAGCTCGTCGCGCGTCGCCTTGAACGATGGGTCACCGGCGAGGTTCCTGAGTTCATTCGGATCCTCCCGGTGGTCATACAGTTCTTCTCCACCGTCGTCGTAGACAATCAAACGCCAATCCCGACTGCGAATCGAATGATTACCAAAGTACGATGACGTGATCGATGGAACCGCACGTCCTGCGGACGGATCTCGAAGTTGCTCCGCCAATGAAATGCCTTCCAGATGCGGGTTATTTGGCAAGCTGCATAGCTCTGCCAGCGTTGGATAGATGTCGATCAGATTGGCTGGTTCAACGCATACGTCTCCTGATCCAATTCCGGGTCCAGCGAAAACAAGCGGAACACGAGTTGACTCTTCCCAGAGTGTTCGTTTCGCCCAATGGTGCTTTTCACCCAAGTGGAAACCGTGATCGCTCCAGAGGACAACGATGGTGTTCTCCGCGTTTGGACTTTCACCCAGAGCGTTCATGACAACCCCGACACAATGGTCAACAAAACTGATTGACGCCAGATATGCGCGAGTGAGTCCGAGTTGCCGGTCGTGCTTCAAAACGTCGGCATGAGTGGGAGCGGCGGCGTAGTTGTTGATCGTCAGAAAGTTGGGTGGCAAGTCGTCAAGATCTGATCTCGGCAAGACGGGCAATTGCAACATCTCACGCGGGTACAACTGAAACCACTTTGACGGAACGTAAAGTGGAACGTGAGGTCGAAAAAAACCAACGGACAGAAAGAACGGCCGGTCGAAATCCTGTCTCAAGAATTTGGCCGCCTGTGTCGCCAATTGAAAATCCGGCATTTGACCATCTTCTTCTGGAAACGCGCCCCAGTCCCAAGCACGGCTCCAATGGTCCGGACGGTTCATCGGTTTTTTCGGGACCGGCCCACGATTGCGTCCGAGCGATCGATCGATGTCGCTCTCTAAACGTCCGGCAAACCCGTGATGCAAAACTTTGCCACCCGACACGCTGGCGTAACCATTGTCCCGAAAATAACGTTGCATCGTCGGGATCGATTTCAGTGCAGGAAGCTGCTCGTATCGTGGACCCAGCTCGTAGCTGCCGTGCGTCGTCGCAGCGACGCCCGACATCACGCTGATCCGCGACGCAGAACAGACCGGCACGGCACAGTGAGCATTGCTGAAGACGCACCCCCGGTTTGCCAGAGCATCCAAGTTGGGAGTGATGGCTTGAGGATGACCTTCTAGAAATCCAACCCAGTCATTCAAATCGTCGATGCAGATCATCAAAACATTGGGCTTCACTACCGCATCGTCCGCGCGAACGAATGCGGTCCCGAAATAGATCGCCATGAAAAAGCAGACACCGGACAGCCATCGGTAACGTGGATCGTTCATTGAGGAGGACGCTCCCTTTGGAGATACTTCGCGAATTCATCATGGCGGCGAGATCGCACCATTATGACGCCCGGGTGCGCTTTGGGTCGTTACGCACGAGCTTTGCTGGATGCCCAAACCGAGGAAAAACGAATGACCCGAAACTCAATTTCGCTCCGCTTCTTCTCTCAGATATTTCCTGAAACATCTCGCCTCCCCCACCGCTTGGATATGCGTCAAGGAAGAGCCGGCGGTCGACCTGCTCATCGTAAACAGATTCCCTTGACTTTCAAAAAACCTAGCGGGAGACAGACCGATGACACATGCAAAACGACGCTCACCGAATCAGCGAACACTCGGGTTTCAAAACCTGGAGACCCGAAAACTCATGGCGGGTGATATTGGAGTTGATGTGGATATTTCCGGAAGCCGTATCGATATCGAGTTGACCGGTGACGGTGCGGCCAATGGCGTGGAAGTTCGACAGATCGGAGACATGCTTCAAATCACCGGTCTGAATCACGGCGGGTCGGCGACGACCATCGATGGTCAAGCGGCCCGCTTGATTCCCACACGTCAGTGGATCAGCGGCTCGTGGCGAACACTCGATGACTTGAATATCAAACTGGGCGGCGGTGATGACCATGTCGTCTTGAAAGACATCAACATGCAGCACCATTCGCACAGCGACTTGACGATCGAAACCGGAGCCGGCAACGATCGAATCACGATGTTCGATGTGACCGTTCGCGATGACTTGACTTTGAAGGATCACTCTTCGGACGACGGAAACGACTACTGGTGGATGCGAAATGCCGACGTCGGTGACAAGTTGGAGGCTGATATGGGCGACGGTGACGACGTCTTTATCGCGTCCTACACAGAGGCCAAAAAAATGGACATCGATTCCGGTCGCCATAACGACTATGTCAGTCTATTTGGTATCGACGTTGATTCGCTGGTGGTCAATTTGAAAAGTGGCGAGGACACATTGCGAATCGACGCGTCATCTGCCGACGATGCGAATCTCGAAGGCGGTTCCGGCGACGACGTGCTGGATGTTGACGGGAACGGCTATTACGCCAACACCTTTGATGCCGTGTTCGCATCAGACGATTTTGAAACGATCCTTTCGTAAGGCAAAATTCGCCTCGGCAACACCACTCCCGATGTCTTTCGCGGTCAACGACCGCGAAAATGGAACCGATGGCTATCGTCAATGCATGTGCGTTTGGGTCACTCGACTTCAAACGCTGCACCCTTGCGTCGTTCGTCGCGATTCACCCAAACGTCTCCATCGGGGAACCGGTGCTGCTCAATAAATTCCGGTCGAAATTCAAGCCCCCAACCGGGCGCGGTCGGCGTCACGTAGCAACCATCTCGCACCTCGAGCGGGCTCTCAACCGACTCTTGTAAAAAGTCGATGTATTCGACCAGTTGGGTGTCAGAGTGGCCGGAGACCGCGATCTGATCCCACATGCCGTAATGCTGGATCATGTTGCAGAGCGCGATGCCGCCGCCGTGAGGACAGATCGGGATATCGTACTTGGCAGCCATCAAGATGATCGCCATCACATCATTCACGCCTGCGACGCGCACCGCATCGATCTGACAGAACTTGATCGCACCGCTCTTGAGCAGCTGCTTAAAGATCACGGGCGAAGCGGCCTGCTCGCCACACGCAAAACCAAAATCCGCATCGGAGAACGTTTGTGCAAGCTCGATGTAGCCGAGGACATCGTCTCTTGCGATCGGCTCTTCGATCCACTTCAATCCAAACGGACGATATTTTTCGATGTGGCGTTTCGCTTCATTGAGGCCCCAGTACTGGTTAGCGTCAACCATCAGATTGCAATCCGGTCCGATGGCGTTCCTCATGAAGCGAATGCGCTCAGTATCTTGCTCGGAATCACGACCGACCTTCAACTTGAAGGAATCAAAACCCTGCGACTGCAATTTGCGAATCGTCGCCAGGATCTCCTCGTCGCTGAGCCCGAGCCAACCCGCCGTGCAATACGCTTTGGGTCCGCGTTCGGACATCGTCGCTTCCCGCTCCGGAACAGAAAAACGTGCGTGGTCGAGGATGTCGACAGCTTCGTCGCGCGTCATCAGATCGCTGATATTCCGCCAGTCGATACAGTCCGCGACAAACTCCGGCTCCAAATCGACAAGCAGTTTCCAAAGCGGCTGCTCGAGCGACTTTGCCCAAAGATCCCACATCGCGTTCAGTACCGCCCCTGCCGCCATGCGAAAGACGCCATCGTGAAGCCATCGAAGTTGATGATGATCAATCAGTCGCCGATACAGCTTGATCGGAGCATCGCAAAACTCCTGCAGACTTGAACCGACAATCAGTTGGCACAGATCGCGAATGCCGTAGCAGATCCAATCCGTCCCCGCGCCGACGGTGAACACCACCGATACACCTCGAAGTCCCGCGTCGGTACTCAGATGAAGAACGGCGGAAGAATAGTCCGGCTCTTTGTGAAATGGGTCAGACCCAAGCAGCTCGTCCGACGTTGGTACACGCAGATCAATCACCTCCGCCGAAGTAATGGTGATGGAGTCGCGTGGCATGAAACGTCTCGCCTACTTATTGATAGATTGGGTTGCCACAGAGAACAAAGCGGCTACGAAGAAAGAAGATCTTATCGACAAGTATTTGAAAACGATAGAACGCTTCGTATTCCCTTGTTCGCGCCCTAAATCTGAGCCGCATTACGACGCGTCATCACGTACATCACGAGTGATCCGAATACCGCGGAGCCTAACCAAAACGCGCTAACGACTCCAACAAAATCATTCCACACGGCGCCATGCCGAATGGTCCAACCGACAGAAAACAACGGCCAGATCGCAGCGAGTGCGATGTTCAAATAGATAATCGCATCGCGAGTCTTACGACGACGCAGCAAGAAGATCGCGACCAAGATCATCGCAATCTCAAGGATAAGCGCGACAAGGGCATCATAGTGAATAGGGCCGACAATCATCGGTCGGACGTGACGACTTACGATCCCCACGATCAGGCTTAAAAAGCCGACTCCCCCGAACAGCCAGAACGGAATCTTCTGGATCGCGTCGCTCGACTCGATATTTGGGGCGTTGGCTTCTCGCGGCGGTTGGTAGGGATTGTCTAAAGACATCGAACGTCTCGCCGCGATTCTAGCCGGCTGCTCTGCGAGTTTTGGGGATGCGAGTTTTGGGGATGCGAGTTTTGGGGATGCGAGTTTTGGGGACGGTCAGTCACATTCCGATGCGATCATCTAGTCTTTGATGACTGGAGCCAGATAGATATTGCGATAGGCGACCGCAGTGTGATCACCCTGTAAGTGAATTGGCCCCGGTTCGGCGGGGTTCGTAAATACGGCCCCTCCCGTCGGTCCGTCGATCGGCTGATTGTCGATGACTTTTTCACCATTGAGAACAACGGTGATGTGGCGATCAACAAGTGTGAGGTCATACGTCTGCCATTGCCCGCCAGGTTTTCCGGCATTCTTCGACGGTGGAATTTTGCCGAATACCGCACCGACGCCTTGAATCCCCTGCATGCGACTATCTCGGTCCACCACTTGCGCTTCGTACATACCTCGAAGGTAAACGCCGCTGTTGCGGCCCTCGCCAACGAGAAACTCGATGTGCAACCAGAAGTCCTCGAAAACATCTTCGGTCCTCAGGTTTGCATACGCACCTGTCGCGCTAAAGTCAGTCTTGGGAGTTGTATTGACGAGCATGCCATCCTTAACACTCCAACCCATAATCTTGTCGGTCTCGTGCGGCCGCCATCCGCGCAGATCCTTTCCGTTGAACAATGAAATGGGATGTCCAAAACGAACTTTCGATAAGTCCGGCGGTGAAGAGGGCATCGGAGGAATCTTGCTACCGGTGAATGGATCCCGCGTCGTCTCTCCATCTTTCGATCGACTCATAACCACTCCGTCCAAGACTCCATTCTTGAGACCGACATCGACGGTCCGCTCGACACCTTTGTTGCGTTTCAAAGAGAACGTTAACCGTCCCTCTTTTTCTTGCACGTTTTCGTAAGGTCCCTCGGGTCCAACGTGCAGTCTCATTCGGACCACCGGACTGTTTTGGGTCCGACGAATACTCAACCAACCAGGTGTCTCAGATTTCAGCTTTAAGGACCAGTCGCCCGATAACTCCTCAGCGGTCGCAGATGTCGAGAAAACACCAAAGGTCATGAAACAGATGGTTGTGTAAACCAAGCACATAAGCCTTGCGATTCGCGTTGATCGCTCACTTTGTTGAATCATCAGAGACTCCGTTTTGCTTCCAGTGTTCCCACATCTCGTGATGGATGTGATTGAGCATTCCTTTGGGCCACCACTTGGGATGGGGCTGTTTGACACTGCTGTGATCCGCACCCTCGACCAGAACAAATTCCGCGTCGCTTCCGAGTGATTCCATATCCGTCTTGAGTAACTTGACGGCACCTTCCAGGCGGTACGTATCCAGTTCACCAATGTAAACGTGGATCTTTCCCTTCAGTTTTGGTCCAAGTTCTTCCCATTGGTTCTTGATGATCAATCCAATGTCGTACTTCTTCCATGCTTCGGCAACGAAACGATCGATGCGGCCTGTCTTGCGATCGAAGAGAGGCATGGGTCGCCCATCTTCATTTCGAGGACTGAATACCGCATCAAAACTTGCCATCTGTCCGCCGTAGGGTCGTGACGCTGCTTCGCGTTGTGAATAAGCCTTGATCGTCATGTTCCATTCGTCGCTTTGTCGCTTGCGACTCAATGGAATCTCGTTGCCCGAGGGATCGAAGTAGGCGTTATCATAGTTGTAGATATCGATCCCCGTGAAATCACGAAAGTCGACCGAGTCAGGCGCCGTTGACCACGTCGCAGCGAAGAATTCGGGATACGTGACTTGCAACCACAGACTGCTCCAGCCACCACTGGAATGCCCCGTTAAGAATCGACCGGCAGGTTGACTGCTCGCACCATAGTGTTTTTCGATACTGGGAATGAGCTCTTCGATCAAAGCCTGCCCCCACGGGCCATTGTTGACAGAGTCTGCAAATTCATGATGTCCCAATGGAAACTGGGCATTCAAGAACACGTAGATCATCCGCGGGTAGTCATCGCTTGCCATCTGTTCTCGCAACCCGGGCCCCAGTCGCCAAGCTGTCCGGTGCGAACCACCAAATCCATGAATCGAATAGCACACCGGAGGGCCTTTACCATCTGATCCAACGCGTGCCGAATCACTGTCCGGTGGCAAGACGATGCCCGCATCAAAGTGCATGGGGCGTCCCCAAAATTCCGTCAGTAACTGGGACTGCATGCGAAACGATTCCACACCCGGCAAACCACTGACCGTCGTCGTTTTAATGCTACCTGGAGAGGCATCCGATGCTTCTTCCTGGGCATTCACGGGAAGGTAAAGGGAACACAACGCGACCAGCGCGACGATTCGATAAAACGGCATTGGGTGCAATCAACCTGGGGATCGGAGTGAGTGGTGGCCTTTATTGTATTCCGTCGGACTTCCAGGAAAGCACTCGACTCCGCGTTACATTGAACGGATTGCCCATTGCACGAAAATACCAAGGATCTTTCGCCAAGATGAGTTTTGAGATTCCGTCGGATGTTCAGCTTGATCCGGCTTTCTGTGCGTCGCTCGACGAACAGGATCCGCTCGCGTCGCTTCGCCACGAATTCATGCTCCCAGACGGGGTCATCTATTTGGACGGTATGTCGTTGGGGGCCTTGCCCAAAAAAACTTCGCAATGCGTGTCCGACGTCGTAAACGAGCAGTGGGGTCAAGGTCTGATTCGAAGCTGGAACTCGGCGGGCTGGATGGAAGCCCCACAACGCATCGGCGGCAAAATCGCACGGCTGATCAATGCCCACTCGGATGAAGTCGTGATTGCAGACAGCACGTCGGTGAATCTGTTTAAGCTGCTGGTCGGTGCTCTAGATCTAAAGCCAGAAAGACGCACCGTCTTGATCGAGTCGACGAACTTTCCAACCGATATCTATATCGCAAAAGGCGTCAGCCAACTTTTACCAGGAATCGACGTGCGCGTCATTTCCGTTGATCAGCTAAGCGAATCGCTTGATGACAGTGTTGCGGTCGTGATGATGACGCATGTCGATTACAAGTCTTCGCAATTGCAAGACATGGAAGGTATCACACGACTTGTTCACAACGCAGGTGCCTTAATGCTCTGGGATTTGTCGCATAGTACGGGTGCCGTTCCGTTGGATTTAGCGCGATCGAGAGTCGATTTCGCTGTTGGATGCGGGTACAAGTACTTAAACGGTGGCCCCGGAGCTCCCGCGTTTGTCTTTGTTGCCCTTCGCCATTTACAGAATTTCAAACAACCGATTACCGCCTGGATGGGACACGCCCGTCCATTCGATTTCACGATTGATTACGAACCTTCGCCGAACATCAGTCGGATGTTGAGTGGCACGCCGATGATCCTGTCGCTTGCTGCATTAGAAGTGGGTGTTGATCTATGGGCGAAAATCGATCCAACACTCGCCCGCGCGAAAAGTGTTGCTCTGTCCAAATTGTTTCTTAGCATTCTTGAGCGAACACTGGATACCGGCTGCCTGAAAGTTGCCTCTCCACGGGATCCGTCTCAGCGTGGTGGCCACATCGCGATTCGACATGAACAGGGTTATGCGGTGATGCAAGCGATGATCGATCGTGGTGTGATCGGTGACTTCCGCGAGCCAGACTTGATGCGGTTTGGATTCGCACCGCTCTACTTGCGTTTCATCGACATATGGAATGCGGCACAGATACTGACGAAGGTCATCCAAACGAATGCATGGGACTCGCCCGAGTACCGCGAACGCGCCGCGGTGACGTAGGACTTATTCAACGAATGCCTTTTTAACGACGGGAAAAACTCGCTCGCACCAACTGGCGTACATTTTCGCACTCGGATGCAGCCCATCGCCTGCGAGTAAAGACAAATCGTTTGCGGCCAAGCGAGACGAGTCTGTTACGTCAACGTATGGGCACTGAACAAGGTCCACGCGTTGCTTCTTGAGGCCGTTAAACGTGTCAATCTGCTGTCGAATCACGCCACGATCGCGAGATTCCGCGAACGGCGTCACACTCCAGTCTGGAATCGACAAGACGATGACTCGGTTTTTATTGCCGCCGGCAAGGTCAATCGAAATCTGCAGCAAGAGGTCAAGTTCCGCGACATAATCGTGCTCGCTCAGACCGTCATATTGATTGTTCACGCCGATCAGAAGCGAAACCAAGTCGAACGGCCCTACGGGCTGTGTCTCTTCGATGGGTCGATTAAATCACGTGTCGTCCAGCCATTTTGCGCAATGATGGTGGGTGCATCGAATTCGAGCTTATCCGCCGAGAGCGTCCGCACTAGCTGTTCCGGCCATCGATCGGACTCGGAAACTGATTGACCAATCGTGTAAGAATCGCCAAGTGCCAGGAAGCGAGCGGGACGATCTTGCGATTCTAGTACGTTATCATTCATGGAACGCGACGCATTGATTCAACAAGCTTCAAAAAGCACGCAATTTCGTACGAGCATGAAGATGAAGTTACCATCCCCAAGACGACTTGCCACCGGTGTTTGTGTTTTCGCACTGATCCAGCTCGGCGCGATGACCCGGGCAGACGATCAATCGACATCCGAAGCCACAACGGAACAGCGTGGATCTTACTACGTCGATGGCGAAATCCACGTCAACGTTTATGGCCAACCGGAATCCAAGCCCTTGACCAGCGGACATTGGGATTTCAAACCGTCGTGGTCCAAAACGGGCGACATGTTGGTCTTCTTCCGTCGCCTAAAAAATGACCCCGATGTTTCGAAATGGAAAACAGCCATCCACGTTATCAACTTCGATGGCACGGGGCTTCATGCATTGTCCGATGGCACACACACGGACTTCAATCAAACGTGGACGCGCGACGGAAAGAACACACCGATTTGGAATCGCAAGAATCCGAATACCGGCAGCTACTACGTGATGGCGAGTCGTGTGGGCGCGAGCCCTGGTGAAGAATTCGCATTAACCGATCAATCCCACCACACTTGGGCGTATACGTGCCTGACGGACGGGCGCATTCTTGTCCGATCCAATCCGTCTGGGAAACGCCTGGGGTACTTCCTCATGACGCCAAAAGAGGACGGGAATTCAACGTTCGAATTGATCCGTTGTGATCTAGCAAAAAAGGGCGTACTCGACCGAATCAGTCTTTCGCCGAGTGAAACACGTGTGTGCTTTGAATATCAACCCGGCTTTCAACGGAAGGTCGCCGGTCGCACGCTGTACGTTGCCGATTTCAACAGCAAGACGCGTGTGATCTCCAATGCGAAAGCGTTTGCGAATGAAGAGGGTCGGCCCGTCTGGTTTGCCTACCCTCGATGGTCGAAGGATGAGTCGATGATTGTCTACCACGCGGGAAGAAAACTGTTTATCTACCAGCCGGGAGACGGTGAAACGCGTCAAGTCTCAACGAACCCGAAAGCGGATTACCGATATCCGCACATGGAAGACGCCCCTAAGTGATGTACGGCCGTTGAGCACGACTATTCATTGAGGGGCACTTAACGGAACCCAACGTTCCCTTCGCCAAACAACACGAAGTGGAACCCCGAGCTTTGTTGTTGAACCGCTTCGCGGTAGCGGTAGGTCATGCTCCGCATGATGATAGTCGCCGATCGTTGCGTTCCGTTCTGTCGTCATGCGGAGCATGACCTACTCGTGCATCCATCGCTCGATGTGACGTATCGATCTTCAACAAGGATTGGCAAACGCGGGTTGTGGCACCCCGTTGGATTGCGTTTTCGTGGTGAAGATCACAACTCGGGGTGCGCTGCGCGACCCCGAGCTTTGTTGTTGAACCGCATCGCGGTAGTGCAAGAGCTATCAAGCATCTCGATCGTACTCGTACTCAGCGCAGCGGTACTCGTACTCGTAATCGCCAGGGCAAGACGATAACCAATCG
>JBCDEM010000066.1:0-14147 GCA_039179795.1 Planctomycetota bacterium | reverse complement strand
CGGTCCTGCAACCCGCGAATCCGTGCCTGTCCCCTTTCGTGAAGTTAGCGGCGGAATGCTAGCGAGATCGCAAAAGGGGACAGGCATTGTTTGGGTTTGCGCAGGGATTGGTTTGCGAGCAAAGGCGCTAGGGCGAATCCCGACTTTGCGAGCAACTGGAATTCGTGCCTGTCCCCTTTCGCGCCCTAGGGCGAATCCCGACTTTGCGTGCAACCCGGGAATCCGTGCCTGTCCCCTTTCGCACCGATTTGGCTCGAATCCGCGCCTGTCCCCTTTTGCGCGCCCCCGCGTACGACCTGCGAATCCACACCTGTCCACTTTTGCGGGAACGTCCCCTTTTGCGGGAACGAGGACTGGTTTGCGAGCAAAGGCGCTAGGGCGAATCCCGACTTCACGTGCAACCCGCGAATCCGTGTTCGCGCGGTCCCCTTTCGCGAAGTTAGCGGCGGAATGCTAGCGAGATGATTTGGTTCGAATCCCCGCCTGTCCCCTTTTGCGCGAAGGAGCTAGGGCGAATCCCGACTTTGCGAGCAACTGGAATTCGTGCCTGTCCCTTTACCTGCGCGCGTCCAGGAATCCGTGCCTGTCCCCTTTCGCGCTCTGTCCCCTTTCGCGAAGTTAGCGGCGGAATGCTAGCGAGATGATTTGGCTCATTGAGCGGGTGGCTTCTCGGAGCGTTAGTTTGCTTTCGCCTTGCTGACGGTCGGTGAACGTGATCGGTACTTCGCAAAACTTCGAGCCGTTTCGGCGGAGTAGTACCAACAGTTCCTCTAGCACCGCGTAGCCATCGATTTTTAAGTTGGCGATGCCGATACGACGTAGCGCCTCGACTCGATAGCAACGCATCGATCCGCTGCAGTCTTTCACCGGTAGCCTCAAGCAAAGGGTGGCAAACCGATTGACCATGCCGCTCATGATCTTGCGATGCACGGGCCAGCCAACCACCGAGCCACCACTGACATATCTGGACCCAATGACCACATCGACATCCGCTCTCTCTTTGGCACGAGCAATGAGCGATGGAACCTGCCCAGGGCTGTGACTGAAGTCCGCATCCATGTTGATAAACAGCGTGTAGTCTTCATCGACGGCGTATCGCATCGCGCGGCGAATCGCACTTCCGAGCCCGCGTTCGTCACGGCGCACTAAGACCTTGATCTTTGGATCGGTTCCGCCCAGTCGTTCGACGATCTGCGCCGTGCCATCGGGAGAGTTGTCATCGACGACAAGGACGTCTGCTTCTTGGACGTTTGACCGAAGCTGCTGAACGAGCGATTCGATGTTTTCTGCTTCGTTGAGCGTGCAGACCGCGATGAGTTGGCGGCATTGGGTCGGTGCATTCGAATCGTCGTGCGGTTGAACAGGTTCACTCAACGCACTGACCCCAGGGATGCCGTCAGCATGCAAGAACTGTCAGAGAGAATCATTACCAGCGGTGGGTGGGGCGATCGATAATCTCACGTAGCAAGATCGCCTGGCGAATTCCGGCAGGACTTTTCAAAGCTGACAACAGATCTTGTTGGCCGCTTAAGGATACTGCGACGCCCGTTCTCTTGCTGGAACCTGTTTTCGCACCGGCCTTCTTCACAGCGGCTGCAGCTTCCGCTTTTGCTCGCTCGGCTTCGGCTCTCGCTTTTTCGATTCTCTGTTGCCGGCTGCGGATGGAATTCGGGTCGTCCGTTTCGTCGGCGATCGTCGCAGCGAGAACCGCGTCGTGCGCGTCTTCGGCGTCTACCGAGCGAACGACTCGTTCGGTGCGACTATTCGAATACTGGGGACGTTGGCGTGGGCGTGGCGTCGCAGGTTGAGCCGCTTGGTTCTTTGCCTGTCGGCGTTGCGCGGCGCGACGAAGAAAATCTTCTAGATCGCCAGACATGTCCGTCACCCATCCTGCGAGTAAGGTTTTGTATGGTCAAAGCGCCGACGCGTTCCATGGTATCGACTGCTCGAATGAACGGTCGAATCAATTCCCGTCCAACGTCTCGGTTACTTCGTTGGTGTTGTTCGCCAGCGACTTTCTCATTTCTGTATCGGCGTTGACGTTTTGCAGCTTGTAGTAATCCATGATCAACAGCTTGCCTGATTCAAAAGCTTCGGCCATCGCGTGCGGAACAGCAGCTTGAGCCAAGACAACTTTCGATCGGCTCTCTTGAATCTTCGCTTGGTTTTCTTGTTCTTCAGCGACCGCAGCGGCACGTTTCCCTTCCGCACGAGCACGAGCGACCTGAGTGTCTGCTTCCGCTTGGTCGGCTTGCAGCCGAGCGCCGATGTTGGCACCGACGTCGATATCGGCAATGTCGATCGAGACGATTTCAAAAGCCGTCTGCGAATCGAGTCGCTTGGCGAGCACGGCCTTACTGATCACATCGGGATTTTCCAATACGGCTTTGTGGTCCTTGGCAGAGCCGATTGCACTGACGATCCCTTCACCCACTCGAGCGATGATCGTTTCCTCGGTGGCTCCACCGATCAACTGTTGCAGGTTAGCGCGAACGGTCACACGTGCTTTCACCTTTAACTGAATTCCGTCTTTCGCGACGGCGTCGAGAGAGGGCTTGGTTGCCCCGCGCGGCGGACAATCGATCACTTTCGGATAGACGCTCGTCTGGACGGATTCCAAAACATCACGACCGGCCAAGTCGATCGCAGCGGCTTCACGAAACGTCAGCGAAATCGTTTTGGCTTTGCGAGCAGCGATCAATGCTCGAATCACCTGCTGCACATTTCCACCGGCCAGATAGTGCGCTTCGAGCGCTTCACTGGTCAGTTCTGGGTCGTCGGAAAGCCCTGCCTGCGTGGCCATGATTTTGCTGCGGACAATGGCACGCGTGTTGACCTTTCGAAAGGTCATTCCCAGCAGGTTCCAGAACGTGATATTGGCACGCGTCAATTGCGACTGAATCCACAAGCCGAAATAACGCGTAAACACGAACAGGAAAATCAGGATCACGCCGAAGACTACCGCCGCCAGCACAAGCCCGACCAGCTCGGTACGTCCTAACTCGGCGTTGTTTGCCAGCAGCAAGCCGGAGTCGAGCATCGTCATTTCCCTTCGCGATCGTGGAGCCGTTCAAAGTTGCAAGGTATCCCGATTGTATCCGATCGGGTCAGCACGCGCGTCAGCGTCCCGACCGCAATCCGATCGGGAGATATTCTGCGTCTCGGATCGGGACCGCTAGTCCTTTTCCGTTTCCTTTTCTTGGCCGGGTGGCGTGTTGTCCTCGTATTTGGCCTCGGGGATTGCTCCCTCTTCCTTCGTGGCCAGGACGCTGTGGTAGACCGCGAACTCGCTTTCGTCGTCTCCGTCTTTCTGCTCGACCTTTTCCTCGGTGACTTTCGCCGCCTCGACGATCATTTCGATGACTTTTCGTTCGACGATCTGGTTCCGTAGGGCATCCATCTGTCCCTGTTTTTCCAATCGGGCGCGGACGCGTCGAGCGGGCATGTCGCTTTGCTGAGCGATTAGTTGCACCTCGGCTTCGTAATCGCCTTCATCCGCATCGACCGATTCTTCTTCGGCGATTTGTTCCAGGATAAAGTGTTCCCTCAGCGCTGCTTCCGTTGAAGCTTGCGCGTTTTGCTTGGATGCATTGACGTAACGTCGGATGGCGTCTTCATCAAATCCGCTCCGACGAAGTTCCAAAACCTTCCGCTCGAGTTCTCTCATCGTCTGGCGTTTGACCAGCGACTCGGGAAGCTCGAAGTCAGCACTGCCGGCAAGTTTCTCGACGACGCTCTTGCGAAGTGCTTGTTGGGTTCTGTAATCCGCTTGGCGTTCGAGCGAATCGCTGACGAATTCACGCAGCTCTGATTCGCTTTCAAAATCTCCGAGCTCTTCCAGGAATGCTGGAGTCAGCTCTGGATTCTCGCGTTTGTAGACTTCGACGACATGGATTTTGGCGTCGATGTCTTTGCCGCGCAGTGACTCATCCGAAACACCATCAGCAACTATTACTTTGCCCTCACGCGTTTCGCCTTCCTTGACGCCCGTCATGAGTTCTCCGAAGCCTTCGCAAACGGCATCGGTGAAACTCAAGCGACTTTCCAGCGTCACTCGTTCCTCGTCCATCTCGGAGACATTCTTGCCATCGTTGCTGAACGTTGCGGTAATCAACAGTTGGTCGCCGATGGCGGCTGGCTCATCGGTTGCTTCGGTCGAAGCGTATCGCGAGAGAACGCGATCGATTGCCGTATCGATTTCCTTATCACCGATGTCTTCAACCGGCTTGTTAAGGTCGATGCCTTTCCAGTCGGGTGTTTTGAATTCCGGTCGGACTTCGATCTGAAACTGAAACTTGAAGTCACCATCGTCCGGGATTCGGATCGAATCGTAATCGAAGTCAGGTTCACCAATCGCCGAGAAGTCTTGGCTGTCGGTGACCTGCGAGAGACTGTCCATCAGCAGCGAGCCTTTGACTTGCTCACTCACCCGATCCTTGAATTGCTTTTCGACCAGTTTTCGCGGAGCTCGTCCGCTGCGGAATCCTGGTACTTGCGCTTCTGGAACAAGTTCGTCGTAGGCCTCGCGGAAATAGCGTTGCACTTCCGCTGAGGGGATGGTGACGACGACTTCCCTGAGGCATGCTTGGGGACTCTCGACTTTGACATCCAGCTGGATGGGTGGTTTTTCTTGATCTTCCGGCAACCCGGTCTCGGTAGAGGTGGACATCCTCGGCAGGCCTCAAAAAGTCAGTCTCGAGAGAGAAAATTAGTGCAAGATCGTCAGTCTAGCGATCGGGACCGGTCTCTCAAAGTAGCCCGCGGATGCTTCGTGAGGAAAGAAATGAGAGCATGGATGAAACGGACAATTTTCAGAGCGGTTTGGGGATGTGAAAGCAACGCGTATCCCGTCCGTTTCAACACGGATCGCCCGGCTGTCTGAACGCCAATCGCCCGGCTGTCTGAACACGAATCGTACGTTAGGTTCTGGCCTTGTGGCGCGGCGCGGTGGGTCTATAATCCCTGTTCCGAATTTTGATTTGGTGATGCGGCTGTAGCTCAGTTGGCAGAGCATCACGTTGCCAACGTGATTGTCGTGGGTTCGAATCCCATCAGCCGCTCTCTCTTTCGTGGACCCTCCTTGCGAGATTCGGGTAAGCTCCGCCTTCCGGTTGAAAACTGCCCCTCGAGGAAAGCAGCTATCGGCGTGAGCTTCGCACGCGATTGCCTCGGACTGCCTTCTCGTCATTGGATCGACCGTGCCGCACGCCAAACTTGGTCCGATCGCTGTTCACCTGCCCGAGCGCGTCGAAACCAACGACATGCTTCAGCAGCAGTATCCCAATTGGGATATCAAGCTGATCGCTGAGAAGACCGGTATTCATCAGCGACATATTGCTGAGCAAAAGGAAACCAGCAGCGATCTGGCCGTCGCTGCGGCTGAAAAATTGATCGCCGAACAGGACATCGATCGTCAGTCGATCGACTTTGTTCTGCTGTGCACACAGACGCCCGATTATCCACTGCCAACCACAAGCTGCCTCATTCAGGATCGACTGGGTCTGTCGACGCGATGCGGTGCTTTTGATTTTAATCTCGGCTGTAGCGGCTACGTTTATGGAATGGCGATGGCCGACGGTTTGATCCAGTCTGGCGTTGCCAAGAAGATCTTGCTGCTGACGGCGGAAACGTACAGTAAGTACATCGATGCCGATGATCGAAGTCTGCGTACGATCTTTGGTGATGCAGGAGCAGCCACCTTGGTGACGGCGGCCGACGAACCATCCCTGTGGGGTTTCCAGTTTGGAAGTGACGGCAGCGGTGGTGACATGCTGCTCGTCGCCGACGGCGGCACGCGGGCAGCTGAAGATGCGATCAAGCCACGTCACCGAAAGCGGTGGAATAGCCGCCTGTACATGGACGGACCTAGCTTGATCAATTTCACGGTGGAGGCGATCCCCCGGCTTGTCAACGAGATTCTGGAAGCCAACCAGATGACCGACGACCAAATTCACCGCTATCTGATGCATCAAGCCACGTGGAAAATGCTCGATCAATTGCGAACTCGCATGGGCGTCGATGCCGAACGCGTGCCGATCGACTTGGCTGACGTGGGAAATACGGTCTCCTGCACGCTGCCGATCCTGGTGGATGGACTGAGAAAACGTGGCCAGTTGGGCCCCGAATCGGTTAACATGCTGATTGGGTTCGGAGTCGGCCTGTCTTGGGCTGGATGCCTGTGGCGTGATACGCACGGGTAGTTCGCCAAGCTGGTCCGTCGAGCCTCTTTTTGAACCATGCCGACGGTGGGTTGGGAGTACGAACGATGACAGCGAATCTGACGGGTCGATTGTTGATCGCTTCCCCGTACCTGACCGATGGGAACTTCATGCGGTCGGTGATCTTTATGATCCGACATGACGCGGAAGGCGCCTTTGGCTTGACCATAAACCGTCCAACCGATCGACGCTTTCGAGATTTAGTCGAGTCGATCGGCGGCGATAGCCAACCACGGGAAGACGATCTGATCTTTCGTGGCGGGCCAGTGGAAGGCCCACTGCTGGCTCTTCATGATCTCGCGGGTGTTGGCGAACCGTGCGGCCCCTTCGATCCCAACAGCGGCGAATGGCTCTCGCCCGGACAATCGATGTCACATGGGGTCAAATGCACCGTGCACGATCATCCGTCTGAGCCATGGGGTTCAATGTCGATTGAATTGGGTAACCCACCCGCATGGATTACCGGTGACGATGATCATCTGAGGATTCTTCTGCGGCGGCCGGATGCTAAGGTTCGTTACGTTGCTCACTACAGCGGATGGGGACCGGGGCAATTGGATGAGGAGATGCGTGTCGGTGGATGGCTGGCCGGCGACCCAGATCCAGCTATCTTGTTCGGGGACTCCGATGAAGCGTGGGAAAAAGCCGTCCGGTTGTGTGGGCACGACATCCTCAACCAGATGGCGCCCGGTGCTCGGTTCGGTGATCCCAATTTGAACTAGTTCCGGCAGCGTACACGGCAATCCGTCGCACCTTGACATCAGGCGTCAGCAACTCTCAAGAATGAGAATGCGAGACGGACGACGTGCCCGTTTTGAGTAGATAGATGCGAAGGTTTGCGATCGGCGATATTCACGGGTGCTCGAAAGCACTTCGGACACTGATCGAGGCCATCTGCCCAACGCCCGAAGACGAAGTGATCTTTCTTGGCGACTACATTGATCGCGGTCCGGACAGTCGCGATGTCGTCGATCAAGTCATTGCACTACGCGAACAATGTCGCGTGATTGCTCTGCGTGGTAATCACGAAATCATGCTGGTTGCCGTGGCACTTCGAGGCATGGATGAAACGGTCTGGCTGGAGAACGGTGGTAAGGCAACCGTCGCCAGTTATGGTGGTTCGTTAAATCGAATTCCCGCCGAACACATCAAATTCTTTCAAGGCTTGCATCCGTACTACGAAACCGAAGATACGATTTTTGTGCACGCAGGCTACTGCCATCTGTTGGAGATGAAAGAGCACGATGAGGCAACGTTGTACTGGAAGCACCTGCCGTTTCCCTTGCCGCTGCGTCACAAAAGCGGCAAGCGGGTGATTGTCGGACACACGCCACAACCAGGCGGCAAGATCCTCGATCACGAACATCTGATTTGCATTGATACCTACTGCTTCGGAGGCGGCTATCTGACGGCGTACGACTTGGCCACAGGAGACATCATCCAAGTCAACTCCAGCGGTTTCATACGCAAGCAGCCATTCGGTTACCACATGCAACGCCTCGTCCGCAAATGGAAGCGACGAAAACAAGTCGTTCACGTACCAAGCGACGAAGATCATTCATAGTTGCCGATCGTAGTGAGTCCCATAGTCGCCGATCGCTCCGCGATCGTAGCGTGGTCGCGGAGTCAGAGACGCAAAGAACAAGAGACGCAGCACTCGGCGGCATTATCTGCAGCACTCGGCGGCATTATCTACGGGGCCCGCGACCTCATCCACTACGGCGCGATCTTGATCTCTAGCGGCTCGGTCCAGTGTTTTTGTTCGGCGGTGTAGTAGAGGTACGTTCTCGAGGCTGGGCCGGTGTAGGTTCCAGGGACTGTCGCCGTGACATGGAATTCGACCTTCTTGATCGCTTTGGGTTCCAGCATTCGCCAGTAGAAGACAACGTCTCGCCCGCGAATCTCGTAGTAATCGAATTCACCAGCCGTCTTCAATTCATCGAGCTGTTCGGTTCTCGGCTCAACACCTCCGGGCAGCCCGACCGCGGCGACCGTCATTGGTTGTCCTTCCACGGACAGGTTGCGAACTTCTGCGATAACTTTCAGCAGTTCACCATCCCGGGTCGATGTCAACTCACTGGAAGCTGCAGACCACTGAGTGTCGATATGCACAGGGCATTCGGGATGGCTGTTAGGAGTGTCGACGTGGCAAGATAGGTCGATGCTGAATGAGAGGTCCTTTGACCCGCGACTGATCAGCTCCAGTTTGACAGAACCCTCAGCCGATGCTGCTGCTTCGATCGCTGTTCCCAGGCCACTGATTTCGACGGTGGATCCACCTTGAGGTTGGTATGGCATTCTGGCTTGACCGATCGCTGTGCCGTTGAGTCGTATCTCTAGCTCGCTTCCGGAGGATGTTTGCGTATGTTTGGTGAACGCAACGAGAGCTTTAAGCGCGAGAACCGTTGCTTGGGTTGAACCGAATCCTCCATTGATACGATGTGATTGAATCCAACCGATAGCGGAGCGTGCTTCTGAAATATGTTGTGGACTCTTTGTCCAAGCGAGTGCGGCCAATGCGGTCGTTTCCATCGTCAACGAGATGCCACCGCTCGACGTAACCGTCGTCTTGCCTTGTAAGCTTCCGTCCGGTTTTTGGAACTCGGCCAATCGTTTAAGCAGTGACTCCCCTTCATCGGTTCGTTGAACGTTCATCAGTGTCGCGGCCGACAACGCGATCAAGTACGGATCGACCGACTGCTGAGCGAGCTCCACCATTTTGTCCAGTTCCGGACTGAGTTCTGTCGCAGCACGCTGAGGATTGCCGGCGGACACATCGGCTTCACTGATCGCCCACAGCACGTAGGCATTGACGATGGGTTGTTTAACAGACCAAACATGCAAGTGTCTTGGATTGCGTTGGAAGCCACCATTACCATCACGTCTTCCCATCAACCAAGTGCGTGTGCGTTCCATCATCTCCGCACTCACATTCATCACCTTGGCCATGTCTGTGAACTGCATCAAGCCAAACGCGGATAGTGCTTCGTGACCGGGATCATCTCCAAACCACTCAAAACCTAACTTCTCGCATTCGAACGCTGTCAGTTTTCCGTACCCACGATCGAGCATTCCTAGAGCTTTTCGGGAAACATCGGGGTTGGCCGTTTGGCTCTCGCGCAGGTATTGCAGCGCCATCGTGTTCGGGTAATTGGTCGCCGAGGTCTGCTCGAAGCAACCATGCGGTTCCCGCAAGATGCTCGCGACACCGGACATCACATCCGCTAATGGTGATGGGTAGGCTCGAACAGAAACGCTCAGTGAGTCTTGTATCAGTCCACTTGGGATCGGCAAATCGATGACAGCTTGACCGCTCAGGCGACCTGCGAGTGATTGGGCAATCGGAAATCCGCTGGGCGCGATTCGCAGTGTTCGTTGGATCCCATCGGAATGATTTCCGCTGCTCGTGCCTCGGACTCGAAGGGTCGCGTCACGGCTGCCGAAGCCGGGTAAGACGGTCATCGGGAGGTAACTTCGGACGCGGCCATTCGCAGGAACCGTGAGCATCGGCACGGTGTCTTCCGGCAATTGCAACACCGGATCACTACTGAGGGCAAGACTGACTTCGCTCGATTCTTCGGTGGTGTTCACCACAGCGATAGGTAGTTCGATCACGTCACCCGCGGTGACTTCCAAAGGTAATTTTGGCTCGATCTGAAATGGCAAGCGAGAGACGACTTTCCCCAAACCTGAGCCGATCCGCCCGTCGGCACTGTGCCCATCGACTCGCACGCGGAAGGAAGAAACCGAATCGGACAGATCGAATCGGATCGTTGCCCGGCCTTCGCTATCCGTAATCAAGAGTGGTTGCCAGTACAGCGTTTCGGTGAAGTCCGTTCGGTCGTCGGTTGTACTTGCCTGATACTGATGTGCGTATTGCCGAACCGGGAATCGAAGTTCTCTCAGGATCTCGTCGGCAAGCCTTTGCGCATCTAATCCGCGCGATCGCAATAATTGCTGTAAGTCATCAGGGCTGATCGAACTTCTACCGCCCCCAAGCATTTCGATGACTGTTTTACGATCCGCATTGCTAAGCCGAGCAGAGCGATTGCCAATCAAGTTGGGCGTCTCGTTCAACGCATCCCCGCTACGACCTGGCGACCCCGCTCCAATGTTGTTGAAGATGTCGACCAGGCTGGAGATCGCGGAGCCAGCATCCGAATCCTCTTCGGATTCCGTTGGGATTTGCGCGTCACTGAAGGATGCAGCCGGTCCCGCCGTGCCCGATGCGTCTTCCGTGTCGACGTCTGCTTCACTGGTTGCTTGCTCACTGCTGGCTACGTAGCTGTTTACGCTTCCGCTACAGCCCACCACTGCGAGTGAGGTTACTGCGAGCCAAACCATTGCCGCTGCCGACGGGCGAGCGTTGCGTCGAATGTAGACCGCGATCGAAATCAACCACACGCATAAAACGAACAGCAACAAGTATCGAGTCTCCTCGAGCAATCTCGCCCAGGCTTCAGCGATTCTCGTTCTATAGTTTTCCATTTGACGACGGTATTCAATTCCACTTTCTGTGTAGGAGGCGGCGGTGACGTTTGGATCGCCATCCAATTCAAAAAGTCGCACCAGTTGCTCTCGAAACGCGAGCTCGGATTTCGAGTAATTGCCTCGAATGAATCTTCGCCAACCCTGAGTGCCGAGCAACAGATCGAGTGACTCGGCTGCTTCTTCACCGCCGGCCAAGTAGAGATCGGCGTGTTCTAAGTCTTGAGGTTTTTCAACTTCACTGGTCAACAAGAAATGCGTCCGCAGACCAGGTGGTTTTGTATCCGCCAAGCTCAACGATGCATCGTCGACCACCGAGACACCAAGAATCGCCGGAACAGCTTGACCCGTTTCATCACGTACCTGCAGAGACAATCGCATGGAGTCTCCGGGCGAGCGTGCAAGCGAGGAATCGTTATTTGCGGTTGGGTTGTTCTGAATCTCGATGCTGAGTTTGCGATCCAATCGACGATAGACGAGGCGTTCGACCATTGGCAAAGCGGGTTCCTTGGAAGCGTCCAAAATGGTCACGCGAATGACGCCGCCGGCACCACGCTTGACGGGAAGCGTCAATTCTGTCTCACCGGGCTCGATAGCGAACGTTTGCTCACCAACAAGCTCACCACGACATGCAGCCTGTACAAGTACTTCGGTCGATTGATGCGAGCGTATGACGAACGAGACGGGTCGCTCCGGATCGAAGACACCTGATCCCGTGTCGATGACCGGCAAATCTTTCACCACCGATGGAAGCGTTGGAAAGTTTTTAACGTCGAGCGGTTGTGTCACTCGTAACGTATACGTTTCACCCAGTCGAGGAGTGATTTCAAAAACACCCATGCCGTCACGGACCGTTTTGGCCGTGGCGACTTGCTGACCATTGCGTGCTTGAATTTCGCCCGCAACTTCGATCGGATTTCCAAGTGTGTCCCGCGCGGTGAAGTAGACACGATTGACCAAACCGTCGACCAGATAGCCGCCTTCTGGATAAAAGTCGACCGCGACACGACCAAGTTGAATCGGGATTGTCTTGGACTTCGTTTCGCGTGTTCCACCATCGTCTATGGAGATTGATAACTGACCCAATCCTTCACGAATGATCTCCGGTAACGAGAATGCAACGACGCAGGAACCGTCTGCGCCGGTCGTCAGGTTCGTTTGGTAGATCACTTCATCATCAACGGTCGCTCTGGCCTGCACGGAGGCGTTTGCGACCGGGCCGCCCTCAGCGCGTTCAGCCAAGAATTCCGCTTGTACCCATTGACCGGGACCGTAACTCCTTTGACGAAACTCCAGCTGTTTCTTGATGCGGGGAACACGATACGCACGCACTTGAAACTCAACCGATTCCTCTGGGAAGAAATCGTCGAGACTCTTCGCAACGAGCTGGTATGGACCGCCCGGTGCCGATTCGGGAATCACGAATGCGCCGTTTCCGACACCCCTTTCGGTGACACCTTCCATCGAGGCTCCGGGTACGGCCGTTCCCGACGGATCAACTAACTCGAACCGGATCGGAACGTCGAGGTGTGACCGCAGCGTTCGACGCGTCAACGTGAGCGACCGAAAGAAAACGGTTTCACCGGGGCGATACACCGGTCGATCGACCGTTAGGTAGGTCAAGCACCGTGTTGGTTCCAACGGCAACTCAACGGTGGATCCCGAAAGTTCGGAATCTCCTGGCACTGCGGTGATTTGCAACTTCGCTTCTTTTGGAATGACCAAGTGACTCGGAAGTTGAATCGTGCCCGCACCTTCTTCGTCTGTTTCTGTCTTGCCCGTGAACAGTACCGTGTTCTTAGCGAGTACCGAAAACGACAACGTCGCCGGCGTCACGGGAAACTGACCCATTGCCGATGACGTGTCCATCCGCGTTGTTCGTAACTGAAACTGATTGGAGCCCTTCGCATTGGATGCTGCAATCGGTTCTGCTTCCAAACGCAACAGTGCGATCGGTTCGGCAGGAATCCGTTGTATGTACCATCCACCAATCACGAACATGCCAAGCATCGCGGCAGTCACCGCTAGCACACTGCTGATACCGATCCAACGCATGGGTTTTGCTGGGAGCTCGACCGGAGGTGAAGTCGACGGATGGTCTGCTGGTACTTGGGTGTCGTTAATCGCAGCTTGCGGCTGTTCCACGTTGCCATTGCTGCTTGGCGAGGCAACCAGTGTTGCGACGGGAATTCGCGGTAGTGGAGTACCTTCAAACTTTGTCGCATCGGCTATCTTGCCAACTAAACGGAGCGTTGCCGCCCATTCACTGGCGACATTCGGATCCGTTTCGATCGCCGACCGCACCGCAGTCGCTTGTTCTTCATCCAACAAGTCATAGTGAAGCTCAAGCAGGAGCTGTCGTAATTCGTCTTTGTCTAGTCTTTCATCAAACTTCATGACTGCTCTCCCACGGATGTACGTAGGGTGCGAATCGCCGAACGCATGCGTGTTTTGACCGTTCCGAGCGGAAGCGAAGTGATCTCGGAAATCTGTTCATACGTCAGCGATCCGTTTTGTCGTAGCAGGAAGACTTCCTGCTCCTCAACTCGCAGTTGCAAGACCGCTTGTTGGAGTCGCTGTTTCTCTTCATCCCTCAGCAAAGCTGCGTCGGGCGCATCGGACGTCGATACCATGGTGGGTTCCTCGACAATCGACTGTCGCCGACGATTCCACGCCGTCTTGCGACAATCACGGCCAGTGTTGATGGCGATGCGAAATACCCAAGCTCTCAGGTTTTCAACGTTCTGAATCTGTTCGCGTTTCCGCCAACACTTCAAGAACGTTTCCTGCAACGCATCGTGAGCATCTTCCATATTGCCGACCACATAGAACAACGTTCCCACCAATTCCCCATGTAAGTCTGCAAACAGAGATTGCAGCCTCGAGTCGCAGCCCTCGCCGGACTGCGGTTCGGAAGTGGTTGGCGAAGTGTCCATGGGTCTGAAGATACGACGATCGACGCAGTGGGGTGGACTTCCGAATGCGAAGAAAAGTCAGTTTTTCTGGTGAAGCTCGTGATTTCGCACTCGGTTCACAAACTCAGTACCTGCCGGGCAAGCGGGCTTCAGCGACCGTTTCATGCCTGTCTCAGTTTGTGTGTTCCCGTTTGCGTGCCGCTGAGATTTGTGCCTGTCCCCCTTTTTCCCCTTTTTGCGAGGGTCAGGCACTCAATTCAAGTTTGGCGTTGATTGCAAAAGCCATCCGCTGAGATTTGCGCCCGCTGAGATTTGCGCCTGTCCCCTTTTGCGTCCCAATTTCGGCGTTGATTGCAAAGGCCATCCGTCGAATTTGTGCCTGTCCCGAATGGCACTGTCGAGTGTAAGTCATTTCATGCGCAGTGTTTGCGAAGCTCGCGTTTTAAGATGTGTCTTGGCTTGCGCATGAGTTTGTAGGGCTTGGGGCGTCGCTTGACCACTCTCGGTTCAAGCCGGCCGTTTCGAT
>JBCDEM010000065.1:0-15108 GCA_039179795.1 Planctomycetota bacterium | reverse complement strand
GGCGTCGAGCGTCGGTCTGTCTTAGTCTTGGTCATGGCGTGTCCTAGTGCCCACGTTGGGCGGCTGAAGTAGTGAGATACAACAGCAGGATGCGCCACCTTTTTCATTCACTCAAGAACACAACTTTCAACAGTACCTCCGACGACTTAACGGTTTTCGAGCCGAGTCAATGTTTGCGTATGTTGCTGCGGCAATGGGAGCCTGCGAGCTAATTTCGGAAGAAGATGCGGGATCGCTCTTTGACGACTCGGGCGAGCTGATTCGTCCCGACTTCCGCATTGTGACACGGGATGCTCTAAGCCTGCTGGTTGAAGTCAAAAACTTCCATAAGGCACCGTTCAAAACGTTCACGATGAAGGGGAAGTACCTGCAATCGCTGAAGCGATATCCAAGGCTCAATAAGGTTCCGCTGCATCTTGCAATCTACTGGTCCCGCTGGAATCTCTGGACTCATCTCGACACCGACCGGCTAGACGAGACTCAGGAAACTATCGCGATTGAGCTTTTGGATGCTGTTAAGAACAACGACATGCGACTCCTTGGTGACTGCATGATCGGAACGGTGTCACCCCTAAGCTTCCGTCTATATGCTCGACAGGACATCCCTCAGACCTTCGACGAAGACGGTGTCGCAAGCTTTTACGTTACTTGGTCCCACTTTCCGTTCAAGAGCAGAAACCAGGCAATGCTCTGTTCTTGAGAATCTGTAATTTCTTCTCCGGAACTGCAGACAGTCGCCCTCTCACTGTTTTCCAATCGCTTAAATCCACCGCCAGTCCAGAACACAACACACCACCCTGTGTTGACGCATCGATGAAATCGTTGATCGATTGCTTTAATTTGATCATCGCGTCCCTGCGAGCTCCAAAGGCCGAAAACTCATCGATTAACTCTGGCTTTCGTTTCTTTGATTTCTTCTCCGCATACTCCCCTGCGGCCGCGGGGGCTATCCCCGTAAACTTCTTGGCGACTTGACTACCCAGTGCGACGGACAGCCATCCAACGTCACGAGCGGCATCGGCTATTTTGTTTATCCCTTCTTCAGCCTCACCGCTTGATTGAACCTGTGAGAGAAGGCTGTCAATGATTGCGAACAGCGGATCACCGTAGTAATCGCTTTCCCAGGCATTCAATGAGATGACGGTTGGCGATCCACCGTCGCTCTCGAGCGAGGATTTCCACATTCTCAGAAACGTGCTCTTGCCCGATCCAAACTTTGAGCTTAGAGCGATGACGAGACTACCATCAACGAAGTTGCGTTCGACGTAGATGAACGTGTTGAGTCGCCCTGCAAAGTTCGCAAGATCGAACAGGTCGTCCTTGAAAGAGGATATTTCCATCGGACTTCTCTCATCTGAGGCCACAAGGATAAATGGCGATTGATGAATCACCGATGGAATTCTATCTTCAGTACGTATGATCTTGTCACCAGAATCATCGCCAGCACAACCGAGCATCACTTATCGGACGTTGGTCGGAGCTGTGCGAAGTTCACGCATCATCTGGTGGCGGCGAGTGATGCTCTGATTTGACCGCCTCTTGACGTTCGATGATCTTCTTACATAAGACCAGCATCGCCTTCGAACGGTAATGGTAAAGAGAGCGGCCGAAGTTCTTGAGTTTCTCAATATTTTCTTCGGAAGCTTCATCCATGTCGGGAACCGGATCTTCTTCAACATTCTCATTGAATGTGCCATTGATCCGGATGTACTGGTTTCTGCAACCCGCCCGGTCAAACATCATCTTTAGATGGTGGTCGACTATTTCCGATGATGAGCTGAAGAGTATGTCTATTAGTGGCTCAAGCCAACCAAACATTCCAGCCGTTGCAAGCTCCGAATACGGATATGGCCGGACGTGATGTCCAGTGCCGATCGATATCAAGACAATGTCAGAGACATCACATTTGTAATGCTTCATAGCCTCGGCAACCGCACAGAGCGAAGGGTTGTTCGCACCGTTGGCAAGGATCGAAGGCTTACCAACAATCGCATGCATCGCTCGGACGCACTTCGAATGATCAAGCGGCGAGCCAAGAACTCTGGCTTGCCCGATGCGATCTGCTGCCATAGTTGGCGGGCCACCGGCATCACGGCCTACCTTTCAAATGGCGGTTCACTCGAAAACGCCATGAACATTGCCTGTCACTCGTCCGCGACAACGACCAAGCTCTATGATCGGACATCCGATGACGTCAGCCTTGATGAGATTGAACGGATTCGAATCTAGCGAAACTCGGTACAGCTGCCGATCCTAGCTACTCAAACTGAGCGATTTTTTGGGGGGACTCCTATAAACGCAAACCGGGTGTTCGCGCATGAAAAAGAGGTTCCCATGTAGGGGATGTTCGCCAAAACGTCCCAGGAACCTCAGCATGAATGCTGTGCATCTCCCCGATCTTTTGCAATCGACGTTTTCTTGTCAGCTGGCAGAAGAGGATCGCGAGGGATTCGTTTGACAACTGAGCACTTATTCCACCCCTCCCTTGCCGCAACCTGAAAGGATGATCAAGGTTGCCACGTACAGTAGGTATGGCAGGTACTTCTTCATGGGAATCTCCAAAAGGAAACGGAACGGACTAACGTAAACGGTCTTTTTCTTGGACAAGTGGAATCATCGGCGCTGTAACCGAGTCGACAGCGACCGCGGGAAACCGTGATGAGGTCGACGCATCATCCCTTTCTCTAGTCTTGGATTTATCTTGATCGATGCTTGGATAGCTGAATTCTTTGTCAGTCAGTCCTTCGACCAATGAATGCAAAATAGTAATCTGCCTGCCCACGTCCGATTCCTTGGGCCAGATACTCTTGTCTCGCTCAAGTCTCTTTAGCATCGCGGCACGATTCTTGTAACTTAGCCTCAGAAAATTTCCATTGTCGATCTCGCGAGAGATCGCCTTGTGCGACTCAGGGAAGATGGTTTCCCAATCATTGCTTGACTTCAGTTCGTTCGATGCTTTTATCGCTATCTGAAGTTCATCTAGCCCGAACATCGGAAGGAACCGATACTGGTGCTGTTTACCCCCACTCTCAAACTCAGGATGATGCATCATCGACGATAACGGGACAAGGATTCCATCGATTGCCTTGCCAAAGCCTGATGCATGTCTGTCTGTCGAGTCTGCGAATTCCTTAGCATACTCCCTTGCAAACTGCGCGAGCTCAAGCAACCGACGCCTCTCACCAATTACATCACTCCGCGTATGCGGGGAACGAAAATAGGCCTCGACAAACTCTTGCTCCAAACTACCAAAAGGTTCTTCATCGGAGCCAAACGTCAACGATGCGATCGCGACATCCTTTGTCCAGCCTTTTCCTCCGCTTTTCCCGGCCTCGAAAAAGACATGTCTCATAAGCGAGAAGTGCTCAAGGTTGTCCAGGAATACTCTCGTATCATCCCCATTAGTCAGCTGCGACTCGTTTAGACGCTTTCTCTCTTCGTTCGAAAGCTTCGCCGCTGAGCCGGCGAGATATGCTTGAAAGGCTTGGGCTAGCCCCTCTTTTGTGAAACCGTCTTCCAGTAGATCATCGAACAAAGCTCGCTTTCCGATAGCTATCTGAGAGCGTTCTGCTTCAGCATTCCGATTGGCATCCATTGAAATCTGTGGCACGTCCGATTGAGTCTCGCTCCCACCATCAACAGTCGGCCCGCGCCCCGTCGTATTCTGCAAAAAGGCTTTTAGACGGGCAAAGCCATCACCACCAAAAACAAGCGTGGCGACCACTACGATTCCAGCAACACTCATGATCATTCGTCTCATCGTGCCACTATACCGCATCTTTGTTACGATCGTATGACAATCACCCATGGACGCCCATTCCGTGGGAACCTCGCTTGCAAGCAACGGACTTTCAAGCACAAGGTGCTGCTCAACATAAAGCTCGTCAAGCTGCGCGACACACTCTGCAATGCGTCCCATTACAGTTTCAAGCCGCTTTCCAACTTCATCCGCGTCAAGACTCTCTACCCCCGAAACGACCACTTTCAGAAGACCTGTCCGTGCTGAACCACGCAAAGACTGATGGATGCGTTTCCCAAATCCAGCGACCCCATCAGATCGATATTCACCTTCATCACGAATGTGTGCGCATAACTCCGCTGCCCGGGCAGCGGACATGGTGCTGCCCTCTGGAATCAGGAAACGATGTCCGGCGACGGTATCAGGGGTTTCTACGATCAGTTCAATCGGCATGTGTCGCTAATCCCAGACTGCAAGGTCTGACAGTGGCCTCAATTTCGGTTCTTCTTTCTCACCTGCCAGTTGCAATGCAAGCGACAACCCCGTATCGGCACCATCCTTTCTAAGCTGGAAAACGACTGGTTCCGCCGCAACTTCAGACAACCTCACTTCCTTCATCGCTTCGCCACCCCACCCGATCGTAGCAGAATCTCGCACGTCTGTGGCGATCACGCGGATCTCAACTACGTCCGTTAGTGCGCGGTTGGTCGGCAATTCGCCGACGCGGTGACTTCCGTCAAACGCGCGTTCACTACTAGTGAACGCTGCGCCTATCGAAGTCAAATAAGCGGCGTCGCGATTCTTGGTAGATGCGAAACGTACTGTGGCGTCATCGACTTGTACGGATAGATACTGTTTTGTTTCGAAAAGACCCAACGCCCCTTTATACTCAATGTTGCCTAGCCGAACCTGCCGCGTTGTCCTTTTCGCCGCCCCTATTTGAAACTGGAGCCACGCATCGACCACTTGCTTGACTCCCGGTGTGTAGTACCTAACGACCTGGCCTCTGTAGCTGTCCTCCAACCCACTCAAATATGCGCGTGCTGCGTCTTCCGTGCGAAGTCTAATCAATGCTTGGTAGTAATGCCGTTCCATCGGGTGATCGAGCAAATTGACTCTATTTGCTAGAAACTCTTCGATGGTATCGGCTCCCACTACCAGGCTCAATGTATCGTCGTACCCCGGTGAATTGAGATCGTGGAAAATCTGCTTGGCCTCCTCGAACATTTGCAGCTTCACTTGCCGTGAAACAATACTGCTCATGATTGGAACTGCGCGCCCCCTGAATGATTCCGACAGCTTTTTGACCATCGCTTCACTTGCCGACCCATGAGAGCTTTGCGAAGCAGAAAGCAATAAAGCCGCCGCATTTCGAAGCTGCTTCAAGCCCCCCGCATCCTCGGCGTCGCTAAGAGCCTGCATAAACTCTCTCTCAAGATTCTCGGCCGTGGTTGCTTCGATGATCTGTTGCCTTTTCGATCTGAAAGAGGTTCGCAACTCCTGGAATGGTCCCGACGATCTATCGCCAAATGAGTCTGTCGCCAGTTTTTCCAGAGTCTCCTGTATCGCATCTAATTCGCGAAGCGTCCTTGCGCTGTTCACCTGCGAGAGAACGTCTTCGGCCTGGCGTTCCCAGGCCTTGGCGATGGCATCGCCTCGCTGATAATCCAGTTTACTACGAAGATGCGCTGCCTTTTGATTCAGTTGCTCTAAATAGATATCCCCAATCAGTCCAATCTGAGACTCATACTCAGCCAGCTGGTCATCAACTAAATCAAACTCGCCTTCGACATCGCTAGCCTGAATCTTCTTTTCAAGAAGGGCCATTGAAGCGTCTAGCTCGTAAATCGGAATCAGTTGATTTTGAAGTTCGGCAATCTCTTTTGATTTTTCAGAGGCGGCTCGTCGCGACAATACCAACGCTCTGCTTAGGATTCGATTGACCGAACGCTGCGAGTAGTCCTGGTACCAGTTTCTCGCTTCATCCAGAGCCTCCAACTTCGATTGAGAGGGAACCTCGGCTGGCTTCCCAATCATCTTGCTGTACTCTCCTTCGGCGGCGAAGTCGGACCACGCTTTTCCTATCTGCAAGCAGGCCACCAATGACAGTAGCGTTATGCAGCTTAAAGCGATCCGAGACGTTAACTTCTTTTGCTTGGCGTTTTCTTCGAATTTAACTAGCTCACGTCGGACTTGGTCACTACCACGAAAAAGCCCGTGTGACTCTCTGATTCGCGCCTCGTGTTCACCGATTTTCCGGGAGGCAAATGGACGATAGTGGCCAAGATTTGCATCGTCGGCTCGTATACTATTAAGGCGATGGCGTTCTGCTGACGAGTGTAGCCAGAAAAACGGATCTTCTAGCCCGTAGGAATGCAAGCAATCACCAGCAGCAGGCGCGTCGGCGGCAACTTTCCCCCTATCGGTCATTTCATAGACAAGACGACTCTTACCGAATGCGCTGCAGAGGAATTCTTCAAATCGGTCGTTTCCGGCCGCAGCAGATACGCTATCACGAAAGGATCGATAGAGCGGATGTTCAGTGAAGAAAGTATCAAGTTTGCTTTTAACTTCTTTCGGATCGTATTCCCAGTCGGGCGCATAGCGATCCCACTTGTTAATGAGCAGTGCGACGGGACAGAACTTTTCATTGGCCTTGTTATCATTTGCGATGGCAGTAAACACCGCCTCAACTTCGCTCAGGTGTCTGGCGATATCGCCTTCGGTCTTACCCTTCCTCGGCGCTTCTGCGACAACGACCAGCCCGTCGCATTCCCTCAGCAGTGTGCGTACACGCCGGGACCGGTCATTGATTTTTGTGCCTGATTTGAGCATTTCGCCGGAGTAGTCAATCAATTCAGCCTCGAACGAGACCGCTTCATTCGATTTCACGTCCGGTGATAAAGGATAACGCGGTCCGTGAAACTGAAACGCGAACCGTGAAGCCTCACGCGTATTATCATTTGCGTCAACGATCTCACCCCGTAACATCTTGGCTCTTGACCTGGAGAGCCAGTCGATTCCTTCAAGGTAAGCTGCCTTGACGTCATCGGGAAGTTCGCGCCCTTCTATTGCTGAGCCAAACGCCTCGTTATCGGCATTTGTCAATCCTTCCATCCACACACTGCGAAATTGTCGCGGATTGGGCATGTGAGGTGATGCTAGTGCAACGAGATGATTCGTCTTCCCGGCGTCCGCTGGCCCAAAAATACCAAGTCTTAGCCGGTTTGGAAAAATTCGAGTTCTCATTTCTGTTCCTGCGGATCTGCCGTAGAGTGGGAGGCGTTTTCTCGTAAGCTGTCGAACCAAGCGACACGAAGCTTGTTTGGATCAACGTCAGAACCTTCGTATGCTGGCTCCGCAGGAATGATGCACATGTCACCAACCTGGTGCATTACAAGCGTTCCATCCCAAATTTGCTTCGCAATTCTTGCAGCACTGGGGGAGAGCTGACACTGGGAATAGAAAAACGTCAGAACAGAAGCGATGTTCCGCGGACTAGGTTCGGACTGTAGTTCGCTCAATCGGTGGAATTCGGTCAGCAGCTGACCCTGCGAGAACGCGACCAGAAGCGAATGAGATCGTGATCCAATGAACGCTGGATCAATTGCTCGCCCAAAAGACTGCCTAAGTTCCTCGATAACTGCTTGTCGCTCGGCTACCTTGCGGTCCAATTCATCGCTCAACCGTCCCCCAACGTCGCTCGCGGCGGCGCTAACTATCTCCGTGGCTGGCTTCAGAGGCGCGAGCGGCGTTACGCCAATCACTTGATCAACGATTTCCAAAAGGTGAACGGTACCATCGATAGTCGCGCGCGCCTCATCCCCCGAGTCCAACCGCTGACCAAGGACGCGGCGTTTCGCCAGTTTGATGTAACCAGGAAGTGAATCATCCCACGAGTCGCGGTCAAACACGTCAGCAAATTCCTGAGCCAGCAGTCCTTGCTCGTCGAGAACTTTGAAGTGATTGAGTACTGTAAGTAGTGAGTCCTTCTCGTCATGCAGTCTAAGCACTGCCATTGCCAGTTTCGTATCGTCGAAATGCGAAACTCGCCGCAGGAAGTTATTAAATTCATATAGCCGCCGGTGCTTCGGATTACAGATAAACTCCAGTATATCTGGATTGCCTGATTGCAAGAGCCGAACGATCGTCGGCCGGTTCCCTGGATCGTACAGCGGAGGTTCAGCTAGGCTGAGAATAGCGAAAGCACCAAACTTTTCGGCAAGTTGCTTGCCTTCGGGTCGCTTAAGGAGGTCCCAGACATTCGGGTGCTGGGCGTAAAGCTCGAATGGTTGATTGGATTTGCTAGTAACGCTAACCAAACTTGGCCAAAGATGCTTCCGGAATTCCTCTCGGAAAGCTGGCTCCGTGTTCATCCGCTGCCGGATCAACGGCCCTTGCTGGAGTACCAATAGAACAGCATCCGAAATCCGCGATTGGTCAACATCTAGAAAGAGGTCTTCTAGCCAGTTTGCGTACTCACTACTTCCTGCTCTTCCTTCATGCGGGAAGAAAATCGTCTCAGAACCGTAAAACCCCTCCTTCCACAGCCTTATGATTGATCTCTTGTGACGACTCCATGCGAGCCGAACTCTTCGTCGTTCAGTGACCGATGTGTGGAACACAAGCATGTTTAGCAGTAACTCTTTTTCGTACGCATCTGCGATACGAATCTCCCTGCTCCACCATTCACGGTGGGCGAGACCAACCGGAAGTATCAATTCCCGGTTGTCGTCTTTTTCTGCTTCCCAATTGTGCTCAGCCATTCGTTCGTTTGGTTCAGATGCGGCTTTGCGTTCTTGTTCAGGTGGGGTTAGCGTCCGAATATCTTTAGCTTCGGAAAATGAACTGCGCGCAGATTGTCCGTGCGCAGTCATAAACTCAACTCGTTCGATTGGACCCTCGCTTCGGGAAAGGAGAAAGACTGCGAGGGCGACTGCCACTAGCAATGCAAGAATGGGAATGTGGTTTTTCATGGACAACTCGAAGTGATTAACGTGCCGATGACACTGCCTCTACCAACAGAACAATTCTCGATGCAGGAATTCACAAGGATCAGAAATCTATTTTGTGAATCTAAGCACTTCCCAGCCGAGAATCAGAAGAAGAACTCGTTGGGAAACAAAGCATCTGCATTATTGCCCGAAAAAACGATTGTTACTTCCCCCGTGAGCTCGGGAAGCTGACGGCATGCAAGAAAAAGCTCACCCTCGACCGAGAGACCAATAAATCCGTCTTTCAATGAAAGCAACATTAGGACCTGGCGATCGAACGCAATCACTTCTGCTGCGGAATTCACCACTTCAAATTCCGTCGCGGCTCGACGGGTTATCGAGCTCGCTCTCCCAGGACGACCATTCACCTCGATCGCGTAGCTCACTGGGTTTCCTTCTTCGAACACTTCCACGCGAAGAATCGAGTCCTCACCCCGCAATCTGCAAGAAAACTCCAGATCGAACCAAGCGTCGTCCACTTTCGAAAGCCTATTGCTCGTTATACGGATTTTCTGCGGCGGCTCACTACCAACGGGTGGAAACGCCACTGAGTATGTTGGCACAGTGATACTTCGCTTGTTCCGATACGCGAAAAATGCCGCTGTTCCCAAGGCTGCCGAGCCTACCCCGGCGACCAGCAAGTTGCGTCTACCGATTCTAAGACCTTCATTGGCGCTTTGCATCGTCGAAATCCGCTCTTCGATTTGCAGCAGATTTGGCCTGCGTTTCTCATCATCTAGTGTCATTACTTGCAAAAGTTGCCGAAGTGGTTTCGGGCAGGACGATGGAAGCCCCACATATTCCATCGCGTAACGTCGCCTTGAATTCTCGGCATGCAACGCATACCCAACCGTTCGGCCAAGGCTATAAACGTCTGAAGCGATTCCGACTTTATCTGCATGCCGCCCCTGCTCTGGAGAAATAAATCCGGGCGTGCCCAATGCCCCAACAGTGATCGAATGATCTTCCGATGCACTCGGTGATTTCGCGATGCCGAAATCAATTAATACAAGCCTGATCTCATCGCCGGCCGCTTGCACAAGAATATTGTTTGGCGACAAATCTCTGTGGACAATGTTCCAGCCCGAGTACGCGATCATCGCATCTGTGGATTGTTGCAGTACTTGCAGCGCAAAAAGTGGATTCAGCGGTCCATGCAATTCGACGAAGCGACGAAGTGAAGTTCCTGGTGAAAACTCTGAAACAAGGGCAAAACAGCCATCCCAATGCTCAATGAACTCCAGGGCTGACAACACTCTTGCGTGATCAAGTCCGCGCGTAATCGCAAACTCTCTTCGCATACGAATCGCCATATGGTCTTCTATTGACGATTTGTCATTGAACATTTTTGGAACGCACTTGATCGCAACATCCCTCCCGTAGCGATTCGCAAATGCCTTGTAAATAAGTGCCTGACCACCTGACGCTATCAACTTTGGAGGGCCAAATTGCCCCGACCTCTCAATCGCGTCTCGAGCCAACGCAACTAAGTCTTTGTGGCGAAGGTTTGGAACAATAGCAGTATCTGTTGATCGCTCTTCTCGCCTGAAGCGTTCAAGACGATCTCTACAAAAACTACATTGACGGAGGTGCGCAGCCGCGAGCTCACTCTTTGAGGTCACTAAAGTACCACGAGCGATCTCTCTCAATTCCCAATCATCGAGGTGATTCTCAGTCGCCATCGCCACCTTTCGGCTCAAATCTCCAGTAGTTGGATGCCAAACTTTTCCCAAGCTAGGTTGCGGATCTTGCTGTAAACCCGTTTTCGAACATTCGCAGCAAACTGGCTACTCTCTCCCGTTCTCTCGGCTGCTTCAGTTGGAGTCAATTTGTCCCGCCACATCAGATCGTATATGCGTGCGTGGGACTCATTCAGTGATGGCTTGACGTATTCCCAAAGCACTTCGTGAAGCTCCTCCAAATCCATGAGTTCCAATTCAGGCGAAGTGAGAACATGGCTCAAATTACGTCCAAGTGCATTCGCAACCTGCTCCAGTTTTGTTTGTTTTGTGCGCTTGCTGAAAAAGCTGGATGCATGATTTCTCGTAATGCGCGAAACCCACCCACGAAACGAATATTTCCCTTGATACCGGAACTCGGCTAAGTTCACCCAGACCTTTCGGCATACCTCTTGAGCTATCTCTTCCTGATCAGCTTGTTGCGTTGCCCCAAACGATTTAGCCTTGATGATGACATACGGACGGATTAATTCGAGCAGTTCACACATTGCTCCTTGCTGATTGCCCTTAGCACGTTCAAGCAGTGATTGCGACGTATCGTCTAACACTTGCTTCAGCCTTCAGCTTCTCAGTTCACGAGTTGGCTTCGCGAATTCCTGCACACGCCTCACCTAAAGATTCGAGTCTACTCATTGACCTTTTTGTCGACAAGCTATTCGGGCACACTCCTGAGATATGTCAACGCGGCGCAGTTGCCTCGCTTCCTTTGCGGTCTTCGCCTTCAACCACGCGGTCATCGATGGTGTATAAACACCGACGGGCGGTCCCATGGCTCCTCCGGAATCCGCTTTTGTGCTGGACCAGATCGCAGCTTCTCGCCGCTACGGTACCGAGAGTTCTTTCTAAACTGCTCGTTAGTGTTGGAGCCTGGTGACAAGCTAGTCGTACTCATGGGCGACTATTCTGATCATCGAGCTGGTTTTGTTCTCTTTCTTGGCTGTCTGGTTGAACCGCATGTTGGCGTCCTTGATGCTCATCTATGCCAACCATTCAAAAGGAGAAACATCATGACAGATTCAACCAACAACAAACCGATCGATCGCATTCGTCTTGGCCGTATCACGGCATCAATCTGGAAGTACACCAGCAACGAAGGGAATCCGTTTTACAAGTTCACGATCGATAGTTCGTATTAGGACGATCAAGGCAACTACCAACAATACCCGAGACAGAGAAATTCTCCGATACGACGTTCCAATGATTGCCGCTTAATTGATCGCTCCCTACTCACAACTTCTGACAGACTGCCCTGGTCAGCTGGGCATGAGCTGACGTTCGGCTTTCATGAGTGAGTTGCGGACAACACGTTGCGTTTATCCGGTTGTCGCGGACCGCTATGCGATCGGCTTCGCACTTTGCTCGCTTAGTCATTGATCGAACGAGCTTTGGTCGCTCGTGTTGATTTCTCAGGGGGACACCCCCACGCCGTCAAGACTCGGGGCCACGCGAGCTTGCGGTCTCCTCCCCAATCTTCCGCGCTCGCTCCGCTCTCTTGTGCAGACCGGGTGCCCCTCCGCCGCGCTCGGTCTTGACTGCGCTCCCCCGTTGGATTTTGGGCATTCGCCCCCACCGCTTTGGAAAAGCGCGGGGCGTTTCCATTTCATTCCATCGGAGGACATTTCCTATGACAACGACCAAGACCAACACAACGCGTAATCGTCACACCAAATCACCACGTGAAGACGTCTATACCCGGATCACCAACCAAGTGATCGCACAACTTGAAGTCGGCGTTAGTCCCTGGATGAAACCATGGAACGCGGAGCATGCAGCCAGGAGGATTTGTCGGCCACTTCGCTACAACGGGGACGTTTACAACGGCATCAACATTCTGATGCTCTGGGAGTCGGCAGAGCGGCAAGGCTTCGCATGTCCGCTGTGGGTGACGTTCAAACAGGCTCAAGAGCTTGGCGGCCATGTCCGCAAGGGTGAGAAAGGTTCATCGGTTGTCTTTGCGTCGACGTTCTCCAAAGAAGAGCAGGACGAAAAAGGCGAAACTGTCGACAAGCAGATTCCGTTTTTGAAGCAATACACGGTGTTCAACGCGGAGCAGTGCGAGGGACTCCCCGACCGCTTCTACGAGCTACGGCAGGCACCTGATTCGGATATCGAACGAATCCACCACGTTGACACGTTCATCGAGGCAACCGGTGCCGAGATTCACGAAGGAGGCAACCGTGCATGTTACATTCAATCCTCGACGCGATCCGGATGCCGAAACTCGAGACCTTTCGCGATGCGGAGAGTTTTGCGGCGACGCTGGTTCACGAATTGACACACTGGACGAAGCACGAAAGCCGGCTAGATCGCGATACGGGACGCAAACAGTGGGGCGATCAAGGCTACGCGATGGAAGAGCTTGTCGCGGAGATGGGAGCGGCGTTCTTATGTGCTGATCTCGGCATCACGCCAGAGATACGCGAGGATCACGCCAGTTACATCGATCATTGGCTACGCGTGCTGAAGCAAGACAAACGAGCGATCTTCAAGGCCGCAAGCATGGCTTCCAAAGCCGCCAGCTACCTACATGATCTACAACCGCGGCCTGTTACCGACGAATAGACCGACGCATCAGTCCGCGATGATCTGCCGATCGGAGTGTTTGCGACGGTGCGACACTCTGATCGCGATGGAATATGTCGGAGTTGAAAGCTCCAAGCCGATTAGCGGTGCTGCTTCGTATCAAATGCCGCAGAGACCAGCGGACACCACGATACTGAGTTGGCGATTCCATCCACCAACGGCGTTCACGTGATCGTTGCTGAAACACCTGCTCTCTGGATTGGTTGAACACTGTCGTTTGCAAGGACTTCTGCTAAAGCAGGAATTCACGTTTGCTTGCTCGAAGTTGAGGGATTTACTTCGCATTCCAAGGTTGCTTTGGCGATTCGAAGAAGCGAAGTCAAACGCGGCAATTGCGTTGCAACCTAAATGTCGGAGTTTCGCGACAACGATGGCAGGGCTGTACGCTTACGCACCACAGCAAGGCTTACCATCACCATGGCAAGGATCCTGTCCTGTCGCATCGCATCTAGTGCTGCGGTCGACTGGGCCTCGATCCCAAGTTTGGTGGGGCGACCCGAAACACGCCGTGTACATTTTGAAAAAACTTTCAGTCAGTTCGGGAGATGGTTCAAATCCGGGTGGATTTGGGGAGTGATGAATAAAAGATCCGCAACATTGATCACAGAATCGAGCGTACTTTCGCGTGTGCAAAATAAGGTGGTTCCAGAGTGCGTCGACACACGGACTGTTCATCACAACGGGATGCCTTCCACTAACAGCTGCAACTATCGATAGATACTTTTTCAGTTCCTCTGTAAGGGATTCGAATGAATCATGTGATAGGAACTTTCGTGCACCATCGAAACGATGCTTAAGGAAACTCAGGTCATAGCGAGCCATCAGTCGATGATGTGAAATTACAGATTCGGAAATAGAGTCGCATATGAAATTCGACATATATATATCGCCTCGGTTAGTGATACCGACTGCCGTTCTTGTTTGTGTTTCAATTGCCAGCCGGAATATTCAGTCTACGGGATCAACACGAAGAATTCTCCGACGGATCGTTGGTTGGTGAAAACTCAACCTGTCGATGACTTGCACTCAACCCCAAAGACTTGCGAATGATCAATCATACCGGAGCAAGTAAGCACGACTCTTCTTGGCCGCGAATTTAACGCGGCTTGGTACGTCGGTGCGTGTGACGGAGCCACACCGAATAGTCATCAACTACCTACTCAATCACTTCTTCCATGAGGTGGGGAGAAACCCGATTGTCATCAAACGGGACGTTGGTGGATTTCCCCGGGAAAGTCAGTCGGTTGACTTTCCCTCCATTTAAGGAGGGTCGGTGCCCCCTATTTTCTGATGATGAATATGCAGGCATTTCCTTGATGGACCTACCGGCCATCAAACGTGCAAGTTGTCATGATTGAAAACCTGTTTGCTTTCTTGCTTGCAAGCCTGCTTACAAGACTGTAATCATTCAATCTTTCAAGTTTGAATTCCGACAGGCCGGTCATCGTGCCGGCATGTTAGCTGGCTTAACTTTTTGCTTGCCAGCTTCTCTGTTTGCTGCTAGGCATGCGGACATGACGATCATTGCTGTTGCAAACACCAAGGGCGGCGTTGGGAAAAGTACAACCGCCGTACACCTCGCAGCCTGGCTCCATGAGCAGGGCCATAGCGTGCTACTTGCCGACTGCGATACGCAGCGCAGTTCAAGCGAGTGGATTCGCGAGGCGTGTCCGGAAGTGCGAACGGTGATCCTCGACAACCCCAACGAAATACTGAATGATCTGCCAGCCCTAGCATTGGAAGCAGACTATATCATTGCCGATGGGCCCGGCAGCCAAACCGAAACGAGTAGGGCGTTGCTATTACGTGCTGACCTTGCGATTGTTCCCTGCAAAGCATCTTTACTTGAAGTGCGTGCACTCGCCAGTGCGACCGAAGTCCTTCGCCAGGCACAGGACATTCGTGGCGGGAGTCCCATCGCCGTCATTGTCTTGAGCATGGTGGGAAAGAAGTACCGATTGACAAAGGACATGATTGAAGCGGCCGCGGCACTCAATCTGCCGATGGCTAAGACGCCGCTGGTGCTTCGACAGATCTACGCCGATGCGCCCGG
>JBCDEM010000010.1:0-258836 GCA_039179795.1 Planctomycetota bacterium | reverse complement strand
CTGGCGTCGAGCGTCGGTCTGTCTTAGTCTTGGTCATGGCGTGTCCTAGTGCCCACGTTGGGCGGCTGAAGTAGTGAGATACAACAGCAGGATGCGCCACCTTTTTCATTCACTCAAGAACACAACTTTCAACAGTACCTCTCCGCTTGCCAACCGGTCCCGAATGGGTGCATGCATGTGCTGCGGGAACACAAACCACTTACTTTATCGGTAATACGGTGACGGCGATGCAATCGTATGCAAACGTTAGCAATGGTGAGCAACAGAAGCCGATGATCGGTGGCCAGTTTTTCTGCAACCCCTGGGGACTGCATGACATGTACGGAAATGTTCCCGAGTTGATTTGGCCCGACCGCGCGCTTGGCGGCAGCTACTTGTTGCCAGCAGAGGCGTGCAACCTATCGTTATCAAACGAAGCCATGCCCGTATTTGGATTTCGCATTGTCCGAAGTGCCGAATAGCGATCCGAGGCTTTGTTGTTCAACCGCTTCGCGGACGTGCCAGGCCATCAAGAGGCTCGATCGTGCTTGCGCGCAGCGAAGCGTTGCTCGTGGTCGTAATCGCCGGTGAAAGACGCTAGCCAATCGATGGCATCTATCGACGGACGCACTCGTCGTACTTTGGTGACGGTATCGCCGACTAGTCTTTCAACACGAGGACGAAGTGGCGCCGATCGTTGCGAGAGAAGTCTACGATGACCGAACGTGCGTTGGAAAACGTCTGACGCGCGTTGTACCCGAACTTGATCTGCGCGGAGATTCCATCAAAGTCGAACACGGCAGGATCTTCGATCTCGTAACCAGTCCCAGTTTCGTCCGTCCAAACAAGTTGGAAGAAACGCGTAGTGCCGTCGATCATGTACTTCAGAACGTAGTGTTGTCCTCCAGCTCCACCTCCGCCGCTTGCCACGTAACGTCCGTAAATGGAGGTTCCATTGGAGTCTTCTAATCCATTAGCGAACAGATCGGCGTTATTGTTTTTACCGTTGTCCGCTTTCTCCATCATCAAGTGATCTTTGTAATTGAATGGAGGTACCCATCCTCCGGGCGTTGGAATGGCCTTCGGAGCATCCGTCGGCATTAGATAACAGTCGTCATCAGTGGAATCCGAACACTGATCACAGTTTTCTGGGGGTGACAATTCGGTTACTGAAAAGATGGTCTTCTTATTGTTGATGAACCCACACTGAATACCGCGGTAGACCCAGTAGACGATTTCGTCGTTGGTGTCGCGTACGGTGTACAACAGATCTTCGATGCAGACCGTTCCGGCCGGACACGGTGCAGGGGGTTGCATCGCTTGCATCGACGCCTGCATGGGCGCGACCTCGTTACATTCAACAGTCGGGCAGTAACAACGCGTACGTCGTACCGGTCGACACCGTCTGCGAAACAGCCCAAAGATCCCTGCTTCGGCAGGTTGAGCGGCCAGTGTCAGCCCCAAGGCAGTCAAAAAGGCACGACGGTGCGGAAGCTTCGACATCGTTATCACCCCATCAAAGTTGCAAGTTTCAAGCGAATCTAGGATGTCCATGCACGCTCATCGTTGACCGTTCACGATCGAATCTAAGATGCAGGGAGCTGTGCGGACCCCGCTATGGTACTGTCCCGGCAACCCTCTTTCCAGGAAAAAGCACCGCGGGTGAGCCAGGTTAATCCAGTGCTTCGAACGCGGAATCAATCTCGGCTTGCAACGAAGCGATTTCGTCGTCACCGCTCCAATAGGTTCTCTCCGCCTTCTCAAGAAACAGCCGGTGAATCCGCTTCGCTTCGGTGACTTGGCCGTTTTTCAACAGTGCCAAGGTCAAGTACGCCTCGATGTTTGGCAGCAGGTCGGGCTCGCCGTATTCGATCGGCTCGATGCGCAGCGCTTCCTCTAACGCGACGATGGCTTGTTTGAAATGGCCGAGTCGGTAGCGAGAGATTCCTACGATCGTGTGCGAAAGATAGGAAGGGTAGTAGTCACAAACACGCTGAGCGATTTTCAGTTCTCGCTCATACACTTCGCTATCCGCACTAGGCCTGACGACCTCGAGGATTCCGTGAATCATGCTCTCCTCTGCGTCGAGAGGAAGGAATGGTTTGTAGTCTTCTGAAAAGTCTTTGGTTGAACGGATTGTGATCCAGCCGTATTGATTACCCGAAACAAGCCTTCGTCCATCTTTGGAAAACGATGCGTGGACGATTGCCGAATCACCCTTATCTCGTAAGACGAACAACTCGATTCCAGACTGAAGGTCCCAGAACTTCAGGGTTTGGTCATCACTTGCAGTAACGATGCGACTGCCGTCTGCTGTGAAGGCAAGTCCAGCAACTTGATCTTTGTGAGCCTTCAGTGTTCGAATTCGCGTTCGCGTTGAGACATCCCAGAGGATTATCTCGCCGTCGTAACCGCTGCTTGCGATCATCTCTCCAGATGGAGAAAAAATAGCACGCCAAACAGTGTGCCGATGTCCATCGAACGTATGCAACAGCGTGTAGCTCTTGGCGTCCCATAGCTTTACTTTTCGATCATCACCTGATGTCACGATCAAGTTTCCGTCCGGTGAGAACCTCGCGGACCCCAGTTCTCCGTCGTGTGCTTTGAATTGCTTGATGCGAGTCCAGTCTTCGGTATCCCAAACGCATACGGAATGATCTGCCCCAGCGGTCGCCAGTCGTTTTCCATCTTGAGAAAAAGACGCATCCCAAAGATACCCTTCGTGCGCATCGATCGTTTTGATCAACGCCCCGTCCACCGAACTGAACACTCGCAGTTTCGCGTCCACCCCACCGGACACGAATAGATCGGCAATGGGTGAGTGAGTGATGCAGAGCATTGGGTCATCATGCTGGATCGGTTCGCATGCGAGGCCGCCGGTTCGCGTGTCGAGGATGCAAACCGTCCCATCTTCGCTCGCGCTAACCACTCGACTGCCATCGGTCGAAAAATCGGCCTGCCAAACAACTTCCGAATGCGCTTTCACGATCCGTGTGCTCGGATTCGATGTCGCGTCCCAAACACGGGCGGTCTTATCCGAAGATGCCGTTAATACTTCTGCACCATGTGAAGCAAAGCTCACGTCGTATACGTCCTGATAGTGGCCCTGACAGACGAGCAGCGCCTCACCGTTGAGATTCCAGATTCGAGCGGAGCGATCCGACGATCCGGATGCAAGGTACTGACCGTCCGGGGAAAATCGGATCCCGTTAACGGATGCTTGATGTCCGACAAGGGTTGCGATGAGTGAACCCGATTTGGTTTCCCACAGACGAACGGCCGAGTCTCTGCCGCAGCTGGCAAACAACTCTCCGGATGGAGACATTGCGACATCCAGCACACCCGGTGAATGCGAAGTCAGCGTATGTTCAACGCGATACTCATTCGCATCCTCTTTCCAAACTCGGATGGTTGCATCAAGTCCGCACGTAAGAATGAATTGACCGTCGGAGGAACAATCGACAGCTGTGATTTTGTCGCTGTGTCCGGTAAGTTCCGCGACCGTTTCACCACTGGATAATTCAATGATCCGGGCGACAGGTGAAGCAGGGTTGATTTGCACTTTATTTCGCCCGACTCCACGACTGTCTTCTGCACTTGTACCCAGAAGCAATTTTTTTCCACCGTCGAAAAATGAGATGGCCGTCACGTCTTCATTGAGCGGGCCAATGGATTCACGGGCAGGCTGTCCAGTTGTCACATCCCAGAATGAAACGCGATTTGATAAGTCCGAGCAGGCCAGTGTTTTGGAGTCGGGCGAAAAGCAAACCTGCGTCGGCGCATCGGAAACCATCAAGGTTTGGAGAAGCATTTTCGTTGCACCGTCCCACACTTTAATCGTGTTGTCATCGCTAGCAGTTGCAATGAACCGGCCGTCTGGCGAACTATCGATCGAAACAACGTGAAGCGCATGCCCGAAAAGCACGTGTTTGCTCGACGCGAATTCACTGTTTAGAAACTGGCTCTCCCAGCCGACTTCGTCTTCACTGAGTGAGTTGAGCATTTGTAAGGCTGGTTGAACGTTGCCCAGTTGCCAATCACTCCAGGCTGATTTGATTTTGATCGCGTGCAGCCGCGCTTCGGCCATGATTTTGGCTTTACGTGATTCTTGCTCGGCTTTCGTAGCCCTTTCGGATTCTCTCACGGCTTCACGAGTCTGAGCATTAGCGCGATCTCGTTCGTTCAGCGCTGAGACGAGTCCAAAAACGGTGCCAATTAACCCCAGCACCAATAGAATCGTGCAGGCAAACGCGGCAGTGAATAGCCCACGATTCCGATTGACGAGTTTTTGCAACCGATAAACGCTCGACGGAGGAGACGCACTAACGACATCATTTCGTAGATAGCGTTCGATATCCAATGCCAATCCATTTGCGGTCTCGTAACGCCTGGTTCGATCTTTGTCCAAGGCTTTGAGGACGATCCAATCAATATCTCCCTGGATCTGCTGCCTGATTTTGTCGGGCCGCAAATTCAACTTGGTCGCGTGTGATTGCAAACCGGATGCATCCAGAGCCGCGACTCTCAAGCTGGGTCGCAGCGGTTCTTTTTCACGAATGATCTCCAGGACTTGCAAGAACGAATGCGAGCTAAGCGTTTGGTCGTCGAGCGGTGTTCCGCCCGTCAGCAACTTGTAGAGCATGACACCTAACGAGTAGATGTCGGTCCGCGTGTCGACGTCCACGCCACTCATTTCAGCCTGTTCAGGGCTCATGTACTGAAGCGTCCCAACGACTTTCCCGAATTCGGTGAACATCGTCCGATCCGTCAACTTGTGCTGATCTTCAAACGACTTTGCGAGACCAAAGTCAATGATTTTGGGAACTGGCTTGTCGTCGTACTGTGTTACAAGGACATTTGAGTGCTTGAGGTCTCGATGGATGATTCCCTTTTGGTGTGCATGCTGAATGGCTCGGCAAACGGGGACCATCAACTCCAATCGTTGACGAATGTTGAGTCTGCGTTTGTCACAGTATTTATTGAATGGGACGCCATGGACCAATTCCATGACAAAGAAGGGGTTGCCATTTGGAGTGGTTCCCGCATCGAGGATTCGAGCGATATTCTGATGGTCCATCATTGCGATCGCCTGACGTTCCGCTTCGAATCTTGCGATGGCGATCTTTGAGCCGATCTCTGCACGAATGACCTTCAATGCTACGCGTCGGCGCACCGGTTGCTGCTGCTCGGCCATCCAGACGGCACCCATCCCGCCCTCACCGATTTTCTGCAGCAGTTTGTACGGACCGATAAACGTGGATTTCGTCTCATCGAAAGCGCCATTCGTCTGCCGCGTCTCAAAGGATTCGTTAGCGCCTGTTGTCTTCGAATCGCTGAGTTCCGTTTTCGCAATGAGATCGGAGTCGATGCTCATTGCCAGGCTCAGGTCACCGTCAGACTCATAGGAATGAAGCCTCTTCTCTGCGACGTCAACGGCATTCGTACCGAGTTGCATGTAATCCGCAGACTGTGGCTTCTCTCCGATTGCAAACCGCTTCTCAACGTCGACCGCGACGAGCCGCGTGAGAATTTCAGATCGATCGTCGGGCTCTAATTCGGCCGACAGAAAATCGACGATCAAAGGCCGATCTTCTTCCTCCCAAGCCAGCAGAAAGCGGGCAACAATCGCATCGGCAGAATTCGATTCAGACAAAGCCATTGTGCGAAAGCTCCGGCGACAAGTCTCATCCGCGCGAAGTCGTCTTAAAACGCTAATGAACAGCTTCGAATGGAGTGGGGATCCGCGATTATACCTGGAGAAAGAGACGCGATGCGGGCCGCCAAGAATGCGGCCTGAGAACACGAGCCAGCTCTACGAAGCGAGCGAGAAGTGTTCTCGGTGACGATAACTTGCGCACCCTAGCACGACGCGCGCGCGACAGTCGCTCGCTAGGGCCGAAGCGACTGAACGCTAGATATTGCGGATGGAATAGAAAGCGTGCGCGATCACTTGGTCTTGGTGTAGGTGATCTCCATGACCTTGATCATTTCACCGGAATCAGGCGCGGCAGAATACATCGTCATGACGCGTTTTTTGTCACCATAAACGACGACGTTTCGGCCCTTGCTTGGACTTCCATCCATTTCGACGCCCGTTGTTTCGTAGGTCATCGTTTTCTTGTCTGCGTCGTAGGTTCCACTCATCTTGGTCGTATTTGAACTGAACGAATCGACCCAGGTGCCGGTGTACTTCTTCTTCGCGGGATCGAAACCGAATTGACCGTGTCCCTTAAATGCCATGCCTTCGAAGCTACCCTCGAAATCGCTGATGAGCCAAAAGTCGCCGATCATCCGATTCGATTCTTTGCCCTTGGACTTTTGCGGTGGGTTATAAGCTCCTGCAGGTCCCATATACATCGTGATCTCGGCATCCCAAACTCCCTCCTCCATTTTCAGGATTTGATGTTCTTTGGAGGCCGTGGGGAATTGAGCGGTTGCGTCCGCAGCGGTTGCGATGATGAGTGCAAAACCGAGTGTGTATGCGAGAGTTTTCATGATTGCGTTCTCATTGATTCAGGATGGTAGAAACAACACTCCGTTGCCAATTCAAGCACGCAATTTTACACACTCTTCGAACCGGAAATGGGCCCGCTCTGACGCTTTTTCTGTGGCATAAAGAGGCAGCTGAAACGGACGTCTAGTCGCTTGGCACCAAGTCGCTGTTCTGGACGATCGAGTTTAGGAAAATTCGTCGTATCGCATCATATCCGCGGTCGTTCGGGTCTTCGATGTTGGTAAAGAACCAGAAGTGTGGATCGTCTTTGTCATACGTTGATCGCCAGAATTGTCGGCAATGCGATCCGTGACCAAGAAAGGTCTCGTGAAGCGGAACGACGTGCACATGAGAGTGGTTGTCCGCCACATCCCGAATCACCTCGTTATATCGTGCGTGAATTTTTAAGCCGTCTTTCCACTCCGGGAGGAAAATGCTCGGCGCGTCCCCGACACCATCGGTGGGGTCATAGATGTCGCCAATGTAGATCTCACAGCCGACAGGAAACTTGCCAGTGATTTCACGAATCATCTTTTCTAAACGGACTTTGAAATTGGCGATCCACGGTTCGGCTTCTTCAAGCGTTGCCTTGTACATCGCGCATTCCCGCGGTGGACTTCGCCCATAACTATGAATCAAATCATTTCCGCCGGAAGTCATGACGACCACACCGTACGAGTTTTCATACGTTGGCATCGTTTCCCGAATCACCTCCAAATGAGTCATTGATTCGGATCCTGAAATCGCGAAGTTTTCTGACTCCAAGTTGGAAAGGACCGACGTCAAACAAAGACCATCCATGTCCTCGTATTCATCACTCGGGTTGCGAATCAACCGATTGAAGAATGTGTGGCGAGAGGATTTTGCACCCAGTCCCGCGGTAATGCTGTCTCCGAGACCAACCAGTTGTACAGGTTGGTCAGTCCATGTTTGCTCAAAGAACGTCGCGTCAACACTGGGGCCAGCGGGACCATCACCGACAGGACGAGAGAGGCAAAACTCGATGTACGCAAACACGCCCGGGATGAATAGAATGGCGAAAGCAAAGAGCAGGCGGCGTATGAGTCGACGAAGCGATCCGGATCGTTTCTGAGCCATAGCAGACATCCTCTTATGCGGTGAGTACTTTGTCGCGTTTGATTCCCCCGTTCATTATCGTACGCGAAATTGAAGAGCGCGGAAGATTGCTTCTATTGTAGGGCATGCTCCGCATGCCGACGAATGACTTGGTGTAACATCGAGGTCGCCACGGTGTGGTCTAGGACGCAAACGCTACGATCGGCGGAGCGATCGGCGACTATTTGGTGTTCTCTTGTAGGGCATGCTCCGCATGCCGATGGATGACTTGGTGTAACATCGAGGTCGGCACGGTGTGGTCTAGGACGCAAACGCTACGATCGGCGACTATCGTCATGCGGAGCATGACCTACACAGATGGCTTGGTGTAACATCGAGGTCGCCACGCTACGATCGGCGACTATCGTCATGCGGAGCATGACCTACACAGATCGTGACGTCTGACGAGTTTTCACTACACTAGTATTCTGTTGGATTGGAATTCACCAGCTTTTCGAAAAGGTTGTTATGCCACTGATTGAACTTGACGACGTTCGCCGAGTGTATGACTTGGGAGAGGTTCAGGTTCACGCGCTTCGAAGCGTGACGCTCAATATCGATTTGGGCGAATATGTCGCTTTGGTCGGACCATCTGGATCCGGCAAGTCAACGCTAATGAACACTCTCGGATGCCTCGATCGTCCGACACATGGCAGCTACCTGCTGGATGGTCACGAAATCGTGACGATGAATCGCGATCAACGTGCGAGAATTCGCAACGAGCAGCTTGGCTTTGTGTTTCAGAATTTCAATCTGCTCAATCGAACCTCTGCTCTCGAGAACGTTGAGTTGCCGCTGATGTACGCGATGGGTATTTCAGCCCGTGACCGAAGAGATCGAGCTTGTGAGTTATTGAGCAAGGTCGGACTGGGGGATCGCATGGACCACCATCCGTCCCAACTTTCCGGTGGGCAACAGCAGCGCGTTGCGATCGCCAGGGCTCTCGTTAACCGCCCGTCGATTCTGATGGGCGACGAACCGACGGGTAACTTGGATTCCAAGACCAGTGCCGAGGTCATTGATCTCTTTCAAAAGCTCAATCAGGACGATCAGATCACCGTGATCTTGGTCACGCACGATCAAACGGTCGCCCGAAACGCTCGACGAACGATCGTTCTGCACGATGGCGAAGTGTCGGCGGATACGACCGATTTTCAGCGAGTTGTCGAACTTTTGAATCAGGCGTAAGACGCATCGCCCTTTTGAAACATTCATCTTCGCCGAGGTTTTCAGCGGTGTGTACGGCATGACTGGCAACTGAGTGCAACGCGACTAACCTAGGCGGCATGTCGCGAAAAAAACCTGCCTCTGATTCGCCTGATTCCGATACTGGCCCGGTCTCTGGTTTCCCAAGCGTGAACATCCGCATGTGGATGTCGATTTGGGTATCCATTCATTTGGCTGCTGTCGTCGTTTCTTACACAAGTGTTGTTGAACCCTCTTCGCTCCAGGCGAAGTTGGTTCAGTTTCTGCAACCTTATCTTCGTATTTCACATTTCGGCGCAGATGACCGCCCCGTGTATCTAGCCCATGGCGATGCGCTGGAGCAACCGCACCGTCTACAGGTCTCGTCATCGAAGGGCGACGCAAGGCAATTTGACGATACCGACTGGAGGACGATTGAGGGATTTGGAGGTCGCGCGGCACCTGGACTTGCTGCGTCCGACCGCATGGCACGATTCCTTTCGACGGTTGCGTTGCTGTCGAGAAATGAACAGCCCAGCCTTGTCGCCGAGCTGTTGCTACCGATCGCAACCGAAGACGCACAGTTGACCGCGATCCGAATCGTTCGTCTGCCGACGGATTTAAACGACATCAACGTGGAAGTGGAGGCGGTCTACGAAGCTCGCATCGTTCGGAAAGAAGACTCGGTGTCTTTGGTCCAACTGCGCGAAGAGCGATTGAGTACCGAAGCTCGCCCCGTCACAGGAGGACCGACGGATGAATAGAGCGGCAACCGTTGACTCATCGGATCTGAAGGTGATCGGAGGGTGGGATCGATTTTGGTTCGCGCCTGGCGATGTTCAACACGCCGGGGTGATTCGAGGTGTTTTATGCGTCGTCACAGCAATTTACTTTGTTAGCTGCTGGAGCGATGCGGCTTTCTGGTACACCGCTGGCGGTCCGCTTTCACCCGGGCGAGTTTCGGCATTTCTGCAGACGAGTGGATTGGGATCGGCGGCACGCTGGGTTGTGTCACCGCTTTTTCTAACGGGAGCTGTTGGGGTTTATTACGGCTATTTGATCCTGGGAGTCATAACCTGCGTGCTCGTTGCAACGGGTCGCGGAGGGCGTACGCCAGCCTGGGTTCTATGGTTGCTTGTTGTTGGCTGGGGCAATCGCGCTATGTTGCTTTCCAGTTTGACCGAGTCGGTGCTGAGTCTTGGGCTGTTTGCCGTCGCGATCGCTCCACCGGCCGCAATTGTGATGCGCTCGGGCAGTTCAGAACGTAAGAGCAGTTCAGAACGTAAGAGCGGTTTAGCAAGTAAGCACTGGACAGCCGGTTTTTCGATGCGATTGATCTCGGTGCAAGCGACCATCATCGGTGTGGCTACGTTTGTAACGATGTTGGGCGGCCGTGTTTGGTTCAATGGCTTAGGAGCTTACGCACTCGCAGCATCAGCTGAGGATCGTACGATCGATTGGACCCGTTACGCACTGTTTCGTAATCCGCTGATTCACGAGTCACTGACACACGTGCTGATGCTAATCTTGCCCCTTGGCTTGATCCTTGTCTGGATCAAGAGGACGCATTTCCTTGGCAAGATGTTACTGGTCGCTTGGTGCATCGTGATCGGAGCGTTGCACTCGGATTGGCTGTATGCTGCAGCGCTGGCGACGATGTTCTGTGCAATCGACGAAGGCCGGACAGAGTAAGGCCGGACAGAGTAATGCGCGAGTTCTATTGAACCGTATTTGCTAACGTCGGGGCTGTTGCGGAGCCGAATAGCCGGGGATCTGCCATGCCTGGTTGTCACCGGCTCCTTGCTGCGGTGGCCACGGATCTTGAGGTGCCGCGCCTTGCTGTTGGGGCCATTGGTTCTGCTGGTTTTGCTGTGACCATTGATTTTGTTGTGACCACTGACTCTGTTGTGACCACTGAGCTTGGTTCTGCCAGTCAGGGTTTTGCTGCCAGTTCTGGTCCTGTTGCCAGTTGGTATCTTGTGGCCACTGCTGTTGCCACTGACCTTGATCTTGCGGCCACCCAGAAGCGGGTTGCGTGTTTGGGCCGATCCCTTGATTTAGTCCCTGTGAGTCTCGGTTTCGATCCAAAAACTCGCGTCCTCGATCGATCGCGCGACGGGCATCTTCACGTATCTCCGTGCGATCAATCTCAATAAGGGTTCGATCTCCCTGTCGATTGACGCGAAACCAACCCGCTGCGGAAGCGGCAATCAGCAGCATGGCAATCACGATGAGGTTACGCATGAAAGAGTCCGTTCGCGGGTGGTGGTTCCTTCGGTCCTAAATCGTGCAACCGCGCACGACTTGCAACCGTAGGCCCTCTTTTAGCGAAACCACCGAACGGATGCGATGCGAGTTTTCACATCATGGAAGGGGCAGATCGGAGGGAGGTTGATTCGTCTTTGGTCGCGTGAAACGTTTGCCATATTCCGTGAAACCATCGATGTAACCACCGTGGCTTAGAAAGAACTGACCCTCTTCCGTTCCGCCGAAACGGTCTCTGCGATCCGCTTTACCGGTTGCATCATGTGAAAAACCCGCCTGAGTTAACTCCGTCCACTGGCCATCGGACGCGCGGATCCATTGGTTTCCGTAGAGCGCTTTGCGTTGCTGGTGGCCGCCGCGGCCCACGAAGTTCTCGCTAAAGCTATAGAGCCCCCGTAGATACTTTCCTTCTTTCGGAGCTTTCCAGCTGCTGATCAGCATCCAATCCTTGTTGTCCGGGTGAAAGTAGTAGCCGGAAAAAATCGTATGCGTTTTGTCGACGGGCTTGGCGGTGACCAGAAAGCGTTGGAGCTCACCGGTTTTCCAGGGGTACTTCAAGTGGCTGTGACCGCCTGTGCCTTCATTGCCAAAGCTGCCGGAGTACACGTCTTTCCCTTTATCAACCAACGTCACTCGATTCTCATCCGCGACCTTGTCGCGATCGATGGCTTCATTGCCACTGTCCCAAACGCTGAAGATGATCCGCCGTTCTGTGGGGCTATTGACTTGCATGCCGAAGTAACCGCGGTGCCAGCCGCACGCCATGTAGTACGTCCAAAGCGGATCCTCGATGCCGGTCATTTCGCAATAGAAAGCGTCGACCTCGAGATCCTTTTCCGGCAGCGGATAAAACAGATGCACCGATGCTGAATTGCGTCGCGGCTTGACGTTAAAGTGGGCATCTTCGACCGTGTCGCCTTCCAGGATCAATGAATCGATATCGCATCCTGGGTGAACTTCCAAAGATTCAAGTGTGAACGATTGATAACCCGCTTCGGAGATTTTAAATTCGCCGAAATCGAGCTTGAGTGATTGGCCGTTCGCTTCGATGACGCTTGCTTCGGCGGACCGATCACCAACCGTCATTCGAAATTTCAATCCGATTGGATTGGTTGAGCCAGACCTTCGCGATTCGCGCACGGCCACTTGGACTGTGACATTATCCGGCTTAGAAAACTGGCCAAACCAAATCAACTTGACCTCAGGATCTGACCATCGCGAAACACCGCGATCCGAGAAACGTACGTTGGCGCCGACGGGATTGGTATAGGCTGTGAACGCAGGAACGGTCACTTCGTTGGCGAAAACTGTCCCAATGCCCGTTGAGAGAATGACGGTGAATAGGAATCGAAAGGAATCTAGATGTCGCATCTGTCGGAGAGGGTCAATCGTGATGTTGGAAGTTGTGAATGCGATGCGTGTCGCCCGGCTAGTATGGTACAGAGGAATTGAGAATCGTAGTGGTAAATCGGTTGACGCGTGTCTTGATGAGCTGCTCCGCACCCGAATTCTGCGTCGCCCCGCCGTCGCCATTAAGTCTGTCTCGAATGGTCGTTAGAGTTCCCGTCGTGCTCGTTTTCGTTGCCTTCGCAACGATCGTTGCCTGTGCGCAAAACAACGCTGGGCGGGAGAACGCTGGAGAAATAAACGCTGGGCAAGTAAACGCTGGGCAAGTAAACGCTGAGCAAGTAAACGCTGAGCAAGTAAACGCTGAGCCCGAGATGTCGATTGCCGATGCGGCCTCGGTGATTCGGGCAGAGTTTCAACGCCTCGATGGTGATGGCGATCGCAAGTTGACCGAAGCAGAATTTTTACAGCACGATGGAATTGACCGAGTTCTGAGACGTGATTTTCGGCTTTACGACTTTGACGGCAGTGGATTTCTGTCTTCGACGGAATTCGCGGCCGTTAGCGGTTTGGTACCGCCCTCGCTGCGAGGCAGGATACCCGATCCGTTCGATCTGTTAGTTTCGGCCGCCGTTTCTGCGCTGGATGAATCGTACGAGCGTTGGAATCAACGGCCTGGAGAACTGGTGAACGCGCACACGTTTGTGGCGAATTTTCTCGGTTCCATTTCACCTGAAAGCAAGCTCTTCGTCACCGGACGAATTCTCCGACAGGCGGATCAGGATTCGGACGGTCGACTCAGCCGAGCAGAGGCGAAACGTTTTCTGCAGCAACAACTCGGTTACCACTGGTACTCTGGACCATCGCTTCGGGAAGCGACCGGTCGCTTGTTGCGTTTTGATCGATTCGTCGAAGCGGATGTTGATCAAAGCGGTTCGCTAACGCGTGACGAATACGCTAACAGCGGTTGGGCAAGCCGCGCTTCGGGGGCTGGTATGGCAACGCTTGACAGTTTCGCAATGCTTGATCGGGATAGAAACGGCCAGGTCTCATACCTTGAATTCGCACATCCTAATTCGAACCAGCATTTTGACCCGATCGAGTTCTTCCGTGCGGCCGATGTCAATTTGGACGCCGAACTCGATGCGGATGAACTCTTTCGTGCGAGTCGCGAGCCCCGCCGGCACTTGGTGGCGTCTACATTCTCGGGATTCGACAGTAACGAAGACGCTCGTTTAACGTTGCAAGAGTATCGATTGTCATTGCATGCTAACGTCAACTTTACTTGGCATCGAACACCGATCGACGTCAGCCGTGATGGCAAACTCTCATACGACGAATTTGTCTTTCATTCGTTCGATCTTTTTCACCTTCAAAGACGCTATTACTTTCATCGTCTCGATCGTGACGCTGATGGTTTTCTTGACCACCGCGAATTCACTTTCCACTCACGCGCGCCGGATTCTGTTCTGCTTGGTTCATTACCAGGTAAGGAAACGCAACTACTTTATCGGGATGCTGATTACCCGCACTGCGGATGGCCTGTTCTGGCTCCCGATGCATCGGCCGTTCTGTTTCATCGCCAGCCAACTGATCGCAATCAGGATCATGAGATTGTGCGTGTCGATTTGCAGTCGGGGGAGTTGCAGGTTTTGGCGAAAGGCAGACAGCCTTCCTGGTCACGGGATGGTCAACGATTTGTTTGTCTGCGCAATCGTGACGAAGTGTGGATCATGGATTCGAGCGGAGAACCGATCAAGCGTGTTGGCGAGGGCGTGTCAGCCAAGTGGTCGTCGGATGGCCGATCGATTGCGATTCTGAGTTCCAGCAGCCTTCGGATTCACGATGTCGCCACAGGTATAAATCGCACGCTGATTGAACGGGACCAGCATGAGTACCAGGATCTTGGGGAGGATGTTGCATGGTCGCCTGACGGACAAAAACTAGCCATTGCCGCTCGAACGACAAAGCAATCTGAGATCATCTTGGTCGGTTTTGAAGGTGGGGTTTCAGAGTTCCTTTATCGGGCATTGGACCGGGAGGCGATTTCTGGACAACTAGATTGGAGTCATCGGCCAGGTATTACATTCACGCTTCAGGATCGCGTTGAAGACACATCTCAAGTGCATTCGCTTCTGCATGAAGGGAGATTGCAACCGGCGCCCGTTTCTTGGCTGGATAAAACTCTGCGTTGGAAATCGGCTTGCGTCAGCCACGATGGAATGTGGTACACCGCGGTATCGGAGGAATGAAACCGACGGACGTGGAGCTATTCAATGGATGAACCTCTGTTTGATGCCAGCAGCGACCCCAATCCTACGCCAGGTCGTGAAACTCCCGTCGTGAATCCTTCCACCTCGCGGCCGTTTATCGGAATCAACTTTGATTGTTGCCGGACGTACGGACGCATCTATCGCAACAAACAGAACACGGCCTATGAAGGACGGTGTCCCAGCTGCAATGCACGGGTCAGCGTGCCTATTGGTGAAGGTGGAAGTTCGTCCCGTTTCTTCACGGCAAACTGAGGAACGTACGGCACAAATGTGTTTGATTGGTCTAACCTTGTGATTCAGTCTCCGGATCTGTTACGGTCCGAAGGTGATCCTCCAATCTCGCGTCGCCGTTCAAGCTGTTGTCGCGTAACCTGAGTATTGGTCGGACTCTTTTCGTTTCACACAGAGCGTTTCATGTTGGGTGAATACAAAGTTGGACGTTGCACACGCGTCTGCCACGCACAGTCGCGTCCATTACGCGAAGGCGAGTGGTATTACAGCGTTGTAATCGAAGACGATGAGTCGTTCGTCCGACACGACTACTCCGCAGAGAGCTGGTCGGAGCCTCCTGAAGGAGCAATCGGGTGGTGGAAGAGTCGAATGCCGTCTTCCGATGAAAAAAAACTTGTTTTGGCACCGCCAGAGGTGCTGATCGATCTGCTGCGTCAGATGGAGTCGATCCCCACTCGAGCCAAGAGCCGTTACCTGTTGGCCTTAATGCTGATGCGTCGCAAACTGCTGCGACCGTCATCCGACGCGACGCCCTCATCGGACGTATTGAGTTTGGAAGTCATCTCCGATGGTAGTCAGATTGATGTGCCTGTCTGCGAAATCACTCGCTCGGAGGCGGATACCCTTCGAGAAGAATTGAACGATCTACTTTATTGCGAAGCGGAACCAGCAGGCATGGATGATGATCCGGCCGAAGGTGCGGAATGAACGACGGAATCGTCATCTAACGAACAACTCGCGAAGCGACACCGGCAAGGATGCAGATGTCACCACGACCGAATCGACCAAACGTTGGCAACCCGTTGATGACGACGGCTGCCGTTTTTGCCTTGTGCTTTTTGTGTGGAGGTGCAACATGTGCACGCCATCCTGCACCGATACCGTTTCCACCACCTCCAGCAGTCTTTCAACAAACGCCTTCCTTGGAAGAGCTTTCAGCGGTGGTTAACCGAACGTCGAACGTCCGGGAGCTCTCCAGCAACTCCGCGACGGTCGAAGTCCTTTCGATGCCCAACCTGCCGCGACTTCGCGCATCGCTGAACCTTCAACGTGAGCGACGCTTTCGTCTGAGAGCCAACTTGCCGATTGTGCTCGGCGCGGGGATGGACATGGGCAGCAATGATGAGATGTTTTGGTTTGAAGTGCCGGAAGGCATGTCCAAAGTGCTCTACTATGCGCGGCACGATCAGTATCGACAGCAACTCAATCGGGCTGTGCTGCCGGTTGATCCGACTTGGGTCATGGACGCGTTGGGTTTAGTACAAATCGACCCCTCCACTGTCGTCGCTGGGCCGATTCGACGTGATGATGGAAAGCTTGAAGTTCGCAGCACGATTGCGATGCCAGATGGAACGTATCAGCGGGTCTGTTTCCTTGATCCCAATGCAGGTTATGTAACCGATCAGTATCTTTATTCACCCGGCGGAAGCCTGATCGCGCAGAGTCAAGCGTCGAAACACATGTACTACGAGCAGCAACAGTGTGCCCTTCCACATCAGGTGGAGATTCACTTGGCACCCAGTGTCGGGCCGCCGTTGTCATTGCGAATCGAAGTTGGGTCGTACAGCGTGAATCAACTCCTCAGCGGTGATCCACAGCTGTTCGTGATGCCGACTTCCGCATCCCAATCGGTGGATTTGACGACGCTGAGTGATCCAACTCGATCACCCGCTGCCGTACCTTCGCCGACACCGATCGATTACAGCGCGAATGCCGCGACTGCTTACCCATTGCGTGGAACGCTTCGTTAGCGCTCGTTGTCGCCCACGCAACGGTGAGTTTCCGTTACGCTTCCTGACGCATCTGTTCGAGATCGCTTTTCACCATAATCTCGGCGAGTTGTGGCAGTTTTGTTGTTGCGCTCCAGTCAAGTTTGCGCAGCGCCTTGTCGGCATTTCCAACGAGTTGCAATACTTCACTCGGACGAAGGAAGCGAGAGTCTTGTTGGACATGATCTCGCCAGTGAAGGCCAACCGCCTCAAATGCTGAACTTAAAAAGTCCTCGACTTGATGAGTCTGACCCGTCGCTAGAATAAAGTCGTCGGCTTGATCTTGTTGTAGCATTCGCCACATCGCTTCGACGTATTCCGGTGCATAGCCCCAATCGCGTTTCGCATCGAGTGCTCCCAGGGAAACGTGATCCTGCAGGCCTAGGGAAATCGCTGCTGCGGCGCGCGAGATCTTCCGCGTAACGAAGGACTCGCCCCGTCTTGGGGATTCATGGTTGTAACAGATCGCATTGCAAGCGAATAAACCGAATGAGTCTCGGTAGAGTTGCACCATTTGCGTCGCGAACGTTTTCGCGACGCCGTACGGTGTAACGGGCCGCATCGCCGTTGTTTCAACTTGTGGCCACTGTTCCGGCCGACCGAAGATCTCACTGCTGCTGATGTGTAAGAACTTGGGTGGTTTGGCCAAATCGCGAATGATCTCTAGCAACTTCAGCGTACCCATCGCCGTGAACTGGCAGGTTGATTCTGGAATATCAAAGCTGATCCCTACATGACTTTGTCCAGCGAGATGGTAGAGTTCGTCCGGCTCAGTCTTTGTCAGAATGCGGCGGATCGTTGTCGCATCTTCCAAGTCTGCATAATGCAAAAACAGGCGTTGCTCGTAGATCTGTTTGTCGCGAAAGAGCGGCTCCAGTCGACTTCTCAAGATCGAACTGCTTCGTCGCACCAACCCATGTACGACATAGCCGCGCTGAAGCAGCAACTCAGTCAAATACGATCCATCTTGGCCTGTAATGCCTGTGATTAATGCAGTGGACAAGATCAGCCAATCGGTATTTTAGGATGTAAGAGTTGCCGAACGGCCAGCTTAGTCTAGCTTGGCATCGTCCTATTCGATTCGTTCCAACTGGCAGTCTTCGAGCTTGACGCTAACGCCTTGTTCCATGAACTGGACGGAAACGAGTAAACGGGTTTCCTGTTCACGCCGAAGAATCGTGCCTTCGTATCCCGCAAACGCGCCGCTGCGAACACGGACACGTTGACCGGGTTCCAATCGACTCTCAACGGTCAGCGGAACGCCCAAGTCAATGAGACTTCGCACTTGCCGAAGATCTTGGATGAACTGGGCCGCATCGGTGATTTCGGTCGCTTGCTGGACGCAACCAGTGCAGACCGCCTGGTAACGCGCGTCGTTGTCTCCACACAGGAACACGTAGTTGTTGAACAACGGAGCGTAAGTTGTGCGGATTCGACCGGCGGGGGAACGACGGCGATGTGGAATCTGTGGCCCGTAGTGCGGAAGGTCAAGCTGTCGCAAGTGACGCATGATCTGTTTTTCTTGACGAGACTTGGTGTAAAGCAACCACCAAGTCTCTTCCATCCGTTCATCGTCAGACAGTAAATCGCTGGGATGACAATCCGGTTCTTGCGGCAGGATCGGCACGTTAGTGAGGTCAGGAATGAGGGATGGTTGGTAAGCAGACCGTCGATTCCGATAGCGTACTCTTGTTCGAAGAATCGGCCCACCTCACTTCCGTGAAACTGCCTCATGAGGACGTCGGGCATGCTACACATGCCGGGGAATCTGCTGCGATCGCGGAATGACGATTTTCCTGTCATGGATGAGACCGCGCGAGTCCATTCACGTCCTTCTCTTTTCCCTTTTCATGATCGACTCCGGCTACGAACGACCCGGCTACGAACGACCCACGCTACGATCGGCGGAGCGATCGGCGACTAAGCGGAGGGCGAACTCGTCAGGTTGAATTGAGCGGCTAACCGATTGGAGTCGAAAGACTTTGCCAACCGGAATCTTTTATGCAGCTGGCGTTTCCCGCACTTTTGACTAATCCGTCGGACGGAATGCGGCGATAACTAGCCCAAGCGGACGTACAAGATCTGTACGACCCGCTCAATCTGCATGACCCAACACCGAATGCCGTTGTAGCCAAGGGGGGCCAAATGGCGATTCGTCCAATGCGTGCGACCTCCGCACTCAGAAAAGACACCGAACCGTGTGAACACTACGCGGGATCCAGCGCTGGTGCTCAACGCCCGCGGAAACGACTGCGTCGATTAGCACGTCGACTGCTCGCCGTTGCCTGTTTGGGGTTAGTTGTCACCAGCACCGGTGGCTGCTCGATCACTCGCGGCACGATCAATGCATTTCGCGATTCCAAATGCTTGGACGAGTTTATGGTCGGTTACCGAAACCGGGCCATGGCTGAAAAGGCTTGGCATTGTCGGAAAGAGGGGTTCAGTTCGTACATGTACGAAAAGGACTTCAAGCAGGGCTTTATCGACGGCTATATCGAAATTGCTGAAGGTGGACCCGGCTGTTGCCCGTCGATCGCGCCTTCGCGTTATTGGGGCTGGCAGTACCAGTCGGCTCACGGACAGCAAGCGATCAATGCTTGGTTCGCTGGATACCCTCTTGGCGTGGTTGCTGCTGAAGAAGAGGGTATCGGAAACTTCAACCAGATCTTTGTGTTAGGCGGAACGAACGCAAATGGAACCGCGACCGGATCGGGCGCTTGCAATAACTGCGGAACGACCCGTTCAGCGGTTCCAAGCATGTCTGATCGTGAGATGGTACCGGCTCCTGTAGCTGATCCGCAGATACCCGCTCCGCAAGGTGTTGAGATCGAGATGATCGTTCCACCACCAGCTGGTGCACCCTTGGGAGTCAATCAAGCTCCCGGCGTTGCCTCAGAGTTCATTGCGAATCGCGCTGCGAACGCTGATGCAGGATTGATCGATACTCAGCTGATGGACATCGAGTTCAATGCTCCCATCGGATCGACTTCGACCGAGTTACAGCTGACGCCATCGACGCCGGCACCCAATCAATTGCCATTTACGTTCGAATAATCCCATCACGGGCGAATCGTTCCGTGATGAATACAGATCCACAAAACGAATTTGTTGGGCGAGAGTAAGAGAGTTCAAGGATGAGAACGCGATTTTCCACCGGCAAGCAAACACAGAACGCCTTCAGGGCTGCCTCAGCGATTGCCGCATGTGCAATCGTCTGTACGTTCAGCGGCTGCACGGCGATCACGCAACCGATCGACGGAGTTCCGGCAAAGCGACTTCCACCTCAGTTCTTGGCAGAACCGAAGAACGACTTAGTGCCAGTTGATATTGCCGTATTGGCGATTGATCAGCCCCGCGAGTATACGTTGGGACCCGGCGATATTTTGGGGATCTACATTGAAGGTGTTATGCCCTTCATTCCACCGAATCAGCCGCCGTCACCGCCTCCAGTGAACTTCCCTGCATCTGGGAGTACTCTGCCTCCTTCAATTGGTTATCCGATCCCAGTTCTGGAAGATGGGACGCTGTCACTACCACTGCTGGAGCCACTAGAGGTGGATGGCTTCACGCTTAACCAAGTGCGAGACGCGATTCGAAATGCATACATAGAAGCCGACATACTGTTGTCGGAAAAGGCACGACCGATCGTAACAATTATTCAAGAGCGAACGTATAACGTCGTTGTCGTACGTGAGGATACGGCGTCGCGACTCGCTGGATCGGAGGTTCGCGATATATCGGATCAGAGCGCGACTGGTGGTCTGGTGAAACTGCCGGCGTTTCAAAATGACGTTCTGCATGCACTGGTTCAAACTGGAGGCCTACCGGGCCTTGCAGCTAAGAACCAAGTGAAGATTCTTAGAGCAACTGAAGCCGATCGAATGAAACGGGAGCAGTTTTTGCGAGATTTCTACACCCAACAGGAAGCCGTAATGTTGGACCCGTGTGCGTGCTTGCCTAAACTTCCTGACGATCCTTCGATTTTGACGATCCCACTAAGGGTGAAACCGGGCGTCATTCCAAGTGTTACCGATGATGATGTGCGGCTGGAGGATGGCGACATCGTTTACATCGAGTCCAGAGATACTGAGGTCTACTACACTGGTGGCCTTTTGCCCGCCGGTGAGCATATCCTGCCTCGTGACTATGACCTTGACGTTCTGGGTGCAATGGCACTTGCAGGCAGTGGAATCTACTCAAACACAGGCAATCGAGGTGGTGGCGGAGCCGGAGGTGGCGGAGGCCTTTTTGGAGCTTTGGGCCAGGGTGCCCGTGTGCCGCCGGGAGCACTGTACATTCTTCGTAGAACGGATTGCGGTGGGCAAATCGCTATCGAAGTCGATTTGACAAAAGCTATAAATGACCCGCGTTCAAGACCGTTAGTTCAACCCGGTGACTACCTCATTCTGCAGTATAAGTGTGAGGAAGAGTTGTTCAACTTTGGTGTCCAGACATTCTTCACCTTTGGAGTAGCTGAGCTCCTCGGTGGACGACGACGCTAAAGTCATGCGAAGCACGGATATTCGAAACCACATCGCGTCTAGGCGCGATGTGGTTTTCTTTTTCCGTTCCGATGCAACGCAAACCCTACCAACAGCGCATAAAAAAACGAGAGATCCCGGCCACGACGTTGCGTGAACATCCCGTTCAACAACGATCTAAGAATCTCTCGTTGTGCTAGTTGTAGAGTCTGATCTCGGTGAGTCAAGAGCGTCGTGGTGACGCAACAGAGTTTTCCACAATGCGATGCGTTGGTTATGCACACTCACTGGCGTGAGAGTTTGTAACAAGTATGTTGGGATGCGTGTTGTCAAAAGACTTGCACGCGGGTGCGATTGACGACAACGACTTATGTCTTCGCATCGATGAAGTCCACGCTCAAACCAGAGACACATCACCACTATCACTTTGTCACGGGACGTTTAGCGGAAGTCTCCGTTCGACAAATTGTTGGCGAGTTGGCAGACCGCTACGGGTTTGCTCATTCGATCGGCGTGATGCCCATCACCGTTGCCGCCTTGATGACACCTCGCTGGCTTCGTCGTCACCTAGACGTACCCGCGGAAGCGACACATGTCATCGTCCCTGGATACTGCAAGAACGATGACACATCGTTGTCGGATTCGTTCGAAATCCCCGTGATTTATGGTCCGAACGACTGTCGGCAACTTCCCGAGTTGTTTGGCGGAGGACGTGTCGAAGCAGATCTTGATCAGTATCGAATTCAGATCATTGCTGAAATCAACCATGTGCCACGGATCCCTGTCAGTGTTGTTGCGAGCCGCGCGAAGCAGCTGGTCGATGACGGCGCAAACTACATCGATCTAGGTTGTGATCCGGCGTCTCCTTGTCCTCATATTGGTGACTACGTTTCCGCCGTAATTGATCAGGGCATCGACCATATTTCGATTGATACCTTTGACGCGAACGAAGCCCAGGTGGCGATCGATCGCGGTGCCACTCTCGTTCTCTCGGTCAATTCAACCAATCGACAACAAGCCGCTGATTGGGGATGCGAAGTGGTAGTGATTCCGGACAGTCCTGGAGATAAAAAAAGTTTTGACGAAACCGTGGACTTTTTGACATCCAAGGGGGTTTCCATGCGATTGGATCCAATCTTGGAACCGATCGGCGCGGGATTGATGAAGAGTCTATCACGGTATGCGGAGACTCGGCGGGATTACCCCGAGCATTCGATGATGATGGGGATTGGCAATTTGACCGAATTGAGCGATGTCGATTCGGCTGGCATCAATCTACTGTTGCTTGGAATCTGTGAAGAGCTTTCGATCGACAGCGTCCTTACCACTGAAGTTATTAATTGGGCGCGCACGTCGGTGCGTGAATGTGACATCGCCAGGCGGATGGTCCATTACAGCATCACCAATGGTGTGCCACCCAAACGGCTGTCGGAAGAACTGGTGATGTTGAGAGATCCGAAGTTACGCCCTTTCCCAAGCGAAGCATTGAGCGCGCTGGCGGAGTCCCTGAAAGACAATAACTATCGTCTGTTTGCCCAAGAGGATCAGATTCATCTTCTTGCGGCAAAGCTGCACTTGCAGGATTCCGATCCATTCCGGCTCTTTGAGCAGTTATTGCAGCAGCCGTGCTCTGAGAACGTAGACGCTGGTCATGCGTTTTATCTCGGGTTTGAAATGGCAAAGGCTTCGATTGCGTTGCTTCTTGGGAAACAGTACGAGCAAGATGAAGCGTTGCATTGGGGGCAGCTGACTAAAGCCGAGGATCATCACCGTCTGCAACGAAGCCGAAAGCTGCGGAAACGAGAGAAAGACTGATTCCTCACTCGCGACGCACGACTCGATTGCGGGGTAAACTGATCTCTCGCTGGGTAGACTGGTCGATCACGGGGTAAAACGGTCACTCGCGAGTAGACCTGTGCGCGGAGGTAATTGACCATGAATCGAAACGATCGCCAGCTATGTCTCGTTGGCGTGTTGGTAACCATTCTAACATTCAATACGAATACGAACGTTACCGCTCAGGAAACGTCAGCGGATACTCCGAAACACACCAACCGGTTAGCAAAGGAATCGAGTCCCTACCTGTTGCAGCATGCGCACAATCCGGTGGACTGGTACCCGTGGGGCGAGGAGGCTTTTGAAAAAGCGCGACGCGAGAAGAAGTTGATTTTTCTCTCCGTGGGCTACTCCGCCTGTCATTGGTGTCACGTGATGGAACGTGAGTCATTCATGGATGAGGAAATCGCGAACGTCATGAATGAACGTTTTGTGTGTGTCAAAGTCGATCGAGAAGAACGTCCAGACGTTGATCAAATCTACATGACCTCCGTTCAGTTGATCAGCGGCAACGGGGGTTGGCCCATGTCAGTCTTTCTGTTGCCAGATGGTCGGCCGTTTTTCGGTGGAACCTATTTTCCGCCACGCGATGGAGATCGTGGCGCATCAACCGGATTTTTGTCGTTGATGAACCAAATCGAAGATGCCTGGCAGAACAAACGGGATCTTGTCAATCAGCAAGCCGACACTCTGACAGCGGCGATCAAGGATTCACAAATTGGTAAGGCCATTGCCGCTGATGGTGAAGTGTTGCGCCGTGAACTCGTGACGGCGACCATGAATGACCTCTTCGAACAATACGACCCGGTGCATGGTGGTTTTGGGACGGGCCCTGGTCGTCCGAAGTTCCCCGAAGCTTCCAACCTAGTTTTCTTGCTCGACCGATCGCGTCGGGAATCAGTCACTGAACTCAAGCGAGCATCCGCGTTGCGCATGTTGACCAAGACGCTCGATGGCATGATTAGTGGCGCAATGTATGACCATCTTGGCGGTGGCTTTCATCGCTACAGCGTCGATCCAAAATGGCAAATACCACACTTCGAAAAGATGCTTTACGACAACGGTCAGTTGGTTTCGATTTACGCCGAAGTCTTCGCCGATACGGGCCAGCAAGAGTATCGAGTCATCACCGAGGGAAGCTGCGACTTTGTTTTGCGTGAGTTGCGTGCGCCCGGCGGAGCTTTCTTCAGTGCGCTGGATGCGGATAGCGAAGGTGAAGAAGGAAAGTTCTATCGTTGGACGGCCGAAGAACTTGACGACATGAAAGATCAAGCAGGGATCGAACTCGCCCGCGACATCTTTCATTTGACGGGCGAGCCCAACTTTGAAGGCGAATTCTACGCGCCGGATCCTCGTCAAACGCTCACCGCCGCCGCGGCCGAACGGGAACGAACTTTCTCAGACTTAACGGATCAATTGGCACCGATCAAGAAAACACTCTTCGAGATCCGAAGTCTGCGGGAACGGCCGATAACCGATACGAAGATCCTGACGGCATGGAACGGATTGATGATCTCCGGCCTAGCGGATGCGGGGCGAATCCTGGATCGGCAGGACTACATCGAAGCTGCAGAAGAAGCATCCCAATTCTTATTAGACAATCTTCAACAACCCGATGGTCGTTTGTTGCGTTCGTATTCGGCTGGCGAAGCGAAGTTAAACGGCTACGTCGACGACTACGCATTCTTCGCGAAAGGATTGTTGTCACTCCATCGAGCGACGGAAAAGGAACGTTGGCTGACTGCGGCGAAACAGATAACGGATCAGCAGATCGCGCGCTTCGCCGATGACGATGCCGGTGGGTTCTTTTTCACTTCGAAGGATCATCCTGAATTGATCGTTCGAGTCAAAGATCCTGTCGATAGCGCGATTCCATCTGGCAATAGCGTGACTTTGGAAAACCTTCGCTACTTGGCTGATCGAACGAACGATGAGAACTACCGATTTCAATACGAGAAGACTCTCGTATCGCTCGTCCCGTTGTTGCAGCGTGCTCCCGGGGCCGCGCCTCGAGCGACGGCAGAGATGGCGAATTTTTTTGACCAACCATCCAAGTGATCACGAGCGTGACGCGTCAATCGTGACACTTTACTCCGCTGCTACAGACGCTTCGAGCTTTAGAACTGGTGGCCCTTGGGCGGGCCTTGTTGCGTCAACGTCAAAATCTCGGGTCCGTTATCGGTCATGAGAATGGAGTGTTCAAATTGCGCGGATGGCCGACCGTCTTTGGTTCGCACCGTCCATCCGTCTACCTTATCGCTGCGCGTGTATCGCGTGCCCGCGTTAATCATGGGTTCGACAGTGAAGCACATGCCCGGATAGAGGCGATCGATGCGACTTTGGCGATTCGGAAAGTGAGGAACCGAAGGATCGAGATGAAACTGTCTTCCGAGTCCATGACCGACATATTCACGGACGACCGTGAATCCACGACCGTGTGCTTCGGGAACGACGGTTTCGCCGATCGTGCTGACGCGGCAGCCGGGCGTTAAGGCGTCGATGGCTAAATAAAGACAATCGAATGCACACTGTGTTACGGCTCGTTTCTCTTCGGAAACCTCTCCGATCAAAAATGTCTCGCTTTGGTCGCCATGCCATCCGTCAACGACCGTCGTGATATCGACGTTGACGATATCTCCATCTTGAAGTTTGTACCCGTCAGGAATTCCGTGGCAGATGACATCGTTCACACTCGTGCAGCAACTCTTTGGATAATTCTGGTACCCCAACGTTGCCGGTCGATGGCCGTGGTCGAGTGTCCATTGATGAACCATCTGATCGATTTCACCGGTGGTGATACCAGCTTTGACCGATGGTCGTAGGTAATCCATGAGTTGCGCATTGACGCGCCCGGCACGTCGCATGGAATCTTGTTGGGCTTCGGTGAGGATCAGTTTCTTTTGCTTCTTCAGCATCGTGGTTTCGTCGATGGGTCTCAACGTGATGGGTGGTGACGCCATCCCTGTCGCAAAACAGCGTCTTGATTCATGAAGCAGCTAGTCGCGAGCGATGGGACGTCACATTTGCCACAGGTCGCAGGAGGACGCCCGTGCTAGGAAAGTCTAGCAGGGGATCCAAGAGCAAACCGAAGATAAGGGGGCTCCGCCGCAGGTCAGAATGGTACCAGTGCCGATCGCGCCGCGACAGTCACTTTTTCTAACGCGCGAGCCTCGCAAACGACCCAAGTACGATGCCACCCGGTTGAAATCGGACCGTGTTCCCTGAAATCGGGCAGAAACTAGACGGGTTGAGAGGGGTTACAAGGTCTAGATCGCCCATCTGGAGACCCAATCCACGCCCAAGACGCTTTTCTATCGGTGATTCTTGGCCGGGCAACTACCATGTCAATTCTCTCTGCAGATCACTAATTCGACGCGGTTCTACGAATGAAATCGATTTCTCGTCATTTTTTTGCGACACTCGTAGCCATTCTCTTGCTTGCCCCCTCCGTCAGGGGTCAAGAGACTGAAGGGCCCGAGTCAGCATCGGATGTTCCTGTCACGGAAGCCGCCAGCACACCGGAAACACCGTCCGAAACTGCAGCTCCATTGGCTGCGGAAGAAACCCAGCCCGCCGCTGAAGAAACCCAGCCCGCCGCTGACGAAAGCCAACCCGCCGCTGACGAGACTCAGCCACCCTCTGCAGTTGAGCCCGCCGCGGCGATATCGCAGCCAGCCCAGACCGCGCCCTCGGAGAAGAACGAAGGCCTTCGTTTTCGATTTGCTGGAACCACTTGGCCGAGGGTGTTGGAGTGGTTTGCCGGTGAGGCTGATTTGGCACTGCAGTTAGACCAAATGCCCGTCGGAACTTTCACGTTTTCGGACCCCACGAGAACCTATAGCATTTCGGAAGCTCTGGATGTCATCAATTTGGCGTTGCTGAAGAGCGGTTACACGTTGGTCCGACGCGGTCGAATGTTGCAAGTGATCGATCTTGAGATCGAAAACGCTGACAAGCTGATAAGTGAGATCGCCGAGCTCGTCACACCGGGTGATCTGGATGATCGCGGCAAAAGCGATGTCGTCAGTTGTGTCTTCCCGTTGGGCAGCATGTCGCCCGGCGACGCTCGTGACGAAATCTCACAAATGGTCGGGCCTTGGGGACGTGTCATCGTGCTTGAGTCGGCTCGCCAAGTGAAAGTCACGGAAACGGCGTCAAAGTTAATCGCGATTCGCACGCTTCTGGATTCTGCCGCTCAAGCCGAATCGAACGTGATTGAGATTGTTCTCAAGAATCGCGGCGCTGAAGAATTGCTTGAGATCGCCCGACCTCTGCTAGAGTTGGAGGCGGGTGAGAATGCCGGCGAGGATATTCGTATCTCGGTTGGTCTCTTCGGCGATCGAATCTACGCGGCGGGATTGCCTGGGAAAACGCTTTTGCTGAAGACAATTGTGGAGAAAGCTGATCAGCCCTTGGATCTTCCTGGTGATGATGAAGGCGTCGAGCTCGCCAAACCCGTCTTTCAAACTCACACCGTCAGCACGGCGGACATTACCACGGTGTTCGATGTGTTGCAGACGCTCCTGGCTGGCACACCGGATGCCCGTATCGCAATCGATCCAAAAACAAGCGCGATCATCGCTTGGGCAAGGCCTGAAACGCACAAACTGATCGATGAAACGATCAAAGAAATGGAAGGCCGCGGGACCAGTTTTAAAGTGCTTGACCTGCGTCGTTTGGATCCCGCTCAGGCCTTGTTGACCATCAATAAGTTCTTCGGCGTTTCCGAAGAAGGTGGTGAAGGGCCGATCGTCGATGGTGATCCTGCGACCGGCAAACTGTGGATCCGAGGTACCGAGGCAGAAATCAAATTGGTTGAGGAACTGCTTACCGAACTCGAAGGTCGCGATTCGCTCGGAGGACTCAGTGATAAAGTTCGACTGTTGCCGTTCAATGGTCGCGCGGCCGAAGACGCACTCGAGCAGGTCGAATCCTTGTGGCCTGTAACCGGCCGGAAAAACCGTATCCGAACGTTTTCACCGAGCCGTTCCCAAAGTGGTGGAAGCGGTGGCATTCCCGATCGCAAAGTGCCTCGCTCCCAGGGTCCATCGCGTGACATGACTGAGGCATCCGTACGACCGTCCGCCGACTACCACTTGGTCACGGCACAAGAGGGCGGATCCCGGGGAGTTGATTCGAACGGTGATTCGACCGATGCATCGGCGGACAATTCTGCGACAGTGGCCGCTGAGACCGAACAAGAACCCGAGGTTCGGTTGAACATTGCCGGTGCTGACATTGTCGTGCAACTGACACCGGCTGGGATGCTGATCGCTTCGGAAGACACCGAAGCGTTGGATGCTTTTCAATCGCTTTTGGAATCCGTCGCGACACCTTCGGCGGCGCAGTCGGATTTGCCGACAATCATTTGGTTGAAGTACGTGAAAGCAGATGTCGCCTCTGAATTAATCGCCAAGGTGCTCGGAGGTGGTGAAAGTGTGATTTCGTCCGCAGTCGACAGCGTCACGAGCGGTTTGGGTGGCGGCATGCTTGGCCTGCTCGGAGGTTTTGGTGGCGGTGGTGGTGAGTCGACCGGTGCCCAATCGATTTTGACCAGCACAGGATCGGTCAACATCGTTCCTGACGCACGATTGAACGCCTTGATCATTCAAGCCAACGCCATCGACATGCAAATGATCGAGCTGATCCTGGAAAAGATCGATATTCAAGAGAGTCCTGAGGACATTGAAACCGTCGCGAAGCCTCGGTTGATCCCAGTCATCTATCAAAGCGCAAGCGACGTGGCCAATGTCGTGAAGTCAGTCTTTGGAGATCGAATCGCTGGTTCTGACAGTGGTCGTGGCGGCGGTGGTGGTGGTCGCGGTGGACAGCCGTCACCGGAAGATTTCATCAACGCTCTTCGAGGCCGCGGTGGTCGCGGAGGCGGAAACAACACGGCGACGAGCGAGCCAACGAAGATCAGCGTTGCAGTCGATGAGAAAAGCAATTCGCTGGTTGTCACGGCGACACCGCAGGATTTTGAAGAGGTCCGCGAGCTCGTTGAGGCTCTGGATTACAGCAGCCAGCCAAGCGAAGAGGTCGTTGAGATCGCTAAGCTGCGTGGCGACGTCAATCCTGAAGTGATCAAGCTCGCGTTGGAATCCATCTTGGGTCAACAGACCGGTTCGACACGCGAAGGATCCAGTTCTTCGTCGTCTTCACAGTCGGGCGGATCCGGCGCCAGTAGTGCAACTCAGAACTCAGCTTCCGACATTCAGCGACGAATCGAGTTCTTCCAGCGTCTTCGTGGAGCAGGTGGCGGAGGCCCCGGCGGTGGCGGCTTGCGTGGCGGTACCGGAGGCGGACCTGGTGGTGGTCGCGGTGGATTAGGCGGCGGAGCGGGTGGTGCCCGTGGCGGCGGTGGACCCGGTGGCGGTCGCGGCGGTCGATAGTCGTCCGTCTTGGTGCCCAACGCAGCGGACGTAAAAGCAGCTGATTCCTCACCAGTGGGGAAGACGCCTGAGAAACCCCTGGCTTCTTGCATTCGGGCTCCGTCGGCACCATAAAGAAATATGTTGCCACTCCGAAATAGTGGCAACAGAAATAAGTAGCGCAAATGGGGCACAAGGATCAGGTTTATGATTATGCACGCAGGCGAAATTCTGAAACGGCGAGGATTGATCAGCGACGAACAGCTGGAACAAAGCCGTGCGAGTGACGCCACCAGCATTGTTCAGGCTGCGATTTCGCTCGGTTATGTCGATGAAGGAGACGCTCTGCGTGCCTTGGCCGAAGAAGTCGGTCTGGAATATGTGGACCTGCGTGAGACCGATCTCGATCTGTCTGCACTTGAGGGATTTCCTCAAAAGCTGATCTATCGGCAGTCGCTTTTCCCGATTGGTTTCGAAGACGATTCGATCATCGTCGCCACTTCTGACCCGCTCGACTTGTACCCGCTGGATGAGGCCAGCGCGGCGACCGGCAAAAATATTATCCCGGTGGTCGCCGAACGAGCGGAAATCGCTCGTTTGATGAACCAGCACTTAGGTGTCGGTAGTGAAACGGTTGAAAGCCTGGTCGCCGCGAAAAGCGATGACGACGTTGAGCTGTTAGAAAAGATCGAGACGGACGGCAGCGAATTGAGCGAGATGGCTCAAGAGGCTTCCGTCGTTCGCTTGGTGAACGAGATTTTGCTCGAAGCGATTCAATCGAGAGCGAGTGACGTTCACATCGAAAGTCAATCCAAGGGCATCAGCATTCGGTACCGCATCGACGGTATCTTGCACCCGCAGCCAACACCGCCGGAGATCAATCAGTTCCAATCGGCCATTACCAGTCGTTTAAAGATCATGGCGAAGTTAAACATCGCCGAAAAACGATTGCCCCAAGACGGACGGATCAAGCTTCGCGTTCACGGACGTGAGGTTGACATTCGAATGAGTGTGATCCCGATGATTCACGGTGAAGGCATCGTGATGAGGATCTTGGACAAATCGTCGATGGTCTTTGATCTGCAGAAACTGGGGATGTCGCAGCATGTCTACAAAGACTTCAGCAAGATCATCGATTACCCGCACGGCATTATCCTGGTCACGGGGCCGACAGGTTCTGGTAAGACAACCACGCTCTACAGCAGCCTGCTTCAGATTCAAAGTCCGGAAACCAAGATCATCACAACGGAGTATCCCGTCGAGTATCAACTCGATGGCATCAACCAGATTCAAGTTCATAGTAAGATTGGTTTGACGTTCGCGCATTCTCTGCGAAGTATCTTGCGACATGACCCGGACGTCGTACTGGTTGGTGAGATTCGTGACTTAGAAACAGCCGAGAACGCTATTCAAGCGTCGCTGACGGGCCACTTGGTGTTCAGTACATTGCATACCAACGATGCAGCCGGCGCCTTCACGCGGATGAGCGATATGGGGGTCGAACCATTCCTGGTTGCGGGCACGGTCGAAGGCGTCATGGCTCAGCGACTGCTTCGCCGTCTCTGTCCGCACTGCAAAGAGGAGTATCGACCCAACAAAGTGGACGTGCCAGAGGACTTCCCCTGGGACGACCTCGGTGATCGACCGATCTATCGAAGCGTTGGTTGCCGCGAGTGCCGCAACGTTGGGTACACCGGTCGAATGGGTATCTATGAACTACTGATTGCGAATGATGAAATTCGCGAACTCGCCCTGCAGCGAACCAGTAGTTGGGAAATTCGAAAAGTTGCCGTCAAGCACGGAATGAGGACCCTGCGGATGGACGCTTGGGATAAAGTCGTCGAAGGAAATACTTCTGTGGATGAAGTCCTTCGTGTCACGAAGGGTGAGGCCCTTTAATGCCGACGTTCGCATACACCGCTCGCGATCTGACGGGCAAGCAAATTACGGGCACGTTGGAAGCCAACGGTGAGCGCGAAGTTGCGTCGTTGCTGGCGGAACGTTCGTTGTTCCCTGTGGATGTCAGCGCGTCCAGCTCGACGTCGACGACGTCGCTGTTTGGAAAGAAAAAGAAGGTCAAAGGCCAGACGATGGCGGTCTTCTACTCCCAAATGGCTTCCCTGCTGAGAGCCGGTGTGCCGATGATCCGGGCGCTTACCGTGCTTGCCGAGCAGAGTTCCGATGCCGTTTTGAAAGAAGTCATTCAGGAAATCAAGGCGAAGGTTGAAGACGGTGAACCGATCGGCGATTCCATGGCACGCTATCCGACCGTCTTTAGTGATATGGCATGCAACATGGTGCGTGCCGGGACGGAAGGTGGATTTTTGGAGGATGCCTTAGAACGCGTCGGAGCGTTCACGGAATTGCAAGAAGATTTGAAGGGTCGGACCATTAGTGCGATGGCCTATCCAATCTTCCTGTTTTCCGTTGGAACGGTGGTGTTGTCGGCGCTCTTGGTCTTCTTTGTTCCGAAGTTTGACATGCTGTTCGATCGACTTCGACGAAACGATCAGATGCCAACGGCGACCGAGTGGTTGTTATCGTTCAGTAACTTCCTGCAGAGTTACGGGATCTTTTTGCTCGGCGCGTTGTTGATTGGAATCCTCGTCGCTCGAGTGAAATTGCAGACCGACGAGGGAAAGGCATTTGCGGATCGGGCGAAACTCAAGATTCCCGTACTCGGCAATATCTTGATGAATTTGGCCGTCGCTCGGTTTTGCCGCGTTCTCGGTACGTTGCTTGGTAACGGTGTGCCGATTCTTAAGTCACTGGAAATTAGCGGTACTGCCGCCGGCAATCGACTTCTCAAGGATTCCGTAACCGATGCCACGGAGAACATCAAAGGGGGTGATTCACTCGCTTCACCACTTCGTGCTAGCGGTCACTTTCCCCCCTCAGTCGTTGAGATGATCAGCGTCGGTGAAGAGAGTAACTCGCTCGATAACGTTCTACCGGAGATCGCTGATTCGTTGGAAAAGACGACCTTTCGACGACTCGATCTGTTCGTTCGATTGCTTGAGCCGATCATGTTGTTGGTGATGGCCATCCTCGTGCTCGGTGTCGTGATGGCGCTGTTGGTTCCTGTGCTTAAAAGCAGTACAACGCTGTAAAGATCCCCGGTGTGATTCCTGCATGGCCGCGAATTCCTGTCCACGGTGCGTTCGTGGGCGGACTCCCCTCGTGCCGGCTGGATCGGGGGATCACCGCGAGCACCTTGTGAACCGGTATGGCACTCTTTCAACTGCGCGGCATGGATGCATCGACGCTTGTGAGAGCATGGCGTGCGGGTCGACGAGCCGTTCCCGTTCCGACGCATGTCTTTCTTTGCATTGCGGACCACTTTGAACCGGATTGGAACGCCGCCGATCGAGACACGCAGTTCTCGCGAATCGATCGATGGGTGAATGGCTTTCCAGTCCTTGCGAATGAGTCTGGGGATAGCCGAGGACGGCCACCGCAACACACTTTCTTTTATCCAATTGAAACTTACGATCCCGTTTATGTGGACCGACTCATGCCGCTGATCCGTGACGGTTACGGTGACGTGGAGGTTCACTTGCATCACGACAATGATACGGCTGAATCGTTGCGTGAGAGGTTACTCCGATCCGTTCAACAGCTGCATGATCGTCACGGTTTATTTTCCCGTGATGAAAAAGGAATGCTGCGATACGGGTTCATTCACGGCAATTGGGCGCTCGACAACTCACACCCCGATGGTTGTTGGTGCGGTGTGAACAACGAATTAACCGTTCTCATGCAAACCGGCTGTTACGCGGACTTCACGATGCCCGCTGCGCCCCACGCGGCTCAAACACGCACGATCAATCAGGTTTATTACGCGGTAGACGATCCGCAACGACCGAAGTCTCATGACACGGGAGTGCAAGCTCAAGTCGGTTGCACTCCACCAGCCGATAGCTTGCTGATGATCCAAGGACCGTTACTGTTGTCTCATTCGAATCGCGGCTGGCGACCATCCATCGAGAATGGAAATCTGATCCCGACGCAACCGCCTGATCCTTCCCGATTGGATGATTGGTTGCGCGCTGGAGTCGGCGTGTCCGGTCAGTCAGATTGGGTGTTTATCAAATTGCACACCCATGGTGCGAAACCGGGAAACACAGACATGTTGCTCGGTGAATCGATGATGCGATTTCACGAAGCACTTCGTTCCACGGCGGATCGTCGCGGGTTCAAGTACTTTTATGTGACTGCGAAAGAGATGGCCCAATTGGTTCATCAGGCGGAGCGACGATTCGAATCGCCCGACTTTAATGCTCTCGATTGGCCGGCTTTCGAATAGTGGGGCTTTGGCAAGTCAGCACGTTCCGGTTTTGCATCGGGTGATACAAGTGGAACAACTTCCTTCGACGGTGACGACTTCTGAGACCAGCGTTGCATTGTCGACGAAATTCTCGCTCCAATTTGGTGTGCGATGTAAGGCGCGGTCCAGACAAGTAACGATAGGTCAAGGCGGAAGCTAGCCATGCGGATGTAGCGAACGTCCAAGGCGACTTTTTTTCCCACTTCACTCATCTGTTCGTCGTACCCAAGGCTCAATTGGGCGAGTCCAGTGATGCCCGGATGTACGAGCGTTCTTTGGGAATAACCCGGAAGTTCGCGCGAAAGTTCTCGGGCGAACTCCGGTCTCTCGGGGCGTGGACCCACCAAGTTCATATCGCCTCTAAGAATGTTGAAGAACTGCGGAAGCTCATCCAAATGAGAACAACGCAACCAGCGACCCAGCCTCGTGACCCGCGGATCCGACTGGTTACTCCAGACAGCACCGGTGTGTTGCTCTGCATCCGGACGCATCGTTCGAAACTTCCAAATCCGGAAGTGCCGCCCGTTTCGGCCAACTCGGACTTGGCGATAGAAGATCGGACGACCATCCAGCACCATGATCGCGGCGGCTGTGAAAGCGATGATTGGCAGCGCGATTGTACTTAGCGCTAGCGTCATCCACCAATCGATCCGATGTTTGTAATGGCAGTACGGTGATGGCGTGACCGCCACGAACGATTGAGGCGCTCGCGTGTTGCTTTGAGGTCCGTGTGTCGATGGGACGGGTTCATCGATTCGACCAGCCGAATTGGCTATCGATACGTACGCATCTACCGAGTGCTCGCCCGTGTTTGGATGGATAGGATGAGTCGCCTTTGGCGGCTGCTGAGTCATGTTGTGGATTCCTACTGACGACGATCCGCAGAGCTAGTTGGATCGGCCGACTGCGTGGTCGAACTTGATGTGGATGGAGATTGAGACTGCTGTGCGTCTTCGAGCACTTGTTTGATTTCGTCGATTTGCTCACGCAGGGCTGACTCGGCTGGATGTTCGCTCGCGACCGAGCGTGGTTGGCCTTGTCGTTCGGTGTTCAGTCGCAGTTTCTTCCCTCGTCTGTTGTGCTGAAGAACGCAGCCGCCGATTCGTATGCTGGCCTGCGCGGCCGAATCTGCCGAGATCCCCATTTCGTCCCAGCGGCTCGCGCCGAGCTGAGCCGTCAGTAACAACACGTCGACTTGTGACGCCAACAACAGGCTTTCCGCCGAAGACATCAATGCGGGGCCGTTTACTACGATCGCTTGGTAGTCTTCGCGCAGCGATTCCAACACGCTCGCTAGAATTTGAGGATCGATCCAAGCGTCTTCATCGCTTTTTGGGCCGATGGACAAGTAATCCAAAAGCTCATTGTCGCTAGGGATGATTAGATGTCTTGCTTCCGATGCGTCGGCGATTTGCCGAAGACCGGGTAGCCGTTCAACCCCTATCGCTCTGCTCAATCGATTTCCTTTCGCATCCGCGTCAATCAGAAGAGTGCGTCGGCGAAACATGCTTAGGGAACGAGCCAATTCGGTCGCGGCTAAGTGTCTTGGGTCATGCGATGAAGCACTTGCCACCATGATCGTCGGTATGGATGACCCTTTTTGGTTCAGCAGCATCATCTGGGCAGCAGCTTCCCGGGCACCGCCGTCATCACGCCCTCGCTTTAAAAGACTTGCCTGGGCCGAATGGTCTTTTCCAAAAACGGGAAACACAAAACGTGATGTAACATCCTCGGCGAATCGTATCCGGCATTCACTCCATTCAACGAAACCAACTCCCAGGATCGCCAACGCCCAGCCCAGCATCCCGGCAGCCCCGGCAGCTTTCAGTTGACGCGAGTGGTCCGCTCGCGTTGGCACGCTGGCTAGCTCGATCAACGTGACCCTCGGTTGAGCTTGTTGCTCGATGCGTAATTCCTGCAGCGATTGCCACAATTGATCCGCTAATCGAGTTTGGCGTTGGATGGTGTGTCGCCACATTTCCAAGTCAACGCCTGTTTCTTCATCGCCGTGAATGACTCCGGTGTCAATTTCGCTCAAACGTTGACGAAGGAAGTCTTTTTCGGCACGGTTGCGATCGATCTGTTGTTGCAATTCCAGTAAGGAGTTTTCTCTCGCTGATGCAGATTCATTCTGCATCTGTTCTCGCAGAGCAGCCGTGCGTTCAAGAATCACTTTTTCCAAATCGGATTCATAGAACCGAAGATCTTGTTGCAATCGTTTGAGACGGGGAGATTCCAGATCCGCAGCGACCTGTCGCATCTCGTCGAATTGCCCTCGAAGCGTTTGCACACGTTGCTTCGCCGACATCACCTCTGGATCGTTGAACACCATCGCTTCGGTGACTGAACCTGAGGATGGATCGCCGACTTCGAATCGGCGTTTCGCCTCGAGAAGTTGTGTTTCCAGTTCATTGCCGCGAAGTTGAGCCGTTTGCAGCTGTCTTGAGTAGTCACGGTAAGCTTGTAGTTGCAATTCATCGCGGATTGTCAGTGACTGCGAATTGTCTGTTCCCACGCTCTGGGCAACGGAATTCAGTTGGGACCAGTGCTCATCAAGCTGGGAATCAGCAACCTTGGCGGCTTGTTCCAGTTCTTGCTCTCGTCTTTCACGGTCGGCGTTCAATCGATTGGTGATTTCGCCCAGGTACGACTGCGTGACGGCATTGGCTAGCGCGTAGGCGACTCGAGGCGATTCGTTGACCGCCGCGATCGTCATCACTTCGGACCCACCCTGCATGTCCACTCGCAATTGACCACGGATCCATTCGATCGGTTCTTCGGTGGGCACCAATTCCCCCAATGAGCGAACATCTGCCTGATCGAGTGCTGCGCCGAGAACTTGCGGTGATAGGGCGAGCTGTTCCTGCGAATGAAAAAACGCGTTGTCCGCTGAACGCGACGTTTGAGCCGCGAAGATCACATCTTGTTCCTGGCGAACTCGGACCAGGCCTTCTGCCCGATAAAGTGGGCTGGTCAGAATCCAAGCCAGCCAGACCAACGCTGCGGAGAGCGTGATGCCGATCACCAACACTCGCAACGGCTGGTGACGACACGAAAACACCAGGTCGGTAAATTCTGGGATTTCGTGCCGACGCGAAGTCGTCACAAGCTCTCGGCTCGTTTCTTGATTACCGTTTTGGCGTTCTGACGCATCCATGCGTTCGCTTTGGCCGTTTGTGCGGGTTGTAACGGCTGTGTCGACGCGCTCTGTGCTGAATCTGATCAGCAGGCAACGGAAACGTCGACGATGTCACAGCTATACGTCGTCGCTACGATCGATCGAAATCAAACAGAGTGACTCCGTCGACATAACCGTCACGACCGGAACCGAGGCTGGGGTTCGAGCGTAATACGAAAGCTGGGTCTGTGATGCGTCACGTCACAGACTCTCCAGTCGGTTTCTGTACAATGCCAGAATGCGTGAAACGGTAACGATTAACCAGTGATTGTGCGGTAGGTCAGCAAGGCGGGTGAGGCGGTTGAATCGAGTTTGGAAAGCGGTGGTCAGTCCCATCGGCCTGGCAGGAATCGTGTCGGTCGGTTGTTTTTTGCTGCCCGGATGCGGAGGATCTGGCGAGGGAGATGCCACAACCGACCGTGCTGAGTTACAGGCTGCTGAATCGGCTGGCCCGAATGACCCAGGTTCGACGACAGAACTCTCTCGCGATCAGCAACTCGATCGCGCGGATCAATTGGTCGAATCTGAGCAGTGGGATTCCGCATCGAATCTGTTGCGTGAGATGCTGCTGGTGGATCCGCAGGACGTCGAAGTCTTGTTTCGGCTCGCGAACGTCAGCGCTGCGACGGGGAAGCTGTCTGAAGGGATCGAGTTTTTGGATCTCATCCCAAGTGATGATTTAGAGGCTGGGTTGCCAGCCTTGGGGCAGTCGGCGGATTGGTGCCTGCAATTAGAGCGCTATTCCGACGCGGAACGCCGCTACCGAGAGATTCTGAATCTCGCGCCGGACGCTGCCATTGCCCACCGCCGGATTGCGCTCTTGTTAAATCGACAGGGACGTCGCCACGAAGCAGCCGTCCACATTCGTGAACTTTGCAAGATTGGGGATGTGAGGCAGGAAGAATTGCACGCGTTGATTGTTCTCAGTGATGCGATGACCAGCGAATCGGAGCCGCCAGTCGATCCGCTTGAGGACTACCGATCGATTGGAGAATCGGGTCGAGCGCGAGCGTTGTTTACCGAGCGTCGTTATGCCGAAGCTGCCGATGTTTTGGCGGACGCAATTCGCACGGAAAATCCTCCGCCCGCTGTGCTCGCTTTCTATGGACGCGTCTTGGCTGAAGCACAGCGTGACGACGAACTTCGGCAGTGGATAGGAAGCTTGGCCGATGAGAAAACCGTTCGTGAGTTTTCCGAATACTGGTCGGCGCTCGGTATTTATTTGGCAAACCAAAAGCAATACGAACCTGCGGCACGTGCTTTCCTGGAAGCATTGGATCGAGACGCGACAGACTTTCGGTCAATGAATCGACTCTACCAGATGTTGAAGCTGCTCGATCAACCGGAGCAAGCTGACCTGTGGGAAAAGCGTTGGAACGCGACCAAGAAAGTCCTGTTAGCGAACAATGAGATCGTCGATTCCAGCAGCCCAAATGTAACCGCGATGGACGAAATCGCATCGCAATTGTCGGGCCTGGGACGGAACATTGAAGCGGTGCTTTGGAAATCGGTTGAGGCGTATCATCGCCAAGCGACGCGAGATGTTTTTGAACACTGGAACAATCAGCGGATGGCGGTGATTGAAAACGGGACGGACTTCCCCAATCAGAGCGTTCGTATCTGCGGTATGAAGCTGGCGAGTTATTCAACACCAGATCTCAGTAGCCTTCGAGATGAAGCAACGGTCCGATCCACAGCGGGAACATCGAATATTTTGAAGGCCACGGCAGCATCGTTCCGCAATATTTCCGAAGACGTCGGACTTGCCCATCGATATGAACTCGCGACCAAACCTCTTGCTTCCGGGTTTTCGATGTATCACCAAGCCGGCGGCGGTGTCGCGGTGATCGACTTTGACTTGGATGGTTCATCGGATTTGTACTTTGCGCAAGGCGCGGCCGAGCCACCGAGCTTCGTTGCGAAGGCTTCAAATGTTCTGTTGCGGAATGTCGATGGCCGATTGGTGGAAGTAACGGAGGCTGCTCAAGTCGTCGACCGCCGCTACACCATTGGTTGTTCCGCTGGTGATTGGAACCAAGATGGTTTTCCCGATTTGATCACAGCAAATATCGGGGCCAATCAACTGCTCATCAACAATGGAGACGGTACGTTTTCGCCGATCGACTTGCCGGGTTCGCAATCGCTCGAACGCATGCCCGCTTCGATTGCGTTGGCGGACGTCAACGGAGACGCTCTTCCTGACGTCGTGGAACTGAATTACATCGATGACCCGCAGATCGCGATGCTTCCCGAACGCGATTCGGAAGGCCGTGTGATCGAAGCCGTGGGACCAGCCGATTTTTCACCGGCGAATGATCGTGTTGGCATCAATGATGGCCGCGGCGGAATGTCATTTTTTGAATTCACGAACGATCCAGAAACGGTTTATCGCGGACTCGGTGTCGTGGTCGCTGATTTCAATGGCAACGGGACCAACGACATCTTTGTTGGCAATGACAAGTCGCCCAATCAACTGTGGGTCCACGAAAACGAATCGACGGAGTGGAGTGATGTGGCAATGATTGCCGGTGCGGCTTATTCGTTCGATGGCGGTGGTACAGCCAGCATGGGTATCGCCGCGGGTGATTTCGATCATTCGGGAACCATCGATCTTCACGTCACCAACTTTCAAAACGAAAACGCTTGTTTGTATCTTTCCAAGGAAGGTTTTTTTCAAGATCGCGCGGCGCAGTTTCGCCTGGGAGTTCCCAGTTATCAGGTGCTCGGTTTTGGATCGCAGGCCATCGACTACGACAACAATGGTTGGCTGGACTTAGCAGTCACCAACGGCCATATCGATGACTACTTGAAAATGAGCGGTCCGTTTCGACAACGCGCACAATTGTTCGCCAACCTTGGAAATCGATTCGAAGGACTCGCCGTCGCTGACTCCTCGGGCTATTGGGATGCGGATCATCTGGGACGTGCGATGGCACGGCTAGATTTTGACCGTGATGGCCGCAACGATTTGGTTGTTACGCATGTCAATGAAACATCTGCGCTGCTGATCAATGAGACGGACTCGAAAGGCCATTGGTTGCAATTGAAACTTGTGGGTGTGGAAGCTGAACGCGATGCCGTCGGCGCGACCGTGACACTTGAAGCCAGGGACTTCAAGCGGTCCGCCTGGGTCACCGGTGGAGATGGCTACCTGTGTCGAAACGAAGCCATCGTCTCTTTTGGTTTGGGAAGTTTGGAAGCACTCGATCGAGTCCAAATTCAATGGCCCAATGGAGAGTTGCAGACACTTCGCGACATCGACGTTGATCGTCGCTATCTGGTGATCGAGAACGGGATTGAGGCGTTTGAGCTTGCTCGATGAGACGAACATGTTGAACCCGCTTCATCTACCAACCGCTCGCGACGATAAGAGTCACTTCTCTGTGAGTCTATGCCGATTTCGTTGCGTGTTCATTCTCATGGCAGCGGGAGTACTGCTCTCGGCGATTGGGTGCGGTGGAGGTGAAGAGGCTTCCAACACAACATCGCCGAACCAAGCGTTAGCATCGTCGACGGAACCGGGCAACGATGGTGAGGACACCGAGGCAGGTTCGCCGTCTCAACAGGTGTTCGACCGAAACCAAGAGATCGAGTCCATTGAGCAGTTGTTAGAGAATGGCGACATCGCATCAGCAGAGCAAAAACTGAAGGCGTTGTTGGTGCGAGATCCAGCCGATGCCGAAGTGATCTTTCGGCTCGCAACGTTGGTCGCTGGACGCGGTGACCTTGCCGCCGGCGTCGAACTGCTTGAGTCGATTCCCGTCGATCATCCGGACGCTGGTTTGCCAGCGCTGGGGCAGTCCGCCGAGTGGTGCTTTGCTTTAGATCGATTTCGCGATGCCGAAGATCGATACAAACAGATCCTTGCGGTCGTTCCTGATGCCAAGCAAGTTCATCGTGCGTTGGCATATCTCTATAACCGTCAGGGGCGTCGACACGAGGCGGCAACACACCTTTACGCACTCTGTCAGCAGGCGGACGTTTTACAGGACGAACTCCATGCGTTGATCCAGTGGAGCGACGCCATGTATACGCCGCCTGGTACGCCAGTGGCCGCTTCGGAACGCCCGTATTATCCGATCGGCCCCGAAGCGGAAGCGCGTCGGTTGTTCATGGAATACAAATATCAAAAGGCCGTTGATGTGCTGCGTGAATCTGTTGTTGCGGGCGAACAACCGAGTGCGGTCGTTGCATTGTTTGGTCGTGCAGCAGCGGAGGCGCAGGATGCCTCTGCGATTGAGTGGTGGTTGGCGAACGTTGATTCTTCGATGCAGAAGCACGCTGACTATTGGGCGGCGAACGGTCTTTTGCTGAGCGCAGAGAATCGCTTGGAAGAATCCGGTCGCGCACTCATTGAAGCACTCGCCCGTGACCCGACTGACTTTCGATCGATCAGCCGTTTGAGATCCGTGATGGAATCACTCGGATTCAAGGATGAGGCAATTCGTCTGGAAGAACGCTTCAAGATCCTTGAGTCCATCGCTCGCACCAACAACCGCATTGTTGATGCGTCATCGCCTGATGTTCAGGCGATGACGCGGATGGCGGAGTTGCTGGATTCTGTCGACCGCAAGTTGGAAGCCAGTTTGTGGCGTTTGCTGGCGGGCTTCCACCAACAATTGCCTCAGGAAGAGCTCCAGAAGATCAACACGCAATGGTCCGCGGCATCGGTTGAATGGAATTCGGAAGCTGCGATTTCTGCGCGGATTTGCCGGCTTGATCGCGATCAGTTTCCGTTGCCAAAACTTGAGTCTTTGCAAAAGTCGGGATCCGCAAAGGGAATTCTGGTCACGCCAAATCGAAAGCAACTCGTCCCCGCCAGCTTTGTGAATCGGGCAGATCAGGTGCAACTCAGCCACACGTACCAAGTTGCCGGTGCGGCTCAGCCACGAGGTTTCTCGGTCTACCAGTCGGTCGGAGGTGCGGTCGCCGTCCTCGATTTTGACCTGGATGGATTGCCGGATCTCTACTTGGCACAGGGAGGCTGTGACCCGCCTTCGTTTGTGGGTGAATCAAGCAATCAACTGCTCCGTGGACTCGTCGATGGTACCGTCGATGTGACCGAAGTTGCCGAAGCAAGCGAGCAAAGATACTCGTTGGGAGTTACGGCTGGTGATTGGAACCAAGACGGTTTCGTGGACTTGGTTATTGCCAACATCGGCACCAATACGCTGCTAATCAACAACGGCGACGGAACGTTTCGTCGCGAAGCAATTGACAATCGCGATGATAAAAACGTCATGACGACATCGCTGGCAATGGGCGATCTTACGGGTGATCATTTACCCGATCTCTTCGAAGTGAATTACGTCGATGATCCACAGATTAGTAAACGACCAAAACGAAATTCTGCTGGAGATGTGACGGAAACGCTGATGCCCAAGTTCTTTCAACCGGGCCTCGATCGATTGATCATTGGTAACGCCGAGGGATCACCGACGTTCATGGATATGGGCAAAATAGAAACGGACGCAAAAGCAGGATTGGGCGTCGTCGTCTCGGACTTTGATCACCAACCCGGAAACGAAGTCTTTGTTGGAAACGATGTGTACGCGAACCAATGGTGGCGGCGCGAAGTCGACCATTGGGTCGATGCAGCGAAGATCACCGGATGTGCCTACGGATTCAGCGGAGCCAAAACGGCTTCGATGGGGATCGCATCAGGAGATTTTGATCGAAACGGATGGCTCGATTTCCACATCACCAATTTCCAAGGTGAGAGTGTCAGTCATTACTTGAATCAACAAGGGATGTATCAAGATCGCAATGTGCAATTCGGATTCTCAGACGTGAGTCAATCGGTGTTGGGATTCGGTGCGCAAGCGATCGACTATGACAATGACGGTGATCTCGATCTGATGGTGACGAACGGACACATCGAAGACTCGATCGCCAGTTCAGCCCCGTTTCAGCAACCCGCCCAGTTTTTTGTCAATCGAGGTGATCGATTCGAATTAGCCAAAGTCGATGATCCGTCGGGTTATTGGAGTGCAAATCACTTGGGGCGCGGTCTTGCACGTGTCGATTGGAATCGCGATGGATTGAGTGACGTTGTCGTGACGCACTTGGGTGAACCGACGGCCTTGCTGATCAATCAAACGGAAACCGAAAACCACTGGTTGCAGTTGAAACTGCGTGGTGTCAAAAGTGAGCGGGATGCCATCGGTGCACGCGTTGAACTACAGATCGCTGATCAGACCATCACAGAATGGGTGATGGCCGGTGATGGATTTTTTTGTCGCAATGAGCCTGTCCTGAACTTTGGTTTGGGGATTGAACGAACGGTGGAGCAAATCACGATCTATTGGCCGAGTGGAATGAGCCAAGTCATTCGTGGTCTCTCAGCCGATCACCGATTTTTGATTGTGGAAGAAAACGACGAACCGTTCGCACTCGACTTCACTCACTGATTCGCCGTAACTCGCTGAATTGAATCACCCGTTTGTAGACTGATCGCTATGGAAAAGACGAATCGCAATCGATGGATCCAGTGGCTTGCCTTCGTTGGCTGGATGGGTTTCGGATTGTTTGCGTTGGGTGGCTGCGGATCGAACGCTTCGGAATCTGGTGGCGGTTCGGAATCAGCGTCCATGGGCTCGGACGCGACTGCTGGGACGGAGTCGACTTCACGCGATGCCGAGAACGTCGACCATCTCTCCGTGGCGCGACGGATGGCAAAGTTGAGTGATTGGGAAGCATCCGCCGAAGCTGCTTACAAGGCGCTGTTGGAAGAACCGGATAGTTTCGACGCGATGTTATTGGCATCCGAAGCGGAAGTCGCGCGTGGTAATTTTGAACGTTCGCTCTCGCTCGCGGAAACCATAGACCCGGAATGGCGTCTGGGTGAGCGCGCCGTGTTTGTGCACGCACGTTCGCTGTATGAACTCGGCCGGCTTCACGAAGCGGCCGATGTGTTTCTCCAAGCTGCCGAGCGAGAACCATCCAATGGAACTTGGCGGCGCCGAGCCTGGTCGTTGCTTAATCAACTCGGACGACGTGAAGAGGCCTCTGAGCAAGCGGAGTCACTTTGTCGTGCCGGTCAGGCCAACAATGCCGAGTTGATTTCGCTGCTTCGTCGTACCGATGCCTTTCCCGCAAAGCTGCCTTCGACGAAAGAACCTACCGATGTATTCGAGTCCGGATTGGGCGTCGCCCGTTGGTATTTCACACAATCAGAATTTCGGAAAGCACTCGATGAGTTAAAGCCGCAGTCCGATTCCAAGTTTGAAAGCGCGGCGGCTAGTGCGTTGTATGGCCGGTTGTTGGCAGAAACGCAATCGCTGGATGAGTTTCCTGACTGGCACGCCAATTGTGATCTTGAGCAAGTTCAAAAACTCGGTGATTACTGGGCAGCGCTCGGAACGTTTTTCTTCGATAAACGCGAATATCAGGCGTCTGCAAAAGCATTGCTCGAAGCGGTTATGCGAAATCCTACCGATCGTAAGACAGTGCAGCGTTTGGCACGTGTGTTTGATGCACTTGGGCAAGCCGACACAGCCGAGCAGTTTCGGCAACGAGGTATCGATCTGGCGCAAACCGAAGGCTTGTCCGATTCGCTGCAAACGACGACCGGTCAGTCACTCGTCGAGCAACAGAGTCTCTGCGATCAATTAACCGGTCAGCTTTTGCAACTCGATCGTCCCTTCGAGGTGCTTGCATGGGCGCAACGGATGAATGCGTTAAAGGCATCGAACCCTGGTGCGAATCCATCTGGCATCGCGCAACAGCAACAGGCCTTGGAACGCAAAAGACTTGAGTTAATGGACTCGAGAGATGCGCGAGTCATGTCGCGCGAGGCTTCACTCTTGGGTGTGGATCTCGATGAATTCGAACTCGGCGAAGCGTTCGCGAAAATCGTGGGTAATACGCGACCAAGTTCGAACGAACAACAAGTCACTGTGACGCAACTCGGAGCACCAAGACTGGTTAACGTTGCCACGCAAGCGGGGATCCATTTTCAGTGGTACCAAGACTTGGAGGTCAATCTCGAGTCGATCCCAATCCATGAGTCGGTTGGTGGCGGCATCGCGGTCATCGATTTTGATTTGGATGGATGGCCGGATGTTTATTTAGCCCAGGGTTCGGGCGAACCGCCGACCGATGCGTGCACTCGATCGAATGTTTTTGTGCGTAATGAGGGTGGCCGTTTTGTCGACGTCACTGCTCTGGCTGGCGCAGAAGACCGGAACTACGGATCTGGTTTGGCCGCTGGTGATGTGAACCAAGACGGTTTTCCAGATTTGTTCGTGGGAAGTCTCGGACGCAATCGACTTCTTATCAACAACGGCGATGGAACGTTTCGCGATGCGACGGATCAGTTAGGTGACATTGCGGATCGATTCTCGACGTCTTTGGCGATAGCCGATATCAACGGTGACGCGTTGCCGGATCTGTTCGAAGCTATTTACATCGAAATGGAAGGTGGGTTTGCAAAGCCAAAGATCGGGAAAGACGGTCGCGAGACGCAACCCTCGCCTTTAGAGCATTTCGCGCAATCGGATCGCTGGTATTCCAGCTCGGGCGATGGCCGTTTCCAGATTCACGAAATATCACGCGAGATTGCCCGGCCGGGAACTTCGTTAGGAGTTGTTGTCACCGACTTTGATCAGTCAGGCAAAAACGAAGTGTTCGTTGGTAACGATGTGCGACCGAATCACTTTCTGATCCAGACTGGCGAAGACACGTTCTTGAATGCAGCCGATGCCAAAGGCGTCGCCAATGGGTTTAGTGGTGCGGCCAACGGCTGTATGGGAATCGCAACGGGTGATTTCAATCACGATGGTACGTTGGATTTGCACATCACGAACTTCCACTCGGAATCCGCGAATCTGTTTCTTCAGTCGTCCGGTGGTTTCACCGATTATGCCGTTCGCTATCGCCTGGATGAATCAAGTTTGCCCTACGTTGGATTCGGTACGAAGGCTGTCGACATTGATCGCAATGGCTGGTTGGATTTGGTTGTCACGAATGGACACATCTTCGACATGAGCTCGTACGGAGAAGGATTCCAAATGCCGCCTCAATTATTGATGAATCGTGGCTCGTCCTTCGAGCAGGTGGACGTCGAGGACGATTCGGGCTACTGGGAGCAAGAATACCTCGGGCGAACCATGGCGATGCTTGATTACGATCGCGATGGTGTGACCGACCTGCTGGTCAATCACCTCGATCAACCACTCGCACTACTGAAAAATGAAACGTCGAGCGAAGGCCAAGTGCTGCAGTTGGAATTAGTCGGGACGAAGAGTGAACGTGATGCGATCGGGGCGAGAGTTCAGATCATCGTGGGCGGACAGACTCGGACTTCTTGGGTGACTGCTGGTGACGGCTATTTTTGTACCGATGAACCGGTCGTTGAATTCGGTCTCGGGCTGGATCCCGTCATCACGCGAGTCACCGTCGATTGGCCATCAGGAGAACAGCAGATCTTAGACGGCCCGATCACTCCGGGCCGCTTCCTGATCATCGAAGGCGAATCCGAATCGTTCCCAAGGTAGGCCGTTTTATCGCCGTTCTCGTTGTGAAGGGGCCATTCCCCTTGTGCCCTTCTTGCGACTGATTGCCATGATTCACTCGAGGGTCACGGAGTGATCGGCGACGAAGAGAATGGCTTCGATCACGCTCAACGACGTTTTCGTCCAGCTGCTCCGCGTGACAGGAACGGTCGTCACGCGGAGCATGACCTACTAGACCCTGTTGAATCATCAAGATTCAGTTATGATAAACGAATGTTCTGATTGCTTTGATGGTTTTGGTCAGAGCGTTTTACCCCCAATCCGTTCCCCTTGGAATGAAACGATGAAAAAACTGCTGCTTTCAATCGCTTTAGTATTACCCGCGTTCGCCTTGGTCGGCTGTGGTGGGCCAACCGAAAACACGACCATTGATGGTGAGTCCGGCGAAGACGCGATGACCGATCAACAGCAACAAGAGTACGAAGATATGATGAACTCTGGTGCTGGTGGTTCAAGCCCGAACAGCACTCCTGGCAACTAGTTGCTACGCGTCGCGCTTCGCTGCGTGACCGCACACGACCGCCCAACGAACCGGCCGTCCCTGCCGAGCAGTGACGGTCGGTTTTTTTGTGGGCGTGTATGCATTCGCTGTTGCTAATCGGAAGCGTGAGCGAGCGACCCTTTAACATGGGGCGACGCAGGAGGTTTTGCTGCAACCGGTAACCCGACGCGTCAGCGAGAGATCGGTGCGAATGGGTCATGGTGTGGACGGATAGTCCATCATCGGAAACGCTTCGCCCGAGCCTTGGACGACGAGATATTGACGATTGGCATCGAGTCGATCGATGCGGTCAATCGATCCGTCTTGCCACGTAACGGTAACATCCGTGATTTCCTTGCTTTCTCCGAGCCCCGCGATCAGCGTCTTCTCATTGCTGCACAGGTAGCCGTCGCCTGCGAGCATCCACATCGCTCGCGGTTGGCCGTTCACTTGAAATCGAACGACGGCCCCCACTCCATCGCGGCTGCAGTTAGTCGCTACCAATCGGAAGCCTATCCGCTGGTTCTGGTTGGAGCACTCATTAACCAACAGTCCAATCTGCTTGCGGGTATGAGTGACCAGCACATCATTTCGTCCATCGCGATTTACATCTGATGTCCATAAGGCGCGTCCCACATGGCGTTGGGAAAAGTAATCGCCCCATGCATCATCATCAACGACCCCAAACGTTCCGTTTTCCGTGCGACGAAAGACCTGCATCGGTTGCTCATAGACGTCAGCACCGGGATCACTGAACTTCCCGATATTGCCGTTGGTGACAATGATCTCGTCGAGTCCGTCGCTATCGAGATCGATCGCTTGTGTACCAAAACCAACCCACATCAGTGTTGGATCGATTAGATTCATTTTCGCTGTTTCGTCATTCCAAATGCCTGGAGCCGCTTGTTCGTAATAGATGTTGTACTCACGGCCAAAGCCAGTGACGTAGAGATCCAGGTCACCATCGTGGTCAAAATCACTCGCAGCGATTCCCATGGATGCTTGCGTCAGCGATCGACCATCCACGGCAAGGCCTCTCGCCGCACCACTGTCGACCAGAGTCTGGGAGGTTGCATCCTCATGAGCGTAATACGAGTTACGGGTCATATCATTGGCGACAAAGATGCCAAGCCGCGTGTGGTCGAGCTTTCCAGCAAGCACTCCCAAACCACGACCGGCAACCGGTTGGCCCACCCAAGCAGATGTCGAATCGACCAATGTGCCTTCCGATGTCCCGACGAAGAACTGGTCGACGTCACCCGGAAACCGCATAGGATGACAGGGACCCGGCGTACCGTCTTTTTTCGGGCAAGGTTGCTCCAACTCAGGAACCGATTGGCAGTAGTTGGTGAAAACGAGATCGGCGATCGCATCGTTGTTGATATCGACGAACGCGGCTGAAGTGGACCAGCGTTCTGGACCCGTCTCGAGTAACTGTTCGGTGCAATCGGTGAAGGTTCCATCACCGTTGTTACGCAGCAGTTGGTTCCGTCCGAAGTTGGCGATAAAGAAATCGGGAAAGCCGTCTTCATTGAAATCGCCAACCGCTAAACCTTGCCCAAATGCTTTGCTGTTCAACCCTGCCAAATCACTGACGTCGACGAATCGCTCGCCCAAATTTCGAAGCAGTTGATCCGGCAATGAGTCCAGCTTCAGGATCGTCCCGCCAGCGTTGACCGTGACCAAATCTGGCCATCCGTCCAGGTCGTAATCGATGGATCCACCGCCGGCTCCCGTCGAACGAATCAGCGGAGCGACCCGTGGGTCACTTGGGTCATTGCCGTCGCCGATACCCGACAATCCCCACGGATCACTCCGTTCAGACATCTTGAGGTGATCGTGTGATAAGACCTTCGGAATCAACCTGACGGCGAGTCCTCGTTCGGTGCTAGAAGCCAATTCCGGAACAGGCAGTTTCGAGCAGTCGATGTTGAAGGCAGGCGTGTCTCGAGCAAACCAACTGGCGTCCTTTCGCAATCGTGAGACAATCTGTTCTCGAAGCGTCGCCAGGTTGGGGTCGACGTCTCTCTGCAGCGTTGTGGCGAAAGCTGACCAGGCTTCGGCTTCCCAGACACGACCAACGGATAGTAAGTTTCGAGCGACCTCTGCCGCCGCTCGTTGACTCTCCGATCCGTTGGATGTGAATTCGTTGAAAGAGTCGGTCACCGCGAGCAGTCCCGTGGAATGCTCGGCAATCGTCTGCAGTTGTTGTTTCGTCAGGTTGCTAGCAGCTGAAGAATCCCCTTGTTGCATTTGAGATGCCGCCAGACGGAGTCGTTCCCAGGCAGCAGCTCGGTTGGGGTCGCGACGAGTCGCTTCCCAGAACGATCGGGTAGCGGCATCGGCCCTTCCCTGCATCAATGCGTAGTCGCCCATCGCCAGCCAGTAATCTGCGTAGTCCTCCGTCGATGCGGGGATCTCTTCAAGCCAGAGGACAAACTCTTCCCATTTCGCTGTGGTTGCCAAGGCGTATCCGTGCATCGCTTGCGCGGGTGCAAAATCGGGGTGATTATCAATGATGTCCTTCAGGACCGCCGCAGCCTTTCGGCTCTGACCGCGGTAAAGCAGCAGGAAGGCTTCTGATAAACGAACGCGATGGTCCTGCGGGTTGAGAGCCATCAAACGTTCGGCCGTTTTCTCAGAGAGTCGACGCGAAGAAGTCTCGGTGGTCGTCAGGAGCAGCGGCAAGTTGAATTGGCGATTTTTGATCAGCGTTTTGAGGTGGCGCGGAATCTGCTCGGTCCGTTGGACTTCATTCCAGAACCCAACAAGGGTCATCCGCTGGTCGTCTCGATCGGGATGTTCGGTGACCGACTCCTCCAGCAGCGAAATGGCCGTGTAGACTTCGCCGACACCGGCCAGAGCTTGTACCGCTTGGTCCACCCGGGTTGCGGGGTTGTAGTTGGCCATCCTTGCAGCTTCTGCTAGCAGATTCGCGGCTTCCCGTTTACGGTCTCTGAAGGCGGCAACCACGGCGACCTGAGTCATGACATCAGGGTCGTTCGGGTTTTCAATCAGGGCGTTTTTTGAATATTCCTCCGCTCTGGCCCAGTCCTTCGCATCCACGGCGATCTGCATCATCGAGGCAGCGTCTTCGGGCTGGTTTTCCGAAGAGACGGTCAACCCTCCATCTGGTGGTTTGGCGGGATTGCAGCCACAAAACACGCCTAAGAGCGAGGCTAGGAGGAAGGTCGAAGGTAGATGGAGCGCCCTTGCGGGGGCTCCGTTCGGCGATTTGAAGATCCCATTCAGAGGGGGCTTAAGTGCAAATCGTCGGCGTTCGTGGTGTCCAAACAGCGGAAAAATTCCCGTACAGAGTGGTACTTTTCGACACATTGTGGTTAAATAACCAGTGGTTAGATCGGTTTTCCTTTTCTGACACGGGCGGTCTAACCAACCGTGTTCCAATTTTTTCTTTTTTTTGGAGGGATAGATGTCTTTACGACGGAAGACGTCAGGCGGTTTCACCCTGGTGGAATTGCTGGTCGTGATTGCGATCATCGGTGTGCTCGTCGGCTTGCTTTTGCCAGCCGTACAGGCAGCCCGTGAAGCGGCACGGCGGATGAGTTGTAGCAATAATTTCAAGCAGATTGGCTTGGCGATGCACAACTATCACTCTGCCTACAAGCAGTTGCCACGACAACAGGGCGGTACTGGCCTTGGAATCTTGGACAACAACACGTCTTGGTGGCAAGGGTCGACTACAACGAACAACGAAGAGTTAAGTGCGTTCGTTGGTCTGACACCTTTCATGGAGCAACAAGCTCTGTGGGAGCAAATTTCGGCAGGTGGCCGAAGAACTGTCACGTGGAATAACAACAATGCATTACCACGTGCAGCTGGGCAATTGGGTGCTTGGCAGCCAATGGGTCCCAACCCTCGTCTCGACCGCGAAGGTGGCGAATCACGTCGATTCCCACCGTGGGTCACTGAAATCCCAACGCTGCGTTGTCCTAGCGATCCAGGCACCGGACTTCCCGGTGGTGGTCGTACGAACTACGCCGTCTCCTTGGGTGACTCCTGGACGCAAGTTTGGGATCACGGTCCAAAGGAAGCAAACCTGAACCCACCGCCGAACAACTGGCGTCCTGAGTGGTTTGCTGCTGCTGACCGTGGTGTGTTCTCGAAACGTCGAGACACCAAGTTCCGCGACATTTTGGATGGTTTGGCGAACACCGTCGCTGGTGGTGAGATCATCACCGACAACCGTGACCGTGATAAGCGAAGTTCTTTGGCTGCTGTCACGCAAAGTTGGATCGTCGAAGCAAACCCATCGTACTGTGTCAACAACTTGTGGGTCAGTGCCGAAGAGCCTCAGTTCTGGTGCGATGCCGGCGAAGCAAACTGCAACCCGCCGACTCGTTACATGGACGGCCAGAATGGTCGTGGTATGAACTGGGCTTGGGGTGCCATGACGATGACCGCCATGCACACCATTCGTCCGCCAAACACCGAGATGTGTGAAGCTCACTGGTACGACAATGTGGGTACCTGCCCGCCAAGTAGTCGTCACCAAGGTGGTTGTCACATCCTGATGGCTGACGGTGCCGTGATCTTCATCACCGACTCCATTGAGGCTGGTGACCAGCAAGCACCCGTGATCGGAGCTCGCTTCGACCAAAACGGTGCTCAGTTCCCCAACAACCGCCCGAACCGAGCTGGCCGAAAGAGCCCATACGGATTGTGGGGTGCCTTGGGTAGCCGTGCTGCACGCGAGACGATTGAAGAAGAACTGAATCAGTAATTCTTGAGTCCATCAAAGATGAATCGAAACCTCGCCCATCTTGGGCGAGGTTTTTTATTGGTTTTTTCAGCAGCGAGATATATTTCAGGCATTCAAACGTCCGAAAAGATTGCGATCGAAGATGGATCGCGGTTTTGTTCGAGGCGGGGCACGCCGTCTGCAATAGATGGTGTGTTCTGACGGGTAAGGGTGATCCTCGCCGGTCGTACGAACGTAATGCTCCTGGTGCTGTAGCCGTTCGAAGGAACCCCATTGAAGTTTGCCTTTCGTCTAGTCGTTGCGTCCGCATTGGTTGCGTTGCCTTTCATGGTGGTGCCTTGGCATCATCAACGCGTTGATGCACAGACGCCGCAAACTCGGCCCCGTGCGACACCGTTGGCGAATTCAGCGATAGACGGTCAGAGTCCGACGTACGTTGGCAAAGATATCTGTAAGGAATGCCACGCCGAGAATCACAAGCTCCATTCGGTTCACGGACACGCTCATACGTTCCGCATGGCGAATGAGCCAGAAGTCATTGAGAAGTTTTCGGGGCGTACGTACGAAACGCCCGAGGGCTACGGAACGTATTCCTATGACGTCGTCGATGGGCAATTAGTCGCGAAGATCCCTGAGAAGTTTGGTGATCAGCCGTTTGCACTGCAGTTTGCTTTGGGATCGGGGCACCACGGAATGACTCTGTTTTCGCTCGTGCCCGACTCCAAGTTTGGGACGGTGGGCATCGAGCATCGTGCGTCGTGGTACCACAAAGGTGATCTCTTAGGTGCGACGCCTGGGCAACTGCATACACAACCGGAAACCCCCAGTGAGTTGTTCGGGCAGCGTCACGTTGGCGAAGTGATGCGCAAGTGTGTCGACTGCCATGTAACGACTGGAGAAATCAAAGATCAAACAGTTGTGAATCTGACCCCAAGCGTGAACTGTGAAAAGTGCCACGGTCCTGGCAGTGTGCACGTCGCGCAGGCACGCAAAATGAAGAAACCTCCGCCCTACTCCATTGGTAAAAAAGAATGGGACGCCGAATCCGAGATTCAGCTGTGTGGTGATTGTCACCGCATGCCGGCGGCGATCTCAAGGAAAGAGCTTCGTGAGTATCCCGCTCCCCTGACCCGATTCCAACCGATCGGTATGTTGCGGAGCGAGTGTTATCTGGAGTCGAATGACACGATGAAATGCACAACGTGTCACAGTCCGCACACGACGGTAGCGGCGTTCGATACGGATTTCTATGTACGCAAGTGCATTCAGTGTCACGATCCAAATCAGTCATCACAATCCGATCAAAAACCGCACACTCTCTGTTCGGTCAACCAATCATCCGGTTGCATTGAGTGCCACATGCCGGCAACCGCGATTGATGACTACGGCACGGAATTTCACGATCATTGGATTCGCGTCCATCCCGACAAATGAATAGAAGACTTTCGCGACGCGGCGATCGATGGCCGATGAGCCCAATGGCTACGGCAGTGGCAAAGCTGTTCGTGGTTTGGCTGTTCATGTTGATCGCGAGCGGTTGCGGTGGCGACGCCTCGCGAACTGAATCGGGTGAACAAACGGTGGTTCAGTCCATGGAGTCGAGCGAAACCGTGTCGCCATCCGAGGTATCCGAATCGACCACCCTGGAGCCGGCAGCGTCAGGGGAATTGCAGACGCCGATACCAGCTGAATCGAATCCGATCGATGAGTTGCCTTCGGATCCTTTTGAGTTGATTGATCGCGCGATCGGCAGCTTGGAAGCAGGCGATGGGGAAGCGGCATTCAAGATAGCTCTGCACGCGAAACGACTTGCGCCGGAAGATCCGGATGTGTTGTTCACTTATGCTCGCGCACTCGCTGCACGCAGTCGTTTTTTTGAAGCCGTTCGGATTCTCGATCGCTTGGCAGAATCACATCCCGAGACACGTCTGTTTGCGATTGGTCAGACCGCTGAATGGTTGGTGGAAATGGGTGATGCGGAGGCCGCTGAAAAACGTTACCGAGAATTGCGTCGCGAAGTCGATGACGCGTCACAGTCATTCGTAGATCACCAATTGGTGATGATGTTTATGCGTCAAGGCGAGCGGTTCAAAGCGGCCGAGGTTATCCGTGAACTATGCAAGACCGGCGATGTGAATCTCTCGGAGTTGATCCTTCTTTTGAAAGTTGGCATCCCTTTGCCCGAAAGTGAAAAACTGTTCGGCGAGTTCGAACCGGTCACGGATTTGGGGATCGTGATGCAATCGATCAGTCGCGAAGACTGGCAGGAAGCGCTTCAAAAACTGGAGCGTCCAAACGCGTCGGATCAAGTGCTCGCAATGCGCGGTCGAGTTTACGCAGAACAGAATCAGTCCAATGCGCTTCGTGAGTGGATCGAAGCTGAGTATGTAAATGTGGCTGATCGTAACGATGCAAAGTTCGCATGGGCGATTCATCAGCTCGCCAACCAGCAAGGCGCTCAGGCTGCCAAAGTGTTGAGCGAGGTTTTGCTCCGTGATCCAACGAATGTTGCCGCCTATGAAGGACTCGCCGATGCGTTGGTGCTTCTCGATCAAACCGAGTCAGCCTCGGCAGCCAAGATGCGAGCGGGGCAGATCCAACAATCTCAACAGATCGGCGCGCAGTTCGCCAGCGGTTCCGCTGACGCTGTCTCGATCCAAAAGATGGTTGACCTATTGGCGGAACTCAATCGACCGCTTGAGTCGCTTGCATGGGAATCGATCGCGATTCGTTTTCGGCGATCGAGCGGGCAATTGAACGAACAGCAGGCGGAAGCAGCTTACGCGGATCTCGCTCGTCGCCGGTCCGAAGTGGTGCAAAACAAATCGTTCGATCTGGATCCAGAATTCGTCTTGCTGGGCATCGATCCAAACAGCATTGAATCGGATTCACCAGACGAATAGCTCAGTCCGTGGATTGAGCTCGCGCGGTTGTGACGTCTTTTGAGACGGAGCTCGGCAATTCCCGCAGAAAGGGGTGGCTGAGGGGATTCGAACCCCCGACCCTCGGAACCACAATCCGATGACTATCCGGTCAGGCCCGGTTCAGGCCAGGGTCACACGCCGGTTACGTTGTTTTTGAAACTCACTTTCGTCCAACAGGCGCGAGTTTTCGGTGAGTGGTGGATTTTGTGGTGGATTGGTGGATCGTGACTTTTCGCTGTCGATCATCTTCTTGATGTCGGGTGAATGATCCAAAGCGCGACTGGTCACCTCGCTGAAAAATAAATCTGAGAAAACGCAAAACCCTTCAGACCCGGTCCAGCTACGGGTCAGGCTCGGGTGAGGTCCGGGGTACACACGGGCCCGTCTTTTTTAGCTTCTGCTAAACCGTTTTTGACGGCTCGAATTTGTCGCCTAATCTTCCATCCGTGCGACCTGGAAAGCCGCCACCGAGACAAGCCGAGCGGGACCTAGCCCGGCATATGCCTCACCGTGCGTTCTTTTGGCTTTCCAGCTTGCACGGTGAGGCTTTTTGTTTGTTTACACGTTGCGGGGTGGAGAAGTGGTATCTCATCAGGCTCATAACCTGAAGGTCGCCTGTTCGATTCAGGCCCCCGCGATTCAGTCGTCAACGACTCGGCGACTGATGGTTGCACCTCCCGCAGGCCAAAGGCGGTTCAACGCCGCTGATGGCTTGGGAGGCCGTACTTGCGCGCGGAACGGAGGCCACGTCGTGAAGCGTAGGTTCGTTATCGAATACGTCGGCGGATCAATGGACGGCCAGAAGGGGCGTGGCATCGGTTCGCCCAAGCAGGAGGGCGGTGCACTGCCCAAGGTCAAGATCATCGGCTCAATCAAACAAGAGCGATACGTGCGTGATGATTCGTCGGGTGCCGGTGGCTATTGGTTCTACAGGTACTCGAACCAAGAGGCCACGTCATGAATTGGTTTAGCTACGACGGGTGCAGTTTCGAACTGCACGAATCCGAATCAGCCGCACGTAAGCATGCTGAAAGTGCAATGCAGGAATGGGCTGACGACGCTGACGATGGCGGCTGGGACGAACTGTCAACGCAGGTTTGCTATGGGCGAGTCACTCATGCAGTGCGAGTTTTTCCAATTCCGGTCACGGAGAGGAATCAGCATCTTGTCCCGAAAGGATGTGTCGGGCTCGAAGATCATCGGCTCATGCGGACGGAGGCAACGTCATGAGCAGATGGATTCACGAACAGGCTATTCGAATTCTGTCATTGAAATGCCGTCGCCTGAAGAAAGAACTGGCAGAGCTGCGAAACGAACAGGAGCAGCTTGGCGTGGCTTGGCGTCTTGAATGCGAGCTTGTTGAACAAGTCGACGCAAGACACAAGGCAGAGGTTGCTGAGCTTAAGGCGGCGATCACAACGATGCGGATTGTGCAATACGAAATGCAGCAGGTTGTTAGGGAGCCGTCACGCCCAGATGACGACCCAGCGATTTGGGTATGCGTTGTTGACTGGCAAAGGCGGCTGACGAATGCGGTTGCCGTTTTGGACGGCAGGACGACGACTGAGAGCACGGAGGCCACGTCATGAAAGAGCGACCGATCCTGCTTTATCAACACGAAGTGCCTGGGATCATTGATGGCCAGCGGACGCAGTTACGGCGTGTTGTGAAGCACCAGCCTCCAACATCTGAGGATTGGAGGCCTTGGTTCTGTGCAGCTTCCACTGAACGTAGCCACATGAATAAATGGCACTGGGCAATCAAAGACCCAACTGAAGGCGGTGGGTTTCACAAGATGGACGAAGTGTATTTTGCTTCGCCATGCGGTCTGTCAGGCGATCGGCTTTGGGGACGCGAAACGTGGGCTGATGTGAACAGCGAAGATGGCCCATCGATCATGTACCGGACTGATCTGTCGGTTCGCAGCTGGCTGGAATTCTCTAAGTCATTTGGTCCCGACTTTGGCGCGGGTCCGTCGATGGACTACGAGTCTTATCCAGGTGACTACGTGATGTGGCACGACGACCTTGCTGCATACGACATGGGCCATCACAAGGAAGACGGATACCGCTGGCGTCCCTCCATTCACATGCCGCGTTGGGCTTCCCGCATCACGTTGGAAGTGACCGACGTTCGCGTTGAGCGGCTGAATGACATCAGCGAAGAGGATGCGAAAGCGGAAGGGCTGGAGTCGGAGATTCAATACCTCGACGCCATGAACGGCTCGGTCTGCTTTCGCGGCAGTCCCGACTTGAACTGGAATCCGTGCCCGGAGGCTTCCTTCCGCGAGCTCTGGGAATCGATCAACGGCAAAGGCTCGTTTGATAGCCGGTGGGTGTGGGCCGTCACGTTTAAGCCGATCACGAACGGGGGTGAGAAGTGACACGCATGACCATCTTCATCCCGTCTGACGCGGGCAACGATGCCGACCGATTGATCCTCAAGTCAGAGCAATACGGCGAGTTTGCAACGGACTTCCTTGAGCAAGTGATTGCTGAGCTTCAGTCACACATCGAAGACCGAGACTCCAACAAATCGGAGGAGAAGTGATGCACTCCATATCAAGACGAGCGGGCGAATCGATCCGTATTAACGACAACATCACCGTGCACATAACGCGGGTGACTGACGGCCGAGTGTACTTCGCGATCGATGCACCACGTGATTGTCGAATTTGGCGGGCAGAGGTTTATCAGGAGATCAACGGAGTTGGCCCGGCGAAGGAGCTGGGCGGCATTGGAGCCGAGGAGCCGAATGAGTTGGGACGGATCGAGCACGACGCGACTTCGCCCAAGGATGGGCTTTCAAAAACGTCACAACCCTTTCACCGGAGCAACCAGTGAACGCTGAAAAAATTGTCAGAAAACTTCTGGCACAGATGAAGAATGGTAGGCCCAGTGACCCGCGCGATGCTGCCGCATGGGACAAAGCCGTGGAAGAGGGGCAAAAGTTTCTAAGTCCCGCTGCGCGATATAGCGCTTCGATGGCTGCCATGACTGATTCCACCAGTGATTGGCGATACCGCCGCTGTGAAGCGGGCCATCAAGAATGATCGGAGCGAATCATGGCAAGGTGAAACGGAGGGGAGGTGCGTCATGAATCAGACGTATGAGTTTGGCCGGTTCTATTACGTGATAGCGACAGGCGATGTTGTGCGGTGCGTTGCGTCCAAACCATCCGGACCAGACGGCGGTCGTTATTGGTTTGTTGCCAATGATCAGGGGACGGATGACTGTTGCTTTGGATCCAATCAAGTCGCCCTCATCCCGCACATGACATCGTGGGACTACGACGGGCCGAAGCATCCCGAAGAGGGCTGGCGGTTCTTAGAGGAAGGCGAGTCGCTTTGCTCAGACGATCAATATTTTGACGATGGGGATGGTTGGTCTCTGATCGGAAGATACTCATTTGGAAAAAGACAGTGCGTGGACACGGTCTACCGCCGCCGCATCGAGCCGGATCACGTTGCGGAGTTGGACAAGGCTATGGGGTACGCGATTACCGGCAATGTCTTCATGTCCCCAGGTGAAATGAAGGATCATTGGAAAGCCGTCAAAGCTGAGATACTCACGCTCCGCGAGCAAAGCAAGCGAGGTGACGCATGATTTACGTCGTCTTGTTTCTTGCCGGTGTCATCGTTGGTGCGTTCGCGAGTCTGGCTCTATCCATTCGTTCGGCAGCAAACGTCGCTGCGAACATGGATCACGGTAATCAGCCGGATCGCCCCACCGAGAAAGAGCCGCCGGAGTTCGGCACGAAGTGGGAGCCGATGCCGTGACGCAACAAGACCTATTCGACCAAGGCGGCTACGCTCCGCCAGTCAGAAACACGGACCCAAAAACGAGCCGCGAAGCTGCCCAACACATTAAGCCACTTCGTGGTCGCTTGGCCATCGCGATGCTCGAAGTATGGAAACGCTACTCACTCACAGCTAACGAAGCCGCTGCGAAGTGCGTTGATGAACACGGCGGCATTCACGAGAGCTACCGAAAGCGGAAGCGTGAACTATACGACGCAGGGCTGATTGAGTTGGTCACCACTCGTCAATGCAGTGTTACCGGCATGAACGCGGAAGTGTGGAGGGCGAAACGGGATGGCTGAACGAAAACCAGACCACATGACTCAGCGAACCGAACAGATCCAGCGAGGTCAGTCAGAAGACTTTCACGCCGAAGTACGGCGAATGCTTTTGCGGTCGCGGCAGTTAAACGAGCAGCAAGACGCACTAGCGGCAAGCTTCATTGAGCTTCACGAAGCAACGCACGAATACGAGATCGACGAGCTAACTCGTTGCTTGATCGATACGCCAACGAACGAAGACTACGCGGCTTGTTTGGTCCGCATTGATAACTGGCGCTACCCGCAAGAACTGGAGTCGGAAAGTGATCCTTTGCACGGGCCAGCCTCATAAGTGTGTTTGTGATGGCTGCGAGGAAGTTTATCAGGCATTGAAGGAGCAAAAGCGTGAACCATCCAAACCATCTGTCGAACAATCAGGTTCGCGAGATCCTGAAACTGTATCAGCAAGGATGGGGTTATCGGAACATCGCACGGATCATCGGACGCAGCGAACGCAGTGTTGAGAACGTGTTGACTGGAAAGACGCACCGGGACGTGACCGGTGGTCGTATTTGTAACGGCAAGCGTCCAGCGAAGTTGCTTGCAATTTATCAGTGAGGAGAAGTTGTGAAACTACCGGAAAGACAATCAGCAAACTATGAAAGCCCGCCAACTGGTAACCACCTCGCGGTGTGTTATGGCGTGTTCGCATTAGGCACGCAGGAAACAAAGTGGGGCGAGAAGTTTCAGGTTCGTATTCAGTGGGAACTACCGCATGAACACATGAGTGATGGCCGCCCACATGTTATTGGCAAGACCTACACCTACAGCAGCAACGAAAAGTCAAGCTTCGTGCAAGACCTCGAAAGCTGGCGTGGCAAGAAGTTCACCGACGAAGAGTTTGGCAATTTCGAAGTATTTGACGTCATTGGCGTAGGTTGCTTTCTGAACCTCGTGGAGTCGGGTGATTACGTAAACATCGACGCAATCGCTCCGCTGCCAAAAGGTACGGAACACCCGAAGTTCAAAAGCGAGCGAATCGCGTTTGACTTTGACAATCCCAATTTCGACGAGCTTCGGAAGCTGACGGACTACTGGCGTGAGAAAGTCGAGGCGGCTCCAGAGTTCGACGCAGTTGAGCGGCAAGCAGTCCACGCAGAATCCGAGCCGCGCTTTTGATGTCCGTTGACTTTGCCAACACGTGCGCATGGCTGGATCTCTTGTTTAGCAAGGCCAGTCATGACGACGGGTCAGTGATAGCCGTCTCATCGACTCGGCGGAAGGTCATTGGTGCGTATGGCACTGACGGTGACTCCCTTGTTGCTTGTGCGAAGCGAATGAACGAGCAGCCAGGTTGTTACTTGAAAGTGAACCTAATGGACGCGGCAGCAATGAAGCGACGCGGGCCACACGTGGTTGGCAATCGTGAGGAAGTCAAAAGCATTGTCTCGATTCACTGTGATGTGGACGCAGGCAAAAGCAGTAAGTATCCGGCCCGCAGCACAGCCTTGTGGGCAATCAATCAGATGCCGCTCCCGCCGACGCTCATTATCAACAGCAACGGCGAAGAGGGCGGCTTTCACGTTTACTGGTGTTTGAAACGACCGCACCGAATCAAAGGCGACCGCGAAGACATCCAGAGACTTTCGACAGCGTGGCAAGGCGAGCTTAGAAAGCGACTCGGCGGAATGCTCGACAACACATCCAACATCGACCGCGTGCTTCGTTGTGTCGGTGTCCCAAGACAAGACGGCGGGAAAGTGAGCTGCCACACGTACAACGTGGACGCTCTTTACACGCTAAGGGATTTATCAAAGGCAGTTACGGATGGCAAAGCGAAGAACAATGAGACTGGGCGGGCTCACATACACAATCAAAGATGCGAAACGGCTTTGTCAGAGCATTCTTCATCAATGGCCGCTGTATGAAATTCTCGTAGGCGAGGAGTTCGAAATCATTCATGACATGTTTTCCCATCATTGCGAGATGGACGATCTGTACGCGGCAATTGAGTCAATCAAGGTTGATTTGACGACCCACGCTTCAGGGAACACGCACCGCGCATTTCACGTCAAGCGGTGGTGCGACTTTGATCACTGTTTTCGCCCGAGCTATCTCAAGTGCTTTCAGCCGAACGTTCCGACGCAAAGATCAAGGGTGACGTCCGCAATGAGAGACGCCATCCAATTGCAGGTTGATGAATGCAGACGAAAAGCTTGTTCCAAAGAGCCTGGTCATGTGCACCACGACCCGCCGTTCTCTGCTCTGCGTGATGAATGGGTGTTTTGTGCGAACGGGTATGACCGAATCGAGATCACTTACTGCGAGAGATACAAGACATGGCAAATGGCCAACCCAGATCAGAAAAGAAGCTGGCAGGAGCATCACCGTCGTAATTGCAAATTGGTGTTTCTGACGCCGGAGGAGCACAGCAAGTTGCACTACAACAAATGAAGCTTCCACCCAAACAACGAACCGAGCCGAATTACGAATCTGCCGCACGGCGGGCAATGATGAAGATCGAGCCCAAGGCCGATGAGCAGGACGGCAGCACGCGGCTGCTGATGTATTGCCGCCAGTGCAAACGATTTGGCATTCCTACCGACCGCGCCATCGTGCTTATTCGCGACGCCTTGGAGTCTTACCCGACACCTCGGCAGTGGTCAGACAAAGACATTAGCCGTCGTTACGACGAAGCCAAGGTTGAGGTTGGCGAAGCGTGCGACGATGACGACATACCTCCTTGGGAAAAGACAGAAAGCAGCAGCAAGCCGCAGCACGAGAAGCCGAAAGACGACTCCGTGATGTTTGCCAGTGGTGCAGAAGCACTCGATGACTGCTGGTCTGAGATTGTCGCCGACAAGTTCGAGGTGCTTTACGACTGTGGCCTTCTCGGGTTTGAAATGGGACCCGGAAAACTCACTGTTTTGGGCGCTCCACCAGGGGCCGGAAAGACTTCGCTCGCAAGCCAACTCGTCTTTGCCGCACTTTCGAATCACCCCGACTTAAACGTGGTGATCGCGAACGCAGAGATGACCCCGAACGTGCTCCTTAAACGGGAACTCTCAAGACGCAGTGGCGTGTCTTATCAAACGCTCAGATTCGGCCCATACAGCGATGAGGATCGTTCGCGACTCTTTGAAGCCAAGACCGAATTGGAGCCGCTACTGAGCCGCACAAGCATGATGCTGCCGCCTTACCGCATCGACAAGCTTGTGGAGTCGTTGTCGGACGAACCGGGACTGCTGGTGATCGATTATTTGCAGAAGTTTCGCGTGGGTGACAGCACGTATGAAGGCATCGAGGAAGTGGTGAGCTTGCTTCGCTGGGCCGCAATGGCTGGCTGGGCAATCCTTGCCATCAGTAGCACGAGTCGTGGCGAAGGTAAAGAGAAGCACTCGTCTGAAAACCTGGGCCTTGCCAGCTTTCGAGGAAGCGGCGAGATCGAGTTTCAAGCCGACTCGGCGTATGTGATCAAGGATCAGTCGGGCGGTGCTGAGGGCGACAGGAACGTGCGTTTGGAGTGCGTAAAAAACCGCCACGGATCACGCGAGAGTTTCGACCTCGTGTTTCGAGTGGAGCGGTTGGAGTTTGAAGGTGATCAGGTCGTGAAGAAGCACGACTTTGGTGTTTACGGAGGTCACGTACAAGGAGAGTTGACGGATGAAGACGAGTCGCTGGAAAGCTTTTAACGAACTGGTCGATGGCTGGTTTCCAATCCTGAGCAATGCCGAATGTCAGTTGCTCGTTTACTACTACCGGCACGCTGAGCTTAAAGGCAAGAACGTGAAGCGGATGGTGTTCAAAAAATCTGATGGAACTGCCGCCAACGATGTCGGAAAGAGCCGTCAACAAGTCACGCGAATCCGCCAGAGCTTAGTGAAAAAAGGCGCGGTCGGTTCGCACAAATTCACGAGCGGAAAGGTGTGGTGGTTCGTGTGTGAGCCACCAGAAGAGGTGGCACGCTCAGCGCACAAAGAAGCACGCTCAGCGCACAAAACCGGCACGGTGAGCGTGCTAAACCGGCACGCTGAGCGCGTACATATACAGAACAGAACATTAGGAGGCGGCTCCGCTGAGCTGCGCCGCCCTAACGCTAACGCTTTCCAATCAGGGGGTACTCTCTGATGGCGAGAAGCAAGCCCCGCAGTCAGTCCATGCAGTACATGCGAAAGCACGGCTACGTAACTGGCGAGACCGAGACGTTCAACGCTTACACCGAGAAGCGTCATGACCTCTTCGGCTTCATTGACTTCATCGCGATGGGCAATGGCGAGATCGTTGGCGTTCAGTGCTGTGCCAAGAGTAGCTTGGCATCACATCGCCGTAAGATTGGCCAGGAGTGTTTTCAGGCGGCTAAGACTTGGTTGAGTTCTGGCGGCAGGATTGAGATCCACGCCTGGGACCGCAGGGACAACGCTAACGCGGCCAAGACACCTAAGACGGCTCCGACGTACCAAGGCCGCGTCAATCGCCTCTGGGTGGAGCCTGTGACGTTAGAGAGGCTAGTTGAGTATTCCCAGATTGTTGGCAAGGCGCTACCGCCAGCGATCACAGCCGATGAGGTGCCGTTTTGAGTAAGCGTAGAGAGTGGTGGATTTGGTTTAGCGATGACACGAGAGTCGTTCAGGTGAGCGAGAAAGGCCCTAACACCATCCCGATTAGCGATGAAGAGGTTCACGTTCGCGAAGTGTTGCCGGGCGATGACACGCTTGGCATCTGCAACGCTGGTCGAGTTGCTCAGGCACAAAATGACTTCGGCGAACTGGCGGATCAATTCGACAAACTGGAGGTGTACTTCAGAGACATCGGAAAAGACCCGTCGATAACTGGCGTTGATCCAAACGAGGTTGCGAACGCAATCGGCAGAGTCTTGGACCGTGTTTTGGAGCGTGATGCCAGCCAAGAAACGGAGCAGCAGTCATGAGCGGCAAAGGAACCATCCACCAGCGTCTCAACGACGCGACCGGCGGCGATACGTCGTCAGCAACCGCTGGTCGTCGTGCCAAGTTGTCGGCAGCGTGTAGTGCTCATAGCAGCATCCGGCGGTTACGCAAAGATTCGTTGGCGTCAGGGCGACGGCTCCACGTGCAGCGAGCGTGTGAAGCTTACCGGCATGAAGGGACGGAACAAGATCGGTTGCGAAGGTCGCGAGCCGATTGACTTACTCGCTGTCGAATCGTTCGATGGGCTGAATAACAAGAGGTGAAAGTCATGTGCGTTATCACTCTCCGTGATACAGGAATGGATACACCCGAATCGCAGTGCAGCGATTGCGATACGCAGTTTGGTCTGTTCTGGCAAAGGAATCCGGTCTACGACCGACCGCAGTACTGCCCGTTCTGCGGGGAAGAAATTGAGGACTACGTTGACGAAACGGATGAGGAGTGACCGAGCATGAAAGTCTATTACAAAGTCATCGACCACTGCGAAGGCAGTGTTTATGAGTGCGAATCGGAATGGGTATGCAGGAATCCTGAGTATGTCGCTAACGATTGTGCCGAGCACTACTACGGGTTCCACGATGGGTGGGAAGACAAGTGGCCGCTCACGTTTGCGTTGCTCGCAAGTGAAGACGGGCCAGAGGTTTGCAGAGTCTCCGTTGATTTGGAGTTCTCGCCTGACTTTTTTTCGTGCTTGCTGCCTAAAGAAGAGGCAGGCGACGCAGACCAATAGCGCCGTGCGAATTAGATGCAACATACTCATCGGCTACTCCGACGTTGACATGCAAAGTAAAGAGCAACCCAAATTCTACAAACGCTACTTCGGCTTGCTGGTTGAGGTCCGCAAGATCGACGATTCACCTTCACCATGGATGTTCAAGATTCAGCGACCAAGCGGAAGATGGGAATGGTTTCTTGGGATCCCGAACATGTGCGAGACCAAACAGGCTGCATTGAGGCGGGCGTGGTGGCGATGCAAGTGGATTCATGATGGCACTTTTGACCAACGATACGTTTAAACCTTTCCCATACTCATCGGCTAACACATGAACAAAGAAAGCGAATACTTGCGGATCATATGCCCGTCGTGCGGAGTCTGTATCGCGGATGAGCACGGAACATCATCGCCACAGATTGCTCGTGCGTGGAAGGAGATTCACCAGCTTCGCCAACAGCTCGCCGCGTTGCAGCAATTAAACCAAAGGGTGCTCCGAGCAATCGGCGACGGTGAGATGCAGGTGTTTTGCGACCACGACGAAGACAACGACATTTTCGAAGAGATCGAAAAGCTTGTCGGCTACCCCTCCCCCCGGCACGAACCCCGAGGATCGCGATGAAGCGCAGAGAGCGAGTTGCTTTTAATCTCACAAACGCGATTGAAAAAGAACTCAATCGCGTTCAGGACGTTACGGATATCAGCTCAAAACCAGAAATATTTCGTCAAGCATTTAGGCTTCTGTGCCTTCATGTCGACGCAGCATCTCGCAAGCGAGAGGTTTACATGGTCGACCCCGATCAGCCAGATAAAAAACTCTTAATTGTTCTTCCGTTTTCGGTGCTCCAAAAGGATGAATCATGAAGTGCGCATTAGCCGACCCGAACCCCGAGGACAGCGATGAGCCATGCCAGCCATGAACAGAGGTGACTCCTCGACGACCTTCCTTGGGTCTGTTCGTGGTCTATCAACCGCCCGCCGGGAGCGGTGGCAATTCCCGGCACCCGAACAACGAGGCGAGCAAATGAAAGATCTCGATCTATGGCCCTTGGCGGGCATCGCACTGTGTTTTTCGATGGCAGCGTATGGATGCCAAAAAGAGATGTCACGAGCGGACATCATCAAGGAGGGGATCCGCTCTGGACTAATAGACAGGCAAGGGCTGGAGTCATTGACCGAAGATTCGTACATCCAGCTCGTCGAGGTTCGCTCCGACCCGAAACCGAAACCCGAGGACAGCGAATGATTGAAACCACACTCACAAACGACGAACTGGCTGGTCGACTGAGCGAACTTTCCGACGCCGTTACGAAAGGAAAGCCAGCGATTGATCGAGAATTCACGATGCGAGTTCCCGCCGAGCCGAATCGTGATGCAGACCTAGTGTTGGCCGAAGCTGCTAAGAGACTGAAAACGCTAGCTGATTTGGACATGACCCAATCACAGCTTTTCTCGCTTCAGATCTGGTTCAGTGCTGACGATCCGCGAAGTTACCGCGAGTCGCTCAATCTGGGTTTACGAGAAGCGGCAGATGGATGGGGATTGAAAGCGTCTGCTGTATCGCGCCACGAAACTTCTGCGACGCAGCAAGATTTTGTTGTTGAAATGCTGACGTCTCTCAGGAATGCCAAGCGTGAACTCGCCGATCTCCAAACCAAGCACGACCGCCTCCACGCCAAGGCCAAGACCGCTGTCGAGTCCTACGACGGCAACGGCGAGGACTGGTTTAACGAATTGATGGATGACCTGGGCCGCGAGATACACGGAAGCGAGTAGATGCGAGTTGATAAACTGGAAACAGTGTGTATAGTTAATGAATGTCCCAGAGCAAGAGAAGAAACATTACGCAACCGACCGATTGGTGGGATGCTGTAGATGAGCAAATGCGTCGTGATGGTGAAACGAACCTGTCGCGATGGATAGGCGAGTGTGTTATCGCAAATCTTGATCCTGATTTGCGTAAACCGCTTTCCGGCAGACCGCCAGCGAACAGGCCCAAGAAAGCCAGCGAGGAAACTGATGGCAGATAGCAAGATGTTGAGCAGGTCACGAGCTTATGCGAGAGAAAGGGTGAATGCTTCAAGCGGTCTCGTGTACTGGTTCGACGGACGTCCGTTCGGATGGTCTTCGGCAATTGATCCTCCGAGGAAAGTCGTGCCAGGCGTTAAGGCTATCGATATTGAGGATGGCGAAGCGTTCATTGCGACCGGTGGAGATCGAGTCGGTGCGCGTGAGTGGGAAGCGAGTAAATGCGAGTCATAGCGTTACACGGCGACTTCGCGAGCGGTGCGATCCTGCGGCGTGATACCGGTATCGATGAGTGGGAGTACCCGGACTGGAAACGAGGATTCGACTCGATGGAAGGAAACTGGGTCGCTGTTGCCTACTCGTCTGGTGGTTCAAGGGTAGGCCATATCAGCCTCAGTGCTCCATTTTTTCACGGCAGCCGAATGTTTGGTTTTGCAGAGCCAAGGTGTGCCGTGCTTTATGAGTCGCCGTTGATCGGCATCAGGGCTGTCGGCGGAAGTTTCCCTGTCCTCTGGATCGAGAACGACCGGGGAGCACGCACGAAGAACCGCTGGCGAGCCCGTGAGATGCAATCAACGCTCGAAGCGTGGCAGGCGAACGGACGCCGTGTGGACGTGCTACAGGGGCGTGGGCGGCATGTTCAAACAACATGGGGATGGCCACCGCTTCGGCACGGCTGGGACAAGAAGTTGAACCCGATGATTTTGAAATGGATTGAGGAGGTGACGAGTGAAAGCCCAAGTACATCGACCGCTTGAAGGTGCGGAGCGGATCATTCTCACGCCAGAGTCGGGAAGTGATCAATTGGCACTGGAGTGCATCCGAGACAAGTACAACCCCGTTTGGTTTGGCAATGACCCAAAAACCAATCGCGTGTTGTACGTCGAACTTCCGCTTGATCGAGTTGTCGAACATCCCAACATCGAACTGATCTCAATTGCGGAAGCTGCTAAGCGTACTCACCTCTCAGAGAAAGCCATTCGTGAGATGATCTCCGATGGGACACTTCACGAATACAAGCCGAAAGACTACGTGAACTCGAAACTTCGGCTCACGGAGTTGATTACTGCGGTCGAAAACATGCGGATCAAAAAATAAAAACCCGGCTAAGTCCGGTTCTTTGCCATCCACTGGAAAAAGCCTGCTGACAGGCTTGCATTCCTTGCCATGATTCGGGTGTATCAGCACTCGAAAAAGGGGATGGGGATGAGTGAGCTTCTTTTTGCCGGATGCGATGAGCATGTGAAATTCGCCGGCGGACTTCGGGATATTCTCAACCGCGACGACATCGTAAGCGAGCCTAACGCAATGGCGTTCGGTTCTCGCATCGTTGAGCTTCTTCAAGATTTGCTCGGCTCGATCGATCTGCCGCCGAAAGAAACCGTCTTGGCAGGCGTTGGCACAATGCTTGATCGCATCTTCGCCGTTGTTGATGTTCCCGGTCCTGATCCGGTCATCGAGCCTCTAATCAAGGCAACGGTACTCGCTGTTGTCGGTCAGCTTTACGATCGATTTGCCAAAGAGTAGTCATGGAATCCACGACGCAGTTGGGCGCGTTAGTCGCCGGTGCGGCGGGCCTTGCTTGGTACTATCGCGGCACGATTAAAAACTGGATCGGTAAGGTTATCCCGTCGAAAAAGGATAGCCAAGAGACGCCCAGCGATTTGCGTGTCGCCGCCATTGGTTCGCTGGAGTACGCGTTAGAAAACGCGGAGCTTCTGGGGAACAAGAAAGCCGTTCGCTGCATACAGTCGGCTTGCCAAGCGTTCTACGAATGCGAGGGCGAGGATGTCGAAAAGTGAATCAGGCGGATCGATCTGGCCGCTGTTAATCGCGATCGGCTGTATCGCTTACGGTCTTGGATTGGTTCCGTCCAACATCATCCCGATTGATAACCCGGTAACTCCGGCACCAATCGTTGATGAGCCAAGCGAAGAACTCAAGCGATTGGTTCAGCCGATTGTTGACATCCTCAAAACGGATGAGGAAAAGGCCGCACGGGTAGCGAGCGACTACGCCGGTTTCGCTGATGCCATGGATCTGGTTGCCATCAAAGACGTACAGCAATTCGGCACGATCAACACGGCAGCACTGCAAAGCCTTGGACTTGGTTTCGGTGCGATGATCGGTAAGGAAGTGGACGCGGCACTCGCTGAGCATGTCGGATTTGAGCAAGGCCAGGGCGGCTACAAGAACCGGGCGTTGACTGATGACGACCGCAAGCGAATCGCCGAAGTATACGACGCCATCTCTTGGGCGGGGAGGCAATAGTGGCCGGTCCCAAAGTCAAAGAGAAGTGGGCGTCTTGGTGGCCAGAATCGGCAACCAACCTCAGGCCGTGGCAACTTGTTGACGCATACAACAAGGGGCTTGCGGGTGCGTATCACGAGCCGGAAGAAAAGGAAGCTTTTGAAGATGACATTCGCCAACAAGGCGGCTTTGTCTTCGGCGAAGATGCAGCGACCGCATCCGGCTGGGCAGAGAGCGGCGCGGGTCAACTGATTCTGCCGTTCGTGTGGGTCATTCTTCACTTTGGCAAGTGCTGGCCGGCGAGTGGCCAGGACCGGGGCGATTGTGTATCGCACGACCAGCGCAACGCCAACCTTCTGAGCTATGCGTGTGAGATCCAAGATGGCAAGCCCGACCAGGAAAGCGGGAAGCCCGAGCAAGTCCCAAAGATGCCGTCACGTGGGATGGCGGACGGTGCTTTCTCAACAGAGGTCTATTACTGGTTCCGTCGACACGGTCGAGACGGCTGGAGCTGCGATGCGGCCGCACGTGTCGCAATGCGTGAAGGCGGTCTTGTCACTCGCGACGATCACACTGAAACGCTGGGTGTGGACCTTACGCGGTACAGCGGAAGAAACGCAGGCAAGTATGGAAGGACACCGCCAAGCGGAAGCGTAGCGGATGCACTCGATAACAATCTCGTGCGAACAGCAACAACGCTCAAGAGCAAAGAAGAGCGCCGTGACTTTCTAGCGAACGGCTACGGACTGAGCACTTGCGGAAGCCAGGGCTACAGCAACAAGCGGGATCAGTGGGGAGTAAGCCGGCGGCGCGGTCGTTGGGCTCACGCTATGGCATTCATTGGGTTTGATGACCGGCCCAGCACCGTTGAGCAGTACGGCGACACGCTTGAACTCGTGCTGAATTCTTGGGCGATCTGGAACAGCGGTAGTCGGCAGATTCGCGACAGTGCTGGATACGTCAAAGGGCTGATTCCGGTCATCACGAAAACGTTCGGGCTAACAGATGCACAGGCTCGGCAAAAACTCATCGATCTAGACCTACTCGATCCACAGACTGGCAACTTGTTGATTCCCCACGGATCGTTTTGGGCACGCTCACGCGATGTTAGCGGGCGGCGTGTCATTGCGAAGTCATCGGTCAACGGATGGCCGAAACGTGATTTGTTTATCCCGCTTGGGAGTGAGGGGAATGTTTAACAAAAATAGTCGTCTTGTCTGGTTCGCGTTCATGTGTGGCGTTGTGAGTAGCGCGGCACTGTTCGCGGACTTTACGCACAATCCAGCGATCGCCCGTTACGTCTACATCGCTCAGGCCGTAATGTCCGGCCCGTCAATCACGCCAGACACACCGACTCCGTCATCGGATAAGTGTGAGAACTGCGATGGACGCGGCAAGCTTGGTGACGGTCGTGTTGCAACGATCTGCCCAGTGTGTGATGGCACCGGAAAGACCACCAGTGCGGCGTCCGCTGGATGGCCGCCGCGTTCAACGCTTGTGATCGAGAACCCAGATTGCGATTGCGAGTCGTGCGACTGCAAGAACTGCGATTGCGGAAGTTGTAAGCCGATCGAGACACCACGACGTCATAACGAGATCGACGTCCACACGATGGAGAATTGCGGAGGCTGTGACGACTGGAAGCTTAGGTATTGGTCGCCAACAGAACGGGTTGGCTGGGAGCTTGAAGAATGCGGGCTCCTTCCCGAGCACACCGTAGCCCCATCCTTCACTGTCTGGTTGCAGGGTAGGGCTTACACGCACAGCGGGTATATGAATCCGAGCGATCTGCAAGCGATTATGGACCGGCACTATGGCCGAAAGCTTGTCAGTAATTCGCCATCGACGTCGAAAAGGGATCAGCTCCTGAGCACTCCATCGATTCAGCAGTGGACTCATCCAAGAACACAGTCGCTCAAAGCCCACCTGGAAGGATGGCCGCACAACTTCGACACGACTGGCCTGTCGTATTCCGAGATGAAGCGGCTGCATAACAACCATCACGAAGAGATCGGGCCGGTCAACGCGGCACAGCTTAAAGCTAAGTCTTTCAACGTTTCGTCATCGTGCCCCAGTGGAAACTGCCCGACGTCGATGACGTACACGCGACGACGTGGACTTTTTGGAGGATTGTTTAGATGAAGTCAATCAACTTGAACGACGTTTACAACGCCGTTTCACGCCGCACCGACACTGAAGGCACAAAGATCAACGTCGCCGAAACTAAGCGAGTCTTGGCGTGCTTTTTTGACGAGCTGCAGGAGCTTACTCCGCAAGAGTTCTCCGAGGTTCTGGCCAAAGGCACAAGGCAGGCGAGAGATCGAAGGAAGTGAACAACTCACACATCAACAGGAGAGGGGCAGTGCTAGGTGAAGGCAATGAAGGGCTCTCAGGGTGGGTCATAGCGGGCGTTGCGTCCATTATCGCAACGCTTTCGTCAACGGTCGCCTTTCTTTTCAAGCTGAGAGAAAGCCAGATTCAGAAGCAGATCAAAGGTTTGCAAGACGACTACGACGAGGTGAAGGAGGAATGCAAGATCCTGCAAGCCAAGTCGGATGAGTGCATTCAGGATCGGGAAGACCTTCGGGTTGAGATAGCACGGATCAAAGAAAGGCTTCCCAAGGAATGAAAGCCATCGGATTGTTTACCGTCGTTCTCGCCATGCTGATCGTCATCTGTGCTGTCAGCGTGGTCGCTTTGTATCAGTCAGTTGAATGGGTGATGAGATGGTGAAGTCAGTATCAAACGACGCTCAAAATCTTAGTCGCGTTTCGTCGGCAGTCGACACGCTTCAGTCAGACACCTCGGATAAGGCTGCTGACTCAAAGCTCAGGATGCTGCTTGCTGATGCGACAGTTAAGGCACCGCAAGAAGACATTCTGTTGATGGCGGACGCACTAAAGGCATCTATCAGGAATCGAATCAAGAAAAACACAAATCCCGATCTTGAGGCAGGTTGAACGGATGAACCTGAAAGACATTTTCCATTGCTCTATCGCTGCCGTGATGAAACGAGCGGGCATATCGCGGTTCACAATCTTTTGCGGATTGGTGGCCGTTCTTGCGTTGCTCTATGTCAGCTTGTGGCTGTTCCCATCATCCGCGGCTTCGCCGGACATCCCGCAGACGATCCTGCTGATGGACGACTACGGATATGAACAGTACCGAATCAAAGATCCCGACGCTCTGGTTATCGACGCGACCAAAGCAACATGGATCGTTTCCAACGTCACGAAACCTCGCAACCGCTACCCGTTCCTCGTCGAAGACTCAGAACCAGGATTGATCATCGAAGGCGGAACGATAACAGGCGAAGTGCCGCTAGATATTTCGTGGCGTGATGCGTACAAGAACAGCGCCGCCGTGTACTCGCGTGACAATGAAGACGTCACAATCACCGGCTGGAAGATCACGCAAGCATGGGACGCGATCAGGATCACTGGCGAACGCGATTGGTCTTTCGTGGTTGATGACGTCTGGCTTGAAAACATCCGCGACGACGGAATCGAGAACGACGATGGGCTCGGCGGCATCATTCAAAACAGCCTATTCGACGGTGTGTTTGTTGGTATCAGTCTCGCCGACAGTAAGACAAAAAATCAATCGGATCGGGTTGTCACGATCGATCGAACGCTCATTCGAATGCAGCCGTTTCTGTACAAGGGCGAGATCACTCATCATTCGATCTTCAAAGTTGACAAGGGCGGCGATAGTCCAGCATTGGACCTTCGCAACTCCGTGTTTGCGATCGCTGACGTGGATCATGAAGGCCAGGAACGGTTGGGCGTTGCGTGGGATAGCGTGGTCAATGCCGAGGGGAACTACTTTCTCAACCTGTCTGACGATGAGCTTCCTCGCGATTATCCGCTTCCGCCGGAAGACGGCTTCACGATTCTCGAAGGGCAAGAGGCAAGAGAGTTTTGGGAAAGCGCCAGGGCAGCATGGCTGGGCGATGGACCCGTCGATCCAACGCCCACGTCTATCTCTGTCGCCGATCTGATTGAGCGACTACGCGAGAAAGATCAGAACGCACAACTGCCGTTCGAAACCACGGTCGGAGAGTTGATCGATGGCGCTTAGTGTTGACGACATCAAGGCGATTATGAATCACGGAGCCATTCTGATTGCGATTGGTGTTGTTTCGCTGCCGTTTGTCTCAATGCTCTATTCGTTCGTGGACAACGTTACGGAAGATTTTCAGCGTTGCCTGAAGCGATGGCTGAAGCGCTGTCTGCAAGAAAGAAAGAAGCGATGAGCGAGGCGATAGTCAAGATTGGAGCCGGATCTTCGTACACCGATGGTGACGTTCTCTTCGCATGCAATCGCGGAATGATTGCTCGTGTGTGGGCACAGCAGATTTGCAGTGTCCGTGACGCACAGCGAAACGGTAGCGGATGGATCTTGGTTGACTCGGTCGCACGCGATTGGTTCGAGCAGACCCATCAGTTTCGGTTTCGACGCGTTTCAGCTACCGAGGTAATCCGAATCAACCTGCTCACTCGCGATCGAACGAAGCTAAGCGAGTTGCCCAACGATGACGGAGAAGCGATCGATATACGCCGGTTTCTTTCACGGAGAAAAAGCAACACGGCCAACGCTGTCTTTGGTGAAGACGGGAGCGAAATTTGGTACGGCGGTCGCGTAGATACTTCCGCAGGGCGAATGGCAAAGGTGTGGCAGCGGATCGCACGAAAGACACCACATAAAGCCGAGGACATGCGGCATCAATTCTGGCCGATGGGTCGTCTCGACATTCGATCGCATCTAGCCATCCGCATTGATGAGGCCACCGATCAGCAGATTCGAGACATCACATCGCCGCGAGTCCAGCGAGATCAAAACGGCCGACGCATGTGGAAACGCAAGCGGGATGATGGAACGGATGAAATGAAGGCTTCGGAATCTGGACCACCGGACGACCGAAAGGACTGGCAGCCAGCCACCAACGCGCGTCGATCTCGCCGCATTGCTTGGCGGCGAATGCTCACTGATTTGAATGAAACCGAACCACGCGTTCGTGATGCTCGAGAACCTGTCGGTGACGAGTTGCCAGACAAGTGGCTTGGCAAGCGGTACCGGTCAAAGCAGCAACCAAAACAGCGATTGAATCAAATCGAGGAAAAGGGCCAGGAGGATTGAATCATGTTGTTGTGGATTTGGACCAGAAACGATGAAAGCGGACTTCTCGACGATGAGTTTCGAGATGGCGATATCTTCCAAGTAAAGCCCGACTCGTTCGAGCAATTCTTGGGGAATCAAGACGTGCGGTCATACCTGATCGTAAAGGTTCCTGATCCACCGAACTTCGCCAAGTTTGAAGAGCAACTGGTCGAGCCGGAATACGGACCAGGAGCCACTTCTGGTGATGAGAACGTGGTTCGTCGGCAGCGAAAGTACCGCCTCGATTGGCGTTCAAAGTTCATTGCATCAGAGCAAGCATTGATTGAATCGACGAGCGACACGCTGCCGGACGGAACGACATCTGGTAGCGGGACAGTTGCCAATGGCGTTGTCTCAGAACTGTTTACGATCGCAGACCTAATTCGAAAGTAATGTTCTCAACCGATACGGGGCAGCGGGCACTCGAACTGCTCGAACGGATCACCGGAGCATTCAAGCCATCCATACCCCCATCAGCAAAGCAGGATACAGCCGCTCGAACACTCGACATCGCTGAGCGACTCGCCAAGCGATTGAAGATCATCCCGTTCGGCATCGGAGAAATGGCAACAGTCACTACAAGCATCGGAACCGCATCCCGCGATTATTCGACAATCGCAAGCTGGGAAGCGGACCTCGACAACTCAGGCGTTTATTCGTCTGGGGATGATGCTGTGGGTGAATGCTATGCCGATAGCACGTTTTCGGAGCACTCTATCGCAATCAATGGCGGTGGAACGGTCGGGCTCAATTCGGCGGTATTGTCCGCTGCGGCAAGTGAGCGACACGACGGTACTTTCAACACGGGAGCTCAGATCGTCGTCAGTCATTCCGGCTACATCTTTGATTCGATCGCAAGCAGATCTAGGGTTGAGTGGCTTTGTATCGAGAACACGCAGGCGAACGGTCGGTGCGTCGATCTGGACGGGACAACTGACGGGAGCGTATCGCTCGCCAATTGCATCATTTCGCCGCGTGGAGGATCTCAGGCGGTTGTCATCGCCAATTCAGCAAGCACCGACGTGAAGGTCGTCAATACGATCATCTTCCGAGGGCTAGACATTCGAATCATCAACGGTGCCGATGCCGAGTTCTACAACTGCACGATTTTTGGATCCACGAGCTACGGATTGCGTCGTGCAGGGTCAAGCACTGTGCGAGCCTACAACACGATCTCCGTAAGCAACTCATCCGAGGATTACAGCAACACGACCGATGAGCAGTACTGCATAAGCGACGATGGCACAGCGGCCGGAACCGGATCAATAACGTCAACGTCGGCGAATCTGTTTGTGTCAACAGCTTCGGGAACGGAAGACTTTCATTTGAAGACCGGTGCCGATGCGATAGGTGCAGGTTTCGACTACGGAACAACGCCCGCTGGTGTTGAGATCGATATCGATGGGCGTGACCGGGACGCAGAGGGCGATACGTGGGACATCGGAGCCGATCAGTTTGTAACCGTGAGTGGAGGCCAAACGATCAATCTAGCGATCGTCAGCGAATCCAACACGGCGAACGGCTTGGCGATTATCAAACCAGTGCGGATCGAAGTTTCGCCGGTAGCGGAATCCGAGACAGTTAGCCCACTCCAAGTTATCGCGCCCAAGACGGTGGCGATCACAGCAGTAACCGAATCGGAAACACTCGCTGGGTTATCCATCACCAATCCGAGGACGTACACGCTGGGCCAGGCTTTCGAGTCAGAACAAGCAAACGGTCTCGACATCATCACGGCAAACGTTGTTTTGCTTGGGCAGGTGTCTGAGTCTGGAATCGTTCACAACTTGGAGATTGGCAACCCACGCACCTATGAGGTGGGGCAAGTCAGCGAAGCCGAATCGGTTGGCAGCCTCGTAATCAATTCTGCTCAAACCGTCACCCTCCAGCGAGTGACAGAGACCGAGTCGGTAAACGCCCTTCTCATTGGCGGTGACCAAACAATCGCCCTGTCGCCAGTAAGCGAGGCAAACACCGCAAATGCTCTGGTGATCGGTCAGGACAAGACCATCACGCTAACGCAAGTCAGTGAATCAGAGAGCTTGGGACTGTTGACCATAACGGTCGGCTCAATCGTCCCGGCTGGATTCATCTACATCAGTGACGCTTCTATTTCGGTGCCCGAAGCGTCTGCATCGATCGCCGTTTCAAAGGCAACAGGAACCATTCAGGCATAGGGAGAAACCAAATGGCCAATTTCATTTTCAACGTCGCTAAGGGACGCATTGCCGAGAAAGTGTCGGACGGTGCCACGCTTGGCCTGTTGCTGCTCAAGGCGGCTGACACGGACGCCGTGCTTCGTGACCTCGACACGATCGCGGACATACTGGCCAACGCGTCAACCACTGAGAGCGACTTCACAAACTACGCACGGGCGACACTGGCGAACGTTGCGGCCACAGTGGACGATGCCAATGACGACGTTGATGTGGACTGCGATGACGTTCTGTTCGCGTCTGCCGGTGGTGCGAGTAACAACAACAACGTGGCCGCGATCATCTTCGAGGATGTTGGCGGGGCTGACGCCAGCCGGATCCCGCTGTGCAAGTTCGATGCGGTGTTCACCACGGATGGCAATGACGTGACGATCGGCATCCCAGCAGGCGGATTCTACACGTCCACCTGATAGGCCAAATGCGCACGCACATGCGCATTTGAAAACAAAAACCAGCCAAAAAACGGGGTCAAACGGATATGGCGACCATCGGAGAACGCGAACTGCTAAAGGACAGCGGCGACAATTTCGTCCAGGTCTTCGAGGGCATCATCGCACCCGCACAAGTGACGTTCGATGACGATGAGAACGCCTCCCTATCGTTGTCTTCGTTCCTGACCTTGGAAGTGATGGTGAGAAATGCGGAAGACAAGGCAGTGCTGCGAGCGTGGGAGTCAGTGCTGAATATTGGTATTGGAACGGTGGCGGATGTGAACGGGGCCGCAGTCTTGACTCTATTGCTGGAAGCGACTGACACAGCCAATCGAAACACTGTGGCGGGCAAGATCGAGAGTCATTGGCTAGACCTGCGATGGACCTACAACCACACGAGTGGTGGTGTTCGGTCGGGCGGTGCCGCGTTCAAGTTCGATGTGCTTGCAGTGGAGACGCCAACGCCATGATGAAGCTATGCCCTCACCCTGGATGCCGAACGCTCGTGAATGGTGGCGGTCGGTGTCCTAAGCACAAGGCACGTGGTCGCAAGAACAGAAGCGGCGATCCGTTTTACAAGCGAAAGGCTTGGCTTGAGTTGAGACGCTACCGATTGAAAACCGAGCCGTTGTGTCGAGCGTGTGCGAGAGAGGGAAGGACGCGAGCCGCAGAAGTTGTTGACCATGTTAAGCCACGAGCAGACCGGCCAGACTTGGAGCTTGATTATGAGAACACGCAGTCGCTTTGTGCTTCATGTCACAACGCTAAGACGATGAGCGAAATGCAAAGGCAGTGGGCGTCGTGATGGGGGGGGTATCGAAATTGCATGACAAGAGCAACTCACGTGCCGCTTATGCAGGCGTGTAGTTTTTCTGGCAAAAATCAGACGTTTGATTGATTGAGATGACTAAACGAGGAAGACCGCCGAAGCCCGACGCAATCAAGATCGCTGAAGGTACGTACCGATCGGATCGTCATGGCGACCAGGATGCCAAGCCAAAGGCAGAGGGTGTTCCCGTTCGTCCTGAGATGGCAATGCCAGAAGCGAAGGAGTTTTGGGACCAGTACGTTCCGATGCTTGTTGAGATGGGTGTTGCCAAGCGAGCAGACACGCCGCGACTGCAAGCGTTGGCGGAGTCCTGGGCCTTGCTTCGTCGTGCAACGAAGGCCGTCAACGATGATCCGATCGACAAGTATGCACGCATCGCTTACGGCGAGTACTCGCGACAGTTCACAACATTGGCAAATGAGTTTGGTATGAACCCGATTGCACGCTCGCGAATCATCATCGATAAGCCGCAGAAGAAAAGCATTGCAGGCAGGAAGCGTGGCTGAACCAATAGTTCCAACTGACGAGCTGATTGTTACTCGTGCCGATGAAATGGCAGTTGAGGCCGGTGCCCGTTGGGATCACGAGAGAGGTGAGCACTTCGTCGAAACGGTTGAGAATAACTTTCGATTGTATGAGGGCACTCGATTCAGCGGCGAGCTGGTGAAGCTCATGCCGTGGCAACGTGAGTTCTTTATGCGGATGTTCTGTTGGGTTGTTTGGTCTGACTTCCTTAGCATGTGGATTCGTAGATTTCGCCGGGTCCGGCTGTGGGTGCCCAAGAAGAACGGCAAAAGCCCAATGGCCGCGATGGTGGGGCTCTACCTTGTTGTTGCTGATGGCGAAAAGGGCGGGAAGACCTACTCCGCTGCAAAGGACGGAAAGCAAGCCGCAATCGTTCACGATCACGCAATCAAGATGGTTGAGCAGTCCCCGGAACTGTCTGAGGAATGCACCATCAACAAGACGAGCAAAAGAATTACTCACGGACCGACATTGAGTTGGTACGGCGTGATTGCGGGCGACAACGTTGATGGCCAGGAGGGACTGAACGGCAATTCGATCATTGACGAAGCCCATGTTGTTGACGCTCGACTTGCGGGCGTTCTGGAGTACATGGGTGCAAGTCGCGACGAGCCCATTGATTTCGCTGTGTCAACTGCGGGCTCCAATCTGCTCGGGTGGGGGCGACAGCAGTGGGACTATGGCGAGCAGGTCAATAAAGGCGAGGTGGACGACCTGCGATTCCTTCATCAGGTATTCTCAGCTCCGCAGGATGCAACGGACGAACAACTCAGCGACCCAAGGACGTGGGCACAGGCCAATCCAAGTTTGGGCGAGATTATCAACCCGGAAGTGTTCGAGACTGAACTGAAAGCCGCCAGGCGATCAGTTTCAACGTGGCAGCGGTTCAAGATGTACCGCTTCAATATCTGGGGTGGAGCATCGGCACCGTGGTTGAACATGAGCGAGTGGCAGAACGCTACCCACAATCACTCAATTGACGACTTTGCCGGTGAAGCTTCCTACCTCGGCTTGGATATGTCACTCACGCGAGACATGACGGGAGCAACGCTCATCGTCCCCGTGGCAAGAGAGGACTACGACGGCGAACCAGACCACGAAGAAGCGAAGCACTACTACATGTTCTCGCTCTTGTGGATCACGCAAGCAGCGGTGGAGCGATGGGGCGACGTGGTTCCGTTTGCTGAGTGGTCGCAAAAGGGTTTCTTGCGAATCATTCCGGGTCCGAAAATCCACTTCCGAACGGTTCGCAATGACATCGCCTCGCAGTTTGGTAAGACCGACGTGCAATGCCTGACCTACGATCCAACTTATGCCGTTGAGACCGCTGAGAAGCTATCTGAGGAATTGGGTTGCACGCAGATTGAGTTCCGGCAATCGCTCATGGAGTATGCAGAGCCAACGCAAATCTTTGAACGGATGCTGTCGATGGGTTTGCTCCGCCACCCAGACAACGAGGCATTGAACTGGCAAGCTGGTCACGTTGAAGTGACACACCCAGACAGAAGCGGAAACTACCGACCGGTGAAGCCACAAAGCAGCGACAAGGGCGATTCGCGAGAGGCACACAAGACGATTGACGGCATCCAGGCGGGTGTGATGGCGATTCGTGAGGCCAAGAAGTTTCGGTTTTACGGAAGCTACTACGAAGACGGCGAAGTGGAGATGTATTAATGAGCAAAGAACTGATCCACTCCAACGTCGTTGATGCTGCTTCGTGGAGCACGACGAGCATCACGGTGTCCCCAATGAACTTTTCGCTCGAAAACCCTCTTGTGGATATAAACGATCCAGATGCTTACGACATGCTGGTGGATGGAAGAGCTGCGGCATCCGGCTTGCGGGTGTCTGAGAAGACTTCGTTAATGCACCCTGCGGTATGGCAGGGCTTAGAACTGATCTCTGGCGACCTTGCTGCAATACCAATCGAGCCAAAACAGAAACTCGGTGATGGCGATCAAGTCACACTTGATCAATCAGATCCCCTGTACGGCCTTGTCCACTGGGAAGCGAACACCGAGCAGACAGCGTTTGAATTCTGGAAGCAGATGATGGTAGATCGTCTTCTTTGGAACAACGCTTATGCGTACATCATGCGGAACAGCGACGGCACGCCCAGGGAATTGGTACCGCTGCTGCCGGACAGAACCCGAGCCGAGAGGCGAAATAACCAAGGCTACTACATTACGCAAGTCGAGGGTGAGGCGGTGGAACTCCTTGCTAGTGAGGTCTTCCATGTCCACGGCATGTCGCTTGATCATTTGATGGGATTCAAGTGGATCAAGGCGGCAAGAGATGCAATCGGACTGGCGCTTGCTGAAATCAAGTTCGCGTCCGACTTCTACAAGAACGGCGGTCGTGTTGGCGGGATTCTTGAGCTTCCCTCTAATATGCCCAAAAAAGCCAAGGACAATGTCGAAACTGGATTCCGAAAATCCTATGGAAGCCAGGAGGCATTCAAGACTGTGGTGCTCCGTGAAGGTGCCAAATTCCATGCAGCACAGACAACACCGGAAGCGGCTCAAGTGGTTGAGGGGAGGCAGGAAAGCGTCCGCGACATCGCAAGGTACTTCAACGTGCGGCCCGGAAAGCTCGGTGATGAAACGAAAGAAAGCTTCTCTTCTAAGTCTGAGGACAACCGAGACCACTGGGACACAACTCTAAAGCCACATGCCCGAAGCATCACGCAGGAGGCACGGCGTAAGCTGACAACACCAGATCAGAAGCGACAGGGCTTCTATTTCGCCTACGACACCCGTGGGCTTCTTTCGATGAGCTTTGACCGCTTGGCGTCGTCGCTAAACACTCTCCGGGCATCCGAGATCGTAAACGCTGACGAAGCTCGGGAAATGCTCGGAATGAACAAGCGTGAGGATGGTCGCGGCGGCGAATACATCAACACCAACATCAACACACGCCAGCAGCCCCAAGAGAGCGAAGACAACGAAGCGTTTCGTCAACTTGCATCATCGGCGATTTCGCGGGCCGCAAGGCTTTTGCGTGACCGCGTTGTTGCAAAGTCCAAACGCAACCGCGGCAAGGGGCTTTGCCAGTGGATGGATGCTGGTGGCCTCAATGAATTCTCGTCAATCTTTACTCGCGAGATTCAGGAAGTAACCACACACGTTTCGGCAGAGTTGCCTGTGAGCGAAACCGTGGATGCGATTATTGCGGACGCCTCCCAACTTTGCGAAACCGTCCTGAACTCGACTGGCGTTGATGAAATCACGCCAGTCGCTGAGGCGAACTTTTCGGAATGGTCGAGCAGTGCCGGACCGCGATTCATTGACCAACTTTTTGGAGACGTAGACGATGCAGATTCTTGAACGCACCGGCGAGAAGTCGGCTCGGATGTACCTTTACGGAGATATCGGCGAGTACTTTGGCGGGCCGACCGCTGAGATCGTCGAAAAGACACTAAGTGAAGCAAGCGACGTCGAAGAAATTTCACTTCGGATTCATTCGCAAGGCGGCGAGGCTCTCGAAGGGCTTGCTATGCACGACTCACTTCGTCGGCATCCTGCCAAGGTTCACGTGAAGGTCGATGGACTTGCGGGATCTATCGCATCGGTGATTGCGATGGCGGGTGATACGATCGAGATCGCGGAAAACGGATGGATGATGATTCACGAAGCATACGGCGGATCATTCGGAACGGCGGCGGTCATGCGTGAAGACGCGGACATGCTTGACAAGATCACGGACCGCGCCGCAAAAGCTTATGCGAGACAATCAAACTTCTCTGAATCCGAAGCTCGGCAGATGATGGCCGATAACAACGGCGAGGGTCATTGGTTCAATGCTGAAGAGGTCATGTCACACGGTCTTGCGCAGAAGATCATGCAACCTGTTGAGGCTGTGGCAATGGCGGTTGATCGGACCCGCTTCCCGAATGCACCAAAGGTGTTTCAGCACACCGATGCCAAGGGTAAGGCCGCGGAGGATCTGCGGCGGTGGAAGGCTCAGCAAAAGGCAAGAGAGATTGCGATCCGACTTCGAATGCTTGACATCGAAGCGGATGCTGCATAACGTTACTGGTGTACCGAGAGCTGCGGTGTGCCGGGTCGGCCACTCTCTCTCCATGCATTGAGCCCCTGCGGTGCGGGTGGCGGTTTGCTTTCGATGGTTCATATCCATCGCTGGCAATCCGTTTGCCCAGCGAGCACCAAAGGAGAGGCTCAAATGTCTCAAGTTGCAGATCTGCAAGAAAAGCGGCAAAAGCTCGCCGCACAGCTCAAAGAACACGGCAACAAGTTCAGTGAAAGTGGCTGGACCGCTGAGGACGAGAAGAACTGGGAAACGCTCAACGCCGACTACGACAAGGTCAAGGGTGAGATTGATTCCCTGATGCGTGGTGATGCGATCTCAAGTCGGCTCGCTGAGATCGAAGAGCAGAGTAAGCTACCCGCACCTGTCGCACGAAACTCACGCGGCACGATCCCCGGTCGTGAGTCCACTTCTTCCATCGGTGACATTGGCAGTGATGGTCCATCGGCAGGTGATGAAAAGACTCGCGCCTTGGCGTTGAAGGCTTGGCTCCGGTATCAGATGGACTTCGACGTTTCGGACGCCGAAGAACAAGCCGCAAAAGCGTGTGGTTTCAGTCTTCACAAGAAGAAGCTCACGTTCGAATCAGCAAATACCGAATCGCTAGGCTTGCTTCGTGAGAAGTATTCCAGTGTTCACCCAACGATGCGGAAAGATCGGGGTCGTTTCTTCAACGCACCGCTCACCACTCAAACGGCAACCACCGGCGGGAACCTCATCCCACCGGAAACGCTAATGAACGAGCTTGAAATCAATATGCTCGCGTTCGATGGCGTTTCACAGGTCGCTGACCTGATCGTTACCAGCAGTGGCGAAACGCTTGGGTGGCCTACCGTAGATGACACCGGAAACACCGGCGTGCAGGTTGGCGAAAACGTCAACGTTGACAACTCCGGAGCTGGTGGCCCAACGCCCAATTTTGGAAAGACGCAGTGGGAAGCCTACAAGCTTTCCAGCCAAGCTGTTCTTGTGCCTTACGAACTCTTGGAGGATTCAGCCTTCAATCTGCCTGCAGTGCTTGGCCAATTGCTCGGCGAGCGCATCGGACGATTCCGCAACCAGCGGTACACGCTGGGAACCGGATCCGGGCAAGCCCAAGGAATCGTGACTGGATCCACTCTTGGCGTGACTGCCGCGAGTGCGACCGCTTTCACAGCGGACGAAATCATTAACCTTCAGCACAGTGTTGATCCAGCGTATCGAGCCGGTGCAGGGTTCATGATGCATGACCTGATTGTCTCTGGTGTGCGAAAACTGAAAGACAGTGACGGCCAATATCTGTGGCAATCCGGTTTGCAAGCTGGCACACCGGACACGCTTCTTGGTGCAACGTTGACCGTGAATCAAGCGATGGCAAGCGCAGTTGCGACGAGCAACATCACTATGCTCTACGGCGATTTCAGTAAGTACAAGATTCGTCGGGTCAACGGGTTTCGTATGTATCGTCTCGAAGAACGGTACCGAGACAACGACCAAGACGGGTTCATCATGTTCGTCCGCGAGGACGGCGGTGTGCTCAACGCTGGAACTCCGCCAATCAAGTATCTGCAACAAGCCTAAGCCGCAGATTCATTTTTCAACGCGGAGGGCTTCTCCGCGTGTGTCCGAAACACAATCCACAGAGAGAACCTGATGTATATCAAGCTTTGGAGTTTCATCACGCTGGGCAAGAAGGAATATCAGCCCGGCGGGATCGTCGAAATCAAAGACGAAAAGCTGGCCAAGCGTATCCTTAAAGGCCAAGGCGGCTTTGAGTGCGACAAAGACGGTGAGCCGATCAAACGCGACAGCGAAGGCAAGCTGATCGAGCCCGAGAAGGAAGAAGAGCCAGCAGCGTGAATTACGCCGTCAACGTTCTGACCGAGCCCACCCAAGAGCCCGTTTCACTCAGTGAAGCGAAGTTGCACCTTCGTGTTCCAACGGATCACGAGGATGTGAACATTTCCGGCATCTACCTTCCGGCAGCGCGTCGGCGGGTAGAGGCGGAGCTTGGTCGGCAACTGATGACGGCAACGCTGACGCTCACATTGGACGCCTTCCCTCCCGGAACGTGTCCAATGCCGATACCGATGGCTCCTCTCCAGTCGATCACTTCGATCATCTATCGCGACATCGCTGGCACAGAAACAACGATGCCAGCAGAAGACTACGTGGTGGACAGCCGGAGCGAGCCGGGGCGAGTGATGCCATCGGATGGCGTGACTTGGCCAAGTGTCAAAGACCGGGTTGTGGGGTCAACGGTTCTTGTGACATTCGTTGCGGGTTACGGCCCCAATGAATCGGATGTTCCAGCACCAATTCGGCAAGCGATCCTGTTGCTGCTCGGCCATTACTACTACCACCGCGAAGAAGTCGTGATGGGAGTCAATACGAGTGTATTGCCGCGGGCTGTGTCTGACTTGCTCGCCTCACAATCGATCGGCGATGAGTTCGAGAACTACAGCGGACGCGATGCCTATCGATACGGAGGTTCGTACTGATGCCAGCAGCAGGACAGCTCAATACGCTCATTAATATCAAAAAGGCGACCGACACACGGCCTGCCGACCACGGTGGTGAGGTCGTGACGACGTACACGCCATATCATCGCCGAGTCCCGGCCCAGCGAATGGACGTTTCTGGCGGATCAACGCGGCGCGGCCTTCAGGTTGAAGAGACCGTGCAAATCGTTTTCGTGATCCACTTCATTAAGGACGTCAAAACGCACTGGCGAGTTGAGATCATCGAAGACGGCGAAGATCCGCAGGAAATGGAGATTGTGACGATCCTGCAAAAGGATGATCGACGCCAATGGATGGAGCTGCACTGTGCAGATGTGATGGAATGACAGCCAAGTCCTTTAAGATTGCGATGACCGGCGACAAGGCACTCGACGCAGCTTTGCGTGACATTGCTTCGGAGAATGGCGCTGGGTCGGTCAACAAAGAAATGCGATCCACAACTCGGCAGGCTATACGCGAAATCGTGCTGCCCGAGGTGCGATCGGAAGTGCCCGCTGAAAGTGGGCTCCTGGAATCTGAACTCACGGTCAAGGCAATTGCGCGATCGCGGCAAAAGATGGGAACCGCTGTCGGGTTTCGCGATGACCTGTTTCAGGGCGACACGTTCTACGGCGGGTTCCTTGAGTTTGGATTTGTACATCGTGCGGGGACGCTGGTGTTCGGGGAATCGTTTTTGCGTGGCCCGCTCTATCGCAATGAATCAAAAATTCGATCGTTCGTGATGCGTCGGCTTCGGGCTTGGGTCAAGAGCAGGAGACGCAAGTGATGGCGATTACTGACGAAGATATTGCATGGCAGATTGAGAGACGTTTAGCTACGGATTCCGATGTGGCTGGTTTGGTGGGGAATCGAATTCGTCCCCAGGTGATCGAACCCAATGAAGCGATGCCAGCGATTCGATATGAGGAGCTGAGTCACAACTACTGGCCTCTCCTGAATCAGCCGATGACCGACGGTCAGACACGGTTGCAAATCGACTGCTACGGACAAACGAGCTTGCAAGCTCGGCAGGTCGCCGCTGCGGTCAAGTCATCATTACACGGTTTTTCTGGGTTACTAGGCAGCATTCGAGTGTTCGACTGTGTCATGGACACTCGCTATGACAGAGTCGATCCACCGCCGCCCGGCGGCAAGAGCTGGAGAAAGCGTCGAACAATGGACTTTCTGATATCACACAGCGAACCCGCTCCGACCCTTTGAGGTGAAGAAATGACGACAGGAATTGGGGGTGCATTCACCCTTGGGACCACTGGCCTTTCGGCCAACATCATCAGCATCACGCCACCGAACGAAGGTGTCGACACGGATATTCCATTGCCACACCTTGGCCTGTCCAAGGGCGACTACATGCCGTACATGCCAGGTGACTTGAAAGAGGGCGATGAGTTTTCGATCGAAGTGGCGAACGATCACAACACCAACATCCCAACCGGCACCGAGGAAACCTGCACTTGGACAAAGCCGATCGGCACACACACGACAGCGGCGAACTGGGTATTTCCCGGTTACGTCAAAAGAGTGCAGGAAAATCCAAACGAAATGAGCGAGCGATCAACCATCACACTGGTTGTCAAAGTCGCTGGCACCGTCACCAAAAACGCCGCCGCATAAGGAGCAAGCAATGCCTGAGGTTCTTGTACGAAAACACGCACCCACGCAGTGCGAAATTATGTTTGGAAAACGACGCGTGGGCTATGTGTGCTTTGGTGAACGAAAGCCGATCAATTTTCTCAATAAGGGCACCATCGGCGTTGAGATCACTGACGCGGAGAAGATTCACATCGCCAAGGAAACCCGCCGACAAATGGCCAGCCTGAATGCAGAGCAGCAGCGGGTAGCCAACGAACTTTCCGATTTGATTAGCCCCAACTACGAGAGCGAAGATGCTGACGAAGGAACAGATTCTACAAGCACCGACGAAGCTTAAAGTTCAGGTCATCCCTGTACCCGAATGGGGCGAGGGAGCCGAAGTTTGTGTTCGTGAGCTGACGGGTGATGAGCGGGACCGCTTCGAGGAAAAGGTCTCCGACGCAGGGACACTCGTTGGAGCGCGGTCATCCCTTGTTGCACTTGGCGTTTGCGATGCAGACGGCAACTCATTTGAGGAATTCACCGAATCCGAGGTTGAGCAGCTTGGTAGCAAGGGAGCGTCCGCGATCAGTCGTCTATTTGATGCGATCAAGAAGATGTCTGGCATGGAGTCCGAGAGCGTAAAGGAAGCGGAAAAAAACTCGCCCGCCGACCCGAGCGAGAGTTCTGGATAGAGCTTTCGTTCGCTTATGGTCGACCAGTTGATGAGCTGCAGCGACAAATTACAAGCAAGCACTTCGCGGAGCTTTATGCCTACCGAAATCGCAACACACTCAACCCAGACCTTTGGTGGTCATCGGCGCGACAAACATCCATTATCGCGGCTTCGATGTCGGGCGAATGGATTGACCCTCGCGAATTGGTGCCGGGGCAGTTGGATCCAGATGCGGTAAGGGAAGCCCGAGCACGACAAGCCGAAAGAGCGTTAGACAGGAAAGCAGAGAACAATGGCGGGAATCGGTGAACTAAGCGTATCGATCACGGCACGGACGCAGAAAGCGATAAAGGACATTCATTCTTTTCGTAGTTCGATCAATTCGCTACCGCGTTCGATCGGGACCGCCATGAAAAGTATGGGAGGGCTTGCCACCGCGGCCGCCGGTCTCGCTGGTGTCGCATCGATCGGCAACGAGATCCGAAAGTCGTTCGCCAATATCGACAACTTGGCCAAGACGTCCGACAAGCTAGGGATCGCGACCGAAAAACTGACCGCGCTGCGGTTCGCTGCCGAGGAAAGTGGAGTTTCGGCCAGCACAACCGATATGGCGCTGCAGCGAATGGTTCGCCGGATCGCTGAGGCCGCACAAGGAAGCGGTGAGGCGGTTGGAGCGCTTCAGGAACTTGGCTTGAGTGCTGAACGGCTTGCGATGCTTGCTCCAGATGAACAGTTTGCCGCGCTGGCCGATGCGATGAGCGAGGTTAGCGGTCAAGGCGATCGCGTGCGGCTGTCAATGAAGCTGTTTGACTCTGAAGGCGTTTCACTGGTCAATACGCTCCGGCTCGGAAGCAAAGGTCTTGCTGAGTACCAGCGTGAAGCCGAAAAACTCGGTCTGACAGTAAGTCGCTTTGATGCTCAGCAGGTCGAAAAAGCCAACGACGCACTTGGACGGGTTGCCAAGTCAATCGAAGGTATCAGCAATCAAGTCGCGATCCGATTGGCTCCTTTGGTCGAGGGAGTTGCCAAGAGCTTTGCAAAGTGGTCGTCGAGTTCGGATATTGCCTCAAGGGACATCCGCGAAGATCTTATGGGTATCGCCAAGGCCATAGGATTCGTTCGAGATGGCATTGAGTTCTGGATTCGTTCGTTCAAGTCTGTGAGAGCCATTATTTCGGAATTCTTTGCGTGGTACCTGAAGACTGCCGAGCAGGCGAATCGGCAGTTCGTCGACATGATCAACAAGGGGATGATCCGACCGCTTTCTGAGTTTTTGGAACTGGCCAGTCTAAAAACGATAGACATTGACATGGAGCTGAAGCCCAGCAAGTTTGTTGCTACGTTCGCCTCGACAATGGAGGGCGCAGCGAAAGAGGCTCGTAAGAAAGCCGACGAGGCGTGGGCCGCCCCATTGCCGTCCGAAGGCATTAAGGAGTTCTTCAGCAACATGGGCGACAACATTGAGAAGTCGCGAAAAGAATTCAACGCGATCACTGACCAGAAATCTGTTGCCAATGGACTGATCATGGATATCGGCAAGGGTGCCTCTGCAATTGCAGGTGACATCAAGTCGATGGCGAGCAATGTTGCGGAGACAATAACTGCGAGCATCAACAGGGCCAGCCCCGAGATCCTTGACGCAAATACGGCAGAAGGCTTTGCGCAGCTGCGATCCAGTGTTACCAATTCCGGGAACATTCAGGAGAAGCTTTTGCAAGAGCAAAAAAAGGAGACCACCGCCACGGAGGCCGTCGTTTCCGCCATCGATAATCTTGCTGCATCAATGATGCCTTCCGAGATGGTGGGGTTTGATTCATGACTGTGCAAAGCTGCCATTTGGTCCGTAATCGATTCCGGCTCGTCAATCGCGAGTTCATTTACTACGGCAAGTACCGAATAGAAACGGATGATCGATCGCAGTCGGCGTATGAGGTTTTGTCGCAAGCAACGCTGTCGCTGCCTGATCCGTTTCCCGATTATTTCGCGACCTACAGCCTGTATGGAACGTCCGACCCTTCGGCATTTATGCAGGAAGCTGATTGTGACGCACAGGACGACAAAACGACATCGATTTGGATCGCGAATGCAGTATGGTCACCAATCCGAAACACAGAGGCATCAGATACGCACACGAGCCGATCGAACCCATTATCTCGTCCCGTAATTTATTCTCGTGAGTGGGAAGAAATCAGCGTTCCCGTTGAGAAAGGATGGAACAATGAAGCTCTTACAGGAATCAGTCGTGCGGCAGACACGGAGGGGCCAATTCAAAACGCCGCTGGCCAGGAGCCTTCAACGCCAATCCTGTCAACAAAGCGAATCCCAGTAATTGTTGCCAAGAAGAACTACGCAACGCTCAATGAAATAGATGCGATTGAGTCGACATATGGTGATTCACTTAATACTGGCACTTTCGGAGCCTACTCAGCTGGCGAGTGCTTGTTTCGTGGAATAACTGCATCTCAAGCAAGGTACGAGGGCGGTGTCCAGTTCTATACGGGCACAACTCGTATCGCTTGCCAGAAAGGGGGATGGTCATATGCGATGGTTAATCGAGGCTACAAATTTCTGGACAGCGGCGTGCTGACAGAGGCAACGGCTTTAGATGACTCAGGGAATGAAGTTCCTGTAGCTGAGCCGATCAATCTTGAGCTGGACGGATCACGAACACCAGACGGATCGATCGGAACGATCATCAACTATCGCACAAAGCCGCGCATCAGTTTTTCCGGGATCGGTGTATGACGAAGGCCGATATCTCCGTCAATGATGCCAAGCGAATTGTCAGTGGGATCCAGCGAGTTGAAGGGATTCCGAGCGGTCAACTGACGTCACAGCCAAAGAATGCGAGGCAGGTTCGCGAGCGTCGCCGCTTTCAGTGGTTCCTCGCTCCATCCGGTGGTGTTCCGGGTATTAGCGGCGACACTCTCGGCATGGCCAGCTGCACACCATACATAGTGGGCTCCGGGGGCGCTCGAACCGAGCTGCTTGATCGTGACGGGGCGTCACAAACGCTAGAGGTTTGGAACGGCGCATCTGCGATAGAAGAGGGAACCTACTTTCCAGGCTATTGGGAGTTCTCGCGATGGAACGCAATTCCAGTCGGATCTGGTGAATCAGAGGCAGAGATTGGAACGGTTGATTTCATCGTCGATAATTTTGACCGAACGGCTGGTGGAGCACTTGGCGATCTGTGGTTCAATGATGATGCGTTCTTAATTGAATCAGGAAGCCTCGCAAAGTCTGCAATCGATGGTACGGCGTCGGGCATTAGCACTTCTCAGAAAATAGCCGCTACAGCCTTGTACCTTCAGAAACTCACGGTCGGTGCGTACTACATCAAGATCACCCCGTCGGCGAATCCAGCAAACGGAAACCTTGATGCGTTCGGTGCAATCGCTGCATCTCTTGATAACCCCATCGGTGCAGTGGGCTTTTCGGGATCGAAGGCGGCATCTTCAAGTCTAAACAACGCACTGTTTTATGACCCTGCCTCTCGCACAAGCGCATCCCAGGTCGACTCTCAAGCTGGAACAGGAACAGGGGCTATCTTGGCCCATGCGACGGGGACCACGCTTGATATCACATTCGGAACGGCATCCCTTTCAATCGCAACGGGTGCGCTGCCCTCTCTGGTTGGCATGTACTCTCGCGACACCGCTGCTAGCAGCGTGGATTACATCTCCCAGTTCAAGGCATGGTCAGCCAGCATTCCAGAGCCACCCGACGGCGAGTCTGGGCACGGAACATACGATGGAAGTACATTCAACTATACCGACAAGTATCATGCTGGCGGTGGGTATGATCCGAACGCCTAGCACAGCACCCAGCCTAGCTAGGGTGTAAGAGTGTTGTTACCCGCCTCCGACGATGGCACCCAATCCGACCATCAAAGCTACCATGCCCACGAGAGCAAAAACAATTCTTCGCAGCACGTCTTTTTCAACGAAAAAAGCCAGACCACAGAAGCCCGCTACGACCCACGCGACGACAACGATCCAAAGCTCAGCAGATTCCTGCATTCGTTACTCCCCGTGACATGGCCCACTTTACCCGAAACCGGGGCGCGGCTGTGGCAAAACGAGGGCGAGACACCGAGCCCCGCCGGAATCTCGCCCTCTACAGTGCCGAACGGGGCACCGACGGCACGGGTTTAAGCATCAATGAAGTCCTGGATGTCAATTTCCGCATCGCGCAATATCCCGCGCAGAGTTCCGGTTTTCATGTCCTTGCCTTGATGCACTGGAACGGTGACGTTGTGACCAGCGTCGTCTCTCATCATGACATGGCTTCCCTTCTGCCGTACCTCTTCTAGTCCCAGCCTCTTGAGCTTTCGAAGCACGTCTTGGCTCTTAAAGACGGGAAACTTAGGCATTTACCTCTACTCGGATTCTGATATCCGATTCGCGAGACTCGATCTCAGGAATCGGTATATACCGAAGCGGGATACCATCTTCACGGCTGCATTCGATCATGAGCGCAAAAGCTTCACTTATATTGTCAACCGACTCTTTAACCGTGTCGCCTTGGCTAATGACTCCAGGATAGTGGGGAGCGAAAACGGAGTATCCGCTCTCCTCCTCCTGGAGAATCGCCTCGAAGACGTATAACCCTTCGGTAGGCCGAAAGCTCTTCACCCACCTCGGCAACAGTTGTTGTGATGTATTTGCAAGCTGCATTTTGACTACTCTTTATCGTTAGCTTTCGAAGCTAGCTCCTGCGCTTTTATACGCCAGGACCCAAGTATCTCACCTTCGAAAATGAGATCCAGCGAATAAGTCGCCGAGACGTCCGGTCTCGTAATCGGAAGTAACGGAAGCTCAATTGCACACTCAACCACTTTGGTTGGGTCATCTGAGCCGATTTCAACCTTCCCATCCATTAATACTTTGGCATCGGAAAGATCTACAAACTGAAGCGAAAGTTGCGTTTTCGCGTACACCTCAGCAAGCGCAATGTAAAGGAATGGAGAGCCCATTCTCGGGCCTACTGGAACCTTTTTCTCTTTGCCCTTGCCCTCAGTTGGCTCTTGAGGAAGCGTGTGAAAGTTGATGTTAGAAAAAGTTCCTGCGATGACGAACTTGTTTGTAACACGGTCCTGATACACGTGATCCGCTAGGACCATTGCTTGCAGGACGGGTTTTGGCATCGCTCTCAATTCCTCGGGATTGTCTCACTTAATTATTCACCGAAACTGATGCAATCGCAAATCCGCCGGTTCGCCTCTAGGTCATTTTCCCGGAAAACAAGGCTTAGCCACACGAAAAAAGCCGCCAAACCCGGGAGGACTGACGGCCAGTGTCCGGTGATGGAACCGTGTTACGGATCCGGACTGTTTCAAGATCGGCCAGCCACGCCGCCCCCGCTTGATCCGTTCTCCCGCCGAACTACCTTGGTGGATCGTGGGCAATTTCACGGGCACGGGGGAAGTGATGAACAAAAAGAAGTATCTGGCGATTGGGTTCGTGCTCGGGCTTTTTGGCTACCTGGCGTATGCGATCTGGTCGCAGTCGGAACCAGATCCGCCGCCGCGGGAGTTAACCCGCGAAGAACTCATTGATCACGCCAGAAGGGAATACGCTCTGTCGCTATGCAGGATCATGCAGGCTCAGAAACAGGCTAAGGACCGGTACCAGGACTGGTACAGGCTCGAATTCCCGGACATGACGGAAGAAATCTGAGGCTACTCGCAGCCGCAATCCTCGGATGCGCGTCCACCACCGTTCAGACAGTTCACGTACTGAATGTAAGCAATGTCCGCAGCGATTTCGGCGGCCTGCAGGTTGTTCAGTGCGTCAGCGTATGCCTGTGCTTCCTGAACGCAGCCGGAAGACATTTCGTTTAGGTTGGGCAAGTGCTCGCTTAAACGAGGCATTTCCTCGCTAGGAGATGGCTGGGTGAAGGTAGCTGCCGCGACGATCGTGGCCGCAAGAAGAACCGCTGATAAACCGAAGACTTGACGCATAGGAATACCCCTGTAATCGAGTTATTCCCTGTAATCGGCACGGTCGAGACCCCTCTTGAGTCAATCCTGAGAGGGTTCTGGATTCCCTGTGTCGGGTTGGGCTTCCTTCTCTGGTTCTTTGTTTGGATGCCTCTCCCGAAATGCCTCCATCGCCTCCCTGAAGTCTTCCAGTTGTTCGCCCTCCAGTATCTCTGAGATGTCGATATCTGAAATATCCACTGGTTCCATTCCGATTCTTTCCCGGTGCGCTTCTAAGCTCTCGCCGAGCTGTGGCATGTCATTGAGAACTTTTTCGATCGTCTCCTCTTGAGCCGTTGGGTTCTGCTTAATGGCCTCAACTGCCACGGCCTCCTCTAATTCCTCAAAGCTGCGCATTCCACGAACACGCTCAATCTCATATTTCGATAGTTCCACGCCATCAACGTCAGGGACCCAATTGATAGTTACAAACGCGGTGATCGTGCAGGCGGACACGCAGACCAGAAGAGCCACTATCACAAGTACCGTTCGCGACACGATCTGCCGGAATTTGCTCATCCGAGGATTCTTGCTGATGTGGTCGCGCACCTCCTTCATGTCTGGCGGTTCGCCTTTGCTGTTGAGCATCTCTTGCCACACAGAAAACAGCTCATAACTCGCTGGCGTATTGAACCGCCCAAAGTAGAAAGCGCGTCGATCGAAGTAGACCCGAGCCGCGCCTTTTGAGTCCGCTTTCCGTGGGTATGAGACTTCTAAACTTGACTCTTCTTCAGCAGCCATGGACCCCCCAGTCTGTAGTGCCAAAAAAATCTACACATTCCGCACTCCGTGGCGAAAAAAATCTGGGACTGATGGTAATTGCCGGAGACTCGCAAGACCAACGTTTTGTGCTGTAGTGCCGCAATTCGCGAGCACTACAAAATGTAGTGCCACGAAAAAGAGCACTACACGATTCTCTCCCCCTCAGCTCGCCGTTACTTTTCAGACCAGCGGCGGGGACGTCATTCAAACAACGCAGTGAACAGCAAGCCAAAACAATCTGGTGGACACTTGACCACCCGTGTCACGAGCTAGCAACACACTGTGACGACTAAGCAAAGAGTGACGGACTACCGCCATAACCAAAACGAAACCTAATTAGCTGACAACGGGCGGTTGCGCAGGTGAGAAACAACACGGGGATTCCGCGCCATCGATCAAGATGGTTGCGAGGGCTGTCGCATGGCCCTAGATTGGTTGCGTCGTCAAAAGAGACGGCGTGGTCGCTGCGAGGATTAGGCCCCTCACAGCAACCACCATCACCAACCCATCCGCTAGACCGGACGGAATCGATGACGGGTTTTTCACCGTGGACGCTAATGCGCGTCCACTGTCTTGCTATGCCGCATTCTCGCGGCCCTCCAATCAGTCGACGCTTTGTGCATGCGCACAAAAAAAGGCCCCGGACTAACCGCGGCCAAGAAAACACCGACTGATTGCCTCCACTACCACATTTCAGCAATCGGTCTCACCCCAAACTTCCATCCCCCAAGGGTTGGCCGCTAGAGCTACGTCTCAGCATACGGTCAGCCGGAGACCCATGCAACAGTATGTCTAAGGAAAGCAAAAGCAAAAGTCAAAAGCGACTCGCCGCGGATCACCCGATGCGACAAGCGGGTTTTTTGGACGAATACGACGTCTTGGAAATGTGGCCCCTGTCAGAGGACAACTTCCATGAATTTTTGGATGACAACGATGTCCCTTTTGTGCCCATAAAAGGGAAGCACGGGACGCTGCGAGTGTTCCACGTCTCACAGCTTGTTGAATGGTTTTGCAAAAGAGCCCAGCAAAGGGTGGATGAAAGATCTGAACGAAGAAAGTTGAGGGAAGAGAATGATCAAAGTTCGCGTGGTCGAAACAGCCAGGGACGGCGCGATACTGAAATGGATTGATGAGTCCGGGGTTCCTCGTCAGAAGAAATGCCCTGGCAAAACCCGCCGCGCCCGTGACACGGCGCGGCGTAAGTGGGAAGAAGAACTGAACAGTCGTTCGCGCGAACTGACGTGGCAGGATTTTTGGCATCAGATCGACGATGACTATCTGAAGCCGGACTGCTCGGCCAGTCATCGCGCGAAGTGCCGCACGATGAAGCGGCGTCTTTCGGAAGCCGCAGAGCGGAAAGGTATTGTGCGATTGCGATGCAGCGACATCGACGCTGCCCTGTTGTTGGAAGTCAAAACCGAGCTTCGTCGAATTGGAAACGAACCCGCGACCATGAAGTCCAACATGGACACGCTTTGGTCGATGCTCACGTGGGGGCAAGATCACGACTTGATTCCGCCGATCGCCAGACCGAGAAAGCGGCGTGGCAAAAAGTCGAAGCAGAACACCAGCCGGAGTAAGAGCAAAGGGCGATCTCTGACTATGGAGGAGGTCGAGCGAATGCGGGATGCGATTCCGCTTGTCTGCAAGCCGAGCGAAGAATCGGACGGCTTTAAGCGAGCGATGGATGCCGCGCGGCTGACCGGAATGCGATTGTCGGAGCTTTGGCTTTTCAGTTGGGAGCCGATTCCCGGTGCTCACTACGTCAGCGGACTGGACGGCGCGATGCCAGTGATCGAGTTTTCGAGCGAACAGAAAAGCGGAAAGGAAGAACCGGTGCCGCTTACGCCCGAGGCGATCGATTGGCTTCGAAAGCTTGAACGGCGGGATAGCATTTGGGTCTGCCGAACCAGGGGCAAGCGCGGTCAACATGCAACCTCCAACCGTCTTGGCAGAGTCATCGCCGCGGCCGGCCGTCGAGCCGGCGTGGTCGTGAAGCGGGACGCCAAGGGCGAGGTGAAAAAGTGCGCTTCTCTGCATGATCTCCGCCGAACATTCGCGGTCCAAATGTTCCAGCGACTCCAGACGGTTCCGTATGTGCAGCGGATGACCCGCCACAGCACTGCGGAGGTACTATTAGATTTCTACGCCGATGCTCCGACCCCGGAACTGATGGCAAAACTGAGAGGTAAAAAGTGATGGTCGTTATTTTGGAAACTGGGACGCCGTTCCTTAAGCCTGGAAAGATCAGGACCACCCTTGGTGGAAAGCCCTTTCGTCGCTACTGGTTCGGGTGGTTTGCGTTGGCTATTTGGCCCGGAGATTTACAGGAATACGGGGACGCCGTCCGGGGCGGTGAGTGGGTGAAGAAATAGCAGAGTGGTGGATTTTCTGGTGGGGAAAACCCTAACGCTCTTTCAAAAACCTCGTTATTCACAGGGTGGCTGAGGGGATTCGAACCCCCGACCCTCGGAACCACAATCCGATGCTCTAACCAACTGAGCTACAGCCACCGCGGCGAATTCGCTGATTTTGACTTCTCAGCGAACGCGAGATTCTACCAAGCGGATCAAAAATCCCAAGCCCCAGCCGCGACTTTGCGTCATCGTCGGCAACGGTCCTCGCAGCTGCGTTCGATCGTCTATTCGGGCTTCTTCAGCTCCACGTCGACAACCATCATCGAATGATCGCTCGCAATCACGTCCGTTGCAAAGCGGGGATCGATCTCATTGAGTTGTTCCGTGTTAAGTAGGAAGCCGGATGCTGATCCGATTCGCTTCGTATCCACCGAGGCGTAGTCGAGTCGGCCAGGCCAAAACGATTCCGTCAGCTTCATTCCTCGCCAGGTGTTTGCCGACCCATCGATGGGATTCCGCATCATCAGGTCTTCAATCCCGAACTGGTTCAACAGATCGAGTGGTTTTCGCGAGCCGACCAGGTTGTAATCGCCAAGAACGATGACACCGGCCCGGGCTGCTTTGGGGCCAAACTTTCCTGCCCGCATGTTTTTCAAATCGGCCAGCAAAGCATTGACTTCTTCCACTCGTTTTTGGTCCTCACGGCTCTCTCGATATCCACAACACTTGAAGTGCACCGCAACAACAACCAGGTTCGCACCGTCGGGCGTTTCGATCAGCGCGGCAGCTTCCGGGCACTCAAAAGAAAGGGGTGTGACTGGAAACCGAGAAACGATTCCACAGGTGTTGGCCCAGTGCAAATTCGCTGTCGATCGAAGTGAATCAGGCAGCACGTTGCCGATCGTTTCGCGAAAGACATCTTCTTCCCAAACTTCGTTGAAGCAGTAGACGTCCGCTTTCGCGAAATCGAGCAGTTTCTTGATGGAGGGTGCCCGTTCGGTCGCGCTGCCTTCATGAAGAGTATTGATGCTGGCGACACGCAGGGCACCCGATGGCTTAGCGAGTGTGCTCGCGTCGGCCTGGGTGCGCGGGCTGGCTGAGCCAATGGTCAAATCGAGGGAGTCTGATAGCGAATCGGAGCCTTCGAAATTTAGACTCATCGTCTCGCCTCGTCCTGCGCCAACCGCCTTCAAGTCGAGCCTCAGTTCAAATTCTTTCGCGGCGTAGGTTGGCAAGCAGCTGAATCGAAGCTCACTCCAAGGGATCGTATTGCTGGACCCTGGCGTGTTCAGGATTGCCGAGCGTTCGCGGAAATCGACCAGCAGCTTTCGGTCATCGGAAAACTCAACCCGTAGACGAAGTGTTCCTTCGGCCGGCAAACCGCTCTGCAGATTCAGTGGCTGTTGCGTGTCAAACCGAACATAGAGCGTTGTGCCGTCAGCGATAAGATCGACCCGTGAAACATCAAACGCGGCGGTCGCGTCGCCGACCGGGTCTTTCCCGCTCAGCTGGCTTTGTTGCCAATCGTCGAATTCACCGTCCATTCGGATCTTCGACGGCGTTTGAGCGACACAAAGCTGACAGAAAGAAAGCAATACGAGCAAAAAGAGTGAGTTGGGGCGACTCATCGGTTCCTCCGAGGAATGGTCACGGGCGTTCAAAACGTAGCTAGGCCGGGATTTCGCGTTTATGCCGCGTGATTGGTTTCTTTGCAATCGTAGAGAACTGTCTTGGGCAAAGATGCCGCGCAGAAGTGCATACTCAAGAATCAGGGGGCTAATCGACGATATTAACCGGCCACGAAACACGTTAGGGCTGTATCGAGATGTATCTGGGTACCCCCAAGGAGAATGGACATCTGCCCACTACGTGCATGCGTTGCCTAAAAAGTGGGCACGCATCACCAATCCAAATGAACCTTTTCGTCTGTAGGCGGCGTTAATGCAGGCATTTAAGCCACAAAAAGAAGTTTCACGGATTGGCACGCCCGTTGCATAAGCGGCCCAACTGATCGCCGTTATCGACTTCGGCTGTCGTGTTACGGATTCGAGGTCGCCACGGTTTTTTCCGCTGACGTAAGATCTTCCGCGTTTTTCCCCAAAACTGGTCGAGAGGATCTGGGTATATTAGTGGCCGACGAACAAGGTTCGTTTCATTAATTTTAACACTTTTTCAGTGGTTTTTTACCTACGGCGTTGACGAGCGGTGTGTTTCCTTTAACGTTAAAGGCTTTACCGTATTCTCCAGGATGATTTTTTCATGAACATTGGTCGAAAATTCCTTGCTGCGTGTTTCATTGCCTGCATCTCTATCCTTTCTGTCGGATGCGGCGAGGAGGGTAACACAGTAGTTGAAGGCGAGCTTGAAGCGGAAGTCGAACAAGCTCGGAATGAGCGAGAGGAAAGCGCCAAAGGAGAATTCAATCCGGAGTTTGGAGCCGGGAACTAACATTCACCTGTTTTTTTTGTTTCGTTTTCTCACGAGGTTTTCTAGATGAAACAGTCTCGAACAGCATTCACATTGGTTGAATTGCTGGTGGTTATTGCCATCATTGGCGTGCTTGTTGGCTTGCTTTTGCCAGCCGTACAAGCAGCACGGGAAGCAGCTCGACGAATGAGCTGCAGTAACAACTTCAAGCAGATCGGCTTGGGTCTTCATAACTATCACTCCACCTACAAGCAGCTGCCTCGCCAAGGCTCTGGAACAGGTCGCAACGTTCCGTTCTTCGGTTGGCCAGATGCACTGACGAACCGTCAGTGTGCCAGCTTCTTGGTCGGTGTTCTGCCATTCGTTGAGCAGCAAGCACTGTGGGAGCAAATCAGCAACCCAAACAACCAGCGTGTTGATGGTCAATCGCAAATCGATTTGACCGGTCAGCCTTGGCCACCAATGGGTCCAACCCCACACAACTACGGTGTTGGTACTCAGTATGTTCCATGGCGTACAGAGATCCCGACATTCCGCTGCCCGAGTGACCCCGGTACAGGCTTGCCTGCTGCCGGTCGAACCAACTACGCAGCATGCTTGGGTGATGCTTCGAGCTGGAACCACACTGGTATTCCTTACTACTACCTGAACCAGCCAAACAGCGCCGAGAACTTCTTGTCCTCACAGCTGCGTGCATCCGGTCGTGGTGTATTCGTGAATCGTACCTCGACTCGATTCCGTGACGTCCTCGATGGTCTGTCGAACACCATCATGTGTGGTGAAATCGCAACCGACCTCGGTGAGCGTGACATTCGTACGACTGCCATGAACGGATCGTTGACGCAAGTCAGCGGTGGTGGACTCGTCCACGACAACCTGTTCTGCCGACAGTACATCGATCCAGAAAACCCAACGCGTTGGTTGCAAGATCGTCAGATCAACAGCATCTCGTCGGGTCAACTGACCTACGTCGATGACGATGGTCGTGGTTTCGCCTGGGCATTGAGCATGTCCTGTCACACCAACATGAACACGATCCTGCCACCCAACAAAGAGTTGTGTGCTTGGGTCGCTTGGTACGGTGAAGGTTGCTTGCCACCAAGCAGCCAGCACCAAGGCGGTGCTCACGTTTTGATGGCTGACGGTGCTGTGGTCTTCATCACCGACTCCATCGAAGCTGGCGACGCGTCGATTCCAGCTGTTCACCGTGGCGGAACGGGCCCATCGGCTCCAGGTAGCCAAAGCCCATACGGCTTGTGGGGTTCGCTGGGTAGCAAGTCCGGTAAAGAAACCGTCGAAGAGCAGCTGAACCAGTAATCGGTTCTCCGCGAAGTAGATGAAACGAAGGCGACGCTCTAGGCTTTGGAGCGTCGCTTTTTCGTGCGCAGTGAGTGCTTCTTATCGTCGCCGATCGCTGCTATGTAGGTGATCCGGTCAAGGGCGGATTCGATTTCATTAGGAAATTCCGTTCTGCATCGCAAGCTGCTATTCGATCGGTCAGCTAGTAGGTCATGCTCCGCATGACGACAGGTAGGTCATGCTCCGCATGACGACAGAACGGAACGCTACGATCGGCGACTATGTAGTAGTGCGTCTCTGGCGACTACGAGTACGAGTACCGCTGCGCTGAGTACGAGTACGATCGCGACTCTGTAGGTCATGCTCCGCATGACGGCAGACCGGAACGCTACGATCGGCGGAGCGATCGGCGACTCTGTAGCAATACACGATCCGTAGCGCACCAGGAGTGTGATCGTCACCCCGCAGGTTGCCAAAAAACCGATCGAATTTGTCATGCGGAGCATGACCTACAAAATGGCTGATGTGACTAACTTGATTCCCGTTGCGACCATGACGACGATCAAGAACCCAAAGATCAGGCGGTTCCCCTTGGCGATGGCAAGCTTTGCGCCGACGATCCCTCCGAACACGTTTCCAACTGCCATCACCAGGCCCGGTATCCAATCGATCATGCCGTAGAGTAAGAATACGATCATCGCGGTGAGTGTGACGAGGAAACCGATCAGGTTCTTGACGGCGTTGGACGCCACCAGGTCACCGGACTTTATCAAGCTCATGGCCAAGAGCAGCAAGATGCCCATTCCGGCTTGAATGAAACCGACGTAGACACCGATGCCAAAAAAGATGGCAAACATGAGAGTCGGCGATCGATCCTTAGATTCGGTTTTACGTGTCAGTCGCTTCGGATCACTGATGAGCAGCACGGCCATCGCGAGAAACAACGCGCCAAAGATTCCCTCAAACGTGGAGGCTGGCAGATTGATCGCAAGCAGCGCTCCCGCCGGGACTCCTAGCATGGTGGGGATGGTCAATCGCCACGCCGCTTTGCGATCCAGATGGCCATGTTTGTGGTACGTCAGCGTCGCGGATGCACTCGAGAACAGCACGGCGACGCGATTGGTTCCATTGGCAAGTTGAGGATCGAGCCCAAAGACCATCAGCGCAGGTAGCGTCAAAAACGATCCACCACCGGCGATTGTGTTCACGATTCCCGCTAGGAATCCGGCAGCGATCAGTAATAAATACCAAAGCATGATGGAGGGAAGGAAAGCTGTCGGTGGATCGTTGTCGGTTCTCAGTCGCAGGGTCAGTTCAAACACTCAACGGTTATCTGACAACTGATGACTCAGAAATCAGATCTGACATCTGACAACACAGAACCGACAACTTAACAACTTCCAGGCTCAACTTTACTGGTTCGGTTTGCAGGATCGGTCGAGCCAGTCAAAGAACACTCGCCCCCAAACCACGCCATTCTGTGGCGACAACACCCAGTGGCCTTCCTCAGGGAAGTACAAGAATCGGCTCGGTACGCCTTGAACCTGGGCGGCCGTGAACGCTTCCATACCCTGGGTCACAGGAACGCGAAAGTCCTTTTCTCCATGGATGACCAACAAGGGGGTTTTCCAGTTACGCACAAAGTTATGTGGCGAGAATTGTTTGTACTCCGAAGCAACCTCATCACTCTTCCAGTACGGTCCACCGAGGTCCCAGTTGACGAAAAATAACTCTTCGGTCGAACCGTACATCGATTCCAGATTAAAGACGCCGCAGTGGGCGATCATCGTGCAGAAACGGCTGGCGTGGTTACCCATCAGCCAGTAGACGGTGTATCCGCCAAAGCTCGCGCCGATGGCACCGACTCGCTTGGGATCGACTTTGGGATGAGCGATCATGGCATCGGTCGATGCGAGGATGTCCTGCATCGCTTGCCCGCCCCAATCGCCGCTGATCTGGTCGTTCCATTCGCGGCCGAATCCCGGCAGTCCTCGCCGATTCACGGCCAGCACGACGTATCCACGACTCGCCATCAGGTGGAAGTTCCAGCGGTAGGAGAACCATTGGCCGATCTGACCCTGTGGCCCGCCCTGGCAATACGTCAGCATCGGGTACTGCTGATCGTCTTCCTCATCGAAGTCTGGGGGCAGGATGACCCAGTTGTGGATCTCTTTGCCGTCGCTGGCGGTGAAATACCGTTCTTCGATCGTTGGCAACTCCAGTGTCTCGTAAATCGCACCGTTGACGTCGGTGATCGTGGTGATTTGCTTAGACTCAACATCCAGGACAGCCAATTCTGTCGGTCGCAACATGCTCTGCTGACGCAGCAAGACATGCCCTGATGGGATCGTGTCGACCACGCTGAAATTGAACCGCCCACTGGAAATCTGCTGGGTGGTGGAGCTCTCCAGGTCGATACGGTAGACCTGCTGAGTGCCGCGGGTTTCGCTGTCGAAAAACAGGCTTTTTCCGTCGCTACTCCAAGTCGCGTTGTGGCATGTTCGATCGAGGCCCTGGGTGACTTCTTGTATTTCTCCGGTGCTGCGATCGTAGACGAGAATGCGATTGCGGTCGGCTTCGAACCCCGCTCGCTCCATCGAATCGAACGCCAAAAAACTCCCGTCCGGAGAATATCGCGGATTCATGTCGTAACCAGGCATGCCCGGAGTGATGTTCTTTAGCGGTCCACCGTCGCTTTTGACCAGGTAAACGCCGCTGTCAGTGCTTTCCGCCGGGTTGTTGACCAGCTTTAGCGTTAGCGCGAGCTCTTTTCCGTCCGGGGAAAACGTGAACTGCTCCGAGCCCCCGAACGGGGGAAGCGGGCAGTCGGCTTTCATCGAAGCCATCAAGTCGATCGGTTCGCTGGCATTGCCTTCGGCATCGATCCGCGTGACATGGACGTGGCTGTAGGCGTAGTCATGCCAGGCGTTCCAATGCCGATACATCAGGGAGTCGATGATCCGGGCATCTGCTTTGGGCAGGTCCTCGAAGATCTCGGTCACTTCTTTATCCAGCTTGATATCGACGGTAAAAGCGATCGCGTCACCGCTGGGAGCGGCGATGAGGTTGCTAATGCCTTCTTCCACGTTGGTGAGCTGTTGAGGTTCGCCGCCGGCGGGGTCGATCATCCAGGCCTGCGGTGCTCCGGGCTCTTCGTCTTCACCGTCGTCAGCGGCGGCCGATTCTCCGGGGGCGATGTAGATCAGCTTGGGGCCGCTGGAGTGATTCAGCCATCCGAGAGAATTGAGTCCCTTGATGTCTTGAAGCACGGGCGTGGCATCTACTTTGGCGAGTGGTGTTTCGAAGCCCGCTGACAGCTGGTTTCCCGCATCGGCCGCATCGGCCGGTAGCAGCATCAAAGAGGTCGTGCCGGCATTCTCGGCGAGGTCATACTTGCTGACCAAAAAAGCAATTTTTGAGCCGTCGGGCGAAACGGCTGAATCGCTAATTCGGGACAGATCCCACAGCTTTTCGGGCGTCAGGCGGTCGGCATGGGCTTGGCCAAAACTGACCAGGGCGAGGCATATCAGGAAGGCAATCCGGCGCATGTTTTTTCCCACAGAGGACTTTCGAATGACACAACGCCGGCATTGTATACGGGAAGCTTTTTTTGTGGTGGTGGTCGTCGATCGAGCACCGCCGTTGGCGTGGGTAGTAAGCGTTCACCATCGATTTATAATTGTGGGCCTAATGAGGGTGACGGCGCGCTGTCGCATCAATCTTCGCTGGCGCAATGGTTTCGCGTTGACGGCGGGAGAGCGGCGCCCGATCATCTAAGCTGGAGCGCGTTCAGTCTCGAAGCGGTGCCTTCGGAATTCCGCGGACCGCGGGACTGAAAGAGGTCAGGGAGTCGGCCATCGATTGTTTTTATTCTCCATCGATTATGAGTAATCCATGTCTCAAGCAAACTCCCAAGGCGGCTCAAAACGCTTGCTGATCCTGCTCGGAATTCTCGGTATAGGTTTGGTAGGGCTCGGCTATGACCGAGTGATCGCACGGCCTGCTGTTGAAGCAGCCTATGACAGCCTGCTCGCCGAAAATGAAAAACTGAATGCCAGTGGTACCGATGTGCTAAATGACTCTTCCGTTCGCGACCTTCTCGGTTGTGAGCCAGCCGAGATGTTCGACGATACCAACGGCGACAAGGTAGAGAAGTACAGCTGGCGAGCCGGTATGCCCATCAAGACGCATGATCTGTTCGTTGTCTACAAGAAGAACGATAAAGGATTGATGTTCCACCGAGCGGACAAGTTTGTCTTTGAATCAGGAGGACAAGCCACCGTCATCGAAGCGGACGATGCAACGACGAATCGGAATACTCCTGGCGGCGAAGACGTCGCAATGAAAGACGGCGACCCCGAACTGGAAGCCGAATTCGACATGGAAAACATGCCAACGATCATGGAGATGTCCGCCGGCGGTGGATCTGGTCCTGGAGGAAGCGCGCCACCTGCTGAAGGTAGCGCACCACCTGCCGAAGGAAGTGCGCCACCTAGTAGCGAAGACGAAGCGCTTGGTGCGAACACGGATCCCGGACGACTGCTCGTTGCAAAGGATCGAGATAGCAACGGAAAACTGGAAGGCGATGAACTCACGGACGAGCTGAAGAAGATCTTACCACTCGCCGACACCAACAAAGACAACGCATTGGACATGGACGAGATCTACGCCTACACCGTAGGCGGAGGACCGCCACAAGTTCAATCGCCCGCTCCGGCCGAAACGACAGAAGAGTCAAGCGGCGAACCTGAGACCAACGAAGAAACCGAATCGGAATCCGAAGAGTCTGGTTCGGGATCCGATTCCGACCCGTCTTAGGCAACGTTCGACCGGATTCAACAGACAGGAGGTACGACGTTATCGGGTGAACACCTCCGCTAACTTCGCGCCTCCTGTTCGATTTAGCTCAGCCAGGGCGCTGCCAATCCAACAGCGCCGATCACCAATAACAAGCCTAGGCTGACTCTTCTCAGACGCGTACGACCCAGTCGCGTGCCGACACGCAATCCGATCACAGTGACGACCAACAACAACGGGATCAACAAGGCGGCGATCAAACCTGGCCCGATGATTTCATCGCCAAAGATCAGATACAAGATCAGCAGTCCAGGCGCGATGCTGATTAAGTACATTGCGAACATGAATGCTCGTACTTGCTTCGTGCTCCAATCGTGTGCTTGCACCCAAAACACCATCGCTGGTCCACCCATTCCGACCAAGCCTTGGAAGAAACCGGATATGGGAAAGGCCACCAATGCCCACCCCGGATGGAGCTTCTCGCGTGGACTCGGCTTAAACGTCATGACGGCGAGTGTCACGACAAGCACAAAACCGCCAACGATTTGACGTATGGTCGATGGCTGCAGCATTTCCATGTACTGCAAAGCCAATGCCCCGAGTGGAAAGAATAGCAGTCTTCCAAGACCGGGCCATGCAATCTTCCGCACCGTCACTGAATCTCGCAGGCTCCAAAGTCCCCACGAGTTTTGCGGCAGCGTTGCAACCAATAAGGAGCATTGCGCCGCAGGAATCGAATATCCAAAATAGAGCATTGATGGGACAATCATCAAGCCGGCCGCGAAACCGGTTGCAGATTGCACAAAGATACCCGCGGATAAAATTAGCGCGAGTGGTAAGAGGGACTCGAGATACTCCATGAAAGGATCGTAGCAACCAAACAAATTATTCGGGAGTGGTTGTCTGGCGGTCCCACGGGTCCGGCACCCTACAGATTCCACACTGGATTGAATCAGCGCCGTAGTCAAATTCAGCTGAAGTGACTCTGCGTTGCCATGAGATCAATCCCGCATCGCTATGGGTTTGCTTCGAACCAATGAAGGTGTGCGGTCTCTGCACAGACATAAACTGGATCGCCGATTTCAAGATCGGCTGCTGCTGAACGGGCGATCGCCGTGACTCGCTTTTCTCCACATCGAATCGTCAGCATCACGTCGCGTCCCAGGTTGGCTCGACGCTGCAGCACACCAGGAATGCGAATCGCATCTTGATGAGCGTCGTCCGATTCCGTGTCAACGACCTTGAGCGACTCTGGGCGAACGGCAACAACCCACTCGACTTTATCGTGCGTTGGTGGTTCGGCATTCAGGGCAACGCCGACGTCCTTCAAGACACACGGTCCCGAATCAGGAGAGGTATCAACTTCAAAGCATTGAATCGTGGGTGACCCAATCGCGCGGGCAACCGCGAGTGTCTGAGGTTGGCGGTAGATCTCAACCGGGTCGCCGACCTGGACGATTCGTCCGTCTTGCAAAACGGCAATCTTATCTGCCATCCGCATCGCTTCTTGTCCATCGTGTGTTACATGGATCGTTGTACCGCCGAGCGCTCGATGCCATTGCAAAATATCATCCTGCAATGACTCGCGAGCTTCACCGTCGAGTGATGAGAGCGGCTCATCAAGCAATCGCAGTCCACTCTCTCTTGCCAGCGCTTTCGCGATTGCAGCACGCCGCAATTGCCCTCCACTCAAATGGTGAGGGTATCGATCAAGGAATGATTCGATACCGGTTAAGCGTGCTGTTTCTGAAACACGCCGGTCCACCTCGGTGCGGCTAAAGATCTTTTTTAATGCCAATCGGATCGATCCATCGACCGTCAGGTGTGGATACAGAGCGTCATGCTGGAACACCATCGCAACGTTACGGGATCTCGGAGCGATCCGTGTGACGTCTTCGTCGCCCAACTGAACGGACCCGGAATCGGGAGCCTGCAGGCCCGCGATAATCCGCAAAATGGTGGTTTTTCCACCACCGCTGGCACCCAGTAAAACCAAATACTGCCCGGATTCGACGTTTAAATCGAGCTCTCGCAGCACTTTCAACCGTCCGGAGGATTGATCGATCTTTTGAAGCTGGACGGACGTCATATACTATTAGGTGTGATTCGGGATCGCATCGAGCGGAAGTGGCCGGTCGCATTTTAGATCACGATCGTCGGAGGAAACCTCGCATGTTCAGTTTTCAGCTTCGCATTTTTGGCCTCGCCATCTTTACGTTTGCCTTCGTCGGTACCGGCAGTTGGTTGGTATCCGCGGACGAGCGAACGGAGACCAGCCAGTCCACGTCGCAAGTCGATGAGAAAGACGAGAAGGAAGAAAAGTACGTCCCAAAAACAAAGCGTGAGCTTCGAAGAACCCTGACGCCCATGCAGTATGACGTAACTCAGAACGAAGCGACCGAGCCAGCGTTCAGGAACAAGTACTGGAACAACAAAAAGAAAGGTGTCTACAAGTGCATCGTTTGCGGTAAAGAGCTATTTACTAGCGAAACGAAGTACAAGTCGGGAACGGGATGGCCGAGCTTCTATGCTCCGATCGACAAAGAAGATATTGGAACGCGAAAAGACTATCGGCTGTTCTACTCGCGAATCGAAGTTCACTGTGACCGTTGCAAAGCGCACCTAGGGCATGTCTTTGATGACGGACCCGAGCCAACTGGCAAGCGTTACTGCATGAACAGCGCGTCGCTGAAGTTCGAAGAAAAGAAAGAAGACAAAAAGAAGGTGGATGAAAAGAAGTAACGACCAATAAGCCGTTACTTCAACTCATCTAACCGGTCGGCTCGCTTTGCAGTTCGATGCGAGTCGATCGCACCATCTCACTGCCGGAGTAGGTGACTCCGGACGTTAGGCAAATTAGCCCAATGGTTGCGAACAAGGCAGGGTAGCCATAATTTTCGCCGATCCAGCCCAAAACGGGCGTCCCCCCTACGGTTCCTAGATCCAGCATCATCAGCGCGAGTGCAGAGCCTGTACCGCGCACTTCTACTGGAAACTTCTCAATCGTCAATGACGTCATCGTATGGAACATCAGACTGTGACCGATGCCTGCCGTCGTTGCCGGAAGGATGATCAACCAAGGATTGCTTGCGTCGACCAATCCGAACGTGAACATGCCGATGGTTAGGAAGAAAACGCCAAGCATAAGAACTTTGCGCACTCCATAACGATCTGGCCATCTCCGCGATAAGACCCTGATCACCAAAGCGACGCCCGCGTAGAAAAAGAAGAACAGTCCAATCACGGACATCCCTTCAATTTGCAGCGCGGCCGCATCGATAAAACTTGCCAGAAATACAAATGGCGCTGACATACAGATGCCAAAGGCAAGATCGACCAGCAAGATCATCCCCGGCCAATAACGTCGCGTCGTTGCGATGAAATCGATCAGCTTGACCGAGCTCTTCTTGCCGTTGCCCGGTGTCGGCCTCAACAGTGGTAAACCGAGTGCAGGTAAAAGGCTGAGCGCTGTCGCTGCAACGAACAGTGTTTGAAACGATTCACTGCTGCGTTCAGCCAAGAACCAATCGCCGAGTAAGGGCCCGCATAGCATTCCCGTGAATCCGCCGATCCCAAAGATCCCGATCGCCTCCGTTCGGCGGTGTTCGGGCGTTGTGAGGGAGATGTACGTCAGGCTGCTGGCGAAAACGATTGCCGTTCCGAGTACCAGAGATCCACGAATTGCGTAAATGGCCCAGTCGATGTCAATGATCACCAAGTTCAGTAATGAAGCAATCGCGAAAGTCAGATAACCGATCCCCCACATCGCTCGAGCACCGATTCGGTTGATCCATTGAGCCATCCACGGCCGGAGTGCCAATCCGGCAATCGCACATGAGCCCATGATCCAACCGACCTGACCGAGATCTCCACCGAGGTATTCGATCCACCTCGCGTAGTGAGCCAGCAGTGTGTTGGCGCACACGAAGCTCGTCTGACTTGCAAAAGCCAGCCAGAAATTGCGGTCGTAGAGCGGTCTTTCTAACACGTCGTGTCCGTCACTGCGGTCTGGCGAGAAGTGCCAAGATTCCGTTGGTAGGGAGCCGCGACCCATCCGGAAGGTTCGGGAAGGCTCCATCAAGATGTTGAGCGTCAGTGTAGCAACGTGGCGATGATCTTCCGCAGTCCGCGCGAGCTGCTGTCATTAAAGGGGGGCAATCCAGCCTACCGAGATGCGCATGGCAAGTTAGCAACCATTTGGAGTCACAAGCAAGGAGTAGACGACACAACGAATTCCATGCATGCACCTAAAATCATGATCATCCAAACGGGAATCCAAAAACAGGGACAGGCAAAGTTCCAAAAACAGGGACAGGCAAAGTTCGCCCAAAGGCAAAAACGGGGACAGGCACAGTTCACTCAAACGGCAGTGCACCGGGGCCCGAAAACGGGGGGACCAAAATCGGGGAAGTTCGCCCAAACGGGGACAGGCACAGTTCAGCCAAACGTTTCTTCCCATTCTCATCTGACTCCGTGGCGACGCATTTTTGAAAACTGTGACCGTTCCATTGCGGGCCAAAACGATGACTGTCCCCTTTCCTGGGTTTGATGGCTTTTGCGGATGGCAGCTGGATCGAGATGTGACACGCTGCGAAGCTATCGGATCCCGTCTACGATAGTTACCGGCAGATCGTCCACCGCTAGTGAAAAACCGCGAACCCCGAGGCCCATCGGGAATTTTGGCATCTGCCGCGACGCTCTGAAGGAACTCCCCCACTGAGGAAAACTGTGTCACGCATCCCCACCTGGTTGATCCTTTCGCTCCTACTTATTTCCACCATCGCTACCGCGGAGCAGCCCCGTCTGAATTTGAATCCCGGTGATCACATCGCGTACATCGGCAATACGATGGCCGACCGGATGCAGCACCACGGATGGCTGGAAACCTATCTTCATGCACTTCATCCCGAGCATGAACTGACCTTCCGCAATCTCGGATTTGCGGGCGACGAAGTTCGAACGCGACCAAGGTCGAAAGACTTTGGTTCTCCGGATCAATGGTTGGCAAAAGTGCAGGCTGACGTTGTGTTTGGGTTCTTTGGGTACAACGAAGCTCTTCGCGGCGAATCGGGCTTGAGCCAATTCAAACGCGAATTGTCCTCAATGATCGACCAGATGAAGAGTCGGCAATACAACAAAGAATCCGCGCCTCGCTTGGTCCTGTTTTCGCCGATCGCTCATGAAGACCTTGCCGACCCTAATCTGCCCGACGGTCGTGAAAACAACTCAAAGCTGGTTCTTTACACTGCTGCGATGAAGGAAGTCTGTCGTCAGCACGACGTGCAATTTGTCGATCTATTCGAAGCTTCCAAGCGACTGTACTCAACATCGACTGAACCGCTGACGTTGAATGGAATTCACTTGCTTGATCGTGGGAATGCGCAAGTCGCTCGAGTCATCATCAGTGAATTGTTCCCGGAGCGTCAGCTTCCCGAAGATGTGACGAAGCTTCGCGAAGCCGTTCTAGACAAGAATTATCACTGGTTTAGCCGTTACCGAGTTGTCGACGGCTACAACGTCTTTGGAGGAAGGTCCACGCTGAACTGGCACGGTCAATCGAACGCCGACGTCATGAAACGCGAGATGGAGATCTTCGACGTGATGACCGCCAACCGAGACAAACGAGTATGGGCGGTGGCACGCGGTGGTGATTTGCAGGTGACCGATGACAATCTGCCGGGTCAATTGAACGTGCGAACCAACAAAGTCGGACCCTTAGAAGACGGCAAGTGGCCGTACGTCGGTGGTAGTGAAGCGATCGAGAAGATGACGATCGCTAAGGGAATGCAGGTCAATTTGTTTGCATCCGAAGAACGCTTTCCGCGTCTCGTCAATCCCGTCCAGATGGCAGTCGATACCGATAGTCGATTGTGGGTCTCCGTTTGGCCTTCTTATCCTCATTGGAATCCACGGGAAGAGCCGCGCGATGCCATCCTGATTTTTCCGGATGAAGATGGAGACGGGATCGCAGACGAATGCAAAGTATTTGCTGACCGGCTCAACAGCGTCACCGGTTTTGAGTTTTGGAACGGTGGTGTGCTTGTCGCCGCGCCGCCTGAAATCTGGTTCTTAAAGGATACCGATGGTGACGATGTAGCCGATCAAAAGATCCGCATGCTGCAAGGCGTTTCCAGTGCTGACACACACCACTCCGCAAACGCGATGTTGATTGGCCCAGACGGTTGGCTTTATTGGTCTCGAGGCATTTTCAATGTCGCGAACTTTGAAACGCCCACCAAGACCTTTCGCAGTGGCGCCTCCGGCGTACATCGATTTAACCCACGCACGTTCGAATTCGAATTTCATTTTCCGATTGGACCGAATCCGCACGGTGATGTATTTGATCGATGGGGCTTTCAATTCGCGAACGACGGGACGAGCGGAACGGGCAGTTACGTCAACATTGGAAAGGGAGTTGGAAACAAACAGTGGTTCAAGAAACGCGTCCGTCCCGTTGCGGCAACAGGTCTTCTTTCTAGTAGCCATTTTCCGCCGGAGAACGAAGGCAACTTTCTGATCTGCAACACCATCGGGTTTCTGGGAGTTTTGCAGCACGAGGTGAAGTACGACGGAGCCGACATCGCGGCAACGGAGATTGAACCGATCCTTTATTCCTCTGACCCCAACTTTCGTCCAAGTGATGTTGAAGTCGGTGGCGACGGTGCGCTTTATGTTTCCGATTGGCACAATACCTTGATCGGTCACATGCAACACAACATGCGTGATCCCAATCGCGACCATGAGCACGGCCGCATCTACCGCGTGACCGCAGTGGACCGTCCATTAGCGACGCCTGCCAAGATGAAAGGCAAATCGATTCGTAAAGTCTGTCAGTTTTTGTTTGCTCCTGACAACGGCACTCGCTATCGCGCACGATTGGAATTGAGCGGACACGAAACGGAATCGATCGTCAGGGAAGTACAGGCGTTTGTCGACGAGCTCGATCCAAGCAGCGTCGACGACGACCGAGATGAAGCGCAGGCACTCTTGGAGTCTCTTTGGGTCTTTGAAGAACATCGATTTCCCAATCTGCCGTTGGTGAACAAAGTCTTCCAGGCCGACGAGCCAAGGGTTCGTGCGGCAGCTATTCGTACGCTCGGCCATTGGGCACAGAGAGTGACCGACTGGCAAAACGTCTTGCTGGCTGCTGCGACGGACGACTCACCGCTGGTACGTGCCGAAGCGCTCAAAGCCGCTGTCGAGTTCGGGGATAATTCGGTCACTGCGGAAGTCTTTTTCGAGGTAGCAACACGGCCGGTCGATCCGGAGATCGATGTCGTGATCAAGTACGCGCGTCGAGTCATTCGAATCGAAGCTGCGATCGCTGATGCCGCGTCCAGCGGAAAAGATCTTTCGGCGGCCGCATACAGCTATGTGCTCGCCAACGCGAGTGTCGCTGACTTGATGAAGATGGAAAAGAATGAGTCTGTTTACCGCGCGATCATTCAACGCAGCGGTGTCGACGTCAACACTTTGGATCAAGCGTTGGCCGGACTTGCATCCGAGACGGGGCAGAATCGACTGGACGTCTTGATGGACCTGATCGATGAAGCTCGTAAACAACCAGACGCGAGCAACTTGATTGGTTTTGGGCAGCTGCTAGTGCGTCAGCCGCCCGAGTCCCTTAAGTCAGTGCGAAAACAAATTGAGTCCATTGCGATTGATGGCGAAACACCCGAGATCAAGCGACTTGGTTACGCGGCATGGGTCGCTGCGGATGGACCGGGTGATGCGTTTCTGGCCGCTTCGACTAGCAAGGAGCGACTTCGAGACTTCCTCGATGCTGTTCCGGTCGTCGATGTTTCTGTGCGGGGACAGTTATTTGAAAAAGTGTTGCCGTTGATCTCGCGGTTACCCGGTGAGTTGCAACAGGAATCGGCCGGCCAATCGTTGCGGGAGCCGGGAATAGAAGTTGAGTACTTTTATCCGAGCGCCAACGATGTTGCGATGGAGACGCTCGATGCCATGAAGCCGGTTGATACGGGTGTCGTGCCAAGGATCGTGATGAACGTTCCGCAAAAGAAGCAAAACGATCGATTCGCGTTGCGATTTAGCGGCAATCTGAGCGTGGCGGAATCCGGACGCTACCGATTCTTCGTCGCGTCCGATGATGGATCGAGGATCTACTTGAACGACAAGCTATTGGTCAATAACGATGGCAAACACGGCATGTCGGAAAAGAGTCAAGAGATTGACTTGCCTGCAGGTGTTCACAACTTGATCGTCACTTACTTCGACAACGGTGGTGGTGATGGACTGCAAGTCACTTGGCAGGGGCCCGGTTTCAAAAAACAACCGATCGCTCCAGAGCTTTTAACGGTGAGCGGTGGTGAGACGTTGCATGATGTCGCGATCCGCGCGCTTGAGTCGATTCCAGGTGATGAACGGGTGAAGTTTCAAGCTCTCGCTTCTCTCGTTGCGAAAGGGCAGCACCGCGCGTCGGCAATTGCTGCTCTGAGGTCCATCCCCGAAGATTCTTGGCCATCGAGTGAGATTGAACCGCTGGTAGATAATCTGATCGGGTTCTTGAGTGAGATGCCCCCGCGCTTCCGAACGGGCGCGACCGCAACGGACGCGATCGCCTTGACGCGATCTTTGGCTGAGTCGTTGCCATCCGAACTTGGGGATTCCATTGAACAACGTCTTGGCAACTTAGATGTTCGCGTGATTGCGATAGGGACCGTCTCACATCGGATGATCTATGACAAAGAACAAGTTGTGGTCCAAGCAGGTCGGCCGGTGGAGTTTCGTTTTAGTAACACCGACGCGATGCCGCACAACTTTGCGATTGTGCAACCTGGAGCATTGCAGGAGGTTGGAGAACTCGCAGAGAAAACGGCTCGGGATGCTGATGCAATGGCTCGTCACTTTATTCCCGACAGCGACAAGGTGATGCTGGCAAGTAAGTTGTTGCAGCCGGGTGAGAGTCAAGCATTGAGTTTTGATGTGCCCTCGATACCTGGCGTCTATCCCTACGTTTGCACTTACCCTGGGCACTGGCGACGGATGTACGGCGCGTTATTCGTTGTTGAGGATCTCGAACAATATCAAGCAGATCCGGCTGGCTATCTTGCAGAAGCGGAGCTGCCAATTCGAGACGAGCTTTTGAAGTTGAATACTCGATCGCGCGCGTGGACGTACGAAGAACTAGTTGCTGACACATCTCCGTTACCAATGGGCCGATCGTGGGAAGTCGGTAAAGAACTTTTCAAGGTCGCCAGCTGCACGGGTTGTCACAAGCTTCAAGACGAAGGCAATGTATTTGGTCCTGATTTGGCAACGTTGGAAGGAACGAAGCACACGGTCGAGTCAATCTTGATGTCGATGATTGATCCCTCGAAAGAGATTGACCAAAAATACCAGTCTTATTCGTTCTTGCTCGTGGACGGAACCGTGAAAACAGGCATGATCCTGAAAGAGACAGACGACGAAGTTGAGGTCGTCATCAACCCGCTGGCAAAGGACAAGCCAACAATCATCAAACAGGACGAGATCGAAGCCAGAAAAAAGGTGGCGGTTTCGTTGATGCCGACGGGATTACTCGATCGTCTCAGCCGTGAGGAAATCCTTGATTTGTTGGCATATGTTTACGCCAAGGGTGATCCAAAACACAAGCTGTTTCATGGGCACCACCATTAGTCGGGTGTCGGTGCGACAGCTTTGTTCGTAACACCCTTTCCTCGTTAGGTGTTTCGCGAGACAATTTCCGAAGACGAATATTCTTTACTCGTTTTCATTGTCTGTCGTGTCCAATCAACATCCATTTACAAATCCAGACCCGTTCTTGGATCAGGGTAACCATGTAACGCCCCGAAAACGTGGCTCGCGTTGGCTTGTCGTTTTAGGTGTCTTATTTGGGTTTGGATTTTTGTTCTGCGGCGGGATTTTGGTCGCTTCTTATTTCGCCTTGGAGCAGGTGGCCGGCGGGTACGGTCCGGTTGATCTACCCGAGACGTTACCTACTCGCATTGATGAGCAAAGGAATTTCAACCGGTCGCTTGCTGGATTCGTTGCTGATCCTTCGAAAGACCCGTGCGTTGACCCAGACATTTGTGAGTTCGTCACTGATTCGCTCCAACAGCTTCGTGACTATGACACGATTCCATTTAGTCATGAGATGTTCCTTCAGGCGGTCGCGGCCAGCCCTCTCGGAAAAGGTCAAGTAGGATTTCTTGAGCGTTTGTCGATTAAGTCTTGGTTAGCGGAATACGAACCAGTGCCTTACGTCGATGAGCCCTACGAAAGAATACTAGACATGCGTGTTAACGCCGAAGGCGATCTCGCAACGGTTGATCTGTTGCTCTACTCCGAAGAGAGTCAGGCCTCGTCCGAGCAATGGTACCTCGTGAAGGATGACGATGTCTGGAAACTCTATGACTGGAATCGGTTGGAATATGGACGTCGCATGTCCGATGAGTATGCCGCCTATGTCATTTCGGAATCGTTGAATGCCGATGGCTACGACCTTGCGGTGAATGATCTCGATGAAGCAGAAGGTCTGTATTTGGAAGGCGAAACAGAGCGCGCTCATGACCTGATTCGTCAGTGTGAAACGCGGCCGATGCTTCCCAGCGATTGTAACGTTGCTTTGCTCCGAACCGCCTACACCTGGATGGCGATTGGAGAATGTGAGGAATCGATCCGCGTGCTGAAGATGATTCCCAATCCAGATGAAATATGGGGCGTCTGGCCAGCTCTCGCAGCATGCTATTCCAATTTGGGGAAGAACGAAGAAGCACTCGAAGCAACGCAACGCTACGAAAAGCTATCTCCCGATCATCCCAATATGCACATGCTCTATTCCATTGTGCTGCTTGAAGCAGGACGAGATGCTGAAGCCGCTGATCACGCGGCGATGAATCTCAGGTTTTTTCCACGAGACCAGACGGTGTTGACCGACCTGATTGATTTCAGTCGATTCGAGGATATCCCATTGCTGCTCGATTGCATGGTCGAGTGCATGGCCGAGTCCGGCCATACATTTGCTTGGGACCTAGTGCTCAATCACGGAGCTGTCGAACCGCTTTGGGGCCAGCAATTGGTTCAAGCAGCGAAGGAACACGAAGAATTACCAGCCGGTTTTGTCACGCTTGCTGAAGCCAACCTTGCTTGGGCTCAATCTGATTTCGATCGGTCGGCCGAGCTTTTTCTTGAAGCACGGAACCAAGTCCAGCTTTCCGTGTTGCGCGAGATCGCGGCGCGCGATCACATTGATGCGCGTATCAAGGGTGGAAACATCGTGGCGCTTCTGGCCGAAGCAGGCGATACGGACGTATTCAGATCACTGCTGGCAGATGCATTAGATGACAGTCTGGACATCGAACCGCAAGCCATTATTGATGCTCTCAATCAGGCAGATACGGGTGATTCGCATTGGGCCCTTGGGTTACGAGGCTTTGCGAATCATCAACTCGATCGACTCGGCGATGCGCTGCGTGATTTTGAGACGTTCTACGATTGGGCAAAGAACCGAACGGTTGATTCAGCGGGAACGGACGAAGAAGTAGAGACGTGGGTTGTCGATGCGGTTCTCGGTTACATGATCGAGGAACTCGTCGAAACCGATCGGGCAATCGAAGCACTTGAACGCTGGCCTGATGAGGTGGAAACACTTCACCAGTGGGGAACTCTATTACTTCAGCCTCACCAACAAAACCAGCGTGACGCCGTGCTCGCCGCGTTTCCTGACGAAGCGTCCGATGTCGCCAAGGTCCAGCGTTTTCGCATTCTGGCCCAGCAGGCCAATGATCGAAGGGAATCCGAATTGTGTGACCAGTACCACCAAAGCGCGATTGAACTTGCACGTCCGCTTTACGAGCAGTCGTACTATCTCGTGACGCTATTTAGCCAACGCGCACAGAACGCAGTCTGGCATCGCTTCGAAAGTGTACCAATCGACAGCCTTTATCTGGACGAAGGTGACGAAGATTCGGATTTCCGTGGAACGTTCTTTACAGATGCGTTGATCGAAGCAAATATTTTGCTTGATGAGTCAACCGCGCGAGAGTGGATTGAAAAAGCGGAACGGAATGGGCTCGACAACAGCGAGACGCTGGCCGAACTACATGAGTCGTTGGCTGATTTGTTTTATGAAGTGGGGAAATACGAAGCGGCTGCACAAAGCTATCTGGCTGCCATCGAACGCACCGAAGATAGGGACAGTTGGAGAGCTGGTGAACGAAGGCGTGCCTACATAAATTCAATGCTGGGATTGCACAAATATGACGAGCTGCGGAATTGGCTTGATAAGCAAGATGAAAAACAGATTTGGGATGACGCAACCGTCCTCCTCAAAGAAGGAGATAGCGAAGCCCTCATGGCATTGCTTGAAGAACAGAAGCAAGACAGAGCGATCGCATGGTTGCGTCGGCCCGTCGTGCGTGCTGAGCTCGATCTTCAGCGTGACCAGAATTGGGTTGATCAGTTGCTCGAGCGATACACCCTTAGCTTTGGGTATCGAAGCGCAGCGAGCAGTGGCTCGCTGTTGCTAGACAGCGATCACGTTCCGCCAACAGAAGAGATGCGGCGTCTTGTGAGATTGTTGGCGGGATCGAATCGTGAGGTTCGAGAGATCGATTCTGCGGACGAAACGAATCACAGTTGGCTTGTGAGCGGTGATGCGGGAGAACGCACGGTGGTGACATTTCAGTTGGCTCAATACGACGCGTCGATGAGTCCGCCTGAGTTATCGGGGCGATTGGAGCAGCCGGTTGTTCGTATTCTGCTGCAGATTGATGATCCAATGCCAAATCCGACCAGGCGGTTGCTTGAATCGTCCGCACGGCTGGTGACCGAGAAAGCGATCGCGTTCGCTTGGGAAGATCATGATGTTTTGTGGATTGGCAGTGATTTGGAGGAACGATTGCAATGGAAGGATCGTGTGCCAGTGGAAACAGCTCTTTCACAGGCTCGACTCACACTTAGTCCCGTCAAAGAAGAAGATGATTCGGAAATCATCTCGATCGACCAATGGAACGGAAAGCTGGAGCAGTCCGAAGAAAAGAGAGTCTCCGTATTTGTGACACAGAGGATTGGAGGTGTCACCGAGAGGCTGGCTGCTCACATCGTCAACGTTGATCGGGACCAATACGCGATCTATGCCGAGCTCGACGAAGATAGCGTGCTCGATCCACTGGGGAAGAAGGGGCGGAGAATCTCTGTCGGTGTCGCGAATCTCCAACCGCGCGAAGACTGAGGTAGCGGGATTTGCGGCACGCCCATCTTTGCGTCCGCGGTCATTCCCTGTTAAAACGCTCGGCTCTCACTCAACTGCCAATCGGAGTCCAATATGCCTGCTTACAGCGTTCAGCGGTCCATCACCATCGATGCTCCGGCTGAAAAAATCTTTGACGCGATTGCCGACTTCACCACTTGGCCAACTTGGTCTCCATGGCTTCCCATTGATCGCGCAGCAGCGCTCGATTACACGGGAGAGCCTGGGACGGAGCACTCCGGATACAGTTGGTCGGGCGAAGTGGTTGGGCAAGGTGAGATGGAACACCTGCGTTTAGATCGCCCGCATCGCATCGAAGATGATCTTCGATTTCTTAAGCCGATGAAGGCACGATCTGACGTAAGTTTCGATCTGAAAGAACAAGGCGGGTCCACAAACGTCACGTGGAATATGGACGGTAAGCTTCCGTTCTTTTTGTTCTGGTTAAAACCGCAAATCGAAACGTTCATCGCGATGGACTATGATCGCGGATTGAGAATGCTCAAAGAGTATTTGGAAACCGGAAGCGTCCTGAGCGAACTGGAGGTCGTGGGCGTTGAATCGTACGATGAAATGGAAGTCATCGGGAAACGCGGTTCCGCCCAGATGCTCGAAGTCGGGTCAGCAATGGGTGAAGCGTTCGGCAAAGTGGGCGACGCAATTGAACGCGGTCAAATGCCCGGTGACGGTGAAATGATTAGCGTTTACCATGCGAACGACATGAAGAAGGGCCGCCTCGACTTCACATCAGGTTACGTCGTCCCAGCTTCAACCGACACACCAGCCGGAATGGATCAAGTTCGTCTTTCAGCTGGTAAGTTCTTGCAGATTCGGCATACCGGCTGCTATCAGAATCTTGGAAACGCTTGGAGTGGAGCGTATCAGTACGCTAGGTATAAGAAATTAAAGGTCGCCAAGCGTCCCGCCTTTGAGATCTATCGGAACCATCCTGATCCAACACCGCCGGCGGAGTTGATCACCGATGTTTGCATCCCGTTGAAATAGCACACCGAAACGCGGGTTCACTGCAAACGAACCACCGCGTTTGATTTCTCAGTGGCCTGCCGTGATAGGCATTTCCGAAGCTGTCGGGACTTCCATGTTGATCGGTGCGCCGATCGCGAGTTGATGTTTGTTTGCTTTGGGGATGGCAACGATGAAGACCGAACCGACGCCAAGTTCCGATTCGACCCAGATCTGACCGTGCACGCGATCAACGATCCGCTTGCAGATCGCTAGGCCGATGCCGGTTCCCTGGTATTGGTCTCGTCGATGGAGCCGCTGGAAAATGCCAAAGATTCGATCGCAGTATTCCGGCTCGATCCCAATGCCGTTGTCTTCCACACGAAGCAGCCAGCGGTCCGGTTCCGATTCAGCACGGATTCGAATTTCCGGGACCACGTTTCCGCTGTATTTAATCGCGTTGCCGATGAGTTGACGGAACAACTGAGTCAGCTGGGCGGCGTCAGCGTCAACGATTGGAAGCGTTTCGACGACGATCTTTGCGTGAGAGGAATCGATCTCCTCCGACATTTGATCAAGCGCCGAAGCGACCGTGTGATTGACGTTCACTTGGATCAAATCACCGCCTTGATTCTCAATTTTCGAGTACGCGAGCAAGTCCTGGATCAGAGTCCGCATGCGTTTGGCGGCATCAACCACATATCGCATGTATCGATGGCCGTCTTCACTCAAGGCGTCATAGCAATCTTCACGCAACAGTTCGCAATAGGCCGTTACGATTCGAAGTGGTTCTTGCAGATCGTGTGATGCAACATTCGCAAACTGCTCAAGCTCCTCGTTGCTACGTCGCAACTTGGCGTTGGTTGTTCTGAGTTGTGTCTCGCTCTCGGTCAATTTGTCCAACGAAACCATCGTCTTGGAGAGCGTTTCGATCATTGCGTTAAACGAGTCGGAGAGTTCACAAAACTCTTTCGATTCATCCAGATCGACTCGCCTGGAAAGATCATTCGTGGACTCGATCGACTTGATCTGCGAAACAATATTTCCGAGTGGGCGTGTCGAGATCATGGAAGCCGCAAGCACTGCACCTAAGACGGCCACCAATGCGGCAATCAAAACGCCAAACAGAAAAAAGTTCAGTGATTGCATCGCGGAGAATGAAATCTCTTCGGCTTCAGCTCTCTCTGCGGTTAATTCTGGGTAGTTTCGCAGTTGATCGGCGGCGACATTCCAGACCGTGTCGGACGCCCGCGGCAGCGACTGGTAAACGAGATTGTTGTCAAGCAACAGACGCAACCGACGACCTTGCGTAATCGTCTGGAAGTTTTCCATAAAGATACGAGTATCGAATTGAACGGCCAGGATGCCTTCTGGGTTGCCGCCGTAACAGATTGGGGTCGCGACCGTAATCCATTCCGGTGTCACTTCGAAATACTCTTCACCCGACATAACTTGGTCGCGAAACGGATTAACACGAATCGACACACCGTGATCCGACGATGAATCTCCATTCACAGCGGATACTACGGGGCGTCCCGCATAATCAGTCATCGTGATTCGGCGGAACGAGCTATCCGGCAATTGCAACGAACGAAAGAATACGGGCAGCTGATAATGACGCTGTTCCTTGTCAATGATCGAATTGACGATCAAATCATTTTCAGCGAGGCCTGTCACGGAGGCACGAAGCAAATCCAATTGGCGGCTGAGTTGTTCCGCCGTCAAAGACGCCGTCTGCTGCAAGTGAGCATCAACTTCTTGCTTGATGGTTAGATGGATGCTCTGCTGCGCTGTCCACAGAATCGCGAGCATGACGATCGCGGTGATTGGCACAACACGAAGAAGTATCTTTGCTCGCAGTCGACGTTGTTCTTTTGCACCTCTCATGGTTGTTCGACTCCGTATTCGGAATCGTCAACAACAATCACGCCCTCTTCATCAAATCTTGCCAGATGAAAATCGTCAATCGTCAACGCGTCATGCAGCTCAGGTTGAAAAGGTCGTTCGTAGTGCCGGATCAACCCGTCAAAGTCTTGGATGGCCTCGAGCGATCGGCGCACTTCTTGCCGATCTAAACTGCCACATGAGCGAACTGCGGCAGCCAGCATATGAACTAATTCGTAGGCATGTGCTGTTCCCACTGGAGCGAATACTTCACGTGCTGAAGCGCATTCCGGAAAGAGTTTTTGATAACGTTCCAACACTTCCGCGGCACGCTCTGGGCGCGGCGGGTTGATGAACGAGTACGTCTGCAAGAAAACCAAATCAACCTTGCGAAGGGAATTGGCTGCGAGCTCTGGTAACTTGCCACCGGTCAGGCCCCAATGAGAAACGATTGGAACGCGGCGAGCCGACGGAATTTCAGCCATCGCTTGGACCGCAGCCACACCTTCCAAGGGATTGCAAACCAGCAGTACCGTCTCGCATCCAGCATCCAGCAACGCGTTGACTTGATTCGCCAAGTGAGGTTCGCCCCAATGGAACCACTCGACGGCAATGGGCTTTAGACCGCGGCTATTGAGCGCCTGCGTCATCGCGGTGTGATTGGATCGTCCCCAACCGGTGCGCTCCAAAAGCAAGCCAATCTTGTCGAGGTCCCGATCCAACGCGGCAGAAACGAGGAACTCTCCGGCATACTCATCACGAACGGAAACACGAAAGACAAAGTTTGGATTGCGGCCATTGGAGGTCAGCGGTGTTCCGGCAGCCCAGGGTCCGAGGTAAATCACCTCGTTGTCATGGATCGCATCAAGCTCTTCCAACGCAACCGGTGTGTGAATGCCGCCGACGATCGCGACGAGGTTATCGATGCATGCGAGTTCGTTGATGTTGTCGATCCCGCGAGCTGGATTGCCGCGATGGTCTCGAACCACGATTTCTAACGGTCTTCCAAACAACCCACCCGACTCGTTGATTTCATCGACGGCCACCATCACGCCACGACGAATCGACTCGCCCGAATGCGCCGAGGCGGAACTCATGTCCGCATCTATCCCGATCACGATCGAGTCTTCGAGTTGCGGCATCGACCGGACAGGTTCCCGGCTTGAACCGCCATTTGAACCCCGGTCTGGATCCTGCTCCGGATCCCGATTTGAACCATGGGTCGATACGGTGCGAACTGACTGCTCTTTGCCGTCATCGGTACCCGTTGAATCCGCACGCGTTGACGGCCGAATCGAAAGCGAAGTGTGATCGCATCCGGCCAGCTGCACGAACGCAACGAGGCAAAGAAGAACGGTCGACGGGATCGGGCGTGAAATCAACACAATGAAACCGGTATCAGGACTTCGTCAGAGACAGACGTTCCTGGTTATCGGCACAAAGATCGCCCCAAATTTGCCCTAACCCGCAAATCTCAGCGAGTCGACCCAAGCGATCTGATTCGTTTTTCCGCCAAAGAGAAGAAGAGGGGCGGTGAGACAAGGTCGGCGATGAATCTGCCCCGCATTCATCGCTATGATTGAAGATAATGTCGACTACATGAGTCAACATCAACCGTTTTCCCCGAATATCAGTGCGGAATTCCGCAAAACGTTGTCCACTTGGTCCGCTACTCGATTTGATGTCATTTGAATGAGCGCGTCATCGTGCGTGCTGGTGAACCTCGCTTCAGACTCCGGTCGGACTCTGTGGGCGAGCGATCCTGCTGGAGAGGATTGAACCTCACAGATTCGAAAACAGCCAACAAATTCGAATACAGCAACCCAAAAGCGGGCTGATTTCATTGCGGGCGGGCATGTCGCTGCTGACTCACTTATAATCGGACGTTTCCAACCCCAATTCCTGCCTCTCTGCAACCTATCCCGCCCATGTCCAAGCTGAATCGTCGTCAATTCTCGGCTATCTCCGCGTCGGCCGTATTTGCCTCCACTACTCCTCGACTGACCCAGGCCCAGAGCGCCAACGAGCAATTGGGGGTTTGCATCGCCGGTTTGAATAGTCGCGGTGGAGAGCACATTCGTGGATTCAATACGGATCCCCGGACGGTCATCCGCGCCATCGTGGATATCGACGAAGAAGTCGCGGCGAAACGTGCAGATCAGATTGAGAAGCAGCAGAATTCAAGGCCGGAAGTCTTCAGCGATGTTCGTAAGGCGCTCGACATGGACGGCGTCGACATCCTGACTTGCGCCACTCCCAATCATTGGCACGCGCTAATGGGTGTTTGGGCGATGGAAGCGGGCAAGGACGTCTACATCGAAAAACCAATCAGTCACAACATTCATGAAGGCCGTGCGCTGGTGACCGCAGCCGAAAGATATGGAAGGATGTTTCAAACGGGCACCCAGTCGCGAAGTAGCGCGGCGTGTCGCGACGCCGTCAAGTTCCTGGCGGACGGAGGCATCGGAGAAGTGAATTTCGCACGCGGACTTTGTTACAAACGCCGAAAGTCGATCGGTCCAAAAGGTAACTACCCGATTCCCGCCAAGGTCGACTTTGATCTTTGGAGTGGGCCAGCAACCTTCACCGATCCAAAACTGACACGTCAGAGATTCCACTACGACTGGCACTGGCAACGTCATTATGGCAACGGCGATCTTGGCAATCAGGGTCCACACCAGACCGACATCGCTCGCTGGGGGCTTGGGGTCGATCGTCATCCGAACGCAATCATCAGCTACGGTGGGCGCCTGGGTTATGACATCGAACGAAAGGACTCGGGTTACGTTGACGCAGGCGATACGGCCAACACAGAAGTGTCCATTTACGATTACGGAGACAAGTGCATCGTCTTCGAAACACGCGGCTTGGACGTCAGCAAGTCGATGGGCAAGGAAGTCGCGACGTTCTTCGGCGAAGGTAAGGGCAACAAGATCGGTGTGATTTTCTATGGCGAGGATGGTTACCTCGCGCAAACGCGATATGACTATTGTCGTGTGTTTGATAAAGAGATGAATCTGACTAAAGAGTTTAAAGCACGGAACATCGGTGACGCACACTTTGGCAACTTCATCGATGCATGCGTTTCGCGTGATTACGGATCGCTAAACGCTGACGCAATGACTGGGCATCTATCGGCGGGAGTCAGCCATCTAGGCAACATCTCGTATTACTTAGGTGAGCAAAACAAGGTCTCGATGGAAGAGATCGCCGAAGCCGTATCGAAGGTCAAGAGTCTTGACGACAACGTCGCCACGCTCGAGAGAACGGTCGAACACATGAAAGCGAATGGAGTGGACTTAGCCAAGACACCCATGTCGCTCGGCCCATATTTGGAATTCGATAACAAGACCGAAAAATTCACCAACAACGACGAAGCCAACGAAATGCTAACCCGAGACTACCGAAAAGGCTTTGAAGTGTAGCGGGACTGTGAGCCGTAAGTTGTCAGTTCTCAGTATTTCATTGCTGAGAACTGACTCAAGGTTTTCCAACTTCATTTTGGGCAATCAATGGACGATTTTGCTTACGGTCCGTTGAAAAGCTAAAGCGCTGCCGACTGAGAGTAAACGACTGACAACCGACGACTACGGTTTTACGAGAGTGGCAGCGGGCTTCCGCAGAGTTTTCGATAGAGCTCCGTGAGTTGCTCTAAGCTTGGCGTCTCTCCGCTTCGATTGATGACGATCCAAGGGCGCGCGCGTCGGATGACTCCCTTCTCTAAGAAGTCTCCAAATAGTCGCAAGCGTAACAGCGTATCTGTCGAGTGATTCGTGGTGAATGGACTATCGTGCGGACCGAGCAACACGGCAATCGATACGTCTCGATTCTTGGCGACGGAAATTGGGGCTGATCCCTTTGTGTCCAGCGTGTTGTCGCCGGATGGATCATCGGGAACGAACGAATCGATGTCTCGGCAATCGATGTTCAGGTCAATCTTGGGATGTGTGTCCAAGAGAGACGTCTGAATCGAGACCGTCGATTCAAGAACCAGTTGCATCGCATCGACTTGAAGCGGGCGGAATACCATCCTCAATGCGTAGGAGCTTTCTCCCTGCGGAAAGTTCACGTGCCACTGATCACGACGGACAAATTGTTCGTCAGCGACCGGTAATTGATCGTCTTCCACGGCTGCAAACTCGAACAGCCGCTGGCGATCCTCGCCGAGTACGGCTATCCCTGCATCGCCACCGCGGGCATTCAGCGACCAGGATGCATCTCCAGCTACCCATGTCGCCAAGCCAAGCTCATCCGTCTCCCACATCTTCCCTGCACTCTCTCCGTCTGAACGGTTATCTGCGAAACGTTTGCGACTCCGCGCACTCTGCGTTTAACACCTTCTCACCCGAAGTTACTTCACGACATCTTCAGGCTTAATCTTCTCACCCTGCCAATAGAAGCCGTCATCCCGCTTCTCGAGAATTCTCGCACGGCTACCCGGTGCGAGCGGCTCTTCATTTGCCGGTAGGAATGTTGCGAGGCGATCCGCTTGCTGTCGATGCTCAGGGTCCACTTCGCCGCCCCAGAGTACGTTGGTAAGTTCCAGCGGATCGGCCAAGCGATCGTACAGTTCCTCCCCGCCATCCGCATACCGAATGTACCGCCATCGCGTATCACACACACTGTGGTTGCCCGCATTGTGCGAACAGATCGCCGGTCGATCTCGTGGGGTTGTAGGATCGTTAATCTGTGGCATCAGGCTCAACCCCTCGACGCCTGCTGCCTTGGGAAGTGCAGCAAGTTCCGCAAGCGTTGGATACAAGTCCATCAGTTCCGCCGGTTGTTCGCATTTGGCATCAGACGGTACTCCCGGTCCGGCAATGATCAGTGGAACACGCGTTGAATGACGCCACAACGAGTTTTTTCCCGAGATGGCTTTCTCGCCGAGGTGATAACCATGATCGCTCCACAAGACGACGATCGTGTTGTCCGCGAAGGGTGATTTTTCCACTGCATCGAGCACCCGCCCAACCTGGCTATCCACAAAACTGACACAGGCCAAGTACGAACGCACCAAGTTTCTCAATTCGTTGTTCTCACGCAACCAAGAAGTGCGTGGCTCGGGCAAGTCCCAATGGATAAACCATGATGACTCTGGCGTGTCATTTCGATCATCAGCAAGGATCGGTGGCATCGTCATTGATTGATCTGGATAAAGATCGAACCACTGTTGCGTTGCGTAGCACGGTACATGAGGCAGAAAAAAGCCGACCGATAAAAAAAACGGTTTGTCGTCAGGCATGTTCGCAAGCTCATCCACCGCCCACGATGCAACTTTCCAGTCCCCTTTGTCTTCATCCTTGTGAGGGAATACACCCCAGTCCATGAGCGGATGATTTCCGCCGGGCGTCGGAGCGATCAGTTTCTGCTTTGGGCGAACTCCCACACCCGCCGGCGGACCCCACACGTCAGCTTCCTGTTGACGTTGCTTTCGCCCATTACCGCCGTGGTAAATCTTGCCGCCAATCAGCGTTCGGTAGCCGTTCGCGCGGAAGTGCTGCGGCATTGTGACAAGGTCTGCGAGCTCCGGCACATTCCGGATCCATGGGGACAATCCGTAAACACCGGTCGATGTGGGGCGACGCGAAGTCATCAAAGACGTACGCGATGGATTGCATAGCGGAGCCTGGCAGTGAGCATTGGTAAACGTAAGTCCGCGTTTCGCCAATCGTGCCATCTCTGGCGTTTTGACGTCTGGATGTCCTCCCAGAGGTTCGATCCAGTCATTCAGATCGTCGATTGCGATCATCACTATATTGGGTCGATCCGCAGCGGATACGGGAACAGTCAGCAAAACCAATCCGAGAAACAGCAAACGAAGCATGAGGAGATCTCTAAGGGGAAGGACTTCGTGGATCGCTAGTTTAACATGTTGCGATTGTCGTGGTTGCGCACAAAGCAGCAAGGATCGATAGGGCTGCGCGGCTTAACGCGTCATCCAATCATAGATTCTCCAAGACAAACTCTGTCATCATTCGTCTGAGATGCCGTGTTGTATTCTCTCGTTCGCGAATCGAATGGGTACGCCCGGGATAGAGCATTAAGTCGAATTGCTTGTCATGTGCAACGAGTTCATCAATCAGCATCTCTGTCGTCGCTACATGGCAATTGTCATCATCTGTTCCATGCACAAGCAGTAGCTTGCCCTTCAAGTGTTTAGCAAAATGAATCGGTGAGCCTTCGTAGAAACCCGCTGAATTCAGGTGTGGAAGACTCATGTATCTCTCTTGGTAAATGGTGTCGTAGTACCGCTGGTTTGGTACCGGTGCGATCGCGATGCCGGTCTTGTACAAATCTGGATGTTTGAACAGTGCGTGTAGTGTTGATGAACCACCACCACTCCATCCCCAAATACCCACTCGATCCGCATCGAGATAGGACCGCTCTTTCAACACCTTTCGGACGGCCTCGGCTTGATCCGCTGGCGGTACGATACCGATCTTCTTGTAAATGGCTTTACGGAATGCGCGGCCTCGAGGTGCTTTGGTTCCCCGATTGTCAAAGCTCATCACAACATAGCCTTGTTGGGCCATCATCAAGTGCCATAGATACGATGAACCACCCCACCGATTCACGACGGTCGATCCCGCCGGTTCTCCGTAAACGTAAACGAGCAGTGGATATTTTTTGTTTTCATCCATGTTGGGTGGCTTGATGCACCAGCCATCCAGTTCCACGCCGGATTCCAGCGTGACGCGGAAGAACTCGGCCGGTTCGCGATCGAGTCGACGAAACGCTTGCACAAGTTTTTCATTGTTTTCCAGGCGACTGACGGTAACGTGTTCACGCGCATCACTCAGCCGCACGAGATTAACGATGTTCGGTTGATCAGCTGACGAGCGCGTATGAAAAGCGAGTTGACCGTTCGGTGAAATGTTGTACGCATGCGTACCTGGAATACATGGCCCATCGGTAGGCGTGACACGCTCAAGGTTGTTTCCATCGAGATTGACTCGGTACAGATATCGCTCCGTTGCCGAGTCGGGCGAAGCAATGAAGTATGCCAAGCCATTCGGCTCATCCACTTTCAACAGTTCGACGATATCGAATTCTCCTGTCGTGACTGGACGGACAACGCCGGTCTCCAGCGACGCAATATACAACTGTCTCCAGCCACTGCGGTCGCTCATCCAAGTGAACTGACGCCCCTCATCCAACCACATCAGCTCGCGGTGCATGTCGATCCAGCATTCATCACGTTCAACGAAGACTTCTGAGACGTTTGCTTGACCGAAGTCGGCGGAGAAAATCCGGAGCGTGTTTTGGAGGCGGTTGAGTTGTTGGATCAAGAGCTGCGGTGCGTCACTTGTATTGGGTACAAACTGCATTCGAGGGATGTAATGGTCTCGAGTGTCACCGGGCAGTTCGACCATCGTGCTGACTGCCGTTTCGCAGTCGACCACTCCGACACGACAACTTGGATTCGTCTGTCCAACTTTCGGGTAGGCAAAGAAACGGACTTTTGGATAGAGCGAGTCGAGTGTGTTGACCAGCGGGAATTGTGGCACGCCTTCGGTGTTGATTTGCCAATAAGCGATTGACGAACCGTCGGGACTGAAGAGAAACGCATCCCGCAACCCAAGCTCCTCTTCATAAACCCAGTCGGTCGTCCCATTGATGATGAATTCGTTTTGTGCAGTTGTGAGTCGCTTGATTTCGTGAGTACGACAATCCTCCAGATAAATATCGCCGTCCCGAACGTAAGCAACATGTCGATTCGTCGGGGAAAACTTGGCAAACATCAGCGTGGACGGTGGAGCATCACCGCCGAGTTGAGTTAATTGTCCACTTGTACGGTCCAGTACCCAGTAGTCGCCTCGCGTGTTGTTTCGCCAAACGCGTTTGCTGTTTGTGTAGATCAGCACCAAATTGTGGTCACCACTGATCGCATACGATTCGATTCGGAGTGGGCGTAATCCCCCGGGCGTCAAATCGCGGGACGAAGCCATCACGGACTTCTCGCCGCTTTCAGCATTGACGCGAACGATGCCACCCGATTCGACGAGCGTGTAAGACGGTTCGTCCGAATTGGGTAGCCACTTCCCACTGAATGACTTTCCATTGAAATCCGAACTCTTGTAGATCCGATCGACCGTCAGACGCGAGCGTTCATCCGCGACGACGGTAGTGGTGAGAAGTGCAGTGGTGAAAAGTGCCAGCCAAATGAAATAAAACGACCGATGCATGGAGCCAAATCCTCAAGCGACGAATGGGAATCACCCCACTTTAGTCACTTGAGCGGATGGCAGAATGGGTCGCGCGAGAAGACGCGAAGAACTCGTATTAAATGTCGGCAACCTTGGATAGTCGCCGATCGCTCCGTGATCGTAGCGTCTCCTCGCTTTCTGGGTTGGGGCCGGGTAGGAATCGAAGAAGGACTCTTAGCCTCATCCATTACGGCAAAGCGTGGATCTCTGCCGTCTGGCGACGGCAGCTACACACATCGATGGTGGGTCGCACGACTAGTAGTGCGTCCAGGGAGTGTTGACCAGAATCCCGAAGTACCATCCGAGGTCGGTCGAATCGCCGATCGCCTCGTTGCTCGTGATTCCACCTTGAATGCCCGTTTCGATCCCCACACGGGTTCTTTGGTCCAGCCGCAAGTCGCCGGTTTCGATCACATCGGTTGAAGGGCGACCCAGTGGGAAATCGTACCGAAGGCCAGCGGACATCGTTGAGATGGGTGCGGAGCCAGCCGTCCCATCTGTGTTCGTTAACGCCGTCGTGATTCCGACACCGACGGTCGCGCCAACTCGCCATCCGATTTGCGAGAGTCGCGTGGGTTTGCCCATGACGCGAGCGAAGCGATCACTGATCAGAGGCATGGGCATGTAGAGTTCCACGACGTCCAGTGAAGCGAGTACGGCGCCGTTGCTGAACAAGTCAAACTCGCCGTCGTTGGAACGCTTTAAATCCATGAACACGCGAGCCTTGGGTTGGAAGAAGCGGACTTCCGGCAAACGCATCAAGCTTGGTTCGTAAATTTCACTTTCCAGGTTGGAAAGGGATTGGTGTAAAACCAATTCGTCGGCAGGCACTTCGTAGCGTACGACTTTCACCGTATCGGGAAAGTCTTTTTCTCGGGCGAAGCCGACCAAGCTGAAAACGTTCGCTCGAGCCTTCTCTAGCGTTGATCGTTTATCCAAATTGGATTTGACTGGGACTTCCAGCAATGTGCCGGGAACGCCATGTGATTGGAAGGCTTGGTGCGTCGTATGATCGTCGAGCGGAACGTCGTATCGCACCATCCGACTTGGATGGTTTTGCTCGTGAACATAGGCGCGAATCGGGCGAACCGAAAAGCGTTCGGTGTCCTCGCCCGTCGCCAAAGCACGCTGGACACCCGAAGGCTCGGGGAGCGGCGGAGCGTCGTCAGTTTTTGGTTCGTTGTTTCGGTCTGTGTCGACTTCTCGTGAAACTTCCGTTTCTAGATCGATCGACCACTGCAACCAGTCTGGTTTCAACGGAGCCGAGTCGCTCGGCGTTTCTAGTCTCAACAGCGTATCCTCCGCCGTCGCCGAAGCGACGACGTAAAGAAGACCTAGCAGAGGAATCAACGCACGAGCAAACACCGAAGACGTTCCAGTAGACCGTCCCCCCAGATAGTCAATCTGGTTGGTACGAAACCAAGAAGCTCCCGGCAATACCAATCAGATCATCGCGGTAGGTCACCGGTAGGTCACGCTGTGCGCGACGGTCTCCGACCGTTGTTATGCGGAGCATGCCCTACGCACGCTACGATCGGCGACAATCGGGAGCTGCTAACTATTCTGCGCGGAGGTATCCATCGACCCAACCTCTTGAGCCTTGCGGTGGTATCGCGTCGGCGATGTCGGTTCCGTCTGCAAGCGTGAACGTGATTGCAATTGGGAATCTGCCCTTCGGGGCGTTTTTCGTGAATCGGCCCTCACCCCAGAAATCTCCGGTCGCGATGAAGTCCCACCGAGTCACGCGGTCACCATCAGTCTCGATTTTACCTTGCAGCTTTGCATCAAATCCGCGCTTGCCGTCTTCCGTTTCAAGTTTGACCAAGCCGGTGAATCGCCCGTCAGAAACTTCCATTTTCATTTCTCGGATCTCGTTGGAACGCCACATCGGCGGCTCACCGCGGGTGTTATCAACCAAGTGATATCGAGCGATTCGACGCTGGACCGCTTTGGGAATCCTGCCAGCGGCTAGCTCCCGTTGTTCCTCGACGGTGATCCACAGGTTGTCACGTGACTGAGCCGACTGAAACATCTGACGCCACTTGTTGTCCGTTGACTCGTATCCGCCAAGAATCTTGGCCTGAACACGCAGCACGAGCCCACCTTCGGGCGGTGAAACGTTGTAGCGACGATCTGTTGTCTCCGCTTCGATCGGTTCAGCGAATCTATCGTTCTCATCCGAAGCTTCAAACTGAGAAAGCGACTCCTTGATAAGACGTCGAACCTTCGGCGTGTCACGATTGTTGTTGTAGAGAAGCAGTTTGCCGGAAGCGGTCGCAACGTACAGGCCTTGAGTCGTGCTATTGAAATTGTTGCGAGGACTCTGGCCAGCAATCTTGCGATAGAAGTCGCCTTCGGTGTCCTGCTGTCGACGTTGGTAAGCTTGATCGATCGCGACGGGAACGAATCGAGTCTTGAGAAGTTGGACGATTTCAGGATCAGCGAATTTCGACGCACGGTCGAGAACACCATTGTTTCACGTACAGCCGAGCGGATGCCCATCCATTGCCCATATGAGAATCGGCTTGCCCGTCGTTGCTGCTTCACGCTGTGCCTCGAGCACCGAAGTCTTCCAAGGGATTGAGCGCCAAGGTTCCTCCGGGCACTTGGAAAGCTTCTGATGCATATTCAAAAGGTCATCGGCCGTCAAAAGGCCCACGGGAGCATCCTGGCCAAAGGCCGAGTGAAGCAAGGCGAAAGCCAATAGAAAGGCAAGATGGAATCGAAGCATAAAGACTTCCAAGTAGAGGGTCGAATTTGCGCGATCGATTATAGACGTTCGCCTGTCACTCAGGCAAAGACGCCAAGATTGCAGCATTGCCCGCTACCAACGCCGTTATGCTACGAACCAATAGACGATCAGTTTGGTGTATTCCATCCAAATCGGTGCGTCGATTTCCCAGCTCTGCGAGGGCGACGACGCTGAATGAACCATGACTGTCGTTTCATTCGGAAAGACGCGACGAAAGCAGAGTTCGCTGCGTCTCGTGTGAGGCGCGGAAGTCACGACGACGATACGCTCGAACTCGCTGTTGTACTTAAGAACGGATTGAGCTTCTCGAAGCGACCCAAAAATTGCATCGGATTGGATCGGGACAATCTCTATATCTTCTCGCGGAACACCAAGCCATAGTAGATGTTGGATAGCCCTTTCAACAATCGTCTCAGACTTGTCACGCGTGAAGCTGTACATCGTGTAGGAGCGTTCGTCGAGTATCAAGACTTTTGAAACTCGATTCATATGGTAGAGATCTGAGGCCGCATGAACTCGCTCCCAGTAGGCATGGCCATCGGCCATCACATAAGCGATCTGTCCATTGGCGCCGGAGTCGTGCCGATACAGTGGATATGCGACTAATCCACGGAACGTTGGAAACGACATTAGTACCGTGGTGGTGATCCATAACACCACCAAGACGAAAAACCTCCGTTTCCATCGGTTCTTTCCGACGTGTGATTCTGGCATCGTAAGCGGATCCCTTGACGGCACGTAACTCTGTCTCGATTAAACCAATCGTGAAATCGGATGCGCGTTTTTGTTTGCAGCAGTCCCCGCAAGAGTATAGTCCTTGATTTCGGTTCCAGCCTGATGACGAAGTTTGGACAACATATTGGGATCGACTACTCCGGCCGCGGCAAGATATCGACGCGAACGCCTACGATTCAGGTTTATTGTTGTCGCAATAGAAGTAGGGACGCGGAGTGTGTTCAGTCGCCGTCCTCTTCAGATCGGACGAAACGGAATTGGTGTCGTCAGGAGTTGGCTGTTTGGTTAGCAAATCAACTTGAGAAGGATCAACGACTTCTGATCGGAATCGATCACGGGTTTTCGATGCCGATTTCGTATTTTGAACGCTATGATTTGAAATCCTGGGATACGTTCTTGGAGGACTTCTGCGAGCATTGGCCGACGCACCGGGAAGGCATCGACGTTGATTCCATTCGAAAGCCAAACGGAAAGCTGAAGAAAAGACTGTCGCGCTCTGGTGCGACGAGTGAGTTTCGAATTACCGAGCAATGGACGAGTTCGGCAAAATCGGTTTTTCAGTTCGACATGCAAGGATCGGTCGCGAAAAGTACACACACCGGAATTCCTTGGCTGCATTATCTTCGGACCAAGTTTCGAAAGCGGCTTCACTTCTGGCCATTTGATGGTTGGAAGCCCGATCCGCAGAAGAGTGTGATCGCGGAAGTCTATCCGTCGATTTTTCGCAACCGTTATCCTCGAGAGGACCGGACGGTTGATCAACAAGATGCCTACTGTGTTGCCAAGTGGTTGGCGGCAGCTGACGAGGAACGCATCTTACATCGGTACTTCGACCCGCCGATCACCGCTTCGGAACGAACGATCGCCGACCGAGAGGGATGGATCTTAGGGGTATGCTGATCGAGTCTTTTGTATGCGCTACCTATTCCAGTTTCTGGATTTCGATATACACATCCACTGGTAAACCAACCGGAAGATCGAGTGATTCCGTCAGGTCAATCCAAACACGGCGACTGTACACATCGCTTCGCTCTCCGGCCCATTGGCCATACATCTTTTTAGGATTCATCTGTGGCTCGATTTCCACGATGGTGCCTCGAGCCAATACCCCTTCCGTTCCGTCGCTTGTAATCTCGCATTTTTGACCGAGTTCGATTTTCAACGCGTCGTATTCATCCACTTCTGCAACGCATCGCAATCGTGATGTATCCGCCATGACGATAACCGGCCGGACGCTGTCCGGTCCCGTCAATTCCCCGACTTCACCTTCGATCGTCAGAACACGTCCGGCGGAGGGAGCTTTGATCTGCGTTCGATTCAATTCTGACTCCGCGAAGGCCAACTGTGCACGGGCGGCATCGACGGCCGCTTGAGCTGCGAGGAGGTCATCTTTACGAGGCGGCTCAGAGACGGTCTCCAATCGACTTTTTGCCGCCGCCGCAAATGCACGACTTGCGTTTAGTGCGGCGTGTAGGTCGTCGACGGTTTGTTGGCTCGTTGCATAGTCGCGTAGCAGGATCAACGCACGACGATACGCTTTCTCCGCGCCCTCTAGTCGTGCGTCTGCCGCCGCGGCCTCTTGTCTGGCAGTCTCAATTTCACTTTCACGAAAGCCGTTTTCGATGCGATCCTGTTTCGCTTCAGCTTCTTTCAATCTTGCAGCAGCCAGATCTCGCAGTGCGACCAATTGTGACGCGTCCAAGCTCACTAACGCTTGGCCTCGCTCTACCCATTGTCCTTTGGTCGTGTTAATTGACTGGATCTGCTCGGACACACGAGCACGAAGTTCGATCTCTTCGGTAAGCCCTTCAATGCGGCCAGGTGCTCGAACCGCATCGAAATGTTCAATGGTCGCAACCGGGTTTATCTCGACGGTTGGTCTCGCGAATTGCCGATGTCGATTCTGTTCGATGACCAGCAAGGCTGTTCCGAACAGCGTGACGGTGACCATAACGGTAATGGAGTTTCTCACTTGAATTGCCCGTTTTCAATTTCGCAGATTCGATCGGCGTACCCCAGGATGCGTGGGTCATGAGTGACCACCACGGTTGCGGATTCCGTTCCTGCAACCAATTCCGTTAACAGTTCCATGACTTCGATCCCACTCTTGCCATCGAGCGCAGCGGTCGGTTCATCCGCGAGGAGCAAGTTGGGCTGAGTGATAACGGCTCGGGCTAGAGCAACACGCTGACACTGCCCCGGACTCATCGCCGTCGGTAGTTGTTTGCGATGCATTTCCAAGCCGACTCGCTTTAGCAATTCACCTGCCCGATCTCGCGCATCGCGAAGTGAATCACCCTGAAGTGTCAGTGGCACTGCGACGTTGTCTTCCGCACTGAGTCCACGGATCAATTGAAACCGTTGAAAAACAAAACCAATATTTTCGCGACGGACCTGGGTTCGCTCCGCAACGCTCAATTGGTCCACTCGGCGATTCGCGATCACAACTTCGCCCGAGTCACATTCAAGCAGGCAACCCATGATTGATAAGAGCGTGCTCTTTCCGCTACCGGAAGGTCCACAAAGAAAGACCATCTCCCCTGCACAGGCTTCGAAATCGACATCGTCGAGCACCCAACGACGCTCTCCGCCAATCGAGTAAGACTTGCAGATATTGGACGCGGTCAGGATCGACCGTCCTGGTACGCTGTCCTGGATATATTCGGTACCCTTTGCGGCAGCTGCAACAAAGGCCTGGAATTCCACATGAGCGTTGCTGAAGTCACTTTTCATGATGACGCTCTCGGGTGGTTGTGCGCCAAGACGCTAGGTAACCCTCGCATGCTGCATCATGTGCGTACGTTCGCGACATGTTTACCCCTGCAATACGGAGTGAGGGTCGACACGGCGAACTCGGAGATATGGCAGCGTTGAAGCAATTAAACAGATCGCGAGAACCAACCCTGCACTTACAAAATACAAGTACACCGGGATGTCGATTGTCGCGCGCGGTGTGCTGACGGTTGCTTTGATGATCAATGTGAACAGGATGCCTATTGCGATACCAATAAGTGCCACAAGCGCTGACTGAGACCCAAGTAGAAGGACGATTTCACGTTCTGTTGCACCAATTGCTTTTAAGGTTGCAAATTCGCTCGTGCGGTCGAGTACCATCGCATAGAGTGATTGGCCGACCATTACCAATCCAACTAGCAATCCGAGAGCAGTGGCAGCGCCGAAACTCAGTCCAATTCCAGTTCGTGTCATCCAGAAGTTTATGCTTGTCGACGCATAGTCTTCCGCGGTCACTGCAGAAACATCGTTTAGTCGCCGCTGGATTTCCTCGCAGACTCTCTCGCGATCTGCGGTGGGCGCAATTCTCACAAGAAAATAGCTTGCGAGCGAAGGATTGCCTCCAAAGATCTTGGCGGCTCTGTCATACGAAGTGAATACATAAGGCGTTACCAAGAAGCTGAGCATTCCATGACTCTTCCCAGCAATTCTCACTTGATGGCCACCGACCTCTCTCGTTTCGCCAATTCTTGGAGAAAGGAGCTTGTCGTCGTCGCATTGATCGACGACCGTTCCGTCGAAAACTGACAGTGCATCGGGTGAGCCTTCAACAACTTCGAACGCCCTCCCTAGCTCAGTATCTTCCGTTAATCCAACCACCATGACGGCTTCGAAATTACCGTCAGGAAGGCTCATCTCCGATGGGTAAATTCGAATAGGCTCTGCTTCAACGACGCCTGGGATACTTCGTATGCGGTGGATCCAACGTTCGGGAATGTGGTGGGGAAAATCTACGTTGTGCATTCCTCGGTGACCCACCCAAATGTCCGCGTTGCTGCGATCGACCAGCACGCTCGCCTTATGAATCAGACCAAAGAAAAGTCCGCCCTGAATATTGACGAGCACAACAGAAAAGATCACGCCTACTAAGCCCGCCAGCAATTTGCCGCGGTCGAAGAGGAGTGTTCGAAGTGCGATATTCCAGAGCATTGCAGATCAATCGATGCAGACGGGTAAGTCCATACAACCTCGTCATCGACGATTCCCGCCCCCTTCTTGAGACGGATCCACCCCCGCGGGATGCTCTGCGACCTTGCGCTCTAACTCTCGTGACTTCGCAATGTTGAATTACGGAATTCCGCGCACGATTTCGGGACCTGCAAGTTTGGTCACCCAGACTGGCAGTTTCTGCCACAGTTTCACGAGTCGTTGTTTCCCTTCGTCGTCTGGCCGCATCGACTCGGGAGATCCCTTGCGAACGTAGTATTGCCAAGTCGCGGGAGACGGCGTCGCTCCCCACTGAGCTTTGAACTTATACGTCCCGCTGTTTTCACTACTTCGACCGAAATCAAATGTGTGACTTCCTCGCTCGATTGCCCGCGAAAGAAGGTGCCAGTACATCAGCATATTGGCATTGGTCCGATTGAACTCTCTCAGGCTACTGGCGCTTGGTACTTCGCTGACGCCGTGGTTGTGAATCAGCAGACCTGCGGCGATTGGCTGATCGTCTTTCCGAACGAGACACAATTCCGCGCGTTCATCAAATTCCCTTAGGATGTTGTTGAACAGCGACTTAGAAAAGACTGGAGTTCCAAGGTCACGCATGTTTCGAGCAAACACGGTGTAAAAGTCCGAGAGGTATTCTTCACCTCCGAATTCAACGTTCAATTCGTATTGACCGGCCTTCTTCACCTGGCTTCGAAGTTTGCTCTTGAATGACTTGAGTAAGGCTTCGGATGACTCTGGAAGCTTCAAACGCATATGGACTTTATCCGTCCGGGTGAAGTTAATGCGAGGATGTTCCACAGGGGTTTCATGGCGAAGCTCTAAATACTTAACGTCCAGTTCGTCAGCTAAGTCACAGGCTTGGTCAACAAGTAACGCAGCATCATCCGACGTCTTCGCCCAGACACCGCCAGTGTTTATGTAGGGAAGCGAGACAAGAAACTTTCCAAAGATCGGACCTTGAACCAGATGTACGGGCAAAAACCCGGTGACCGAATTCGCGACACGAGTCTGCAGCACGAAAACTTGTTGCCTAAGTCCATTTGAAACGGATTTGACCCAGGATGCATCGTGAGCCGCAAGTTGTGGGAGCTCGCACTCACTCAATAACGGCCAATCAACGGGCCACTCCAGTGTTTCCACCGATCGATTGGTCATTTCGTCCTCTGCTCGACCTTTTGCTTTTGAGCGAACTCGCGACAGTATGATTGGCGACGCGCTAAACGACAGTCCCCTGCATTCACATCGACGACGTGTTGACTGCCACCTGTGAGTTGACAGGTTTGTGACGATTTTTCTATCAAGACCCAGAATAGGGTAGGCGATACACCTTTTAGTTCTCCAGGTTTTGTCTTCTTCCTAAATTTCCACGCTCGCCACAATCAGGCTTATCTACGGTCGAGCGATTTATTTAGCAACGATTGCTGAGAGCACTTGTGAAACCATCTATCGACACACGAATGATTGCCGGCCGTGTTTTTGTGCCGTCCAGCGATTCAGATAGAGAGACTCATTCCGAGTGGGAGCAGATCGAGTTCCGTTTGGCTCAGACACGACTCGATCTCTATTCATCGTTCCGCTTGTTGCAACAGCGGTACGTTGCGGCAGGATTGTCGACGGCAAACCAGCCGATACGCGTGGAGCCGTTTCATTTCTGGCGACAGTCCCAAGTCTGTGTGGCTCAAAAAGGCGGACGAATCGTCGGCTGCTTGACCTTGGTGAGTCCTGGGCCTTTCGGCATGCCATCCGAACATTCACATCCTGAAATGCTTGGTGCCGTTCCCGCTGGTTCGAGTGTCGGCGAAGTAACTTCGTTTGCGATTTCAAACGACAGTGGTCTTCACTCACTCGATATCTTCCTCGGCCTAACGCAACTCGTTCAGAGATTTGGGCTGCAGAATGGAGTCAAGTACATCTTCGCCGTCGTTCACCCTCGACACGCCAAGTTTTATCAGCGGGCCATCGGGTTTGAAGTGATTAGCGATGAGATTCCCTGTGACCGAGTCGAGGGGAGTCCCGGAGTCGCACTGATGGTCAAACTCGATGACAATGAGTTCTGCCGACCGCAGTGGAAGAAGGCGTACGAACCAAATCGCATCACAAGTAAGGACGACCTCAGGCCCAGGTCAATGACCGAAAGCCAAAAGCGTTTCTTCAGTCAGTACCTGCCGCCGATGGAATTCCGTCGGGCGGCGTAACGACGTACCACGCGCAAAGAAGCTAAGTAAACTCAGCGACTCTGCGCGATACCGATTCGTTCTTCGAATCAACCGTATAGCGTCAAGTCGATCTCTTCATCATCGGTGATGACGATCTTGCTGAGCATCGCTCCGCCTTCGCGAACCTTGATCTTCAGCGTGTGGTTGCCAGCTTCCAAGTGGAAATCGACAGCCTCACCCGATTCATTCACGGTCTGCCATTCCCAATCACCATCGGTGACTGACAAGTGCCATTGGATCCATGCTCCATCATTGATCTGCACCCAGAACGAGTTGGATCCGGTGTCGGAAGCATTCACCAACGCGTGCATTTTGAACACGCCTGAATTCTCAACACTGAAGTTAAACGACAGTTCGCTACCTTCCGGTGGCGTGCTGTAGTGAGCAGCGTTGTTGCTGGCGACTAAGTACTCGTTTCCATACTCGTCGGTGTTGACGACCCAATCGCCGTTAACCGTCGTGTCAGCAACGTCCAGTACAACTGTGTTGGCAGATAGCTTGCTCACCATCCACTTGTCCACTTTCGTGCCATCCTCGCGAACCTTCACTTCCAGGTGATTGGTTCCTTCTTGCAGATGGAAAGTCGTGGTGTACTGATCCCAGCCATCGGTGACGGTTTGCCACTGCCAATTGCTATCGATGTTAATGTGCCACTGGACCCAAGACCCACCGTTGACGCGAACCCACAAAGAGTTATCAGCGGCACTGTTGGCGAGGACGCGTGCTGACAATTCATAGTTGCCCGTTTTGTGTACATCGAAGCTGTACTTGACGGACTTCTCATGAGGAGTCGAGTTGTAATGTGAACCGGATCCATTGGGTGCCTTAATGTATTCACCACCGGACGCACTACTGCTGTGATAGACCTTCCAAGGAGATTCCTTGTAGTCGTAGTCTTCAGCCTCGAACATCTTATCGACGGCTTTCTCATACAGACCCGCATCGATCGTGTTATCACACTCGTGGTCCGCGATGTGAATCCAATCGGTTTTGCCGGTATGTGGATCCGCATTGCTGCCGTTGTCCGCGTCACTGCCCTTGTACTGCGCTGTAAAGACAAAGTCCTGTGGTGCAATGAATCGAACCTTGTACTGGCCTGACTCCAAGCCAGTAAAGTTGTACATCCCTTCCGAATCAGTTGTTGTTGTCGCTACGACTTCGGAACTCGCATTGAGCAACTCGACTGTCACTCCTGGAATTCCTGGTTCGGATGAGTCCTGACGGCCATCACGGTCATAGTCATTCCAAACGAAGTTGCCAATCTTTCCGCTCGGCGGCTTCACTGGATTCTTGTAGTTACTCGGATCGGAATCAGTGATGTCATCCGTAATCAGGGTTCCGAGGTTATGGTACAGACCGGGCAAAGTCTTCTTAAACTTCACCTTGCGGACTTTGAACTTGTCCTCCGGTGTGTGGTCGTCGACGGATGCGGCGACAACCAAGACGTTTCCTGCAACCTGTCCGCCGTTAAAGTCGGCCCAGCGAGCGTCATTGCTGGTCGTGTTGTTGGTTTCTTTGACCAAGCTGTCGAGCAGGTCCTTGTCGAAGCTGACGTCTCCATTGACCGTTCCAACCCAGAATGTTGCATCACTATCGTGATACACCGAGTCCAAGAAGACCTTGTCAACCACAACGGTCTCGGAAAATTCAAACAAGACGTAGTTGAAGCGATAGATATTATCGACGCGGTGTTTGCTGTTCGACCCATTGCCCTCTGATGAATCGGTAACGCCAAGTCCGCTGCTATAGCGGCCCAGGTAGGCGTCTTCGAAATCTGTGAGGTCAGACCGACTGCTATACGCACTCGTGCGAATCGTCACGCCATCGGAGGTAAACGTTCGCGAGTTACCGAGTGGTCCGCTAAGTGGATCGTTTCCGGTTGTTGAAATGATGATGGAATCACCCGTTGGGCCGCCGGAAAGATCAGCTGCGATGTCGGATGCGGTGTAGGTCCACACTTCACCTGGAGACAAGATCTGATCGCTACCGACGTCACTCGAAGGATCAAGAGTGATGTCGCCCGATGAGACGCTGAAGTCATCACTGGTATCGCCCGGTGTGCCGGCATCGTCAACGATTTCAATTTCGCCAATCGCGTAGTCGACGGCTCCGGTGTTTGTCACAACATAGGACCACGTGACGACATCGCCCGGAGCAATTTCAGCAGCGGTTTCAGGCGTGTCAGCATCTTCGCCATTGGTGAGTTTCTGAATCTCAATTCCGCGAACGGAGTAATTCGCAGGGTCATGATCGGTGACTTCTTCGCCTTCAAACTCACCGACGACGTCAGCCTTGTTGGTGTAGGTGTCAACGCTCGTTTGAACGTTCAGCACGGTGGCCGTGAAGAGCCAAGCTTCACCTGGATCCAGCAGCCCGTCTTCATTCGAGTCACCAGCGTTCGTCGTCTTGCCAAACTCGACGAGTCCCGTTGGTTCAAAGTCATCACTTGGATCACCGGGGGTCGCATTGTCATCGGTAACGACGACGTTGCTTAGGGGGACATCGCCGGGGTTCGTGACAACGTAATTGAATGTCACGTCATCGCCGGGCGAGAAACTAGGGCCAGGTCCAACGTCAGCGTCTTTGCAATCGACTTCTTCAGTGGTCTTCGTAAATTTCAATCCAGTAACTGCACCGCTGCTGATGAGGTTGATGGATAGTTCAACCACATCGTCTTCGTTGATCGCGATCGTTTGGAAGCTGTTGTTGCCAAGATTGGCGATCGAGAATGACTTTGGAAGTCCGGCAGCAGTCGTGACCGTGATGACGCTTCCGCCAGCTTCGTTTTGGTCGATGTCGAGCAAGTTGATCTCGTCGATACGCACGGCGTTATCAAACGAGAAGGTAATCACACCGCCTGCTAATTCATCATCAGGATCACTCGAATCACCGTCTTCCGAGATGATCAGAACGTTTCCAAGAGCGGTATCGTTGCCAACACCGCTGCCAGGAGTGGCCAGATCTGTATCGCTACCCGTTGGGTTAGCGGTATCAAAGATCATCCCAATATCGGGACCATCCGAGCTGCCATTATCAACCGAGATCGTTACACCAAGAGCAGCGTACTCGTCGTCAATCACCGTACCAGCCGCCAAAGCATTCCCAGAAGCATCCTGCTCAAAATCAATCACATGCGTTTCGCTAACGCTAGAAATGACATGCTCAACACACTTCTCAATATCGATTTCGGGTGCCGAAGCTATCGGATCGATCGGTCCAAATTCGGATTTGTGTTGTCCACCAAAGTTCTCTGTGAATACGCCATTGAATGTTCCGTTCTCAGAACCGATTTCGAGTCCAATGTCCTTTCCAGTAAAGAAGTCGGAGACCAAGCTCCCCCCGGTGACCGATAGCCTCAGGTCGTAGGAATCGGTCGCTGTCGTAGGACTGTTGTCCTGAAAACCGAAGGCCACGACCTCGCCGGTAATGAGGGTGCCCGAGTACTCGGGATTGTTATCAAAATTGAGGTCGATAGAGCCGGTTACGGTAAAGTCATCACCGCCAATTCCGCCTACCAATGCACCTGTTTCGTCTACCTCGAACTCTAAGTCGAATGTTCCGCTCCCAATTGGGACGGAAGAGGCTGCACTCGCCGTTGGTTGAAAGATGAATGCTCGTGCGCTTGCAGTAAATCGATTGGTCGTTGCGTTGTAGGCAACATCACCCGGCTCGGAAATCACAAGCGGAATGCCGGCCTCAATTCCAAGTAATGCGAGCAACCGGCGATCTTCAAGCGATTCCAAGCGAGCACGTCTCGCATTGCGAGTGCGCTTTGAAACTTGATTTCTTCTTCTACTGAGTGCTCGGCGCAGACGTTTAGACGGGATGGGAAAACTCATGGTGCGACCTCAACGATGAACCGCGGGATGGACTGGGTTCGGGGGGTAGGGAGGATCTGAAGTGGGCTAGTCTAATTGCACGTTTTCAGGGTCAAGGGGCAAATCGCTTAGCCGTTGAAACATTCTTAAGGTTTGCCATCGTGGGCGAGCAACAGTCTCAATGTCCTCAAGTTCAACTTGCGCCACACCCGCAAGTACTCAAGTTATCTAAACCAAATCCTGATGTTGATCAGTCGGTTGGCATCTACACTCGATGTGTCCACAAAGTGATCGGCGCTTAGATTTGCCGCAACCCGCTGACGGCAATGTGCACATGACCATCTAACGCTCGTGAAGAAGTGCAGCAACAAAGTTGCTAACGTGCATCGAGCATTGAAGAGATGCGAGCGGTTGGAAGGTAACCGGTCGCCATAACGGTTCCGCCACAACTATTTGCTAAAAAGCAAACGCTATGACCTCGGTGCAGCTTCGGAGGTTGCTGCCTAGTGTGTGTGCCGAGTGTGTTCCCGGCCTAAGAACGCAGCTTGCGACGAACAGCAAGCCCGCAAGCAAACACGCCGAAGCATGCAAGGCTTGTAGGCTCGGGGACAGGCCGTCCAATATTCGCCTGTCCACTGCTGATGGAAAAGTCGTTCAAAAACGAATTTCCGATCCCTAAATTCTGAGCGGTTATCCTGACGGTTTTTCCAAAAGGTTCGCCAGTGTTGTTCTCGGTCACCGTCGCGACCAAGTCAATCACGCCGCCCGTACCAAAAGCAGCGGTCCTTGCTTCCGTAATGGTTCCTTTGAGCAGGGTCATGGTGCCTTCACTGTTCGATACAAGACTACCGCGGACAACAAACTCATTCACAACAGAGGGATTTGGGCTCGTGAATACGTTTCCACTTTGATCGATGGATACCTCGAGCTCAAACTGACCAAAGAATTGGGATAATCCCGATCCGCCAAAAATGAAATTGCCGAATGAATTGGGATCAGGGTCAGCGTCGGTCAACAACCTTGTCGCAATCCCTTGGTCTCCCAAAACCGTCAGCCGCTGATCCGCCGAGGAATAGTCAGCACCAAAACTCACAAGGATGTCGGGCGTTGGCAACAGCCCGGCATTTGCGGTCGATGCAAGGATCAAACCAACCGCAATGATGACTGAATTTCGACCTAGTTGAAAAAGCTTCGTCATTCCAAATCAACCATTCCACCGTGCGAACAAATCGTCCAAATACGCCAGCAAGTGTACTCAAGACAAAATCGCCGACAAGCGAATTCACTGAGTTTTAATGACGTGGTCGTTCATAATGACCCAATGCCAGTTGGTGAGGATCACATTCCGTCGATAGTAAAACGTCCGTTGGAAATCGGAGAACCCATCTTATTCGGTGTTTTCCAACAGAATCCAAGGGAGGACAAACTGAACAAAAATCCATCCAACAATTAGCAAGCCCACACAAAAAAGCGCGGTTGAGAAATAGAATTTCACGCCCCTCGCCCACCCAAACTTTGCGTTGTCGATTGTAACGAGGCGGTCCGTGACATCTGAAGTTAGGACCTCAGGTGTCAGCGTATCGTATCCATCGGTTCGTTCGACGAGATCGGCTTTTGTCAGACTTTGATTCGGCGAGATGAACGCGGCGTCTTGGGAAACAACGGGTTGGGCGTTCGGATGCGAAGCAGCTGAATTTGAAGCCGCTGCAAGATTCGTCGGCAACTGGAGTCGAGTGTTGCGCTTCGGCACCGCTCTTCCAAGGCGAATGGAGACATTCCCGACCTTGATTGGATGCGTGGTTGAATTTAACCGCGAAACGAGTTTGACTTCTTGATCAGTTTTAAGGCTCGGATGGAGATTCACCAGCCAAGCAGATCCACCTACGCTAACCACGGCGTGGTCGCATTGTTGAAGGTTCTGTTGATGAAGGCGAATCGTACTCGGGTGGTCATCACCAATGATCATCACGCGTCGACTCAGGAGCTTCGACCTTGGAATGCCATCCCAATCTAGCGTGATTTTTCGGTCGACCGAGTCGATTTTTCCGACCGTTGCAAACGCTTTCGCTGCTGGGCCAGATTCTTCACTCTTCTCGATCGTCTGCCAGGCTCTGTGACTTCGATGCAGCAGGCTCACCCTTTTCTTGCCAATAAGCAATTGATGCTCCGGTTCTACCTCTCCCCACCGCGGAAACGCGATCGGGCATGTTGGCCACACTTCGATCGAATCATCAAAACAGCAGGCGATGTATGCGACCGGCGGGATTCGTGGCTCGTCAATTCTCACTGTGCAACAGGGGTGGGATCCTAGCAGCGCGAAGGGGAGCCTCGGTTCAATCCAATGCTCAGCCTTTCCGCTGCAAATCGCGATTTTCCAACGGGAAGAGGGCCAAAAATCCAAGTTTTGCTCGCAATCTTGCTCAATTGTTGGTCATCGCGTTGTAGGTGAGTACAAGCGACACTGAAGGCGGTTTAAAGATCGTAGGGCTGCAAATTCGAAATGATCATTTCCGCCCCATTAACTCGCAAGAAATGACCCCTAATCGTACATACCTTAGATTTTGAACCCTGAGCTCTACCCCCTGTATTCTGCCGGGTTAATATCAAATCACTGGTCGTTCAATTGCGGTGTATCGGCAAACCCGTCTGAGTGCGGATGTTCATTTGATCACGGCGTTGAGTTGCGATCTATCATTTATCACTAGTGGATATAGCACGAATCGGAGCAGAAGTTGGGTAAGTCCAGCGGCAAATCGCGTCGTCGACGGAAACGGCCTGTGGGGCCTGTCCTGGCGACACCACTCAAGCAAGAAGTATTGGCAGAAACGCTGGTGAACGTCGGTCCTGTCCGTTGGCTGAAAGATCATTTTGTCGTTGTCGCGGCTTTGCTTTCTGCCGTTTTCTACGCCTACTGGCCAACCCTGATCTGGATGGAAGATGCGTGGCGTAACGAACCAGACTACTCGCACGGGTATCTAGTGCCGATTCTTGCTGTACTTCTTTGCTGGCACCGTAGGGATTCTTTTCCTGGAATTCGCACCACGCCTTCTTGGGGTGGTCTTAGTCTAGTTGTGCTGGCAATCGTTATGCGTGTTGTGGGCCGCTTAATCTACGCTGACTTTTTGGACGCTTGGTCAATATTGCCCCTCATATCCGGGCTGGTCTGGGTTGTTCTCGGTCCCGCCGCGCTAAAATGGGCTTCTCCAGCTATCGCGTTTCTCTTTCTCATGTTTCCGTTGCCCTATCAAGCGGAAAGCATGATGAGCTGGAAGCTGCAGGGGATCGCAACCGATTTAAGTACGGTCTTTCTCCGCATCCTCGGCCAGCCAGCGGTAGCAGAAGGGCACGTTATTTGGTTTAACGAAGAGCGACTGCTTGTGGAGGAAGCTTGTTCCGGGCTTCGTATTTTCATCGGTGTAGCCGCGCTTGCTTTTTTTTGGTCTGCCATGGTGAAGAGGAGTTGGGTGGACCGTCTCGTTTTGCTGGCTTCCGTGTTGCCGCTTGCGGTTTTCGTCAACGCAGTACGCATCACAACAGTAGGAATCCTCTACCAGTTCTACGACGACATTCAGATTCAGGATCGGATCCATGATATTTCTGGTTACTTGATGATCCCGTTCGCTTTCGGCTTGCTTTGGCTTCTGAAGACTTATTGGGAACACTTGTACCGACCCGTCGAGCTATTGACAGCGAAAGACTTCGTGCCTCGCTCGGCTTAACGTTTGCGAATAAATTCAGCCTACGATTCCTTAAACAGACATCTAATGGTTAACACACCACACACCCAGCTAAATGGTCCACGTGATCCATCACCATTCAGCAGTACAGGTACTCAACAGATCAGTCCCTGGATAATTTGGGTTACGTTCCGACGTTGTTGGCCATGGGCGATCCCGCTGGGACTAGTATTCGCAGGAATAGCGTCTTTTTATGTCGTCACGACATTTGTGCCGAGGTTCCGGGCTACGCATTTGCTTGAGGCCAACCGCGACTACCTGGTGTTCAAGGGCGTAATGCCGAAGATGAGCAATCTTTCGAGCACAGAGAAAGCCCTAATTCTTAATCCGATTGTTCTCGACCCAGTGCTTGAAGATCCAGCTGTTAGGAAGATCATCGGTAAGAGCGATCCGGCGGAGGCTCAGGTTGCCTTGAGGAATGGAATAAGTATCAGCTCCGCTGGCGCACGTACACGCCTAAACGTCTCATTCACCGACGTCAACAAAGACAACGCAGCTTTAGTCTGTAATGCGATTGTTGACTCTTATCTTCAGCAACGCGATGCGTTCGACAGCACACGTGTCAATAACCTTGAACGCTGGATTGAGCCGGAAATCGTTCGTTGGGAGACGGAGGTTGAAGGAAAGCAACGTGTTGTGCAGCAACTCAGCGAGCGAATGGTTGGTTTCGCTCCCAACCAGCGAATTGACGCGATGGAGAATCGGTCAAGCTTCTCGTTGCTTCAAAGCCTTCGATCACAGATTGCTGATCTTCAGGTTGAAATGACGTTGTTTGACGCGAATCGCGCGATGAATGACGCGAAAAGGGAGGAGCTAACAGGACCTGCTTCTAACAAATTCGTGGCACCGGAGATAAAGGTGGAACGCATCGCTCCAACGGAGGATCAGATCGAGGACTTTGTGAATGCGAGTAATGACGTAAAGAATGCCTATGCCATGGTTCGTCGATACGAAGACAAACAGTTGGAGCTCAGGGAAAGGGATATGATTCGTATCCGTCAGGATTATTTCAACCAACTCGGCGAGTGGATTGAAGAATGGTCTGAGAAGGCTGAGATCGCGAAAAAGGAAGCGAGGGAACGAGCGATCGTCGTATTGGAAGAGAAAGCTGATGAGGACTTCGAACGCCGCAAGCTGGAGGCAAAGCAGCGAGCAATCCAGATGGAAGAAGAATTCTACGCTGAGCAGGAACGGAAGAAAGCGCAGTGGGTAACTGACTTAGATGGAGCGCGGGAGGATGAACAGCGTCAACGGGATGAAATGCTGACGCGACTGAACACGCTTGAGAAAGAATATGACGAGGAAAAGGAGAACCTAGAGCGATTCGGTGGTGCGACGGCGGAAATGCAATTCGCCCAGGAAGAGCTGGCGATTGCCAATGGAATCCTTACAAAGCTGAGAGGGCGCGTTGCTGCAATCCGAACTGAACGGGCACAGGAGGGTTCGGTGAGGTCACTTGCAAAAGCTACTCCGCCGAACCGGCCGATTGAACAGTTGCCCATGAAAAAACTGATGATGGCTTCCGCGGGAGCGTTTTTCATTCCGTTCGCATTGGGTTTGCTCTGGGAATTCAGAGTCCAGCGATTTACCGACAGTGCTTCGATTGAGCGTGTAGGAGATATCGCCCCGATTATGGGTGAGGTCGCTCGATTGCCGTCGGGTACGGGGGCGACAAAAGGGCGACGACTGTTCGAAGAGAGTGTGGATACGCTTCGTGCCAATCTCTTTCTCTCAGCGGATACGCGGCATACACGTTCCATTGCGGTCGCTAGCAGCATGTCGGGTGAGGGGAAAAGTAGTGTTTCTTCTCAACTCGCCTTGTCGATTGCTAAAGCAAGTGGAAAGACGGTCTTGTTAGTTGACGCCGACGTCCGTTGCCCTGATCAACATGAGATCTTTGGCTTGGAAATGGGGCAAGGTCTGTGCGGAGTTCTATCGAAAGAAGCAAAGCTATCAGACGTCGCAAATAGTAGTCTCGGTGATCTAATTCATATTGTTCCCGCCGGACGACTTAATTGCAGTCCTCATCGTTTGATCACTCCTGATTCAATGAAGGAATTCATTGACGAAGCGTTGGAGTCTTATAGCTACGTTGTGATTGATACTGCACCCGTGCTTTCTGCTGGAGAGGCACTTGCCGTTGCTTCCGCAGTGGACTCCACGCTGCTTTGCGTGATGCGGGATGTAAGCCGTGTCGATAGCGTGACGCGAACAACCCGACGATTAGAAGCCGTTGGTGCGTCCATTGCAGGCACCGTGTTCAGTGGGGTCGCGCCGCGGCAGTACGCCTATCGCTATGGAAATTACCATTACGCAATGACCGGCGATCTACCCTCGTTACCGAATGAGTGATTACTGCGATGAGCGTTTAGGTGTTTACCCATGAGCAATTCTACAGTGCAGCAAGCGGTTAAACCTAAGTCTAGCAAGTCGTCCGCGACCGCTTCCGACATCGAGGCTGCGCGACTGGCAAAACTTCAAGAGCGACGGATCAAATGGCAATGGAACGGGCGATTGTTGGCCGTTTCAGTAATGACCATTGTTGTCGTCGGTGTTGTTTCGGTTTTTTCTTATCGTCACTTTTCGGCAAGTACGGCTGAGACGTTTCTAGCGCGTGCATCATCCGCTGAGCAAACCGAAAGCTACGGTGAGCAGTTGAAGTGGCTGCGACGCTATTCGCTCATGAGACCCGATGACGACGGCGTTTTGATACCGATGGCAATGGCCGCAGAGTCAGCAACGGACAATGCGAAGCCCGATAAACTTATCTCGGCTCTGAATACATCGAGGAAGCAACTGGGCTCCGCTCTGGCCAAGTTAGATGCTGACGCTCCCGAAGCTCAAGGACTTCGCTATCGATTGGTGCAGCGTTTGTTGCAGCTCGGTGGAGCTTGGTACCGCGAAGCAGAGCGGCAAGTTGGGTTGCTGGGAGTCCCCGTTGGCGATGCTCGAGCCACGAAGCTTTTAGCTATGGCTTTGGTGGGTCAGGTCAATGCGGGAACGTACGTGCCTCGATCACCAAGCCCTGATGCAAGGAAGCGGATGAGCGACTGGGAGCTACTTGCGACGCAACCTGTTGGTGACGTCTTGCTCGCCGCTGCCGATGCGAACCCGGGCGATTTGGATTGCGTGTCAGCGATTGTTGCTGCTTTGGATGAAGAGCCGGATTTTTTCTCGCTAAATATTGAGGGTTCTGATGCGGGCGATTCTTCAACCGGTGATATCGCTCCAGCGTTAGTGGCCAAAGTAGCTCAGGTCATTGAAGTGCTTCGGGGTACGGAAGATAGCCGTTCCCGATTAATCCTAAACCGCTTCGACTTGAGATTCGGTGATGGAATCGAGGCAAGAGCCAACTTGAAGGCTGCAGGTTTTCATGCATTCGAGAATCTGATGGCTTTGGATGAATCCTCAATCCCTCAGACTTTGCCTGGCGTATATGCGTCAGTCCCTAACTACTACTGGGACTATCAGTTGCTGCTAGAAGCGTCTCGGGAATTCGCGGCTGAGGAACCAGAAGCGGTCGATCTATGGTACGAGCGATTGGCAGCACTGCGGCTTCCTCTCATTCCCAGTAGTGACGTCGAACAGGCTTACCTCGGGGCTGGGTTACTCCACGAGATTAACGGTGACCCAAGACGCGCCATAGAGATGTGGAGTGAGGGCCTCGAATCAGTCAACGGCGCAAGCGTTGATTTGATGTTGGCAATCGCAAGGGTTCGAAAAGAAGACAACCATGAGCTTGCCGATTTTCGGAAATCCGTGGAGGATTTGGCGAAGGCAATCGACATGCAGTCGCGGTTATTGGCATTGTCTAACGACCGTCAGTTGGCCCGCGAGAGACAAGATGAGATGTACCGCAGGATCTCCGCGGCAAAATGGCGGCTGCTTGTCTTACAGTCGACGGTCTCGGAGCGTAGCGGCGAGCGCCGAGCGGCAATCGACGGTTTGGAGAAGTCGATCGACACCGGCGCTGAACTCGTTCCTGATGAAGAGCGACTTCGAGCGGCCATTGAATTGGCGGCTCTATATCGATTGGAAAATGAATGGGATCAATCGGCAGCTATTTTGGAGAGAGCGACCCAGCTTGCTCCAGACAACCTAGTGCTCCGTGCGGAAACAGCAAGAGCCTGGACACGGGCTGGAAATCGACTTAACGCTATCAAGCAGTGGCGTTTGGTAGGAACGTCCAAACGTTTTGATCTTCAAATCTCTGCAGCCGAGGCTCTTTTTAATTATCAGATAAGGCTCCCCAGAAAGGAACGGGATTTTAGTGGTGTAAGATCGTCTGTTCGACGCTTGGAGGCAGCGCTTGTAAAGGAGGAACAGAAGGGTACGAACATCGGTGACGCACGTCGGCCCTTAGCGCTTCTTAAGGTTTCGTTACCACCCGAGGGAACGTCGGTTGAAGAGCATTTGCGGTCGAAGCAGCTTGCTGACGCGGTCGACAAACTTTCGTTGGAGTTCCCTTCGAATCAGGAAATCCAGGCATTTGCCGCTGAACGATTAGCGGTGTCTGGGCAAGATGAAAAGTCCCAGCTTGCGATTCAGAGACTTCAAGAGTCCGCTGGTGAAGATTCTACAATCGCTATCATCGTTAAGTCGCGGATTGCATCCGCCGCGGGTCGGCATGAGGAAGCCGCTAGGCAGGTAATCGACTGCGCACTTGCTGACGAAGATCGACGTTTTGAGTTGCTTGAACTTGCCGCTTCCTTTGCGATTATGGGAAGTCTCCCGGAACTCGCATACGAGGCGATTGCTTCGATTCCGCAACATGCGAGGACGGCGGACATACTTTACAAGCTTGCGAATTTGGCTAGGGCGATCCCAAGTGAGTCATCCATTTTGCGGAAGGAAGATAAGAGCACACCTCTCGAATTGTCAGTCTATTGGGAGAGTGAACTTAAGGCCCTCGAGGGACGCGCGAATGGGACGCTTTGGAGATATTTGCATGCCTCACGCTTAGTCGATGAACTGGAACGCGAAACGACGCCCATCCGTTTCGATGATGAGCGGTTGAAAGAGGCGCGACGGTTGGTTGAAAAAATTGAGTCAATCCGGCCGCGTTGGGGTCAAGCAATCGCTCTGAAGGGATGGATACATGCAATCGATGGCGACTCATCGAAAGCGGTGTTTGAGATTCAGCGAGGAATCGCTGCCGGAGATAAATCGATAAGGACCAGGCAGAGGCTTTGGACGCAGTTGCTTCTTTTGAATCGATTCGACGAAGCAAGAAGTGAGCTTGATTCGGCAGCCTTAAGCGCTGATTTCGAAGTCGACAGCTATTCGGCTTTCCGAATCGCATTAGCAAAGATGGAAGGGAACTACCAACAGAGTGTTGATGTAGCCAAAAATGAAATCGAAAAGCGGCCTGAGGATTTTTTAGCATACCTAGTCTACGCGCGCACGAGCAGTTACGCGGCGAAGCAGGTTACAGAGTCCTTGAAGAGGGAAGAATTCGTTAAAGCCGCAAGAGAGGCTGTCGAATCAGCAAGAGAGTTGGCTCAGAAAGACGAAACGAGTATTTTCTTTACTGGTTTGGCGGTCGAGATTGATCATGGGGGCAAAGATGGTGTTCGGCGAGAGATTGCTCGAATCAGAGAGAGCGGTTTACCGGACGCCGAGCGCTTCGCTCTGCTGGCGCGAGCATTCGAGGCCATTGGAGAATTGGACCGAGCTTTAGACTGGATCGTAAAGTCAGACCGACTACGTAGCACATCCCAAACCCAATTGGCAATTGCCAATCTCAACCGCAAGCTTCGTGATAGTTCGGGCGAAATAGATGCCCTCCGGCGCGCCGTCAACAATAGCCCCAAAGACGGTCAATTGCGAAATCGGTTGGCTCAGGCAATTGTCGCTCGAGACGGTGATGAGGTTGATTGGGACGAGGTGGCTAAACTCCTCACAACATCGCCGGATGTGACTTGGGGGAACCGACTTCTTTATTCGCTGCTCCTGCTTAAACAAGGAGACGAAGCCAAGACTCTGCGAGCCGAGCAGATTCTCCGTGAAATTCAACGAGAGCAGAATCGATTTAGTGACGACGCTAATCGTGTCTTGGCGGGAGTTTTAACGGATAGAGCCGGGAAGCTTGATGATGATCAGGAATCGTTACGCGAGCGCTGCGTGGCAGAAGTGAGAAGTATCTACGAGGACTTGGTTCGGGAGCAGGATGCTCCGATCTCGGACTTGTTTCGCTTTGCCGATTTTCTCATTGAGTTAGACGACGAGGGCGACCAACTTAGGATCGATCGCCTTTATGAGAGGATCAATACTCATCCGCAAGGAGCGTTAGCAGCGTTCCAGATCAAGATTCAACTCGATAAGAAGGATGGTAAGGATTTGACTGAAACGGCGCGGCAGTTTGTGCTGTCCCGTCAGCAGGAGTTAGGTCAGCCAACGGCAGCTTCGATCGCAGGCGCATTCCTGATGCAGTTGGGGTTACAGCAGCATGGTTTGGATTGGTTGAAGCAAGCATACGAGTCAGATCCAGCCAAACTTCCCGCGTATATCGCTGCCATGAACAAAGCGGAAATGTTTGACAAGAGTGCACGGATTGCCTCAAGTCATTTCGAGACTCATGGCGACGTCGAAGCGGCAGTTCTTCTTGTTGAGGCTCTCTTCAAGGCCTCTTCGATCGAGTTATCTAACGAGTACGAGAATGTGATTGCGTCAGCGTTGATGAAGCATGGTGATCACGTGCCTCTGCTCGAGTCTTTGGCAACGTTGCGATTGCGGAATGAAGACTATTTGAATGCGATTGCAATGTACCAGCGCATTCTTGAAATCGATTCAACGCGTCTACTTACGTTGAATAACTTGGCGATGGCGTACACAGAACTTCCCGGCCGTGCGGCCGAGGGTATTGAGCCCATCGATCGGGCGATCCGTCTCGCGGGAGAACTGCCTGAGTTACTCGATACAAAAGGCGTCGTTCTACTTAAAGCAGGTCGTGCGGTGGACGCTGAAGGTGTGTTTCAACAGGCCCTCACAGCGATCGACGAGCCTCGGTTTGGGTTTCACCTCATCATGTCTCTTCTCGCTCAGGACAAGCAGTCTGAAGCACGAAAGAGATGGATGAGCTTGGACCTCGAACGACTAAATATTGATGGTTTAGTTGAAAGTGAGCGCGAACTTTTGGAGACGCTAAAGATCAAATTTGAATCGAACACTCTTTGACTTTTTCGAAAACCAACACCCAATTCTCATCTTCATCTAGTCATTAACCTCAAATGGTTACCCTCGTGAACGATCCTCAAACTTATTCACCGAAGCGAAGTCTGTTCGCAATAGGGATTATTGTCGGTCTCACGATCTTTTCAGCGTTAGTCCACGGTGTGTTGGATGGGCGGTGGTCTGACGCAGCGGACCTGAAGGTCATCGGTTCTCGATTGGATCAATTGCCCGAGCAGTTCGGGTCATGGGAACTGGTGGAAAACAAAGAGCTTGAGGAAGGTACCGCTGCACTGCTGCGTTGTCATGGTTCCGTGATGCGAATTTATCGCCATAGCGAAACGGGAGTTGTCGTCAATGTCGCGGTCCTGTACGGACCTCGCGGCCCAATCGCCGTCCACACTCCAGAGATTTGCTACGACTCCGTTGGAACAAAGCAGGCTAGGCCGACACGTGCTGAGAGTATTCGGACAACAGCATCCCAGCATCGTCTTTGGTCCGTCACTTTTTTGCAGGAGCCCAATCCTGAACCAAGCCTGGAGGTTTGGTATGGATGGACGGTGGATGGCAAATGGGAAGCCGCAGAATACCCAAGGTTTTGGCTCACGGAAAACCTATACAAGATTCAACTAGCAGGACCTGCAGGAAACGAGCTGCAGCACCCTTGCCGGGATTTTTTGGAAGAGTTTCTCCCCTTGCTCGAGAAAGTGGTAGGCCCAGCGAGCACGGCGAGTACAAGTGATTATTCTTCCAGTTTTATATCCAACCGCTTATCCGTCCGAACATGACTCAAGTCAAGCTAGCGAAGGCGATCGTGAAGTCACCTGTTCCAACTATCGAAATGCTCGAGCCGTCGACTGTTGCGTGTTTTTCCGATCGACAGGAACGCGTCAGCAAAGTCGCTGATCCGAATCCCAATATCGCGGGTGACGGACTATTCTCGAACCAACGCATAGCCTTTTTTAGTCAAAAGTACTTCTTGGACCGCTGTCTGGGCTCGTTACTGCTCGTCCTTGCCTCACCCGTGATCATTGTCCTCTTTGCATTGGTGAGGGCGACTTCGCGTGGACCAGGTTTCTATCGTCAGGAACGTGTGGGGCTCGACGGAAAGTGTTTCGAAATCCTGAAGCTTCGCTCAATGGTTAAGAATGCTGAAACCAAAGGGCAGGCGGTTTGGTGCGTTAAGAATGATGTCCGTGTCACGAAATTGGGTCGTGTCCTACGCAGACTCCATCTCGACGAATTACCCCAACTTTGGAATGTTGCACGGGGAGAAATGTCACTGGTGGGGCCTCGACCTGAACGCCCTCAGATTTGTGAGTCGTTAGCCAGCAAAATTGACGGTTATTACGACCGCGTTTTGGTGAAGCCAGGAGTTACTGGGTTAGCTCAAATTAACTTGCCGCCGGATGAAAGTTTTGATGATGTCCTTCGAAAGCAAACTCTTGACCTAAGGTATATTCAGGAGACCGGCTGGTGGTTGGAGTTCCGAATCATTGTTGCTACGGCGATGCGAATGTTTGGGATTCGTGGTGAAACGGTCATGAGGATGATGCGTCTTTGTCGCCGCAATGTGTTGTCCGAGGAACAGGGCTTGATTTCAACATTGAGTGAGGATGTTTCTTCTGAGACTCCTGCATTCGCATACTCCCACGACCTGGCCGTCGCAGGTGTTCGCCATCCTAAATAGGTTGGTTCCCATTTTGTGAACCTTCAGTTGGTTCCTGCATCACGCTTTCGACGAATTCCATCTTGTTGACTAACGCTCTTACCGTAGACGTAGAAGACTACTTTCAAGTTTCGGGTTTTGCAGGCCGAGTCTCTAGGTCATCGTGGGACCAAATGGAGAGCCGAGTCGAGAAAAACACTGACAAATTGCTGTCGCTGTTTGACCGACACTCTGTGAGAGGTACGTTCTTTGTCCTCGGCTGGGTGGCAACTCGATACCCGGCGCTCGTTCGTAGGATCTCTGCAGCGGGACATGAACTGGCATCGCATGGATATTGGCATCAGTTGGTTTACGATTTAACGCCCGAAGAATTCGCGGATGATATAGCCAGTAGTATTGAGGCAATTGCGGATGCGTCTGGAATCGTCGTAACTGCCTATCGGGCACCGAGTTTCTCGATCACGGAAAGGTCACTGTGGGCTCTGGAGATTCTTGCAGAGCATGACATACGAGTTGACAGCAGTATTTTTCCAATAGGCGGTCACGATCGCTATGGACTCGCAACGGCTGAGAAAGAGATTCACGACATTCCTACATCCGCAGGAGTAATCCGTGAATTCCCGCCCACCGCGTGGAGCAACGGACGAGTTCACGTTCCGGTAGGAGGTGGCTACTTCCGTTTGTTCCCTCTCAAACTGACTTTCAAAGCGATCGACGCGATTCATCGTGAACGGCGTCCGGTAATGTTCTACACCCATCCCTGGGAATTCGATCCAGAGCAACCGAAGATTCGCGGCGCAGGTTGGAAGAATCGATCCCGTCACTACGTCGGTTTGCGGAGGACGGAGTCGAGGCTGAGCAAAATGCTCGACCGTTATTCCTTCTCTACGATGTCGAGTGCGATGAGTCGAGAAAATCTGCCCGCCTACGACGACCAACAGCCTGCCCTGTCGATGTCATAGCGATTGGCCTACTCCACTCTGATCCTATGGACGCAACGCGACTCCCTCGTCTTCTGATGTTGACGCATCGGTTTCCTTATCCTCCCAACCGTGGAGACCGGATTCGCTCGTACAACATTTTGCGTTTCGTGGCGGAGCATTTCTCTGTTTCACTCGGTTGCACTTCGGATGAACCCATTGCGCATGAAGAGTTGGGTCATATTCAAGCGATGGTCCGTGAGATGCATATCGGTCCACTGAAGCCCGCAAATCGATATGTGAATGGATTAAGATCGCTTGCAAAGGGCCAGAGTTTGACCGAAGGGATGTTCGCGTCGTCAGCCCTAGCGTCACAGGTTTGCCGCTGGCAGCGCGAGCGTCCGTTCGATGCAGTGCTCGTATTCTGTTCCAGTATGTTTCCGTACATCGACAACAGCGTGTATGCTCAATCCAACGTGGTTGTTGACTTAGTCGATGTCGACAGCGAGAAATGGCGGGAAATGGCTTCCAGCACACGGAATGCGAAGCGATGGCTCTTCAACACTGAATCGAAGCGCGTGCGACGTCTGGAGCAGAGAATCGCCGATCGGGCCAGTGCCGTGACACTAGTAAGTGAACTTGAGGCGGATCTCTACAAGGCCTGCGTAAATGTCCCTGCTGATACGTATGTGGAAGGTTTCAGCAACGGGGTTGATACTAACTATTTCTATGGCAGTTCTCTGAAGGAGGATGCCATTGACGAAGATTGTGATTTGCACGAACACGCGGATTCAAATTTGGAACAGCCCACACGACTCGTTTTCACTGGAGTCTTGGACTACGCTCCAAATGTTGACGGAGTCGTTTGGTTTTGCGAAGAAGTGCTCCCGTTGCTACGGCGAACCGGCAATTTCGTACTCTCAATCGTAGGGCGTCGTCCAACGCAACAGGTTTTGGATTTAGGTCAGGACGCACACGTCGATATTCGAGCGAATGTTCCTGATGTGCGCCCGTACCTGCGTAGTGCCGACATAGCAATTTCACCATTGCATTTGGCCAGAGGCATCCAAAACAAGGTTCTCGAGGCGATGTCCATGGGGCTTGCTGTTGTCGCGACACATCAATCGGCTGAAGGAATTGAGGCGGTTGACGGTAGGCATTTAGTGGTGGCCGATTCCAGTCAAGAATGGAGTTTGGCTCTGCAGCGACTAGTGCAAGATACGAAGATGCGGAATGAGATCGGTGCTGCAGCTCGCGAACTTGTCGTACGAAAATACTCATGGGCGAGTCGGTTAGCTCCGCTAAAGAATATTCTCCGGTCTAGGCTCTCGGTTGAGACATGAGTACGAAACTGAAGGCTTGTTTCTTATTTTCGATGCCTCGATCCGGATCCACGCTCTTGCAGAGGATGCTGGCGGTTCATGAGCGCGTAGGGTCGGCTGCTGAGCCATGGGTTTTGCTGCCTTACCTTTACACGATGCGATATGACGGGATCGTTTCACACTATTCCCACTTTCAGGCGGTTAGGGCCATTCACGACTTTTGCCGGGAGTTTCCCAAGGGGGAGCAGGACTACCTGGACTCGCTCGCGGAATTCGTCATGTCGCTTTACCGAAAGGCGGCACAACCCGATGTCGAGTATTTCCTTGATAAGTCACCACCCTATTGCCTTATCGCAGGGGATATTATGCGACTGCTCCCAGATGCTAAGGCTGTGTTTTTGTTCCGATCACCGGGACAAATAGCGGCATCGATTTGTGAAACGTTTGATGAGGGTCGTTGGTCCGTACCGAGCTGGAAGCCCTATCTTTACGACGGAATGTCGCACATGATTAGCGCTTATGAAGAATTTGAGGATCGGTCGCTACGGGTCAACTATGAAAGCTTGATCAAAGATCCCGAAGCATCGTGTCGAAGAATCGTTGACTATTTAGAGGTTGATTATGACCCGCGTATGATCTCGGATTTTTCGAATGTCAAGTTTAAAGGGAATCTTGGTGATCAGACCGGTCGGTTCGAATACAACAAGGTTAGCCGTGAGCCACTTGAAAAGTGGAAAAAGACTCTAGCCAATCCCATACGCAAGAATTGGCTCAAGCGATATTTGAAGTGGTTGGGGCCCGAAAGAATCAACAGCATGGGCTACCAGTTCGATGAGCAAATGAATGACGCTAAGGAGATCTCCTCAGGAATGCGATATCTCTTTTCTGACTCCTTGCGCGTGATGCGTTCGATGGTCTCGTGCATCATCGAACCCCATCAGATCCGAGCGAAGCTTAAAAAACTGCCCGCATTTAATCAGATTCATAAGCACTACTAAGTCATCGTGTTGGCGATCACTCATATGGACCAAATCCGCATGATCGAACCGATTCGTGTCGGTTTCGTGATGCACAAGATGCAGGTTGCCGGGGCAGAAGTGTTGGTTCGTCAGATCATCGAATGCCTTGGAGGGAAGGTCGATGCGACAGTGTTGTGCCTCGATGGCTTGGGAGACATAGGGCAGCAGCTTCAAGATAAAGGAGTCCCCGTGATCGTCTTGAATCGGAAGCCTGGGTTTGATCGCGGGCTTGCCGGTCGTCTTGCCAATGAAATTAAGAAACGACGTATCCAATTACTTCATGCTCATCAGTACACCCCTTTCTTTTATTCTGCTGTCGCGAAGATGTGGCACCGGCTCCGTTGCAAGATCTTATTCACTGAGCATGGCCGTCATTATCCAGACGTGGTGTCAGCAAAGCGCAGGTGGATAAACCGATTGCTGCTCCAGCGGTATGCGGATGTGACAACGGCATGTTGTGACTTCAGCACTTTGGCATTGCAGAAAACGGAAGGCTTTTCCCAAGCCTTTACGCTTCGCAACGGCGTCGAGTTGGATAAGCTGCCTGATCGAAACGGAATCGACACGAAAGAGTTGCGTTATAGACTCGGTCTTGATCAAGGACGTTCATACGTGGCTTGCATTGCCCGATTTCATCCCGTGAAGGATCACGCCACACTTATTCGAGGTTGGTTTAACGTCCATGCGGATTATCCAGCGGCAAGACTTCTTCTCGTTGGAGATGGCCCCAGCAAGCCACAGATAGAGCAACAAATTGTTGAGCTCTCCAGGTCCGCCGGATCCTTCGCGGACTCCATTCAGTTTTTGGGGATTCGACAGGATGTTCCCGACCTTTTACGTGCCGTCGACGTTTTTACTTTAACGAGCGTGAGTGAAGCGGCTTCGCTCACTTTGCTCGAAGCGATGGCGAGTGGGGCTGCTTCGATCGTGACCAATGTAGGTGGGAATGCCGAGCATCTTCGCGAAGGAAAAGATGGCTATCTTGTGCCGAGAGGAGATGATCAAGCCCTTGCAAGTCGATTGAAGCAACTTCTCGCCAACCCGGAAAAAGCTCGGGCACTGGGGCAATCGGCTCGATCCCGCGTCGTCGAGGAATTCGACCTCAACAAAGTCGTGCAACAATACATGGCTCTCTATCAGTCGTTAGTCGCTCAGACGAGCACAGATACGCCCTCGCCCCAAACATCGCTCTTGAAGTGAGCGGCTGGTCAAACCCCAGGCATACCACAACTGTCGTGTCCTCCACTTTGAAGTCCTTGATTCGTATTCTCGCGATCCTATTCGTTTCACCGCTGCTGCTGAGCCACTTTTTTCTGTCTCGGTTGAGTTCATCTGACGCCTCGCTTGAGCCTCATTCTCAGGTGCTGTCACTGCTCCCGGGAAAAACCGGCAGTTTATTGCGGGTTGCGTTCTATCGTTTCGCGTTGGAACAGTGCGACCCAACGGTAACGATTGGCTTCGGAGTGCTCTTTTCGAAAACGGGATGCCGAATCGGCCGACATGTGTACATCGGGCCACGTTGTCAGTTAGGACTAGTAACACTTGAGGAGGATGTGTTGTTGGCGCCAGCCGTACAAATTCCGAGTGGTCCGAATACACATGGGATTGACCAGCTAGATGTACCCATTCGGGTGCAGCCAGGGGATCTTCGACGCGTCAATATTGGGCGTGATTGCTGGGTCGGTGCTTCCGCGATTGTTCTTGCTAATATTCGCGAGCAAACCGTCGTTGCAGCAGGATCCGTGGTTACCCGCGACTTACCCAGTCGGGTCGTTGCAGGAGGGATTCCGGCCGCCGTCATTCGTACGCGTGAAGTACGCAGCAAGGATGGCGTCGAATCGTCCGGGCTCGGCGGTGGTTGACTGAATCGTCTGCGAGCTTGCGGCGTATTGCACAACCGCATTGCCCCTCACTATCCGTAAAACCAGCCTTCACCAGACAATCAAGCTAACGCACCGTTCCAAATCTCAATCACCTGTTTATGCTCAACCGCAAGATCTCATTCACCTGGTGGTGAATCAAACTTTGCCAGCAAGGGATCGGAGGCTGCGGAAAACTCCGTAGTGCCGGTCGGTCGAATCACAATCTGTGTGATATGTCACCCAGGTGGACGAAGTCCGCGCAGGTCCAGCGATTGTCCTAATTCTCAATAGTTTCTTGTCAGAACAACTGCCAACTGTCATCTACTCGCCTGAGTCCCCGCTTTCTAACCCGGGAAAGCTGATTCGAGAGGTATTTAGCGATATCTTTCGTTACCGGGAGCTGGTCGGGATTCTGTTCATGCGGGATCTAAAGGCTCAATTTCGCCAAAGCTACCTAGGATATCTTTGGCTCGTTGCTCCGCCGCTAATGACCACCGGAGTGTGGCTGTTTTTGAATCGTAGCCAAGTGGTGACAGTAACTGACGCCGGGATGCCTTACGCTTTGTTTGTCATGATCGGATCCATTTTTTGGCAGAGCTTTTCTCGTGGGGTACAGGCTCCGCTAGCTGCTTTCAACGCTGGCAAGCCTGTTTTCATGAAGCTGAAGGTTCCACCTGAAGCATTTGTTGCGGCTGGTGCGGCTCGAGTTGCCTTTGACTTTCTGATCAGCCTCGTGCTGCTTATTCCATTGTTTGTTTACTACCAAGTCACACCCGCATTCACAATTGTCTTGCTTCCGGTCGTCATGCTCGCGACATATCTGTTGGCCACAGCCGTCGGGATGTTGCTTGTACCCGTTGGTGCACTCTATCAGGATGTTCGCCGTGCATCGGAAATGCTGCTGCGCTTCGCGATGTTTTTTACTCCTGTCGTCTACACCATTCCTGCAGGAGGTGTTCTTCGACAGGTCATGTTGATCAACCCGTTTTCGTCCATCCTTGATTGCGCTCGAGGTTGGATGATTCATGGGAGTGCCGAAGCTTGGGGCATCATGTTGATCGTCATGGTTGTGAGTCTAATTGTCTTGCTGCTTGGAATGATCGTGTTACGTGTTGTCATGCCCCATCTCGTCGCCCGCATGGGGATGTAGGTCGGGACGATGCGACTCGTTTGCATTAGCTGTCGTGCAAAGGAGCAATGGATTTGTACGGCCGCCTACGTCTCATGTACGTGTCATTGAGTGCTCGTTGCATGACTAACCCATTTGCACACCCTTCAGACTCAGCTAAATAGTTATGCACATTGCCCTTCTTGGTTCCACAGGGTACGTAGGAAGTGTTTTTGAGACACAGATACGTGCTCGTGGTGATCAGGTCTCAAAAATTGGACGAAGCAATTGCGAGTTGTACGCCGCCGGCGAACTGGAAAAACGACTTAGCGAACTCAGTCCGGATATCCTCATCAACTGCGCTGGTTATACCGGCAAGCCTAACGTAGACGCATGTGAAACCGACAAGACAAACTGTCTGGCCGGGAACGCCGTTCTACCGGGGATCGTCGCGGAGGCTTGCGACACGTTGGAGATCCCCTGGGGGCACGTGTCGTCCGGCTGCATCTTTACCGGGTCGCGCGACGATGGCGGCGGATTCCGAGAAGAGGATGGTCCGAACTTTACTTTTCGACAGAACAACTGCAGCTATTATTCAGGAACGAAAGCTCTCGGTGAAGAAATACTCGCCAATGTCAGCAATTGCTACATTTGGCGGCTGCGGATTCCATTCAACCATATTGATTCGCCCCGCAACTATATCACCAAGCTGATGAGCTACGACACGTTGTTGCAAGCGGAAAACAGTTTGTCACATCTCGACGAATTCGTGTCAGCTTCGCTGGCATGCTTTGAGAGAAACGTGGAGTTCGGGACTTACAATCTGACAAATCCGGGAAGTGTCAAGACTTCTGATGTGGTTGAGTTGATTCAGCAGGCTGGTGTGTGTCAAAAGGCTTTTCGCTTCTTTGACTCTGAGAGTCAATTCATGACAAAGGCTGCGAAGACGCCTCGATCAAACTGCATAATGGATAGTTCGAAGGCGATTGCAGCTGGTCTTACGTTGACTCCCGTCCAAGAAGCGCTGCGTGCAGCGCTTGAAGGCTGGTCGGTCAGCGAACCTGTCAGCGCGAATGGGAAGTGAAAATCACATCAAAGTGTTGACGATCAAATGCAAATCACTCCTTAATCTAAGTTCATAGTCATGAAAACATTTCTCGTCACTGGCGGTGCCGGGTTTATCGGCGGCTGCTTTGTTCGACGCGGGATCGAATCCGAGCAATGTCGAATCGTCAATTTGGATGCGCTGACATACGCTGGGAATCTTGATTCAATTCCAGCTCCGGGTCCCAATCATGTTTTTGTTCAGGGGAGTATTTGCGATCGTGAGCTGATCCGCGAGTTGCTTGGCAAATACGAGGTCGATGCGATTATCAACTTCGCGGCGGAATCGCATGTTGATCGATCGATTGATGGCCCGGGTGCATTCATTGAAACCAATATTGGTGGGACTTTTCAGATGCTCCAGGCAGCGCTCGACTACTGGAGATCATTGAAGGGCTCCGAAAAAGAGGGGGCATTCCGGTTTCTGCATGTTTCAACCGATGAGGTTTACGGTTCACTGGGCGCGGAGGGTTACTTTACAGAGCAGACGCCATACTCGCCGAATTCTCCTTACTCGGCCTCGAAGGCTAGCTCCGATCACCTCGTCCGAGCTTGGCAACACACGTTCGGTCTGCCGACGTTAATAACGAATTGCTCGAATAATTACGGACCTTACCAATTCCCGGAGAAGTTGATTCCCCTGATGACGTTAAACGCCATCGAGGGCAAGCCACTTCCAATTTATGGAGACGGGCTGAATGTGCGTGATTGGCTGTACGTCGACGATCACTGCTCCGCCTTGGAAGCCGTGCTCACCTCGGGGCGGGTCGGCGAGACCTACAATGTTGGCGGTGATTGCGAGCAGACAAACATCAACATCGTCAAAACGATCTGTCGGACCGTTTCTGAGGCTTTGCCACAACTTTCGCACCGATGTGAGGACTTAATCACGTTCGTGCAAGACCGTCCTGGCCACGATCGTCGCTACGCGATTAACGCGAGCAAGATCAAATCCGAGCTCGGTTGGAAGCCTGAAACGACGTTTGCGGAGGGCATTCAAAAAACGGTGACTTGGTATGTTGAAAACAAGACTTGGGTTGAACGTGTGGCCTCGGGTAAGTACCAACGGGAACGACTCGGAGCGGCAAGCAAGTAAAGTCGCAATTTCGACAAGCTCGTTCTCGACGTGATACATGAACACGACTAATCTTCATCCTCTTTTTTCGCCACTCGCAAAGCAACTTTCCTAGACTCATGCGAAAAGGCATCATTCTTGCCGGCGGCGCCGGCACGCGATTGCATCCGATAACGTTGGCGGTCAGTAAGCAGCTGATTCCGATCTACGACAAGCCGATGGTTTACTATCCCTTGTCGACTCTAATGCTTGCTGGAATTCGAGAAATCTTGTTGATCAGCACTCCGCACGATCTGCCTGGTTTCGAGCGGCTACTCGGTGACGGAAAGAAATGGGGCATCAAAATCGAATATGCCGAGCAACCAAAACCGGAAGGCTTGGCTCAGGCATTCATTATCGGTGCAGATTTTATTGGCGGTGATTCAGCGGCATTAGTGCTCGGTGACAACATCTTCTATGGTCAGGGATTCAGCAAGTTGCTTCAGCGTGTAGCAGCCGAGACTGAGGGTGCGACGATCTTCGGTTATCACGTATTGGATCCCCAGAGGTACGGGATCGTCGAGTTTGATAAGGATGGACGCGTCGTTTCGCTTGAGGAAAAGCCAGAGTATCCAAAATCGTCCTATGCAGTTCCTGGCTTGTATTTTTACGATAATCGCGTTGTCGAGATTGCTGCCAACCTTGAGCCCTCAGCGAGAGGAGAACTCGAGATCACCGACGTTAATAAGGTTTATCTCGAAAGCGGCGACCTAAACGTGGAACTTTTTTCGCGTGGTTTTGCGTGGCTTGATACGGGAACCCGTGACAGCCTATTGGATGCCTGCAACTTTGTTGCGGCTATCGAGAAACGGCAAGGCCTCAAGATTGCATGCCCAGAGGAAATTGCCTACCAACTGGGCTTCATCACTGGCGATGAACTCTTGGCGATAGCGGCAAATATGAGAAATGAATACGGCGAGTATTTAAAGGTCGTCGCGAAGGTCAATTAAACCGGCATCTGGCGTCGTTGGCATCTGACAATGGCGTCAATCTCTAAAGCACAGTAATAACGACATCCGATGGTGGATGTCGATTGCACAACGACAGCATTTCATGAGCTCTGATTACGAATCCGTGCTCGCAAGTCTGCGCGACCGGGGGATTCGACATGTCATTGTCACTGGACCCCAACGCTCCGGGACTACGTTTGCAGCGAAGATCTTGGCAAATGATCTCGGCGCAAAAAACGTGGACGAACGGGAGATCGATTGGGTCGACTTGCACAAATTGCACCAATTATTGTCGTCGAGGTTCCGCCGGCACGTAATTCAGTGTCCCTGTCTCTCGTCGATGGTTCATTTCATTTCGTCACCCGAGACAGCAGTCGTCTTCATGATCCGTGATCTCGAAGACATCTATCGTTCGGAAAAGCGGGTTGATTGGCCCCACAATCGGCAAGAGGTACGACGATACTTCCGATCGGAAGGCCACTCAGCTGAAATCAAGTATGAAGCTTGGAGCTCTTTCCAACAGGAAAAAATGAAAGTCCCATTCTTTGAGCTTCAATACGAATCCATGAAGAGTCACGAACTGTGGATTAGCAAGGATGCCCGCAGTGAGTTCAATTCAAAACAAACGGGGCCAACGCGCCCTGAGTCAACGAAACGCCGAGAGGTCTGATTCGCCGACTCATCTACGTTAGATGAATCTGAGTATCCATTCATGTCAGATGTATTAATTCGCGCGGAGAACGTCGGTAAAAAGTTCTGCCGAGAATTGAAGAAAAGCTTGGCTTACGGAGTTCGCGATTCCGCAACCGACCTGTTGCGGTTGAAGGGCAACCATGACCAGCTTAGGCCAGATGAGTTCTGGGCGAATCGAGATGTGAGTTTCGAATTGCGACGCGGTGAGTGCTTGGGGCTTCTCGGCTGGAATGGAGCCGGCAAGACGACGCTCCTCAAGATGCTCAATGGAATCATTCGCCCGGACGTTGGATCCATTGAAATTCGCGGTCGCGTGGGCGCACTTATCGCCCTGGGTGCTGGCTTCAACCCCATCCTCACGGGACAGGAAAACGTTTTCGTTAACGCCTCAATTCTCGGATTCTCGAAACAGCAGACTCGCGACTTGTATGAGCAGATCGTCGAGTTTAGCGAGCTGAAGGATTTTATGAACACACCCGTTCGATCCTACAGTTCGGGCATGCAAGTGAGGCTTGGCTTTGCGATCGCTTCAGCAATGGATCCTGATGTACTGATCGTGGACGAGGTACTCGCAGTTGGAGACAACGCTTTCCGCATGAAATGCCTGACAAGAATCGGAGAACTACTTTCGAATTCTGCCGTCATACTCGTTTCTCACTTTATGCCTCAAATCGCAAGGATTTGCAGCCACGCACTTTATCTGGAACATGGCAAGACGCGGCTGCTAACGAGTAATGTTTCTGAAGCTATCTCACAATACTGTGGAGCAATCAAGAATCAGGAAGATCGGATCGTGACGAGCACGGGCGATGTTGAGGTGGTTGGTCTCACGGTCTTATCTGGTGGAAAAACCGTCCAGGAAAATGGCGATGTCTACCAGGTGATCCATGGCGAATCACTCGACCTCACTGTCTCACTCCGTATTGGTCCTTCCGTCAACCGATTTGTTGTCACATTCTCGTTCATCGATCGCAACATGGATATTGTTGCAAATTTCGGTTCCGCGGCTGCGAATGAGTTTTTCACGAGGACGGGTGAAGTCACGGTTTCCGCAAGCCTGCCCAGCAATCAACTCAGTTTTGGTACGTATAGCATGGGGATCTATATCGTCGAGCACCGGGACAACGGTTCACAGGGTCGCGTGTATTTGACGAACTCGAGAATCTGCGCCTTCGAGGTTGATGGGATACCACCGGGAACCGCTCCGGTCCACTTCACGGGAAGCTGGTCCCAATCTCAAAACAGCTAGTGTGGTCTGCACAAAACTCACTATCAACGATTCGTCGCGCACGATTCACTTAACGTCTCGCAGACTTAGCAATGGAAACAAAGACAACTGAGGATCTCAACATGTCGCTACCTGTTTTTTCTTGCGTGATTGATGAGGCCGCGATCTTCCGCTGGCAGGGGTACCTATTCACAACGACATTGGCAGATTTGGGTCAGGTCCCATATGAGCGAATGGCAATTCACTTCACCAAGGAAGGTTCCGAACTTGAATCATACCTTCGGGATCAAGGTGCAAGAATTGGATACGTTGAGAAGTTTGGAGATGGGGCTTACTGCAACAAGCTAGCCCAGTTGGAAAGCGACATCATCGACCCAAGCGAAGACGTCTGGTTTTGTGATGCGGACATTGCATTCGCAACTCCCCTCGACGATTGGGGTGTTGCTTTAGGATCGGATGCGGCGACTGTTTTTGGCAAGACGGTTGATTTCTCACTGCCGCCGCTGGAACTTCTCAAAGCCTGCTATCAAGCTGTTGGATTTCAGTCATTACCGAATGAAGACCCAAATACACTTGACGGCTCACCAACGTTGTCAGGAAACCTAAATGGCGGGTTTCTGGGTCTACCGGCCGGTTGTAGAAGCGAGATCGGTCATTTGTGGCGGCGATACGCCGCGGAGCTCTTGGGCAAACCTGAGTTTCTCAACGAGACGCTCGGTGAGTTCGCAAAGCATGTTGACCAGATCTCACTCGGAATGGCAGTTTTCGAGAGTGGCGTTACCGTCCGTTATCTCGACTTTTCCTTCAATTGTCCAACGCACATCGCATCACCCTTCATTGATGAAAAAGTTAAATCACCGCCGAAAGTCGTTCATTTTCACGACAAGTTGACGGCTAATGGCCTGCTGAAGCAGGGACAGAATGAGAACATCAACAAATCGATCGAAACAATCAATGCCACGCTGCAAAAGAACTTCTCAAACCGATTGTTCTGGGATTTCCGGTATCAAACCGATGAGAACCTGGGGAGTGGTGTTGGTTCTCGCGGAAAGACTCTTGCCCTCAAACACCTTCAACTAAAATCCATGGGCGTTGAGAAGTGCGGTTCTGTACTCGACATTGGATGCGGGGACCTGGAGACTTCGAGAGTCTTTCAATTCAAAGAATACACCGGCGTGGACGTTTCACGGCAAGCGATTGAACTCGCGCGTGCAAAACGCCCCGATCTCAAGTTCAAAGTTGCTTCCGAGCTTGAAGAAGATGAGCGGTCCGAGTTAGTCATCTGCCTGGATGTTTTACTTCATCAGGAGAATCGCACGCAGTACGATACCCTGATCAACGATCTTGCCAAACGATGCACCAAACAGTTGGTCGTCACGGGCTACGGAAACGGGGGCGTCGACGGGTCCCATATGTGTTTCTACTTTGAGCCGCTGCGTGACTCGTTGGCGGCGACAAACCAGTTCGATCGCATCTACAAATTCGGAGAATATCGCGGACTCGACCTTATCGTCGCCGAAAAGCATCGCTCGCCCGACTCGGGATCTGAGTCAAGCACGGGGAAGCCGAACGACATCTCCGACGCCGAATTCGAGAGCTTTTTGGCAGAGTCAGCGTACCCAGACGAATATCAAGAGCTGGTGGCAACCTCTCGGGCTTCGTTCGGATGGTTCACCAAACACACACCTCGTTCGATCGAATATCCTTGGATCGTTGCGGAACTCGGGTATGACCTAGCCGACAAGAAGATTGGTGAATTCGGCACGGGCGTTTCTCCCATTCCGCTCGCGCTCGCGCATCGTGGAGCCACCGTTTTTACCGTGGACAACTCCGAACGCCGATTGTCGCTTGAACAACTCCCAGAAAAGAATGAATGGGGCTTCATCGACTATTCCGCGTTCACGGATTCGATCGTTAGTTATAACCTTGGCATCGATAGCACGCCGATTGAGGACGAGTCCTTGGATGCTTGGGTGTCGGTAAGCGTGATCGAGCACATTCCAACTCGCCTTCGCCGGCGGATCTTCAAAACGATTGCGAAGAAGACCAAGATCGGAGGTAGGATCCTGATCACCCTCGACCTCGTCAAGGGCAGTGATGACCTTTGGAACATGAGTGACGGCAAGGTCGTTGAGGATCGGACCAAGCACGGAACGCTTCAAACCTTTATACAGGAGCTGGAGGCTGCCGGATTCAAGATGGAGAGCCCAGAGACAATCCGCGACCCGCGATTTGAACGTGTTGATCTTTCATTGCTTCGCGGTGAGAGAGTTCCACGTCGCCGCTGGTTTTAGCGTTCAGAGACTGGGTATAGAAGACGACCTTGAAAACGATGGAACGGACTTGCCTCTTTGTCTTGGGAATGCACCGTAGCGGAACATCCGCTACGGCCGGCGCGTTGTGCAGCGCGGGGATTTCCTTTGGAGACAACTTCATCGATAAGAAACCCGAAAACCCACGTGGCTTCTTCGAAGATGCACGAATCAATCGTCGCAATAGCCGCTTGTTGGCCGAGCGTGGGCTGAGTTGGTACAGCATCCTTCCAAAGAAAAAGCTTCATACACTCTTGGCGTGTGAACGATCGGACGACTTTATTGAAGATATCTGCCAGTATTTGGACGAGACGTTTCCGGAGGGCATCTTTGCCATCAAGGAACCTCGCTGCTGTTTGCTGTTGCCGCTGTACAACGAAGTCTTCGAGAGGCTAGGCATTCGCGTACGAGCATTGGTCGTCCGTCGCGATTACGACGAAGTTGCGATGTCACTGCACCGACGTGATCAGATCCCGCGGTTCTATGGTTTCGCGTTGGCCAACTTTTACAATCAGTTGATCGATGATGGCGTTCCGAGGTTTTGGAATGACAGCCGTGAGCTGACTTACTCACGCCTTTTGTCCGATCCTGAGCAAGAGATTTCGTCGGTCCTCGATTGGCTCGGGATTGCCAAAGATGAGTCAAAGATGGAAGGCGTCCGAGAGTTCTTGGATCCTGCCTTGCGACATGGTGATGCCAGTCAACACTCGGGCATCCGTCGCCGAGTATTCCTGGCCTCGAGCAATTTCATTATCAACTTTGCTCCTTTCGACTGTGCGAAAGTGATTCGACGTTCACACCGTCTCTCGGGGTGTGCAACTTAGGTGGAACCGAGCCGACACTTGACCGTTCATCGTTTGGGGAAGCTCCTCGCATCATCGACGGTTCCCTCTTGGAATTGCCCTGTGTCCTTGATGCGACACGAATGGCGCGTCTCGTACGTGATCCGTCTTCGGGGTTCAACGAATTCGACGTATCCCGTTGCGCGAATTCGATCGGGTCGACAAAACACGTCGATCGCCTTTTAGGAATAGAAGATGTCTCAGCACGAATCCCTTGGCGATCTCGAACCTCAAGCGCGCGTGATTGCGTTCTATTTACCGCAGTTCCATCCCATGAAGGAAAACGATGAATGGTGGGAACCGGGGTTTACGGAATGGACTCAAGTGACGCGTGCGAGGCCGCTGTTTCGCGGGCACCAACAGCCGCAGCTTCCCAGCGAATTGGGCTTTTATGATCTTCGCGTTCCTGAGACCCGCGAGCAGCAGGCGAGCTTAGCGCGGGAGTGCGGCATTGAAGGCTTCTGCTACTGGCACTATTGGTTGGGAAATGGAAGGAGGCTCCTGGAGCGTCCCTTTGAAGATGTCTTGTCCAGCGGGCAACCGGACTTTCCGTTCTGTCTAGCCTGGGCAAATCATGATTGGAGCGGTACGGCATTTGGTGCCGGAAGAAGGCTCTTAGCGAAACAACTCTATCCCGGATTCGAGGACTACCTCGCACACTTTAAATTCCTGGCCCGTGCGTTTGCCGATAGCCGGTACATACGCGTTAATGGCAAGCCGTTGTTTTACATCTACCGGCCGCATGAAATTCCAGATTGCAAAAAGGTGATGGAATTTTTCCGCGAGCAAGCAGAGAAGGTAGGCCACAAAGGGTTATATCTCGTCGGCGAAACCGCATCTGGTGGAAAAGCAGAAAAGTACGGTTTGGATGCAGGGCATCTCTCCAGACACCGTCAGATTTCTCTTGATGATAAACGGGAACCTTCCACCGTTAATCGAGCTTTTAAGAAGCTCAAGAGGTTGACGGGAGTTGGGATTGCAAGTCTCGCAGATGACCCGATTCAACGATATGACTACGGTGAGGCGATGAAAGTCGTCATCAAGGATCGCTACTTAGCCAACGAATATCCATCCATCGTGTCAAACTGGGACACTACGCCTCGATTTGGGCGCGACGCAGTCGTTTTCGAGAACGCTACACCGGAAGCCTTTCGGAACCACTTGAAAGAGGCCCTTAGCAAGGTTGACGAACGACCGTTCGAAAACCGATTGCTGTTTTTGCGTGCTTGGAACGAATGGGCGGAGGGCAACTACATGGAGCCAGACGTAGCGTACGGAAGGCAAAGGCTGGAAGTTCTCAAGGAAGAATTGATGACACGCCGAGCCGTCGTATCAAAGATGGGCGAGTCATTATCCTCAGAGTCATCATCTTGATTTGGCGCGTTTATGACTAGAAAGCATTGCAGTATTGTGATCCGCGCCTTCAATGAGGAGCGATTTATCGCGAAGGCGCTTACTGGAATCAAGCAACAGATTGACGTAGAGACGGAAGTCATCCTCGTCGATTCCGGATCAACGGATTCCACCGTTTCGATCGCTGAAGACTACGGTGCCAAAGTGGTTCATATCCGGCCGGAGGACTTTACGTTTGGTCGCGCTTTAAACATCGGCTGCGAAGCGGCTTCGAATGATCTGCTGGTGTTCGCCAGTGCGCACGTGTATCCGGTGTATCGAGACTGGCTAAAACACGTTCTGGAGCCCTTTTCGCGTCCGGCCGTCGGGCTTTCTTACGGTCGCCAAATTGGCAATGAGATCACAAAGTATTCCGAACATCGCCTGTTTGCAAAGTGGTTTCCCGAAGTCTCGGACGAGAACCAATCGCATCCGTTCTGCAACAACGCAAACACCGCGGTTCGGCGTTCGGTTTGGGAAACCTATCGGTACGACGAGTCGCTGACCGGGCTAGAAGATCTCGATTTCGCCAAACGGATTCTTCGAGATGGACACCAAGTCGCATATCGCGCCGACGCGCCGGTTGTTCATGTTCACGAGGAAACACCCGCACGTATCTACAATCGATATCGTCGTGAGGCGATCGCTCTCAAGCAAATCATTCCATCGGAGCGAATGACGGTTTTTGATTTGGTCCGACTGTTTGTTGGCAATACCGTTAGTGATGTCGCGCATGCAGCTTATGAACGACGATTGCGAGGGAACTTGCTCTCAATCCCCGTATTTCGATTGATGCAGTTCGCAGGCGCCTATCGAGGTTTCAGGCAACGGGGGCCGATCGGATCGGCGTTGCGGCAAAGATTCTACTACCCGAACGAGATTCGACGCATTCCGACGGAACCGCCACGTGTTGAACAAGTGCGTGTGAACTATGAATCTCATGACGTGGGGTCACGCTGGGCGAACGCCACTTCATCCGTACGAACTTGAAGTCTTCGTTATCTATTCGCAGGCCGATTCACCTTTTTTTGAAATTCCACGACGCGATCCAGGACGGTACCGAAGTGGCGTGGTCGGTCCGGATCCTTGATTAAGAAATACTCGATTCAGTAAAAAACGGAGCCATTGACGTGAACCTGCAGACGTTTACATCTGTTCCTAAACGAATCATTAGCCGGCTGGTTTCGGATAAGTCGCCCGTTCTCGTGTATCAAATGGGGAAGGTTGCTTCGACCTCCATTTATCGCACTCTCGCCAACAATTCGCTCGGGTTTCCCGTGTATCAAATCCACCGTATGAATCCTGAGAACTTACGCGAAACGCGTGAGAAACATGCGGCTCGCAATATTCCGATGGAGAAGCACGAAGAACGCGGCGCCAGACTGTACGACGAACTGGTACGTACTAAGCGTCGATTCAGAGTCATTACACTCGTTCGTGAGCCAATCTCACGGAACATCTCGGCGTTCTTCCAGAATCTTGACGCGATGGTCGGCAAGTCCGACGCACATCATTTACCGACGGAAGAATTGATAGAGAGTTTTTTGACCGGTTATCCGCACAATGTGCCATTGACTTGGTTCGAAAAGGAGTTGCTTCCGACCACTGGAATCGACGTCTACAGTAGTGCGTTTCCGAAGGAAATCGGTTTTACGACGTTTGAGAATGTAAACGTGAGAGTTCTTATCATGAGGCACAACCTTGATGATGAGACAAAGTCGGCATCAATCTGTCAGTTTCTGAAGTTAGATGAGTTGCCTATCAGAAGGGCGAACGTTGCCGAGCAAAAGCCGTATGCGGATTCCTCACGAAAATTTATCGATTCAATAAAACTGCCCAGCTCCTACGTGGATCGAATGCTTGATTCCAAGTACGCCAAGCACTTTTGGAGTCAGGCCGAATTACAGGCAATTCGTCAACGTTGGACTACATAAATCGTCTCTGACGGTTGCAAAAAACCAAGACTACCCTTCTCCACTTCGCCCAGGCTGAATCATGAGTAGCCAACCCAAAATTGTCGCATTACTACCAATGAAGGCTCATAGCGCAAGAGTCAAAGGGAAGAACTTCCGTGAGTTCGCTGAGAAACCGCTGTTCCGGTGGATATTGGATACTCTTCGCAGCATGGAGGAGATTGACAGGATTGTGATAAACACGGATGCGCGCGAGATCCTGCTCGAACACGGTCTCGAAGATGGCGGTCAGATTCAGATTCGCGACCGAAAAAGCGAGCTCCGCGGAGATATGGTAAGCATGAATAAAGTGTTGGCCGACGATGTTGCGAGTGTTTCGGCGGATATCTATTTAATGACGCACACGACAAATCCATTGCTGAAGGCAAGTACGATTCGTGCCGCGCTTTTGAAATTTCAAGAAGCCCAACGGAATGGGAACGCAGATAGCTTGTTCTCCGTAAATCGCTTACAGACTCGATTTTATCGTGAGGATGCCTCTCCAATCAATCATGATCCCAACAACTTACTGCGTACCCAAGACTTGGAGCCGTGGTTCGAAGAGAACTCCAATCTGTACATCTTTACGAGCGGGAGTTTCGCGGCAACAAACGCCCGAATCGGTAATCATCCGATTCTATTTGAAACGCCGCCAACAGAGTCGTACGACATTGATGACCAATACGGATGGGATCTCGCCGAACTGATGGCGAAGCACTTCTGGCAGTCCAGCTATGATCGATTGGCAGATGCCGGTTACCTGGATAAGTCGTAGTCGAGGTTGAATGCCGATTTTGTCTTGAGATTCACGCACTTTGAAACACTTGTCAACAATGAAAAGAGTCCTTCTCACTTGCCCGCCGATGCAGCGTTCCGTTCATCGATATGCGCAGTTATTCAGTGACACGAATCTCGAGATCGTATGTCCGGAAATGACACAGGTCCTAAGTGAAGCAGAATTGATGGATCTGCTTCCCGAGTTTGATGGCTGGATCATTGGTGATGATCCAGCAACCGAACAGGTTTTTCGCGCGGGAGTTTCTGGGCAACTCCGTGCTGCAGTGAAGTGGGGCGTCGGAGTCGATAACGTTGACTTTGAAGGTGCAAGGGTCTGCGGATTGGACATATCTAATACGCCCGGGATGTTTGGAGATGAAGTTGCTGATATAGCCGTCGGATACGTCATTGCTCTAGCACGCCAGACGTTTTTGATCGACCGTGGGGTCAAGTCAGGCGAGTGGCCAAAACCGATTGGCATCTCTCTACGGGGGAAGACAGCCGCAGTGATCGGATTTGGAGACATCGGGCAATCTGCGGCAACGCGCTTGCTTGCACTAGGCATGAAAATCACGGCCTACGATCCGAACCCCGAGTCATTCGTAGGTTTCGATGGTGAATATACAAAACACAACTGGCCAGATGGCATTGAACATGCAGACTTTCTCGTCCTGTGTTGTGCTTTAAATGTACATACGCACCATATCCTGAATTCAGAGATCCTTCAGCGCGTGAAGCAGGGCGTTCGGATTGTCAATATATCGCGCGGACCCCTCATTGATGAGGATGCTTTGGTCAACGCTTTGTCCGATGGAAGTGTTCATTCAGCAGCGCTTGAGGTGTTCGAGCATGAACCGCTTCCGGCCGATAGCCGCCTTCGTGAATTTGAACAATGTGTATTTGGCAGCCATAACGCCTCTAATACGCAAGAGGCTGTTGATCGCACAAGCGAGTTCGCAGTCAAGCTGTTGACCAAGCAATTCGAGACAGCTCGGGCCAGCGACTGAATACGCCTGACCGCCGATTATCCAGAATCACCAACCTGCCTGGTGGCATGAAAAACCTGAAGAAGTTGATCTCCGAACGAATCACCGATCGGGCTAAGAGATACCAAGATCCTTTGTTTTACGACTGGAGTCAGGCATACCGTTCCAGGCTCGTCTCCTTTAAGGACAAGCACAAAGGAGAAGACTGTTTCATTGTGGGAAATGGCCCGTCACTAAATAAGATGGATCTTTCTGTGTTGAGCGGGCGTCATCTGTTCGGTATGAACAAAATTCACTTGATTTTCGAGCGGGTTCGCTTGGACTTGAGTTATCACGTCTCCGTTAACCCACTTGTTATCGAGCAGAGTCGACAGGATTTTCAGGGTCTAGGGTGTCCCTCTTTCTTGTCAATCAACAATTGGCCGGCGGATGAACCTTACGATGACGATTTCTACTATCTGTATACAAATGGTTCGCCGTTCTGTTTCCGAAAAACCATTCTGGATCGGATTCACGAGGGATGGACGGTGACGTTTGTGGCAATGCAGCTAGCGTATTTCATGGGGTTCCAACGGTTGTTTTTGATCGGTGTTGATCACAACTTTAAAGTTGATGGTGACCCCAACGAAAAGCAAGTATTGGAAGGAGATGATGTGAACCACTTTGCCCCGAATTACTTCGGTGGCAAGGAATGGCATCTTCCAGATCTCGAAGCGTCCGAGACAGCATACCAATTGGCGCGCTTCCATTACTCACGAGCCGGGCGGCAGATTTTTGATGCCACGGTAGATGGAAAACTGACAGTCTTTCCCAAAGTACCGTTCGCCGATGCCGTGAAGGAATGTCGACTCAGAGCCTAATGTCGGCTCATCCTTTGCATTGACTGCCTAACAACCGTCATGACAGAAGCGAAGCGTAAGATGAAGTACGATACGGAGGATCCGGTCTGGTTAAAGCCGACTGCTGTGAGTCTGTACGACAAGCGAGATTCTTGGCCAAAGATCTCGATCGTGACGCCAAGTTTCAATCAAGGAAGATTTATTGGGACTGCCATCCAATCACTTCTTGCGCAGTCATACCCAAACCTCGAATTCTTGATTATCGACGGTAAGAGCACTGATGAAACAATCAGCGTGATTCGCCAGTACGAAGATAAGATCGACTATTGGGTCAGCGAATCAGATGAGGGCCAAAGCGACGCGATCAATAAGGGATTCAGTCGCTGTAGCGGAGATATTTTGGGTTGGTTGAATACAGATGATTTCCTACTGCCCAATGCACTCTTCCACGTCGCAAGTACTTTCTTGGACAACAAACGAATTGACGTTGTCGTGGGTGAAGCTGATAAGATCAGACCGACCGGCGAGGTGCGATACGTAGCAACAGTACCGGAGCTTTCTAAAGCGAGCTTTTTGCATTGGCGCAATCCGGGACGCCCGCAAGGCACGGGGAATTTTCTGCAACCTGCTTGCTTCTTCACGCGAATGGCGTGGCAAGAATGTGGTCCACTGAGTCAGGATCTTCACTATTGCATGGATGTTGATCTATGGATGCGAATGATCCAGAAGTTCTCGTGGAAGGAGATTGACGAGAAACTCGCGATTGCGGTCGGCCATGAGGATGCGAAGACGGTCGGTGAAATTGAGAAGACCGCGGTGGAACTCGGTTTACTCCTCAGCTCGTATGGCGGCATGGACGTAGTGCGCCCGGAATTGATGCAAATGGCCGAGGAGCTGCAACGCTATCGTAAGGTCCGGAAGTTGCCGCTCGTTCAACCGCTGATACCGATCATCCGTCGTGTCTGCCGAATCTGATTTTTTGGCAAGGACACTGCATTCTCAATGATCTGTAAAACGCAAGGAAAAAACGAAACTCATGATTTCAACTCCAACGCGTGTCTCTGAACTTCCCGATCGGATATTTGTCGCTGGTCATCGCGGCATGGTTGGTTCGGCCATTTGCCGACGTCTAGCGCAGGAGAGATGCGAGGTCTTGACGGCTTCTCGTTCAGAAGTGGATCTACGAGATCCCCATCAGACCCATGATTTCTTTCGGCGAAACCGGCCGGACGCAGTTGTCTTTGCGGCCGCTCGCGTTGGCGGAATCCACGCAAATAACTCGCTTCCCGTCGAGTTTCTGCAAGATAACGTTCAGATGACTGTCGCTGCGATTGAAGCCTCGTTTAACACTGACGTTAAGCGTTTTCTGATGTTGGGCAGCACATGTATTTACCCAAGGGAATGCCCTCAACCCATCACGGAATCTTCGCTGCTGACCGGCCCTTTGGAATCGACGAACGAAGCGTATGCACTAGCAAAAATTACGGGCGTGAAGCTCTGTGAGTTCTATCGGCGGCAGAAGGGAGTCCTTTACCACAGCGCCATGCCGACCAACCTTTACGGTCCTGGCGACAACTACCATGAATCAAATAGTCATGTTTTGCCGGCGTTACTGCATCGGTTTCATCAAGCGAAAAATGACGGTTTGCCTTCGGTGACGATTTGGGGCTCGGGACGTGCTCAACGAGAGTTCCTTCACTGCGATGATCTCGCTGACTCGATTGTGCATCTTTTGAAATTGGCCGATCCTCCTGACTGGGTCAACGTTGGAACAGGGAAATCGATTTCGATTGCCGACCTTGCGACGCTTATTGCCGAAACCACCGGCTATGACGGCGAAATCAAGACGGATCCCAGTCGACCCGATGGAACACCTATCAAGTGCAGCGATGTTTCTCTGTTAAACGAACTTGGGTGGCGTCATACCATCGATCTAAAGTCAGGACTTCAGAGTACTTATGAGTCCTTTTTGTCCGAGCTGCAGCTCGGGAAGTTACGGTCGGTCTGACCGAACCATTCCCAACCAAAGCGCAAAGGCACAGTCCTTCTTCGTGGAGCCATCATGAAATCCGCATTGATCACAGGTATTACGGGCCAAGACGGTAGCTATCTTACCGAGTTGTTACTCGAAAAGGGTTACGAGGTTCACGGTGTTGTCCGGCGCAGTAGTACATTCTCGACCGAGCGAATTGATAAGTACTATCGCGATGTTCATGAAGCATCGAGTCTGAGACTGCACTACGGTGATTTAACGGATGGCCAGGCACTGACAAATCTTGTCCTCGAGTTAGAGCCTGACGAGATTTATAACCTGGGAGCGCAAAGTCATGTGCGGGTGTCATACGATCAACCGGTTTACACACTACAGACCGTTGGAGTCGGCGCTTTAAGCGTGCTTGAGGCGGCTCGACTGCTGAATGAACGCAAGCATGTGCGTGTTTATCAAGCAAGCAGTAGCGAAATGTACGGTGCGGTTTTAGAAACGCCGCAGACCGAGACAACCCCGTTCAATCCTCAGTCTCCATACGCATGTGCCAAAGTTTATGCGTATCATCAAACCGTCAATTATCGGCGAGGCTATGGTCTTTTTGCTTCCAATGGAATTCTGTTCAACCATGAGTCCGAGCGACGTGGTGAAACTTTTGTAACGCGGAAGATTACTCGTGCGGCTGGACGTATCAAGGCAGGACTTCAGAAAGAGCTGTTTCTTGGTAACCTGGATGCGAAACGAGACTGGGGTTACGCGAAAGAGTACGTAGAAGGAATGTGGCGAATTCTCCAGCACGGTGAGCCGGATGACTTCGTTTTGTCGACCGGGCGCACAGCAACCGTCCGGGAATTCTGTGAACTGGTCTTTGGTCATTTGGACCTGGACTATCGTGACTACGTCAAAATCGACCCGCGATACTTTCGGCCTGCTGAGGTAGACCTGCTTCTCGGCGATTGCACGAAAGCCAAAGAAAAACTCGGTTGGCAAGCAGCGATCGATCTTGAAGAATTGGCGTCGATCATGACGGAGCACGATCTCGACCTTGCGAAGCGCGAGGCCCATGCAAATTGCTTTGTTCCAGAGGCGTAACCATTTGAACACTCTGCTGCTAATCTGATGGTTGAGCAAAGCGATAGACCAATTTATAGGATCGGATTTTGGCCTGACTACACAGCAGATAATCCGTACCAAAGGTTGTTCTACGAGAGCCTTGTGCCATGGGGAATAGAGGCAACATCTGAGATCGCGATGAATTGCCATTGGCTACGGGATCATGGCGGTGATGTAGAAGCTGTGCATATTCACTGGCCCGAGAAGTTGTGGAATTCCGGCAAGAGCATCATCGAAAAACTGAATTTGATTCGATTGCGATGTGAGTTTCTCCGTGCGTGCGGTAATCGAGGAGTTCTTCGAATCTGGACGTTGCACAATTGGATTCCCCACAACAACGGTTCATGGGTTGATCGACTGGGGAATTTCGCACTAGCTTTTTATTCAGATGTCATCCTCGTCCACAGTGAGTCGGTCCGCCGGAAAGTTGCGCGGTGTTGGGGCGTGGGAAAGAAGGTCCTTGTGATGCCTTCCGGAAACTATCGAGGCGTCTATCCGAATCCAAGAAGTTCCGCTGCCGTGCGTAATGAACTCGGGCTAGATGCTCAGCGACCGATATGTGCCATGCTCGGGCACCTTCGCCAGAATAAAGGTGTCGCAGAAGTGGTTGAGGCAGCACGCCGGCTTGGAGAGCATTATCAGTGGTTGGTTGGCGGTCATGTCGATGATCAAGCAACCGCAGACTTGTTAAAGTCGTGGCGAAATTATCGCAGCGTTCGAGTCATTGATAGACGCTTAGACGATCAAGAATTTGCTGACTATTCAGCTGCGGCTGACTGCGTGTTGTTGCCATATCACCGGAGTACGGGTAGTGGGGCAATGTTGGCTGCCCTAACGTTTGGAAGGGGCGTTGTTGCCAGCAAGATTCCGGCTTTCGAAGAACTGGTCGGAAATGAAAAACATGCGGCTGAGTTCGTCCGCCCCAAAAACCCCTCGTCGTTGGTTGCCGGAATCGAGAGGTTCTTTGGCGCCCCGCTTGATCAACGCCATGCTGCCGCTGAACGTCTTGTTGTTCAGTATGATTGGGACAAGGTGATCGCGCCCGTCGCTGACCAATTGAGGTCTAAGCTCGATGCGTGCCGATGCAATCCCGCACGAAGCGGTAAACGACGTCCGTTTAACATCTAGCCAAAATCGATCCTTTGCCGGTATCTGTCGTCATTCCCTGCTACAACGGGCGGGACTTTATCGCTGAAACGCTGGAGTCAGTGCTTTCGCAAACGACCGCTGTAAACGAGATTCTCGTCGTCGATGACGGTTCCACCGACGATTCTGCCTCAATTGTTGAATCGTTCGGTACGCCAGTTCGCCTCTTGCAACAACCCAATCAAGGTGAGTCCGTTGCTCGAAATCGTGGCATCGAGGAGGCATCCAGTGATTGGATTGCGTTTCTGGATGCAGACGATTTGTGGCTCCCCGATAAACTGGAGAAACAGCTGGCTGCGGTTGATGATAGCCGTGTGGTAGCAGTGCATACGAACGTAGAAACGTTTGGCACGACAAACGGTGTTTCGCAAATTCAGCAGGTGGGAGCCGCCGAACGCTATAAAAGAAGCTGTTTGGCAGCTTATAACTGCTTCATTACGCCTAGTTCTCTGATAGTTCGAAAAGACAAATGTCCGAGATTCGCTGAATGGACCCAAAGGGGCGAAGACATGCTGTTTGCGCTTGATCTCGTTGCGAAGGGTGAGATCCGGCTCGTAAACGAGCCCCTCACCCGCTATCGGCGTCATCCGGGCGGTCAATCTGCTGACGGTACGGGGATTATCGATTCTCACGCCGCTCTTCTCACTTGGCTGGACCAAAATGCTGAAACGATTAGCGAACGAGAGCGACGAGAAATCGATTGCGCAAGATTACAGATTTTGATTCAGAACGCATGGAGTCGAAAGGCTCGTCGTGATTGGGGAGCATTCTGGAGATATCGCGTCTATCTTGAGGAGTATGCCCAGCAGCACAAGGAGATTCAGAATGATGCACTTGATGTGTTGCTTGGTAACCGTATTTTTCCTGCCTGGATTTATCGATTGCGTGATCTCGTTTTGGGTTCGCCGATTTCACAACGAACGGAATCTTACTGATGGACGCAATTAAGAGTACGGAGCCGAAGCGTTCGGTGAGCGGAATTCCGGTGAACTTGATCGGGTGCCTCATTACGACTTGGTTTTGCTTAACGGCGAGTTCTTTCGCCAAGATACAAGCCGAAGATGACTTCCAACTGGTTACCGAGCGGTATGTCGATTACCTCATAGCTAACAACACTCATTCCAAAATCGACCGAGGGTTGTTCGAGCGTCTGAACGCGGATGGCCAGTGGCCGGACGTTGAGTACACTTCCGACCGACGAAGTGACTGGCCTGCCGTTGTTCATTTGATGCGTACTAAGCAACTCGCGTTGATGTCTCGTTCCGAGCAAGCTTCCAATTTGGAGAGAACTGAATTTCGATTTGCGGCAAAGCGAGCAGCGGATACATGGTTTACGCTCCGATCGAACGGAACGATCTCGTTACCGCCCAATAACTACTGGCGAGTCTCTGGAGAGCCGAGCCTAACTCGTGATTGTTTGCTGCTGTTGGATGAAGAGATTCGCGAAGATACACGTCGTGAGATGGTGAAAACACTGTCACGTGTTGAATTGCGTGATAAGGGTGCGAATCTGATGCAGCAAGCTGATGTCGTACTTCATTTCGGAGCATACACGCGCGACGGAGGATTGGTTGCAAATGCGGCGCAAAGTATTGCGTCCGAGATCAAGATTACCGGTGGAGAAGGTATCAAGAGTGATTTTAGTTATCATCAGCATGGACCTCGGCTTCAGTCTTTCCATTACGGGAAATCATATTTTTCAATCGCGGTCCGGCTCGCTTGGCAGCTACGAGGGACTCGATGGGCGATTTCTGGCCGGCGGGTCGGTATCCTGAGCGATCTTGCATTAGAGGGGTTTCGATGGATGTCTCGTGGGAAAGCGACACCCCCTTCAACCCTTGATCGGGCTGCAACACGCCAAGGCGCGCTTCTGTCAGCAGACGTTTCGCGCGAATTAGAGCTGCTGGCTTCTTTGTCTCCACGGAGTAGGGAACTCAAGCAGTATTTGGATAGCCTCAGACACAGCAATGGATTTCCGGTCGGACACCGATTTTTTCCTGAATCGGACTTTGTCGTCTACCATCAGCCGGATTTCTCGTTCTTCTTGAAGACTGTGTCAGCGAAGACGCGGTTGAGCGAATCACTCAACGGCGAAAACCTACTTGGTGATTTCATGAATTGGGGTGATCACTATCTCATTCGTGATGGCAGTGAATATGCAGGACTTCAACCTGTATGGGATTGGAAACGTCTTCCGGGCCTCACAGCAGGCGAAGATATGGGAAGTCGGAAATACGTCGACGTTAAGCGTATGTCAGGAACGATCTCAACGGGATTCAACGGATTGACAGCATTCGAGGGCCATCTATCTGGAAAGCAGGGTGCAAAACAACTGCACTTTCGAAAGAGCTGGTTCTGCCACAACGGTGTGGTCGTCGCATTGGTTTCCGATTTGAGGTTTCGAGGTGCTTCAGGCGGGATGGTGACGACAAGTATCGAACAGTGTCGACTCAAGGGTGGTACCACAGTTGGGTTCAGCGATGGTCACCGTGAGTCACTTCAGCAGCAGCCTATGAAAGAGCTGGCAGGCGTAAAGTGGATCCACCACAACAGGGTCGCCTACGTACCGATCGGCAAATCGGAATTATATCTGTCCACTGAGCCACGATCAGGATCGTGGCGACGAGTCAATAAGCAGTACGCAAGCACACCGGTGACTGAATCGGTATTCAGTCTGGGGTTCGAGCACCATCAAAATGAAGACCGTGAAGCTTATGGCTACGCAATTGTTCCTTCGGTTGAGCTCGATGAAATCGATGCGCTAATGCTTCGAAAGCAATGGCAGATTTGCTCACACAGCGGAAAGAGTCATGCCATCTGGTTTGATTCATCGAATTGGATGGTCGTTTTTTTCGAAGCAACTGAACTTTCTCTACCGAATAAGACGTTCGCCAAGGTAAACGCGCCATGTTTGATGGTCTTTCGGGATAAGGTGCTTTACGTCTCTCGGTCTCTACCTGATACCCAGTCGCTTTCAGTCAACGTGACCGATTTCGGGTCGAGAGTTCTGCGTTTTCTTCCAGGGCAAACAATACGGCGACTGCGCCTTTGAACCGCGGTTGTGGATGATGCGACCCAAGCAAATTCTTTACGTCTTAACAGGAGGTAAGTCTCACCGAGCTGCCTGCCAGTTGGGTGTCTCGCTGTTCGCGCTACGACGAGTTGAACCTGATTCAGTCGTGACCTTAAGTTGCGATCGTAGCGCTTCGGAACTCCTCGAACGTGACTTTGCAGGGGTGTTGGATAACATCGACTTGGTATTACAGCCGGAGACGTTCCATACGAGCTCAATCGAGAGCAGCCGCGAGCTAAAGATTCTGTCCCTTCAATACCTATCAGGAGACTTCGTCTATTTGGACAATGACACATTGCCAGTAATGCCGTTCTACGAAGAGTTGGCCACTAGCGTTGATCAAATTGGACTAGCGAAGGATCACAATCACGAGTTCCCACTTCAGACGGGCGTTCCGCAGCAAGTCTGGGATCGATACGAAGCTTTGGGTTGGGATACGAAGCCGAGAAAGTACTTCAATGCGGGACTCGGATTTTACCGAGATGGTACGCTACGGCAGCAATTGTCCTCACGGTGGTTCGATCTCTGGAATGAGTCGGTAAGACGCATGAAAATCTACAATGATCAGCATTGTCTGAATGCTGCGATCGTAGAGTTGGATTTGGGCGTCACCGAGTTGCCTTCGTGCTTTAATGCGATGGCAACCGTTCACCCTCGTCATGCGATTGGTGCTCGCGTATACCACTATTTCGCCGGAAACCGATTGTCGCTTGATGGCACATTGTTTGAGTATCTGATCTCATACTTTGATGAGCACCGGGCCGTCGATTGGGAAACGTTAGACCGTGCAATCTCTATCGAGCATCCGTGGATGCCTCCGTATTGGCCAAAGCGATTTATGAAGGCGGGTCGGCCGTACCTCGCGTTGAAGCATTGGCTGATTAACCGTCTTCCGGCGAGGAGCATCATTTGACGCTTCAAGAAACAAAGCGTTGAGCTATTCGTGAAAGATATCACTGAGAAACAAGATGCTTCGTCGCGCATCGATGGGAGGACATCCGTCGTCATCCCATGTTATCGGGACGATCGTTACCTGGCAGAGACGCTCCGTAGCGTCGCGGAACAATCGGCGACCGTACTTGAGATAATCGTAGTTGATGACGGTTCACCGGAGCCGTTACAGCAACCCAAGGATTGGGAGGGCCCGCCGCTCCGTTGGATTCGAACTGCCAATCAGGGACTGGGCGCAGCACGCAATGTTGGTTTGCATGCTAGCTGTGGAGAGTTCGTTGCTTTTTGCGATGCGGATGACCACTGGGAGCCGACCAAGATCGCCAAACAGCAAGAGTGCCTGGACAGCGACGACAGTGCGGTCGCTTGTTACACGTGGTGCGTTGAAGCAGAAGGTTACTTTCCATTTGGGCCCTATCCTGATCCTCAGCTTCCACGCGATAGGTTGGCTGCAAAGATCTGGTACGGTCAGTTCTTTCCGCCTTCCTCTGTTTTGGTTCGACGCGCCGACGCAATCGCGGTAGGTGGTTTTCGCGAAGGGTTGTGTAATGGCGAGGATCTCGACATGTGGTTCCGTTTGTTTGAACGAGGGGAGATTGTGGGAGTTCCAGAACCTTTGTGTTGGTATCGCATCCACGAAGGACAAATCACGTCCAATGAAGTGCGGAAGATTTTGGGCGCGAAGGAGAGTCGAAGGCAAATAATTGAGAAATACTCGGAACGACTTATCCGCGGCGGAATCAAAGAGACGGAGCTTTGGGATGCCTATCGGGACGAGATTTTCTGCGTCTACTATCGTCGGCGAATGAGCTCTGCCAGAACGATGCTATGGGACTACTGGCGAGATCACAAATCGGATCTTAAAGCGTTCAAGTACCTCATTCTCTCACATTTGCCGGGGTCCTTACTCGGCGCCTTTCGCGGAAGAATCTAGCTCATCCCTGAAATGTGGGCTTGTCTTGAAAACCCTTGATACGCCGCCTTCTGCGCGGACAATGGAAAAGAGAGTGAACTGCGAGTTTTTTACCCATGCGAATGCGATCGGTGAATTGCTTCACATAGGGGCTCGCAGTCCTTACCGGTCCTCGATGCGGATTCGACTTAAATAGGTCACTTATGCTCGGAATACTCTTCGTCTATCCGCTATTTGCTTTCTCATGCGTCGCAGGAATCTTCCGGCCATATTTTGGGCTGATGGGATTTTATGCGTTTGTGTTTCTGGAACCCGAATGGAACTGGCGATGGTCAATACCGCGCGATCTTGGTTTTCAAAAGTACATAGCGGTTTGTGTGATGATCGGTTTTTTGCTGCAAGCGATGCGGGGGAACCGTTTTGCAGGGTGGTTTGGGTACTCGGTTGGGGCGCTGCTTTCGTTTCTCGGTCTTGCGTGCGTTGCTGCACAGTTCACGATCAATGAATACTTTACTGATTTCTATTTGACGACGATTGCCAAGGTCATCGTCATGGCGGTGATCACTTGTAAACTGGTCGACACACCCAAGAAGGCCTACATGCTGCTTTGGTTGATTGTGATCGGGCAGGGGTATAACGCATTTCGCATTAACGAACAGTACTTTCTGGATGGCTATTCACTCTATGCGTTTCGGCCATGGGGATGGAAAGGCGACAACAATCTTTACTCGATTTTTACCGTTCCCGCGATTGCCGGGTCGTTCGCCCTAGCGGTCACATCGAGGGTCAATTGGCAACGATTCTTAGCAGCGACGATCCTCGTCTTACAGATGCATCAGATGATGCTGATGGAGTCGCGGGGATGCATGATTGGTTGCATAGCACTTTTCGTTTTCGGCCTCTTCATGATGCCGAAGAATGGTTACACCATTCGATTAACAGTGGTGGCAGCACTCGCTATCGCCGCTCTTGCGGGGCCGCCGGTCGTCAAAGAGTTTATGTCCGCATTTAGCCCAGAGGGTCGACGCGACAGTTCGGCAGCGAGTCGATTTAAGATTTGGAAAGCAGGCTACGAGATCACGATGGATTATCCATTGCTTGGTGTCGGACCCTATGCGGGACAAGTCTTAGTTCCCAAATATGTCCCAGAGTATTCTCACAAGAAAGCAAAAGGACTCCATAATCTCTTATTTGAAATTAGTACGGGTTGTGGAATCCCGGCAGCGATTTGCTACTTTGCATTTTTGTTGATTCCTTGGTACGTCGCGATGAGGTTTTACTGGAATTGCCGGGATGGTTTGGAAGTGGAGACGGAGTCTTGCATCCTTGCGCTTTGTGTTGGTGTCCCAGGATATCTTTGTTCGAGTATGTTTTCGAGCGGCGCCCTATTGGAGAGCAGTTACGTTCTTGTAGCCTGTGGCGCATCGGCGATGTGCGCGATCAACCGAAACGCGAGAACGGTTGATGTCGGAGAGGCGACAGCCGGTGCGGCTTATGCTGCACCTTCCCACGCCACCCCCGCGTGACCCGTTCGGAAATGCTATGAATGATCAAGGTCAAACGGGCAACGACGCAGCGGCTGATAGCCGAATTGCATACGTCGTCCTGAATTACAACGGATTAGACGACACACTGGAGTGCTTGCAGAGTTTGGACACTGCACGCGACTCGCGAACAGATGTGATCGTTGTCGACAATGCGTCTAGCGTTTCACCTGAGGATGCCATTCGCGACAGATATCCGTGGGTTCATTTGGTGCTGAACGACAAGAATCGAGGTTGGTCGGGCGGTAATAACAGCGGCATTCAACGCGCACTCGAATTGGGTGCCCGTTGGATCGTGCTACTGAACAATGATACGACAGTGTCCGATTCAATGGTGAAGCGACATTGGACTGTGACGCAGCAGGAACCGGATCTTGCGGTCTACGGTCCGTTGATCAACGAGTACGACGAGCCAGAGCAGTTGCAGACATCCGTTTGCTGGTTCAATCGACAGGATGCTGATGCATTTTTTTCTTCTGAGTCAATCGACTCCCAAGCAATCAATCAATATGACCGAGCGTTAATCCTGGATACGGACATCGTGAATGGTTGTTGCATGATCATCCGTCGTGATGTTTTTGAAGAGATTGGGATGATCGACGACGCATTCTTTTTGATCCACGAAGAGTCTGACTTCTGCTTACGGGCCAAACAGGCAGGGTTTCGGTTGGGAGTCCTGGCAGAAGCCCACATCTGGCATAAGCACTCAGTCTCTTTTCAACGTGCAGGGAAACCACTACAGCGATACTATGGAACGAGAAATCTGGGGCTATTGCTGCGCAAGCACGCGAAGCGACCAAAGAGCCGCAATCGCATCTCGTCGAAGATTCAGTACTATCGCCATGCCTATCATGTCTATTGTCATGAGCGTGAACTTCAGAACCCAGCTGGTGCTGAAGCCGTCCTCGAAGGAATGAGTGATTTTTGGTCACGTCGGTTTGGTGTACGAGCAGAGCGAAGCAGGTGGCAGATGCCTATGTTGAGAGCGTTTTTTGCCTCAACATGGCGGCTCTGCGGTAGCGCCTCTGGAGCTGCGACATCAAAGAAATAATCTCTGCTGCGGAATCGTTAATGCCCGGAATGAAGCATCACACGCCGGGGAAAGGCTCGCACTTTCTATTTTACCGTCCCAAAGGTCCTTGGCCTCTGCATGAGGGAGGGGCCGTGCACTGTTTCAACATGATGCGCAGCCTGATGGATGCAGGCAACGCAGTCACGCTGTTGACCGATCGGCAGGTGGACCCACAACTTGCAACAGAGCTACACAAAGCCGAATTCCGAACACTGGAGGACCAGGAATGGAAAGTCGATACGTCATCGGAATCGGTGAAGCTTGTTGGGCTGCAGAAGCGCTTCGCGAATTATTGGGGTGCCGATCAAAAGCGGTTACAGACTTTCGCCTTAGCTGTGAACAAGATCTCGGCGGACGTTTTGGTTTGCGTCGGTCCCTTGGGGCCACTGATGGCGACATCTGTGCTGGCGGATTCGGAGTACTACAGGAAGACGCCACCAACCACTGTTTGGTATGCGGCCGATGATCTTGCACTACTCCATTTAACACTCGCTCGTCGAGGAGAATCGCTCGCGAATCTGAAGCGCGCATTCACGATGGCGATGTACGAAAGAGCTTTTTGTAAACGCTTAGATGCTGTTTGGGTTGTTTCCGAATCCGATGCCAAGGCCTTGAGTATATTCAGCGGTTCCTCAAGAGTCGCGATCGTTCGCAACGGAGTAGATCTAGATTACTTTGCTCCATTGAATGTTGCTTTCCCCAGTGTCGAAGCGGATGAGTATAGCTGTGTCTTTTGGGGAGCTCTTGACTTTGCGCCCAATCGAGATGCGGTTTGTTGGTTCGTGCGGCACGTTTGGCCGGGCGTTCGAAGAATCAATCGAGACGCCAAGTTTCGGATCCTAGGCCTGCGCCCGCCTGACGAAATCAAGCGAATGGATGGGAGCGATGGAATCACGGTGAAAGCGAATGTTCCAGACCTGAGACCGGAGATTGCCAGAAACCAGATCGCTGTCTTCCCATTCATTAGTGGTGCAGGGATAAAAAACAAAGTCTTGGAATCTGCCGCGTTGGGTCTCGCATCCATCGGCAGCGGCCGCGCCTTCAATGGCTTGGTTCCCAAGCATCAAGTCCCGATGATTCGGGCAAATCATTCCTCGAGCTGGCAGGCGGAGTTGCATCGTTTGTGGTGCGATCAACAAGCTCGTCGTGAGAACGGCCGCAGCCTGCGTGAATGGGTGACGGCGAATCACTCCTGGCCTTCGGCAGCTAAATCTGCCGAACGATCGATCCGGCCAGACGGGGATGGAGCAACGCAAATCGAATCGACAACGGCGACCATTTCATGACTGAACTCTCTACCGACGATGCCCCCGAATCCTCAAGCGTTGAACTGCAATCCAATCGTCGTTGGCAGTTTAAGAATGTGCGTGCTACGGAGTTTGCACTGGCCTTGATCGTTGGCGCTTTCGGATTTGCGTTGACGTATTGGCAGACGAGATCCATTCCCGAGATCCTTACAGAAGAACGGTTTTTTGACACCTACTTTGGAGCTGATTTTCCTAGGGCTTTTCAAGACTTGACAACTCGTTGGACAAAGTATGGTGGAAGCACGAAGCACCCTATGTTCTGCTTGCTTTCACTCCCCTCGTTCGCGTTGCAGAAGGCTTTGAGTTTTTCCGCGTGGCAAGCGGTTCGTGCTTTGCTCGCTGTGAATAGTTTTGTGCTTACGGGACTCCTCTTTGTCCTTTGCAAACAGGTGTCAGGACGTAATCTTGACGCTCTGCTTCTTTCGCTCTTGTTTTTGTCGACCGGGGCAGCAGTTTTTTGGTTACCCGTGCCGGAAACCTATGCCTTTGGCGCAACCACTGTTGTCTTACCACTAACGCTACTGTTGAGCCGCCGGCTATCCGAATCCTATTTTGCTCACGTCGCATCCTACATCGTTGCGATCAGCGTCACGCTGACCAATGTCGTCTCGGCGATCGTTGTTGCTTGGCTTCAATTCGGAACAAAAAAGACGATTAGCATCTCGATTCACGCTGCCGGTGTTCTATACGTAGTGATGTCGATTCAAACGCTAGTCATTCCATCAAGTGGGTTTATTGCGGCAAATGAGATCCTGAATCAGACCGAGCGTTACAAGAACCGCCAGAGCCTGCTGACGAATGTGCGCCATTTCTTTCTTACGTCGGTTAGTCCTGGGCAAATTGAATTGGGTATCGTCGATCCAACTGAGCGGCGTCCTCAGGCTTGGCCCTGTGTCGATATTGACCAGTCGCGTTCGAGCGAAACGCTCAAAGCGGTCACAGCTCAATCGAGGATGGTCCAGTTGGGACAGTACGGTGTCTGGCTCGTCTTGCTAATCGGTAGTTTTGTCATTTTCCTAAGCAGTGAAGAAAAATCGCGCTTGGTGACAGCGTGTTATCTGTTACTTGTCGCGCATTTACTCATCACACTGAAGTATGGAAACGAACCCTTCATTTATCCACTTCATTGGTCGCCATTGTTCGTGATTTGCTTGGGAAGCTCAATGCGATCACGATTCCGAGTCGTTTCCTTAGTCCTTGTTTTTGTGTTGATATGCGGCAATTTTTGGACAAACCTGCCGATGTATTTGGAAACGATGGAGCTCCTTGAGACCATGGTTTCCGAATCCCCGTCGGCGGTGTGATGATGAGCAATGAAAACTCTCCAATCTTCGTAGATCTCGACTACACGCTCATCGCAACGGACATGCTCGTTGAGTCTGCGCTGGATTCAGCAAAACATGCACCGCGTTCGCTTCTGAGGTCTTTTGCCGCTCTACGTCACGGGCGTTCGCAGATGAAGTCGGAGCTTGCAATGGTCTATCAGGGAGACGCTACTACGCTTCCTTACCGCGAAGAAGTACTGCGTTTTATTCGTGACGAAAGGAACAAAGGGCGAAAGATCATTTTGGCAACGGCTACGCATCATCGGATAGCCTCTCGTATCGCATCGCACTTGGGCCTGTTTGATGATGTACTGGCGAGCACGGATACGGTCAACTTGAAGGGAGCTCACAAACTCAAAGCGATCCAGGACTATTGCGAAGCCAATCGATTCAGCGGGTTCGAGTACATTGGGGATTCACGTAGCGACTTGGCAATCTGGGAGCACTCAAAGCGTGCTTACGTCGTTTCTCCTGCCAGGGGAGTCGTTGGTTCATTGGCAGAGCTCAATGTTCCTACAGCTCAAATCGAATCAAAATCGAACCGATGGAGGGCTCTGGTTCGATGCCTTCGGCCTCACCAATGGATGAAGAACGGATTGATCTTCGTTCCGTTGGTCGTCGGACATGAGCTATTGAACGCGAGCAAATTGCTGCTGTGTTTCGAGGCGGCAGTTGTTTTCAGCCTAGTGGCGTCAAGCATTTACGTCATCAACGACTTGTTCGATCTTTCGTCGGATCGTCAACATCCTCGAAAGCGATCACGACCTTTCGCATCGGGAGCGCTGCCGATCACCTATGGTCCGATACTATCAGCAGGGTTGCTCCTCAGCGGGTTTGGTGTCGCATTTGCATTGCTGCCGATAGAGTTTTTGCTGTTACTGGGCCTCTATTTCACGTTGAATCTGGGTTACACGCTCTGGCTGAAGAGTAAGGTCATCATCGATGTGATCTTGCTCGCTGGGATGTACAACCTGCGTGTTCTGGCGGGAGGCGCGGCGAGCGGGATCGCGATCTCGGACTGGCTCCTAGCATTCGGGATGTCGATCTTCACATCGCTTGCATTTGCAAAACGCTATAGCGAGTTGTCGCGTCTGGCCTCCAAGAAAGACTTGCATGCAGATGCCGGCCACAATGAGGGAAATCAGAGTGCGAAGGGGCGAGGATACCATACGGGTGATTTGGCAATGGTCGGTTCTTTGGGACCAGCCGCCGGTCTAATTTCTGTTTTGATATTGTCACTCTACGTCAGTAGTGAACAAGTTCAGACTCTCTATCAGAACGAGCGGTATCTACTTCTGATCTGCCCTTTACTGCTCTACTGGATCTCCAGACTGTGGATCATTACTGGACGTGGTGAACTTTCTGAAGATCCGGTTGCTTATGCTGTCACGGATTGGCGCAGCTGGACGGTAGCCATCGTTGGTTTAGTTGCTATGTTCTGCGCTCGGTAACCGCTCATTGTGACGCGAGACGTTTCCATCTGTTTAACCAGCCGTAAACAACGATGAAGCTTTTTTCAATGGGACGCCTACCGTCGTGGATCCCTTACCGATTTCGCGAGCAATGGGACGTGATGCGCGTAGCGAGCGCGTTGAGATCGTTGAAAGCGTCCCGAAGTCGTGTGATTCCAACAGCGGATGAATCGGATGCGGAACTGCACATGTTGATCTGCAAACGTGACGTCTGGCCAGCTATGCTGGCGATCAAGTCACTGCTGCAGTTTTCGGGACTTCGGCTAAGCTTAACGCTCACGGATGAAGGCACTCTATCGACGGGTGACCGCCAGTTGTTTTCGGATCACTTTCCCGGATGCCGGTGGCTCAATCGCCGAGAGGAAGATGTTCGTTCGAAATTGCGTTCTGATCATCTGCAACACTTGTTGAGAATCTATGAAAGCGATTTCAGTCTTTCGGCCAAGCTGCTTCACCCGACTTTACTTTCAAAGCATTCTCGAGTGATCGTTCTTGATCCCGATACGGCTTTCTTTGAGCGACCGGACCAGCTGTGCGATTGGGTAGAGGAATCATCCGTTAGTCTTTACACACGTGACAACAATGATTCGCGGGATAGGGACCTTCCACGGGAGATCCGGCACGCTTTCGATGAGATAGGACGAGAGGCGCTGGCTGACCCATGGAGGATTGAACACTATTACTTCAATTCTGGATTCCTTGCATTTGAAGCAGCACAATGCGATTTACGTATCGCGGAGACTTATCTCCGTTGGACAGCTGAGAAGGGGCAGGGTATCGATTGCCCGAACGCTGATATCTGGTTTGGGCATTGGACAGGTGAGCAAGCCTCGTACTTGGTGATGTACGCCGCGATGGATCCGCAGCCTGAATCGTTTGGCCCGATGTATCGATTGGGTTCCCTGGGGGGCGTGTTCACCCACTTTATGCGCGCAAATCTTGTCAAGTCTTCTGTGCTCTCAACGCTCTCTGAGCTCTGTGATGATATTGAGTAATGAAGTGATTCGGGCCGAATCATCGCGGAGTAAGTTTTGGGTTATCCACTCAAGCTTGGTATTGAAGATTCGATAGGGATGAAAGCGCTTCGCTTAGACGAGCACTTGGTTCTTTTGGTGGCGACGGATGATTAGCTCCATTAATCGTGGAATTCACGAAATCTACAGGAATCGTGTTCCCTGGGTCTGGCAGCAGCGGATTGACTTGTTGCGGGGCGAGTCCCAGCTGTTCTTACCATGTATGAAAGAAGCAGGTTGTATCTTTATTCACGTTCCTAAAGCTGCTGGAACGAGTATTTCCCATAGCCTTTACGGACGAAACGTTGGGCACCGCAAAGCCAAGTTCTATCATCAGGTCTCGAAACGAGAATTTCGCAAGTATTTTTCATTTGGCTTTGTTCGTAATCCCTGGGACCGGGCGCTGTCCGCGTACCGATTCGTCATGCAGGGCGGAACGGCGATTGTGAAACCACAAGCTCACCGCCGATACAACAGCGAAGCGTTCTCGTCCTTCGAGAAATTTGTGACCGCGTGGTTGGGAGAGGTTGAATTGAATCATCGGGTCGACGCGGTCTTTCTTCCCCAATGCGACTTCCTGATGGACCAAGACGGCAATCAGTTGGTGGATTTCGTTGGAAAGATCGAGTCCATGGAAGATGGAATACGTGTCGTGGAATCCCGATTGGGACGCGCTCTCGAGGTTCCAAAGTTAAACGCAAGCCGTGAAAAATCGGACTATCGAGAGTATTACTCTGGGGAAACCATGGATATCGTTGCCCGGGTCTACCAACGCGACATCGAGCTGTTTGATTACAGCTTTTGAGTAGCTCTTGATTTCGATCACACCGCGGACTCGCGAAGTCTGAAGTCGTTTCCGTTCCATGAATCGGGCCTGTCTGCACGTGAAGCGGACGGGTGTTTTGACCACTTCGGTCAGCGCAACCACAGCAGCAGTCGGGCGGCGACGACGTGGTCGAATGGCCACCAGCCGAATGACTTCACGTAGGCTCGCCATGCATCGCGATCAAGCGATTTCTTCTTAGCTCGATCACCACGCATTTTCTCAATGCTTGCGAGCTTTTTGCGGGTGATTCGGTTCTCTTGAAACGAGAGTGTGGAGTGTGACTGGTGTCGCCGACGAAGCACTTTTTCGTACATCACATCCTGCTTGTCACCGTCCGCCAGATGGAGGTTTTCGCCTTCGATCATGTGCGTGCTGATGACTTCGTCCGAGACGACCACTGGGAACCTCTGGGTCACTCGCAGGTAGATGTCCCAATCTTCGCAGTACCGGACGTCTTCGGAAAAGCCTCCGACCTGCTCGAAAGCCTCTTTGCGGATCGCCCACGGTTGCTGAAGCAGGTTTCCCCAGAGCAGTGAACGGTAGAGCGGATAGCCGTAGAGCCGTTCACCGTCGCTGTTACTGATTACGTCCGTGTCGAGAAGGCGTTGGAACGAGGGGATGGTGTAATGATGATTTTTGTGAAAGACATCGGCATCATCATTGCGGTATTCGTGATCACAATGCGCCGCTGAAGCCTGAGGATAAGATTCTAACAGCCGAGCAAGCGCGGCAAGGGCATTGGGCAGTAGCAAGTCATCGTGGTCGAGGAACATCAGCGTTTGCCCCGTGGCGACGCTTGCGCCGTGATTTCTAGCGCTTGAAGTCCCACCATTGGGTTTGCGGGCAACTTGTAATTCTGGAAAATGCTCGTTGACCCAATCCCCCGTGCCGTCGGTTGACCCGTCGTCCACGACAATGATCTCTTCCGGTTGGACAGTCTGTTGCAACACGCTATCGAGTGTCGGCTTGATCAACGGCCCGCGGTTGTAAGCCGCAATGATCACGGACCATCCGGACAAACGTGGGCCGGTGGATGTATGCTTGGCGGACATGCTGTTGCTGCGGTTTCCAGGCGAAATTAACTTCAGTCTGTTCGAATGATGGATGCGACGGAGCAAGACTGGCCATCGTATTTTGGTTGCCCGTCGTCGGAAGGGTAAGGAGAAAAGTAAAGCGTGCTCGAACAAATCAAACTGCCGCCACTGCTCGTTTTCTCCGACGACTGGGGGCGTCACCCTAGCAGTTGTCAGCATTTGATTCGAGCGCTTCTTCCGAGCACCGAAGTCACTTGGGTTAATACAATCGGAATGCGGCCCCCAAGGTTGGATCGAACAACGATTCGACGTGGAGGAGAGAAAATCCTGAATTGGCTAGGGCGTTCAAGCGTGGGAGATTCGGATAACGGAATCGATCTTCCCAAGGGACTTTCTGTGATTGATGCGAAGATGTGGCCATGGATGAAGCGGCCTTGGGACAGGGCCTTGAATCGCTTGTTGCTAGAATCGCAAATTAAGCAGAGCGCTGCCAACGCGACGGTGGTGACAACGATCCCAATTGTCAAAGACTTGGTAGGACGTTTGCCGGCGAAACGCTGGGTCTACTATTGCGTCGATGACTTTTCAGTATGGCCCGGCTTGGATGGAAAAACGCTAGGGCGCATGGAGGACGAACTGCTTCCGATGATGGATGGAATCGTTTCGGCGAGCGACAACCTTGCCGAGGGCATTCAGCGCCGGGGGTTTACATCTCAAGTCGTCACCCATGGTGTGGATTTGGAATTCTGGCGAGTTACCGAGGGCGATCCCGAGGAAACATCACTATGCGGAATTCCCCACCCGATCGCTCTGTTTTGGGGTGTGATTGATCGGCGAATGAACGCCGACTGGCTCTTGGCGCTCGCAGAACGGATGAGTGTGGGGAGCATCGTTCTGGTTGGGCCTGCTCAGGACCCGGATCCAAGAATCTTGGACCACGAGAGAATACGTCTCGTGGGGTCAGCCTCCTATGAGGCTCTTCCGTCCTACGCCGCAGGGGCTGCGGTCCTGATCATGCCATACGCTGATCTACCGGTCACGCGGGCGATGCAGCCACTGAAATTCAAGGAGTATCTTGCGACGGGGCTGCCTGTGGTCGCGGCAGACTTGCCCGCCGTTCGCGAATACCGTGATCTGGCAGAAATCGTAAAATCGGAGTCCGAATTCGTACGGGCTGTCATCCGGTCCTTACAGTCGCCGCATGGAAATGAACGTCGTTCCGTGCTCGACCGGCTCTCAGGTGAAGAGTGGCAAAGCAAAGCGGGTGAATTCGCAGCGTCCCTCTTGGGTGACCGGCCCGATGTTTAAATGCACATAGGCTAGATGGTGTCCAGGTGAACACCATCTAGCGAGTGGTTTTTTCTACAGAATAAATGGGGCAAAGCGGTTGAAAGCCGAGCGTCGGTCAAATATCATCCACTGCATGTTCCTCCGACTAATCCTTGCGACCGTTCTGTTCTGCATTGGCGTTTCGTTCGTCGATGCAGGTCTCATTACATCGTCAGATGTAATGGATTCGGTTTGTTCGGATTCAATCGATTCGCTTTCTCACCAATATCCGATTCAAAGCGATGAGGTAGTCATTTATCGGGGTGAGGAGAGCAACTCGGGCCTAGCGGGAACGGGCGTTTCTTCCATTGCTCCGCAGCTTTGGAGCAGTCACCATCCGTCTGGGTTTCGTGTCGAGATACCACTCATTGGAATGGCCGCTCTAACAAATTTCTCACTTCCTCCAGCTCCTGACCTGGGAGGACTTATCAAGCCACCACGGGCCAGCGCGAGCTGATTCGTTAGGTTTATTTAATTGATAAGATTTCAAAGAGAAAATTTCATGTTACGTAAATTGGTTTTTGCTTTTGCCATCTGTGGCCTCGCTTCCTATGCGAGTGCCGGTGTGGCTTTCACGTCGAATGGTGATATCCAGTTAGAAACTGGAGGTGGTGCTCCCAACCCGGCTCCCGTCGAGAATATTGCTTCACTGACGTTTGGTTCGACCGACAATCTTGGCGGATTTGTTGATCAGCTCGAAGCCGGTGGTCCGGCAGTTGGTAACACGATTCGATCGGTTAGTTTCGGAAACCTCTTGGCTGGTACTGCGATTCCAGGGGGTAATGAGTCACCGCTTTTCGTTCCCGGGACGACCGATTTGGCTGGAGTGATCACGATCCTTGAAGGCACTATCACATCTGTGAGTCCCTTCGGTGCGATTCAAGCAACGTTCGGTCTTGGTACAGCTTTTGTGGTCGACACGGACAGCCCCTTTGGCATTTTTGATGCTTTGGACGGCGGTACGCTGGACCCAGGCGACATTCTGGCTTCATACAAGTTGCTGTCTAGGATTCCAGTTCTGTCCGGTTCACCGCTTGGAGTGGGGGCTCCGCCCGCTGGTACTCCTGTCTTGCCAGCGATATTTATGAATACTAGTTCCGTTAACCAAGGCATTTTGCCTAGCACTGTGGGAACCTACGCATTCGGTGAGATCGGTGGGACCGTTGGAAATGGTTTCTTGGACAATGTCGATGAAATCATTCCTGGTATGAAGGCTACTGAAGGTTTGTTTGTTACAGCGGGCTCTTTCGGATCTTCGAGTAATGACGCTAATGCGGGTCCGAACCAGTTCGCTGCTTATTCCGCCACAATTAACGATTTTGCAGCACTTACGGATGTTGGTGCATTCGGAGCTGGCCCAGGCGGATACAACCCAAATTTCGTAAATGGTGCCTTCGGCCCTGCTTCGACGTCAGGGGACTTTTTCTTTACATCGACTACCGGGACTGCAGATGTGATCCACACGATCGTTCCTGAGCCAGCGACGTACGCCGCTTTCGCTGCGATCGGCCTGGTTGTGGTTCGTCGTCGTCGTAAGAAGCAAGCTGCTTAATTAGGTTGACATCTTAAACGATTGTAACGGTGGCTGGCCCGAGGGTCGGCCACCGTTTTTTGTGCGCACTTAGAGTGTACTTGTGAGAGAGAGGCTTTTTCGGCTCGGACGGTTGAATGCCCCAATCCCTATAATCGAATCCTCAAATCACTTTTCGAGAGCATCTACTCGCCATCACAATTGAAGGCTTTCGTGTCGCAAATAGCTTCGGGGCATGGCTACCCGGATTTGTCTCACGATCGCCTTATTGCTCCTCGTCGGCGTTGCTAATGTCGCTGGCGGGCTGATGCTAACTACGGTTGGCATGGCCGAGCGAGAGCCAATCGCGCACCAGCAGCTGGGTTCGCAACCTTCTGCCCCTCAAGACCATCGCGTACTGAATGATGGCGACAACGGGGATGCTGGGATTGCCGACAGCGGCATCCCGTCGGTTGCACTGCAGCTTTGGAGTGAATACCTCGCAGTCACACTCGTCATTGATTTGCAGCTCACCGACTCGGCCATTCTCACCGACATTTCTCTACCGCCCGATCCGGAATTGGGAGGGCTTATCAAGCCACCGAGGATGCGCGAGATCTGATTTCGCGAGTTTTGGTTTATTGATAAGTTTCTATTGGAGAGAATCCATGTTACGTAGATTAGTTTTCACTTTCGCCGTCTGTGGGCTCGCGTCGTACGCGAGTGCTGGAATTGCGATCACCTCGAATGGCAACCTCAAATTAGATGCGGGTGGTGGAGCACCGAATCCGTCGCCAATCGAGAATATGGCTACGATTAATTTCGCGTCCACTGACAATCTCGGCGGATTCGTCGATCAGATTCAGGGTGGACCGGCCGCAGTCGGAAATACGATCCGTTCGGTGACATTCGGCAATGTCCTCGGTGGTACGGCTATCCCCGGTGGCAACCAGTCGCCTCTATTTGTTCCCGGGACGACCGATTTGGCCGGGGTGATTACGGTCCTCGAGGGCACGATCACTTCTGTCAATCCCTTCGGAGTGATTCAAGCGACGTTCACTGCGGGAAGTGCATTTGTTGTCGATACGAACAGCCCGCTCGGGATCTTTGCTGCCTTGGATGGTGGTACGCTAGATGCAGCGACCGACATCCTGGCTTCATACAAGTTGTTGTCGCAGATCCCAGTCTTATCGGGTGCGCCGTTTGGTGCTGGCGTCCCGCCAACGGGAACACCGCTGCTGCCAGCAAGCATCGTGAACACCAGTTCGGTCAACCAGGGCATTCTTCCCGTATCGAGCTCTTCGCTGCTGTTCGGTGAGCTTGCCGGAACCACTGGCAACGACTTCTTGGACGGCGTGGCTCCAATCGTTGATCCGAAAGGTACCGAAGGCCTTTTCGTCAATGCGAGTCAGTTTGGTTCGGCTTCGAACTCCGACTTCGCTGGCCCGAATCAGTTTGCTGCCTACCAGGACACCATCAACGAGTTTGCAGCTTTGACCGATGTTGGCGTCTTTGGTGCTGGACCCGGTGGATACAACCCGAACTTCGTGTCCGGTGCCTTTGGCCCGGTCTCGACCACGGGTGACTTTTTCTTTACCAGCAACGGTGGTACGGCCGACGTGATCCACACGATCGTTCCCGAACCTGCGTCCTACGCAGCGTTCGCAATTCTCGGTCTAATGGCGGTTCGTCGTCGAAAGAAGCAAGCGGCAGCTTAGTCGAGTTTGTTTCTCTGGAAGAACTGAAGCAGCGGTTGACCGAGACGTGAACCGCTGCTTTTCTTTTCGGTGCTAGGCGGAAAAGCCTAAGTTGGACTGGGGTTCCGCCGAAAAATTTCCGGGAACGCACCGATTTGAGGCCGGCATGAGCTCTCTGGATCCGCCACGACTCCCGATGTTTCCGGCATCCTCGGTAAAACGGCCCTCGGTTGCTTCACCTTCCCCGATGATGAAGTGCATTGGCCAGTTATCGACTGGTCATGGGCACACTTGAGGCGCGGTACGCGGGATAGCCGAGTCCGTTCATCGCCGCTTGGATAGCGGAATAGGCTGCCGCAGCACGAGCCGACTCTTCGGCCGATTGCTTATTGAACGCCAGATTCGCGATGCAAACTGCGGAGCGATCCATCACGGGAGAAATGGTGATCGGTAGATCGAATCCATGCTCGTTCGCAAGCGGCTCGATCACGTTGAGCAATCGCAGCGCATCTTCTCCGCGACAAGGGATGACAGGCGCAATCCAGATCAACCCGGTGTCACTCACTTCGCCCGAATCCGGGCGTCGACGGAAGAACGCGCCGTCCAGATGATTGGGCGAGGGGATTCCCCGCAGGAGTGCATAGACATCGCTGACAGTGCGGCTTAGGTTCTGAATTTTCTGCAGCCGCGGGTGATTGGGAAACAGACGCGATACGGACTGCAGCAGATTGACATGACGTTCGGAAAAAAATTGCAAACGACAAATCTGTTTGAATTCGCGACGCAGCAGCCGCTTCTTAGCGGTGAGTATCGACTTGCTACCGTACAGTCCGCCGAGTCCGTTCCAGCATCCAACACCAGCGCGACCACGAAGTACTCGGCGTTGCGATGCATCGAGTGGATCCTGGCCCGTGCAGCTTTCCTCGAACCATGGTTGGGTACTCAGCACGCGCAAGTCATTCGCAACGTGAACGACACTGTCCACGAGGCCACTGAGTCTCAGCTCGCGAAGTTTGTCGAGAATCTGAAAGAGTGATTGCGGGTCGGGTGTCTTAAAGCCAAAGCCTTGAATCGACTCGGGGCGAGGCATTAGAGCGACGGTCATTCTTGTGACAACGGCAGCGTTGCTCTGTGCCAATGCACCCTGCGTCGACGGTCCCTGGCCATAGGGATAAACATGGCCAACATCGCTAGCAGTGACCTCACCAAAACCGGTACGACACAGTTTTCCATCTGGAAGGATGTACTCATAGTTGCATGAGTGTGCGAAATGATCACCGTAGGGAGTATGTCCAAAACCGCGCTGCAGTGTGTTCCCAACGATACTCGCTTCGGGGCCTGCTCCGGTCACGTCGAGCATCAACCTCGACCCGCGCTTTTGAAGCTCATCAACCAATTGACCTTGTGAAACACCAGGTTGGATGACCGCGTAAGCAAGTTCCTCATTAATCTCGAGGATCTTGTTCATGTTTTTCAAATCAACGATCACATACCCGTCGGTCGCTGCACAAGCATCTCCATAGCCCCAGTTCTTTCCTCGGCTGATCGCGTGCCAAGGCGTTTTATGCTGAGCAAGCCGGGGAAGCAATCTCGCGATTTGAGACGCTTCTTTAGGTCGAACGACTGCCAAGGGGGTCGTCGACTTGGGGAGTGTTGATTTTGAGAGTTGATTCCGGATGGATACATCGTCGGAAAACCCACTCTCCCCAAAGATCCTCAATAATTCTGATCGCAATTGCGAAGGCAAAGTCGAAGTCGCATGCTCCGGGGTCAAGCCGAGTCGAACTGGTTGGAATGAGCCAACAGCAGCGTTGGGAGTTGAGTCCGGGAGAGTCATGTCGAAATCGGCCTGAGGTATAGAAGCAATATCCGCAAGTAGCATAGGCTGCGTGTCTGGAGCAAGCCGTAAGAATCAGCGTGAAACACGGTGGTAAGTCTGCAGTCGTGTTTCGCTTGCCGGGATCAATAGCACGCAGTCTATAATCGTATGAACCGACTGTCCCCATTCGTGATCACGAGACGTACCATCGATATCGCCCAACGAACCGAATCAGCGTCTTCAACGTCGAATATGCCGGTCATCCTGCACGTTCGGGTTGTCAGCGGTACCGGTGGAGGGCCGGAAAAGACAATCCTGAATTCCCCCAGATTCCTACGACCGTTCCAATATCGATCCGTATGCATCTATTTGCGGGATCCTGAGGACTCGGGGTTCGCAGTGCTGACGGAACGCGCCGCAGAAAGAAATGCTCCACTCCAAGCGATCGATGATTTTGGCATCAAGGATTGGCGAATTACGAAACGCGTAAGCAAACTCTTGGAACACTATCCGAACGCAATCTGGCACGGTCATGATTACAAAAGTAATCTACTGGGATTGCTGCTTCGCCGTCGCCACCCAATGCCACTGGTGACCACCGTCCATGGTTGGGTTCAGCGTACCTGGAAGACGCCACTCTATTACTTCATTGATCGTCGCTGCTTGCCAAGGTACGACCAAGTTGTTTGCGTCTCACAGGATTTATACAACGATTGCGTTCGCCTTGGCGTTGCCGAATCCCAACTGACGCTCATCGATAATGCGATCGCATTGGATGACTACAAAGTCGATGTCTCGCAGTCAGATGCCAAGCGGAAGATCGGTTTTGACGCTGACACATTTTTGATCGTTGCCGTTGGAAGACTCTCTGCTGAAAAAGGCTTTGATCTGTTGATCGAGGCGGTAGCGAGCTTAATTGAATCTGGCAAAAACATCGGGCTGGCGATTGCGGGTGATGGGAGTGAAGACCAGCAGCTGCAGCAGCAGATCAAACGGACCGGATATGAACAGAGAATCAGATTACTAGGTTTTGTATCGGACCCTCGCCAAGTCTATCGAGCCGCTGACCTCTATACGCTAAGCAGTCGCCGGGAAGGGCTGCCAAATGTTGTGCTGGAAGCCATGGCAATGAACTTGCCTGTCGTGGCGACAAGGGTGGCGGGAATGCCCAGGCTCATGCGGGATGGTGTTAATGGTCGACTTGTAGACCCGGGGTGCAAAGAAAGTCTTTCTCAAGCGATAGCTGAGCTGATCGATGATCCCATAAAGCGCGCGCAAATGGCAGCGGAGGGTCGCAAGACAATCGAGGAGAGCTTCAGTTTCAAGCGAAGAATGGAACAGATGGTCGATATCTATCAGTCTCTGAGTTTTGCAAATTAGATACAACCGCTCACGCGTCACTAGTTCTTGACTCCGGGAGCTTCTTCTTTGCTGTTCGCTTCGGGAATCAGCAATCTGAACGCGACCAAGCCGACCATGGCCCCCACAAGGTAAGTCAAGACATCTGTGATGTCCGGGACAAAGGGGCTTAGAAAGGCTTGGCTGACCTCGATAGTGATTCCGAGCCCCAGTGCCGATGACGCGACAACAATTCCTGTTGCGGGTCGACTTGTGGCTTGGCGATCACGCCAGCCGCTCAGTAGGAATCCAAGAGCGGCAAACAGTATAAGCTTGCCGGCAATGTTCTGAGCCGCCACCAATTCGGATGCTTGTTGGGCGCGGGCAAATGGTGCCACCAGAATATTTTGCACTCGCTCCATGACAACGGCGTGATCGGTAATAACCGTTTCGTACCGAGCCAAGAATGCAACGTAGGTCACAATAGCCACGCTAAGCGATGCAGCAAACCAAATCCAAGGACGATCTAATTTATTTGCATAACGGAAGACTTGATCGCTACTAAAGACACCAACGATGCCAATCGTAAGCCGAACAATAGTATCGGTGATGGACGTCGTGCCGGTGTAAATCGGGAGTGAAGCAAGTTCGATCACAACGCACCAAAGCGTTAGGTACTGGATCGCACGGTTATGATCTCCGTATTGGCGTTTCAATAATACGCCGAATGGCAAAGCCCAGCCATTCATCAAAATGGACTTCATAAAACTGGTCGCACCGGCCCAGTCGGCAAACGGAACAATAACGAAACCACCACTCTGGTGCTTTAGTTGCCACTCTTCCGTCGCTAGCATCACGTCGAGCGGCATCGTTGCATAAAGAACAAGCGCAAACGCACACCAACGCGCCAATATTACTAAACGCTCCGGTCCCTTTGGTGATGCAAGAAAACCCGCTGCTGATTGGATGATTCGATTACCGGTCAAAAACCAAAGAAAGATACCGAAGATCCCGCCCACGTACCCCGCCAGCATGTCGTTCAGAGAGACGGTTCTCGGTGGAAAGCAAATTTGCATTGCTTCAATGAAACAAACGATGACAGCGTGGACAATTGCAAAAGAGACGAATGCGAGTTGCTTTCGCCCAAAACTTGATGATGGCCAATCCCACGCTGCCGCATAAAAAAATCCGAACGGAATGAGGATCAACCCGTTCGCCACCCAGTCGGCTCTTCTATCCAGGCCAAGGCTAAGCCAGGGCGTATTTACGAATCGCGTCCACAAGTCAGTCCACGAAATCGGAACAAATCTGACAGGAAGCGCAGACGCGTAGATGACAAGCAGAAGCATGACTGCCGCTATTGCTGCGAATAAGCGACGCATCTGGGAATCGTTGATCATCCAAAATGCCAGAATTGAACGAGTGACTCAGGTCTATATCCTCACACACACTACCACTATGGACCTCCGATGAGTGAGTGGAACGACACAAATGAACAACCAGGCAATTCGTCCAAATCGTAGGCTTGTTAGGCAAGATTTCGGGGTAGGTTTTCAAAGAGCGGCGGGGAGTTCAACAGAGTCTGCAATACGTTCCCTGCGTTCAAAAACAGAATGTCTGATTCAAACCGTGAGCAGCTGAGCGACATGTCGGCCGATACAACCAATCCAACTGGAACAAGCAATCACGTCGCCTCGGGGCACCACAAACGGATTACGCCCAAGGTCTCTGAAGGCCAGCGGCGAAAACGACGCTCCTCTCCTTGGATGAAGTTGCTATATGGTGCCCTTTACCTCGTTGCTTGTGCGATCGGGTATTGGGTCATTACACATATCGACTGATTGGTAAAAACGTAGTGGGAGATGACGCTGAAACGCGACAGTATTCGATGTTGTGGCGTCGTATTCACACCGGCGTCGTATTCACTCTGTGCTCAAAACACGAACCGCCTCAGCCGCAATAATGCTGTGGGTCAGGCTCGTGGGGTGAATGATGTCCCAGAAGAGGTAAGTTGCTCCCTCATCTGGGCTGATCAATCCCGCTTGTATGTCGAACAAGGCTGCATCGTCTGTATTCGTGAAGCCGAACAGATCTGGGAAGATCGTTCCAATCAGAGTCAGCGTGAAAGTATCCAGGCGGTGAATCGTAATCCCGAGTTCATCTTCCAGGGAATCGAGACGGCGGTCGAGCTGTCGATTGAAACGCAGCGAGAAGAAATTCAGCAAAAAGCTCTCGAATCCGCTGACCGACGGTGTCTCACCAAGCGGTGCCAAATTGGGGACCAGAAACTCCTCCGCACCAGCGGCAGCCAGCGTTCGAATGTGAAGCTCCATGTTGAGAGCAGCAAAGAACGGGAGTCGATTGGTAAATAGGTCGTTCGAACCTGCCCACACAATGAACAGATCGTCATCGCTGGGCGCGTCTTGTTGCAGGTACAGCTCGATTTGTGTGCCAACCGTTGGGATCATGAGGTCTTCGCCTGTCACGAAAATCCCATCGGGTGGTGCTCGGAATCCGAAGCCCGTGCTGGCCCCTCCGACAGCGAAGTTGGCTACTTCCATTCCACCAAGTGACTCTTGGAGGAAGTCGATCCAGATTGGTCCATTTGAAAAGCGTCCGTTGAAATACGCTTCGGCTGGCGGAACTTGCCCGAGAGTAAATTCGAAGGCGTTTCCCGTATCCGAAAGGCTGTCACCGAACACGACGACCTTGTCGTACGGGCTCTGAGCGACTGCCCAACTGGTGGTGAATGCAACAACAGCGAAGACGATCAGAGATTCAAAAAGCCGTTTCATGGAAATCCTCTCACAATGTGGTTTACGGCATTTCCCACCAATTCCCGCCGTCGTTTCGAGCTCGCTAGCCGTTCGAAATGACGACAATTGAAGGGATAGATTCAAACCACCCAAGTGGGCGATGGGGAGAGTATGGGGCCTGCCGCTGCCCAATTCAATGGCAGTCGCAGCTCAATGGCAGTCGCAGCTCGATGGCAGTCGCAGCTCGATGGCAGTCGCAGCTCGATGGCAGTCCGGCTTAGCGGCTCCAACGGTCAGTGAACTCGACAGCTGATGCAGGAACGGGCTGAGCCACTCTCCTGGCTGTCGGGGGGATGCTTGTTTTGGTGGAGCTCCCGAGACGTTTTCCTGGGCTTCGGCTGATTCTTTGAGGTACACGCTTACAGCGATTGTTTCTTTTCGCTTGTGATTGCTCTTTACGTTGTACCGGGGCGTGGCCATGTTTTCTTTTGCTCGACGAAAACCGTCGGTGGATCTTTGTCCTTACGTTCGGCGGATCTGTGATCTGACGACTCCGAACTTGCCGAATGTGGATTCGTCCGGGCGGACGGAAAATCGTTCGAATCGGACGATCCCGACCCTGCTCTGCCCTTGGGAGAACCGTGGGCCCGCCATCGACGAATGCACGAGCTGTTTGACGAGCGATTTGTCCGACCGCGGCGTGCGACTCGTTTTGACTCAGCCCCTCTACGCTCAACAGGTCGTCCTCGGCTATTGGATCGATGAAGACGATATGGAAGAGCCTTGGTTCTTCCTGGCTGATGTTCGCCGTTGCCAGGCCGTTGGCGGTGGCTTCTGGAACCTCGGCGTTGAGCTAACCGATTTGGCTCACGTCGAGTTTCGTGAAGAAGTTGCTCCGCTTCGTGAGTTTGCGACTCAACTTCTGCCACCGCTTGTTCGGTCGTGAACAGAAACAGTCAAAGTTGAACGAGCGCTGCGCGCAACGACGCTGGAGAAATCTCGCACGCTGGAGAAATCTCGGACGCGGGTGAATGCTGCACGGAAGAGAAGAAAGGTGGCCGACGTTTACGTTGGCAGCGTGTGGCTGGCTGGGTGCCAGAGAGTGGACTGCATGACTTGCGGCGTTAACCGCATTTGATCCACACTTGGATCGCAGACCGGTCGGACGACTTCCACCTTGGTATTTTCTAACTCGATGCGTTTGCCGTCCAAGTCTTGCAACACCGGTGCGGCGAATCCGTTTCGTGGTCTTCGGATCACTTGTGCCAACTCACCCGACTTCAACTCCACGAGGCTACCAAGTGGAAAGAGTGACTCGACGTTTAGCAACGCGCGAATCACTTTGGGATCAAAAAACCCGCGGCTAGCTTGATGGAGCATCATCCCCAACGCGTCGTGTGGTACGACACCACGTCGTTCCGTGTTGGGGACCGTCAGTTGCAAATACGCGTCGACGACGTTCAAGATGCGTGCGTATTGATGGATCCGTTGGCCTTTGATGCCCCTCGGAAAACCCGATCCGTCGAATTGCTCGTGCACTTGTTGCATCGCCATTCGCACGGATTGGGGAATCTCAGTGACTTCGGAAATGCACAGAACGGAAACCAATGGGTGTTTGCGATACTCCCACACTTCCGATTCCGTCATCATTTCTATCGGCTTGCGGAATTTCGAATCCATCGCGTGCAAACCGATGTCGTGAATCAATCCCGTGATGCCGACTTCAATGGACTGCTGCGCATCCAATCCCATTTCGGTTGCGACGGCCATTCCCAACACTGCCATCCAAATGGAACGTTCGTCAGGATCACATGTGAGACCGAGCCGCAGGATCGCTCCAAGTGTTTGGTCGTGGTCATCGACGATCGAACGCGCGTAGTCGTCCGAGACAAACATCAGTTCGCCGAGTGAACGAATTCGTTCGTAGGACATCATCTCTTTGAGCTCGGCGAATTCCGTTCTGGCCGCATCCATTTTTTGAGTGAGTAACTCCGAGCGCTCTTCACAGAGATCCTCGTCGTGGCGATCAACGAGGAAGTTTTTCAGTGGCTTGGAGCTGTTCCAGCCTGTTTCCTCTTTGCGTTCTTTTTTCGGGGCGGGCTTCTTTTTCTTTTTGCCCCGCATCGCCGCAAGATCACGCGGGTCAATCTCAATCGAATCGATCCCGCGGTCTTTCAAACCGTCGATTAGCTGCTGAGTGATCGGAGTGTTGGCGCCGAGTAGCAGCACACCGTGATCGTCTTCGATTGCGTGACTGCACGTCACACCAGCCCGAAGCTCATCGACCGAAACGGAAACTGCGCCTTTCAATTTCATACCCCTATCGTTGATTCGTGTCGTCGATTGACGATTCACCGAACAACCGTAGGGTGAAATTTGAGCATTGACAAAGTTCTCAGTGCGAAAAGAACAACCTCTGGGTGGGCAACCGAGTTGTACGCGCCCAGCGTTCGGGTAAGGGCGATCCTGACGGTTATAGTGGTGTGAAGTCCGAGCGTTGTTCGTCGAGATCCCCCACTGTGGGTTTGCGTGCGACAATGGATTGGATGCAACGAACAGTTGAACGCTGAGTGTGCTGAGTCGCTGAGTTTACGTGGGGAAGAGTTTACGCGGGGAAAGAAGTTCGGATATGCGACAACCAGATGTGGTGATTATCGGCGGTGGCATTGTGGGGCTCTCGACGGCTCTGCGTTTGCAGCAACGACATGCGGATCTGCGTGTCGTGGTCGTTGAAGCCGAGAAGCGAGTAGCCGAGCATCAAACGGGCCACAACTCGGGCGTGCTGCACTCGGGCATCTATTACAAGCCCGGTTCGTTGAAGGCGATTAACTGTCGCACCGGCAAGGCGGCAATGGAAGCCTTCTGTGACGAATATGCGATTCCGTGGGATCGTTGCGGCAAAGTCGTTGTGGCAACGAGCCAAGAGGAACTGCCACGCCTCGACGCAATCGCTGAGCGTGCAACGGCAAACGGTGTTGCGTATGAGAGAATCGATACCGATCAACTACGCGAACTCGAGCCTGCCGCAGCCGGTCTGGCAGCGTTGCACGTCGAGGAAACGGGTATCGTCAATTACCGCCGTGTCTCGGAACAGATGTCACAACTCATTCAGGACGGAACGGGTGAATTGCGATTGGAGTTCCAGGTCGCGGCAATCGAGGAGCAGAGCGCTTCGCTGCGATTGACCAGTCAGCGTGGCGATTCAATCGTATGTGGCCAGATCATCAACTGTGCGGGCCTGCAAAGTGATCGCGTCTACCGAATGGCAGGTGGAGACTCGCCGATCAAGATTGTGCCGTTCCGCGGCGAGTACTACGAGCTGGCCGAAGGGAGTCAGTCGTTGTGTCGCAATCTGATTTATCCCGTCCCCGATCCGGCGTTTCCATTCTTGGGGGTTCACTTCACTCGAATGATCGACGGTGGTGTCGAGTGTGGACCGAACGCCGTATTCGCACTTTCGCGTTCTGGTTACACCTGGTGGGATATCCGCCTGGCAGACTTGATGGATGCAGCCAGCTATCGTGGTTTTCGGTCACTCGCACGCAAGCACTGGAGGATGGGACTCGGGGAGATGCACCGATCGCTCAGTAAGCAAGCGTTCGTGAAAGCGCTTCAAAAACTGATCCCTAGAATTCAGTCCTGTGATCTGATTCCGGGTCGAGCGGGTGTTCGTGCACAAGCGGTCACACCAGACGGAAATCTGTTTGATGACTTCTTGATTGAATCAAGCCATCGAGCCATCCACGTGCTCAATGCGCCTTCCCCTGCGGCCACTTCGGCACTCTCTATTGCCGATCACATCGTTGATCGGATGTCATCGAGTTCGGCTGCTTGAACTTCGCTGAGAATGGAACGAGCGTAGCGCGGACCGAATTAAGCACGCTAGAAGTGCGTCGAGCAAGATACATCTGCTTTCGAATCTTTTCGCTACCCGAAGCGGTTAAATAACAAAGCTCGGGATATCAGAGAATGCGAAGATCGCGGAGAACGCTACGACCGGCGGAGCGGTCGGCGACTCTCTTTTGCACGTGTACACTTGCTAACGCAAAGCGTTCGTTCTCTCAAAGCGATACAATGGCAGGGATCTTTATCGTCGGATGGGAGGACTGCCGTGTTCGATTGGTTTTCACATCTCTTCAGTACCGACGGCTTCCCCGCTAGGTGGCAATGCGGGCCGGGATGGCAACAAGAGCCGACGCTAGGTTACCTCCATATCGGCAGTGACTTGGTGACGTTTCTGGCGTACTACGCGGTGCCGCTCGTCGTTGCGTATTACGTCGCCAAAAGACCTGACATCTGGAGTCGCTTTCCGAAGGTGTTTTGGATCTTGCTGGCGCTCGTGTTCTTTTCGTGTGGCACCGTTCATTTGATCGAAGCGATCATTTTCAAGTGGCCACACTATCGTCTGTCGGCTGTCTTTAAAGTTTTGACTGCGTCGGTTTCCGTGGTCGGTGTCTACGTCTTGGCGCGGTCATTGCCTGATGCCTTGAATCTCAAGACGCCTGATCAACTGCAAGCTGAAATCGACGAGCGGCGACAAGCGGAATTGAAGCTGCAGTTTGAGCGGAATCTTCTGCATACGTTGATGAATCACTTGCCCGACGCGATCTACTTCAAGGATCGATCTGGAAAGTACCTACGGGTCAGTCGTTCACTAGCCAATCGATTGAGTCTGGATGATGGAGATGAAGCGATCGGCAAATCGGAAGCGGATTTCTTGCCAGGGAGTGAAGTTTTTGCGAGTTATGATCGTGAAGTGATGGAATCGGAAGAAGCAATCATCGGTCAGGTGACGACGGCACCTTGGGACAAGAACGATCGAACTTGGTTGTCCATCTCTCGCTTACCCCTGTATGACAATGATCACGCACCACTTGGTACGTTTGGGATTGCCCACGACATCACCAATGTCAAGCGGACCGAGCAACGTCTGGCGACACTCGCGCAGCGTCTCGCTCTGCCACGGGAAAACAGCGTTCCCAATGACCGTCCGATCCAACTAAGAAGGTTCTCCCTCCAAGACATGATTACGTGCGGATCAGATATCCGTGCGATGGGTTGGACGAGCGAAGACGCGCAAGAACTTGAGCAGAAGATCGTTGAATATTTGTATCGTCGAATGCATGACGACGAAGGGCAGCCTGCACTCGCGCTCGTCCGAATGTTCCAAACAATGCCTTTTGCAGACCTCGATCCTGAGCTGCAAGCGGTTGCCCGAGATGCTGCGGGCGATCATCCACTCAAGCCATCCACGAAGTGTCTCGTCCTCAAGGGCACAGCAGGCATTGATCCGAGTTGGAATGATCCGAAGCGATCTAAGGACCATCGAGTGATTCCCTTGGCGAGTATCGGAGCGGTCGAGGTTTCGCCGATGCTCGCACAGCTGATCCAGGAGCTCGGCATTGATGTTGGCGGATTGGTCAACGGTGAAGGACCGACGCTCATTCGGGATTCCGTCGCCAGTGTTTTTCACGTCGAGGAAGCACGAGGCAGCCAGTTCATTCCGGCACAGGAGGATTTCGTCGTTCCGCAGAATGTTCAATCTGTCGTCGGGTTTGGTGATCTTATGCCGACCGGCGATTTATTTGCCGTGATCTGTTTTTCGCGGGTTCCCGTCAATGCCGCCAGAGCCGTACTGTTTTCTCACCTGTCAATCAGTGCCAAGTTGGCTCTGCTGGCGATGGAGCCTTCGGAACAACGCGTCGAAGCACAGATCCAAGCTGTCGACAAGATGCTGCAGAACTATGAACAGGTCGTATGCGATCAAGAATCAATGATCCAACGAACGATGTCGGATCTTGAGCAAGCCCGTGACGACGCGAACGAGGCGAATCGAACGAAAAGTGAATTCCTTGCCAATATGAGCCACGAGATTCGGACTCCGATGAATGCAATCATCGGGATGACCGAGCTTGTATTGGAAGGCGACTTAACCACGTCCGAACGCGATTATCTGAATACGGTTTTGGATTCGGCGGAGGCACTGCTCAACATCATCAACGAGATATTGGATTTTTCGAAGATCGAAGCAGGCAAACTGGAGATTCACAACGTTGAGTTCGATGTGCGTGAAGAGATCGGAGATATGGTGCGATCACTCGGCATTCGCGCCCATCGAAAGGGGATCGAGCTAACGTACGAAATCGATTCAGAAGTTCCGCCAACCTTGGTTTGTGATGTTGCGCGGTTGCGTCAAGTGATTATCAACTTGGCCGGCAACGCGATTAAATTTACTGAAAGTGGTGAAGTGGTCGTGCACGTCGATGCGTTGAATGTGGATGACAGTCACGCGGACATTCGCTTCCGTGTGATCGATACAGGGATCGGAATCGATCACAAACGTCAAGGAGCGATCTTCGACGCCTTTGCCCAAGCTGATGGTTCCACGACTCGCGTCCATGGCGGAACCGGATTGGGGTTGAGTATCAGTGCGAACATCGTTCAACGGCTCGGAGGTGAAATCCAAGTCAACAGTCAATTGAATCGTGGGAGCGAATTCGTCTTTGTACTACGGATGCCGATTGGCAGTGAAGATCCCGTGATGCGGAGTCAACTCAATGACCTGCGAGGCGTGCCTGCGCTGTTGGTCGATGATAACGCGACCAATCTGCACATCTTGGAGCGGGTCGTAAGCAATTGGGGGATGCAGCCGTTTAGCGCATCCAGTGGGGCGGAAGCCTTGGAACTACTGTCGGCATGGGACGTTGACAAGAATCCCCTGCCAATCGTTATTTCCGACGTACACATGCCGCACATGGACGGCTATGACATGCTTTCACGAATCAGAGATCAAGAGTCGATCAACGATGTTTCCGCAATCGTGATGACGTCGGGGGCTCGGCCGGGTGATCTGAAACGATGTCGTGAGTTACGCGTGGTTTCCCATCTGATGAAACCGATCAAGCAACGCGAACTCTTGTGGGCCGTTCTTGACGCGCATGGTATCCGAGTCTCTGGGAGCGATGCCGATGATCCAGGTGATCGAGACATTGCGACGCGGCCGCTCGATATCTTGCTCGCAGAGGATGGGATCGCGAATCAAAAACTTGCGGTCGCCCTGTTGGAGCGATGGGGACACTACGTCGCAGTCGCGAACAACGGAGCGATGGCCGTGGAGATGTATCGTGCTGGAGACTACGACGTCATATTGATGGACGTGCAAATGCCTGAAATGGATGGACTCGAGGCAACGCAGAAGATTCGCGCGATGGAAATCAATTCCGAAATGCATATCCCCATCATTGCCATGACGGCACACGCGATGGTTGGTGATCGACAGCGTTGCCTCGAGGCAGGAATGGACCACTACTTGTCCAAGCCGATTCACAAAAGTGAGCTGGCGTCCGCGCTGAATCAGTTCGATCGTCGTGCGACCGTTCGGCAAAGTGAGTCCGATGTAAACGATCGGGAACAGACGGATAGCGAGCAGGATGCAAAATTGATCGATTTGTCGGCTGCTTTAGAAGTGATGGAGGGTCAGATCGACATCCTCGTTCCGGTGATCGAAGCGTTTCTCGAGGAGGCACCGGAGCTGATGGGGCAGCTGGAACAGTCGCTTCTAGATGACGACCAGGATGTCGCGAGCCGTGCAGCGCACACAATCAAAGGCGGTTTTCGAATCTTGCAACTCGATGATCTTGTGGAGCATTGGGCAAGGATTGAGATGCACGCGCGAGATGGGAACTTGCAGGAGATTCCCGGTGAGCTGCCAACGTTAAAAGAAGTTACCGACGCAAGGTTGATCGAGCTTCAGGCATTCGTCGAGAAGCACCAGTCGTAGGTCACGCGATCCATTGAATGGAGGCCATGCAGCGGCAAGTCTCCTGTGGTGGATGACGGTGAGTGGCTGCCGCTACGATTGCGGAGCGATTGGCGACGATGACCTATGTGAATGCTTTTTCTACGATGGCTTTGCATTTTGCTAGACCTTCTTTTGCTACTTCGTTCGCATCACGTTCCCAATACGTTGGATTGAATAACTCCAACGAAAAGACTCCCTGGAAGCCATGGTCCACAAGCTGACGAATGAGCTCAGGTAGCGGACAGATCCCATCACCGGGGAAAACGCGATGCTTGTCCGCGATTGACTCACGCGGTGGGTCGGCTGGGTAATCGTTGATGTGAAAGCAGTGCATTCGTGATGCTTCGATCATGCCAAGTGAGGCAAAGTCGTTGCCGCCTTTGTAGATGTGATAAAAGTCGGGGAGAACACACGCATCAGGATGCGCTGCTCCCGCGGCGACGTAGGCCAACTCGCTGAGCTTGCTGAGCGTTGGCGAGAACCCCCAAAGTTCCAATTGAGGAACGACACCCACTTCATCGCCGACTTCTAACAACGCGCGATAGCGCTCGGCGATGGCCGGCAATGGTGGTGGTGTGCTGTCGCCGCGATGAGCGCCAACAGGTGGCGCTGCCACACGGGTACCACCGATTGCTTTGACGAGCGACATCTCACGTTTCGCATCTTCCAATCCCTTCGCTCTCGCGTCGTCGTCGTCGACGATCCAGTTTGCGAAGCCGATGGCACTGTCGACGGTGATTCCAAGGTCGCTGATCTTCTTTTTCAAATCTTCGAGGTTACCGCCGTTGTCGACGAACGTTTGGATGTCACGGATCCACGGCTCAATACCATCGAAGCCAGCCTGAGCGGTTACTTCAATCTGTTTTTCTAGCGACAGTTTCTGGCCGCGGATCGTGCTGGTGTTCAGCGCGAATCGAATCGGAACGCGATCCGAAGAAGTCTCAGCGGCATGACTCTGGGCGGAAGGAACCGAAGCGGCGGCAGTCATGGCAGTAGCGGCAACGAGTAAGTCACGACGTGGGATCATCGGCGAGGAGTGTCACAAACGGGGAGTTAACCAAAAGCGAACGCACCGATTGTAGTTAAACGCAGCGCGTGAGGAGGCGTTGAGCGTACGGCTCGTCGGTCTACACCATTTTGCGTGGGGCGATGCCGTACCTTGCCGTGATAGGCAATCCAACTCGTCAGCGAGACGCTGATTTCTCGCTCACGCTGCGGCCGATCCTTTGCCAATGCAGCGGGTTTCCCATTCCGTACAAGAAAGAAATTGGCTAAAGATGGGGAGAGAGGCTATCGGTAGAGCGATGCCATCCGCAACGATTGGTCTGCTGCTGGCCCGAAAACTCGTTTGAACTCCGCCTTGGCCAACTCCCGAAGTTGACCGCTTTTGAGATTTGCGATCGCCAACCGGTATGTATCGAACGAACCGGTTTGGTCACCCGTCTTGTATAGGGCTCTGGCATGTCGAACGAGCGCCTTGCCTTCTTCATCGGGATCAATCGAGTGTTGTGCTAGCTGCGTTTGAGGAGTGTTGTCGGTTCGACGAACGGTGTTGACTGGTAAGTCCGCGGTTCTTGCTGGCCCCGCGGGGTTTGAACCCAACGCCATGTTTCCTGGCTGCGCCGTGTTTGACCGCTGTGCCGTATTCGACCGCTGCATCCTGTTCTCGTGAGCCCGTGTCAGCCTCGCTTCACGACTGCGCCGCAAGAAGTCTTCTCTCGTTCCACCGAGTAGTTGCTCGTCCAACTCATTTAGATCGATGATCTGAGCGTGGATCGAAGCTTGAGAGTTTCCGTTCTGCATGCCAAAGGCACGTCCCAAGCCCTGCCGATTCGAACCGATCGCAGCGGACCGATTCCCACCCAGGAACGCGGCACCGCTATCGGGGACGACGACGGTGCCTTGGAACGAAAAGAAATTGAATGTCGGCAGTTGCACGACGGAAGGTATCGTGTCCTGAGCGGTGCATCGATCAATGCCAACGATCAGGAGTGTGAACGCGAGGGTTGCAGTTACGATCCGTCGCATGAGAGGCCTCTATTTTGATTTTTCCGGCTTCTTGATCTTGTCGCCAAACTCACGATTGAATTTGCGCACTTTGTTTTTTACCACAGCCTGGCAGTATGGTGCGTATGGATTTAGCCGAAAGTAATCTTGGTGATATTCTTCGGCTGGGTAAAACGTGGTGGCTTTCTCAAGAGTCGTCACGACCGGGCGGTCATACTCATCCGACTCGTTCAATTTCTCGATGAATTTTTCCGCTGCTTTCTTTTGCTCTTCACTGTGGAAGAAGATCGCGCTGCGATACTGCGGACCGACATCAGCTCCCTGGCGGTTCAGGGTCGTTGGGTCGTGTGTCTTGAAAAAGACTTTCAAGAGTTCCTCGAATTCGGTCTTGGATGGGTCGTACCGAATTTCGACTGCCTCTGCATGGCCGGTCTTTTTGCCGCAAACTTGTTCATAGGTGGGGTTGGCAACATGTCCGCCGATGTAGCCGGAAACGACGTCACTGACGCCTTCCATCTGCTCAAACACGGCTTCGGTGCACCAGAAGCAGCCACCGGCCAGGGTCGCGACTGCCTCGTTGGCGGGCCGAGTCGATTCGGAATTTGTGTCAGACACGGGTTCATCTCCTGTGGTGCAACCAGCCATCATCGCACAGAAAACAAACGGTGTCACAGCGGGGACAATCAATGCACAGCGACGGCGTAGCGATTCAAACATCTTGGTCCTACGATTTTCTATGAAGGGGACAACCCCGCAAGGCTCTGCTGCCGGATCCGTTGAATTTACGGCCGGCAAACCTTTGGTCAGTCGGGTCACTCCCGAACCTCTCACCGAAGTCTATGATACGCGATCAGACGCCATTCGGTGAAAAAATGGCCTAGGAGAGTTAGCGAGAACGGGGATCTCATGAGTGACTACTTTGATTTTACGCATACGGTTCAGTCCGACGAGATCGATGCTCAGGGCCATGTTCACAATCTGCGGTATTTGCAGTGGACTCTTTGGGCTGCCGGGGCCCACACCCGTTCGCGGGGATGGGACGCCGAACGGGCTCTCCGGGACGGTTTTGGCTGGGTTGTCAGGAGCCATGACGCCACTTACCGGGCCGCTGCGCTCGAGGGCGATTACATCACCGTGAGAACTTGGGTAAGCGAAATCGCCAGGTTCGCCTCGCGGAGAAAATACGCGGTTTGTCGGGGCCACGATAAAACCGTCCTCGCCAGGGTCGAAACACGGTGGGTTTACGTCGATCTTCGTGTCCGCAAAGTGGTCGAAATACCGGCAGCCGCATCTGGTCAGTTGACTCTTTGCACGGAAACTCCACCCCTGCCTTGGGAATCAAATGGTCAGTGAGAATCGTCAGGATCGATCCATCATCCTTCTGTTGCGGTTTGTGGGTATCGTGACACTGCTCGCTTTCGGTGCAGCCGTGATGCCGGCGAAGTGGATCGTTGAAGCTTCCGAGTGGCTCGGGTTTGAGCCCTTTCCGGATTCGCCGTTGACGTTCTACCTGGCCCGCAATCTGTCGCTGCTGTACGGATACATCGGTGCGTTGTTGCTACTCATTTCGTTTGACTTGCCACGCTATCGACCGATGATCCGGTACATCGCCCTTGGCACCGTCAGTTTCGGATTCCTGCAATTAATCGTCGACTCGATGAGTGAGCTGCCGTGGTGGTGGACGCTAGGCGAAGGCGTTTCGACGATTTTTGGAGGCGGTTTGGTCTACTTGGTCGGCGTGCGTGGGATCGGCGCTAAGCACTAGTTAATTAGTCTGGTTCCCTTATGCCCCACGACGTTCTGCTCGCCTGCGTCGGGGTTCACGACTTATCGGACCGGTGGAATCTGGTCTAAAAAGTCTTCTGGTAAGCAGCGTTGTTTGAGGAATTTTTTTAGCTGCTTGGGATCGTCATCTCGGAAGGCTTCTGCTTTCTGGTAACTCGGATTGGCGAGGATGCGATCGGATAATTGCGTAACACGAGAACGCCACGTCGACAGGTTGGTGTTGCTAACTGTGGATTGATCGTTCTTGAGCAAGCGTGTGACAAGCTCACGCCAATCGTTCGATCCGCAATCAATTTCTTTTTCGATTTGATGAAGCGTTTCCAGGAAGAATATATCGATGGTCGCTTCCCACATTGCGGCTGGATCTGGTGGCGATTGATCGGAAAGCAGCGCCGTCATGACTTTTTCAATTAACCAGATCTGCTGGTCAGGTTCCCATTGATCGAACCAGTCGATGCCGTACACAAATGGTTTGAGGTTGTCCTGCGTTCTCTCGTTGTTGATTCGCTTGGTGATTTCGTTGGCAGCCTTTCGGATCAGAGCGGCTTCTTCGTCAACCAACTTGCGAACTCCGTCAAGCGTTGGCCACATCGATTGCCTCTTGTTTCTTCGTCGCAAAGGCGGCTGCCGCAAGAATCGACAGCGCGGGGATCGCCGGCGCTCGCATTCGCATGTTGCTCCAGTAAACGGCGTGAACGACAGACAGCGTGAACAACAGCGTAAGAACAGACCACCAACGATCCCAAGCAAATGTCGGGCTCCGGTAGATCCTGATGGCTCCGACACACACGCAGCAAAGGATGACTAAGTACCAAGCACTGACAGCGACGTTGATCCACCCAGGCCGTCCATCGGTTGCGTGTGGGAAGGGTGACCACAAGCGAAGGACTCGTACAACACATGACCACGCGAACATTTCGGGCGCCCGTCGAATCGTAGCCATCGCAGCTTCGTAAGCGAGCTGGTCGTCTTCGATTTCGGTTACGTCCGTCACTTCACCCCGCTCAATTGCGGATGGACCTTTCCAATCGCGTTTCCAAAACTCGGCCAATCGAGGGTCGGCATCGAAGCGATGCAAATACGCTCGTTCAAATGAAACCGAATCCCATCGCTCGCCCCACTGTCCTTCTCGGAGGTACGTATAAAACGAATCGTTATTGGCTAGCAGCAACGTGTAGCCACCATGGCTCGTTGCCCAGACCGGATGTCCTACGGCTTGGACATTGCGAATCGTCCACGCACCGACGCATGCAGCCAGAATGCCGAACGTACAGGCGAATTGCATCCAAGCTCTTTGGTTGCGTTCGCGAATTTTGAAGACGATCCATCCCAGACAAAGCAGACCCGCCCAGGCCAAAAACGTCGGTCGGCAGAAATAGGCGAGCACCATTACGGCCCCCAGTATCGCTGCGCCGCGGAGCGTATTCGAACGAATCGCCACCGCCCAGCAACCGATCAGCAGGGTCGATAACGCCGTTGCCAGTGTCTCCGTCATCACCAAGCGGGACTGCTGCAATAGAATCGGATCGACGAGGACTAGCAGCGATGCAAGAATAGCGACGCGAGTGATCCTCCGGCCGGTCGATGAAGACAGTCGGAGTGTGGCCCAGAACGTCAGCAGGACGGTGATCGCCCCAAGGATGGCGTGCAAAATCGCCACGGATACCAGCGGTAAAATGCCGTCGCGAAAAAACCAAGACAGCAGATACGGGTAGAGGGGTGGACGGAACGCGGTAGGCCGGGCAACACCGTCGGGATCTACCAGACCGAACGTGCCCGTTTGGTCCAGCCCGTCCGCAATGGCTCGGTAGGCGTCAGGGTCGGAAGAGTAAGTCTGAAGATTTGAAAAGCAAACGGCTCCACGAACGAACAGTGCAATCGCAAACAAGCCAAACGCCAATCGTCTAACGGTCATGAACGATCCCATGAAAGATGACGGCGCGCCGGATTCGATCAATTCACTTTCGCCTGACAATGCTTTGCCGGATCCTATGGTGTTTGCGATAGTCGATCGGAACGGGCAAGGAATGGGAAACGTTGCGAGTGGTATTCACGAACGAATCGCGGTGTTTTCGTCCGAACGATGTTACTCGCTCTCACGAGACTGCCTGACAACATGATGATAAATCATCGATCGAGCAATGCGCGATTCTTGGCTGCGAGATTCATCCGATTCCGTTGGTTGTTGTTGCTGATCGGCACAATCGTCTTGCCATTTGCGTACGTGAGTTCTCGGCGGCTCGCGTTTGATCGAAGCATCGAATCGATGTTTGACCCCCATGACGAGACGATCGCATCGTACCGACAATTGCAGGACGCCTTTGGTGGTAACGCGGTCGTGCTGCTGGTTTATCGTGACGCAGAACTTACGTCAGCCGAGGGGATCGCACGGAATCAGTCGATCTCGGAACGGGTGGCCGAGATTCCAGGAGTTCGAGGCGTGTTGTCGCCAGCCGTCTTGAATCAAGCTGTCGCAAAGCTAAGTCCCGTCGGGATCTTGTCCAATCCTCTTGCGATGCTCTCAGGGAACAACTCGGATCAACCGCCTGCTCTTTTTCGTCCGGACGATTCGATTGCGCAGGGATTCGATGAACTGTTTGCCGGCTACACACATTCACGAGACCATCAGCGCGGAGCCGTCGTTGCAATGCTGGAGCCGGATCATGGTCCGGTAACCATCGAGTCACTGCGAGCGATCGTGACGGAGTTTTCGACTGATTCATCACGACCGCTCAGCGAAGCCTCCATTGTTGGCGAGCCCGTGCTGGTACACGACGGGTTCGGGCTGATCGAACGGGACGGTGCCAAGCTCGCGACATGGACGCTCGTATTGCTGTCCATCGTTGTCGTGGTGTCGCTGGCCGATGTCAGGTTTGTTTTGCTCGCTGGCGTTGTGATTGGTTGGTCGGTCGTGGTGACCAAAGCGATCATGGTCGGTTTCGGCATTCAGTTGTCTTTAGTTTCGACGGTTTTGACGGCGATTGTGACCGTCATCGCAGTGACTGCGGTCTTGCATCTTGGCGTACGTTTTCGGCTCGTGCGTCGTCGAGGCCATACGCGCGCTGATTCGGCATCGCGAGCGTTGTCCTTGTTGATGTTGCCGATCTTTTGGACCTGTGCAACGGATGCCGCCGGTTTCGCAGCACTTGGCGCGTCCGGGATATTGCCGATCCGACAATTCGGTGTGATGATCGCCGTGGCAGCGATCTCCGTTTTTTTTTCACTGACGCTGTTTGCTCCGGCAATCATGACGTTGCCAAGTTACCAATTTCCGAGCGGTGCGTTCCGTCCCCAGCAACGCTTGGCTCGCTGGCTTCATCGAGTCGCGCTCCACACAGCTCGAATCGCGATTGATCAAAAGGTGATCGTGTTGGTGATAGCGATCGGGATTGCTGCCGTATCTTGGTTCGGCATACGCCGCACCGAAACCGAAACGAGCTTCCTGAATAATTTCCGATCGGACAGTCCCGTCGTGAGGGCGTATGCGGAAGTGGAATCGGAGTTTGGTGGTGCCGGTGTTTGGGACATCGTGCTGGATGCTCCAAGTGAAATCGACAAGTCCTACCTCGATCAGGTGCGCGAACTCGAAACGGAATTGCGTCAAATTGAAGTTGCCGGTGCGAAATTAAACAAAGTGCTTAGCTTGGCGGACGCAGAAGCTATCGCAGCTGAAGCGCCATTGAGTCGCGTCTTGTCGCCCTCATCACGATTGTCCGGTATGTACGTTGTGATGCCGGTCTTTTTCGATGCACTCATGACGGGCGGAAACGGCGCGTCGCGTCAGCTTCGAATCATGCTTCGCAGCAACGAGCAGTTGTCCTCGGAGGCAAAGCTGGCGTTGATCGACGAAGTCGAATCGGTTGTCGATCGACGTACGTCGACGGAGCAATGGATGAAAGCAGTTGCTGGCCAAGCGGCTAGCGAAGTCGACCAATCATCTGCTGATCTGAATTCAGCTCCGGGTGACGTGACTGGCTATTACGTGCTGATGGCGAGATTGATCGGACAGTTGTTGACCGATCAGTGGCGCTGTTTTCTCGCCTCGGGTTTGTTGGTTTGGGGGCTGCTGATCTTGGCGACGCGTTCATTTTCGTTGGCAACCGCGTCGCTTTTGCCAAACCTGCTTCCTGTCGCGATCGTGCTTGCCGTCGTTGGCGCGTTGGGTGAGAAGATCAATATGGGAGCCACGATGATCGCAGCGGTTTCGGTCGGGTTATCGATTGACGGGTCCGTCCATTTCTTGGCCGGATTTCAGCGGAATCGTCGTCGCGGTCATCGCGTGCGAACATCTGCGTTGCACGCCGCGGGGGCGATCGGTGTGCCTGTTGTGTTGGCGACACTTGCTTTAGTAACGGGTTTTGGCGTGCTGGGAACGAGTGAGTTCATTCCAACGGCGACGTTCGGAACGTTGGTCGCCGCGACTCTTGTCATCGGAACAGTCATCAATCTGACCGTGTTGCCGGCTGCGATCGTGTCGGTCAGTCGCGAGTCGTGAAGAACGGTTGCACGGGAAGACGCCAAGAAGGTTAGATCAGTTCGGCCCAAGGAACAGGTTGGACGTGTTCACATTTGTTGCATTTGACCTTCTTGCCGAGTGATTCGGGCTTGATGCGCACACTTCGGTTGCATCCGTCGCATTGGTAACGCAACTTCTTTCCGTCGTCGACGATCGACACGAGGTCGCTGTTGGACATCCCGGGCATGCTGATGTCAGCGGCTGACAAAGTGGTTAACAGGTCTTCTGAAAGCTGCCGCGTTTCCGCTAAGCGATCGGCTAGCCGACGAACGCTGTCTTCGAAGGCGTTTCGAACCAATCGGCCATTACCGAAGTGCCGGTCGCGTCGATCGTAAAGGTGCTGAAAGCCTACGAGGATTCTGAATCGCGCGTCGGGAGGCAGATTGTACTGGTTCTGTTCACACATCTTCTCAAAGATCATTGCCAATTGAAGCGGCTCGTAATCTTCGAATTCGATATTGGTGTTGATACGCGATGACAATCCCGGATTGGTTTTGATCATCGTGTCCATTTCGTCACAGTAGCCAGCCAGGATCACGGCCATCGATTCGCGGTCGTCTTCCATACGCTTGAGCAACGATTGAATGGCTTCACGTCCGTATGCGTCGTCACCAGAACTGTCGACCAAGCTGTAAGCCTCGTCGATAAACAGCACACCACCTTTCGCGGAATCACAGAGCTTGTTCGTCTTCGTCGCTGTTTGACCGGCGTATTCGGCAACCAAACCGCTACGGTCCGTTTCGACGACGTGACCGGTGGGAAGTGTGCCGAGAGCTCCGAGGATTTGACCGACGATCCGCGCAACGGTCGTCTTGCCTGTTCCCGGGTTGCCAACAAATGTCATGTGCAAACTGATCGGCATCGTGCTCAAGCCGGCGTCACGACGTGTTTGTTGCAGCTTGAGAAAGTTGGTGTAACTGCGAACGCGATCCTTGACAGAATTCAGACCGATCAATTGGTCCAATTCCGCAAGCGCTTGAGCGAGACGTTTTTCACGATCCTGTTCGGAGAGTGCTTGCGCTGGTGCATCGACTGCTTGGTGCTCTTGCTCCTGCCGTCGTTGTTGTGCAGATGCGTTTCCTCCCGAGCCGCCCAATGGCGCGAGGACTTCGTCGGGCCGTGCCGGGTGGAGTGCCATGTCGATTTCACGCTGCAGCGTATGCAGTGCGACCGCTTCTTCCGGCATCGTTTGGCCATCGCATTTCGCGACCAGATTGGCTAAACGCATCACGATCGTTTCGACCTGAGCGCGACTCTCGGCAAGCGGTGGGTATCGCACGAACGGCGCGACAAGAGACTCCCAAGTCAGTTGATCAGCCTGTTGAAACAAACCCGTGGCAGCTTCACGAAGTTCGGTGCCGCGGAGTTTCTCGCCCCACAAGTATTCGATCATCTCGCGAGCGACGCGTTTTTCCGGCGCGGTCCAGCGATCATCGGCGCGAACGATCGTTACGTAAACTTTGATCAACAATCCACGGTGTAGATCATCCATCAACTGGACGAAGTTCTTTTCTCGACCTTCCAGGAGCGTCGGATTGCGGCGGACCATCCACGTTCCGCAGTGGCGATAAAGCTTGCCACAGTCACGAAGCACGCGTCGCAGCATGCCAATCAGTCGTGCTTCTTCGTCGTCAGTCATCCAACCTGAAAGGGAAAATGTGAATGGTGGGATCGGTGGTTGGCGGTCGCAACTCGTCCATTCACGAAACAGGGCGTGCCACCGTCGCTAAATTGTCGCCTGTAGACCGCAGGGTCCACAACCGACCCTCTCGCAATTAACCCCAGCAACGATAACCCCAGCAACGGTAAATCCCGGCAACGGTAAATCCCGGCGAAATCGACCGGGCAGCTCAGGACCGACCCTTGCTCGAGCTGCGGATTGCCAGCTCAAGCTTCGGATTGCCGATTTCCATCTTCGAGGCACGATCGCGGCGTCCCGAGGGCGCACGTTCTATCCATCGGCCCAGATAAACGCCAATCTCGCCGTGATCACCGCTTCCTCGAACTATTCGGTCTCTGGTTCGACGTAGTCCTCGTGCAACCAGCGTTTGAGCAGTGGAGCGAGAACCAGGCAAACTAATCCCGAGACGATCGCCGCAATGGCAATGCTACCGAACACACCACCGTAGACGTCAACGGATTCGATCGGAGCAGGGATCGACGACTCATCACCGCCCTCGCCCGTCACGCCCGTGAACTGCGAAATGATACCGGCCAAATACTGGCTAAAGGCCGTTGCCAAGAACCAACCGCCCATCACCGTGCTGACCATATGTTTGGGGCTCAGTTTGGTCATCTGTGACAAGCCGACAGGGCTGAGGCAGAGTTCTCCGGTCGTGTGTAGCAGGTAGGCCAATGCGAGCCAAACGACGGGAACCATCCCAATTTCATTGGCGTTATTGGCACCGACCCACAGGGCTGCAAAGCCCAATCCCAGCTGCACCAAACCGAATGCGAATTTGACCGGAGCACTCGGATCCGCGTTGACCATTCGCAGGCGGCTCCAAAGGATGGCGAAGGGCATACCAAAGATCAGAATGAAGATGGCATTGAGGGCTTGAAAACTACTTGCCGCGAGTTCGTCGTAGCGACCTGCGATACCCATTCCGACGTTGTCTTCGGCAATGGTCCACTCAATCCTAAAGTCTGGATTCTCGTTGGCCTCGCGTAACTCATTCAGGTCGGTCATCGTGAAGATCTTGTCTTCATGGGTGTAACCAAGCTGAGCCTGAGTCGGCGTGAGCTCAATCGTTTGACCGACCATTTCCTCGGTAACGAATTCGTTGGTGCTAACCCGAACGACGTTCCGGTCCGTGAAGTTGCTTATGCTGCTTCCTGCTTGCTCGAAAAAGGCGAAGAACAGCATCTGAAAGAAAATCAGCACAAGGGCAACGGTCATTCGCTGTCGCCAAATGGTGCTCAATCGCAGTGTCTCACGAATGAGATAGCCAAACGAAACGATCCCGATGACCGTCAGCACAAGACCTGCGGGCTTGGATACTTGTTCCAGCAAGATGGCCGCCAATTCTCCCAGCGAGCCACTTTCTTTGACGTAAGTGATCGAAGATTCAGGGATCAGCGTGATCGCCTTTCCTTCTTCTGTGAATGGACCAAAACCTGACACGAGCAGGGCAAAGACAGGGATCGAGATCAACGATCCCACGATCACGTACATCAATTTCTTTGAGTCAATGGTGCCACCCGGTGGACGACCCACTTCATCCGGTAGGCCACCCTTTCCAAGTGCCAAGCAAGCGACGACGCCCGCAATGACCAGCGCCAAGGCAACGAAAATATTGATACCGATGGCGTACACATTGTCAGGACGGAAAAAGAGCAGGCCAATGGCGGTCGCCACCGCTCCGCCCCCGATCAAGATCTGCGTGATGAGGTTTGGCATGATGAACACTGCCAATCCGATCATCATCCCGATGGTTGCGAGTCCAAATCCCCAGTGCCAACCGAACGTCTCACCGATGTAGCCGCATAGCAGCGGGCTCATCGCCGCACCCATGTTGATGCCCATATAGAAAATCGTGAATCCACCATCACGTCTTGGGCTGCCGGGAGAATAAAGCTCACCAACGGTGGTCGAGATATTCGGTTTAAAGAATCCATTGCCCGTAATTAAAAGCGCAAGGGCAAAGAAAAACGGCCAAGCGGATTCGATGGTCATCAGCAAATGCCCGAGTGACATTAAGATGCCACCGATGATGACCGCCAACCGTTTTCCCAAGAGCTTATCCGCCAGGATGCCTCCGATGAACGGAGTCATGTAGACGAGTGCGGTGTAAGCACCATAGACCGTGTAGGCCTGGCCATCTCCGTACTTCAGAAAACCCTTGATCATGTACAGGACAAGTAGGGCTCGCATGCCGTAGTAGGAAAATCTCTCCCACATCTCGGCGAAGAACAGCGTGTAAAGACCTGTGGGGTGCCCAAACAGAGTTGGGTACTTTTCTTCTTCAAAAATGGCCTGGCCAGTTTCCGAGTCGGAACCAGTCGCTTGCATCGCGCGCTCCAGAGAAATCACTTAGGCTGATCTGTCAAATCAATGGAAAACCAGATCAACAGAAAAACCAGATCAGCTAAAAAACAAACTAGCCACGACGACTAGCCAACTCACAGTCGTATCGTGATACGACCAAAAACAAGGCGGTTTTTGAGGGGTAGCGACAGCGTAACCACCTGCTGACCCTGAGAAAAGACGGGACCGCGAATTCTCACGCAGTGGAGTAAAGTTTGAAGTGAGAAGTTGGAAGTCACGGTTGTTCAATGTTCCCACATCGGGCCGATGAGCCCGTTCCTCCTGGAGTGCCTGGCAGGAAAATCGGCCGTCGGCCGGCCTGATGCGATCACAGCGTCATGCCGACCTACGAAGGCATGACCGGCGAATTAGCTTTCGTTGCGAGCCAACTCTGGGGCCCCCACCAGTGCTGGGTTGCGTCCATCGTGGAAGTACACACGATTCCGTCCCATATTCTTTGCGGCGTACAGAGCCTCATCGGCACGACGCAAGATTGGGCCCACGACGAGGTCTTCTCTGGGCTCGGCCGCACCAACACTGACCGTGATCTGCAAAGATTTTTCTTCCGTATCGATCATTTCATGCTCGAGCGCTTTTCGCACTTCGTTCAATCGGTCTCCTGCAAAACGCAGTGGACCATCCATCAGGACAGCGAATTCTTCTCCACCGAAACGCGCGACGATAATAGCGCGATCGAGATTCGTTCGCAGAAATGCAGCGAGCTGCTGTAGCACTTCGTCACCGGCTTGATGGCCATAGTTGTCGTTGATGGATTTGAACTTATCGATATCGATCAGCACAACGACAAACGATCGACCCCCGTTGCGGTAGTCGATAAACAACTCCTCCAATCGCTGATCGAAAGCACGGCGATTGAACAATCCGGTCAGCGCATCGGTCCTCGCTTCGGTGAGATAGCACTGAATCTGCTGGGTCTGTTTTTCGAGCTGACGTTCCGCGGCATCCAAACGAGCCTTCAGCTTTTCATTGCTCTCCATGATCTGCTGGAGCAACACGAAGACTCGGTTCTCAGCTTGGACGGCCGACGTACTGTTTCGGACTTCCTCGCTAAGTTGACCAAGCTTCTGTTGGTACTCGGTGACGTTGCCTGAATACTCTGTCGTCCAAGCGCCCAAGTCGGTGAGGAGTTGCAGTACCCTCTCTCGCTCACTTTGCGTGATAGCGTCTTGCACTTTTGAGCGACGCCGTGCGATCCGATCGCCCAAGAAATAGCCGATCAGCACAAGCATCAAGGCGATCCCTGTGCCGGCGAGAAGTGCGACCGTGTTTCCGTCGAACATGGATCCGTCTGCTCGTTATCGTTTTATCTTTGTCGTTTTATCGAGTTCGCCAAAATATACGCAACGGAATCCATGCTGCTGAAGGTTGTTGAACCATCGCGTTGGATCCGTCTCTTGCGCTAATGCTATCCCTCAACCTGAAGTCGAGTCTCGACCAATTGTTCTTCGCGTGCGATGACGACGATGCCACTATCGGTGACCGTAAATCCTCTCGCTGCGTCTGCTGCGGGATCATAGCCGATTTCGGTTTCCGGTGGGATACGAACTCCCTTGTCGATGATGGCTCTTCGAATTCGGCATCGACGGCCAACTTCGACTCCGTCGAACAGGATGCTGTCCTCCACTTGGGCATAGCTGTTGATCCGTACGCCGGATCCGATGATGCTGCGCGCGACAAAGCCACCACTGACAATGGCACCCTGACACACAATGGAATCGAGCGCTTCCCCGCGTCGCGGCGTGTGCCCTTCGCTGCCGAAGACAAACTTGGGCGGAGGCAACATCGGTTGATACGCCCGCATCGGCCATTGCTGGTCATAGAGGTTTAGCTGGGGATCTACGTCGATCAGATCCATCGAAGCTTCAAAGTAGGCATCGAGCGTTCCGACGTCTCTCCAGTAAGCATCCTGCTTTCGATTCTCGTCCATGAATGGAAACGCGCAGACGGTGTAGTCGTCGATAGCACCGGGAATAATATTCTTGCCAAAGTCGTGTGAGCTGCCTTCTTGCGTTGCGTCATCGCACAGTTGCTCAAACAAGAATCTAGCGTTGAATACGTAGATGCCCATCGAAGCCAAGCAGACATCCGGGTCGTCGGGTGTCGGAATCGGATCGAGCGGTTTCTCTTGGAATCCAACGACTCGGTGGTTTAAGTCGGTTTGCATGACGCCGAATTGACGGGCTTCATCTCGATTGACTCGCAACGCTCCGATCGTGATATCGGCATTTCGTTTGCGATGAAAATCGACCATCGGGCCGTAATTCATTTTGTAGATGTGGTCGCCGGCCAAAACGACGACATGCTCAGGATTCTCTCGCTCAATCGCGTAGATGTTCTGGTAGACGGCATCCGCGGTTCCCTGATACCAACTGTCGTCGAAACGCTGCTGAGGAGGCACGACATCGATGAACTCGCCAAGCTCCCGACAAAAGTACTCCCGCCATGCCAGATTGATGTGACGGTCGAGCGATTGGGCCTTGTACTGAGTCAGCAGCAGCAGTCTCCGCATACCACTATTGAGGCAGTTGCTGAGCACAAAGTCGATGATCCGATAGATTCCGCCAAAAGGCACGGCCGGCTTCGCTCGGTCGCGGGTCAGTGGCTCTAATCGAGAGCCACGCCCACCGGCCAAAATCACGGTCACTGTGTCGCGCATCGTCAGTCCTTGCGATCGGGGCGTCCTATAAGTTTCCAATAACGTAGCAGAAAAGAAATGCTAACGCAGAGACGGAACGCACTGCCAACGCACGTTGACAGGGACAATTGGTCTGAATTTTGCTCCCCCGATTCGGCTCCCAATGTGGGAAGCTAATTTGGCGGAACAGGCTGACCAGACCACCTATTTTGACGCTTTTGGTCGGTGGCCCGAGTCGATTTCTATGGTTGCACGGTAATAATTGCAGACACAGAGCCGCAGCACCTGATTCAAGGGAGTTTGAAATGCAAAGCCAATGGAAAAACCTCAGCTTCATGTTGAGCGCGATGATCGTCGGTTCCCTCGTGACGACACTTGTTCTTTCCGTTCCCGAAGTACTGCGTGATCACGCGATGGCTCAGGAAGCGGCGCAACGAAACGGCCAATTCAATCAAGCCAACGCACTGGACGCCGGTCGCACACCGATCGTCAACCAGCGAGAACTCGCGCAAGCCGAAGGCCTGTCCAACGCGTTCCGCAACGTGGCGGAAGCGATCCGGCCGTGTGTCGTGAGTATCAGCACGGTTCAAACGGAAGTGATTCGCCGCGGTCTTCCACCGGGTATCCCGCCACAGTTTCGTGACCTGTTTGGTAGTACCGTTCAAGAACTGGAACGCAGCGGAATGGGGAGCGGAGTGATTGTTCGGCCCGACGGTTACATCTTGACCAATAACCACGTCATCGAAGACGCAGATACTCTGACGGTTGAACTGTATGACGGGCGAAAAGTCTCTGGTTCCGTTGTCGGAACGGATCCGCAAACAGACTTGGCGGTGGTGAAAATTGACGTACCTGGTTTGCAGGCAGCAACCTTCGGTCAGTCTGACAACGTTCGTGTTGGTGATTGGGTCGTCGCCATCGGCAGCCCGTTCGGTTTGGACCAAACGGTGACTGCGGGGATCATCAGTGGAAAGAATCGCGTGCAAGGAATCATCGCCGATGGTGAAGGCTTTGAGGATTTCTTGCAAACCGATGCGGCGATCAATCCTGGTAATTCCGGCGGCGCACTGGTTAACCTGCGAGGTGAGTTGATCGGAATCAACACGGCTATTCTTTCGCGAAGCGGTACGAGCGCCGGAATCGGATTTGCGATCCCCGTAACACTCGCCAAACCCGTTTTGGATTCCATCGTTGAAACCGGTGAAGTCAAGCGTGGACTACTTGGTGCACAAGTCGTCAGCGTCACACCTGAACTTGTTCGCGAGTACGACTTGAAAGCCCGAAAGGGCGCACTTGTCGGCGTTGTGTTCGAGGGGCAAGCCGCCGATCGCGCCGGTATGCAACCTGGCGACATCGTTTTATCCCTGGATGGGAAACCGTGTACGAGTGACGTCCAGCTTCGCAATTACGTTGCCAGTCGCCGGCCAGGATCGGTCGTACGCATGGAAGTCAATCGTGATGGCAGAAAACTGAACGTTCGAGTGACCTTGGATGAACGACGTGAGATCGCGATGTTCGATGCGGCAGGCGGTCAATTCGGCGCAAAACTCGTTCCTGTGACGCCGCGGACGGCGAGGGAATACGGTTACGTCAACTTGCGAAGCGGTCTGATCGTCTCAAGTGTGAAAGAAGGAACGCCAGCGGAACAAGCAAAATTGGATGTCGGTGATGTGATCATCGAAGCAGAAGGTTATCGTTTGCAGACGATTGAGCAATTGGCCAAAGTCTACGATGGCGTTCGCAAGGAAGACCGACCGCTCCGCATGATTGTGCTTCGCGGCAACACGCGAATGCTGTTGGTACTGGAGTAAGGGTAACTCAAAAACCAGCTACCACGTGAAGTTGCCAAGCTTCGAATCACTTCTTTCCGGTTGGGCCAAGCCGCCCGAACATGCGATCGAGTTCGTCGCGGCTGAAGAACAATGCCGTTGGTCGGCCGTGAGGACAGTGATGAGTGTCCCGGTATAAGTCTTTTTGTTCTAACAGGCTGGTGATCTCCTCAGGTCGCAAAGGATCGCCAGCTTTGACAGCCGCTTTGCAAGCGATTGTTGAGAGCAAGCGGTTGAGCAAGTCTTTTGCGTCAGGTTTCTTGCCTGCTGCCAGTAACGACTCCAACAGTGTTCGCAGCATATCCCCTGGAGCGGTTCGGCCGAGCATAGCGGGAACGGATTGAACCAGAATGGTTTCCCCGCCGAAGTCTTCGATCTCCAAACCCACTTTTGCGAGCGTCTCTTTCGCTTCCAACGCCGCGATCCGTTCCGACGGAGTCAGCGAAACCGGTTCGGGAACAAGAAGTCGCTGAGACTCTAGCGGGTGTTCTTCATTCAGCACTTTGTCGCAAACACGTTCATACAGCACACGCTCGTGCAGTGCGTGCTGGTCAATCACGACCATTCCGGACTCGTCTTGAGTGACCAAGTAACGGTTGTGAACTTGAAATCCTAAGTAACTAACGCTTGGTGGAGCGGAATCGGTTTCGTTGTTCGGCGGGATGGTAGCCGCTGGGCCTGTCTGATGCTCCGCAGGCGTTTGGCGATCGCCCGCCAGATGATCCCCCGCTTGATGATCCCCCGCTTGATGATCCCAAGGCGCGGGTTCTTGTGGCGAAGATGCAGGTGTGTGGGACAAAGTCGAAGCGTGACCCATCATCGAAGCGTCGCTTCCCGAGCGTTTCGGGAACGGCTTGAAGTCGGGAACGCTCCGAGGTCCGGATGGCTGACCGGTTCGAGCCCAGTCGATGATTTCTTGTCGACGTTGTTTTTCCACGTCGACCGGAAGCCCGGTCGCTGATTCGGCTACGTTCGGTTCCGGTTCACTGGCGGTCGGTGGCACGACACGTTGGGATAGATTGGTCGTCAGGAATTGATGACGCAACGATTGAAGCAATCGGCTGTAGACTCGACCGCTATCGGTGAAGCGGACCTCAAGTTTGGTCGGATGCACGTTGACGTCGATCAACTCGGCAGGCATCGTCATACGCAAAAAGCAGATCGGATGGCGGCCAACCATCAGCATGCCGCGATACGCTTCCCCGAGTGCATGCTGCAAAGCGCGATCTCGAATGTGTCGTCCATTGAGAAAGAGGTATTGCATTCGGTTATTGCCGCGGCTGACGGCCGGATCACAAACGTAACCGTCAATCTGAACCTCCGCGTCGTCACTGTGGATTGGTATCAACGACTCCGAAATCTCGGCTCCGAAAAAAGCATGGATACGATCGTTCCACCGGGCGGACGCGGGCAAATCGTAAAGCTGTTTGTCATTGCTCGTCAGCACAAAGTGCACACTCGGGTTGGCAAGCGCAAGCCGTGTGAACGCTTCGATGATGTGACCGCGCTCGGTTTGCGCGGTTTTCAGGAACCGGTGTCGTACCGGAGTATTAAAGAAAAGGTTGCGAACTTCGATCACGGTTCCGGGTGGACAGCCGCAGGGAACGGGCGATTCAATGACTCCCCCACGTACGGTGATTTCCGAACCCGAATCGTCCAAGTGCGTGCGGCTGCGGATCAGCAGATGAGAAACACTTCCGATGGAAGCGATGGCTTCTCCGCGGAAGCCAAGGGTTCCGACATGGAACAGTGTATCGTCGTCGGGAAGTTTACTCGTCGCGTGACTCGATACGGCCAGCGGTAACTGCTCCGCCGTCATGCCGCATCCGTCATCGGCGATTCGAATCAGCTCGCTACCGCCGCCAGTGATGGTGACTTCCACTCGATTCGCACCGGCATCAATGCTGTTTTCCAGCAGTTCCTTCACGACCGAAGCGGGCCGTTCAATGACTTCTCCGGCCGCAATCTGGTTGATCAAATTGGGCGGAAGTGTACGGATCGTCGGCAGAGTTTTTGTAGTGGCATCCATGCGAGGATTAGAGAGGAGTCAGCGACGAGTGGAAAGTGGATAAAAGCGAACGCGAGATAGAAATTGCACGCGCCGCCGAACAACCCAGTTTAACGCCTCAACAGTTTGTTTTCGGCTTCGCATTGGCGCACATCTGGCGGTAATTGTCAGACTACGGCGAAGCCCATCGGCTGCCACCGTAACGCTCCGTGAGGAGGTTTTTTGCCGCAGCGGCCCGATCCGTTTTTCCGATTTGCTGCCAGAGTTGTGAGATCCAGTACAACGACTCGGCATGCACGGTTGGTTCGGCGTAGAACAAGACGTCAACATGCAAGTAGGCCATCAGCGCATCCTTCGGTTTTTCCGCGACACGGTAGCAGTCACCCAAGGCGTTGTAAGCCCGGCCAAACAACTCGATATCGGTCGAGTCGTAGTCTTGGATGATTTTTTGGATCGCTTCGATGCCCGCTTGCTGGTCCTCCGTTTCTGCGATGCATCGCGCACGACCGATCTTCGCAAATAACTGCAAACGCTTTGCCTCGCTCGATGGGGCCGTTAGACGGGCCATCGATTCGTACTTCGTTTTCGCGTCCGCGACGTTTCCCTGATCGATCAATGCACGAGCTTCCAATAACGAGGCTCGCAATTTGAATTCCGGCCAAGGCGCTTTCGAAACGATGGATCCATAGTAGCGAGCCGCCGAAGCATGATCGCCTTGGGCCACGGCTAAGTCGCCAAGAACTTCCGCCGCCTCAAAAAAATGGTGGCTTTTCGGCGCGCTTCGTACAAACGTCAACATCGATTGAGATGCCGCTGCTTTATCCCCACCGGTCGTCAGTGCCGTGCGCGCGTCCACCAAAGCGAGATAGAAACTGAGATCACTCTTGATTAGCGGCTTTGACACACTCGATGCGTCAACGCGTTGTAAATCGGTTTGAGCTTGAGCGAACTTTCCACTGATCGCTCTCGAACGTCCCTCACGCAATCCGACGGGCTCATCTCCGAAGCTGACTAAGCGGATTTCCGCGACGGATACGTTTTGCGTTTGACCGGATGAGTTAACGGTGACTTCCGTTTGCGAGACGGTCGAGATCGTTCCGCGAACCACACCACCACGAATCAAGAAAACTTGATCATCCTCTGCGGTCACGACGGACAGGGTCATGATCGAAAGACCGACAGCCATCAAGCAACGGCTAACGCAACGCATCAATTTGTTTCTCCAAGGATGAATACAACGGAGCCCATTTGGTTTCAGCCAAAGCGGGATAGAGGGTGCGAGTCGTTCGCAGGGTTCGGCTCGCTTCGGCAAGACTTCGCTCACGCTCGGCACCACTCAGTGTTTTGGCACGTTCCAAGCCACAGCGTGCCGCTTCATACCGAGCTTCATAGAAGGTGCCACGTAGTTCCTTGTGCGACATCGTCGCAGATGCGATTTTTGCCCAGCCCCAGATCGTGCGGGATGAACCTGTTCCCACGCCACGGATTGCTCGTTCCCACTGCTCGGGGTCCGCTTTACCCCAGCGACCGAGTGTTCGTGCGGCTTCAACTTGCACGTTCACTGCGTTGGGCTGCGCACTGAGCAACTGCTCATAGTCATTCAATGCACCGGCGTAGTCCTGTTGCAGTGATTTAACCGTTGCTAATCGAGCGCGGATTTGCGTCTTTAAAGCAGCATCCAGTGACGATTGGGAGAGTAGGTTCTGCAGAGCCGTGGCAGCCTGCGAGAAATACTGCTTCGCCATTGGCGGCAATGTTTCTGGATCTTCGTCGAGTCCGGAACCCAGGCTGACGTAGGTATCCGCGACCCAGAGTAGCACGCCAGAGTCACTCGATTCGCCCGCTAACTCCGTCAGGAATGACTCAAAGACTTTTGACAGTCGCTCCTTATCGTTGTCTTCGGCTGATCTGATTTGCTGCTCGATGCTTCGTGCCAACTGGACGTACACGGCGAGCATCTGCTGTTTGCCTTCTTCGTCCACGCCGATTGCATTGCGAAGGGATAGCATCGTCGCGCGTGCCTTGTCGAGCATCGCGTCGCTTTCGTCGATCGACCCGACATACGCACGCAGCGCTAGTTGCAACGCTTGGCGATAAAGCAGCGGGTCCGTCGCAAACGGATCGTTTGCATCAATGAGCGTCATCGGACCTAACTCTGGATGTTCAAGGACCTCGACGGCGAGATCAGATTGTGCGTTGTCCAGCAACGCTTCGGCCGTTAAGAGCATCGTGGAAACATTGAATCGATCGACGGTCGGGTTATCGGGTAGTCGACGGAAGCCATTCAGTAAGAACTCCCGGCTCGAATCGGCTAAATGGCTCGAATCGGCTAAATGCTTCTGCGGATCGACGGATTCGTCATCGAGCGGTTCTGTTGCTGATTCTCGCTTTGTCTTTTGTTCAAAGTACTCACGTCGAATTGCTTGCCCGGTAATAAAGTCGGCTCGCCAACGTTCGGGTGCATTCTCAGGAATCAGCTCGGTCAGCACACGTGCTCTTTCGTACTCACCTGCGTTTGCCATCGTCGGTACGCCCGCTGCGAGAACTTGCACGGCATCTGGCGACTTTGGCCATGTCTTGGCGAGAAAACGCGTCAGTTCGAAAACGCGTGCCAGCTCGAATTGAAGGTCGCTGCGGTCACTCTCTGAATCCAGCAGCGCGTTGTAGCAAACGAGCGCGATCTTCGCGCACGCGAGCCCTGCATCACTCCCCGGATAATTTCGCGCGACGAATTCGCCCACCGCTGCTGCACGCATGTGGTCGCCGTTCAAGTAGTGCAGGTAGCACAAAAAGTATCGTGCGAGTGCTAGGTCTGTTGGTGGAGTCGTTGAGTCGACCATTGCCATCGCCAACTTGTAGGACTCCAAGGCGGTGGTCTTTTGCGTATCGAGTTCTTTGAAGGCGGTGGCCAGTTGGTCACGTACGGATTGATCGTCTCCACCGGAGGCGCGCAGTTGCTTTTGAAGCTGGAGGACTCTTCCGTTTGCAGGTCCAATTTGGTCGAGCGCTGTCCGACCCACTTGTGTGGCTTCGGCAAACGTTGTTGGTTCGGTCGGTCCGGTTTCCAATCGTTGGCTTCCCAGTTCCTCGGCGAGTGCTTGAGATGACTCACGAAGCGGCCCTTCTTCACTGGCGACGAATTCCGCATTCTCCCGAGCCGCCAGCAGTGACTGCGTAATCATGGACGCGTTCATTCCGCGGCGCGAAAAGTCCTCAGCTTGCATCTGATACGCTCGAGCCAAGCTCAATCGGATCGCCAACATGTCTGCACCGCGTTGTGATCTCCGCGGCACGATCTCCATCCAACGATTCGCTCGTTTGATCGCTTCCAGGTACTTGCGTTCGTTAGGTGAGAGCCAACAATCCATCGCCAATCGCAACGCTTCCGTTTTCAGCCGCTGCATGTCTTCGGGTTCGTTGGGTTGATCTAAAAGGTCACCGTAATAGGCAAGCGCATCTTTGGTCTTGCCCATTTGAGCGTTACAGCGGCCTTGATACATTCGCGCATATAAACCGGCCAAGCGACTGCGATAGTCTTTGTAGATCCCGTCGTACTGTGAGGCGGCTGCAGCGAGTTGTTCTTGATGTTCGGTCGAGCCGATGTCGAATGTGCCAGCGAGTTCTTCGCGGATAGCGGCAGCGAGCAGTTCCGTTTGCAAGTTGTCTGCACGCAATTGTGTTCGCCGCTGGGCCAGAGCAGCCTCCTTGCGGTCGCGGGTGTCAAGCACTTTCGGGAGCGTGTCCAACTGCTCGGCGACAACGGAACGAAGCTTCTCGAGTTCTTCGATCGCCCGCAAGAACTGCTTTCGTGCCTGTTGGACAAAGCGTTTCGAGTCGTCGGATTTGGCTTGCTCCAGGTTGATCCGCGCACGTTCGACAATCATGTTTGCGAGTTCGCTGCGAGCCGCAAACGCTTTTGGATGTTGGGACTGTGAATTCACAAACTGCTGTAGCTGTTTTTCTCCCTGACCAAGAATCTGCAAGCGACGTTCGATGTCACGTTGCGTTCGAGAATAGGCGACGAGCGTCAGCGCCCTTTCAAGGGGGATCAGCGTTCGTTGCGATGGCGATGCCAGCGGACTCGACTCCATGTCACTCAAGTAGTCGAGAGCGACTTCGAAATAACCTCGCTGTCGAAGTCCATCCAGGAAAGGCACGAACGGTTCTTCCGCGTTGATCGGTGAGTCATGGAAGCAAACCAATAAGCCAGCAATCCAGAGGCCGAGCCACGTTTGATGGATTCTTCGTTTTTGGTGTTGGCGTCCGGCCAATCGATTCACAGCAGAACCCTCCATTTCAAACGGTCCAATGCGCTTGGCGTAACACGGCGTTGGGTGAATCCGGCATGCGTTCATACCAGACCGTTATCAGCGAATCGTCATTCAACTGCACCGTGCTGGGGTAGCCTAAGTCACCACTGTTACCATCTTTCGAAAGCGTAATGGGATCACCCCAGCTCTTGCCGTCGTCTTCGCTGATCCTCGCCTGATTGCCAAAGGGTGGACGTCGGTATCCGTAACTCATCACCAAACGGCCGTCATTCAATCGAAGCAAGAAAGACGGAAGTCCCCAGACTCCGATTGAATGTGGTGTTGACCAGGATTTACCGCCATCGGTCGACTCACACTGCAGCGTTTCACGATGGTGGTTTTTATTGTGATTCCGGATCTGTACGATCAACGTGCCATCACTCGCTTCCACAGCGTGTAACTCGTGATATTGACGTCCAATGTCTCCATTGCGGATCGGGATGTCTGCCGAGTGTTGCCAGCTGACACCATCGTCGGAGGATTGACAGACTTGGACTTGGCGATCATCGCTCCAAAGCTGAACGCCAGCGTAAAGTAAACGCCCGTCGGAGAGTTGGATCGGCCCGTGGGGACTGTTGACGATGGATGAATAGCGTTTCGACCAAGTCATGCCACCGTCGGTCGACCGAATCATCCAACATCCCAATTCCCGTTTGCGTTCGTCGGGCGTTAGACGATTGTGTGCGGCGATCCAACGATTCAGTTTGTCTTTCGGAAACGCTCCTTTTTCGCCAGGCTTCTTATCGCTCGCCGCTGCCAGGTGATACTCGTCATAGGCGAGCGAGGAAAACGTTGTAACGAGCAACGCTCCGGAAGCTGTTTCCACGACGCCGGCATCTCGATCATCGATTGCCGAATCGAGCAACGTCCGCGGCCAACTCCACGTCTCGCCATTGTCCTTCGATCGCATCATGTCAACGCGACCGAAGGGACAAACATGTTGCTCGCGACCACCGGACCATACCACGATAAGTTCACCATTGGTCCGGCGGGTCAAGGTTGGCCAACCGCAATACAGGTGGGGTGTTTGACTGATGGTGCGTGTGTTTCGAACCGTTCCCGCTAAAGCACCATTCGCAACACGACACTGAGTCGCGAACCCGACGGCCGCCATCGTGCTGCACAGAAACCGGCGTCGAGATACGTCTTGATGACAGCACTGATTAAGCATCGGTTTGATCTTCCATCCCAGAGAGGGTGACGATGCCAGCACAATTCGGGAGCGGATGAGCCGATCGATCGTACCACCCTATTGTAACCGATAGAGACTATTCGGTTTCTCTCTCCAGGTCTGATTGCGAATGATCAGTTGCTTGAATGAGTCGGTGTCGTCGCCCGCAGAGACTCCAACGTTCGCTTAGTGCCCTGCGAATGGACTCTAAGTAGACGCGACCACTTTTGGACCAGCAGCAATGATCTCGTCGCTGGCTCCGGCCGCAAATTGTAGGAAGTTCTGATGGAACAAATCGGCAAGACGTCGGGAGCAGCTGTCGTATTCTTCAGCGTCTGGCCAAGCGTCGCGCGGCCATAGGATGTCGCTCGGCACCGAACCGCATTGCGTCGGAACTTCAAACCCGAAGATCGAATCCGTGCGTGTCGGCTCGTTCGCGAGTGAACCATCGTGGATGGCATCAATGATCGCCCGTGTATGCGGGAGGCTCATCCGTTTGCCGACACCGTAGCCGCCACCCGTCCATCCGGTGTTGATTAACCATGCCCGGCTTCCGTGTTGGCGAATTCGCTCAGCCAACAACTCCGCGTACTTAGCGGGATGCCAAACCAAAAAGGCGGCGCCGAAACAGGCGCTGAACGTTGCCATCGGTTCTGTGACGTTCATTTCTGTTCCGGCGACTTTAGCGGTGTAACCACTGATGAAGTGGTACATCGCCTGTTCCGGTGTCAGTTTTGAAACGGGCGGCAACACTCCGAAGGCATCACAGGTCAGAAAGATGATGTTGGTCGGATGCGAGCCCACGCATGGGATCTTTACGTTATCGATGAACTCAATCGGGTATGCGACACGCGTGTTTTCGGTGATCGAAGCATCATCGTAATTGACTTCGTGTGTCGCTTCGTCAAACACAACATTCTCAAGCACCGCTCCATACTGAACCGCGTTATAGATCTCCGGTTCACTCTGCGGGTCAAGGTGAATCACCTTCGCGTAACATCCGCCTTCGATGTTGAAGATTCCGGAGTCGGTCCAGCAGTGCTCGTCGTCGCCGATCAAGCTGCGACGAGGATCGGTTGAGAGTGTCGTTTTGCCCGTTCCCGACAGGCCAAAGAAGAGCGAAACCTCTTCGTCAGAAGACATGTTCGCGCTACAGTGCATGCTGAGGACGTCACGTTTGGGCATCAAGTAATTCATGACGGTGAAGACGCCTTTTTTCATCTCCCCGGCGTACTGTGTTCCCAAGATCACAAGCTCGCCATTTTCGATCGATAAGTCGATGCTTGTCTTGCTGGTCATCTGAGCCGTGTAAGGATTGGCCGGGAACGAACCAGCATTAAAGATCACGACATCCGGATCGCCGAAGCTGTCGAGCTCTTCCTGATTCGGGCGAATGAGCATGTTGTGCATGAACAGCGCGTGGTAGGCGCTTTCGGCAATGACCCGCACTTTGATTTGGTGCTCAGGAGCCCATCCAGCGTAGCCGTCGAAAACGAAGATACGGTTTCGGGTGTTCAAGTAATCGATCGCGCGTTGTCGGTTGATCAGGAAGGACCGCTCGGTCAGCCGAATGTTGACGTCACCCCACCAGATGTCATCGGAGGATGACGAATCGACAACGATCCGTTTGTCCTTCGGGCTGCGCCCCGTCTTGTCTCCGCTGCGGGTCGCCAACGCACCGGAAGCTGAAATCACGGCATCGCCGTCCACGATCGCGAATTCGTACAGCCTCGCTGGCGTCGCGTTGCGAACGACGTCCTCGATGTGGAGGCCATAAACGGACAGATCGATCGGATTGACACTCATGGGGTTTCGACTTGGGTCAAAGGGAAGAGTAGCTTTGAGCCCGGAGTTTAACCCGACCATCCCAAAGAACGGAATGGCGGGATACGGCGGTGAGGAAGTTCGAAGTTTGAAGTTCGAAGTTCGGATTCAGAATCTGAAGTCCGGCGGTTCAAACGCCCTCCCCGAGAGCTCGGAGAGGGAGAGATTCCGATTCGCAGAACGACGACCCTGCAAGGCAGGACGGCTTACGTCTGCGACGGAGCCGGAACAGCCCCAAAATTTCGATTACTGAACGGTTCCCGTAACGATGCAGGACGTCGATTTTTGCCCCGGCAGATCCGTGATGATTCGAACCTGTTGAGAGATTGAATCGGTGGTTCCGTCACCGGTGAATCGCAGTTTTACAAACTGCACTTTCTTTTTGCCGACGGGTACTTCGAATTCAAATCGACGATCGGCACACTGCACGTCCATGATCTCGAACGGCTCATCACCGCGGACAACCAATCGACGCTCGACCTTGCCATCGCGGCGCGTTGTTCCCAAGCTCACTGACGCTGGGGCAACGCTGACGACCGGACGAACTCGACCCGAAATGGCCATCTCGGTTGTCGGAAAATCACGATCGTTGCTGATCAATGTCAGTCGTTCTCGGATTTCGCCCTCGGGCATTTTTCCATCGATCCGGACACGCATGCGATAACGAACCATCCCTTGCGAACGCTCTGCCGAGTCCAATCGCACTTGCAAGTTGTTGCAGTGGCTTCGAACGTCAGTGATTTCCCAGTTGCTGTTGCCGCTGTGCGTAATCACAACTTCCTGTTCGCGAGTTTGGCCGGCCGATAGCTCTCCGTAGTTGATCTCTGGAGGATCAAACGTAATATCCGTTCGAATGAATCCGCTGACTTTTAGCTGCACTTCCGAGTAGGTCGGTTTGTCAAAGACGACCGTGATCGTTGCAGATTTTTGGCCGATGAACGTGTTCGTGTTGAATGCGGCAACAACAGCACCCGTCTCATACGTCTTTAACGTTTGTTTGGTGACCGACGGCGTTGTGCAGCCGCAACTGGTGCGCACTGACTGGATGTGCACATCTTCTTCGTACAGGTTGGTCAGCTCGAAGTGAAACTCGCTTTTTGTTCCACGTCCGACGATCCGGAAATCATGTTCGGTTACCTTGAACATTTTTTCCGCCCAGTCCTGGGCTGATGCCCCGTCAGCCATCATGGGCAACAACAGACCCAATGCCAGAATAAGACTGACCCACGTCCGTCGGTTGTGCATCACCATCATTCCTACCCGGTGAAAAAGAAGCGATCCCTCAAGCGTCGGCTAGCAATCGCTAGACATCCTCCGCTGGCGGGGCAGATCCGTTAACTACGGTTTCGGCCGTTCGTGCGAAATTTTCCAATAATTCCGCCAAACGTTCCATCGGAAGTCCCACGACGTTGCTTTCGCTTCCATCACCAACGACTCGCAACCAGTCGTTTCCATCTTGGTAACCGAAGGCGCCGGCTTTTCCCTCCCACAGCATCGAATCCAGATAGTCTTTCAACATCTCCTCACTGAGCGGTGCCATTTCAAGCTCAGTCCGAACGACATCGACAACACATTTTTGCTCGGAAACGGACCAAACGCAGACGCCGGTATAGACATCGTGTCGTCGACCACTGAGAGTGCGCAAAGTGGATTCGGCATGGTCTTGATCACGTGGCTTGCCGAGGATTTGCCCGACACATGATGCAACCGTATCAGCGGCTAACACCAAGCCTCGATCAAGGCGACCGGCAACGTCGGCGGCTTTTCGATAGGCATATCGCGCAACCATCTCGGGAGCAGTTTCACGGCTGCACATCCCACACTCGGCCGAATCATCAGCCACCATAACGGTAAACGAGTAACCCGCAGCAGTGAGTAGTTGAGCCCGGCGGGGCGAGCCACTTGCGAGAATCAACGGTTCGTCCGTCGGTAAATCCGCTCGCGGCAGATTTCGCATTAACGGCAGATCAGAATCCGCGTCCACTTTCACTCATCCTCAAGCTGTCGATGTTCATTCAGCCATCGTCTTGGCTTGGCGGCGTTGATTCGCTGTCGCCCCCGGCTGAGTCGCTGGAGTCATCGGTACTTGGATCATTACCCGTAGGCGGATCATTGCCGCTCGGAGGCGGTAGATGCTGACTTTGGCGTCGCATTTCCAACTGCTTCACGGCGCCCCGAAGTGAATCGAGCAAACGTGGAACCTGCCCAGCGGCAACGAAGACTCTCGCGCTGACAGCGGATTGCGGAAAAAAACTGGTCAGAAAGTCCAGCCCAAACTCGTTGGCACCATGTCCGATCATCACTCCATTGGCATAGACACCGCTGAGCACTTCGTCCGGCATTTTTAGATCATCATAAATTTCTTGCGGTGTTGGCTGTCTCGCCTGGTTTTGGTTGGGAACGTTTGGCTTGGGTGGGTCACCGAATCGACTCTTATACAAATCCAAGTTGGTGTTGAGCGCTTCGATGAATTGCGGCATTACCGGATGCGGGATCACAACACGTCTTGCCACGCGGTGGGGACGACCGACCGTTTGCAAGAAATCAACGATGAACTCACTTGGTCCGGTCATCACAATAGCGCCGGTACTGAAACACCCATCAGCAACATGATCGGGAACCCGAGCTCGTAGGGCTGGGTTGCCCTCGTTGGGATCGGGGCGGTCGGCAGGTGGTTGGGATGGATCCGAGGACATTCGTTTCGTTGGGTGCGTGGGGAACTTGGCGGCGGTGGTCAGTATTCTGAAGTGCCGGCGGGTGCTTGGCAACGCGGTCAGTCGTTCGGCAAAAACGTGACGTCTGGCCATTTCGATTGCTGCCGCTCGATCGTTTGGTCCGCGAATCAGCGTTTATCGATTCAAAGTTCTTCATGCTCGCGATTCAATCTCAGGTCTGCATGTTCTCGCGTTCCTGTTGAACTCGCAACGGTGTCGCCGTTCTGCGTGGCAGAACCAATTGCGGCGAAGCAAAGATACATGCCAGGAATGAGACGCCAGCGAAGAAGCAGATGACGAAGAGTTCGCGATTGAGAACCACCCCCCGGCTCAATTCCGACAACGTCCAAGCCCAGTTCGTGATTTGCCAGGCGGAATAATCGTACGCTCGATAATCGTTCAGATGTAATCCGATGGAATACGGCACCAACGACGACAGCACGGCGATGGCAATCACCGCAGCGATACCGATTTCCACCCTCGGGTGATTCTTGATCCGAATGATCGCGATCACGGTTCGCACTCCCACAAGTAACGCGACTAAATATCCTGCGTAACCAATGATCAGGCTTTTGATCGTCGCAGAAGCTTGAGGCGCTGCCAGCCAACCTGTCCGGTCAAATAGGTATTCAAATCCCCGTACAGCAGCCCAAGAAATCAACGTGATGTTGACCGTGGCGAAGACCAATCCTGTCGCCGGCCCCGGAGTCAGCCAAGTCAAGAGCACTCGTGCCAACAAGCTACTAGGCAGCTCACGTTGGATTCGTGGTGTCATGACATCACATTCCGCAGCCAACATGCTACCACAGACGGACCAGAAAGCGCCGAGGAACAAGCAGTTGCCCAACACAACTTCAATCGCTGAATTGCCGAGCAATTGAATGGCCAACCCCGAAACGCCAACGGTGATTCCGCTGAATATCAGCATGGATACTCGGAGGTGAGTCGAACGATTTTCACTTTCGGGCGTCAGCTGCGCGGCAGTGGCTGTGAGTAGCAGGTGCCCCAAAGAAAACGACAACACGATCGAAGCCGTCACGATGTAAAACATCCATTCGGATGTCAGAGGGTTTCCGTACAACAGCAAGTTAATGACCAGGATCGCCAATCCCCACTCTGCCGAGACGAGAATGCTCATCATTGCCAGAAGAGTTGTGATGCGTCCGGTACGCGACCGCGCAAGCGGAGCAAAGAACAGTGCTACGACCGTTAAGAGGATGGCGGAGGCGATCAACAGCCCCATGATCAAAAGCGTCGTGGGCAGATCGACGCCTCGCAATGTGTATGCGTACGCAACGCACGGAAACAATGCGACGTAATACAACACCATTTGCAGCATCGCGCTGGCGAGCTTACCCAACACAATCTGCCAAGGGCTAAGGATTGTGATCGATAACAGTTCAAGCGTTCCGTCGTCGATCTCTCCTTCCAACGATCGGTAGGCCGCAAGCGGCACGACCAAGAGCATCGGGATGGCTAGCACGATGTAGTAACCAATCAGCATCCTGGGGGCGGAAGGACTCGTGTAGATCTGCGGCATGGAAGTCAGGCTGCCGATGACCGTCCAAGCGAGTGCTGCGAACAACAGCACGGAAAAGGTCATGACAAACTGCCGGCTCTTAAGTGCTTGGCGTGTTTCCTTGACCAGGATCGGATTGAGTGTATCGCCAATGCGTTCACATGATTGATCCAAGCGATCAAGCCAGTGTGTTTTGGCCGTCGGTTGAATCGTCGCATCATTTAGTGTTTCGGTCGTTACCGCTGTCACTGCACCAAACCCTCCGTGACGTGAAGGAACACATCCTCAAGGCTTTTCTTGTGCGATGTCACCTCGGCGACACGAAAATCGTGCTTCACCAACCAGGCGATCAATTCCGCTTGATCCTCGATCTCGCCCTCAAACTCGAATCGAATCAGCTCACCATCGACGATCAATTGACTAACGCCGTGTTGGGTTTGAAGCTGCTCACCGGCTTGATCGGTGTTTTCCAATACTCGAATGGTGAGTTCCCGGTGGGTCACTTGCTGGTGCTGAATCTCCTCGATACTTCCTGTTGCCAGCAGTCGGCCCTGCTCGATGATTCCGACGGTGTCACACATTTCCGCAAGCTCAGTGAGAATGTGACTACTGATCAGGACCGTTTTTCCGCGATCGGCCAGCTCACGAATCATGCGTCGTAGATCAATTCGGGCGCGCGGATCTAAACCCGCTGCCGGTTCATCCAAGATCATCACGCTTGGATCATGAATCAATGCTCTTCCGAGACACAGGCGTTGCTTCATTCCTTTGCTTAACCCGCGGATCGGTTTTTCCGCCATCTTTTCCGTGCCCGTGAATTGCAGCACCCAATTCAAGCGTTCATTTCTTTGACGACCCACCAACCCGTACGCTCGAGCAAAGAAATCCAAGTACTCTTTGCAGTTCACGTCACGGTAGGTGCCAAACGCATCGGGCATGAATCCAAGCCGTCGCCGAACAAACTCGGGATCGTTGACGACTGAGAATCCATCCACCAACGCATCGCCATAGCTCGGGAGGTCAAGCGTGGCGAGAATTCGCATGGACGTCGTTTTGCCGGCTCCATTGGGACCGATGTACCCAAACACGTGACCCCGTTTGACGTTAAAAGAAATGTCATCAACCGCGCGAGTGGATCCGAAGAACCGGTGCAAACGGCGAAGTTCAATGCAATCGTCCTCTGCGACATGGACTGACGTCGTCGCGCCTACTGTGTTTGATCTGTCGGCATCGCAACGAACAGCGTTCATTTCATCAGATGTTGCGGTGGTCGATTCTTCCGATAGCGTTTCTTCAGAAGATGCGTCGTCCGTTGAATGGGACGCCTCAGCGTTTGGTTCAAGTTCCTCATTCAAACTCATTGCATCGTCCCGAACACGTAACGAATACTCTCGGTGACTTCGCATTCCTTCACGGCAAGGACATCCTTGGTAACGTCTGAAAAGGCGATGAAGTGAGACGGAGGGATTTCACCAACTGTTTGAAGTTGTTGCTGTAGCCAGGTTTCGAAGACGCCGTTCGACACCGCGACCCGGCGGTCCACTTCTTCGTTGATTCGGTAAAGCAAGTCATAGATAAAACGTCGATTGCGTCTTGCTTGGCCGCTCGCTTGACGAGTCTGCGCGACGGGCACGTAGTCGGTATACATGTTGCCCAGTTTTTTTGACACTTGCTCTGCTGGTTTGCACATGGCCGATTGTCCTGGCCCTAATTCATCCACCATCCAGTACTCGCCGCCTGAATCTCGCAGAATCAGACTACGAAGCGCAAAATCAAATCCATTGCTAACCGTTGGTGCATCGAGCCCGTTTGCGGCGGGCGTCAACGACAAGCTGCCAAGTTTTGGACGCGGCAAGAAAGTCACAAATTGTCGTTGCTGCCGCGATGGCAAGAATGATGAGCTGAAAGCCTGTTTGTCCGATTGCAGGGTGACAGTCCCTAGTGTTGCGGACGGAATCTCGCTCAGTTGTTCCCATGCGATGCCCGTCCCTTCTTGAAATGCGAATACCTCCGCATCGGGCAAAAACGTCAGACCTTCCGTCGGTCGAATTCCAGCAAAGTAGGTTGCGCGAACACGCTCTGCAGCTTCTCCCGAAGCACCGTCAACCCAAGTCAATTGCCGGACTCGCGTCAACGTGCCGAAACCATCGGACACGATGCCGTACGTAAACATGGCGATCGTCGTTGCGATGGCGAGAAGGGGCGCGATGATAAACATCAGGTAGCTGCGTCCCACTTTCGCCGTCCGGCGATACGCGATGGGGCCCACCAAAATAACAAAGAGTGTTAAGAGGCCCATGAACGTGTAGACCGGAGGCTGCGCCACGCCGGGAATCATCCACTCGAAGAAACGGCGATTGCCCAGCATCGGATCCACGCCCCGACGCAGCAGGGGCGAGTTGCGAAATCCATTCGTTTGACTCAACACCGTCAACAGAAGACTCGTGTTCCCGCTGACGTCGCTGGTTATCGCCAGCACCTGGCCCCCACCAACACTGGCGACCGTCATTGATCTCGATAGTTCGGTCAGTATTGCGTTCTGTGGTTGGATTCGTAACTCTTGATCCGAGCCAGCTTGATAGGGCAGCGAGCCAAGCGACTTGGATTGCAGGTAATTATCCAGTGATGCGTTGGGATCAAAGGAAACGCCCACCAGGTCAAATGCCGTCTCGACGTCTTCGGCATCGAGAATTAAAAGAGTTCCACCCTGCATGACCCAAGCACGGATCGCGGAAAGGCTGGGTTGATTCTTTAATTCGCCAAGTGAAGCTACGGACATCACTATCAAGTCCAAGCCTTGATAGGCACGCCAATCGCTGGCCAATTCCGTCGTCTGCAATGTCCGAGTATTCGCAATACGTTCCGCTGCTACCGCGTCAATGCTTTTTGTACGCTCTTGTTCCGCACGAACGATTAGCTGATCCCCTCGAACCTCGCGGGGCATCACGTCGCGAATCGAAAGTCGCGCGACGTTTGAAACGCCGATCTGTCCCTCGTAGTCGGTCAGCACGCTGTCATCTTCGATCACCGAAACATTGAATGCGCGGCCCACGCACCAATACGGCAAATAGTGAATCTCCGCTTGTCCCTTTGTTCCTTGGCCCAACGTGATGGGGATATCGACGGTCATCCCATTGCGTGGCGGATAGTAACCACCTTCGATTGTCTCGAAACGGAAAATCAGATTACGATCGGCTGTAACCGTTCCTTGCGATTTAATCGCGATTGAAACGGGAACGTATCCAACGGATGAAGATTGAGAGATCTCGATGGTCGCGCGAAACCCTCGCGCCGTCCCATTCACCTGCGGCAAGTTGAGCGGGTCCAACGTCTTTGGGAACATTCGCTCCGCGAACGCGGGTGTGATCATCGACAGAATTGTGACGATCCATACGGCGGCACAGGTCCACGGTCGCCGGTTAGTGCTGCTGCGATTCATCAATCACTCGGATTCCGCGGGGGCAAGATCTGAGGTGGCAACTGGCCTTCAGCAAATGGGCTACCGTCTTCCAGTGTGCTTGGTGGTTGGTACCAGATCGAAGCCACGGCGCGGGCCAAAAAGAACAGCAATCCGAACGACGCAAAACAGGCCGCAATGAACCCGACCGTCGCCAGGAACGCGTATGCCAGCGAGCTGCCCTGACCAGCGACCCGAGCGATCGCTGAAAAGACGGCAGCCAAAGTCGTTAATAGAAAGAGCCACTTCGATGATACCTTCGGCAACATCCGACTCTTGAGGATCGGTTCGACACTTGGCGTCTTGGCCATAATCGACGACGTGATGAAAAGTATGGATGGAAGAGTTTGGAAGAGTTCGCCGCGAAACGATCCCTCAAAGTATAGCGGACTTGAAACGCTAGCGCCTTTTGTCAGCGTTCGGTCAGTCGTGTTTCGTTATCAGCGGTTTCTGTCGAAATAAAAAGGTCCCGAGTTTTGAAGCGGTAACGACATCGACGCGATTGTCGCCATCGACGTCGGTTGCGAGGATTTGAACGCCAACCCCGGATTCCGCATCAATACGATGCGGTTCGAATCGCGGTGTCCCAGTGTCGTCCAGTCGTGACCGGAACCAGTAGACAACCGGTTCGGCCATCGGCTCGATATCTCCTTTCGGGCCATGAGCCCAACGACGTTTGCCAGTCACAATGTCTAATCGACCATCTCCATCGATGTCCGCCATCGCCAACGCGTGGGGCTGTGTAAAAGCAGCGCCGTACTTTGATTCCATCGATCGGTCACCCATGATCAATCGTTCTGCGAATCGAACACCTGATTGTGACGCCCGATGTTCATACCAAGCCAGTCCCCAACCGTGAGCATCAACCGCAGAAACGATGTCTGCGTCTTTGTCCTCATCTAGATCGACGGCAAACATCTGGGCACCGCCACGTTGCTGCGAAAATCGATGGCGGTGGAACGTCCAACGCTGCAACGAGCCACCATTGACTGGCTGCTCGTACCAGCCGTCGTTGATGATCAGATCCAACCGTCCATCTTGATTGACGTCGCCAACCCCCTGGCCGTGATAAAACTGAGGCCATCCTTCATTGTCACCCACTGGATGGAATAGCCAGGGTGCGTAGGGATCAGCGGCATTCGGTTCGATCCAACCCCAGCGTCCTTCCCAATGGCAAATCAACTCCACCTGTCCGTCTGCGTCGATGTCGATCAGTGCGGGTGACTCACCACGAACACGTTGGAAGGCAAAGTGTCTTTTCCAGTCGCTTGGAATGACGCGGTTCTGCGCACGATGTTTTGCAAACGCTTGCGGTCCAGGATTCTCGTACCAAATCGCTTGGTGCTTGTGCACACGTCCAAGTACGAGAATGTCCGGATGGCTGTCACCGTTGAAGTCGTGCACGAAGGAAAACATGCTATTGCTTGGACTCGGTTCGCGAGGCAAAGCAACTGGCGGATAAAACGCATGGGCTTCACGAAATCCTGGACCGCGATACCAGAAAGGTCCCGCGACAATATCCAAGGAACCATCGCTGTCGATGTCGCCTGCGGAAACACCGTCGCAGTAATATTGTTCGGTCAGCACTTCGCGAATAAACGTCTGGGCCATTAACGTCTGGGCCATCAAGGGTGATGTCACCAAGCCCAGCAACGTCAGCGAACTCAATCGTTGAAAAGCCGTGAATCGATTCATGTCTTTCATTGTAGTGAACTGAATGCGAGCGGGTTTCATTCAGCACGCTGCGAGCATCTGGCATTTGCTACAATGGCGTCATGAGTGATTCAGCTACGCCACCGCTGGTTTCGCTTGACCAAGCTTCCGAGTCATCGGATGACGGTTGGCACGACACTTCGTTCGATCAGTACTTCGTTAATCTGGAGTCGATCGCTGGCTACAAGGTGATTCGTCATCTCGGGCAAGGAGGAAGTTCTGATGTATTTCTTTGTGAACAAGCTTCCCCGAATCGACAGGTTGCGCTGAAGCTCTTAAAGGTGTCGCAATGCGACGAGCGGCGTCAGAGGCGGTTTCAACTCGAAATCGATCTGCTTGCGACTCTCGACCATGCTGGGATCGCGCACATCTATGACGTGGGTGTCGCGGACGTAGGGCGAGGTCCTCAGCCCTACTACACCATGGAGTATGTTGGCGGACAGCGTTTGGATCATTTTCTGGAGTCTCAGACGTTTGAAGGATTCTGCAAGTCGCAGCGAATTCAATTGTTCCTTCAGATTGCCGATGCAGTCGGTTGTGCTCATCAACAAGGTGTCGTTCATCGAGATCTCAAGCCGAGCAACATCTTGGTAACGGAGACGGCCGGTACGCTCCGGATCAAAGTCATCGACTTTGGATTGGCACGGTTGAGTGACCCCAATTCGACGGTCGCGGCGGTTACTCGCACCGGACATCTGGTTGGAACGCCGATGTACATGAGCCCGGAACAGTTTAAGGAGGATCAACACCTCGCCGACCATCGCAGTGATGTCTACAGCTTGGGTCTCGTGCTGTATGAGATGCTTTCGGGGCAACAGCCCTACGATCTCGCGGACAAAAAAGCGATCGTTGAAATAGCCAATGTGGTTTTGGAACATCCGCCGATACCACTCGGACGAATCCGATCTGATTTGAAAGGTGATTTGGAGACGATTCTCAGCAAGGCCCTCGAAAAAGATCCGACGCATCGTTACCAGTCACTCGCGGCGTTCGTCGATGAACTACGGCTTGTTCTTGAGGGTGAGCCGATCAACACTCGGCGACCGAGTTTTTGGTCCAACATCGCGAAGTGGTATTTGCGGACGCCCAGAGTTGCGTTGACGGTCACTGCAACCGCGATCTTATTACTGGCGACCTCCGTCGTCGCCACTGTGACGAGTGTCATTGCTCACCATCGCAAAGCGGAAAGCGAATATCGTGCGGAGCTGTTGAGGACGAGTTCTTTGGAGCTCGCCGAAGCGAACCGCGAGCTTACCGAATTCGCTCACGATTCACATCTTTCCACGAGCAATGCAACGTTGATGCGCACGGCGCTCAGTCGCGAATTCAATCCCAGTCTGACTCGTTCGCTGCTCTATGACACGTCGTTGATTCCGATCACTCAACGCAACTTTGTTTGGCAAGTTTTGGCACGACAATCAGACTGGTTGTGTACGGAAGGGCACTGGCAACGCGGTGCCGTACTCGCATCTGCATTCTCAGAGGATGGCAGCGCTGTCGTACTCGCTGCAGCCAATGCCGTTGATATACGTCGCGCGGATGACCTGTCGATCGAGTGGTCTTTTAATGAAGCGTTGTCCCATCCGACGATCGTTGCTCTCGGGCCGTGCTTAGATCGCGTCGCGTATCGCAAGCCTGATCGCTCGATCCATTTGCGGGGCCGGGCAGGACGTGAGCATTTCATCCTCTGTGATGGTGAGACAGAGTCAGGACACAGCCTCGCGTTTTCATCGACTGGGAGGATTGCTGTCGGTTTACAGGGCGGCCGCATCAAAGTTTGGGATGATCCAGAGCTGTCTCCGGCCGAATATCAGGTCGCCAAAACCTCCGTTGTCGGTGTTCGGTTCAGCGAAGATGAGTCGGAGCTGTTCACGGCTGCTGCGGATGGCAGCGTGCAGAATGTTCGGCTCGCTGATGGCGAAGTGCTTCATCCCTCCAAGTTTGAAGCGATTGGAATGCTGAGCGCTCGCTTTAGTCAGGATGGACGATACGTCGCAGGAGGTCGCCGCTATCACTATGTTCGCGTTTGGGATCGCAAAACGGGCGAGCTCTTAGCAAAGAACACCAACCCCGGCCCCTATGTTGCATGTGATGTGTTTGCGAATTCGGATTGGCGAATGGGATTGGCAACGCGCAGTCGTGTCGAGTTGATCCGACCGGGCGACCAGCGGATCTTTCTTCGTCTCGGATCCACGCCCGTTCATTCTCTTTGCGCTTCACCTGACGGTTCTCAGATGTTGGTCGGTGATGACGGTGGAAATGTGCACGTGTTTCGCACGAGCCATCCAGATGTCCCGCGAAGCATCCCGATGGCTTCGGACAGAGCTGGCGTCGTTCGCTTTCTGCCCGATAGTCAATCGGTTGTCGTATGCTCGGGTTCGGATGGCGTTGACATCTACAATTTAGAAAGCGGTGGCAACAATAATGTGAACCCGCAAAAGCGAGGGCTGATCGTTGATGCCGAGCTCGATCCGTCGGGTGAGACGCTTTATTTCAGCGTGACGGAGAAACGCGTTTCAAGTTGGAACCTAACGGCCGACGCTCCAGGAGAGGTTGATATTCCAGTCACCGAGCGGATTGTTGATTTGGCGATTTCGTCCGAACAGAACAAATTGTTTGGCGTGACGAAGCTCGGCAGTCTTTGGACGTTTGATCTAAAAGATAAACAGTCTTGGTACAGGTCGTCCGGGCACCACGCGAATTGTTCGGCGATCGTTCTTTCCCCCGACAGCTCAGAGATGTTCACGGCAGATGAAAGTGGCAGCATTCGTCGCTGGAACACCGATTCGATGAAGGCCGTCAAATCCGCAAAGGGAGACGGCAGTCGGATTCACGAGCTCGCGATCTCAAAGAACGGCGCGTTTCTGGCTGCCGCCTGCCGCGATGGTTACGTTCGCGTCTATGAGTCCAAAACGCTCCGTCAGATCGCCGAGTTGATTGTCCACACGTCAGCCGTTCGCTCGCTCGACTTTTCCCCCGATGGATCAACGTTGGCGACCGGCGGATTGGATAGTCAGTTGATTCTTTGGGATACCGAGGTTTGGCAACCGCAAAGCGTGTGGAATGTCCCCGGCACGGGAATTCGGTCCGCGCGTTTTTCAGATGACGGCACAACACTGGCCGTATGCGGAATCCACAACGAGATACTGCTGTGGGAAACGGAGTAAGGCGAGCCTCAATAGCAGGCCGCCATGCCAAAGATCGACCATACCTAAGATCGACAGGTCGCCAAAGGTTGGCCGTTTGAGCTCATTCGCTTCCGCTGCGGGCCGCCACGCAAGATGATTGCGTTGCCATGCTGGTAATCGGAATGGAAATCGTCGAGGGCGTTGGTTGCGATGCATAGGTTGAAAGCGAATCGCTAGCAGCCATTCGGCCAAGCTCGATCAACTGTTCGGGTTCGTTGAAATCGAACCAAGCTCGACGCCCGATATCGGGGCGGACGACCACATCGGCATGAACCAACGAGTGCTTTCGCAGTTGATTCTCAGCGAGGTGCTGCATCCGCGTCATGATTTCAAGGATATTGTTGCAGCCTTCGATTTTGATGATGTGATCGGAGACATCCACCGCCACCGTCAAGTCATCGGCTCGGTTCTTCGCGGTGACGGCAGGCACCGTTTCGAACACGCCGATATCACACAACAGTTTTCCATCCCACTCAACAGGTGGAAACACTCCGGGAATCGAGGCAGACGCCCTGACAGCATCGCGGAGTGAACCCTCTTCTATCTCAACACGCTGACCACTGAGAACGTCGACAGCAACAACGCTGAATGGAACTGCCAAATCCTCAATCGCAACATCTGGGAGCAGGGATTCAACGACCTGTCGAAGGACCGATTCTGGCAAGATCGCGTTTGAACGCAACGCACGAGTCACACTCTTGGGCGCGGACAGCATCTTGCGAAACCGCTGCATCCATCCGTTACCGTGGTATCCCTGTGCGGGTGTTAGGCCGAACATTTGGCTTCGACGCCGACGAAACTCAGGCGAGTGGATAAATTCCAGAGTCTTGGATTGGACGGACTCGATCGGTTCCCCCGTCGCGTACATTGCTCCCGCAATCGCGCCGATGCTGATTCCGCATATATGATTAATGCGAAAGCCGTGTTCGGTAACAGCTTGTAACACACCCAGGTGTGAGATGCCGCGAGCACCGCCCCCACCGAGCGCAAGACTTACCCGCCGAATATCATCGTTGCTCGAATCTACAGAGTTCTCGTTCTGAGCCATCGTCGGTCCTTCTCCCACCACCGTGCATTTTCTCAAGGGACATCTGCCACTTGAAAACCTAGCTTGCAACGGTCGTGGTGAAGCAGCAGGCGGCCTGATGGCGTCCTGCTCATACGAAGGGGACGATCGACGTTTAGCGAACAGTCCGTTTATAGGGCCATTGAATGGGCCGAAGCGGCAACAAGCGGCATTGCCATACCACTCGAGATGGTGTGACTCCAGCTAAAGATTTGGTGGCGGGACTCAAGGCCAAGAATCAATCGCAGTGATTTTGATGATTCACCGAGCTTGGCGTGGTCGTTCAAATGCTTTCGGTGTGCCCAACCGCTCGCAAGGTTGACGGCCTTTCGGTCCCGCCAATTTGCAGCCTGTTTGAGGGTTACACTCACATGGGCCTATAGACGGTGCCCGTACCGCCAAGTAAATCACGGCGGCAGTTGAGATGACAAAGATGCCAGCGATAGATGCCAGGATCGTCAAGAACACCAGCTTACCCTGCGGCTTAATATTGTGGGCAATCCCCGACCACGCCTTTATGTTATGCCACTTGAAGAGTCTCAGGCAACATACATTTCGCGATCACGAATCGAAGCGCGGAAAGTCACAGTCGTTAAAGGACGGATGCAACGGTCGCAGTAACCAATGATACGCACCCGATCCACCACCAGATCGGCGTTTTATATCCCCCATCTTCACAAAGATTGTTAAGTTCGTGACTTGTTGCGGGGTTAGAAGCGATCAACGATAGAACGGTTCCAGTTTTTCGAACGGAGGAAAGCCGTGATGATGTTTTGTTCGCGTGATATGCGTTGGTTGACGTCGACACTTTTGTTGATTGGTATCGCATCGGTCGCATTGGCTCAGAATCCATTCCGTCATGGGCCTGCTAATCGCCCGGATGATGAGTCAAAGGTTGAGAACGAATTGCCGCCCGCCTTGCTGCTCACCGAACGTGGTCGAGCATTGGCAGAAGAGCTGAAGCAACTGCGCCGCACCGAGGCTTCTCTAGGCGGCAAGCACCCACTGCTCCCCGAGGTGCGAGCGAGGATTGCGGGTGTCAAGGAACAGATTGAAGCTTGGTCGCCGCGAGTTCAGCAGTTCTCGCCGGATCGTTCCAAACCACTGCCGGATGTGCTTCCAGAAATGAATGATCAGGATCTACGGCAGTTAATTTTGAGAATGGCCGCAAAGATCGCGCAATTGGAACGCCGAATCGAAACACTTGAGGAACGTGCGGAAGTGCATTGATCCCCTCTTTCATGCAACAGCCTCACACGGAGTCTCTCCGCGCGAGGCTGTTGCGGTTTTGGCCTTACCGAGCAAAGCCAGATTCATCATCAGCTCTGTTAGTTGAGCAATCTTGAAATCAACGCCCCGATCGTGATCGGGTCGATCTGTCGAAACGACGGTTGACGCTGGATGTGTCGTGTCGATTCGAAGAGTTGACGCTCCGAAGGAGACACGCGACTGGGTAAGTCTCGAAACCGGTCCGGTTGTGGCAACACGTCACGGTTATTCAATCGGGGATCAATTCTCGGGTCGATGCGGGGATCAACACGAGGGTCGATTCGTGGATCGATTCGTGGGTCCGTTCGGGGATCAATGCGTGGGGCGGTTCGGGGGTCAATTCGGGGATCAACGCGTGGGTCAATCCTGGAATCGATCCTTGGCTGGCCCCAATTCGGATCATCGAATCGTGGGTTCGCATTCCAGCCGGGTTGACTCCAATGGCGGTTTCCTTGGCTAGGCACACGGAATGGATGGGTTTGACCGTATTGAGGAACCGAAGGGACGATCAATGGCCGATTTCGTTGGATCGGGTCGATGCGTACGATCGGTTGTGTCGGAACCGTGCCGCACGTTGGCAATGCGGCCAACTGCTGTTCGAACTGCCTCGCAGCGCAAAGGACAGCTTCCCAGCATGGCAACAGCTCAACTCGGCTGGGGCAGTTCGGATTGGCGAACAGGACTGCCTCCACCCGGCTTTGCATCAGCTGTGTTTTCCTCCACGAGTTGATCAATTCTCTGCGTCGTTCGGGACGGCGAGCGTTGTGTCGAAGGTCTTCTACGAGATCTTCGAAGTCGTCTGTCAATCTGCGATGTGAACGACTGAGGTAACGCGAATCATCGGTTGCCTCTTCAAACTCATCCACGACATCAAGGTAGTGGTCGGCAGCGCGGTAGATCGGCGTATCGTGTCCGGCTTGGGCGGATGTTGGTGCGGCCATCATCACGGCAATGGCGAACAAGGCGGGACTTGTCAGCTTGGTCATGTGTTCATTCCCTTCACAAAACGACAGTTGGGTCTTGGGGGCGTTCCCCGTCATTGCTCTTCGAAGCAATTCGCGCTGGCCAAGCGATTGGCACCGGCCAGCGGATGCGAAGCAAATGCATCGGTCGTGCCAACTCGGGAAACTCGCGAGAGAAAAGTTCATAAGTGCTGTGATTTGCTGGTCTTTTGCGATTTGAAAGCAACACGTCGTTCGGTTTCACAAATTGCCTTGGTGTCAAATCGATTGCGCTGCTGCGTATCGTGTGGTCGTATCGGTGGCGCGGGTCGCTGGAAAAAATCGGCAGAATCGCCGGAATCGGCTTCACTTGCCTAATCGTCAAGGTCGATACCACCTTCGGAACGGGTGATTGAGCGATCCGTATTGATATCGCTTTGCCCAATCTCCTTTCCGCCTCCTCCCCCATGGCACCAGCACTCTCCCAAAGACACGAAACAACATGAGCCAACCATCTCTACGCGTTTTTCCTCCATCCGTTTCGACCGATCGCAAAGAGCGGGAACTGGATCGACTCTCGGGCACGGCCGAACCTCGAACCGTGTCGATCGCCCTTGGAAAGATTGTTCCGTTGTTGATCGATGCAGCGTCGAATGACCGCGCGTGGCTGAGCGACTTTGCAGATGACACGGTTCGGATTGATGCCGACTTGTACGAGGTGTTATTGGCTTACCAGCGTCTCCAGGGTGCAGCCTAACGAGGCGGAGAAACTCGAGATCACTCGTAGCGACAGGGACTTCAAAATGCGCAGCATCGCGGTAATCAACCAGAAGGGCGGAGTCGGCAAGACGACCAGTTCGGTGAACCTGGCCGCTGCGCTTTCTGAAACCGGACGACGTGTTTGTCTGATGGACTTGGATCCTCAAGCACACGCATCTCTGCACTTGGGCATCACGGCACTTGATGACGCTCCGAGCATGTACGAAGTCTTGTGTGGCGACGCGTCGCTGGAACAGGCTCGTCGCGATCTGAACGACCATTTGTCTGTCGTTCCTTCCAATCTGGATTTGGCCGCTGCTGAATTGGAGCTTGCAGGCGAAGTGGGTCGCGAGATGATTCTCCGTGACAAGATGCAAGACGATGCAGAAGAATTTGATTACTTCGTTCTGGATTGCCCACCGAGTCTGGGCGTGTTAACGGTGAATGCACTGGTTGCCGTTCGCGAAGTCTTCCTTCCACTGCAACCACACTTCCTTGCTCTGCATGGATTGAGCAAGTTGCTGCGAACGATCGAGGTCGTTTCGAGGCGACTGAACGATCGCTTGCGTTTGTCCGGAGTCATGCTGTGCATGTACGACTCAAACACTCGATTGGCAGCCGAAGTGAGCACTGACATCGACGAATTCTTTCAGGCAACGAAAGGCGCCCGCGATTTCTTTCGCCAAGCCAAGTTCTTTGAGACACGGATTCGCCGCAACATTCGGTTGGCAGAAGCACCGAGTTTCGGTCAATCGATCTTTCAATACTCTGCTGACAGCAATGGCGCTACCGACTATCGAGCACTGGCTGAAGAAGTCATCGCTCAAGAGGTCACCGCGTCACAGCCCATCGCGAACGCTGCGTAGGTCGTAATTGGGATGCGAAGAAGTTTGCGTGATAATACGCGAGCCCCTGGCCTGCGCCGTCTCGTTATCTCAGTACATCAGAATCGCTAAGTCGCTAGCCATCATCGTGATGGCCAACTGTGTCCACGCGGCAACTTCCGTTGGATCGAGCGTCGTGTCCCGCTCCGCGTCCCCGGATGACAAAAGCTGTGTTGCGTCTTCTGGCGAATCGGTGAATCGCTGCTGCATTTGTTCAACCAGTCTCATGCAGACGTTTAGCTCCGTTGGTTTTGCCTTGCGGCCGGCCAACCACTCAAACATCTCATTGACTCGGTCCCGTCCCTGATCGCTCGATCTCACCAATCGTTCAGCCAGCGATCTGGCCATTTCCACCCGCTGCGTTTCGTTCAGCAATCCTAGCGATTGCAGAGGTGTGTTGGTGCGTCCGCGTCTCACGCAACTCGTTTCGCGATCAGGCGCATCGAAGAGCGTCATCATGGGGTGCGGACTGGTGCGTTTCCAATAGACGTAAAGACTACGGCGATACAGTCGTTGGCCTTGATCACGCTGATAACTCTTGGTGTTGCTGGCTGGATGAGCGAGTGCGGCCCACAGTCCGACGGGTTGATAAGGCTTCACCCCTTCTCCGCCCATGCTTGCGTCAAGTAAACCGCTCGACCAGAGTCCAATATCGCGGAGCACTTCGGCATCCAATCGATAACTGGAAGCACGCCCCAAAAGTCTGTTTTCTGGATCATCGAGGTCATCACGCCACGCACTACTCTGCTTGAAGGTGCGACTGACCAGCATGCCACGGATTAGCTGTTTCAGATCCCAACCGCTTTCGACGAGATCAACCGCTACCCAGTCGAGCAACTCCGGGTGCGTTGGTTGTTGACCTTGCAGACCAAATTCTTCCGGCGTGCGAACTAATCCAGCTCCAAAGACACGCTGCCAAATCCGGTTGACCAGCACACGAGCGACGAGTGGGTGTTCGGGCGAGGTCAGCCAGTCGGCCAATCCGATTCGATTACGAGGGGCGTCGGTCGGTAAAGGGGAAAGTACACGCAAGACATCTGGTTGGACCGGATCACCGAAAGGTAAATCGTATTCACCGCGTTTGAGTACACGGGTCGGACGCGGTTGATCGAGTTCTTTCGCGACCAAACTGGTGGTGAAACGACCCTCAAGTTGTGATAATTCGCCAGAGATCTGACTTGCGGGCTCGACGACGTCGAATCGAGATAGCGGTCCGGGCGCGGCGAGCATTCTCAGTTGGTCGTGCGGATTGCAATCGGCCCATTTCTTCCGCTTTGCAAGGACGTCCCAGACGTGATCGACGCGGACCTCTATTTGGGAAAGTCCTTTGCGTCCGGCGATGGCGACTCGGACAAGGTGGTTTCCTGCACTGAGGTCGACGGGAAACGATTCGATGCCTTCTCTCAGTTGCTTTCGCGCCACAGGCTCATCAAGATCGTCAACGAATACGCTCGAGCCCCGGTCGCCATTGAATGAGACGTGAAGGGTCTGCTGCGCTGGCACTTCAACTTCAAAGCGAATCCAAACAACCTGATTTTCGTTTGGAAGTTTGTTGCGAGCGGCGCGGCCGGAGAGCGTTCCCGGCAGGCCACCGACCGGCTTCCACGCTTTCTTGGTGGTTGTATCGTCGGGATTGGATCCCTCGAATCGCGTTGGAACGGTCCCTTCAGTCGGCGGCGACAATTGCCAGTCTTGATGGGACCATCCGGAACGTTGTTCTGCATACGCAACGGCTTCGCTCTTGTCTTCATCACCCAATGCGATAGCTGCGATTAACTGGTCAGCCTTTTCGCGTACGTTCTGCCACTGCTGCCAGGTGGTCTGATCCGGCGGAACACGCACGGTCGGCCCATACGTGTAAGAATTGCCATCCATGGCTGGCTCCGCCGTGTTGTTGAAGAACGCCATCAGTTGGTAGTACTCGGTCTGTTCGACCGGGTCGTACTTGTGCGTATGACAACGGGCGCATGTCAGTGACATCCCCAAGAAGACCGTTCCAAGTGTTTCCACACGATCGAAGTTGTTCTTCATCTGAAACTCGGCAGGGATCGCACCTCCCTCGCCGGTGCTTGGATTCAATCGGACAAACCCTGTCGCAACGAGTTGATCCAGCGTAGGTTCAGGGAGTAGATCACCAGCCAATTGCCAGGTAATAAATTGATCGAGCGGTAGGTTGTTATTGAAAGCTCGAACGACCCAGTCTCGATAGGGGAAGATGCCTCGACGATTGTCCAAGTGCAGACCATGCGTATCACCGTATCGAACGGCATCCAACCAATAGCGCGCTTGGTGCTCTCCGAACCGCGGACTGTCGAGCAATCGATCGACCAGATGCTCGAACGCGTCATCTCGACCGTCTTCTAAAAACTGCTTCAGCTCCCGAGGTTCCAGCGGCAAACCGGTCACGATCAATGCCGTTCGACGGGCGAGTGTCGCGCGATCGGCCGCAGGAGAAAAATCGACGCCTTCATCCGATAGCCGTTTGCCGATCATGGTGTCGATCGCCTCGGTCAGGTTGCCGTGCGGAGCCACTTTCTTGGGGGTAACGAACGCCCAATGCTCCGCATACCGACCACCTTGCAAAATCCATTGCTCAATCAGTTGCTTGTCGCGTTCGCTTAGCGGTTTGGACCCTTCCGGCGGCATTGGGTCGTCTTGATCGTTGATCCGCGTTAACAATTCACTGTTGGAAAGGTCATTCGGATCAATGGCGCGATAACCTCCCCGGTCGCTTGTCGCCGCGTCCGACGAATCCAACCGCAGGTCACTCTGATCTTGTGAGTCGGGTCCGTGGCAAACGAAGCACTTGTCCGACAAGATGGGCAAGATTTCGCGGGCGAAGTCGATGACGTGATCATCCGCCTGGACGGATGTGGAAAGCACGGCTGCCAGGCTTAGAACCGCGAAGGCAGCCTGCGAAGGTTGTTTAAGGTGATTCATGCCCGCATTGTAACAAGCGTCGAGGTGATCTCGACGCGACGAATGAAGGCCCGAGCGTTGGTCGAAGTGCACCACGGACGAATGACAAGCAGTGTTTCAACGGGTGGTGGGTAAGGAGGAAGTTCCGAGGAACTTGTCCCCGCCCACTGCCGAATTTCTGAGCCTTGATTTACGATAGCAACTGTCAACCAAATCCCTGTCACGGAGTGCGTTATGAGTCTCGCCACGCAGCGATCATCGTCTGGATTGGATGCCGCCCCAAACGACTCGCACGGTGTCCTGCTCGACTTTGCCGACGGGTTTGTTCGGCGACATCTCGGTTCGTCCGAAGCCGCCATCAACGAAATGCTCGCGGCACTCGGCTTTGATTCTCTCGAGACGCTCAGTGATGCGACGGTGCCCGATTCGATTCGAT
>JBCDEM010000009.1:0-262762 GCA_039179795.1 Planctomycetota bacterium | reverse complement strand
CAATGGAACGGTGGTTGGTGTAACGGCACTCGCTTCCGATGCGGACGCGACCAACAGCGCGATCACCTACACGCTGGACGACGATGCGGGCGGAAGATTTACGGTCAATGCCAGTACGGGTGTCGTCACGGTAGCCGACGGAACACTTCTCGACCGCGAAGCGGCGTCCAGTCACGACATCACGGTGCGAGCGACTTCGGCAGACGGCTCCACGAACACGGCGACGATGACGATCGCTCTCAACGATGTCGATGAATTCGACGTGGGTACTGTCACCGACAGCGATGTGACAACGAATGCGGTCGACGAAAACGCCGCCAACGGCACGGTCGTCGGCGTGACAGCGTTAGCATCTGATGCGGATGCGACGAACAGCACGATCACGTACACGCTGGACGATGACGCCGGTGGACGCTTCACGATCAACTCCAGTACGGGCGTCGTGACGGTTGCCGATGGCACACTTCTGGATCGAGAAGCCGCCGCGAGTCACGACATCACGGTACGCGCCACATCGACCGACGGCAGCTTCAACACCGCGTTAATGACGATCGCACTGAATGACATCGACGAGTTTGATGTTGGACCGGTCGTTGATAGTGATGGTTCAACAAATTCGGTCGACGAGAACGCGGCCAACGGAACGATCGTTGGCGTGACGGCTCTGGCATCCGATGGCGATGCGACGAACAGCACGATTACGTACACGCTGGACGATGACGCCAGCGGAAGGTTCACCATTAATTCCAGCACAGGCGTCGTGACGGTTGCTGATGGGACTCTGTTGGATCGAGAATCCGCGTCCGATCATAGCATCACCGTTCGTGCCACTTCGAGCGATGGGTCCTTCAATACGGCAGTGATGTCGATCGATGTGAACGACGTGGACGAATTTGACGTCGGGTCCGTGGTTGACGCGGACGCGTCTACGAACGAGATCAGTGAAAACGCCGCGAATGGCACGGTCGTGGGTGTCACGGCACTCGCTTCGGATGCAGATGCAACAAACAACGCAATCACCTACACGCTGGATGACGATGCGGGTGGTCGGTTTGCGATCAACTCCAGTACTGGCGTGGTGACTGTCGCCGATGGGTCTCTTCTCGACCGTGAAGCGGCGTCCAGTCACGACATCACCGTTCGTGCTACATCGAGTGACAGCAGTTTCGATACGGCCACGATGAGCATTGCCTTGACGGATGTGGATGAATTCGATGTTGGCCCGATTACTGACACTAATGCGACTATCAACGCAGTCGACGAGAATGCCGCGAACGGGGCGACCGTTGGAATTACCGCGCTCGCTTCCGATGGTGATGCGACCAATAGCACGATTACGTACACGCTCGATGACAATGCGGGCGGTCGATTCACGATTGATTCCAGCACCGGGGTCGTCACCGTCGCCGATGGTACGCTGCTCGACCGCGAAGCCGCCGCCAGTCACGACATCACCGTTCGGGCAACGTCAACGGATGGATCATTCAACACGGCGACGATGACCATTGCTCTCAACGATATCGATGAGTTTGATGTGGGTGCCGTCACCGACAGCGACGCCACCACGAACAACGTGGACGAGAACGCAGTCAACGGAACGGTCGTTGGCGTAACGGCACTCGCTTCCGATGGTGATGCGACGAACAACGCAATCACTTACACGCTCGATGATGATGCCGGTGGCAGATTCACGATCAACGCAAGCACAGGCGTTGTGACGGTCGCTGACGGAACATTGCTCGACCGCGAAGCGGCGGCGAGTCATGACGTGACCGTCAGGGCGACTTCCACGGATGGGTCTTTTAGTACTGCACTGATGACGATTGCTCTCAATGATGTTGATGAGTTTGATGTGGGAGCGGTCACCGATAGTGATGTCTCCACCAACGCCGTTGACGAAAACGCGGCCAATGGAACTGTTGTCGGCATTACTGCACTGGCAACTGACGGAGACGCGACGAGCAACGCAATCACTTACACGCTTGATGATGATGCTGGTGGCAGATTCACCATTAACGCGAGCACCGGAGTCGTGACGGTGGCGGACGGTACGCTGCTCGATCGAGAAGCTGCTGCCAGTCATGATGTGACTGTTCGAGCAACGTCGACTGATGGTTCGTTCAACACAGCTTCAATGACGATTGCTCTCAACGATGTGGATGAGTTTGACGTTGGAATCGTGACAGATAGCGACGTCACGACCAATGCCGTCGACGAGAATGCGGCAAATGGTACGGTCGTCGGTGTCACCGCCCTCGCCTCGGATGGTGACGCAACGAATAGCAACATCGCCTACACGCTCGATGATGATGCGGGCGGAAGGTTCACGGTCAATGCGAGTACTGGAGTCGTGACTGTCGCGGACGGCACTCTGCTTGATCGCGAGGCAGCCGCCAGCCACGACATCACCGTTCGAGCGACCTCCGATGATGGATCGTTCAGTACGGCCTTGATGACGATCAATCTGAACGACGTCGATGAATTCGATGTCGGACCTGTCACTGACAACGACGCGTCGGCGAACGCCGTTGACGAGAACGCTGCGAACGGAACGGTTGTCGGAGTCACTGCACTCGCAACGGATAATGATGCCACAACCAACGGGATTACCTACACGCTTGACGACGATGCCGGCGGTCGATTCACGATCGATTCGAGCACCGGAGTCGTGACGGTCGCTGACGGCACGCTATTCGATCGCGAAGCAGCAGCGAGTCACGATGTTACGGTGCGTGCAACCTCGAGTGATGGCTCGTTTAACACAGCTTTGATGACGATCAGTCTGAACGATATCGACGAATTCGATGTCAGTGCCATTGTTGATAACGATCCGACAATCAACTCCGTGGCGGAGAATTCAGCCGCTGGAACAACGGTTGGATTAACAGCTTTAGCAACGGATGGAGACGCAACCAACAGCACGATCACCTATACGCTCGACGACAATGCAGGCGGTCGCTTCGCGATCGATAGTTCCTCAGGACTCGTTACGGTCAATGCAGCGATTGACTTTGAGAGTTCGGCCAGCCATGACGTCACGGTGCGGGCGGCCAGTGCGGATGGTTCGTCGCAAACGCAAGTCTTTACGATTGCCGTGACCGATGTTAACGAAGCTCCCGTCGCCGTTGCCGAATCCTATTCCGTGACTTCGGGTACGACTTTGAGCGAAGTCGACCCAGGCGTGATCTTCAACGACGTTGATATCGATGGCGATACGTTGACGACGGTTTTGGTCGCAACGACGTCGAACGGAACGTTGACGCTGCAGCCGGGAGGAGGCTTGGTTTACATTCCCGATCCTGGGTTCATTGGTTTGGATTCGTTTGATTATCGAGTGACAGATGGATCGCTGCAAAGTGCGACCGTTCAAGTCAATATCGACGTGTTGGCAGGTCAAGATCCATCGACGCTCAATCCCGATCCAGAACCTGAGCCCGAACCCGAACCGGAACCGGAACCCGAACCGGAACCCGATCCACCGCCGGAACCCGAGTTGGAAGACGGCTCGGATTCTTCCGAAGATACTGGAAGTGATAGCAGTGATTCGACGCCAGCCGCCGCCAATGTCGTCGCTGGACCGATCAATGAACGAGAGGCTGTTGGGCCTCTGTCTCAAGCGAATCGAGTGTCGGATCCAATGATCACCGGAAACGATCTTGATCCGATCGCGTTCCAGGCGAAGTTCCACGAGTTAATGTTGCAGGGGAATGGCACGTCATTGCACGACCTTCGATCGACGACGCAGATCGCGATGCTCGATCGCCTGCTGGAGCTTGACATGGAACAGGCAATCGTCTGGCAGTCTTGGGATGAATCGATGGACTTCGAAGAGCAATCACCGCTCAGTGTTGTGGTTGGATCCGCCGGCACAGCAGCTGGCATGTTCTCCGTCGGTTACGTCCTTTGGGCACTGAGAGGTGGAGCGATGATGACCGCGCTGGTATCCAGTGTGCCGGCATGGCGAATCATTGATCCGACCGCTTTGCTGACCGCTTATCGTTCCGCAAAGGGCGGTGGGGAAAGCTTGGATCAACTGCTGGGATAGATTTCTATTCTAACGTTGGCGGCGAGGAGCCGCTTGAGAACGTCACGCCAGGATTGAATCGATGACTGATCCGTGAACATCGGTCAGTCGAAAACGGCGTCCTTGGTATTTGTAGCTCAATCGTTCGTGGTCGATTCCCATCAAGTGAAGGATCGTCGCGTTGAAATCGTGAACGTGTACGCCGTCACGCACGATGTTGTATCCAAATTCGTCGGTTTCACCGTGCGTGATCCCTGGCTTAATGCCTCCGCCCGCCATCCACGTTGTAAAGCATCGGGGATGGTGATCGCGACCATAGTTGTCTTTCGTTAGGACGCCTTGGGTGTAGGACGTTCTTCCGAATTCACCGCCCCAGATCACGAGAGTGTCATCGAGCAAGCCGAGGCGTTTGAGATCTTTGATCAGTGCGGCCGAGGCTTGATCCGTTTCTTTGGCTTGTCGACGTATCTGTTTGGGAAGATTCGAGTGTTGGTCCCAGCCCTGGTGGTACAACTGGATGAAGCGTACGTCGCGTTGAGCCAGGCGTCGCGCCAATAAGCAATTTGCCGCAAACGTTCCCGGCGTCTTCGCGTCTTCGCCATATAGCTCAAAAGTCGCTTCGGGTTCATCGGAAAAATCGGTCGCATCTGGAACCGAAGTCTGCATTCGGTAAGCCATCTCATACTGGGCGATTCGTGATTCGATTTCCGGATCTAATTCACGCTCGTATTGATGCTGGTTCAACCGATTGATCGCATCGAGTTGAGCACGTCGTCGATTGGCCGGAATCCCGTTGGGGTTGGAGAGATAGAGCACGGGATCGCTGCCCGCTCGAAATTGAACGCCTTGGTACTTCGAATCCAGGAATCCGTTTCCCCACAACCGCGCATAGAGTGGTTGTCCACCTTGCCCGGCCGAGACGAGAACGATGAACGCTGGCAGGTCTTTGTTTTCGCTTCCCAGTCCGTAATTCAACCAAGCTCCGAGTGAAGGTCGGCCAGCGATTTGTGCTCCTGTCTGAAACATGGTGATTGCAGGATCATGATTGATCGCTTCGGTGTGCATCGATTTGATAAAGCAAACGTCATCCACGATGTCTTGATGGTTAGGCAGCAATTCGCTCAGCCAAGCACCAGATTCTCCGTGTTGCGAGAACTTAAACGCGGAGCCCGCCAATGGTAACGACGATTGATTGACCGACATGCCCGTCAGTCTTTGTTCGCCACGTACTTCCGGTGGAATTTCCTCACCATTGAGTCGATTCAGGTGTGGTTTGTAGTCGAACAGATCTTGTTGCGCCGGTCCGCCAGATTGAAACAGATAGATGATCCGTTTCGCTTTTGGAGCCAAGTGACGGCCGTTTGGAAGACCCTCGGTTGTGAGCGTGTCCGACCACGCCTGCTCCGAGTCCAGCAAGCTCGATAGCGCGGCGACACCAATCCCCGTTGAACTCGCTTTGAAAAAATGGCGGCGATCTACTTGGAAAGCTGGCTGATTCATGTTGGGTAACGTGCGCATGAGTTTCATTTCGTTATCTTCGGCGCTGTTTAGCGTTTCCAGATGGTGGCATCGAGATTCAGGATGGTCTGGCAAACGTTTGTCATCGCCGCGACTCGGATTGCGTCAAGCTTTGATTCGGTTTTTGCACTCCCCGTTTGCAACAGTTGCTCGGCAGCATCAGGGTGAGTTCGATAAAATGCGAGTTCATCTTTCAATAGCTGGTTTAGCGTCGCCCGTTCCGTTCTGTCCGGCTTGCGACCTGTTAACCGCAGGAAGGCGATTTCGATCTGAATGGATTCGTCTTTATTGAGCAGATCTGTCGCCAACACGCGGGCGGCTTCCACAAACTGCACGTCATTCAACAGTACAAGCGCCTGCAGCGGCGTATTGGTGCGCGAACGCTTCACCGTGCAGACTTCTCGCGTGGTTGAATCAAACGCCATCATGTTCGGAAGCGGTGCGGTTCGTTTCCATACGGAATAGAGAGACCTTCGGTAGAGAGCTTCGCCGACAGATTGCTCGTATGGTGGCGACATACCATTGGCTTCCTTCCACAGGTCTTTGCCGGGTTGATACGGCGATACCGGTGGGCCACCGACTCGATGTTGGATCAAACCCGAAGCCGAGAGTGCCAAGTCGCGTATCTGCTCGGCAGCCAATCGATGTGCCGGGCCGCGAGCCAACCATTGATTGGTCGGGTCGGTTTTTAATTGGTCAGGTGTGCTGGCGGAATCTTGTCGATACGTCGCGGACAAAACGATCATCTTGCAGAGCCGTTTGACGTCCCAGCCGCTCTCGATGAACTCACGGGAGAGCCAGTCGAGTAAATCAGGGTGCGTTGGCAAGTTTCCTTGAGAACCAAAATTCTCCGGTGTTCGCACGAGTGGAGACGTGAAGAAATTTGCCCAGAACCGATTTACAGCGACCCTCGCAGTCAATGGATGCCCAGGATCCGTTACCCATTGGGCTAGTCCCAATCGATCGTTCGGGGCGTTATCTGGGAAAGGTATGGGGATGCTTGAAAGCGTCGATCGCTCCACCCGCGTTTGTTCATTTTTTACGGCGTCGTATTCACCGCGAGCCAAAACGTGCGCGGGTCTAGGAGACTTCATTTCACGCATGACCGGAAGTTCATGGATCACTTCTTCCGCCGTCACGAATGCCTCGCGGGCTTGCGTTAGTTCTGCTTGGGCTTCTCGGCTAGCTGCGTCAATCGCCGAAACGAAGTAGTCGAAATTCGGTTTGGCAGTTGGAGATGTGCCATGTGCCAAGAATTGCAATTCAGAAACGGTGAGTGCGCGTTCAAAGACTCGCACGTCATCAATCATTCCATCGGTGAACCCTCGGTCTCGGAACCGCTGCCCGATGACGAACTCACCCCCGTGGTCGACGACGACATTGCAGCTCTTCTTCAGTTCATCTCGAATCACTTCCGTCGTTAGTTCTCTTCCGTTGAGAAACAGCCTCAGTCCGTCCGCACGCGACGATCCATCGTACGTTGCCGCAATCTGTTGCCAGCGATCGACGGGAATACGCTCTGTGGCGCGCACACTGATCGCATTGCCGGGCCAAACGCGTGCCATCCGTGACTCCAAGTATCCGTCTTGGATCGTCAGGTCCCAACCGTTGTAGCCGCAGTCGGTTCCGCGTGTGTGGTGTGCGATGACGCTTCGAAGCGGAGACCGTTTGGTCTCTTTCACCGTGATCACAACTGACAGGGGGCGCCAGCGATCAAACGGCTCGATGCCGTGAGTCGTGACCCCACGTTCTCCATCCAGGTGGAGTGCCATGCGGCCGAGAACCGGCAAGTTCTTTCGATAATCATCAGCGGATGCCGAAACGAGTGGATGGATGTCCGAGTCGTCGACCGGCAGCAATTCCGACATCGACGTCCAAGAGCGGTCGGATTGTGACGGGTGATAGATGCCCTTAATCGAATTCTCGAAATCCTGATCAAACGCGAGCGCGATGCGAAGATCCGGAATCGATAGTGATTCGTTTTCACGCCAAGACCAGGAGGTATAACGCTCTTTCGCTTCAGCGATCGTCCGTGTGAGTTTGGCTTCAGACGCCATCATGGATTGCTTGGCGGAATTCAACGCGGTCGCTTGTTGATCCGTCGGCAATAGGATGGAGGGACATGGAACTTTTTGTGTTCGGTCGTATACGCCACTTTCGTTGATTGAATTGAAATACGCTGAAAGAGCGTAGTAATCTCGCATCGGAATCGGATCGTATTTGTGGTCGTGACACCGACAGCATTCCATGGTCAGGCCGAGCACGGCCGTCCCAAATGTGTGAACTCGGTCGGCAACATTCTCCAAACGCCACTCTTCGAAAACGGCGCCACCTTCGTTGTTGAGTCGATGGACTCGATTGAATGCAGTGGCGACCAATTGATCCTGAGTTGGGTTCTCGAATAGATCTCCCGCAATCTGCCATCTCAAAAAATCATCGTATGGCAAGTTCTGATTGAACGCCTTGATCACCCAGTCACGATACGGCCATTGCGTATTGAGCTTGTCGGATTGATAACCGTATGAGTCGGCATACCGTGCCGCGTCCAACCACGCGACCGCCATATGTTCTCCAAACGCCTCGCTTCGCAGAAGTTGATCAACGCAATTCTCGTAAGCCTGTTTTGGATCCGCCTGTAGTGATGACTCGAATGACTGAATCTGTTCGACGGTGGGAGGCAAACCCGTCAAATCGAGTGTGACGCGTCGAAGCCATCTCAACGACGACGCTTCAGAATTCGGCGTGAGTCCCTCTTGTTGCATGCGGGATAACACGAATCGGTCAAGCGTCTCACGTGACCAGTGATCATTCCGTGGACTCGGTGCTTCAACCACTTTCGGAAGTTTTTCGAACGCCCAGTGGCCGGCATAGGGTGCACCCTGCTCAACCCATGTTTTGAGCGTCTCCTTTTGTTTGCTTGTCAGTGTGAGGTTGGATTCCGGCGGCGGCATGATCACGTCGGATTCTTCGGAGAAAATTCGATCGACGAGCTCACCGACTTCGATGACATCGATCGCATCTTCACGAATATCCAAGCGAAAGTCTGCTGCCCGATTCTCTTCATCCGGTCCGTGGCAAAAATAGCAGGTGTCTGACAGGATCGGGCGAATGTCGCGATTGAAATCGATCGTGTCGTTGTCTTCTGCCCGAACCGTTGATGTTGTAACTGCAAGTACGGCAGAAAGAAAAAGCGTGGGGGCGTGCATTAAACGCATCTTCTACTCTCGAATCAGTCCGTCTTTTATTGATGTTGCGGATGCTTATTGTGACTCCGGAATCCGCCGGCGTCTTGCATCGCACCATCTTCCTTGTGTAAAAAGGAAGCATGGTTAATACATCTCTTCAGGGTCGCTTTTTGCAGCGTTTGGGGCCGGACAGTCACGCTTTCTGTTTGTTTGACTACCTGCCCGGACTCTCGTTCTTCGTGAAAGATCGGAAAGGCCGATTCATCGCGCTCAATCGTCGAGGGTGTGAGTACTGCGGTGTGGCGTCCGAAGAGGAGGCGATTGGCAAGACGGACTACGATTTCTTTCCCAAGTCTCGAGCTGACGAATATCGGACGGATGATGCGAAGGTAATGGACTCAGGCGAACCGATCGTAGACCGTATCGAAAGTGCACCTGAGGACGCCGGTTCACCGCGTCTTGTCGTCACCAGCAAAGTGCCGCTCCGCGACGCCAAAGGAAAAGTGATCGGCGTCGCAGGATTTTCACGTCAAGTCGAACGTCTGCAAAACCTATCCGGGACGGTAGAAGCATTCAGTGATGTGGTTGCTCACCTGCACGAACGATACGCTGACCGGCTGTCCACGAGTGATCTCGCTGACATGGCGGGCTTGTCGGTCAGTCATTTCGAACGACGTTTCCGACGAGCCTTTGGAGTTTCTCCGCGACAGTACTTGGTGCGAATTCGCGTCGAGAATGCGGCGCGATTGCTACGCGAGACGGATAGGAGTGTTTTGCAGATCGCGCTGGATTGCGGTTTCTATGATCACGCTCACTTCAGTCGCAGTTTTCGCAAGATCATGCAGAGTTCACCGAGCGAATATCGACGGCGTTGATCATGAGAGATGGCTGAACAGGTGCAAGCGAAGACGCGTGATTCCTCGCGTCCGTCGCTAGCTCAATGTTCATTTATGTCATCGGGGAACACCAATTTCAGCTTGTGCCTCTAGAAGTTTTGCCAGCGGTTCTGGTTTCGCTTGCAGGACGCTTCCATCGAGCAAGAGTACGGGGCCGCCGCTTTCCATCGTGGAAGGAGGGTAAGCAAGCACGAATTGATTCGCTCCGACCGTCGCATCCCGATAGCGAATCCCCCATGCCACCAGGCAGCCTTTTTCCTTTAGTGCGGCGACGCTTGCGCCCATGCCCATCGCTTCGTCCCAGTCATTCGGGCCACGCTTGTTCTTGAGATGAAACGACTCAAAAGCCTGACCAAATGATCGAAGCTGATTCGTTGTTTCGGCATCGCCCGTATCGGCAGTACCACCGGATGTCGTCGGAGCGCTCGTCGTAGATCGTCTGCAACCACCCGCGACAACGATCATTAGAAGTGCCACAACAAGCGCCATCGAACGCAACATAAATCTAGTCCTTAAGTGAATCGTGGAGAGAGAGTCCACGATCGTACCGTGTCACAAGCTGTCTTGTTGCATCCGGTCTCGCGCAAGCGATTGGTCAACGGCCCAGCGGGACTCGGTCTCCCGGAGACTTATCGATGGAAAGCCACCGATGGTTCTTCATCCACGGTTTCCTGAATCACTTCATAAATGCGAGCCACTCCACGTCGCGCTACCTGAGTCAAGCGAGCTCTCGCCGGTAGATGTACTCGCAGCTCCCAGGGCGTAACGCGTTCGTTGACGAAGAGTATACAACTCGAGTGCCCGGCAACAAATTCTCGCAACCGAGTATCATCGACTGAGGGAAAATTGCGGACTCTTCGGCTATTCAAATAAAACGGCACTTCGGAAAACTCATGGCTTACCGTTGCAATCGCCGATTCGTTCTCGATTTGTAGATCTTGTGAAATGCCAGAGGATGGACCGAGGATAGATCGCGATCGACTGTACTTCGGGATCGCATCGTGCATGACCATCGAAGTAAACAAGAGCGTTACTCCCGTTGCCACGCCCCAGGCGATTTTGGCTTGGTTCCGATCACCAAGCAACAGTTGTGATCCGACCAGAATGCCAGCCCACAGAAGCAGCCAGAGACAAGTCGAGTTGGAAAAGTCTCCTGTTGTCCAAGCCAAAAATACAACAAATCCAATCGCCGCCACGCACGCCGTAAGAGTCGCGAGCCTGGCTGACCAGTAGCGTGAAAAAAACTCGTGACGCGCATGGTGATTTGATCGAAGCATGCTGCTGAGGTAGTGACCGATCATCAGCGATAATGCCGGAGCAGCCGGCAACAGATACGTCGGCAGTTTGCATCCGGACAACGAAAAGAAAACGAATGTCCACAGGCTCCAGAGCAACAAGAAACCGAGGATCGGAGGACGTTCTAATCGATCACGACGACTGAAAAGGAATCGACCATAGGGAATCGCCAAAAACGACCAAGGATGCCCTGCGATCAGTAGCACGGGCACAAAATACCAGAATGGTCTGTTGTGAAATTGTCCGCCGAACCGAGACGCGTTGTGGGTGTAGAAAAACTCCATCAAGAAGTGAGAGTCCCGTTGATGCACCATCGCGAACCAAGGGGTTGCGATCAGTGAGACAACACAACCTGCGACCGCATAGTGACGCCATCCTGGTTGAATGGGACCTTTTGACAGCCAAGTGAAGGCAAGAACAGGTGGCAACCACAGCACAACAGCGACCGGACCCTTGGTGAGGAACGCAAGCCCAACACAGGCAGCCGAAATCATCCACCAGCCGATTGCGACGCGTTTTGAACGATTGTGATTCGAAGGCTGGACTGCGCAAAAGGCGGTCAACAACGCGAGCGAAACAAAGAGCGTCAGGACGCCGTCCAATAATAAATAGCGACTGTGAAAAGCAAATCCTGCAGAGAGCGCGAGGACAACTCCAGCGATCAATCCCGTTCGCCGATCAAATAGGCGTGAGCCAAAGTACATCGTCGATGCGAGTGTACCGAGTGCCGCAAGTGCCGGCACCAATCGAGCCGATGTTTCACTGATACCAAACATCTGAAAGGCAATCGCACAAAGCCAATACAACAGCGGTGGCTTGTCGTAATGGGCTTGGAAGTTGAGCTGGGGAAGAATCCAATCGCCAGTAGCGATCATCTCACGCGCTATTTCGGCATACCGTGTTTCATCCCGATCAATCAACGGATAACCAAGGTTGGTCAGTATGAAGACGGATGCCACAAGAAAGAAAAGCCAGTGCATCCAGGCGGTCCGTTGACGAAGCCGTGCCGCGGAAAAGAAAGGAACACGCGGTTCATTGCCCGTGTCCGATGCGTCCGTACTTGCAGGGCGATCGCTTGGGAATTGAACTTCATTCCACCAGTACCTCATCAAACTTGCGAAGACTTTGGGAATGTGTCGAATGGAAACGGTGCTCTCTCCAAGCGTCCGTGCACGATGTGACACGCCGACTTCCACAATCGTACGGTTCTGCATTCGGGCTTGGACCAACAGCTCGGAATTGACGAGAAAACCGTCTCCGGAAATGGTCAGTGATTTCGCCACGTCCCGTCGCAACATCTTGAACGCGCAGTCAACGTCGCGAACACGTGTTCCTAAAAGAGCTCGGGTCAAAACGTTGTAGACTTTCGAATACAGACAACGCAGGGCGGTGTCTTTTCTGTCCAAGCGATAACCACAGACAACGTCATATCGCTCTGACAGAAGGACGAAACGATCCATTTCGGTCAGATCGAATTGGCAATCCGCATCGGTAAACATTACCAAGTTCATCTTTGCGGCAAGAAACCCTGAACGGATCGCAGCGCCATAGCCTCGGTTGACGTCATGCCGCACAAGACGCACGCAGTCGTTGTTTTGGATGATGGATTCCACAATCGCGGACGTTCGGTCCATGCTGCCGTCGTCGACGACGATGACTTCGTAGTCGTCAGCCGTTTGCGACAATGCGATGACTGCCTCCTCGACTGCTTGTTCGATCGCATCCGCTTCGTTGTACGCTGGAAGAATCAGGGAGATTGCTACTGATGCCAATTCGTCGTGTTCGTGCATCCATGCACCCAGTTTGGTTATGAGAAATGCGTTGGTTAGCGGTTGCCCAGTCGCAGCGGAGTGAAAGGACGTGTGACGCATGTCTTCCGCGTAAGCTGCTGGTCGAGAGAATCAGATTCGCATCGCGAATTTCTACTAGGGAATTAGTAGTTCGAGACAACATGCGTGTAGAGACGCCGTTCTTCGCTGTAATACGTTAATGACAGACCACGTTCGTCAACCAGCAACCAGCAAAAGCCGGGGGTTGCTTCAGCAAAGAGTGTTTCGTCGATCCAAGAGGTGCTACGCAGTTTGCTACCTGACCCAGAAACGACTTGAAGCCACCCCGCTTCCGATTGAAGCAGCTGCAGATCGTGATCGTGTCCAGATAAATAGAGATCAATCTTGAATTGGTCGAACAGAGGCGACAACGTTGCCGCGAGGTACTCGGGAACCTCATGTTGTCCGCCTGTGAGGACAGGGTGATGGCCGACGACAATCTTGTAGTCCGCACGGCTTGAACGCAGCTGCTTTCGCAGCCAATCCAATTGTTGATTTGCCGATTGATCATCCGTCAACAGTTCATTCGTATCCAACACGATCAAGTCAACAACTGCATCACCTGCTGCAAGACGGCTCGTGTAGTATCTCGCGGGCATGTGCCATCGTTCGCTGTGTTGGCTGTATTCGACTTGCGCTTGCGTGTCTCCTTTGACATCGTGGTTGCCCAAGCACGCATAAAACGGCATGTCGAATGAACCCTTGTCAAAGAGACACTCGAAGTCGAACTGGAACTGCGGGTCATAGATAGAAGTGACCCCACGTTCGTAGAAATTGTCACCGAGCAGCATGACTGCGTCGGGCTGCGACCAAGATGCATGACGCCGCATGGCTTCGACGACGGCGGTCCGGCTGACGGTATCCAATCCAGTATCACCGGCTAGTAGCAGGCTGAGCTGGCGACCCTTCTCGCGACGCATCGGCTCCATGCCGGGATCGAATGATCGACGTCCACGTGTCGCAATGATCCACTGGTTGTGCGCCGCAACGCGATAGCCGGTGTATACGACTGGCATGAAGAGCGTGCCCAGAATCGTGCGTCTGGACCACTTTGCCAATCCGTTTGTTTGAAAACCCATTGCACTAATCCTTTAGTAGTTGGGAGCAAATAAAGATGACGTTCATCGCGATGCGTCGTGCAATCACTCGTCGTCATCAAAGATCAATTCGCGCATTTGCACTCGGTCTTCGAACGGTTCGAAGTCACGAACCTTGAAACCGACATGATGAAGCGACTTGGCTGTCCACGATGGCCAAGGTGACCAGTCGCCACGTCGAGAAGCCATCGCATTGGTTGGCAGCCAGACTTGTTGAATCAAAACGGCAGCCAGAAACAGGCCAAAAACTGAGATCCAGGCACGTGAACGCGTTGTTTTTGCTTTCTGATTCGAGACCTGAACCAAACGTTTGCACCGAAGAATCAACGCACTTTCTTGATTCCCAAACGCCAACGTTCCACTCGGCGAGCTGCAACCAACTGCTCTGCAACCAACCAAATTGCGACTGTGTTCTGCAACGGTCGCCAGTGTACGCAGGTAGGCGCTAAACTTACCAATCGTCTTCGCAGCAAGTTCATCGCAAAGGAATTCGCGATTCAATTCGGCTCGACGAGCAGCCAGGGCGACCATCGGGTGAAACCAAAAAATGGTTGCACACACACTCTGCAAGAAATGTTGCATCGGGTGCTTTGTCCGCAGGTGTTCAAGTTCGTGCAAGAGCACGTGCCGAAGCGTTGTTTCATCACCGTTGAGCAGAAACTCTGGCATGACGATCACCGGGGCGTGGAATTGCCAGCAGAAAGGGCCTTGGATGTGCGGCGAAACAGCCAAACGTAATTTGCTCGAGTGAGACCAATCAACCGAACGGATATCAACACGGCGTAATACGTCTTCCGCATCGATGTTCATGCAGTGCTGATTCAAGAATCGCGTTAGACGCAAACAGATCGACACTTTCCGAACGAAAATCGCGATCACACCGGCTAGCCAAACAGTAACCAACGTTAAGGCAATTCCATGTTGCCATTGCACGTAATTCACGAGCGTTTCCCGTGACATGCCGGAAGGGAAACCAAACAATCTTCGATGCGGCAACAGAAGTCCCGCAGCGATCAAACCGATTACGCAGACGAAGCAAGCCGTCCACAATCGGGAGCCGGTACGCGAGTCGTTGACCCAACGTTGCAACGCAAACGTCGTCGCAATGAGGATGGTGACTTGTACCGTCAGTGCGCAAATCACTTCGAAGGCAAACCGAGTATCCATCACGATTCTCCCATGCGGTCAGCAGCTTCGCGGACAGCTTCGATGTCGTCCTGGGTGACAGCATCCGATTGAAGTAGGCTGAGCACTAATGATCGTGTTGAACCACCAAAGAGTTGATCGGCCAGCGATCGGATCATGCCATCACGCACCTGCTCACGAGTCACATTCGCGGTGTAGGTGAAGGCGCGACCAATCTTTCGCCCTCGGCAAACGACGTTCTTGTCCTCAAGGATCTTCATCGTTGTCATGACCGTGGTGTAGGCCAGATTGCGGTTGATTCGTTCGACGACGTCGTTGACCGTCACACATTGATGCTCCCATACAACGGCCATCACTTCGGCTTCACATTTTGTGAGTTCAATGCTTTGTTTCAGTCGGGACATGGAATCGGTCGTTGCGTGTATAGCGGTCGTGTACTGAGACTTGCGAACCAAGCGGACATGTTTTGGGAGATCAGTTCAGGCGTGACCAAGAACGATACAAATCCACATTCACGTCATCATGAATGAATGAGACATGTCCATCGCCCCAAAGAAAGTTCACTCCGCCGGGGTGTCGGCTGGAGTATTCCACCTCTTCTGGCATCGTTTGGTTGATTCCTTCCAGTGCTGAGCCAACCATACGTGCGATCGCATCTTCGCCCGCTAAGTCGACCCCCAACCAGGTCGAAGGCACTTGGGCCATGGTTCGCTCACCAATCAGTAGCGTGTGTGTTGTGCCGCGAGTGAATTCGCGCAGATGGACTGCCTGGTCGTTGCGAAAAGCACCGTCACCCATTGAAAGAGGAGCATGATTGCCAACCTCAAGCGTGCCGAACATGCCGACGTAGTTTGCCGTGGGTAACTCCACCAGCAAATTTGGAAGCGTTGCCTTCAAAACTTGCGATGCCGTCTCGTCGAAGTCATTTTCTTCAAACAGCCTGAACGATGTTTCCGTGATGTCGGAGGGACAAAGCATCACTGCCAACGGCGTTGTTCGAATCTGGCGATGAGAGCGATCCGTGATGGGTTTGGACGCATGAATCTGCTCATGCAACCCTGATGGCTCCAGATAGGCCAATAGCGGAACGGCCCAGCCATAGGCGCTTTGCCCGGTCGCATCAAACGTCCAGCCAGCGGGAAGTTGTCCCTTGGTGCCATGGTGGGCATGCATGGCAATACCAACCAGACGCAAGTGTTCGCCACATTGGCGCCGTCGGGATGCCTCTCGAGTCGCTCCCAAGGCTGGAAGCAGCAAGGCGATCACGAGTCCGAGGCAGAATACGGTGATCAGCAGTTCAAGCACCGTAAAGCCGTCCTTACGAGACGACAGCCCAGGCGCGAGATAGCTCGGTCGAATCATGATTGCCAACTCATCCGTGAACGTTGGAAAAGGGCGAAGATACTAATCCTTTAGTTTTTTCACAACAGCAATCAGAGGAGTACGAGAAATGAACCGAAGGCAACGAATCGCTTCGCTGCCTTCGCTACCTGCTGTTCAACGCATTCGCGACACAACTACTCTGCGAATTTCCAAAGATGTTTATCGCTTCGGACGTACAACGCGTCATTCGCTGCCGCAGGGCTGCAGAGAATCGTCTCTCCAAGATCGAGTTCCGACACGATTTTGCCTTCGTCTCGCGTCGTTTTCACGACGGTCGCAAAACCATCTTCATTGAAGAAGAACAAGTAGCCTTGAGAGGCGATCGGGGTGCTGCTGAATGGCCCCTTTAGTCGTAGTTGCCAGATTCGATTCCCGGTTTCGACATCGCCAGCGGTTAGGGCACCGCTGGAGTTGATCGTGAAGGTCATCCCATTCATGACGACAGGGCTGGAAGTTCCCGGTGACAATCGCGAACTGTTCCAGACTTCTTCGACCGTACCATCGTCTGCAGGTGTCACCGTCGTCAAACCGTTCGACGGGATAACAATCGAATTACCAACGACCGTTGAAGATGGGATCGTCGATGCGCCGTCGGCGAATTCCCAAATGATTTTGCCCGTTTCTGGATCGACGGCCGAGACGCCTTCGGACGACTGCAGAAGTGCTAACGCAGGTTTGCCATTAGATCCTGGCAAGATGGTCGGCGACGTCCAATTGGCTCGCCGCGGTCGATCGATCTTCCACTTTGTTTTTCCGCTGATGGTGTCGACGCCGATCGCAAACGCTTCTGCATCACTCTCGACTTGAGCAATCACGGTGGGGCCGATCACGATGGGTGACGAGGACATTCCCAGGCTATTACTTGCGTTGGGGAATTCTTCACCGAGACCTCGATACCACAGCAGGTTGCCATCGAGATCCGTGCAGATCAAATCATTGCTGGAATAAAATGCAAAGACACGCTCTCCATCACTCGCCGGGGTTGGAGTGGCGACGCACATTTTGGGATGGCACCCGGTGCGTCCGGTCGCTTCAAACTGACGTTGCCAAGCGAGTTTGCCGCTTGCTGCGTCGTAACTGATCACGTGCAAACGGTCGTCCGAGTAACCGGAGCTGGCGGTGACGATTACTTGGTCACCGACCACGATGGGTCCGGAGACGCCTCGGCCGGGTAGTTCGATTTGCCACGCGATGTTCGTGCCGCTCAGTTCCGTCGGTAACGTCTCTTCGTTGGCAACGGAAGTTGCGCTGTTGCCGCGGAATTGCAGCCAATCAGCAGCGAAGCTGGTTGTCGGTTGCGATGCCAAGACGCCCGCGATCGCCACGAGTGCAACCGATGTCGAGGTTTTGATCAAGCTGTTCATCGTGAAGTCTCTCATTTGGATTGGCTCACATCGGCACGGTTGCCTTTGGGAAGAATGGCAGCGCCGGTCGCATTGCAAACGCGCAGCTGGAATTCATAGTCTTGGGCCCAAGGTTGTTCCTGTTCGTTCTGGCAAACCTTCAACAGGATCGAATTGGCGCCGTCTTTCAACACCACTGGAATGGTGTACTGATCCATGCCACTTCCGCGATGGTATTCCTCGCGTTGAAAAATCAGCTTGCCGTTGACCCACAGCTTCCAAGCGTTTGGCGTTCCCAGGCGAAACTGCACTTGTTGCGGTCCTTCGCTTCGGAAGGTCGTGGTCGCATACATCGCCGAGCCTTTGTAGTTTTCGATTTGCTTGGCAATGTTGACGAGGCCGTAGTCATCTTCAGTGCTGATAGCCGTCCAAGAAACCTGCCCCAGTTGTCCCTTGTACTCAGCTCCTGGATTGATCTCTGTTTCAGGCGGGTACGCTACAGCGAAACCGGCCATTTCGCGATTGTCGAATGGTCCAATGATCTTCCAGCTGGTTAGGAAGCCAAAGTGTTTTTGAATGTCGACTTTGACGCCTGCTTCGCGAAGTGCTTCGGAGATCGTTCGGACATGATCTTCATGAACAGCGCCTTGTAGCGCTTTTTCGTAAATCGCGACCGACGCCTTTCCCGATGCGTCTTTGGCTTGATCGATCAGCTTCGAGACGGCATCGCGACGGAAGTCAGCACTTGGATCCAGCAGCATGCCAGGGATCAATTCGTCTTCTAGTGCCGGTGTTTCCTTTAGTAGCCACTCATACGCAAGTCGACGCGCGGACGGAGATTGAGTGGTGTCGCGAACGAATGCCAACAGCTCCTCTTTCGGCAAGCCTTTTTTGGATTGCAGTTGGTTGTCTGCGATCGCTTCGAATGAACTTCTGAGCCAGTTGGAAGCGAGTTTCGAGCTGCCATTGAATCCTTGCAGGATCGGAAGCAAGTTGGCGGCGCCTCCGTTAACCAACGCGTCGCGGGCGGCACGTGCTGCAGCAGCACCCTCGGCTTCGCCACCGACCGACTGCAGTGTTTTGATTTCATCAGCGGCTTGTGACGGTATCGCTGGCAACGTCACGGTGCAGGTCATCACACAGACGGCGACCCATTTCCATCTCATTGGTTTCACTCCCAAGAAGGACTCTTTCGCGAGCCAGCCAGAATAGCACACGCGAGCGACGATGCGAATCTACGCGAAGACGATCTGTTTCGCCGCCATCGTCACGCCGTGGAAGGGACGCCGTGGAAGGGACGGCGCGAAAAGGGACGGCGCGAAAAGGAACGGCGCGAAAAGGAACGGCGCGGCACGGGGACAATCAGGCCATTGGCCGGTGTACAACGGATCGCGTTTACAGCCCATAATCCACCGCGAGTCGCAAAATCGATCGCCCGTCAGATCCATTTTGGTTATCCTGTCGGGGTTGTCGTTTCTTCTGTTTTCTTCCTCGGAGATCAGGTCCAGGCCAAGATGCTTCGGTTCACACAGCTCGCTCTCGCACTGCTTTTCACCGCACTCATTGTTTCACCCGCCAACGCCCGGAAATGGAAAGACGCGACCGGCCGGTATTCGTTGGAAGCCGACTTGGTGGGATTTGACCAAGATTTGGTGATCCTGCAACGCGAGAACAAAGAACTCGGTTCCTGTCGAATCGATCAGCTTTCCAAAGAGGATCAGGCGTACTTAAAAACGAAGGAAGCGTACGCGATCCACGATTCGAATCTTGGCAAGTTGCAGACGTGGACGACAGCTAGCGGCATCAAGGTCATCGGGAAGATCGTTGACTTTGCCAAACGCGACGTGACCGTGCAATCACGACGCGGGCGCACTTATGTCGGCGATAAGGCCTACAAGAACCTGCCGGAAGTTTATCGAACGATGTTGTTGAAAGTGATTCAGCATTTTGAAGGTGAAGCACTCGCGGATGAAGCTGCATTGAACCGTTGGGTCCGCAGCCTACGCGGAGACGCTCGCACTTATACGCTGGAAGGTGTCGTGATGGAGCTTGAGAACGGTGACGAGTACGGCGTTCCTTTCTTTCTGTTATCGAAGCAAGATCAGGAAGTCTTGATGGCCGGCTACGACGAATGGTTGGCGAACAAGAAGCAAGAGGACCAGGCAGCTAAGGCCGAAGAGGAAAACTCGATCCGATTGCAGTCCCAAGCCGCCGCCTATCAGCAAGACCAAGAGATGAAGCGGCAAGTCGCCGTCATGCGTTTCAACATGGAAGCGATCCGGACGGGATTAACGTCGGCTTGGGAGGTCACGTTGTATCCAGCATCCGGCACCGTTGGTTACCCGATGTGGGTCGTCACCATGGGACGCAACAGTGAAATCGCAACCCAGAACGCACTCCGTCAAAATCCGGGTTACTTCGCCGGTCCTGTGCGAAAAGTCAGTTGGTAGATCGCTCCGCCGATCAAGACAGTCGCCGATCGCTCCGCCGATCGTAGCGTTGGAGAACCGTAGCCTAGCTAGCTCCACGCATTTGTTGGCTCCAGCTTTCGTCTCCCCAACGACCGGCCATGAGGTTGGCTAAAGGCTTGGTTTGGTCGATGCGCTCCAGCACGATCTTGACTGCTGCTGTGATCGGAGTGGCTAAGAACATCCCGATGATTCCCCACATCATGCCCCAGAACATCAGCGCGAGAAGGATCGTGACGGGGTGAAGGTCACTCGAGTCACCCATGATTTTGGGTTCCACCAAGTTCCCACTGATCAGTTGAATCGCACAGATGACGGTAATTGTCGTGATCATCCATGTCAGGCTACCACTCGGATCCAACAGGATTAAAGGAATCGGCAATAGACTTGCGACGAGCGGTCCAACGTTCGGAACAAAGTTCAACAGGAACGCCATCACGCCGAACGTAAACGACATCGGAACACCGAACAGCTTGAGCGCAAGCCCGAAGGACAAACCGGTGAAGATGGAAATGATCGTCTTAAGAGCCAAGTAAGAGCGAATCTGATAATCGACTTCGCGGTAGGTTTCGGTGTGATGTGCGGTCGGAGTCCCGATCAACAAGAAGAAGACATAAATCAGGACCACGACGCTGGTTGAAACCATCGAGATGAACGCCTGGGACACCACCGAGATGCCTTGCCGGACGAATGTATCGACCAGTTGATTGGCTGTTTCTTCCGACGAAGACGAGGCAGAGAGATCCGAGGCAGGGGGATCCGAGGCAGGGGGATCCGAGGCAGGGGGATCCGGGGATGAAACGGTTGGACGACCGGTCATGCGATCGGGAGGGTTGGACGAAATCGTGAGCGGATCCGTGTTGGCCTGCGTCCCAGCCATCGGCATTGGATCAAGCACCGTGGGATCGACAGCGGAAACCGATGCGCTACCTGCAGGATTGGTCTCGCCCGTTTCTTCACTCGGCGAGTTGATTGTCGCGGTGTCCGCTAATGAGTCTATTGGCGAGGGTGACGTTGATGGATCGGAGCGCGTTCCCTCTGCACCGGGTTCCGCTTGTTGGGATTCAGTCAGTGTTCGCGTGTCAGCTGATTCCTCATCAGGATCCTGTTCGTCCGCTTCGTTGAGCTCATTTTCATTTCGTGTTTCGTCCCCTTCGTCGTTGGATTCTTTTTTCTTTTCCGACTTGCGTCCCGGTATCAACTCAGCAGGAATGCGAGCTTCCACTTCGGCGACCAATTCTTGAACACGTCTCTGATAGTCGCGTGAGTTTTTTGAGAGATCGATAATGGATGCCCAGATCGAGAATCCAAAGAGGCCAAGCAACACAACACCGGCCATAAATGTCAGCGCGGCGGCGATCAATCGGTTTACACCAAGCCGTTTCTCGAGCGTGACCAGAATTGGGCTGACGCCACTGACGACAAAAATCGCAACCACCAACGGTACAAGCACCGGTCGTAACCAATAGACCGTGTACGTCACTGCCAACGCGGTCAGTGTGATCAAGCAGATCGTTTGGATGCGTGTGATCGAATCATCTTGCTCGTCGGGTGGTTCATTCATGTCATGATCTCGACTCGGACTTACTGAGTTTGATTCTCAAAATATACAGGTTGTTGAAAACGCTATGAAACATCGGAATGGGACGGATCCGATGCCGAAGGAGGTCGCAAAAAGGTTTTGAATGAACGTCGAGACAACGTCGATTCGAGCGAGGTTTCGGGCTGAAGAATCGATCGTGTCATCTCGTTTTGTCAACGCCGATCTGGCCAGCGTTAGGCGATCGAGAAGCCGGGCGATAACTCGTTTTTACCCCGTGATTTAGCTGGTGTAATTGAGAACCATTCTCGACTGAAAGACTTGTTTGAGAGTTTCGGAAATTATTCTCAAAACATCGTTTGACGGATCCGATTGGATCGCTATTGTTCCATACCCACACAGAAGCAACCACGCAACGCGTTGGATACATCACCGCGTTTTAAAGAAAGGTTATAAGATGAGCGATCAAGCAATCATCGATCAATTGAACGAGATTCTGAAGCACGAGTGGACTGGCGTTGCACAGTACTCGCAGGCAAGCTTCATCGTCGAAGGCGTTTGGCGTGAAGTCTACGCGGAGAAATTTCTCGGCGACGCCAAAGAGTCGTTCGGACACGCAGAGCAGATCGGCGACAAAATCGTCGCTCTCGGTGGTGTACCCGTGGCGACTCGCAACGAGATCCAGCAGTCGCGCGATCTGAACGAAGTCCTGAACTTCAGCCTGGAGTTCGAGGCCAAGGCTGTCGACATGTACCTGAAGGCGATCGAGCTGGCAGAGGACAACAAGCCGCTAGTGGTCTTCCTTGAGGACATCCTGAAAGATGAGCAAGAAGGTGTCGACGAGTACACAAAGTTGCTTCGCTCATCCGGAGCCGCCGACTCTTCCAGCTCCGCACGGAAAACAGGTTAGGAAGGTTGAAGTTTGAAGGGCGAAGAAAGCGTCCGCTTCAGAAAATGTCCATCGAATTCACCCTCCTTCGGGAGGGTCGGACTTTGGAAAGGCCGGATTGGGCTGGCAAGTCTCAGCCGGCCGCGGCGCTGAAACTCAGGATGGCGGGCTCCGTCGTAGCGGCCTCCTGAGCAGGCGATTGCCCCTGTCGCGTGCTGGAGGCTCCTAACGTCGAACCTCCCAGTGCAAGCCGTAACCCGGCCACTTGATTCGGTTCGATTGCGACGCGACTCTGGATGAACCAACCGATGGCTTCGGAATAGGATTCTTGCCGCAGCACCAACCGGCTCTCCTGCCCCGGCTCTTGCTCGATGGCGATCACCAGCCGTTGATTCTCATCTTGGCCGGGAAAGACATTCAAAACGGTTTCTTGTCGCACTTCAGCTGCCCTGCTGGCTTATTGATAATTGTTCTCAATAAACACAGTCTACCCGCAGTTAACCTCCGGTCAACCGATCAAAACGGGTCGTCATCAAAATCATCCAATTCCTCGTCGTATCCGTCCTCTTCGAACGTCTCTTCCTCAAAGGATTCGGGTTCACCCCGCACGAGGAGTTCCTCCGGTGGATCTTGGTCGATTTGCGGGACCCATCGAAGGGTCGGGCGTGGTGGATCCGAGAGGGCGTCGTTGCATGTCATGGCGGTCCAGTTGATTTCGCCAGGACCATCGGCCGTATCGCCGTCTTCAACTTCCTCATCACCACGAATCATGTAGAGCACAGCACTGCGCAAAAACTGTTCCACTTCACTCGGTTCGAATTCTTCGGTGGGGAAGATCGCTTCTAGATCAGGAAGATCGAACTGACCGTTGCCCACCGTATCCATCAGCTTCCATTCGGGCGTCGCCTGGAACAGACGGACGTTCGTCCACATGTCGAGCGGGGGCAGATCATGATTCCAGGCATAGTTGAGTCCACGACGCAGGCCGTTTTCATCACGCAGCACCTCGCCTCCTGGATTGAAGTAACAGATCGCTTCGGGCAACTCGAGCAGATCCGTTACGGCCCGAGTTAAGAACTTCAGTTCTTCGAATGCGTCATAGTCCTCCGGGACCAACGGAACGTCGTCATCAGACTCTTCGGGTGCTTCAACGCCCAACACATAACTGATCAACAAGCGAACATGAGCTTGGTGTTTCTCGATGTGTTCGGGGGCTTCTTCCCAGCCCCAAGACTGTTGCCCGGCTCGCTCCAAACAACCTGGGAAAGCCAACGGGGCGAACTGCCCGAGCGACCATGCGACAAAACGCTCCGGCGATTCGTCCGGGTCACCCATCTCATCCGGCCAGGGGCACGTCGCCGGCGTGACGAGTAAGTGGCCCTTGACCTCCGGTCGGAACTCAAAGACGAGCGTCGAAGGAGCATCGTCATCGTCGATCGAATCGTGTTGGCCGACGCATTGGAATGCTGTCAGCCGCTCCTGTATCCGCTCCAGCGAAACGGAATCGCGCAACAGGACGCACAATCCCTGAGTGAACAATCCCTTAGCCATTCTCTCCTCAAGCCAGTCGTGAAACCCATGTTTTAGCCGAGGCAGTGGTCAGTGGGGAACCTGAGGGAAGCGAATCGGTCATTTGGGAAGACCATTGGTTATTTGGGAAAATGCTGGACCCCTCCAAGGTGTCATTTTCCGTTAACGGCAGTGCTTGCCTCCAAACTGATCTTCCCCGCGCTCGTTCTGATTTGATACGGCGCATCAGTATGGAGGTCCTTCCGATTCGAAACGAAAGCCGACCGCCCGCCAAATTGCTGGGCTTGGATTGGCTGCGTGCCGTGGCGGCGTTGGGCGTGGTTCTGCTTCACGCGTGCGTCCCGTATGCCCGTCATCCGATGCCGGGACTAGCCTGGCCGGTCAAGGGAAGTGGCAGTGGATGGGTCGATGTTGTTTTTTGGTCGATCGAGCTGTTCGTCATGCCTTTGTTTCTGGTGATCGCAGGATTTCTGGCCATGCAGGGATTGGCCAGACGCAGCGGCGGCCAGTTCATTCGTCATCGCGCGCGCCGATTGTTGATACCACTACTCTTCGGGGTCGTCGTCGTCCTGCCGATTGACTTGCATCTGTGGGTGCTCGGCTGGGTTGTGGACGGCAAGGTCGCAATTTCCAAGCTGAGAAGTTTCAAGTTTGACGGTCAGATCGACCAGCATCTTTGGGGACTGAGTCACCTGTGGTTTCTGCAGTACTTGTTCTCCTATCTTTGCCTGTTGGTGACGGCCACGTGGACCGCGCAAACAGGCGTGCTTCAAAAGCTGCGATTACCAAAGCTGTCTTTACAAAGGTTGACGCTCGCGCTCGTCTGTTTGGGTTCCATCGTTTTGTACTTTCGGCCGGAAGTCGTGTGGGGATTCCAGCACTCGTATTGGCCAGTACCGAGCAAGTGGATTTACAGTGGGCTGTTCTTTGCCTTCGGTGCTGTGCTGGCGAAATGGGATGCAGACTTGAGTTGGCTCACGCATTTCGCGTTTCGAGCCTGGCCCGTTGCTGCCTGCGCGACCGTTGGTGCCATCTGTTTGGGACAGTGGCACTTGAGTGGCGGTGAAAATCAATACGCCAACGCTTTGCTTGCCGTCCTGACGTGTGGGTCGGCCACGCTGTTGACTTGCGTCATGATGGGTCTGGCACACTCGAGCGTCCGGTCCGTTCCCACAAGCATTCAGTATCTCTCCGCTGGATCATTTTGGCTTTACATCGTTCATCATCCCGTGCTGGCTTTGATCCACATCGACCAGCAATTGATCACATCTCATTGGGTGCCGATCATCAACGTGTTCACCTCGTTTACGTTGGCCGTTGGTGTGTCGATGCTTACGTACGAAGGGTTGGTGCGGCGAAGTTGGCTGGGTCGTTGGTTGGGATTTCAGTGGCAGATCCCCTCGAAATCAGAGTCGGTTGTTTCGATCCGGTCTGAGTCATTCCAGCAGTACGACGAGCTCAACGGCCAATCGATCAAGCGAGCTGCATAGCTGGGCGAATCGATTTGCTGAAGCGACTCTATCGATTTAGTGACTGCACCAGTGGATGGGCGAGACTGGGCCACTGACTCAACAATACTCCCGCGAATCGTCTGACGGATGCAGAGCGAAGCGTCGTCGTAATCGCGCGACAGGCGAGTTTCTTTCGTCGCAGCAGTGAACGTGACTGGTGATTCCAGCGGTCACCCAGGTCCGACCAGTCGTTTTGGGAAGCGATGAAGTCGGCTGCCGCGATAGCGGACTCGGCGGCCCACGTCATGCCTTCACCCGTAAAAGGTTCAACGTATCCGGCGGCATCTCCAATGGCCAGCAGCCGTCCAGCACCCGCAGCGCGAGAGCGTCTCAGCGGCGGTGTCGTCATCACGGCAGATTCTTCCTCGATCTTCCATCGCTCGAAATGACTTCTCTTTAGAATCGCATCGACGCGTTGGCGCGGTGATCCGCCACCGGCCGCCTCGGAGCCTGATGTCAACGCTGCGGCGACGTCAACTCGACCATCTTCCAACTTTACCAACCCGACATAGCCGTCATCATCGCAAGCCATATAGATGACGGCCGGTTCGATTCCATCGATGCGAGCTTGAAAAGAAGTTCCGAACGGTCCATGAGGAGACCGTTGCCATGGCAGCATTCGATTCAAGTCTGCACTATTCAATCCTCCCGCCATGATGATTAAGCCAAATCGGGATTGCGTTCGTTGCCCGTCCTGGTGAAGTGTGACGTTCGTTGTCGTTTGATCATGACGACCCATCGAGATTCGACAGGGCTGAAGCACTCGAGCGTTTAACGATCGTGCGTGATCGAGCAGATCGGTGTCGAGCGTTTGTCGGGAAACGGCAACTCCGTCTGGAAGATCTAATTCGACCATCTGTTTGCCGAGTGATGATTTCCAACGATTCGTTTTTACGCCGCGTTCAATCAACCACTCGCGAAGCCCGATGCCATCGAACGCTTGCAGCCCCGCCCCGCCAAGACAGCATCCACACACTTTGCTGCGTGGAAACGTCTCTTTCTCGGCGAGCGTTACATCGACGCCCAATTGCCTGAGCCGGATCGCACAAACGGAGCCCGCGATACCGCCTCCCACGATCAACACCGAGCGAACAGACGGATCATTCACGATGTGCCTTGCCAAGCCAGGGCGGCGACCGGTTCCCGCACCACTTCCTCGGCGACGGTCGCGATGAATCTGCACGGAAACGAACGTTGCACGCGAACGGGGCGTGCCAGCGCGCTTTCTGCAATCTGTTCGAATTCACTCGCTGTGAATGCTCCGCGAACACTCGTTGCCGCATCGTAATGAACGACATGACTTCGACTTAACAGACGGGACCCAATCTTGACGAGCATCAGATTCAATGGGCTTCGATCCAAATCGCAGACGAGGATTCCGTGATGCGACGCGCCCTGCATCGATTGCAAAAGTCGAAAAACTTGATGCTCATCCAAGTGATGCATAAAGAGCGAGCAGGTGACGACATCGAAGCCAGCCGGCAAACCATCACCGAGACAGTCTTGTTGCAGCGAAAGAGCTTCGACCCCCATCGCTTTCGCGCGTCGTTTTTGTTCAGCCATTGCCGTGGCGCTGATATCCAACATCGTCAGTTGCAACGCCCAGCCGTCACGCTCCGCGCGTTTCACCCAAGACAGCGGCACATCACCACTTCCGCTGGCCACATCCAAAACGTTCAGCGGTCGATCACCAACGGCAAGACCAAAGGGACGTAGATGCCGATACATCGCCGACGCGACGCCACTGAATCGATTCAGCCGAGCCAATCCGGCGAGTGCTTGCAGGTGATCCTCACGCGGCAGTTGCGGATCATCCATGAGTTCCGGTTGGCGGTCACGAGGGAACATCCGATTGCAAACAACTCAGCTCTTTTCCGGAACCGAAGCACGCGAAACGCTGACCCCGGAAAAACAATAGATCAAGACAAAACCAATCACGCAGCAACCCAACACGACGATACTCACCCATTGCGAGATCGACAATGTCGTGCCGAACTGACCCGACTCATCAACACGCACGATCTCCAGGCCAAACCGCATCAACGCGTAGCCTGCAAACCCGAGCATCATGATGGTTCCGGGGCGAAACCGGTTCAGCGGGATCGCGCATAGCAAGAGGCAGAGCGTCAAGCCGGACAAACTGCTGATCAGCTGAGCCGGTACGACTGGAAGCGCACGATCCGGCAACTCCTCCGGACTCCAGCGATAGCGTCGGCCATCGACCGTTGCGATCACGCCTCTTTGGATATCCTCGATCGGTAATTTTGTTGAGGCTTCCGGCAACGGGCTGCGATCATTGGCTAATAATTCAAGCGTTGATCCGGCTTGAATGCCAGCTTTGTCGGCAAGCGAACCCTCTTCGACAGACTCAATGCGACGCGTATCAGGATCGTATCGGAAACCAAGCAGGGCACCGGATTCCATCTGCTCTTTGTAGACCGGACTGGTCGCTGGAAAGTACAGGGCGTACCAGTTGTCTTCGCAACGACCGCCATAACAGCAACCATTCATCAAACAACCAACGCGACCGAAGAAGACTCCGAGGAATAGACAGGGCACGATGACATCACCGAGGGTCAGCCAAGGCAGTCGATTACGCAGCACAAAGTACGTCAGCGCAACGAACCCACCGATGAACGATCCGTAAACGACCAGACCTCCTTCGGTGAATCGCAGGGCGTTGCCGAGCGTTTCGAAGACGGTATCACCAATAAACCGATCTCGATACTGGATCACGAAAAACAAACGGGCACCGATGATCCCACCGATGAAAGCCCAGGGTGCCATCGACAAGATCACGTCGGGATCCTGGCCGGCACGTTTGGCCCGGTAGTACGCTAGGCCGACTGACGCGGCGACGCCGCTAAGCAACATGACGCCGTATCCGCGGATCGCCATACCGATCGGTTCTCCGGCCACGTTTCTGAGTTCTACCTTGGGCAGCACCCAAATGATCGCAGCCGCCAAAATGCCCCAAATGAGGCCTTCGTTAGCGAGAATCTGACCAAAGGACTGATCGCGGGACTTTCCCCAGACAACTCGAAACAAGAAGCCTGCCGCAGCAAAAATCAACAGCCAACCCACACCGAAGACCGGCAATCCAGCAATTTCGTGGGGAATGGCAAGCAGGGTGCGCTGCATGTCGGTTCCGATGACAGGAGGTTGTCTTTCTGATTTAGGCCCAGGCCCTGTTCCTGATTCCAGCCCAGGCCCTGGTCCGGAGTAGGCCCTGGTTTGGAGTAGGCCCTGGTTTGGAGTAGGCCCTGGTTTGGAGTAGGCCCTGGTTTGGGGTCGGCCCTGGTTTGGGGTCGGCCGGGCCGGCTTTTCGGGGCTTGCCCGACCCAACTTCTACCCTAGCGGTTTGGTCTGGACGAGCCCTTCGTCACTTTTCTACGCTCCGAAGCTGCCGAAAGTCCAGGTCACCGTCCACCGCAGCCAACGCCGTTCGCATGCCTACCCGTACAAAAGCCAGCCCCTGGAACGTCGCCCGACCGCGTCACCTGGTTGTGTTCGTTCTAGCCGCTGCCGCCTTGGCGTTCGCTGAAAACGCGTCCGCTGCGACGTTTCGCATCACGACGCTCCTTTACGAAGGCGCTGCTATACAGCCGGCGGCCGAGCATCGAATTCTCTTCGACCAAGGCCTGATCTACGATCTGCCGCAGAAAGACAGCCGTTTTGTTACCGTTTACGACCCTGCCCAAGGTTCGATTACTTTGCTCGACCGAACCACCAAGGTGCAGGCGACGATCGATATCGATGGACTGACAAGGGCGGCCGCTCTGGCGAGGGCCGCTGCCGACACCAAGCAGAAAGAGGACTTGCTGGGACTCAATGCTCAAGTAACGGACAGCACCAGAGTGATCGGTTATTCGATCAGCTACGGCAAGCTGGAATATGAAACCACCACCCAGCAGCCGCCGGATCCGAAGATGGCGACCGACTTTGGGCGGTTCACGATTTTGTCCTCACAATTGAATATCGTGAGACGATTTGGGCCGCCTGCTTTTGGGAAAATGACGCTCTACGAACACATCTCGCGCCGCGGAGAGCTCCCACTGGAATTGACTCTCACGGTCAATCAGCGCGACGCAGTCCAGACATTTCGGGCAACGCACAAACTCGAAAGACTCATGGACTCCGATCGCACGATGATCCGGGAGGTTCGAGCGATGATGGATCTTTACAAGGACGTCGATTTCGAGAAGTTTCCTAGGTGACGTGGCAGTCATAGCGGGGAAAACACGCGGCCTTGGCGTAAACGCGGAGGTTCGCGCAGAGGAATTCGCGTAGATCAACTAAAATGCGTTGAGTTCTTAATGCGGTTTCTCTCTCGAGTTCGTTCGACGCTATGAAGATCAAGTGCCCCAAGTGTTCCAAAGTCCTCGCGATCCCGGACGCCGCCGCCGGCAAGGTGGTGAAGTGTCCTGCGTGTGCGCAACAATTGCGGGCTCCCGGAACGGCACCAGCGTCGGCGCCCGCCGCTCCGAAACCCGCAGCCGCTCCTGCAGCGTCCAAACCGGTTGCAGCACGACCAGCTGCAGGACGACCAACGACAGCCAAGCCCGCAGCCGCTCGGCCCGTTACGGCTCGGCGGCCCGCTAACCCTTCCGGTGGCGGATTCGATGCAGGGATGTTTGATGAACTAACGGACGAAGATCTCAAGCCGGTTGCCGGAGGTGGCGTCGCGACCGCTTATGCTCCGCCAACGGGAAACACCGCCAAATTGCTGCAAGAACATGCAGCCACGGCGGGCGGCGCGAGTGGAGGTAATTTTCGTGTCGGAAATCTGGCGTCTCCGTGGAACCGATTGGCCGCGGCGATTATCGACGGCTTCGTGATCGGTTTTATCGCAGGACCGATTTTGGTCGTCATGATGATCGTCCTCGGATTTTCGCTCGCCGACCTCAGTGAGATAGAGAACGCGACATCGGAAGCCGCGAAACAAGCAGCGGCGGAAGCTCTGTTCGCAAAATTGTTCGGTACGTATTTGGTGTCGGTTGCAGTCGCCTATACTGTCCCGATCATCCTGTATGCTTGGATGATCACCGCTTCAGGACAGACTCCGGGTAAGAAACTCTGCAAGATCCGGATTGTCACAGCAGATACCAAGCAGTTGCCGGGTTTTGCAAAAGGGGTCGCGTTACGTTCTTGGCTGAAGAATGTGCTCTACAGCATTCCGCTTCTCGGCTTTTTGATCGCTCTCGCTGACATACTGATGATTTTCGGCGAGAAGCGTCAGTGTTTACATGACATGATTGCCGGCACGATCGTCGTCGATACTTGATCGACCCAAGAAAGGAATCGTGACAAAGCAAGTACGAAGTTGGCAACAAGGTCGCTGACGAATAACGTTGAATGACATACGATATGACCCGAATGGGACTCGTCTGGCTTTCCCAACTGCTCACTGTGGCAGTTTGCTCAGCCATCGATTTTGATCATGAAGTCGTCCCGATTCTGCGAACGCACTGCGGTAAGTGCCACAGTGGCGTCGACGCGAAGGGCGGATTCTCGCTCAACACGCGTGAGCTCTTTTTAGAGAGCGGTGTGGCTGAACCGGGCGAGGCAAGTGAATCGCATTTCCTGGATCTGATCCGATCCGATGATGCAGAGTTGCAGATGCCCCCTCCGAATTTGCCACGCGTTCCCGCGGACGAACAGGCTGTGCTTGTCCGATGGGTCGACGCAGGCATGCCTTGGACGGCAGGGTTTTCCTTTGCCGGTGCCACTTACACGCCGCCTCTCTTGCCGAGAACGGTTAAGCTCGATTCGGCATCCGATGCCAATCCCGTCGACCAACTCTTGCAGCAGTACTTCGCAGCGAATCAATTGACGCCGCCGGATCCCATCGATGACGCGATGTTCCTTCGACGCGCGTCGTTGGACCTCGTCGGCCTCTTGCCGACGCCGGATCAATTAAAGGAGTTTCTCGCGGATTCACGGCCTGACAAACGTGAGCGATTAGTTGATTCATTACTGGATCGTAACGTTGATTACGCCGAACACTGGCTGACGTTTTGGAATGATTTGCTCCGCAATGATTACACCGGTACGGGATTTATTACGGGTGGGCGAAAACAGATCAGCGGATGGCTCTACCGAGCACTTGTGGATAACAAACCTTTCGATCAATTCACGCAAGAACTGATAGCACCTCCGAGTGATGCGAGTCGTGGGTTCATCGATGGAATCAAATGGCGCGGCACCGTCAGCGCTGGACAAACCAACGAGATTCAATTCGCCCAGAGTGTGGCACAGTCGTTCTTGGGCATTAACTTAAAGTGTGCTTCCTGTCACGATAGTTTTATCGATCGATGGAAGCTTAGCGAAGCCTATTCGCTCGCGGCGATCTACGCGCAGCAACCGCTTGAGATTCATCGTTGTGATAAACCGATCGGTGCCCAGGCCAAAGCAGGGTGGCTGTTTCCAGAATTGGGAGATGTTGATCCCAATGCACCGCGCGATGTTCGATTGAAGCAGCTCGCATCGCTCGTGACGCATCGTAATAACGGTCGCTACACGCGAACGATCGTCAATCGATTTTGGGGGCAGTTGATGGGACGTGGATTGGTCCATCCGCTGGATGCGATGCACACGGAACCTTGGAATGCGGACCTGCTTGATTTCTTAGGTGAGTATTTGGTCGAAACCGGCTATGACCTGAAAGCCGTGATTCGATTGATCGCGACGTCAGAAGCTTACGGTTATCGTGCGGAGCAGTTGCAAGATGATCCAAGCAACGAGACCCAGTATGCGTTTCGAGGTCGACGCTCCAAACGAATGACGGCGGAGCAGTTTATCGATGCGGTTTGGCAATTGACCGGTCAGGCTCCTGCGGAATTTGATGCACCTGTTCTGCGCGGTGCTTCCGACACAGATGCGCCATCCATCTCGCTCGACGGTCAGTGGATTTGGGGGGCATCCGCTAAAGACGGTCAAGCTCCGCCTGCCGGTGAGCGGTTGGTGTTTCGACACGTGATCAAGCTTTCAGGTCCGGTGGCAACCGCTGTCGCGGTCGTAACAGCCGACAACGACTTTGAGTTGTATCTTGGTCGCCGGCGTGTCGCTTCGAGCAGCAACTGGATGCAGCCACAAACCGTCGCTTTGGCACCTCATCTCAAACCGGGTGATAATGAAGTGGTGATCATCGCCGGCAATGGTGGGAACAGTCCGAATCTTGCCGGTCTCTATTTCGAAGCGCGTATCGAAACAAAACAGGGTCAAGCGTTGCAAATTGCCAGCGATGAGTCCTGGCAATACAGCGACAAGCTGCCACGCGGCAATCGCGAAGGTCGATTGGGGCAGATTCGTGGTCCCTGGGAATCCGTCGTGGCACTGGGTCGCCCCGCCGTTTACGGGCGAGTTGACGCGTTCGTGCAGCGAGGCCTGTCGATGGGTGGCTCGTCCGCCATGGTTCGTGCGTCACTGGTCAAGAGTGACTTCCTGATGCGTTCGCTCGGCCGGCCCAATCGAGACCAGATCGTCACTTCACGTCCGAGTGAATTGACGACGTTAGAAGCGATCGATTTAAGTAACGGCCAGACGTTGGCGTCCACGTTGAAAGCCGGTGCGGGACGGTGGGCCGATCCCGAACGGAGCACGCGTTCCGTATGTCAGGAATTGTTTGCCTTCGCGCTGTCGCGTAAACCATCCGAAGACGAATTGACCGTCATCGAAGAAATCTTTGGCGATCAGATGTCGGCCGAGTCGGTCGAAGACTTGCTGTGGACCCTTTGCATGATGCCAGAATTCATGATGGTAAGATAAGCACGAGACCACTTATCGCTGGAACGAGAATTCCCATGACCGATCCTTCTTCGATTCAACGACGTGAGTTTTTGCAAAAGCTGGCTGTCGCTGGTGCGACCACGATGGCGATGGGCGCGCCACGAGCGATGGCGAACGAAGAGGTGGAGCATCCCGAACCAACAGCGGACTCATGCATCTTGCTGTGGATGGGTGGCGGCATGGCGGCTCCCGACACGTTTGATCCCAAGCTTTACACACCGTTCGAAGTCGGGATGCCCGTCGAAAAGATGGTGAGCACGTTCCCCGCGATCGATACGGTCGTCGACGATATCAAGATCTGCGAGGGCTTGGAAAACGTCGCTTCGGTGATGGACCGGGCGACGTTGATTCGCTCAGCCGTTCAGCCCGATCTTGGGAGCATCCTGCATTCACGTCATCAGTACCACTGGCACACCGGTTACGTTCCACCGCAAACGGTCGCCTGTCCGCATCTGGGCAGTTGGATGGCGCGCGTGCTTGGTCCGTTGAACCCAGTGATCCCGCCGTTCATCAATATTGGTCAGCGGCTCGAGGGCGTTGGTGAAAAAGAAGAGCTCAAAGCGTTCACAACGGCAGGTTTTTTCGGTAGCGAATACGGTCCGATGAATTTGCCGTTTCCTAACGAAGCGGCCAAGTCAGTGATGCCACCGGAGGGCATGACGGGCGGACGTTTTGCCAATCGCGATCGACTGCTAAGACGACTCGTCGATCGTAGTCCGCAGCGCGATTTCTTGAGTGATTACCATCAACGATCGATGATGCGATCGATGGATAACGCTTACAAGTTATTAAGCAGTCCGGAACGTGCTGCGTTCGATCTGACGCAGGAACCGAAGGAGAGTTTGGAGAAGTACGATACGGGTCGGTTCGGGCAAGGTTGCTTGTTGGCACGTCGCTTGGTTGAATCGGGCGCTCGGTTTGTCGAGGTAACCACTGAGTATGTGCCTTTTCTCCACTGGGATACCCACGCCAACGGACACGAAACACTCGCGCGAATGCACCAAGAGATTGATCAACCGATTGCTCAGTTGATCCGTGATTTGGAATCTCGCAAACTGCTCGACCGAACGCTCGTCATCATCGCGTCGGAATTCAGTCGCGACGCAATTATCGAAGGTCGACCGGGGTCGAGCGCCAGCGATCAGGCCACCCATAAGGTCGATAAAGTTGGCGAGATGAAACACTATGGTCTGCACCGCCACTTCACCGGTGGGACGAGCGTCGTGATGTTTGGTGGTGGGGTAAAGAGCGGATTCCTCTATGGAAAAACGGCGGACGAGCGACCTCTGGTCGCGGTGGAGAATCCCGTAACGATTGGTGACCTGCACGCAACGATCATGACCGCGATGGGAATCAGCCCCAAAACGGGATTCGACATCGAAGGCCGTCCGTTCTACGTCACACAGGATGGCACGGGAAAAGCGGTAAAAGAGATTTTCGGCGCGTAACAACCGTTGCGATGAAATTGCCCCAACGCGGTTGGTATCTCGCAGCGAGAGTTGCCTGCTCATCACGGAACGCGAGTCCCATTGAAGAATGGCGGTTCGTATTTCACGATACAATGTCCATTTGATTCTTCTGGAAGAGGGATTCGTCGCCTCGTCCACACCGAGCCAACGGTTTTATGCAAGGGATTGTGAATGGCACGCAACGAGCAACTGATTCGACAGCACAAACTGTTGCAACTGCTTGAGTACTCACGCTTCGGCCGCACTCTGGAGGAATTGCGCGGCGATCTGGTCGCAGATCTCGGCCTGACCACCCTGCATGAGCGCACCGTACGCCGTGATGTCGAAGCCCTTCAATCGGCGGGATTCGATATCCAAACGGAAACCGTTCAGCGAGGAAGAGTCTACAAGCTCGGTGAGAACAACACGGGCGTTCATGAGATTGGAATCTCGGCAACGGAGTTGATTGCGTTGTCGATCGGCCGTGAGCTGCTGTATCCGTTGCTTGGAACTCAGTATTGGCGCGGCATTGAAACGTTTTGGAATAAGGTCCAGGAGACGGTGCCCAACGGTGTCTACGATCACTATTCAAGGTATCGAAAAACGCTCCATGTTTTTGGGTCACCGAGTAAGACGTATGAGCATCTGTCTGGTGTTCTGAAAACGATCAATCGTGCGATCATCGAGCATCGTGTGGTTGAAATCGAATATGAACCGGTCGGAAAACCCTCGACGATGCGCCGCGTCGAACCGTATGGACTGGCCGTCTATCAAAGCAGCATCTATGTCGTTGCGGCGGCGGCAGAAGTGGAAGATCCAACCGAGCGATTGAGACACTGGAAACTCGATCGGTTTCATCGTGCGACCGCCTTGGATGAATACTTTAAACCGGACGAGAGCATCGACCTGTCCGAACATCTCGGGAAGAGCATTGGAATCTTTTCAGGAGAAGATCCGACCGCTGTGCGTATTCGTTTGGGTCCGCACGCTGCAGCCTGGGTGGGAGAAGATCCCTGGCATCCCGAACAAAAACTGGAAAGCCAAGACGATGGATCCACCATCCTGACGGTCCCAGCATCTCACCCACGTGAAGTACTTCCGAAGGTCCTTTCGCTAGGAGCAGACGCCGAAGTCTTAGGACCGAAGCAGTTTCGAGAAGCTGTCGCCGAAGCCAGCAAACAGATGGCGATGCACTACAAGTAGATCGTCGCCGATCACTCCGCCGATCTTAGCGTCAGTCGATCGTAATTGTGCTCGTCATCGTCTGAGGAACTACTGCTACGATCGTAATGGGAAGCATAACGCGCTACTTGGCGGCGATGATCGCGTCTAACTCTTGTCTTAGCACGGGTAAGATTTCGTCGTAACCGAACGCTCCTAGCGGTTCGGGGCCACGTTTGAGATTGACCTTGGCAGGGCCACACCACAATCCCAAGTCCGCGTCGTCGGTCTCGCCGGGACCATTCACTCGGCAACCCATCACGGCGATCGTGATGTCGTGTTTGGCAGCGTACTGAGTCATCTCTTTCACACTTGCCGCCAGATCGATAAACGCTTCATTCTCGACACGCGAACAACTCGGGCAACTGATGATGTTCAGTCCGCTGGTATCAAACTTCACAAAGCTACGTACGCGACCGGCGTAAATGTCTTCGACAATCTCACGGCCAGCATCGATTTCCTCTGGCTTACGGTCGTTCGGCAGCGTTAGCGAGACCCGCACGGTGTCGCCGATCCCGTGCCCAATCAACTGCTCGAAGGCGATTCGCGTTTTGATAATCCCGTCCGGTGGCATTCCGGCTTCGGTGACTCCCAAGTGGAGTGGGACATCGGGTCGCTGCTTCGCGAACCGACGGTTGACCTCGACAACTTTACTCGGATCGCTGTCTTTGAGTGAAACGACGTATCGCGTGAATCCAAGCGAGTCGACGAAGTCACAATGCTCCAACGCGCTTTCGAGCATCGGTGTGATGGAATCGTCTTCGGCGTATTTTTCCTTTTTTGCGGGATCGACGCTGCCGCAATTAACACCGATCCGGACGGCACAATCATTCAATTCGGCGTGCTCGATAATCAACCGGACTTTGTCTTGCCACGGCTTGTTGCGTTCGTGGTGATAAAGGTGCCCCGGGTTGTACCGAACCTTGTTGACGCTCGGTGCCACGCGTTTGACAAGCCGATAATTCTCTTGCAAATCGACGGCAAGATTCACTTCGGTCTGTTGACGAATTTCGGCGAGAGCGATGGCGTCTTTTGGGCCGTCACACGCGATTCGCACGACACCCGCGCCGCGTTCGCCGAGCGCCTGGGCTTGCGCGACGGTCGCTTGGACATCCTGTGTCTTCGTCGCGGTCATGCTTTGAACGGGGATCGGATTTCCATCGCCGATCGTGATGTTGCCGACCCGGACAGCGCGGGTCGGATTACGCTCAATTTTCATCGGAAAGACAACTCACATGAAACAGTCGGTGGAGTAGGGCCATCCCCTATTTCAGGATAGCAACGCGACCACCGACCGCGAAGGTGAGCTGATATTTGATGTGAGACGCGGCCTACAGGATTCCGCCGCCGCCGATACCACCGCCACCACCGACGCCGCCACCGCCGCCGAGGCCACCACCGCCGACGCCGCCACCGGCGCCACCGCCGACTCCACCACCAGCCCCGCCGGTTTCACCGGTAACGAAGTTGAACGTGGTCACGTCACCGATTTGCGAGAAGAACGGTACGGGTGTGATTCGAACGTATCGACGGTCAGCCGAGATAATCGCCAAACCGCTCAACGACGCACCCTCGGGCAACACGGTCAATTCCGGTCGGAAACCAACGGCCCCTGGACCGCGGAAACCATTGCGACGATTGCCCAATCGGCCACGCAATCGCATGTCCATGTACAACTCAGCCAAGACTTGCTCATTCGAAGAATCGGTGTCGTCCGTTTGAGCCAACACTTGACCTTGCACGTCACGTTGGACGTCTCGCAAGTGTGCCAGCTGAGCTTCGGCAATCTGCTCTTTGCGTTGTCCGTCTTTTACCTCGAAGATCACCAACGCGTCTTTTTCTGTCAGTGGTACCTCTTGTCGAACGAAACGTTGCGAAGGACGACCAACGTCCGTCAGGATTTCGATCGTAGCGTGTCCCGTTGAAACATCGCCCCAAACGCGACGAATCAGAACGCGATACTGTCCCGAGAATCCTTGCGGGCAGATGTAGGTTTCGGAGATTTCACCGTTCTTGTCGCCAGCACTCTTGGGAAACGAATCTGCCAACAGTGTTCCGCCGCTGGCCGTGGAGCGATTGTCCAGTGAGCAGATGGTTCCGGAAGGCTCTTCAATGACCAAGTCGATATCCGCTTCTCCCGTCCACGAAATCCGTACGATCGCGTCGTGGGAAACCGCTTCTTTCAACGAGAGGTTGAACAACGCCGCGTCATCACGACGTCCTTCTTCGACCAAGCGAGCGTGAGTCGCCCGCGCGGTCAGACGAGCGTCTTCAACGATCGCCTTGAAACTGTCCGGCCATGCTTGGCCGAGAATTCCGGCACATGCCCAAGTGAGTCCTTTAATGTCATCGAGCTCTTTCGCGATCCGCAAACCCATCACGTATGGCTCGCGACGATAGGGGTCCATCGCCGCAACACTCTGGCAAAGCTCAAGAGCTACTTCTTCGGAACCGATTCCTTCCAAGCGTGCTGCGACGTGCAGGACGTCTTCAGGAGTCTCGGCGAAATCAACGGCTGACAACAGAGCTCGCTCGACCTCTTCATCCGGTGCCTCGGTCGCACGAAGTGCGATTGCGTAGGCTTGATACATCCAAGGTTGAACGTGTCCGGCGCCGATCGCACCGGCCAGAGCGTCGCGAGCTTGTGCGAAGTATTCGACAGCTTGCTCCTCGTCGCCCTTGTCCTGAGCTTTTCCAGCCTTTGTCGACAAGATGTTGACGGTCGATCGAATGCGCTGATCCAAGATGGTCAGCTCTTCGGCCGACTCGATCTTCAGATCACTGTAGTAGCGATCCCAAGCATCCAGTCGTGATTCGCCCGCCTGCTGTTCCAAACGGATGGGAGTGACGTTGGCAGCTGCTTTGCTGGTCGTCGGTTGGGCTTGGGCTTGAGCTGGAGCTTGGGTTTGAGCCTTGGACTTCAAGGTGGCATCGTCGGGGATGGCGAACATACCGCCGCCCATGCCTCCCATGCCGCCGCCCATACCGCCCATGCCGCCGCCCATGCCTCCCATGCCGCCGCCCATGCCTCCCATGCCGCCGCCCATGCCTCCCATGCCGCCGCCCATGCCTCCCATGCCGCCGCCGCCACCCAATTGGATGATAGGAACGACGAGGTCACCCACGGGATAAACCTTGTTGATCAGGTTTTGCTCGGCAGCTTCGATCGTGGTGATCTGCATCACCTCGTCTTTGATCATGTAAGTCAGATCCAACTCACGAAGCATCAAGCGGAGGAACGAACGCAGCGAGACATTTTTCAGCTGCAGGTTGACTGGCTCGTCGGCCGACAGACCGATTTCTTCCAGAGCTCGGTTATCGACCACGATCGGAATGTCGTGCTCTTCACCGATTTGACGAACCGCTTCACCAAGCGGAAGTTCGACGAAGTTCGCCGACATCTCATTGTCGAGCGCCGATTCGATCATTCGTTCGGTTTCGTTGTCACCGACCAATTCGATCGCACCGTATCGTTCCAGACGACGTCGGCTCATACGCTGCCAAACTTCTGCGTCTGGGTAGACGATTGGTGGCTCGTCGACGAATGGGATGTGAGCTTTCAACACGAGCGAGAAGGCGTCAACAAAGTTTCGCTCTCGCAACTGCTGATAACGTCGGTCACGTGCGTAGGTCTGCAACATCAACGGAACGTCACGGAAGTGTCGTCCGGAAGTGGAGTCACGTGTGATGGTGTCACCAGCCAGGCGTGCAAAGGGGATGGAGACTTCACCGTCCGCATCCTCGTAACGACCTTCCGCAATCAAACCGTTCATTTGATCCGACAGCGTTCGCAACGTTGCTTCACGACGGAACGTCTCTTCAAGCAAACGCTGCTGGGTCGTGGCTGCTTGAGCTGCTTGTTCCAGGTCGCGTTGTGCATCGGCGTAAGTCGCTTCGCGTCGGCTTGCGATCTGGATCGCGGCGCGAACTTCCGAAGCCAATTCTTGACGCAGTTGAGGATTCACATCGGGAGTGCTTTCGACGGATGACAAAAGACTCTTCAGCGAACCAGCAACACCGGTTGGGTCGGTTCGCAGTTGGCGATTCGCCACTCGCAACGCTGCGCGAACTTCCGCTCGCAAACGACCTTCGTTGGCCGCTCGATTGGAACGAGCACGGTTCAGCATGTTGCCGGCTTCTTCCATCAACTCATCATCGCCGGCTGGCATGCCGCCACCGAGATTGGTCATCGGAGGTTGAATCGGAGCGGCTGCTCCAGCAGAACCCAACGCGGGCGCTGGTCCAGCAGGCTCGGCCGTTGCACCGCCGTTTCCACCGAAGGGATTATCGCTGCCGCCGGCACCGAAAGGATCTTGTGTTCCCGCCGCGGTCGCAGGTGCGGCTTCGGTCGTTGCTTCACCAGCCGGTTCCGCAAATGGGTCATCACCACCGGTACCGAATGGATCATCGCCCGCTTGAGCCGGTGCGTCGCCTGCCGGTGGCTGACCACCGAAGACATCGTCACCACCGCCAAAGACCTCGTCGATTCCACCTTCTTGTGGATTGAGCACGACCAGCAAATTGCCAGTGATGCGTTCGAGCGCTTGAGCTTCGACGTTGTTTGGGTCGGCCTTTAAAGCTTGTTCGGCGACAGCGCGAGCACCACGCTTGTTGCCTTGTTGCAGTGCCATGTTGCTTGCTCGGACCAGCTCTTCGGCTTGGGCGGCCAACAAGCGAGCTGTTTCACGCAGCAGCGGTGAGCCAGCCGTTGGCAACGTCAGGCCTTTGTTGGCTTGAGCGTCTTGGATCAGGCCAGGCAAGAATGCGAAATCCGGATGGGCGGGCTCTAGTTGAGCTTCCGCGACGATTCGAATCGAGGACGCGGTCGTTTCGCCGGCGAACTCGAGTTTGCCAACGCTATCCTTCTCAGACGACATGCCGAGGAAGATCGAATCTCGATCCAAACGCAACGGTGGCAAACGGTCAGCTTGGATCGACTTCATGCCCGAGAGCAGTTTCGCGTCTTTCAGCCAGATCGGAGACATCTTGGCAGATGCGGCAACTCGCGTTGCAATCGACTTCGCGTCGTTCTGACCGGTTCCGACGACACCTAGCATTCCGCCGGTTTGATTCGCCAGCACGGCCATCAATTGAATGTTCATGGAGGGGCCAATCGCGACGCTGTGAACGGCGATTCGATCCGCACGCAATGCGTCGATTAGATTGCCCAGCTGCTTTTCATTTCCAATCGCGTCGATCGATGCAGCGTCACCGATGTAAACGATCGATCGCGTGCGGTCTTGCGGAGAGGAGACCAACGCGGAACGAACGCTATCGATAACAGACAGCATCTTGGTGTGACCGAGCGGCAAGCGTCGCTTCAGTTGAGCGATGGCGTCATCGGTTTCATCGGCCGAAACAAACGCCTTGCTCAGATCGCTTGCTCGCACATCGGCCGCGTAAACTCGAACACGGTCCTGTGATCGCAAGGAATCGATCACCGTGCGTAACGCCGCGATCGAATCACTCCGGAATGCACCGCTTTGGCTCGCCGACGTATCCACCACGACCACCACATCGGCCGGTTGAGTACGTGCGGCTTGCATCAATGCATCGTCGGCTGACGGCTGAATCGAAGCTGCAAAGTAACCTTCCCCTTCCGCTGTTTCGAAAGTGGCAATTCGAACATTGGCACCATCCGACGCCAAAGCCTCGGTTAGAACCAAACTTGTCAGGACCAACCCGGTGGCCGACAAGGTCGCTAAAGAGCGTCCGACGGTTCGTGCGACGTGTCGCAATCCCATTTGAAGTATCTCCGCTGAAGCAGTAAACGCTGACGCGTTGCTCGAGTTGCCTCGAGACTGAGGTTGCTCGACCTATCATCGCTGACCCGAACGGGGGACGACACGCGGTCGAAACCGAATTCTTGAAAGGTTGGAAAAGCAGTCCGAAAAGACTCTGGACTCAGAGTTTATTCCCGTTCCCGAGCTTTCGCTACGAAAAAAACGGCCTTTCCAGGGCGACCTGACGACCGGCGTCCGTTTGTAGGTGTTGCAAAATGCAACATCTGCTGCATGCTGCTACACCTTCGCGGAACAAACCGTCGTCAGATGTTCCGAGGGTCAGGTTAGAGCCAATCGCGTGCCAATGGAATCTGAAAAGCGAGGCACGAAAAAAGGGCCCCTGAAATTCAGAGACCCTCTTTCAAAATAATGCTTGGTGGCAACGCTGACCCGAGACCATCGGCCCCGGCGCGATCCGGCTGTCGCGGACGCTCGATCAGTCGCCTTTCGCTGGCGGCTCGATATCCTTCGTTGCTCCGGATCCTGTCTGCGTGGCGCGGCGATTCTCTCGTTGAATCGCGTCATAGACTTCCTGGCGGTGAACGGGGATCGACTGCGGTGCTTCGATCCCGAGGCGAACTTTGTCGCCGCGAATATCCACGATCGTCACCACAACGTCGTCGCCGATCATGATGCTTTCGTCTCGATGTCTTGAAAGGACCAGCATGTTGTCCTCGTGGTGATCGGTGTAAATCGGATGGGGAAAATTTGAATCATTCAGGGGCGTTCCAATGAACTCCCCCTCGACAACACTGATGATCGGCCATCGATGCAAGCAAATTCAACAAGAGCCGGCGGAGGTCCGCACGTACCGATCGTGCCGATTCGCCGCCGTCAAACGATGTAATTGCCGAGATCATCGGACCCTGACTGCTGTTCACGGTCTGGGTTGTGACGGCTAGCCAGGTCGCGGCGATTCCGCCCGCGCTGATTCTCTCGGGGCAACGAAACCTGCTTCGATCAAATCGCCAACCGAGCCGTCGGCCCGGCTAGATTTTGAGCCTGCCCGGTAAATCTTGAGACAGTTGTGCATTCACAAGTTCGCCAGCACGCCGCCAAATCGTCATAACAAACGGCAAAAACGTCGGCGGAGCACCTTGGTTCGCAGAGGTCACCCGCCGGAGCCATTAGGCAACTTTGCGAGCGAGATCCGAAGCTGACACGCCACTGGTGGCAATTTTTAGCGGCAACGCGTGCTGGATCGGTTGATCGTCGCAGGTAATGACTTGGCAACCCAGACGCCTGTTCAGGTTCAGCAACAGAGGCGAACGCAGATTCGTGGTCAATCGTCCGACATGGCCGGACACGGTCGTCAACACGTAAAGCTCCGCACCCATTTGCATATGCAGTGATGCAAGTTCTCGGCGTGTCACGTGGACGCGATAGTCACTGAAAAAAGCCCGGGGACTGATCAGCGGTACGGCGCGGTCTCCTCGCGAAGCACTCTGTAGCCACGCCACAGACGGATTCTGCAGATCGGGCAACAAAGCCCAATGGCGCAGGGTTTCCATCCCAATCAATCCTTGAGGAAACAAAAACAGTTGGTCGGCTTTCAGTTGAAGCGTGCCAAATCGTTGAGTGTCGATTCGCATGGTCATGGTCCCGGTTGAGAACAACGGCCGACAGCGCAGCCCGACGCCGGTATCAGAGCGTCATGGGTGATATCGGATGAATCACCCGCAGAATCGACAAAATCGTTACAGGAAGTTCAGGATCGTCAGTTGAGAGGTCTGGCCCATCAGACGAAGCGACGCTTCCAATGCTGTTTGCCGCTGTGTCAGGTCGCTGATCACCGTCGCCAAGTCCGCATCGATTTCATCTGACAACTGGGCTCGCAATTGAACGACGGTATCTTCCGTTCGTTCTTGCAGTTGTTGCAGGTTGTTGGCCCAAACGCCAACACGCCCCCGTGACCGGCTGGCGCGATCGAAGTCTTCATCCAATTTCACCTGCAGACGCTCGATTTCTGGGATATCACCAAAGCGAATGGCTTTTTCCAATCGCAAGAGTGTGTCGAGAGCTCCGCCGGCGTCGCGTGGGACGTAGTCGACTCCGATGATCGTATCGACGGGTCCGACGACCGATCCACTCGACTCGTTTTCTCCGGGCGGAATCAGTCCCAGTCGCAAGCCCGCGTCGCTGATCCCGATCTGCCGGACCGTCAACGGTTCTGCGCCCGGAGGCGCTTTCAACTGGATCCCATTCCCGAAGTCATTGAGGTCGACCAACACACGAAGCGTGTCTTGGTTGTTCGGATGATTTCGGATTAACTGAATCACGTCATCGACGGTCTCCAGTCCATCCAGGTCCAATTCCAAATCGACTCCATCGGGGCGGCGGATAATCAAATCAGGACCATCCGCATTGAGTGCGATTCCGCGACCGCGGCCAAGATCTGAGAGTTTGGTGAGTTCGGTCGCCGATCGGATGCCGAGATTTCGTGCCGCGTCCCCGCCATTCTCGCCGATCGAGTAGTCGACACCGCTGCGACGGGCACGCAACAGAATGCGGCCTTCGGATTCATTCAGCTCTGCGCGGACGTCGGCACCACTGCGATTGATCGCGATCAAGACATCGCTAAGCGACTCCGCGGTATCCAGTTCGATCGTAAACGTTTCGTCGCCTTGAAGGATTTGAATTCCATCACTGAGATCCAAACCCGCTCCATTGTTTAGGTCCGAAATCAACGTCGAGGGCGTGATCCGAGGCGCCAGTCGGTCACCGATGATCGGCGGCGCCTGGATTCCGTCGGGATTACTGATCGCCAACTCTTGGGCCATGCGGCTTCCGACCGCGTCATCAATGGCCAGGGTTCCCGCCAAACCATCGGAGTATTCGATACGGATCCCATCGACCGTGATCGAGGCCGTAAGCGGTCGGCCTTCTAATTCAACCGTATTAAGGAGGTCGACAACGTCGCCGATCGTTGCCGCGGAAGTAAGGTCCAAGTTCGTCCAATCGTTGCCGCCGGAAAGTCGAATGACGCCGGGCGTGACGCCCTGGCCTTGCCGGAGGTCGATCAGACGAGTGTCCTCGTTCAACGCCGCATTCAGCGGATCGCCTTCGAGAAATACGGAGTTCGTTCCGAGTGCCTCGTTTCCCGTCACACTGACTTCGGTGGGGCGTCCGGCACCCAAAAAGGTCTGGCCGACGGCGTTGGTTCCCGTGAAGACGATTTCTTCGTTTTCGAACTCGAAGGCGACGCCCGAATCCAGAAATCCGCCGAGTAATTGATGATCTCGGTAAAGTGAATTGCCAGCGGCAAAGACAGAATTGATCGTTTGCCGAATCGTCGTCGCGAGGGCTTCCCGTTCGTCCTCGGAAACAACCGTCTGAGCACCTTCGACTGCCGCGCCCCGTGCCAAAATCAACGCGTTATCGACTTGTGCCAGTGCCGTATCGGTCGCCTGATAAAAGTTGCTCGTTGACCCAGCGTTGCGAAGCAGCTGTTCTCCACGGTCGATGCCCTGATGAAGCGAAATCGCTCGATTGGCTGCGGCGGGGTCGTCTGAGAGCCGCAACACGCGTCGACCCGTGCTCAACTGGTCGTAGCTCTCCTGCAAGGCGATCTGGTCCGCGTTGAGCTGGAACAATAGACGCTGCGTTGACAGCGGCGTGCTCGTGCGGGTCGATGAGATGGGGAGCGGTGGCATGCGGGCACATCATCCTGATTGCCGAGAAATAAACGCCTCGTCGAGTATCGGATGGAAATACGTGAAACTTCATCAAAACCGTTACGACCGGAGAAGTTTGAAGGGGGCGGGCACAGCAGGAATTCGACGGCAGGGATTCGACAGAGCAGGAAGATTGAACCTCTGAAGTCGGAAGAAAGCGGTTTGGCCTCGGGAACTTCAAACTTCCAACATCACGTCCCATCGGCAAAAATGTGAGGCATGATCTTGATTGGCACCATGAACCTGACGACGACGCGCGAGCGCGGCAATTTCTATTGCCCCACTTGTGCGTTAACTCAGCCATACCGTTTGAGGGCACGTCGTCCCTGGTTAACGCTCTATTTCATCCCGACCGTTCCGGTGGGGCCGGCCGAGCTATTCGTTCAGTGCGATCAGTGTCGTTCAACTTGGGATCCAACCGTTTTGGAAATGGATCAGCAGAGTCATGAGATGGCACAGGAGGCTCAATTTCGTGATGAGGCACTACGAGCCAGTGTGCTGGTGGTGATTGCGGATGACCAGATTACCGAGGCCGAAATCAATGCCCTGCAGCTGGTTGGGAACCAACTGTTGGAGCGTCCCGTTGACCGGGAGGAACTTGGTCAGTTGTGCTCCATCGCGCAGCAAAATGAAATCGAGGCGGCGAATTACGTGCTGACGGTCTGTCGCCGCTGGACTCAGAAACAACGTTCGGTCGCGTTGCAGGCCATGTTCTTGACCGCCACCGCCGATGAGATGGGCGACGAACAGACAACCCTGCTCGCGAAAATGCGTGAAATCCTGGAATTCACCGACGACGAGTATCACCAAGCGATCGAAGAAGCACTCGCTTGGGAAACCGCGTAGGCTTCAATGTCGGCCGAAAAACCAAGGCCAGTTCTTGGTAAAGGCTCTTCCCTTCCAGGTCGAACGACGTGCGGCTTGGTATCTGTTCCGAGAACGGACGGTACCGGGTAGATTGAGGGGGTCAAAAATCGTCTCCTTCGCGAGTGGAATCCTATGCTGCGACCGAAATCCATCGCTCTTTTGGCGACACTCTTTTTGCTTGGCAGTGGTCAAGTCGAAGCCAACGAAACGACAGCCAGCGAAGCCGAAGTGAGTCAGCTTATCGACCTGCTTGGCGCGGATAGCTACGCCACGCGTGTTCGTGCCCGAGAACGACTCCAGCGGATGGGGTTGGAAGCGTTCGACGAATTGCATGACGCACAGTTTCATCGCGATACCGAAATCGCGATGGCCGCCAGGTTCTTGGTTAGCAGTTTGTCGATCTCTTGGTCCAAGGAAACAGATCCGCCGGAAGTTCGCGATGTGTTGATCGAATACGGCGCCCAAAACGAAATCGAACGAAGCACGCGTATCGACATGCTTTCGGAGTTCAAAGAGCGAAAAGCGTTGGCAGCGATCACTCGATTGGTTCGTTTCGAAACGTCCTTGCGATTGAGCCGTCGCGCCGCGATCGCGATCATGCAACAACCGATGTCTGACGTCTCTGCAACGCGTGTATCAAATTCGAAGCAGATTACGGACACCCTTGGTGACAACGATCGTCAAGCCTCCGAGTGGCTCCGCGTGTACGCGAGCGATCTGGCCAGCGGCGAGTATGCGGCCGACCGCTGGAATGATCTGATCGATCAGCAACGTTTAGAAATTGATTCCGGTTCCACTCAACAAGCTTCTCGGTCATCCGTCTTGGAGTTAGTCCGTGTTACCGCGACACGCGCCGCCAAAGCAGGGTTAACAGACGAAGCACTGCGTTTGGCAACGAAGAACATGGATTTGATCACGCCAAAATCGAGTGACTTGGTCGATGCCGCCAGTTGGGCAATCGACAATGATCTGCATCCGTTTGTCATCGAACTGCAAAAAGAACACGGCGCGATGTTCAGTCGGCACCCAATGTTGCTGTACGCGGCCGCGGAAGCTTTCAACACAGCCGATGACAAAAAACAAGCCGAATACTTGGCCGGTCGTGCGGCTCAAATCAATCCGTTGCCGCAATCCGAAGAAGAACGGGCTGCTTCGAAAATGCAGCCCGCCGACATTGATGATACGGCCCAAGCCCATCGCGAGTTAGGCATCAAGCTAAAAGAACGAGGGCTCTACAAATGGGCCGAGCGAGAGTTTCGTTTGATCATCGACGCTTTGGATTTGGAAGACGAGCGTGCCGCCACAGCGCGTGGTGATTTGGCGGAGATGCTTGGGGAGCTAGAACGCCATCAAGATTTGATCGATCTTTTGGAACCGTTGGCCGAGCGTGTTGAAAAAGATAACCAACTTCGTCGGAGACTTAATTCACGCGTTTTGTGGCAATACAACCGAGTGCAGAGTGACGTTGATTTCCACAAGGCTTTGTTGGCCTTGAAACAAGGCAAGGACGATGAAGCTCGACCGTTGTTGATCAACGCTTATCGCATGTATCGAATCAACGTTGACATCCTGATTCGGATGTATCGAACCGATGGCGATGAAGAATGGCGAAAGCTGGTTTCGCGAGAACTCAGGAGTGCGATCAGTGATGCGGAATCATCCGTTCAGCAAGCCAAAATGCAAGTCCGGCAGCTGGGTGAGGCTGCCGAGCCCTCGCTCGCGCAATTCCTCAATCAGTACGCTTGGTTGGTTTGTAACACAGAAGGTGATTACCAAAAAGCATTGAATTACAGCTTGCAGTCACTGGAACTGCAGACGGATTCGGCTCGACTTGACACCTGTGCACGTTGCTACTTCGCTGTGGGTGATTTAGAAAATGCCATCGTGACTCAGAAGCGTGCCTTGCGTTTGGAGCCGCACTCTCCGCCGTTGCAGCGACAGTTGGCGGAGTTTGAAGCAGCTTACGAAGCGGCAAAGGAAGAGTAGTCGCCAGGCCGCTCGTCCCCATCGCGATACTTCCCTTCGTGATTCTCCCCATCGCGATATTCACAGACAGCAAACGCAGCATTAACCGACGCGATGAAGCCGATCGTTCAGATTTCGTTGGACCTGACCACCATTGATGAAGCACTCGCGACTGCGGAAATGGCTCTACGAGCGGGTGTGGATTGGTTGGAGGCGGGAACCCCATTAATTTTGGCGGAAGGTCTCAATGGCGTCCGAGCGCTGCGAGAGCGGTTTCCGGATGTCCCCATCGTTGCCGATCTGAAAACGATGGATGGTGGTTACTTGGAAGCAGAGATGATGGCTGGCGCAGGCGCGACGCACGTTGTCGTCATGGCTCTAGCGCACGAAGAAACCATCAAGTGCGTCGTTCAAGCGGGCAAGGATTTCGGCGTCAAAGTGATGGGCGACAATCTCGCCTATAGGACGATGGTGGATGGTGCCAAACGTTTAGAGCAACTTGGATGCGACTATATCGTCCATCACATCGGGTACGACGAACGCCGAGGCATTGCGGCGAGCGGTCGTCGAATGCCGAGCCCGCTGGATGATCTTCGCGATGTGGTTGAATCCGTCGACATTCCCGTCCAAGCCGTCGGTGGTTTATCGATCGAACAGGCAATCGCGTGTCCTCAATACGGCGCGCCGTTGGTGGTCTTGGGGGCGCCGTTGACGATCGACGCAGACGCTTTCAAGACGGCTGACGGTGATTTGGAAAGTTCTTTAAAGATGATCTGCGAGCAAGTGCATCAGCAGGGAGACGTGGCGTGACCGAATCGGCTGCCGTTGTTAACTTTTCACCGGAACCGGGCAGTGTTGAGATTCGATCGTTCGCGAGACCAGTGATTGGACCGGACGACGTTCTCGTTGAAGTAGCTGCCGTCGGAGTCTGTGGCAGTGATTTGCATCAATGGACCGCATCGCACAGCTGGCCAGTGAATTATCCGGTCGTGTTGGGGCATGAATTCGCGGGCAAGATTGTTGAAGTGGGTGCGTCCGTTCTGGGTTGGCAAGAAGGCGATCGCATCGCCAGTGAAACCGCAGCCGTGATCGATCCCAACAACCCAATGTCGCGTCAAGGTCGTTACAACTTGGATCCGACTCGCAAGGGCTTCGGATATGGCGTCGACGGTGCGATGACACGCTTTGCAAAAGTTCCAGCGCGATGTCTGCATCGAGTTCCCAGCGGCCTGGCACTCGAGCACGCAGCGTTAACGGAACCTTGCTGTGTCGCCTACAACTCTGTCGTGGGAAACACCCGGATCGAGCCGGGCGATCGAGTGCTTGTCATCGGCCCGGGAACAATCGGGATTCTCTGTGCTGCGGTCGCAAAGCTCTGTGGAGGTGACGTCGCCGTATTGGGATTGGAATCGGATTCAGCCCGATTCCAAGTTGCCAGGCAATATGGCTGCACGACATTGACCGATGCAACCGAGTGGGCGCGTGAACGGGACGGTTTGGGCGCCGAAGTGATTATCGATGCAGCCGGCGTTTCGACCACGTTGAAACTTGCCATCGATCTGATTCGGCCTGCTGGTTGGATCACTAAGGTCGGATGGGGACCGAAGCCACTCGATTTTTCAATCGACCCCATCGTTCAAAAAAACGTGACACTGCAGGGAAGTTTCAGTCATCACTGGTCGATCTGGGAACGCGTCCTCGCCCTGTTGGCCAATGGACAACTGAATGTCGAACCGATCATCGGCGGCACTTGGGCGATAAGCGATTGGCACGAAGCCTTCGAGACGATGCATCAAGGTCGGATCGTCAAATCATTGCTCAAACCTGGCGAGTGAATTATCCAATGCCAAAGCTTGCTGCTTTTCCAAAACTCTACATGCAGGCGTTATGTAAAGACGGTTCGATGAGCCTCGCCGAGTGGATCGACTTGGCGGCAGAGTTGCCGATCGCAGGACTGGAATGGTACGCGGGATTTTTGGAAATGCAGGATCCTGATCAGTGGTCGTCGCTTCGTCGCAAGGTCGAAGAAAAGGAATTGGTGGTTCCGATGATGTGCTGTTCGCCGGACTTTACGCATCCGGACCCCGATTTTCGTGCCGAGCAGATTGAGCGTGAGAAGTATTGGATCGACATGACCGCGGCGATGGGTGGCAGTTTTTGCCGAGTCCTATCGGGCCAACGACGTCCGGAACTGACTGAGGAAGAGGGCGTGCGGTTGGCAGCCGAGTGCATCGATGCGTGTGCGCCTTACGCGGCTCAGCGAGGCGTCACGTTGATTCTCGAGAATCACTACAAGGATGATTTTTGGACGTACCCTGAGTTCGCTCAGATGACCGATGTCTTTTGTGACTTGGTCAACGCCGTGAGCGCAAAGAATTTTGGTGTCAACTACGACCCCAGCAACACCATCCTGGCCGGCGAGGATCCACTGGATCTGTTAAGTCGCGTCGCTGATCGCGTGGTGACCATGCACGCTAGCGACCGCTTCTTGCTGGAAGGCACAATCGAAGATTTGCGCCGCGAAGAACTAGGTGTTGAAGGCTACGCTAAACGACTCAGCCATGGAGAAGTCGGCAAAGGACTGAATGACTACGACGCGATCTTCAGTCAGTTAAAAGCTGCGGGCTTTGGTGATCACTGGATCAGCATCGAGGACGGTGTCGAAGGCATGGATCAACTCCAGCGAAGCGCCGAATTCCTCAACCGAAAAATCGCCGAACACTGGTAGTGGAACACTGGTAGTGGAGGACCCTCCCGCGTCGTGCTAGAACGGATTGCCGCCGAAGGGATTTCCGCCGGCGTCGCCACCTCCTGCACCACCAAACGGGTCAGCTCCACCGCCGAAAGGATCGTTACCTCCAGCTCCTCCTCCGCCGAAGGGATCATTTCCGCCGCCGGCTCCGCCACCGAATGGGTCGTTTCCTCCGCCCATACCGCCGCCCCCAAACGGATCGCTTGGATCGCCGGTTTCAAATGGATCGACGCCAGGTTTGGCTGCTGGGCCGTCCGCAGGCTTTTCTTCGTCCATCACGATCTCGGGTTGGACATTGAATGTGGGTAAGACCGAGTCTTCTTCACGGAGGCACTGAACCTCCCCCGAATCGCTGACCAGGAACAATCGATCAGTCGTTCGATTGACCAATAGTCTCGTTGGTCGAATGTTTTGGAATTGAGCGATCTGTTTGCCAGATTCCAAGTCGATCACGCCGAGCGATCCGCTGAGCGTTGTGACATAAACGCGGCCGCCGAAGGCGGCGATCATTTCATCGACATTCGAGATCGGCCGGTCCCAGTTGATGGCTCCGGTTTCCAAATTGAGCGAGTGCAAGTTGCCGTAGGCCGACCGAATCAACAACTTGTCATCGACGATGACCGGTTCGTTGTAGAACGGTTCGCCGAAAGGAACGGTCCACAAGACGCGTCCTGTTCGAGTTCCCCACACGGCGTAAACCTGCCCGTTTTCAGATCCAAAGAAGAATCGGTCACCGGTGGCTGTCGCGATTCGGCCGCTGACGATGCCATCGGTTTTAAGTCGGAACAAGACCGAAGGGTCGCCTTGCATCTCCATGACGTAAACAAATTGGCGATCGGTTCCCCAGGCGATTCGCGTGCTCTTGGGAGCCTTGATGGGTAGCGCAAGGGCGCTTCCTTCAACGATCTCTTTGAACGGGTCCCGGGTTGGATCGGCCAAAGGGTAGCCGGCGATCCCACCGCCGATGATCGGGACCATTGCAAACGCGCCACTGTTGATCGCACCAAAACTTGAGGCGCCCATCATGTCGACTTCTTCGATCGCTTCACCCGTTTCGGCTTCGACCGTAATCAGGTTTCCACCATTGATCACGGTAATGTATTTTTCACTGGTTCCTAAAGCACCGTACGACAAGCGTCGATCGCCGACGCCGACCATCCAGATTGGCTCGCCTGTTTCCGCGTCTCGGCAATCAAGAACACCGTCAACGGAAATGCTGTACAAGTGAACGCGGGGGACGGTGCGGTAACCAATTTCGGCTTCGATCCCGCGTCGCTTCAGGCGACGGATTTCGTTGCTCGCCAAGCGTTCGGCTTCTTTCTTTCCGATGGGCAGTCCATCGGTTCCGATTCGATCGATCGGGATTCGCGCGATGATTCGACGATCATCTTTCGCTTCCATCGTCGCCGGCTGACCGTTGGCCGGTTGTTCAGCAGCGGGTTGTGCGGCCGAGTCGTCGGACTTTTCGACGATCTCAACATACTTCCGAGGGTTTTCTTGGTGAACGTGAAATTGCTGGTCAGCAATCGTCTGGGCACCGGCGGGAGTCGGAATCGGTCGAGCCCAGGCTTGGGTCAGGCCCAGTTGCCGCATGATGTCGGGGGACATCAGATCCGAAGCTTGAACAGACGAGATGAACAGCAGGATCAATCCAAGAGCCGTGGCACGAATCATGTCCGAAGCAATCCAAGAAGTGAATGGAGAGATGCAAGATGAGCGGTTCGGTGATGCCGTCGTGCGGCAACCGAGCACGCTTCAGTCTAATTCAACCTGCCGTTCACCGCGAATCTTTGTTTTCCAGACATGCAAAGACTGATCACAGCCAGAACCCACACCCAGAACGCCAAACCGGCTGATCGAACGGCAAACGGGCTGATACAGCGACACGTTTGGGCCGCGGCTTCGCGTTTCAGCCCTGATTGGATGTTCAAATAGGCGATCCGATGTTCGAGCGGGCGGCGGACGGATAGAATCTTCGGCTTTCCGATACCCCTCGTTGAAATCCACGTTCATGGCCGATTCGAAGCGAATTTTGATGCTCGTAGGCGACTTTGTCGAAGACTACGAAGCGATGGTTCCCCTGCAGATCCTCGTCTGCGCGGGGCACGACGTCGCCACCATCTGCCCGGATAAATCCGCCGGGGACACGGTCGCCACAGCAATTCACGATTTTGAGGGTGATCAGACTTATAGTGAAAAGCCGGGTCATCGTTTCGCCATCAACACCGATTTTGAAGGACTCGATCCGGCCGCATTCGACGCGTTGGTGATCCCCGGGGGGCGAGCTCCGGAGTACTTGCGATTGAACCCTCTGGTTTTGCAGATCGTGCGTCACTTTGCCGAAGCAGGAAAGCCGATCGCCGCGATCTGCCACGGTCCGCAAATTCTCGCCGCAGCCGGCGTGTTGAAAGACCGTGCCTGTAGTTGTTACCCCGCGGTCAGCCCGGAAGTGACCGCGGGTGGCGGCCGTTACGTCGAACCGGCGGCGACGATGGATTCCGCTCACGTCGATGGCAATCTGGTCACGGCTCCAGCTTGGCCGGCACATCCCGCCTGGATGCGCGAATTCATGAAGCTGCTGTAGAAGCCGTTATCGACAGCGAGATGGCGGCTGTGCTGGTGTCAACAATGCCCAGCAGCGACCTCCTCTCACAAATACTTTCTATCTTGCGTTTTCCCCACAAGGACGAGAAACGAATTCATGAGCACTGCCACTCTGCCCGAACGCGATGAGGTTCAACAGGATGACTGCTGGGATTTAGGCAGCTTGTACGAAAGCGATGCCACTTGGAATTCCGACTTCGAGAAACTCGAAGGCCTGATTGAAACGTTCGAAACGTTTCGCGGACGGCTTGGTGAATCGGCTTCGGTCCTCGCGGAAGCACTGCAGTTCGATAGTGATTTCGATCGTATCGCCGAGAAACTTGGAACGTACGCGTTTCTGCGAACGACGGAAGACCAAACGGCCAGCGCGTACCAAGCCATGAAGGCGCGGTTTCAAAACTTGGCCGTCCGTGCCGGACAAGCAGCCAGTTACATGCGGCCAGAGATTCTAGCGATCCCCGAAACCAACATGTCGCAGTTCTTGGAAGAAGAGCCGCTGCAGAAATTTCGTCTACAACTCGAACGTCTCGTTCGCTATAGACCGCATACGCTCAGCGACAAGGAGGAGCGTTTGCTGGCGATGCAAGGTGAGATGGCTTCGGCCGCCGGAAACGCGTTCCGCCAACTCAATGATGCAGATCTTCGTTTTGGTGAGATCGAAGATCATTCCGGTCGTAAGTTGGAGCTGTCACATGCCACTTTTGGTCAGCTGCTGATCAGTCCACAACGAAAAGTCCGTCGCGCAGCGTTTGATCAGTACTACGCACAATTCGCCGCTCACGAAAATACGCTCGCCGCAACGCTGTGTGGCAGCGTCCAACGCGATGTCTATTACGCCAAGGCACGCAACTATGAAAGCAGTCTTGAGTCCGCGCTGTTTCCGGACAATGTACCCGTCAGTGTTTATGACAATCTGATTTCGGCCGTCCGTGACTCGCTGCCGAGTGTGCATCATTATTTTGATGTTCGCAGACGAAAAATGGATCTAAAAGATCTGCACCACTATGACACCTATGTGCCGATTCTTAGCGATATCGAGAAGCACCACGACTGGGACAACGCCGTTCAGGTTGTCATGGAATCGCTTGCACCGCTGGGCAGCGAGTACACCGATGTGCTCGAAGAAGGACTGCGTGGACGTTGGGCCGATCGTTATCCCAATCGGGGCAAACAGAGCGGCGCGTTCAGTTGTGGTACGTTCGATGGCGACCCCTACATTCTGATGAACTTCAAACCAGAAGTGCTTAACGATGTCTTCACGCTGACCCACGAAGCTGGACACTCGATGCACAGTTGGTATTCAGCACGCGCACAACCGTTCGAGTACTACAACTACACGATCTTTGTTGCGGAGGTTGCCAGTACGTTCAACGAGCAGCTTCTTACCGATCATTTGTTGGCCAACGCAGCTGACGACAACGAACGCGCTTACCTGATCAATAACGAACTGGACAGCATTCGCGCGACCGTCGTTCGACAAACCATGTTTGCCGAGTTTGAAAAACGAACGCACGAAATGGCTGAAGCGGGTGAGCCACTGACGGTTGAGTCGTTCCGCGCCGTTTACCGCGAACTGTTGGATGCCTACTTCGGTCCAGGCTTTGTGATCGACAAGTCGTTGGAGTTGGAGTGCTTCCGCATCCCGCATTTCTATCGCGCGTTTTACGTTTACAAGTACGCAACCGGATTGAGTGCCGCGGTGGCTTTGTCACAGCGAGTCCTCAACGGCGGCGAAGCAGAGCTGAAGGATTACCTGTCATTCTTGTCAGGTGGTTGTAGCAAAGACCCATTGGATCTACTCAAAGACGCGGGGGTCGACATGACGTCCCCCGAACCCGTCAAAACAACGCTCCAACGCTTCGCCAAATTAACCGAAGAACTCGACCAACTCCTGTAGTGGATAAGGCGGCGCTTCTGAGCCACCCAGGGCTATCCTAGACTCGCCCGTTACGTTCCGATGAGCATCGGCACTTTTTCGCGAAGCAGTGCCATCTCTTCGGGGCTTTCACCGAGGTACATCAAGAGTTTTAAGTCATCGCGGGTCACGGTGCCTCCCGTGAACAGCCAAGAGCGTACGCGAAACAGCTTGTAGAGCTTGACGAGTTTTCGGTCACTGATGAATAGATGGTCTTCACGTACAAGCGTTTTGATCATCCGCTGGAATTCGCGGAACACTTCCTCTGGAAAGAACCGCTCGCGGTCGTTTTGCTGGTTAGGGGATGCGTTGGCAAACACATGCATCAGATAACGATTCGCCTTGATCAAGTCATCGAAGTCCGCATGGTCTTCGACCCACGGTCGTTGATTGAGATTTCGATAGACTTCTGATTGCAGTCCAGCATCGATCAGTTCCGTGAAGTGATCGGATTGGACGGAAGAGCTTTCTGCTTTTAAAACGAACCGATCTTTCAGCGCCCCCAACTCGCCGTGCTCGGGAATCTCATTGGTCGCTGCAAACAAGACTCGCAACGCGACCGCTTGCGGAACGCCGTCCTGGTAGAACTTTTTTTCATTGATGATGGTCAGCAAGATGTTGAGGATCGCTGAATTAGATTTAAAAATCTCATCCAGGAATGCCAGCTTGGCCGTTGGTAGCTTGCCTTGTTCTCGGCGAATGTAGCGACCGTCACGCAATTCATTGATGTCGATGGGGCCAATGATCTCAGAGGGTTCGGTGAAGCGTGTTAGCATGTACTCGAAGTAATCACCCTGTTGGATCCCCAACGCATCTTTGAATTTCAAAACGAGATCGCTTTTTGCTGTTCCGGGAGGTCCCACCAGCAACAACGGCTCTTGTGCAACGGCTGCTACCAGCATCAGATCGATCAATTCTTGCTTGTCAACAAAGAAGCGACCTAGAGCGGTGCGAAACCGATTCAAACGCTGACGAAGCGATTCTGCCTCTTCAAGCAATTGACCGAATCCGATTTCTTCGTCGGCGATCACGTCGGCGCTCCTGTCATTTTCATGCTTGGAATCCTGTGTCATTGGATGGACGTTCTACTCGTTGCTAAGGCGAGTCCTCGGTATGTACTTGGCGTGGTCGAATTCTCGCATCATTGGATGGCCGTTCATTCGGCTCGCTCGACGGCCAACCGCATGTCACGATGGATTTTTTGCCGCACCAGGTATTCATCTTGATCAAGCCAGCGTCGCGACTCTGAAGACAGAGCCACGTCTTCGCTGAGCAGCGCCAAGACGGCGGCCTCCACAATATCAAGATGAGAGATGGAATAGTGAGAATCGGTCGACAAGCTTTTGGCAACGTTCGCGATTTTGGGGATGGACCGGTCATCGACGAAAAAAACATCCCTCACCAATCGAACTGCCTCTTCGGCTGGGGCATTGGCAACCGCTTCGATGTAGGCGCAAAGCAATCGAGTGTTGATGGGATCGAGATGTGATTCACCCTGGAGTCGATTCATCATGTTTTGGGTGATGTTGCGAGCTGGTTCCGATTGCCCGAAAAAGAACCAGCCAGCCGCAAGCGATAGCAGCAGTCGGTCAGATTGCTGGCCACCATTCGATTCACTCGTTGATTCAATCAGTTCGGCGACGCGAGTGTAGATTCGCTCGATCTGCTCTCGCATTCCAAGGCGACGCATTCCGCGAAACGACTGATTCAATAAACGCTCGATCGCTTCCGTTTGTTGTCGGTCGGTGGGTGAAAGCGTGCAGTATTGGTGAACCAATTCGGGTAACGATTGATCCATCACTTCAACCAGCGACTGAACCAAATCAACGCGACCAAAGTGAGCGGCGACCAAGATCGCGCGGTGCAATAATGCGGCCTGATCGAACGAATCTTGGCAAGCATCGATCACACTCCAAACACGTTCGATCAATTTGGTCGCGTAGCGTTCGCCGAGTCGAGGGGCGACCAAGAATGCGATTGGCAGAATCCGAAGCATCTCATCCGGGTTCTTGTGCCGATCCAAAAGCGCATCCAGTCGACTGGCGAGCTCGGTGGGCTCAGCCGTCTTCTCCAGCTCATCTAGTTGCTGACCTAATTCATCGGTGGCACGAACCAAGAAATTTTCGAATGCATCCACGTTCGCGTGTGGTTCCAAGATGCGTGAACGCTGTCGCAATCGATCGATCAAATACTGTTGGCCGCGATCCATCGTTTCCAAGGCGGAAGTCAATCCAGCATTAAGTGCCCCGTCGCGTGGTTGGCCGTCAATCGCCTGTTGGATGCGTTGGGTGTACGCATCCAGAATCCAGCGGTGCACGACATCCTTGTTCTGCAGGGATTCTTCCGAGGCGTGCAGCAGCTCGTGGCACGTTGTGAATTCACCGAGTCGCGCGAAAGCGTAGGAGAAGATCAAATCGACGTAACATAGGGTTTGTGGATCTTGGTTGCCAAATTCCGATTCAACGATCCAGTTGCGAACACTCTCTCTCAATTCTGGTAAGTGATCACGGACACGACGAAGCCGACCATTTTCTTCGGCAACATCGCTTCGCAAGAACGCCGGTAAATCAAACTCAGGTGTTAGTCCACGATGAAACAACCGTTCCAACACGCGATCACGCGCACGGGCGAGCATCAAGAGGTCCTTTCCGGAGTACCGGTACATCGACATCCAAGCCATCCAAGCAGCTCGAACCGGAAGTCGATTCTCATGTTGCAGAAGACAGTCGATGACCGCGCGCGGCTTTTCCAAGATCTGATCCGTTAGATGCTGATGGCACTCACCGGCGATCACGAGTGCGGCGATCAATCCTGGGTGTCCATCTTGTGGACGAGTCGCAGAGAGCTCCCAGTCCAGCCAGTGGTGATCTTGCTCCTGCACGCCGACGCATCGCAGTTCACTCTCCAGCCAACGCTCGAGTCGTTCCTTGACATTGATTTCCTCTGAATCGTTCTCCGATTCTTCGTGGTCGATATTCCAACAAGCGTTTGCAAAGCAAATCGTTGTGTCGCGAGCGCGACGCAAATGACTGTTTGCGATACCCATTTCCGACCAGCGTCGTGATCGCTCAACACTTTCCAAAGGTTCCGTTGATTGCCGGTAGTCGGATTCGAGGCGCGCGAGTTGTAATTCCCAATGTCCCGGCTCAAGCGTCGTGGTTTCCAATTCGCTTGATATCGTTTGAGCGGGTCTCTTTCGCGGTTGCCTTGATTCTGCTTGCTTCGTTTTCTTCTGCGTGTTTGTGCGCTTCTTGTTCGTTGTGAGTTTCTTGTTCGTTGTGCGGGATTTCGTCGGAGCGTCGAGTAATTCGTCGTCGCAGATAAACGATTCAAAATCAAACTGGTGAGACGCTACCCACGTGCTCAATGATTCGGCATGATGATCGAGTACGTAATCCACCCAGTCGCTGAGCGGAAGAAAGGCGGAGTCGTCGACGGACTGAGGAGTAAAGCCGCGATCGATGCCTGGCATCAACCAATGAACACGTTCCGGTGTGGGCGCGATCAATTGAATCACCGCGTCTCGTCTCAGCGGCGGTTGGAGCCGCTTTCCGAGCGGTAGGAACAGGTTTGGAATTCTCAGGTACGACCGATACGCGGAAGCCTGGATAACCAAGATTGGCGGGGGTTCTTTCGAAGGTCTCACTCGCAGGATCACCCATGGCTCATGCGATTCTGGCGACGGGTCTTCTGCGACCGCAAATAACAGACGCCTGACCAAGGAGTCCGGACTGCTTTCGATGAATGACTCCATTTTCGCGATCGCGTCCTCTTGGATCACCCAAAGCTCCGCCGGATCCGTTGCAGATGAGTCATTGAACCGGATAGGAACACGAATTCGTTGAGGCTCAATGTCAGCCGACAGCACGGCATGTTCTGATTCGATCGAAAGATCAATCGCGCGGTAAATGTCCTTAAGCTTCGGAGGATGGATCAACTGCCAGGTTTGGTCTGACCGAATGAGCAACCAATGGTCGATGGGTGGTTGCAACAATTTGGCGAGCGGATGTTGGAACCCGTACTCAACCCAAACGCGCGGCGCGGCTTCAGAGAACGCAGTCGGTTCGTCTTCGGCTTCAGTGGCACGCAGTAACGTGTAGTGAGGTGCCTCGGTTACTCTCAACAAGTGCGATGGTGTTGGCTCAGCGAGGCGAGCAAATTGTTGACGATCATTGCCGAGTCGGAGCATCTCAACGACCATCTCGGCGAACGTCTCGTCTTCCGAGATTTGAAAGAGCGTTTCCTGGTGCGCGTTGCAGGTCCAATCGACGGTCGACAAAGGCAATAACTGATGCCAACAGGAAAACGGCTTGAAATCACCCTCAACGGAACGCTTTTGTTGGACGCCGAGCGGCTTCAATTCGGCCAGTGTTTTGCGCCTTAGCGTTTCCTCCGATTTCAGCCAGACCGAACCGTCATCATCAATCCGTCCCTCGACGCAAGTCTGTGCAAGCTCCTGTGGGACGAACTCAGAAGCGATCGCCAATCGCAGAACTTCGCAGTTTGGGAACCGCAGGATCAACGCTACTGACCTTCCTGTTCCGATTGACGCTGTGATGTCGGCTCCTGTTCGGGACTCGGCTCCTGTTCGGGACTTGCCAGTGGCTGTCCTTCTTCTTGGCGTTCGATGACCACATCGCCAACTTCTCCGGCCTTCAGCAATCCTCCTTCGATCAATTGGTCGACCAACTGACGGTGCTGTTGTTCATGCTCATGCGGCAAAGCATCGGGGTCACTTCGCAGGTCGACAACGATGTCTTTCTTCCCGGTCTGAGGATTTACCCGCAATCGGATCGTCAATTCGGCCATAGGAAGGGTCAGTTACTCGCTGGCTGCTTTAGTCTCACACGGCAACGTTATAGACTAATGGGTGCATTGCCGTTTACGTGTTACTCGATCCGTCGAAGGACAAAATAAACGTAGCGGTTGCGGTTCATCGATCATAGGCGACATGATGAGCGATTCCTCCCTGAATGAAACGAACGGTCTGAACGAAACGAAAGACGATGCGGTCCGCCGTGGATTCGTTTATTGCCTCGTTGTTGCCGGAATGACGGCGATCACGCTCGGATCGATGGGAAGGATTTGGTGGTGTGCTTGCGGCAGTCTCAACTTAGCGTCGTGGGATATTTGGTCCACTCACAATTCACAGCATTTGATCGATCCATACACGTTCAGTCATGTGCTGCACGGCGTGATCTTTTACTGGTTGTTGCAGTTGGTTCCAGATCGGTATATCGGTCATCGCCGTTTCTTGGTGGCGATCACGATCGAGGCATGCTGGGAGTTGTTGGAGAACTCACCGATCATCATCGATCGCTATCGAGCGGCGACAATCTCGCTCGATTACTACGGGGACTCAATCGCTAATTCATTCTTCGATATCATCGCGTGTGGCTTAGGTTACTGGTTCGCGAGATCGTTCCGGTGGACTTGGTCTGTATCGGCGATCGTTGCAACAGAGATCGTTATGTTGATCACCATTCGCGATAGCCTGGTCCTAAATGTCGTCATGTTGCTGACGCCAATCGACGCGATAAGGGAATGGCAGGCGGGCTGACTGCCGTTCCGACGGGCCAGCCATTTTTTCACTCTCCTCTCAGGTTAATCACGATGCAAATCTCGGATGAACAGGTGAACGAGTATCACGCCAACGGCTTTGTCGTGTTGCGTGGATTATTCGATCTCGAGGAAATCGAACTGTTACGTCGCTCCGCCAAAGAAGACAAAGCACTGGATGACCATGCTTTTGGACGAGAAGACGGCGAAGGAGGAACGGTGCGATTGTCACTCTGGAATCATCCAGGTGATGGCATCTACGGTGCCTTTGCACGATGCGAACGCATGGCCACAACCGCCGATCGATTGCTGGGTGACGAGGCGTATCACTACCATAGCAAGATGATCATGAAAGACGCTCGTGTCGGTGGCGCCTGGGCGTGGCACCAAGACTACGGGTATTGGTACGGCAACGGTCTGTTGACACCGAACCTCACCAGCGCTTTCATCGCTGTCGATCCGGCGACAAAGGAAAACGGTTGCCTTCAGGTCATCCGTAAGTCTCACCTATGCGGACGCGTGCAACATCAATTGACCGGTGAGCAAGCCGGCGCGGACCCGGAGAGAGTGGGAGAAATCCTCAAGCGATTTGACTTGGTCTACGTGGAGATGGATCCCGGTGATGTTGTTTTCTTCCACTCCAACTTGCTGCATCGAAGCGATCAAAACAACTCGCCGCATTCCCGCTGGTCAATGATCTGTTGCTACAACGCACGCAGCAACGATCCGTACAAGGAATCTCATCATCCGCGCTACACACCTCTGGATCGATTGCCTGATGCGGCAATCCAAGACATTGGAGTTCGGCGATTTGCTGATGATCGTTCCGACGTCGCGTGGCTGGATCCCAATCGCGATGCCAGCGCGCGATCGCTCTCGGATGAAGCTTCTTAGGACATCGATTAAGTATGTCTGAACTGAATCATCTGGCCGATTTGCCTCGCAATCGCGACACCCCCATCGGTTGTATTGGTAGCGGTTTCATCATGGCTGATTGCCATCTGGTCGCGTACCGAGACGCTGGCTTTTCACCGATCGCAATCGCGTCACGTCGCAAGGAACAAGCTCAGCAGGTCGCGGATCGACACCAGATCGATACCGTTTATGACACCTATCAACAGTTGCTTGATGACGACCGTTTGCAAGTCATCGATATCGCCGTGCCCCCCGACGTTCAACTTGAAGTCGTACGGGAGGTCGTCAAACGCCCGCACGTTCGGGGCGTTCTCGCACAGAAGCCGTTAGCATCGAACACGCAAGATGCAACCACAATCGTCGAGCTGTGCGAACAGGCAAGCGTCACGTTATGCGTCAACCAAAACATGCGCTACGACCATTCTGTCCGGGCATGTAAGTCGCTCATTCGAGAAGGGCAATTAGGTGATCCCGTTCTGGCAACGATCGACATGCGAGCGATCCCGCATTGGATGCCATGGCAACAGCGACAGGGTTGGCTCACCTGTCGAATCATGTCGATCCACCACTTGGATACGATGCGGTATTGGTTTGGTGATCCGGTGCGCGTCTTCGCTAGTTTTCGAACCGATCCACGTACCGGGTTCGACCATCACGATGGAATCGGCCTGTACATTCTGGAATACGCTTCGGGCTTGCGATGCATGATCTGTGACGATGTCTGGGCGGGTCCGTCACGCGAGGGTGCTGCCGATGACCTTCGAATTCTTTGGCGCGTCGAGGGAACCAGAGGATTGGCTAAGGGGCAGATTGGATGGCCGAAATATCCCGAGCGATGTCCGAGCACAATCGACTATTCAACCACGGAAGAATCAAAGTGGCATCGTCCTCGATGGGAAGAAGTTTGGTTTCCCGACGCTTTCGTGGGACCGATGGCAGAGTTGCTGTGTGCCCTAGAATCGGGGCAGTCACCGATGATGAATGGCCGCGACAACTTGAAGACGTTGCGATTGGTGGACGCGTGTTACCAAGCGGCTGCCGAGCATCGAGCGGTCGAACTCTAGAATGCAGCGGCAATCTTCACGAACGAAAAAAGTGGTCCGGCCGCTTGGCTAAACCACTTTTCGTGTGCTTGCTTGAACTTGCGTGATCGCAATTTGTGATCGCGAGATGCTACTGCGGGCGACGGCTGATCATGTTGCTCTTTGTGAAATTCACGACAGCCGCTTGCAGGACCGAGTCGTCGACATCGAGTGTGATACGTCCTTCTGAATCAGGACGTGAAGCGATGTAAGTAGCTTCGACGGGAACTGTCGGTGAAACACCACGCTGACTGATGGCTTGTCCACTCGGTGAGTAAAACTTCGCAGTTGTCAGGCAAAGTCCAAACCCAGCGGACTGCATGCGGAAGATACCCTGCACGCTGCCTTTTCCGTAGCTCTTTTCGCCAACGATCGCGCCCCGGCCGCTGTCTGCGATCGCACCGGCGAAGATCTCACTGGCACTTGCACTGTCACCATCGATCAGGACAGCCAGGGGAACACTCCACGTATTGGCTCGGTGAGCGATGTAGTCGAAGTTTTCACGTGTGTTGCGGCCGCGTGTCGTGACGATCCGCCCATTGCTGATGAAACGATCGGCGACTTCTACCGCGGCTGACAGCAGTCCGCCCGGATTTCCTCGGACATCGATGATCAGCGATCGCATGCCTTGTCGGTGAAGTTTCCAGAGGGCGGACTCGACGTCACGAGTCGTCGTTTTCTGGAAATTCGTCAGGCGGAGATAGCCAACACGGTTTTCAACATCGACGAAGTGAACATTCTCGACACAAGGAACATCGACGCGTCGACGTGGCACTTTTAAATCACGAGTCGTTCCGTCAATGCCTTGGATCGACAAAGAAACGTACGTGTGCTCGGGACCGCGAAGCAGGTCGGCTACGTAGTCTGGATCGGTTTGATTGGTGTATGACGATTCAACACGAACGATCTTTTCACCGCCAGCGATGCCTGCCTCATCAGCTGGACCACCCTCGATGACGGAAAGAATGTTGAGGCAGTCTTTCTCTGTTTTTAATTCGATTCCCAGTCCAACGAAGTTGCCTTCGATGTTCGAGAACATCTCCTCCAGTTGGCTTGGAGAGAGCAAGCGAGTGTAGGGGTCGAGCGTCGAAACGGCACCACTGAGGTATTCCATCGCGGTGGCCGTGCCACTCAGGCCCAACTCGACGCGGGCGAGTTCAGCGACGTAAGCAACATTCGCTCGGAGGTCAAACCGTGTCGCCGTACTGCGCGACTTTAACTTGTGATGAACGGTCTGACGGAAGTCTTCGACACGACTTCGATCAACGTCGGACAAGTGACGTCCGATGAAGGCGTCTTCCGTTAGTGCAACTTCGAGTGCGGCCGTCCCGTGAATCATCACACGACTCCAGTCGATGTTGTCGACGTAGTGTGTTTGAAGATTCGCAAGGATCTCAGAATAGAGGTCGAGCGTTTGCGAAACACTCATCGAATCTAGCGAAGCGACGTAGCTGTCGTCCTGATAACGACGATTGACATCGTAGTGCAGCCGGCTGATCACCAATCGCTGATAGAGAACGGTATTCTCTGGATATTCTTTGGTTTGCTTCTCGTAGTGGCGGACGGCATCGCTCCACATCCGAGCGCGTTCGAGTTCCATGCCCTTGGTTAAGGCTTGGTCAATCGCTGTCGCTTCTGTTTCAGCGATCGTTGTCGGTGCAGCAACCGGCTCCTGTGCAGTAACGCTTACAGGAGCAATCAACAGCAGCAAAATTGCGGGAGCAATCATTGCTGTGCGGCGTGCGATGGTTGCCGCAGAAACTGGGATGAGTGATAGACGCCTAGCAACCCGTGCGTATCGAAGCATGCGCAAAGTACCCGTTGAGCGCCCGCAGATGGGAGGATGCTGAGTGCGTGGGAGGTCACACTCATTCATGGCCGCGTCGAGACGCTCAGAGCACTCGGCCACAGGAATATAGGTCACAAAAAGTGCCCGGTCAAAAAACCATTCGACGGCATTCCGGAAAAGTGACCGCAGGCGTTACGCCTGGTGACATCGCGGGTAGGTGATCGCGATTGTTCCGGTGATTCGCAGAAGAAAACAACCTGCTTCAATGAAGTGGATGGTTGCTTTCGACCACGGTCAGAGTTTCACGCACTGTTTCCCATTGCATGACACTCACTGCCGATGCGCGTCCCGCGCGAGAAGAGATTTAACGGAGCAAATCACTCGTTGAATCTCGGCTTCCAGATCAACGATAGGCAATGTCCACTGACGAGACAATGTCGTGAAACTAGATAGCGTTGACTTATAACGCTGCGGCGTATTACTTGTCCCCTGCAACGGACAAAAACCTACTGCGTTACCGGACCGTAAGTAGGCAAACGCTCGAACTACGTCGGTATTCAAACGCTAGGCGTTTGAATACGTATCTGACGTTTCGATGTTTCCTTTTGGCCTGTTATGCCACCAACTGCTTGCATCATGGATCGATACGTAAGAACGACGTCGTGGACGCTGATGATCTTTCTCGCGGCCGGCTGCGCGGGGCCTGATTATCTGATGGATCGCTCTGTCCGCGAAAATGCACTCAGCAACACGCTGCAGTTGCTCAGCCCGCAAGGCCCGCAAGTCAGTGAGCGAAGTTGGAATACGCTGCGACGATTCGATCTTGTCGATCACTACAATCAAGACAATCAACAATGCCTCGAAACCATTCGCGCTCGCATTAGCGAACATCCCGATGCCGAACTGATCTACGCGCTTAGCGAACTGTCCTACGTCCAAGGTAAACGAGCAGAACAGGAAGGTCGTATCAGCGATGCCATGAACGACTACGGCGTCACGTTGACCAATAGCTATGACTACCTGTTTAGTGACGACTTGGACACGACACGCAATCCTTATGACCCACAATTCCGCGCGGTTTGTGATCTCTACAACGAAGCGTTAGAAGACACCCTTCGTTTGCTTTGTGAAGAAAACAGTCTTGAGCCGGGACAACGCTACACGATCAAAACCCCCGATCGTGAGTTCATCGTTCGCACCGAAATGCGGGGCAAATGGAGACCCGATGAATTCGACCGTTACGAATTCGTTAGCGACTACGAGATACAAGTTCTTCGCAACCGCCACACGACCTACGGACTCGGTGTACCCCTGATTGCCGTACGCCGTCCGCCCAACGAAGAAGACCAACGAGAAACGTATTACGCCGATGGTCTCAGTTATGCGGTGACGGCTTTGATGCGTTGTGATGGACCCAAGGGTGGCCGAGCGGGTGAATCCAAAACGTGTATTCTTGAGTTCTTTGACCCTCTATCAGCCAATCAGATCAAATTGGCCGAGCAATGGGTTCCGCTGGAAACCGATCTCACCACTCCATTGGCATTCTTTCTCGATAGCCCAGAGTTTCGAAAACGCAATCGAGCCACCGAAGGTTTGATCAATCCCCACCATTCGCAGGCGAAGCGTGGGCTCTACATGCTCGAACCCTACGATCCCAATCGGATTCCCGTCCTGATGGTGCATGGACTCTGGTCCAGCCCCATGACCTGGATGGATATGTTCAACGATCTGCGAAGTTTTCCCGAAATACGCGAACGCTACCAGTTTTGGTTTTATCTCTACCCGTCTGGGCAACCATTCTGGATCAGTGCGACGCAACTGCGAACGGATCTGGCCGCGATGCGAGAGACGTTCGATCCAGGACGCCGACACAAATCACTGGATGAGATGGTGCTCGTCGGGCACAGCATGGGCGGATTGGTCAGCCGCATGCAGACGATTGACAGTGGTGATCAGTTTTGGCAAATCGTTAGCAACGAACCGATCAAAAGTCCTGAACAGGCCCTGGCCAAAATGGAAGGTCCTGAAGAAGACCGTGTCAAATTGGTCAGCACGCTCTTCTTTCGTCCAAACCAATCTGTCAAACGGGTTGTCACCATTGCAACGCCGCATGAGGGTAGCAAGTTCGCCAACGACGTGACTCGATTAATCGCGCGGTGGGCGATTCAACTGCCGAAGACGACGATCCTGACAGGGAATCGCTTGTCAGATCAGAATCCTGGACTGTTCAAAGACACAAAGCTATTGACCGTCGCCAACGCGATTGATTCATTGGCTCCCGATTCACCGATTTTTCCCGTGCTGAACATGGCAGCTCGATCACCCGATGTGAAATATCACAACATCATCGGTGTCCTTCAGAACCCATCGTTCATCTCATCACAAGGTGGGCCCGGTGACGGTATTGTCAGCAAGGCTAGCGCGGAGTTGGAGGACCATGAAAGTGAACTCATCGTGGACGCGAAACACAGCGACATCCACATGAGCAACAAGACGATCTTTGAAGTCAGGCGAATCCTCTTAAAGCACTTGCACGAACTGGACGCAAATGACCGCGTTGCCAGAGAACCGGTGATCGTGCGATAAATGCGATCGTCGCCCGGGAACGATTTCAAAACCCGTCCCCAAAACCCCGTCCCGAAAACGTTCCAACCGATCTGGTGTCGACCAGACCGGCATCCCATACGGACGGTCAATCACTCTCCTGTTATGTCGCGGACATAAAGCCCGAGAGAGGTGCCGGCCGCATTTCAGGATCGCCGCCATCACGCCCGACGTTTCCGACGAACAACTGTGGACGCGTTGGCGACGAACCGTCCGAGTCGGCCACGCGATTGATCGAGTCAGAGACTCCAATCGATTTGGTGACTCGATCCATGCGCGATCGCTTGGAGGGTTTCGGTTGTGGGTGGGCAAACACACGTTCTCTTTCACTCGGATCAATCGTCTCCTGTTCCGACTCGGTCTCTTTCGGTGACAACTCGCCTCGCACCACGCGCATCTCTCGCGGTGCGTCGATACCGATCCGCACGCTGTTGCCTTGCAACCGAACGATTGTGATCGTGATGTCATCACCAATTCGAATCTGCTCCTTCAATTTGCGAGTTAGAACCAACATGGGCGTCTCCTTAGCCGGGTGGCGATTAAGTGATTTGTTTGAAAACAGAAAAGTGCAACCAGTTTTCGCTGGCGATGATCAGGTAGAAGCACCCCGTGTGCCAAAAAGCGGATTCACCGGAAACGAATTCTGATAAACACCAGAAACCGAGTAAAACGCATGACCAGCAGTATCGTTGCTAGCAAAAGGTCGGGTTCCGTCAGCGAAAGATTTACAAGGCGTTGTAGGTGTGTGGAAAAACGGTAACCCGAATCGTCGTCGAGCGACCGATCGCTCCCTGACGCGTTGGATTGCCGTTTTTACTTCACCCGATGTTGAGATCGCGGTTCCGACGTTCCGTCCGTTTTTGAAATCCAGCGGTGCAAGTTGGCATTCGTCTTGAGCCCATCGGCGAGTTTCACTAACTTCCGAAAACGCATGAAGACTGGACCCGTCGTTTTATGGACCCTTGGCGGCGTTCAATAGACCCAAACCGGTTCAAAGGAGTGACCGTGATGCCTCTTCATCCCGCCCGCTTGCGTTGTTGGAAATCCTCTTGGTCGTGGAACGGCTGGACGCCGATTTGGGTCGGCTTGTTCGTCGCCCTCTTCGCATTCGCTCCGAGGGCAAACGCGCAGCAGCCACCACAACAAAGCAGCATCGTAGCCGTTGTAAACGCGGATCCAATTACGAGAAAGCAATTGGCTCAGGCGTCGATTGATCGTTACGGCAAAGAAGTGCTGGACAACATGGTCAACCGCCACCTGATCCTTCAAGAATGCAACAAGCGTGGAATTGCCGTTACCAAGGAAGAGGTAAGCGGCGAAATCCGTCGGTTGGCCGATAAGTTTGGTTTGACCTTGGAAAGCTACCTGCAATTGCTTCAGGAAGAACGTGATATCTCTCCGAACCAATACAGTCGAGAAGTCATCTGGCCGATGCTTTCCTTGCGAAAACTGGTTGCCAATCAAGTTCAGGTTTCCGACAAGGAGTTCAACGAAGCATTCCTCTCCGAATATGGTGAAGCGGTTAAGTGCCGTTTGATCATGATCGAGAAACGATCCGATGCAGACTCGGTGCATCAAAAGGCTGTTGCCAACCCGAGTAACTTCGGTCAATTGGCAAAAGAGGAAAGCGAAGACGCGTCGAGCGCAAGCGTTGGAGGACTGATTCCTCCCATCCGGCGCTACAGTGGTGATTCGCGTCTGGAACAAGCCGCCTTTGCGTTGAAGAATGGTGAGGTTTCACCCGTGCTTCAACTCGGTAATCAGTGGATCATTTTGCAAGCGGTGCGTCGCATCCCCGCACACACACCACCGCCTCAAGCGATGCCTGCCATTCGCGAACAGATCACTGATCGAATTCGCGATCAAAAAGTTCGTACGTCAGCGAGTGAGCTTTTTCAGCGCTTGCAGACCGAATCTAAGGTCGTCCAAGTTCTTGGAGACGAAGATCTGTCGCGTCAGTATCCCGGCGCTGCTGCCGTGATCAATGGTGAGCAAATCAACTTGGGTTTGGTGGGAGAAGAGTGCATTAAACGCCACGGTATCGAAGTTCTCGAAACGGAAATCCACCGTCGCCTATTGACGCAAGCTCTACGAACGCAACGACAACAAGTGACGGAAGCTGATCTGAACTCTGAGATCGCGACGGCTGCGGTTGGCTATGGCTACGTGAAAGAGGACGGTACGGCTGATATCGACGGTTGGATGGAATCCGTACTCGGCGGTGGCACGATGACGCGAGAGGTTTATCTTGCCGATGCTGTTTGGCCGAGTGCTGCTCTGAGAAAACTTGTGAAAGATCAAGTGAAGTTGACCGAAGAGGATCTGAAGAGTGGATTTGAGTCTGCTTACGGTCCCCGCGTGGAAGTTCTCGCAATTGTTCTCTCGGACCAGCGATCGGCAGAAGAAGTTTGGACGATGGCTCGTGACAATCCGACAGAAAACTTCTTCGGCCAACTCGCCGAGCAATACAGTGTCGAACCTGTTTCTTCCAGCAACCGCGGAAAAGTGCCACCGATTCGTAAGCACTCGGGTCAACCAGCGATTGAACGAGAAGCGTTCGCCCTGAAGCCCGGCCAACGAAGTGGCATCATTTCCACCGGTGGCAAGTACATCATTCTGTATTGCCAAGGATTTACCGAACCGGTCGTCCAAGATGCGTCGGTTGTCCGTCAGGAGTTGATTCGGGATCTGACCGAATCCAAGATGAACCAAGCGATGGTCAAGAAGTTCGACGAGCTGAAAGACAACGCGGAAATCGACAACTTCTTGGAAGTGCCAAAAGTCGCCTCTTCTCGATAATCTGACGACGGTGCGAATCGATTTGGGACCGTACGTGATTTTTCATGCGGTGCCGAGCGACTGTCATTCCAAGAAAAACACGCCAATCGCTCGCCTTCCAGCGAGCGATTTTTTGATCTCTCACCCTTTCTTGGGTAACCCCTGGGCCAAGGTCGGTGTCGAGACGACAATAGGATCAGATGCCCCGTTTTCCACAGCTTCGATGAAGCGCCATGAGTGAATCGTTTGATATTGATGTTCCCAACATTGACGCGCCTGCGATCGATGTTCCCACGACCGATCCGATCCCGGAGCCTTTTGAGGTTCAATTCGCGTCGCGCGTTGATCGATTGCCGCCCTACATGTTCGGCCGGATCAACAATTCGCTCTACCAAAAACGACGCGCCGGCGACGACGTCATCGATTTGGGAATGGGCAACCCGTCGGATCCACCTGAAGAGTTAGTGATCCAAAAACTAGCCGAGGCGGCGAACGATCCTGGCAACCATGGCTACAGCAAGTCAAACGGCATCGCCAACCTTCGTCGTGAAGTGGCGAGTCGGTACTATCGCAAGTACGGCGTGAACCTGGACCCCGAGCACGAGATCATCGCCTGCTTGGGCAGCAAAGAGGGTTTCTCCCACATGTGCTTGGCGATGATGGGGCCCGGCGATACCGCGATGATTCCGGCGCCGTTCTTTCCGGTGCACATGTACGGCGTCATTCTGGCATCTGGGAACGTGGTGTCTTTGGATGTCGCTGACCCAGATCGTTTCTTGAGGAACGTCGCCTACACGTGCGAGCATCTGTCTCCACGGCCAAAAATTCTGATCATCAACTATCCGCATAACCCTTCGTCGGCCGTCGTCGAGCAAGACTTCTTTGTTGAGGTTGTGCGATTGGCAAAGAAATATGGATTCATGGTCATCCACGACTTTGCCTATGCGGATGTTGCTTTTGACAATTACCAACCACCGAGTTTCTTGGCCGCGCCTGGTGCGACGGATGTTGGTGTTGAATTCACGACCATGAGTAAAGGATTCAACATGGCCGGCTGGCGCGTGGGTTTCTGTGCTGGCAACGCTGAGATGGTTCGTGGCCTTGGGATCATTAAAGGCTACTACGACTACGGAATGTTCCAAGCCGTTCAGATCGCCGCGATCGTCGCGCTGCGCGAAACGGAAGCCGCCGTCGAAAAGCAATCCGAGATTTACCAACGACGACGAGATGTATTGGTAAGCGGTTTGAGGCGATTGGGCTGGACCGTTGACCCTCCCAAAGCCGGGATGTTTGTGTGGGCACCCGTTCCCGAGCCGTGGCGAAGCTCCATGAGCACAATGGACTTCGCGCTGAAGCTTCTTGAACAGGGAAACGTGGCTGTCAGTCCCGGGAGCGGGTTCGGTGTTGCCGGCGAAGGATTCCTGCGGATGTCTCTCGTCGAAAACGAACAACGTCTCCGACAAGCCGTTCGCCAGATCGGCAAATGCCTGAGTGAAGTTTGAAGAAGAAACGCGAAGTTTGAAGCTTAAAACGGAATCGATTAACCTCTTCGTTTCACACTTCGAACTTTTACGTCATCCGTCGAAACTTCTATGAAACCGTTCCTACTCGCCGCGGCGATCACTGTCTTTGGTATCAGTTCTGCATCCGGCGATCACTCCGTGTTGTTGCAAGGGGGTGATCGACTCGTGATCGTTGATTCGGATCAGTCGGTTCGCTGGGAAATGCGTTGGGGCGGCATCCACGATATCCACCTGCTAAAGAATGGTCGCATTTTGACTCGCAAGGGTCGTACGTCCGTCGTTGAGATTGATCCGGAAACCAAGAAAGTCGTTTGGGAATACGATTCGACCAGCAGCAACGGAAACGCGGGCAAGAAGGTGGAGATTCACGCGTTTGAACGTCTGCCCAATGGCGACACGATGATCGCGGAATCCGGTGTCGCGAGGATCATCGAAGTGGATCGCGAAGGCGTGCTAAAACACGAAATCTCGCTCGTGGTCGATAATCCCAGCACACACAGTGACACACGGTTGGTTCGCAACACGAATGCAGGCACGTACTTGGTTGCGCACGAAGCTGACGGCAAAGTACGCGAGTACGACCGAGACACCGGAAAAGTCATCTGGGAATACGACGTTCCGATGTTTGGAAAAAAAGCGCGTCGCGGTCACGGTCCGGAAGCGTTTGGTAATCGGTTGTTTTCCGCGATTCGTCTACCCAACGGGAACACGCTCGTCGGAACAGGAAACGGGCATTCTGTTTTAGAAGTCACGCCAGAAAAGGAGATCGTTTGGCAATTGCATCAGAACGATCTTCCGGAGATTCGTTTGGCGTGGGTGACAACCCTCGAAGTACTCCCCAATGGGAATCGAGTGATCGGTAATTGTCATGCGGGTCCCGGACAGCCGCTGCTCATCGAGATTGACCCATCGACGAAAGAAGTTGTCTGGACGCTTGATCGTTTTGACGACTTTGGCAACAACGTCTCCAATTCGTTGATCATGGAGACAGCCGGCCAATCGATTCGCTGAGTCGGCGGTATGATCGAAAACGGAGAAGGAGGCATTCACGTTGGGTCATCGAGCCCCGCGAATCCTCTCGTTTCTTAGGACAAAAACCCAGTTGCGAATTCGGTGACTGCGTTTTCCACCTGCCGGACGATTCTGTCTATATTGATGCGGTCGATGCCGGCCAAACACTCTACACAAAAAAGAACATCTGGAGACCACTGCTATGTTGCGTTCGTTGTTTTCTCTCGCACTGACTTTTTCGATTGCCACCGTCGCTTTGGCTCACTGCCAGGTGCCTTGTGGGATTTACGGTGACCAACTGCGTTTCGAGCAGATGCTGGAAGACACGCAGACCATTTCCAAAGCTCAAGTGCAGTTGAATGAACTGACCGACGGAGAAGTGGATGCGCAAACGGTCAATCAACTTTCCCGTTGGGTAGCGACGAAAGAGGATCACGCATCCAAGATTCAAACCACCGTCCTGCATTACTTCCTTGCACAGCGAATCAAGGCGACCAACCCGGAATACGTGAAGCAGTTGAAGGCCGCGCACGCCGTGATCACGACGGCGATGAAGTGCAAACAATCAGCAGATCCGGACACCGCTGAGGATCTAGAGAAAGCCGTGTTCGATCTCTATCGTGCGTACGAAGGAAAAGAGCCTGACTTCGATCACGACAAGTAAGTATCGGCAATGGGATCACCGATCGGATTGACTGTTGATCCTTCGGCGGTAACCGTTGGTCGACTATGGAATGTTTGGAAACCGATCGCATGGATCGGCTCATGCGATCTCTTGATGGTGAGTGACGGATGTCTTTGATTGTCGACTGTCCGGGGTGTGGAGCTCAGCTTTCGGTCAACGAGGATGCTCTTGGCCGTCAGCTTGCATGTCCAAAGTGTGATCATCGCTTTACCGTCGCGGCCGACCAGCCTGCAGCGGAAGCTGAGCCGATTGTCGCTCAACCCGATCCACTCGCCGTGGATACTCAGGCGGACGGCGGCAATATTGATAGTTTCTTTGGCGCCTCCGGCAACCCCTATCAACAACCGATAGCGCCCGTCGGCCAACCCAACTTTGAGGCCGAGCAGCTCAACCTTTCGCCCGCTGACGTCAAAAAGATCGAGGCGATCATTTCTGATGCGAAGATGGTCGTTGTCGCCGTTCTGCTGTGCCTGCTCTGTTCAGGCTGTGGATTCCTAATCATCGGGCCTTGGTACTTCGTCCGTTTGAGCCAGTGGAATAATTGGGCCGAGAAATGTCCGGGGCTGTTGAACGAGAATGTCAGCTTTGGCAGCCTGCCTCAACGTTTCCAGGATTCAAAGCGACGCCTCATCATTGGGCTCGTCATCGGCGCGGTCATGCTTGGTCTGGTCGGCCTGGTCGTGGTTGCCAGCACGCTGATCGGATAGTTCGTTTGCGACGCGTCCCGATTCTTAGCGGATCCGATTCGTTTTTGCCGGCTACTTGAAGTCGTGCGGATACAGCGGGCGGTTACCGCGTACTGAGGCTGGGGAGATCCCGTGCGAGGCATCAGTTTGGCGGATTGCAACAGACTCCGTTGAAACCGCTATAATTGAGAGCCTTATCTTTTGCGGCTCCATCGTAGGGCCGCCTTATCATCGGAGGCATCAATGAACTACAAGTTTGTGATGGTGGACAAAGCGACGGGATCTGACCGCGTACGTTGGATCTTACCCCCGCCTCTTGTCGTTGGGCGTTGCCCAACGACGGACATTTGTATCGCTGACCCGTCCATTAGCCGGCGGCATTGTCAATTCACGATCAACTCGGAAGGATCGTTGGTCGTTCGAGATCTTGGATCGATGAATGGCGTCTACATTCATGACCAACGAGTCGACAAAGCGATCGTTCAGTCGGGAAGCGAAGTAAGAATCGGCGGCGTCACTCTGAGGGCTGAATTCACCGAGGAAGTTGCCGACCAGCCAGTCGCCGTGGCCACCTACGAAGTCGACGCGACCCAACGAATGAAGATCGTTCAAGTCGAAGACGAGTAGTCGTACGTCTAGCAGTAAATGTCGTCGCTCCGCCGATCGTGGTCTGTTAGTCGCCGATCGCTCCGCCGATCGTAGCGATAGAAAGTCGTGGTCCGTTAGTCGCCGATCGCTCCGCCGATCGTGGCGGTAGAAAGTCGTGGTCTATTAGTCGCCGATCGCTCCGCCGATCGTAGCGGTAGAAAGTCGTGGTCCGATAGTCGCCGATCGCTCCGCCGATCGTGGCGGTAGAAAGTCGTGGTCTGTTAGTCGCCGATCGCTCCGCCGATCGTAGCGGTAGCATGTTTCGGCATGCCGTGTGTTACTTCATCCCCGACTTGCGTAACCTCGGCCGATTCCTCTCCAGCCCAATCGGTAGTATTCGCCGATGATCCACTGCACGTACGTGTTGCTGTTGGGGCCCGGAACGACTCGGTACCAATCACGCCACGGATATTCGGTGGGAGTTGATTCGATCCGACGCGCGAGCTCGGAAGCGATCAGGTCGGTCCAGCGATGAAGCAGCCGGCCGGGGCCGTTGCCGACGCCTTCGGAGGGTGCCAATAGATTGCGGTGGACGTGCCCCCAGCTTTCGCCGCCGTGGTTTGCCTCTTGCCAAACCTCCCAGCGATCAATTTGGGAAGCACGATTGATTTCGAGCCAATGATGTTCGGCAAATCCACCCGCACGTGGTACACGCGCTGTCCAGAGCTCGACGATGATAGAACGTTCGACGATGGATTCAGTCGTTTGATTCTTCATCGGACGGTCAGAGCCACCCGAAGTGCGACAGGATCAAGCCACCGATGTACAAGGCCAGCATCGAGAGAATAACGAAAGCGGCAAACGCACAAACACAAGTTCGCACAACATCCCAAGATGCCATGGAGTCACGTTCCAAACCTCTTTGGAATTCAGAGACGGCCAACGACATCGCTCGCCGCAGTCGTTTACGCAACGGGCCGCGTCGCAATTCGGGTGGGGATTCGTAGGGATTGATCATGTTGTCGGTCAACGGTTATGGATCGCGGTGGCACCGGGATCATGACTTCCCAAGCGTTAGACGCGGTATCGCGATGGGAACGACACGCTAACGTCCGAGCCTCTTGCGTACAACACATTGTAAGGTGCCAGTTCATTGAGGACAGCAAAAGATGACCCGTAAACGGCCGCGAAATCGACATCGATCATGTATCGATTGACGGGTGCGCAAATCCACTGTGGATGCTCGACTTTGTATTCCAAGGTGCTGCTTTTTCCCTTCGCATATCCCCAGTAGTGTTCCGTGATGAATTCGCTGATCGAACCAGGCGCCGGCAGTTCGAGCGGTTCCTCGACGGCTGCCGCAAAGATTTCGTGCTGACTTCGATCTGGCAATCCATCAAACTCACCGACCGAATGGGATGCGTTTACCTCGACTCTGGAATGACTCTTCCAAGCATACCAGTGCTCTGATTCTCCGTTATGGTGCCTCATCGGAACGGCAACGTAGTTTTCGTTGAAGAGTGAATTGGAAACCAAAGGGATGATTCGCTTAGGCACGATCTCTTGGATAAACGTAACCGCGCGAATCGATTCGTCCTTTTCCGGGGTCACGTAGAATCGTAGATTGACCTCTTCAAAGTCTCGATGAAAGAAAGCCGGGATGCCCATCACTTTCGTTCGATTGAACATGAACGCAACTAGACTGACAAAAATGTGGCCCTCGAATCGATCCAAACGCGTTCCGAGGGGCACGTACGGTTCCAGCAGGCTGGCATCGACGCTGTAGTTGGCGAGCAGCAAGTGTTCCCACTTCGCGGTTAAGAACTTCATCGATCATTCCCTCTATTAGCGGAAACGCAAACGAACTGATTCGTGAACAAACCTTCACGGCGCTGCTTCCAGGGCATTTGATGCTGGCATCCTCAATCATCCCGACCGTTTTGTTGCCCGTCTGGGTGGCTGTTACGCTGTGGTTTGTCGGCGCCTTTGCACGGGTGACGAGTGGAGAGAGAGCCGAGCGTCTTTACGCTTGGTCCTGGATGCTCGGCAGCCTCGCAATGTGGATTCACATCTTCGCCAGTTACGCGGTTGTGTATCACTGGTGTCACGCGGAGGCACTTCAAGCGACCGCAGAAGAGTCTGAGCGAGTAACGGGCATCCGCGCCGGTTGGGGTGTGTACGTCAATTTTGTGTTTGCCTTGGTTTGGTCCATCTATTCCGCTCTGCTCGTGAAGGGTGGCACTCGCCAGCTGACGACAGATCGAGCCGTCTTTTGGTTTACCGCTGCGATCGTGCTCATGGCAACGGTTGTCTTCGAAGCTGGAGCCGTTCGCATCGCGTCTGGCGTGGGTTTCCTTGCTTTTTGTGCCGTGGCCCTCTCAAACGCTCGCCGAGACTGATGGATCCCGCATCGATTGGTTCCAAGTGGTCGCAGCCGCGTTGATCGCAAACGTTTGTAGGGCAACCGCGGTGGTGCTTGCCAGGCAGGGAATCACGATCTGCCAAACGAAACCGAGCGAAGGGTAAAGCGTGAAGGAGGAATATCCAAACGCCGCAATCGCATAGGCGATGACGGATAGATCGCATGCGTGACGCCAACTTCTTGACTCAGCATTTAGGTTTTTTCGTATGAACAGGGACACGAAAGCGAGTCCGCTCAGAAGCAACGCAAAGGAAGTTCCCCCAAAAAGCTGAATCAGACCATTTGTTATCCCATGTTCCAGCACATTGAAGAAATAGAACGCGCTGAATGTCGCGCCCATCAATAGCGTTACCAAAGCGATGCGCGGCAACATCCGCGGACGGAATGGAACGGCCCAACCGCCGATGATCAAACCCACCATCACGGCGCTAACGCTAAAACAGACGATGGCAACGAGCGACTTGAGCAGAGCGATGGACGTGATCGGCGCCGCGAATATTTGAATCAAAACCATCAAAACGGTCGCGAGTAATGCCCAGCTTCCCACTCGCATCCAACGAAACGCACGGGTCATCCATTTCCGTTGCATCGCATTGAGATGACCGGGAAGCGATGGTTTCCGGGTCAGATCCGTCGGGCTCGCATCGATCGGCGGTTCATAGGGATTTGTCATACTCATCATCGTATCGATGACGGACTGGATCGTAGAAGGGCACTGAGAGAACGCGCGCTGAGAGAACTCGCGCTGCAAGAAAGCGACGCTCTGTAGGTCATGCTCCGCATGACAAGGCTGAAAGAGAGCGACGCTATGAAAAGACGTCAAGCCGCAACGCAGAGTGTTGACCCTGTCGCCGCGACTTGACGTCTTCCCAGCCCCCGTGCTGGTATTTCAGTTAAATCAGAATCGAGCAGTGAGCGACGGCTTAGGCAATCGCAGGTGCATTGGTGATCTGATCGATGAGTTCTTGCTGAACGCAACTCGCCTCGTCGTTTCCGACCTGACAGGTACCTGCGTTCTCGTGACCACCGCCACCGTAGCTGAGCATTAGCTCACCGATATTCGTCTCGCTGCTTCGGTTAAAGATTGACTTGCCGACGGTGAAGACTGTGTTCTGCTTTTTCAATCCCCACAAGACGTGAATCGAAATGTTGCACTCCGGGTACAACGCGTAAATCATGAATCGATTGCCACAATAGATCGTTTCTTCATTTCGAAGATCGAGAACGACCAAGTTGTCGTGAACGACGGAACAACGCTTGATCTGTTCGACCATCAAGTCCTTATGTTCCATGTACAGATCAACGCGTTCCTTGACGTCAGGAAGACTCAGGATTTCATCGATCGTGTGATCTTTGCAATAGTCGATCAGATCCATCATCAGGTTGTAGTTGGACACGCGAAATGTTCGGAAGCGTCCGAGGCCGGTGCGGGCGTCCATGAGAAATGACATCAGATCCCAGCCGGTCGGCTCAAGAACATCTTGCTGATCAAATTTTGCAGCGTCCGCTTTGTCCACGGCCGTCATCATCTCGACGCTGATTTCTGGGAAACGTTCTGCACCACCGTAGTAGTCGTAAACAACTCGAGCAGCCGAATCGGCTTCCGGCTGCAGCACGTAGCTGTCGTCTTGGACGTCCGAATTTCGGATTCGCTCGCTGGCATGATGATCGAAGCAGCGATAGCAGCCAGGAACGTACGGCAGATTGGTCAGGATGTCTTTGTCCGTCACTTCGATCTTGCCGTCTTGAACATCCTTGGGATGAACGAACTTAATGTCGTCCAACAGATTCAATTCTTTTAGCAGGATGGCGCAGACCAGTCCGTCGAAATCGCTGCGTGTCAACAATCGGTATTTCGTTGGCGATGCTTCGTTGACCATCGTGTTTCTCGAGTAGGCGGATGTGAGATATCAGTGGACCGGTTGAAACTTAGCTCACGTTGCGTGACGGCTAGATCATCCAGGGAAATTGCTCACCACCCGAATGCGAGGGAACCCGCACGACCGGAGCAAACGTCACAGGTCACTTCGAAACATCGAACGATCGATCCGGTGATGGGTCGCAAACCCTCGATCCACCCGAGATGCCCCTACAGAAGAGCGATCCGCCTAGGCGTTATCCACTTCGTTCGCTTCACGATCGCTTTCCTGCGGATCATGGCCGTTCATGTCCTGAGCTTTCGGAAGCGAACTCACTAGCCATGCGATGGCAACGGCGACGTAAAACTGACCCGTAACGGATTGCATCCATGCGAGTGTTCGAGTGACGCGTCCGTTCGGGATGATGTCACCGTAACCGAGCGTCGACATGGTGACGAAGCTGTAGTAGATCAACGTAGAAAACTGAACATCGTTTTCCCGGCCATTCAACTCCGAGTCCAGGTTGGGAGCCAAGAACGACTGCGGATCGATAATGCACATAGCCCAATACGTCAGCGACCAACCCAAGCCGAATAGCAAATAAGAAGTGACTGCACGCAGAATGGAGTCAAACTCGATGGATCTCGACCGCACGACGTCCAGGACAATCTTGATACCCGCGTACCAGAAGACCGTGCTTCCAACCAAGCAAAACACAACCAGCAGTGCCTTCCATTCGATCAACAACGATCCCACGCCGGCAGGAATCGCGACGATCAGCAGCGATACGGCGATCAATCGAAAGTTCGTTCGCGTGGAGATCGCCGCCAAAACCAACAGCAAAGAATAACCGAGTACGAACATCGTCCGTCCCGCTCGCATGCCCTCAAAAAAGGGCAGCACAAACAGGCTGATCATGATCGATAACAACAGACCGACCCCCGAGTACTTAAACATCATTGGGGATTGGTCGCGGTCGGGCATGTCGCTGCTGGTCACGTTGATTCAAGGTGCATGACAGAACGTAGCTTCAGCGATTAACGTATTCAATACAAGCTCAAGACTTTTTGCCATATCCCGTCATGGATGAGGCAACGAATCCCTTCCTTTGACAGTGCCAGTTCTTAGATGCCGGTTGCCTGTTGCTCGCTGTTGCATTCCACCTCTAAAAAGACACTTTCAACGAACCCTCCATGACCGTCACCGCGGAACCCGACAATTTGACGCGATCACCTGATTCTGAATCTCCATGCTGCGAACTGCGGTTTAACTCGCAGTAGACCGTTCCGCCTCGTGATGATGCTTGGTAACCGACCAGCGATGTCTTGTCTAACTTCTCAGACCAGTATGGCGTCAGGCAGCAATGCGCTGAACCGGTTACGGGGTCCTCATCGATGTTGTGTTGGGGTGCGAAAAATCGTGAGACGAAATCGATCGATGCATCATCGGAGACAGCCGACACGATCACGCCCCGCACGGGAATCATTGAGAGACGATGGAAGTCGGGCTTCAAACCGCGCACCGTTGATTCAGCATCGATGATGACCAAGAGATCAAACTTCGACGTCATCACCTGGGCTGTTTCGATCCCGAGGGCCGAACGAACATCCTTTGCCAGTGTCTCGTCGGCGGTCCCGGTAACGGGTATCGCCGGAAAATCGAGCGTGATGTGATCACCGGATTGATGGCATGTCAGTTCACCGCTTCTCGTTTGGAACCGAATCGGCGCATTCGGTGAAACGACATTCTGCTCGATCAGCGTGTGAGCGGACGCCAAGGTCGCGTGACCACAGAGGTCCACTTCCGCGGCTGGTGTGAACCATCGCAAATGAAAGTTGCCGGGTGTTTCCATCGGGACGACAAAGGCGGTCTCCGATAAATTCATTTCGATAGCGAGGTTCTGCAGCCATCGGTCGTCGGGATAGCGATCCAACACACAGACAGCGGCAGGATTTCCCTTGAACGGTTCGCTTGCAAAAGCATCGACCTGCCAAATCGGAAGGGCGCGTTGTGTCATCTAATCCTCGATTCGGATTTCGGTCTTAACGGAGTTAGCAATGAAGCACTCATCGTGCGCCTGATGATGCATCTGACCGATTTGTCCCGTGTCGGGTTCGCGACCAAACCAACGAATTGTTGGTCGAAGTGTTACTTGCGAGACATACGCTTTCCCGCGATCGTCCTTTTCCATTTTGCCAATCGCTTCATCTCGATACTCTTCGATTGCGAAACCGGCTTTTGAAGCGATCGATAAGAACCACAGCATGTGGCAACTCGAAAGTGAAGCGACGTAGGCCTCTTCGGGATCGACTGCGTTTTCGTTTGACAGCGGAAGAGGGACAACATGGGGTGACGAGGAGGCCACCACTTCGATTCCACCATCGAAATACCAATGATGCGAACGACTATATCTTCCCTTCAAAAAATCATCTTGGTTGCCCGTCCAGTAAACCGTTGCCGTAATCATGTTGATGTGTCGTTAGCTACGAGGAATCCGAGGTGATGTGCGGCGTGCAACCACATCAGTTGTTTCCAGTCATCGACGCCCAAATTGTCCAGTAGCGGGTAGTCGTTGATCGGTCCGGGGAATTTAGCCGCCTCTCCGAGTGTTGCGATGCATTTCTCGATGACTTCGTTATCGTCCTCACCGGGCGGTGACGTTGGCTTCAGCTGTTTGAGCGTAGGGCCGCTGATCATCTTGCGATTCTTTAGCATGCGACCCAACATCCATTTCATTAGGGTCGCGCGAACGATCCAGGGAACGCGAAACCCGAATCCATCCATGCCGCCTCTCATCGTCGCCGTAAGATGTTCGCAGATTTGCGTCAGGTTCCAGTTCTTTGACTTTGTGTAACCAGCGTCCCGAATTCGATTAATCTCGTCGATCACTTCTTGATCGGTGTGAAAGTCGAGTGATCGTTTGCTCGCAGACATGATGCTTGATCCATTCATTTTGCGGGAAAGTGGAAAAACACTCCTTCGTGTGACGATTCTAAAGATTGCCAAGGAAGCTGAATATCCGCAGGGATCTAAATAGCCTTTGGGGACGGTATATCCTTGCGAATCGAGGGCTCAATTCAGCGTGATGCGTCGATTGACCTCAGGTTTTGGATGCACGCCGCTGAAGCGTCACAAGATAGATCGCGACCGACGTTTGTTCGCCGAGGGAAACTTGGTCAATTCACGTTGTTGAAACGGATGAACTCTGTCGCTTTAATGGAACCATCCACCCAGTACTCTTTCCCGGATGGCCAACCATGACCACGCCAAACAAGAGATTGATTTCGACTTTCGTCGTATTCGCATTTGCCGCCGTGATGCAGCTATCAGCCGTCGACTCCGCGTTCGGTCAGGACAGCAACGCCGAGTTGAAGGAGACCATTCAGGCGTTGATCGACAAATTGGATTCCAAGCGGTTCGCCGATCGCAATGAGGGCACTCAAAAATTGACGGCGCTTGGCAAAGCTGCCGTCGAGTCATTGAAGGAAGCGGCCAAAAGTGAAAACAGTGAAGTCAGCACGCGATCGATCCAAATCTTGCAAAAGCATCTCGAATCAACCAACGAGTCTTTGAAGAAGGCTGCAAAGGCAGCTCTGGAATCGTTGGCTGAAGGAGAGGGCGAAGTGGCTCAACGAGCAGCCGATGCATTGAAGCCGAAGATTGAAACCCCTGAACCCGAACGCCGTGCTCCCAGAAACAACATTCAACTTGGTGGTGGCAACATTCAGATCCAGGTGCAGGCGTTCGGAGGCGGTGGTCGCAACATGCGAATGAAAACCGTCAACGGAGTGAAAGAGATTGACGTTGAAGAAAACGGCGAGAAGATCAAGATCGTCGACGATCCGAACAACGGCATCAAAGTCGAAGTGACAAAGAAGGGCGAGAATGGTGAGGACGAAACAAAGAAGTACGAAGCCAAGAATGCGGACGAACTGAAGCAGAAGCATCCCGAAGCGCACAAGCTTTACGAGAAGTACAACAAAGCCAATCCGATCGGTATTCAGATTCAAGGGGCACCTGTGATCCCGCAGCAAATCATGCCGGCTCAGCAGGGTCAGATTCAGATCGCTCCTCAACGCATGCGCTTTGATCCCAAGAAAGCATCAAGTGAACTTCGAAACGCGCAGAAAGAGATTCGTCAGTTGATCGAAGCAGCCAAGCGAGCCGGTGATGATCCGGAAGCACAAAAGAAACTGCTCGAAAAACTTACCGAGAATTTAGAGGAAACTGAGAAGAAGCTTGACGAAGCGATGAAGAGTCTCGGTCCCTTTGGCCGTTAATGGACGGAGTGAATCCGGCTCTCTGACGTGGACGGTCAAAACGTGGACGGTCAAAACATGGACGGTCGAAACGTGGACGGTCGAAACGTGGACGGTCAGGCGCTCTTGCCGGCCGCCCGCCGTTGGCGATCACGCAGTGCTTGCCCAATCCCTTCGTCCACCGCTAGCTGAACGTACACGGTCGCGATCGATCGTCGATCCGCCTCTCTGAGGAATTCATAAAAAGCGGAGGCGAAGGCTTCCGTGGTTGGAAAGACCTTAGAGAAATCGAGGTGTTGTCGCCCCTCGAAATCGATCAAGCCACAGTAAGCGATACCTTTCTCCAGCTGGATCGTATGCGATGACGGCTGTTCGATCAGGCAGATTTTGGCAATCGGTTGATAATGGGCATGCAGCAGGCCAGGCGATTTCACTCGTTGCCGTGCACGCTGATCTTCACCAGTGGAATGCTCCGTGCGTCCCTCAGTGTTTGAGACGACCGCTTGCAACTGCTGCAACGTGACCGCTCCGGGGCGAAGGATTTGTGGGCGATCACCGCAGCAATCGACAACGGTTGATTCGATGCCAATGCGAGTCGTGTCTTCGCAATAGACGGCATCGATGCGACCTTCTAGATCTTCTAAAACGGCTCGCCAGGTTGTGCTACTTGGCCGTCCCGATCGATTCGCTGAGGGGGCTGCGACGGGGACACCGGCTTGTCGCAGGATCTCTTGGGCGGATGCATGATCTGGCACACGGATCCCCACGGAATCCAATCCAGCGGTAACCATTGAGTTGATTTCGCCACGTTTGGGTAACACGACCGTCAGTGGGCCCGGTGTGAACACTTCTAAGAGGGCTTCTGCGTGAGAAGTTAATTCCGCTGCGGCGATCTTCCAGTCATGACGATCAGCCAAGTGCACGATCAGCGGGTTGTCACTTGGTCGACCCTTCGCGGCAAACAGTCTTTCAACGGCTGCCGCGTTGGTCGCATCGACGCCAAGGCCGAAAACGGTTTCGGTTGGGAAAGCGACCAAGCCGCCGTGCCGAATGATGTCGGCGGCCTCTTCGGTCGATTGAATCTTCGCTGTCATCAAAACTCGTGAATCGAGAGTCTATTCACGATCGCTCGATCGCCGTCCGCCTTCAATGGCGTTACGACGACCAATGGAATACCACCAGATGAACTCTGCTGGCGTGAACCTGCCATCACCGCTTGGCTCGGCGTCGTAGAACCGTCGGGTTTGTAAAGCGCGTCGCTCGGCATTGATATTGCCGTTGGTCATCACAAGCCACTCGCTGAGCGAAACGACTTGATCGGCGTTCCTATCGTAGGCCCGAAAGACTCTACCTTCCTTCGAATTCTGCCAGCGATCGGGAAGACTAAAGGAATTCGCGAATCCGTCGACTGCGGCATTCGATCCGTCACTCTCTTGCCCGTCTTTGGGCGGGTCCGATTTCGTTTCCGCCGTTACCGTTACTCGCTTCACTTTCTCAAGTTCGCTGCGAACTTCGGCCAATTCTTGTTGCAGTTCGATGATCATTTTCACCAGGGCAGCCTCACGAGACGTTCTCGGCCGAAATCCCTGCAACTTATCGGGTACTGGTGATTCAGTTTCAGCCGTGCGCTGGTCTCGGCTGCCTCGCGAATCTGGCTGTGTTCGATTTGCGGATGCTTCGGGTGAGGTACGGTTATCCACTTGCGATTCTGCTGAGCGAGCGCCTTCACGTTCCTGCGCGATCACGGAATGAAAACCTGTGAGCACAAAGACTGCGAATAGCGATGCAGCCGGGCGTCTTCGTCTTTCCAACTTCATCGGTTTCACTTTTTCTTTTTGAACGGCGATGCGAGGTGGCGTCCGTGTTACATGCGTTGCAACACAGCCGCTTCGTTGCCATCCAATTTACCGTTCTTGTTTCTGTCGAGTTGGTCAAAGGTACGCTGCATAAAACGCCAACGCGACGGCATCCGCTCTTTCACTTCTTCCATCGTCAGTTCGCCATCTCCGTTGACGTCAAGCTGCGCGAGAAGGTTATTCGGCCGAACGCCTGCCTTGCGTTCCGACGAAATCGGCTCGACGTATTCAATGTAGCCGATGTGCATTTCATCATCGGTTTGCTCACCCCAGCGGACGTCGACGTTGGGATTCGGGTTCGCTGGGTTTCCAGAGCTGTTGTCGTACCAAGCGACGTATTCGATCTTGCTCCCTTTCGCGATCCGTCTCGGTTCGATGTATTGGTAAAACAACTGCCAGTTAAAGTCATAGCGGGGGATCGAGAGCAGCGTGTCCGAACCGCCATCGGGTGGAGTCAATCGATACTCGCATTTGACGCCTCGAAGGTGATGGTGCGGCAAATATCCGAGCACCAGGATGTCCCTCTGCAATGGCAGCGATGCGGAGATCATTTTGTCGGGAGAGTTTGCAGGAATCCTGAATTCGGTGTTCACCAAGCTGGCCGTTTTTACTTCATACTTGGGTGGCTCGTCTGCATAGATTACGCCGACTTTGGTTCGATCTTCTGTCGCCGTGCCGTTTGTCGTGTAGTGCATCTGGAATCTGATTCGCGATCCCTTCGGTAACTTCCTCGCAAAGCCAGCGGGGTACCGTTGCGTGCTATTGCCTGGGACATAGATCCCCCAGTAGTCGATGCCATTGCGCCGGCCTCGGTTCTTGGGAGGCAGCACAAACACGAGTACATGGTGAACAACACTGCGATCACCGGGTACGACTTCGATCTCTTGAACCCACTTGTCTTCTGTGACATTGGTTTCAACCGTAATGTACTTGTAGTCAAGCACTCCGGTTGCTTTGATCGGGATCGGTTGTTCGAAAGCGAATACGTCGTCAGGCTGACCAATCAACCAGCCTTCGACAAACTTCCTCGGCAGCGGTGCATCGGTTGGGTCACCTTCCGGTGCGCGATTCTTTACCCAGCTGATCAGGTCTTCCCGTTCCGAGTCGGCGAGCGATCGATCGTTCGCGAATAGCTTCGGGTGCAACGACTCATCTTCGAGATCCGTTTCTTTCGTACTGTCCGTTCGAAACGACTCGGATGCGAACCAAGGGGGCATCACTTCGCGTTTGACAACGTTAGCGATCATCCCAGCGTAATCACGAACTTCTTCATAGTTGGTCAGCGGCATTGGGGCGACACCACCATCCCGATGACACTCCAAGCAATTGCGTTGAATGATTCGTGAAACACGATTGTGGTATGTGACTTCAAAGGCAGGTTTCTCTGGAGCATCGTTTCGATAAAACAACTCGCATCCTGGCGACCACGTGGCGGAAACCTCAGGTAGCTCGCCCACGGCAACCGCGTCGAGGGCGTCAACCAAGTACTTGCGACGTGGTGTTTCAATCGAGTATCCAATTCCGTGTTGATCATCCACGGCGCCCCGATAGACCAGCGTTCGAGCGCGGTCGATCACGAACACTTCCGTTGTGGTTTTTGCATCGAGCAGTTGAGTAATCGCTTCCTTATCATCACGGATGTAGGGGCCAACGAAACCCTTTTCACTGACCTCTTGCTGAAGCCGGGTGACGGCTTCGGATTCGTTTGGGTTCACGAAGACAAACGAAACGCTGTTGCGATAGAGTTCTTCTAGTTCGGCTAAGACCGGTGAATACTTCTTGCACAACGGACACCCGGTCCCCGTCATTGCGATCACAACTGTGTTGTCGCGGCAGAGATCGGCAAGAGTTCCCTTGTTGCCATCGATGTCGGTGAATTCAAAATCGGGAACCTGTCGCCCGACCCCCAATGCAGCGGCAGCCACTTGGTGTGGACCTTGGCGAATCGACGACTCATTCGCCATTGCGATCCCGTTTGGGCTGGTCGCTGGCAAATTGAACGCGATGAAGACGATTAGCAAAAAATACGCGGTGGTAAAACGCAACCTACTCAACGATTCGGCTCCAGGGCTCGGACCAAATACACAAAACGACCTGCGAGCCCATAGTGTAGGTGGAGAGTCCCAACCCGACCAATCCCGAAGCGTATCGAAACGTAGCAGCCGAGATTCCTGCGCGGTGGGTACACATTGTGATCGCGGAAGGGCGCTCTGATTACCGATCGATGCCTCTTAATTGGGAACGGTTTTCCCTCTCAATTAAGAACGGATTCGCCTCTCAGCTATGAACGGATTCGTCGTGCCCTCGATCGCGAATCGCGAATCGCTGGAGAACACCGACCCACATTCATAACGATCGCTGACGGCAAACCGACTCATGCTCCAGCCATCTGCCGTTTCCCGACGGGCCGGTATCTCTATTGCTGAAGGTCATCGCCCGATTTCGGATCCGCTTTATCTTGCTTGGTCGAATCTTCTTCCGATTCACTCGCAGGTGTCGATTCACTCATCAATTCACTTTGCAGGAACTCGTACGCCTTTTTCAAGGCCTCGGGATCGGCTGCAGCCCGCATGTGACTAGCGTCTTGGATGGTAAAGAATTCCGTTCGAACGCCTGCTGCTTTGAGAGCGTTATGGCACGATTGGCTCCACGTGAGTGGAACCAATTCATCTTTGGTTCCATTGAAGAAGAATACAGGTGCATCGTTCGCATCGACGAACGCCGCGGAAGAGGCTTGTTGGAATCGTTCTGGCACGGTTTTTAAATCACCGCCCATCCAATATTCCGCCCATTTGCCTTGATCAGGGAACCATCGAAAATCGGTTGGCGCTCCGCCGGCGACGCAACACTGGATACGCGTATCGACGTTTCCGTTCTCTTCGGTTGGCGGTTCACCCGTGGTTGCAAGTAACGACACCAAATGACCGCCCGCCGAGTAACCGATTGCTCCAAGTTTCGAAACGTCGGCTTTGTACTTGTCGCCGTTCTGTCGAATCCACTTCACCGCTGCACGGCAGTCATCGATCTGGGCAGGGAATTTGTGTTTCGGTGCCAAGCGGTAATCGATCGCAAAACAGACAAAGCCCATTTCGGCCAAAGCCGTCGCGTACCCACGCAACTGATAGCGGTTTCCAGATCTCCAAGCACCTCCGTGCACGACCAATACAGCCGGATGTTTTGCGCCATTCTTGGGAACGAACGCATCGAGTAACAACTCGCGATCTTCGACGGTGTGATAGACGATTTTCTCTTGGAGGTCGTACTTAAGTTCGGCGTCCTGCGCCGCAGCCATACGGGCAAACGCGAGACAACCAACGAGAACGAGGGCGAGTATTCGCATGGATCTTCCTCAGCAGGGATACGTTTTGACGGCAGTCTATCACCAACCGCGAAAAACGCGAAACATGCGAAAAAAGAAGAGATGAAAAGGAACAGATGAAAAGGAACAGTGAAAAACAAAAAACGGAAAGAACCATTTCGGGTTTCGCGTATTTCGTGGTTCCAGTTCTTGTTTCGCGTATTTCGCGGTTCGGTAGCTTCTGGACTCTATGCGACTTTCTTTCCGCAAGGAGCCCTCAGATCAAAGAGTCCAAAGATCTCGTCACGGGACAGTCCGCCGCCGCGCGGCGAACCCGTTCGATCTCCGAATAGCGTGTCAAACATCTCTCGTTTTTGGTCCAGCACGGATGCGATCCGCTGTTCGATCGTATTCATTGCCATCATGCGTGTTACGGTGACAGCGCCCTTGGCTCCGATGCGATGGGCCCGGTTGATCGCTTGATCTTCGATCGCGGGATTCCACCAACGATCAAACAGAAAAACGTATTCGCAGAATTGCAGATTCAGACCGACGCTGCCGGCACCGTAGCTCATCAGAATCACATGACAGTCAGGGTCGTCGCGGAATTGCTGAATGACGGAGTCACGTTTTTTGTGAGGGACTCGACCGTGGTACTCCAAGGCACCAAAACGGGCAAGCGGTTCTCTCATCTTGTCGATGCTGTGGACCCACTGGCTAAACACGATCGCTTTCTTGCCGCTCGCAGCCACTTCTTCCATATCCGCAACCAGCCGTTCCAATTTGACGCTGCTGCCCGTGACCGGATCGAAATTGCAGATCTGCTTGAGTCTCAAGACCAATTCAAATACGTGCTGAATGGTGAGAGCTTCTTCCAGTTTTTCTAGGTGGATCACACCTTCCGATTCGGCCGATTGGTACGTGGCCCATTGTTCGGGCGTCAGATCGAGCTCTGCCTCTCGATATAACTTTGGCGGCATGTCATCGAGCACCATTTCTTTCGTGCGTCGAAGAATGTAGTCGCGAGATGCCGAGGCCATTGCCTTCATTGGCATACCAGAACTGAGATAACCGGGTGACAGGAAATCGAAGATACCGACCAAGTCATCCGGGGAATTTTCTACCGGTGTGCCGGTCAGCGCCCAGCTGCGCGTTCGCGGAATCGCTCGAATGATCTCGCTCGTCGTGCTGTTGCGGTTCTTGATGCGTTGTGCTTCATCTAACGCGACCAAATCAAAGTGAATGTCGGCATCGTTGACGATATCGCGATCGCGCATCAAAAGCTCGTAGTTTGCGATAACGACCGGAACCTGACGCGCGCGCCATTGAAACTCACGTTTCGCTGCGGGACCTTCGATGGTCGTGATGGGGATTTCCGGTGCCCAAACTTGAAACTCGCGAATCCAGTTGGTGACTAGCGGTTTTGGACAGACCAGAAGGATGCTTCGCGCTTCACCGCTGCAGACAAGCATGCGAATTGTGCTGATCGCTTGCATCGTTTTTCCCAAACCCATTTCATCCGCAAGGATGGCCGCATAACGCGGAAAGAGAAATGCGATACCATCTAATTGGTAAGGAAATGGCTCAAACGGAAACGTCATCTGCCCGCTTCCGACGAGTGAATCAAGAGGCGGCTGTAGCAAGTAAAACAAACGGTCTTGCAATTTGACGACTTCGTTCGGCGGCTTGATTCGGTGCCGACGGACGGGCGTATTGGTTTTGGTCCGAGGCTTGGTTTTCTTCGCCGATTTCGGAGTGTCGACGGCGGCCGGCGCTGTCCAATGGCCAGACTGCGGAAACTGAAAACCGACGCAACGGGTTTCCAGCTTGGGAATGCGGATTGGGAGCGCGCGAGGAGCCAGATCGTCGATCGTCAACTCCAGCGTTCCGTCCGGAACAAGTTGATCGTGACACCAACTGTGCTGCCAGTCAATTTCGACGTCCAGTGAGCCGTGTTGCTTCATCTTTCGACTCAAGCTGCTTCCGGCAGACCCGTCGCACTGTGACGGCGTTGTCGCGCGATTTGAGAGTGTGCTTCTTTGATCGCTTCCCGGATCCGCTCGAGTGGTTCCAGCGGATCGGGCAGATCACTCATCGATTCGCATACATCACGTGTTGCGTCGACCCGTTCAATGGCGACGCGAAGGTGCGCTTGGCCGAGCATGACGGTCGCCGAACCATTCCATGTTTCGTCATCGATCGGACCTTCATCGTCCTCAGCTGCTTCTTGCACGAGCGCGACCGGGAATCCGATGACCGATTGCATTTGCAACGCTTCTACTTGGTCACTGCACAATAACGAGATCGGCGACTTCGCTTTTTTGATCAAAAGAGGTCCGATCACGCTACCGATTAAGTGGTCGCGCAACGTCGAGCCAAACAGGATCTCATGCGTTCGGGTCGTGCGCACCGGAAGCGTGCACTGAAACTCGATCGGTCGGCCGCTGCTATCGAGATGCAACATGCCACCGGTCCAACCGGTGCGGTCATCTTCCACGACTGTGAAATAGGTAATGGTGAAAGGATTCGCTGCGGGCATCCGTCACTTGGTCAACTGGGCAAGGGAGGAGTTTCATATCGGATGACGCAATCTAAATGAGGACAAAGATGCGCCATCGTTGTGAAACTTTGTTATCGTCACTGCGTCCTCGATTCGCAGGCGCAGCACAACCAGTTTCGACTGAATCCTTGTGCCGACTTTAACGGTTACAACGCGATTTAGCTGTAGCAGGAAAGCAAGCAAAAAACTGCCGATTATCCGGAACTTTTTGACCCTATGAAACAAAAAGCCTGGAGCGGGAATGATTGCTCAACAATGATGATGCTCCTTGGTTATACTCAGTCTCGAACCCTTAACGATTTGATCTGACGAGGTTGCAGGAACTTCTCTATGCCCTATGAAAACGAGCCCATCTCTCCCATGTTTCGAATTGACGTTTCTGCGGAATCGGAATCGAACCAAGCCGCCTCGGGCGATCGTATCGTGATCGAATTACTACGACAGATGGTTGCCACTCAGCAACAACAGAACCGTCTTCTCGAGGAATTGGTTCAACAGAATGTTGCTGCGAATAAGCAACGTGCAAACGAACTTCAGCAATGGAAAAACGCAAATCCTGACTTGGCGAAGTCATGCCGTCAGGCAGCCGAAACACTTAGCCGCGTCCAAACCGAGTTTTTGAATTCACTAACGGAAGAAATCACCGACAGTGAAGATCACCTTCTCGAAGGCGAATACATGTTGAATGAGTTCGTGGATCGCTTTGGACCACGGCTCGCGCATCTAAATGGTGTGTTGCAGGTTCTCGCTCAGCTTGGCAGCGGCGATCCGAACACTTGATCAAAACCGTGTTCCCAATCGCTTGAATCTCTTGAGCACTCGTCATGTGATGAGTGCTCTTTTACCAGAGACTCGATGCTTCGTCAGAGTCTTCTTGATCGTCGTCATCGTCCGTGTGAACGTCGGGCCATGCAAAGCTGGCTGCGATCCATTCGCCACTTCCGAAGTTTGATCGCGCAATGTCGTTGATCACACGTAGAGCATCAAGTGCCGTCAATCGGCCGTCGCCGTCTTGGTCGTAATACGTGTCCGGCCAAGCCGATACGTCTGCCGGACTGACCAATTCCGAGGTTGCCGGGTTCGAGAATGCTCGCCGATCCAGTTCGTTGATGATCGGCAATGCATCGGCCGCCGAGATAAAGCCATCGTTATTGATGTCGCTGGCCTGTGCCAAGTTTTGCCAGGGGCTCGAAAAATCGGTTTGGATGAAGGTATCAGGCAAACGAACAAAGCTGAAAAAGAAACCGGCAACGCCTGATGGCTCTTCCATCCGCCACAGTTCGCCATCGACGATTTGCAGTTGATCGCTTGGGATTCCTACCAACACACTCCCGTTCGAGTTGCCATCCATTCGACGAGCCGCGGCGGCATCGATTCGAACCATCGACTCAGCTTGATCGGTCATGTCGATCACGTCGATGTTGGTCAGCGTCGCGTTGCCAGATGGGGTCAAATCAAGTGTGAGATCCGGGCCGACCAAGCGGATGGTGTTGACGCCGGATGCACCATCCATCTTGACGCCTCCGCCCGGGATTGGATTGCCGGCGGTGGCATCGACTGTCAGCACATTGCTGGTCGCGTTGCCTTGAAATTCAAAACTGGCCACAGACGAAAATGGGACGCGGAAAAAGTCACGGTTATCACGGCCAACGATGACCTCGTCACCGTCTCGTTTCAAAGTGGATTGTCCAAGCGTTAGCCCGATCATGACATCCGGTGTCGTTGTTCCGTCCACCAACGTAATGGCGTAGTCCTCGACCTCGCCGTCACTCGCAGGACCGAGGGGAAGCAGCCCGCCCTCGGAACTGAGTCGGAATCTTGCGAACGTTGTGCCGTTCACGGCACCGGCAGGAATGACAAAGCTGATTCGATTATCACCGGTTGAAACGGAGATACTCTCACCGTTGGATAGGTGTTCTGTCGCGTGGTCAAACTGTCCGTTGCCATCGAAATCAATCCATGCGTCAAGCTTTCCGCGTTTGGATGTATTGACCAGTACCGTCGCCAAGGTCAGTCGAGTCGGGTCGGTTACGAGTGTGGTGATGAATGAAACGCCATCGTCATCACCACCATCACCGCTTGCATCAACGCTCGCGAGTCCGTCCACTTCGACATCGATCGATGAGCCCAAGTGAAGCTCAGGATCGAAACCGTGCGAAGGACCATTGTCTCGGTGGAATGTTCCGTAACTTTCCGGTGCGTCACCACGATCCGCTCTATCAACGACGCTGATGGCGACACTACTTGTCGTTGTCGCGTAGACGGTCAAGTTGTTCGGAATGAATTGAACCGAAAGATTCTGATCGTCACCGATCGACAAGACGGTTCCATCGGCTGGCGTGTACAGGAAGGTTCCCGGCGTGTTTGTCGAAGCGTTGAGTTGGATATTGCTCAACGGTGTGCCAACAAAGATGTTAGCCGGACGAGGCCAGTCGATAATGGCCTCGCGTGGAGGTTGTACTTCGACCGCACCTTGATCGACGATCCCGAACAGACGTTCCAGCGGTGCACCGCGACCATCGAACGGTAACGGTTGCCCACTGGCATCAACCGCAAGGTCATCATTTCCACCGCCGATGGCGAGGCTGCCCGACAATGGCAGGTGAGTCGGCGTTACCCCGCCATTATCTGCGAGTGGACCCAGCACGGGGTCGATCACTCCGCCGCCAGTCGAAGAACCGATTCGGTTTCCGTCGGCGTCGGGCGTTTGAGATTCTTGAAGGGCGGTTCCCAAGCGATCGCCGATCAGACTGAATCGAACACGAAAGTTATCTGGGTTCGAAATCGAGACGAAAAGATCAGGCGAGTTATCAGGTCCGTTATTGCCAGCGACGATCGAATTATCGAGTGTTAGGCTGCCAGCGGCGACCTCCGCAATACCTCCACCCACGAACTCTGCCGAGTTGTTCGTGATCGTTGAGTTGACGATTCGTGTCAGCACGCTGCTGGCCAACAAGCCGCCGCCGGAACCATTCTCGCCATCGACCACATTACCAGACAGTGTGCTGTTGAAGATATCGAGCGTTCCATTGACAAATGCCGCGCCACCTCCGCTAGTTGTCGGATGACTGGTTTGGTTGTGTGTAATGGAGCTACTAAAAATGTCGACATCGGATAGCTCCGTCTTCAGTCCTCCACCAGCCGATTCTCCGAACGTCTCGTTCTGGTCGATGTGGCTGGCCACGATGCTCAGGTTTCCTCGGTCGACCGAGAATCCTCCGCCGCCAGAATCATTACCCAGAGTGATGTTCGCGATCACATCGACTTCATCGAACGAAACATCGGATTGAATGGCAAATAAGCCACCGCCCTCTGACGAGTCACGGGTGGTCTGGTTCTCGGAGATCATCGTCGCAATGATCTCGGCTTGCCCATCATTGATCAGGATACCTCCGCCACCGGAGCGGTCACCCAACGTACGGTTCTGATGGATAAGGCTGTCAATGATACGTAGAGAGCCACCATCGACGGACAATCCACCTCCGCCTGCGTCGTCATCGAGTGTCTCGTTCTCAATCAGCGAAACATCTTGCAAAAGCAATTGGCCATCGGACTCGAATCTAATCCCACCACCCGATCCAGTATTCGCAACTCCGTTCGTCAGCGTGACGCCCGCGATCGCGACGTTAATCGTAGAAACCATGGGATCGGATCCCGGGATGTCGACGACGCGATGGTTGGAGTCGGCATCAATCGTCAGCAGCTCATCTCCCGGTCCTTCGATGAAGACATCCTCGCTCAAGACGATCGGACCGAGCAGTAGCGTGATCACTTGCGGCTCATCAAAAACATCCTCGTCGAATTGAATCGTATCGACACCCAAGCTCGCAACGGACAACTCAATGGCTTCGCGTAGACTGATTTCGGAGTAATCGAAATCGAATTCATCTTGCGTCGTCGACACGATCAAGAATTGCGGATCGAGTGTTTGCGTTTCAATCGCTCCAATATCCGCGTCTGATCCAAACACCCGGACAAACGGCTGGCCGCGTTGATCTGTCGTCAACGATGCGACTGAAGCCGTATCTCCCGCATCGATGGCAGGGCTGTCACTCAACAGTCCGTGTGATTCGGTTCGTCCACCGCGTCGTGATAGCGGTGTCAATCGAGGATCGATGACGCCGCCACCCGATGACGATCCGATGAGGTTGCCGTTGGTGTCACCTGTGGGCGATTCAGTTAAATCCGTCCCCGCATTATCTCCTACTAGACTTCCAGTGATCGTTAACGTTCCGATCGCTTGTGACAAGTCGAGATCTGGATTCGATGTATCGGCCAGGTTCTGCGCGATCAAGCTGCTGGAGACTTCGACACGATCACCTGCATCACTCTGCAGAAAGATCCCGCCGCCGCTTCCAACGGCGGTGTTGTTGGCGATGGTGGTCGCCAAGACTTGGTGATCACTTGATACGCCGTCGTTCGCCCAGTAGACACCCGCACCATCGGAGTTGGAGGCATTGGTTGAGATTGTCGTTAGCGTGATCGAAGATTCGCCTGATTGAATGGCGATTCCGCCGCCGTTGGACGTTGCGCCGGTAACGCGATTCTGAGCGACAGTGCTGCGAGCTATCTGTAGAGACGCGCCGGTCGATCCCACGACTTCTACACCACCACCATGTGAACGATCCCCCGATGTTTCATTGTGTGAAATCGTGCTGTTTTCAGCGACCAACGCGTTCGCGTGAATACCACCGCCGCCGGAATCGTCGCCAAAGGTTTGATTGTTGGTCACTGTCGCACGGACCAGTTGCACGGTGCCGATTGCCGCGTAGACCGCGGCACCAGGTGCAAAGCGGCCAAACGTCTGGTGTCCGCTAATTTCGATATCTGTCAGGGCCAAGACGCCGGATGAAGCGAAACGAATCCCTGCGCCACCACCTTCAGGCCCCGTCGAGCGTCCGCCACGCAGGATGAGCTGATGGAGGTCAACGTCGCCCGCCTGCTCGGTGATATCGAAGATCCGTTGCAGTCCGTCGCCAACAAGCGTAACCGTTTCGCCTTGATCAACCTCGATCGAAAGTGAATCGGTAATCGTCAATGGGTTGTTCAGGTCGATCTGTGCCACGTTGTCGAAGAGTTCGTCATCGAACGTGATGGAATCGTGTCCCGCACGTCCGTTCGCGGCGACGATCGCTTCACGCAGGCTGGTCAACGAGTTCGCAAAATCGAGCTCGTCCTCCAACGTATCGACATCAAAGCGCGAAGCCGAAAGCACTTGCGACTCAAACGCACCCATGTCGATCGTTCCACCAAAGAAACGAACGAAGGGACCACCGCGCTGATCGGTGAGTTGTCCCAACGTCAAACTGTTGTCACCTCGATTGATTGCTGGGCTGCTAGCCATCAGCGGATGCACGCGGGTCACGCCGGTTTGCATCAACGGTTCCAAACGCGGGTCAATTAATCCACTACCCGCCGGGTCACCCACCAGATTGCCTTGAAAATCAGGCGTCGAAGAGCCGTTTAAATTCGTGCCCGTATTGTCGCCAATCAACGAAGAGAGAACGGTGAGCGAACCGGGATTGGCGGGCGGCAAAAAATCAGGCGCCGTGCCGTCGTCCGTATTACCGGCGATGATCGAGTTTTCAACTTGGAATCTGCGATTGGTGTTGTCCACCATCAAGATCCCTCCGCCGGTTCCGACCGTTTCATTGGCGGTAACCGTTGTTCCGCGGATCACCGTTGAACTGAAGAAGATCGCTAAGCCGCCACCATCAGAACTGTTACCAAGCCCGACATTGTGCGAGACGGTGGAATTCTGAATTTCGATGTCAGAGCGGATCGCAAAGACACCCCCTCCGTAACTGAATTGCGAAGCTGTCTGGTTGCCCGTGATTGAACTGCGTTGGATGGTCAGAGCTTCAGAATCTACCGCTAACGCTCCACCGGACGCACCGATTCCGTCCGTTCGGTTGTTGGAAAGATCGCTATCCGAAACGCTGACACTTCCGAACGAAAAAATGGCTCCTCCGTCTGAGTCGGTTCCCGCGGTGTGGTTTCCGACCAAGTGCGACTGCGCAATTGATAGATCGGCCGAAGTCCAGATGGCTCCACCGTCGGCTTGAGCTTGTTCGGTTGCATTGTCCGCGACGAGCGATCGAGAAATGGAGATCGTCGCACCAGATGAATAGATGCCGCCACCGCGTGAGCCAATGCCCGTTGTCTTATTCCCGGAGACGATGCTGTCCGCGATGTCCAAACTGCCTGAACCGAGAAAAACTGCTCCTCCGGGACTATCTTCTCCCGCAGTTTCGTTTTCGACGATGGAGCTGTTCATGATGGACACGTTGCCGGGCTCGGCGAAGATCGCGCCGCCGCGGGCTTCGATTCCCTCCGTTTGATTCCCGATCAGGTCGACGCGATCGAGCGTTAAGGTTCCTGCGGATGCAAAACGAATTCCGCCGCCGCTCTGACTGAAATTCACATCGTCTGAAGTCGTTCGACCTCCCGTTAGCGTCATGCCTCGCAACGTGACGTCACTGTCGTAAGCGAAGACCTCGAGGATTCGTGACTCTCCGGAGGCGTCGATCGTCAACTGCCCTTTGCCGGGGCCGACGATCTCGACCGTGTCGGTGACCTGCAATTGGCCGAGCGCCAGATCGATGGTGGTCGGCCTTGAAAATACCGAGGAATCGAATGAAATCGTGTCCAGGCCAGGCTCGAGATTGGCCTGATTGATTGCTTCTCGCAGGCTCAGAAGCCCGTCATTTGCGTCGATGTCATCCGCGACCGTCGTGACGACTAGTGATGCCAAAACTCGTCGTGATTCGAGCGATTCCAGCCGCAAACGGCGACGCGCGCGAGCGGTCGATCGAGAACGTCGATGACGACGAGTTCGTTTCATAGCGGTCAGTTTAGTCGGTTGCTCCCCTTGAGACGCATGGGGGGCCAGCTTGGTTCCACTCGTGTCAGCAAGCAGAATCCGCGTGCTTGGCGATGCCTGCGAATTATCTGGAACGATCTTCGAGACGCCATCGAGCGACGAATTCAGCGGTGGGAAATCGGCCGCGATCGGTTCCCCGCAGGTGGTCTACGCGATTTCTGGACAAATGGTCATAATACGTGCATCCATCCCTCGTGACACGAGTCTCGCTATGTCTACGCTCCCCGGCAATCTGCTGCGTTGCTTCCTCGTTTGTTTTGCCACTCTTCTCATCTCACAGCCCTTGTTGGCTCAAGAGACAGACGCGAATTCGGTCGCAAAACCGGATGATGAGAAGAACGCCGACGAGAAGAAAGAAGACGAAAAGAAAGAAGATAAAAACAAAGGTCAGGGTGATCTGGACGAGGCCGTGATTCAGCGAATCGACGCCGAATCCGGGCAAGAACTAGAGGCGGTCGCCGCGTTGCTGGAGTCAGCACTCGCTAAGGGCCTGGACGACGAGAACGCGTCTTTCGCGAAGAAAATGCTCGGGTCCGTGCTGTTGCAACGGAGCCAGACGCTCGCCGCAAACATGATGCGGGTTCGTGGACGGATGCAGTTCCAGTTGCGAGATGAAGCACTTCGAAGCCTCGAAGAAGCCGTCAAAAACGACCCGAAACTCGTTGAAGCCTATCTGTTGATCGCCCGATTGAACCTGCTGCCAGGCGGAAACAAGGAAGCGATTACTGAAGCAACTTCTAGCGCGATTGCCCTGTTGGATGATGATCCCGTCGAACAGAGTGCCGCGTTGGTGCTTCGGTCTCTCACGCTGGACGATGACGAAGCGAAGCTTGCTGACCTGAATGAAGCGGTGCGATTGGATGAAGGAAACTTGGAAGCCTTGCAGGCGAGAGCTTTCATCCGGTTGCAAGCCAACGATGTCGAAGGAGCGATCGCCGATCTCGAAGCTGTCTTGCTGAAAGATCCGACAAATCCCGGCGTAGCAGGACCAGCGATTCAAAAACTTATCGAGCTCGAGCGGGTCACCGAGGCGATCGATCTGATCACCAAACTGTTGGCCGCGGCTCCGAGTGAAGGGATGTATCGCATGCGTGCGATCCTCTATCGGTCCGAGCAAAAGTTTGAAGACGCAATGTCGGATTTGAACAAGGCGTACGCAATGGCTCCGAAGGATCCCATTACGTTGCTGCAACGAGCCGAATTGGCGCTCGATCGGGAGGATATCAAGACAGCCAAAGAGGATTATCGGGCCGCAAAAGGGATCGCACCGAGGATCGAGGAATTGGATCAAACGATCGCCTTGCGTTCGCGAATCGCCTTGATGGAGAACCGCCTGGCTGATGCGATCAATGACGCTGTTCAATTGGTCGAACGTGCCCCCGACGATCTGTTTCGTCAGCTGCGGCTAGCCACGCTGTACGCCCTCGACAATCGACATCGAAAAGCCATCGAAATCTACACGGATCTGCTCGACAAAGATCCGAACAACGCGTCGATTCTACGTTCGCGAGGCGATACCCGATTGAACGTCGGCGATCATGTCAAAGCGATCAAAGACTATGAAGATGCGATCAAGATCCTCGGTGACGTCGATGCGGAAAGCAAAGACGCCGTGCTGAAAGCGGAGGTCGCTGGCATCTACAACAACTTGTCTTGGGTCCTGGCAACTTCGCCCGAAGACGACATTCGCGACGGAAAGCGAGCGTTGGAGTTCGGTGAGAAAGCCGCAAAGCTAAGCGAGTACAAGGAGCCACACATTCTGAGCACACTGGCCGCTGCCCACGCCGAATCCGGGGATTTCGAAAAGGCCATCGAATGGAGCGACAAGGCGGTCAAATTGGCGAAAGAAGTCGAACACGAGCAACTAGAGCAGCTCGAAGATGAGTTGAAGAGCTACCGGGATGGCAAACCGTGGCGCGAAATTCAGGAGAAGGAAGAAAACAGCGTCCCGATTCTGTCGCCCGAAGATTTGATCGATACCTGATCCAGGTAAGCGATTTCGAGGCGTTTACTCTGCGGCTTGGTGAGCTCTGGATGATTCGACATCCGAATCGTGTTGATTCGGGGTTGTATTTTGCTGCGAATGCATAAATTAATGCTGTCGCGAACGTCCCGCCCAAAAGCCCCTCCAGAGCCTCGCAGTCATGAAGTCCGCTAAACTTGCGCTTGAAGATGGATCGATCTACACAGGTATCTCCTTTGGAGCGGATGCCGAAGTTTCCGGCGAAGTCGTGTTCAACACCGCGATGACGGGCTATCAGGAGATTCTCACCGATCCCAGTTACCGCGGCCAAATCGTCACGATGACCTATCCGGAGATTGGCAACTATGGTGTCAACTCCATCGACATCGAACAAGAAGTTCCTTCGTTGGCGGGTTTCATCGTTCGCGAAGAAAGCCGCATCTACAGCAACTATCGAGCAGAGGGAAAGCTCGGCGATTATCTGAAAGAACACAATCTTCCGGCGTTGGCTGGGATCGATACGCGTGCTCTGGTCCGACGGATTCGTACGCAAGGAGCCATGCGTGGCGTCTTGTCCGCAGTCGATCTCGACGACCAGTCACTCATCGCCAAAGCGAAAGCAGCGCCTGGTTTGATCGGTCGCGATCTCGTACGTGAGGTGATGTCGCGAGAGACGGTCAGTTGGGACAAACGATTGGACGATTGGACGACTGCGGAAATCGGTTCCTTTGCGCAGGAGTCTTCCGCTCGACACGTCGTCTGCATTGACTTTGGCATGAAGTGGAACATTCCGCGTCACTTCGCGTCGCGAGGCAACCGCGTGACCATCGTTCCCGGCGATTCGAAGGCGGACGATATCTTGAGGTTGGAGCCGGACGGCGTGTTTTTAAGCAATGGTCCCGGAGATCCCGAGCCCCTTGAGTATGCCCAGCAGACAATTCGCGATCTGATGGGTAAGACTCCCATCTTTGGAATTTGTTTAGGCCATCAACTGCTTTCGCTTGCCTGCGGTGCCAAAACATTCAAGTTGAAGTTTGGTCATCGAGGCGTCAATCAACCCGTGCTCAATCTTTCCAATGGCAAGGTGGAGATCACCACTCAGAATCACGGCTTTGCGGTGGAAGAATCGTCCCTGCCCGATTGTTTGGAAGTGACGCATCGCAACTTGAACGACGATACGATCGCGGGTGTGCGTCACCTCGAAGAAGACGCATTTGGCGTTCAGTACCATCCCGAAGCCGCTTCGGGTCCGCACGATAGTCATTACCTCTTCGATCGTTTTCAAGAACGCATTGGCGAAAAGATCGAAAGCTGAGACTGGCTCAGTCGCGCTCGATCCAGGGATTCTTATCGTCAGTGATTTCAACATTGTTCTTGATGAAGTTAACAATGCTGGGGATGACGGTTGAAACTTCGCTGACCAAGGACGGTCCGCCAAGATTCGTTGGCACAAGTCTCAGCTCAAATCCCGATGCTTGGCCCTGACCGATGCGTCGTTTCTTCCCTTCGATCCGCTTGCCAAGTCGTCTTGCTTCGCTTGCTTCGGGGCTGCTCGCACCCGCCACGATCATGACCGGCAGACTGTACATCGTGGGTTGATTGATGGCCGTGTCGATGCCGATTCCTTTGATCTGCTTTTCTGGGCTGATAAAGATGAGCGCTTTAACGTCTTGCCCCTGCTTCATGCTGCCAACGCTCGGAAAGCTCCAGTCACGCTGCGCCCAATGTGACGCCATCACGCAACCTTCGCGAACACCGATGACGACGAGAGCGTTGAGGTTCAGTAGCTCTTCATTGTTTTCTTCCTTCAAAAACGACTTCGCCTTTTCCAGGTCGAACGCGATGATGCTCTCCACATCTCGTTTGTTCATTTGGGCGATGTTGAATTGATCCTTTTGCCCCCGAGCGTTCACGTAATCCCGACTTCCACCGTGCCCGCGGTAGTCAGGAACCAAGACGGCACAGCCGGCATCACGTAAAGCCAAAACGAGTTTCTTGTAAGGGCTCGCTTGACCTTGCCACTCATGCACCAGCAACACGGTGATAGCGTCTTTCCCTTGATCGGACGGGAAATAAAACGCACGCAGTTCGATTCCGTCTTTGGTTTTCAACGAAACGAGCCGCGGTTTTAGCTTTTCGTCGTCTTGGGCGCAAACGGTGCCTGCCACTGCAACGGCAAGAAAGTAAACAATCCACATCATGCAACGATTCAAACGCTTTCGCGATTCATCGCTTCGGGTTGCCGCCACTGCTCGCATCCAATTCACCTTCTTGATTGTCGCCAGGTAGACTAGATGCCCTGGCGAGTGCCGCAAAATCGACGAGTGCCGAAGATTCCTACTTTAAGAGTAGACGCACTGGCTGTCGCGGTCAAATCTTGAAGTGACCCGGCAGGCCGCGTTTTGCAGCAACGAAACGTCTCATCCCACCTTAATGACCCCTCTCCAGATGTGCTTTCTAAAGGCGATCAAAGTGCCGCTGTTACCTCGAGGAACATTCCTCATGCTCAGCAGCTTCGTCGCAAACCTTCTGCTTTTGGCGGCACAGACTCATGCTCAGCGAGATCTGACCGAAATCCCCGATCCGGATCCCGTCGCCGAACTGGCAGCGATGAATATTCACGAATTGGCAGAAGTGAATCTGTTCGCTGCCGATCCAGATTTTGTCAAACCCATTCAGATCAACTTCGATTCCAGTGGTGCACTTTGGATCGCCAGCAGCGAAGTCTACCCACAGATCAAACCGGGCGAAGTCGCGAATGACAAGATCATCGTCTTGCGAGATAGCGACGGCGATGGCGTTTCGGACCAACGAACGGTTTTCGCCGATGGGTTGTTGATTCCTACCGGTGTGATGCCCGATGGCCCCCACGCGGCATACGTTGCCGAGAGCACGAGACTGTTGTACCTGGAAGACACCGATCGGGATGGGAAGGCCGATAAGAAACGCATCGTGTTAAGTGGCTTTGGGACGGAAGACACCCATCACCTGGTCCACACACTTCGCTTTGGCCCGGATGGCGGCCTGTACTTCAATCAATCAATCTACATCCATAGTCACATTCAAACGCCTTACGGTACCAAGCACTTGGACGGTGGCGGTATTTGGCGATACCAACCAACGACCGGCAAACTGGAGATCGTTTGCAAGGGATTCGTGAATCCTTGGGGCCATGTGTTTGACGCCGTCGGTGAATCGTTCGCCACGGATGGTGCCTATTTCGAAGGCATCAATTACGTTTTTCCCGATTCGGTATTTGTGACATCGCCCGGAGCCAAACGCTTTATCAAAGGACTGAATCCAGGAAGTCCAAAGCATTGCGGATTGGAGGTTTTGTCGGGCACGCATATCCCGGAATCATGGCATGGTGATTTGGTCACCAACGACTTTCGAAGTCATCGCGTATGTCGATTCACGGTGAAGCAGAATCGAAGTAGTTATTTTTCCCGGCAGCAACCGGAACTGATCACGACGCAGCATGTTGCGTTTCGCCCGATCGATGTTCGCATGGGTCCAGATGGAGCGATTTACATTGCCGATTGGTACAACCCCATCATTCAACATGGCGAAGTCGACTTTCGTGATGAGCGACGTGATCGCGAGCATGGACGGATTTGGCGAGTCTCCTTCAAAGATCGCCCTTTGGATTTTTGGCCAGACTTTGACAAACTCAAGCCCAAACAACTCCTCGAACTACTGAACGATCCTGCATTGGCCGTCCGCCAGTTTGCGCGACAGTCTCTTTGGGAACACCTTGCTGAATCACCCGAAGCGACGATGGAGGTTGTCGACAATTGGACGAGTGTTCAACCAACGACACGCGCGTTGGAACGATCGTGGTTGAAAGAAGCCGTTGGGGAAAGAGAGGTCGGCGTTGCAGATGGGATCTCATTGGCAAACGTTGAACCGCAAGCGCACCGCACCTACCTTCGCAGCCGATGGCGTCGTCGCGAGCAGCTCGATTCAAATCAACGACGTGAACTTGAGCAGTATGTTGTCGACCAAGCGACCCACGAGGATCCGCGCGTTCGGTTGGAATCCGTTATCTGTGCTGGACAATTGGATGCGAACGAACACCCGGCCGCTCTGTTGAATGTGCTCACAGCGTCGCAGATGAATGTTGATGCCAATCTTGACTTCGCCATTTGGCAGTCAATCCGTCGTCTCGACCGTTCCTTCGAAGGAGGTTCCTTGCTGGCCTCATACGACTGGAAGGATCGACCTGACGACTTGGCCCGTGCTGTTTCGTCCATCGGTACAGTGGAATCCGCTGCCTCAGCAACAGCGTGGATTGAGGCCAACGGTTATTCGAAATCATTGGTTAAAGCGGTGTCGCTGGCCGGCGACGGAGTTCAGCTTGGCCGTGTCGTGCGAGCTTTGATCATCAATGAATCGATTCAATTGGAGCAGTTGCAGCCGATTTTGGATCGGACAAAAAGAGATGGAACGGTTCCACATGAGGTTGCTTCCGCGCTGGCGGAGCAGGCACCGCGTTGGCTAAAGCAGTCTGAGTCGATTGCGAGAATTGCAGCGATCACTGGTGCATGGCAAGTGACCGAATTGGAACCGGCGTTGCTTCGAGCCGTTGATCAATCCAGCGGTCCGGCAAGGCAACAAGTGATCCAGGCGTTGGGAGCCTTCGATTCTGAATCGGCCCATTCTGCGCTAACAAAACTGGCGACGAATCAGGATCCAGAGACGCGTATCTCGGCGACCGTCGCAATCGCAACACGCCGCCCAGTGGCAGCCGTACCTCTCATCGTCGCGTTATTCGATGACCAGGCCACCGCGGATGCCGCTACGAATCTGATCGCCAATCAAGTGAATCGCAAGCAGATGCCCGAGCGGTTCGCGGCAGCGCTCAGCGACCGTCATCTCGATGCCGATCGCGCCCGCGAGCTTCTGCGCCGCGTACGCGTCGCAGGTGGTAATACCGAATTGGAACAAGCAATCCAAACCGCTGGTCAGTTGGATACGGCGAGCTGGAAGCTGACACCCGATCTGCAACGCGACATCCTTGCAAGGGTGCGCGACGAAGGCGATGCGCAGCGTGGTCAGGCGATCTATCGACGTGAAAAACTGCAGTGCATTGAATGTCACGCGATCGGCGTCGGTGGTGGATTGGTTGGCCCTAATCTCATCAGCATCGGTGGCAGCTCACAGCCCGATTACATTCTCGAATCTTTGCTCAATCCGAGTGCCACACTGAAGGAAGGTTACACGACACTGAGTGTGCTGACCGTCGATGGCGATGTTGCGAACGGCATCGCGATGAGTCGAACCGAACAAATTGTGCGATTGCGTCTGGCAACGGGGAAGGAGATGGAGTTGTCCGTCGATGACATCGAGCAAGAAAAGCCAGGCAAGTCGTTGATGCCCGATGGCTTGCTCGATTCACTCACCAAGGCAGAGCTGGTCGACTTGACCACTTTCTTAGTCGCACTTGGTCGTGATCCGGATTTTACCGTCTCCACCGAACCTATCGCCCGAAGACTTGAGACGTTGGTTTACAGCAACGAAGCGAATCGAAGACTCAATCGCACCAGCATCGATACTGCTGCAAGCGACGATCCCGTGATGAACTGGAGGTCGATCACAACACTCGTTGACGGAAGCGTTCCGGTAAGCGAACTCGATACGTTCAAACAACATCGAGAAACACCGCCAACATCCTTCGTTCGATTTCGGTTTGAACTACCAAGCGACGGTACGGCACGACTGAAGCTACCGACCGAGGGCATTGAAGCTTGGGTCGACGGGAAACCAACTCCGGTCTGGGACTTGAAAACGCTGGCATTGAAACGCGGCAAACATCAAGTGGTTTTGGCAATCGACCGAAGCACCCGTCGGTTGCCATTCAAGATTCAGGTTGATGGTGAAGCTGTCTTGGACTGAGCTGTCTTGGACTGAGCACCAAGTCTCACGACGTTCTTTGCATCGTTGTGCGCTGGCGGCCACCTCGAGAGAGAAATCGTTTGTGTCGTTGACTTACGAGGAAGCGTAAGCCTTGCGAACTTCTTCACTAATGATCTTGAAGCCTCGCGCGACGACGCTTTCTTCCATCGTGAAACTGATCCGCAGGCATTGGTCCCGGTGTGGCCAAGGTTCGTCATCCAGACCAAAAAAGAAGTAGTTGCCTGGAACCACCAAGACGTCGCGTTGCTTTAACCGTTCATAGAGTTCGAGCGACGTAATGGGGCAGTCTTCGAGCCAAAGCCACAAAAAGAAAGCTCCTTCGCTGCGATGGATCCGATAGGGCAATGAATCGTCAAAGAACTCGTGAACGTACGCCTGGGCGACGTCCGATTTGTTGCGGTAAAACGGCTGCACGACTTCGTTGCTCATCCGCAAGATCTCACCGCTTTCAACCGAAGGACGGACCAACGCCTGGCCGACGTTGGTGTTGGCGAGTCCAACGATCGAAGTCATCGACGCCAGCGCCCGAGTCACGTCTTCGCGGGCGATGACAATCCCGGTTCGCGTTCCCGGTAGACCGATCTTGGAAAGACTGAGCGTCAAGATGGTGTTATCGTCCCACCACGGAGTCGCATCGGTAAAGATGGCGTTTGGGAACGGGGCGCCGTACGCGTTGTCGATGATCAGCGGAACATCATGCTGCTTGGCAAGCTCTGCCAAATGACGGATCTCTTCATCCGTCAGGACGTTACCGGTCGGATTGGTTGGCCGTGAGACACAGATCGCCGCCACGTCGTCCTGGACCTTGAGGCGGTCAAAGTCGACGTGGTATTTGAATTCGTGATCACCCGTCATTTCGATCTTGGGCTTCACCGCCGAGAACATCTCGGCCCCAACCGATTGGTTCGCGTAGCCGATGTACTCCGGCACTAATGGCAGCAATACACGTTTGCTCTGTCCATCAATGAATCGACCCGCCAGCGCATTGAACAGAAAAAAGAACGCCGTTTGACCACCGATGGTAACGGCCACGTTCTCGGGGCCAAGTGGCCAGCCAAATTCGCGTTGAAACAAGCCTGCGATTGCCGAGCGAAAATCGAGGTTGCCGCCAGGAGGCTCGTAGTGCCCGAGCATTTGTTCGAGCGTACCCGGTGAATCGATGATCTCGCCCATTCGATGCCGCCAGAGCGCGTCCATCTGAGGAATGTGCGAAGGCTGACCGCCACCCATCATCATGATGCGATCACCACCCACCGCGAGAGCATGACCGAGGTCATCCATCAACTCACCAATGCCACTACCGGAGGCAAGTTGCCGACCAAATTCTGAAAGTTCCCAACTCATTCCTTCGTTCTACCAGAATTGATTTCATTTGACTGGAGGGCCTTTTAGCGTTTGGGGGTTAAACGCAGAGCTCGCGGAGACGCGAAGTTCTGCGCAGAGAAAGAGAAGACGTCTCTGAGTCAGAACCGTGCCTGTCCCCTTTTCGGTCGTCCCCTTTTCGGTCCCCTTTTCGCGGTTGTGTTATTGGCGCATAAAAAAAGCCGGACGCGCTTCGACTCGTCGCGCGTCCGGCCTCAAAGTCCTTCCTGACTTTGGCACTCGCCAATTCGTGTTTTGATCCTTTGCTCCTGCGTGGGATCACGGCCATCCGTAGCCGGTTGCTTCGGGTCATCGATCGCGTCACACGCCGTTGGCATCTTGCCGATGGCTATGCGGGATCCGTCCGCAGATATGTGATGCGATCACCGAAGCGAAACAACGATTTGGTTAGCGTCACATCCCTGTGAATCGACCCTCCTCAGCGGGCAGATTTCTCAATGTGGATTCCTGTTTTGGTCGCCCTAGCGGGAGCCTAGGCGAATCGGGGGCGATGAATCACAGATTTCGTTAAGCGACCAAACGCAGGTCTTGTTCGATGCGATGTTGCACGCCTTCAATGAACTCTTCGAAGATTCGAATGTCCAAGGCCGACGCGGCACCGCATTCAGGATGGAATTGTGTTCCGACGGCAAACCAGTCCATCATTTCGCTCTCGATTGCCTCGATCACACCGTCGGGGCATTTTGCTGTGACACGGAAACCCGGTGCCACTTCATCCAGTGCCATGTGATGGCGACTGCTCACCCGAATCTCGCCGTCGCCGTAAACGCGACCGATCAGCGAATCGCTGACGACATCGAGTGTGTGTCGGTGGTTTGGATCTTGAGCATCGTGGTGGGGAACTGCATCCGGCAGATCTTCTTTGATATGCAGGAACAAGTTGCCGCCTTGCTGGACATTCAACAACTGCATGCCCGTTCCGATGGCGAGCAGTGGCAGGCGACGCTCGGCAATATCGTTCATCAACAGACGATCGGACGTTTCGCGGACCGGATCCAGAGGGCGGACACTGGGGTGCAGCATGAAGCCATCGTTTCGTGGGTCCAGATCGGCGCCACCGATCATGACAAATCCGTTGAGTTGGTCGAGGACTTGAGCGATCGACGCTGGGTCATCCATGGGAGGAATCACTACCGGGATCCCGCCGGCCGCATAAATCGATTGGAAATAGCCGGCCGCGATGTAGCTGTAAGCGGGCATGTTGCGTGCAGCGGCCCGATAGTCAGCATTCATCCCGATCAGTGGTTTATTCGACATCCGAAAGGTCCTCTTCGAATTCGCGAATGAAAACAAGTGCATGCTCTTCAGCACTCATCCAGTCAGTTTCTCGATCGCTGTCACACCGTCGACAGAAATTCCATTTCACGACACGAATGGGTACAGCACGTTCGTAGAGACGTTTCTCAACGTAGAGAGGATTCTCAGCGTAGAGAGGATGGTCGGAACGTGGGACCAGCGGTTCGTGCTCGCAAACATGGTCCTTGAGATGTAAGAAACGTCGTGGGATGAGCCAACGCGACGATGCGCTGGCCATGTCGGAGCGAAACCATATCCACCTAATCCATCTGATCCAAACAGTTTCTACATATTCGCCAAGAGTCCGATTGCTATCACTACCCACAGTGCTAGCATCTCTGTGTCGTGCTAGCAAAGCTGCTTCGGCGGACCGCTTCTGGTGATCGCGACCGTTCGCTATAAATGCGAGTAAGGTCAGCAACCATCACTACTTAGAGTCGATCATTGCGGTTTCAAAACGTTTGCCTGGAATCCATCGGGGCCGTCTTGCCCGACGAGATTTGGACCAGCGACCAAATTGAACAACGACTCGAGCCGCTTTATCGAAGGCTGAAACTGCCCGAAGGTCGGCTCGAGTTGATGAGCGGGATCGCGGCTCGTCGCGTTTGGCCATCCGGAACGGCCCCAAGCGGTCCCAGTATTGAAAGCGGAAAAAGGGCGATCGAAGCCGCATCGATCGATCGGAAAAAAATTGGTTGCCTGATTCATGCCAGCGTTTGTCGGGATTTTCTCGAGCCTGCTACCGCGTCAAAAGTTCATCACGGTATGTCATTGCCGGCCGGTTGTTGGGTCTATGATGTCTCCAACGCCTGCTTGGGGCTGATCAATGGTGCCGTTCAGATCGCAATGATGATCGAATCGGGCGCTATCGATGCTGGCGTCGTTGTGGGAACCGAAAACAGCCGGCCGCTTCTCGAACAGACGATTGCCGCGCTCAACCGCGATGAATCGTTGACGCGTAAGAGCGTCAAACCGGCTTTCGCCTCGCTCACGATCGGTTCGGGCAGTTGTGCTTGGTTGCTGACTCATCGCCGAATCTCCTCGTCCGGTACATCCATCGAAGCAGCGATCGCTAACGCTCGTACGCAATTCCATGATCTTTGCGTCAGCGATGACGATGCCGCAGGTGCCGACATGCAGCCTCTGATGGATACCGACTCGGAGAAACTGATGGCCGAGGGGATCGCGACGGGGACCGAAGCGTTTGAAAATCTGTTGCGTGAAAGCGGATGGGGAAGAGACCAAATCGATCGGACGGTTTGTCACCAAGTAGGAACGCGTCATCGGATCGCAATGCTCGAATCGATGCGTCTGCCGGTCGAATCGGACTCGGTCACCCTTCCGCAACTCGGAAACACGGGATCCGTCGCTCTGCCACTCACTCTCGCCGCGGCTGCGGCCAGAAAAGAACTCGTGGCCGGCCAAAATGCGGCAATGCTGGGAATCGGTTCGGGAATCAACAGCGTCATGCTGGCGGCCAAATGGGGCGACACTCCGGTCAGCGGGATCCCACAGCAGTTGATCGCTCCTGCGATGGAAGAGCCCGCCTAGCCCTTGCGGCGAGCCTCTCCCTGACCACTTTGTACGAGCAAACTGCTAGCGGATGGACGAATCGCTGGCGGACTGGGCGAGCAGGGCTTCCACGCGAGCCATCAGTGGATCGGTTTCGTCCGATGTCACTGGGCCGTGGGCGATCCCACGGTCGGATTCCATTTGAGCCTCAAATTCGCATCGGCAATGCTGGCAGGCGACCGTTCTGCCTAGCAGGCTGGCGCGAATCCGAATCCGACGACCGCACGTCGGGCAACACTGAGTGAAATGTACTGACATCTGTTGAACTCCATTCGTCAAAAGATGAGAGCCGGGAAGGCGGAGAGGGGTTCGCCGTTCCCGGGAAGGCGAAATGCTACCCCTTGATGGTCCCTAGTGCAAGCAGATTTTCCAATAAAGAGGGTGTTTCAATGCTACCAAATGGGTGGATGCACGCCGGTCGGATGCCCCGGCGACAGCGGAAATACCGCGATTTGCCATGGAGAGAGCGTTGTTTGTGTCGTTTCGCCCTCGCCGCAAATCCGGCCTTTCCGGCTCCCGTCAGGAATCGGGCTGATCAGGTAGAACCGACTGGTCTACATTATCGCCGGGAGGAATGAGGAAGTGACCAAACGCGTTTTATTTGTCTGTATGGGGAATATCTGCCGCTCGCCAGCCGGAGAGGCGGTGATGCAACGGTTTGCCGAGGAATTCGGAGTCGATGTCGACGTCGATTCAGCCGGCACTCACGGCTATCACGTCGGAGAGTCGGCCGACCAGCGCATGATTCAAGCTGCCGAAGCCCGGGGCTACGAGCTGACCAGCAAGGCTCGCAAAGTCGTCGCATCGGATCTGGAGACCGATCGATTCGATTTGGTGCTGGCGATGGATGCTGAAAATCACGCGATCCTGGTGCAGATGGCGGGCGGTATGCAGAGCCACATCCGGATGTTTAGCGACTACCTCGATGACAATTGGCCAACGGACGTTCCCGACCCGTATTACGGCGAAGAAGAAGGGTTCGACAAAGTCCTCGACATGCTAGAAGAGGGCTGCCCCGTCATCCTTCAAACCTTGATGGGTGCAGATATCTTTGAAGGTGGATTCGAAGAGTAATGCATGAGGCGAGTCCCTCGGCCAGCTCTTCAGATCCCGCTCAAATCGCGCCGCCAATTCCTCTCCCACGACCAGTCCGATCGCGTCGCGCTACTCGCCTTTTCGCACGACGACCCGGTCGTAACGGACTCGGCAGCCGATGGGAAGTGTCTCGGTGATCTGCGGTTTTTGACCTGACAATGCGGCTTCAACGGCGACTTGGACGTATCGCATTCCAACACTCTTGCCATCAGGGCTGTCGTCGAGTGATCCCATGTAGATGACGCGTCGCTGCTGATCGAGCACAAAGAACTCCGGCGTGTACTTTGCCCCGTACTGTTTCGCGATCTGTTGGCTCGGATCATGCAGGTAGGGGAACGGGAAGCTCTTGCTTTTCGCCCGCTCCTTCATCGCCGGCAACTGGTCGCCTTTGACCTTATTCACATTGATGGCGACAACCGCGACGCCGCGGTCCTTGTACTTTTTCTCAAGCGAAATGACGCGATCTTCCGCTCCGACGCTGTAGGGACAGGTGTTGCAAGTGAAGACCACGACAACCACCGACTTTGAACGGAGATCATCGAGCGAGTGTTTCTCATCGTCTACACCCACAAGGTCTTTCCAGACGGGTGCAGCGTCTCCGATGTCAAGAACGCGATTGTATTCACCGGCGCTCAGAACGGTGCAAGAGACTGCTGCGAACAGCAAGCTACAAATGCGGATCATGGCGGGGATATTAGGAGGGAATCTGGCGGGGCCGCTAGTCTAATCTGTAGAGGTCCCTTTTGTCAGGGGTTCCGTCCCTTTTGTCAGGGGTTCCGGGCAGCCATAGCAGTAAGAAAACTACCAAGACTCGGTCTTTCTTCGTCCGCCAGGCTGGCTTCACATCGGCGTCGCCGGCGACAGAGTTTCGGCGCGAATGAATTCTCTACGCTTGTCGAAATCCGCCGATTTCTTGCAGGTGCTTTCGCAGATGATTGCGGCAATCGTTTGCGAACATGGCTACCTCTTCAGTGCGGTAGCTGGGGTACGACCAGCGATGATGATTCCAGCGTTTGCCGACATACGTCAGTGTCACCTCGGCAAACATGCCTTCCCGCAGGTACAGCCGATGGTCGCGGTCCTTGGTTGTAGCGAGAACGAACTTTGCCTGAGTCATGTAGCCGGGATCGAGGTTAAGCGGCCGCGGTTCCGGGTGATCTGACCGTTCCGAGTATTCCTGCTCCCAGCGGTTGGATTGGTGTTTCCAATCGGCGAGCTCAGCCGGGTCACGGAATCCATCGAGAGCGATTAGGACTTTCTCGAGATCGCTTCCCATGCTTGGGGTGTAGTAGCCTCCTGCCTGGAATTCGATCGGTGGCGATTGGATTACCGCCCGGCCCCAATGCTCGGATAGCTTCGCGATGGCCCAATTGCGCGCTTCCGGGTATCGCGTAATGACACCACAAAAGCGGACGACCGGCTCGACAAAGCGAATTTCTGCCAACGAACGTACCTTTTATCAAAAGGGTTTCAGGTTTGTGAGAGATTCAGATTGATGAGGTTGTCGGGTCGATCCACGTGTTCGGGTCGATCCACGTGTTCGGGTCAGTGGCTTCGAGAAGCTGTTTGTGTTTTGACCTCGGATTGCCAGATTAGCACGATCAGTACAATCAAGGCTCAATCATCATCACACCAGCATCTTAATGAATATGCATCCTTGGATTTCTGAACGTGCCCATGCGTTCGATAGCAGCGGCATCCGTCGCGTGTTTGATCTTGCTGCCAAGTTGAAAAACCCGATCAATCTTTCGATTGGCCAACCGGACTTCGATGTCCCGGATCCGATCAAGCAAGCCACGATCGACGCTATCCAATCCGGCAAGAACGCGTACTCACCGACACAGGGTATCGCCCCACTCCGTGATGCCATGCGACAACAAGTCGCTGCGGAGTACCCTGAGCATTCCGATCGCGATGTCTTTATTAGCAGCGGCACGAGCGGAGGACTTCTGCTGTCGATGATGGCGATGGTCAATCCCGGCGATGAAGTGATCTTCTTGGATCCCTACTTCGTGATGTACCCGGCGCTTGTTCGCATGTGCGGCGGAAATCCGGTGGCCGTTGATGCCTATCCGGACTTTCGATTGGATGTGAGCAAGATCGAAGCGGCGATTACACCGAAGACCAAAATGATTTTGGTTAATAGCCCTGGTAATCCAACGGGCGTGACCGCAACGGTAGACGAACTACGTGCGGTTGCCCAACTGGCAGCGGATAGGAACATCGCACTCGTTTCCGACGAAATCTACCGCCAGTTCTTTTTCGACGGCGATTTCGTTTCGCCAGCGCAGTTCAATGACCAAACGATCGTGATCGATGGGTTCAGCAAGAGTTATGCGATGACCGGTTGGCGTGTCGGGTATGTCCACGGTCCGACGGAAGTCATCAACACGATGTTAAAGCTTCAGCAGTTTTCCTTCGTCTGCGCACCGCAGCCGGCGCAGTGGGGTGCGTTGCAAGGATTGCAAGTCTCACTCGATTCGCACATTGCGGACTACCGAAGGAAACGCGACCTCATGTTCGATGGCTTGTCCGACATTTACGAAATCGCCAAACCTGGCGGAGCGTTTTACGTCTTTCCAAAATCGCCGATCCCAAGCGGAACCGAGTTCGTTGAGCGGGCGATCGAACGCGGGCTGTTGATGATCCCCGGAAAGATTTTCAGCAAGGCCGACAGCCATTTTCGAGTCAGTTTTGCAGCACCCGATGAGACGTTGCATCAAGGCATCGAACTACTCAGAGAGTTGGCAACGACGTAGAAGAATCTACCACGGCGCATTTCCCTCAGCGTCTCCGAGGCCTCTGCGTTTCATCCCCAACGCGCATCATCCCCAACACCAATCACGAACTTACCGAGTGATCGCGTACACGACGTCGGTCGGTGCGATCGCAATCACATACGTGTTGCGTCCGTCAACGATTTCGATTTCGCGTGGTTGGTTGTGACCCGAAGCGATTGGCTGACCCTGATACGAAAGTGGAAGTAAATTCAGCGTATGCGTTCCCTTTGGCAGTTCCATTCGAAAGACTTGAACTTCACGAGGGAGCAGTCCCCAGCAGCGCGTGTCAGCGTGCTCCATGCCACTCCAAGCCGAAGCGGCAGCGAAATGGAACACGGATCCCGCGGGCCCTTGTAATCCGAGTGAATCACCTGCTTTTGCGACGGCGGTTTCCTTAATCGCTCGTCGCGCGACGGCGCGAGCGATCGTCCATGGCTGTTCTGATTCCAACTGCGTGATGGCGAGTTCACCAACGTCGGTCAATGTTTGAGTGGCACCGCGCAGGGTCCCTTCAACAACGACGCCCAGTGCAGCGATGTCACTTTCTGGCAAAACGACTTGTGGAATCTTTACCGAAGCGATATTCGGAAGGGCGATCCCTTCGTCCTCCCGCTTGCCGTTCTTTTTTTCATCCGTGTTGATTTCACGGTTCAAGACAGCCGAGGCGATCGAAAGCGATTGACTGGTGGTCGGTGCGACGGTTTCGTGCAAGACCGGTCCGCGACCAACACAGGCCAAGACGTAGAGCACACCGTGTTCGGGTGCGGAGTGCACGCCGTCTGCCACTCGCGCCAAGTCAGCCGACGCCGGCGCGAATTGTGGCCGAACGGAACTGACCAGTTGATAGGCTCGTTCGGCATCGTCGTAATCGCGATGTGTTGCCTCACGAATCATGCCACGTAAGTACGGTGCCATCGCAATCGGCTGAAAGACGTCGCTCGCATCCAGGATGCCGCGGTTTTCTGCCTGTTGGGCCAGTTTGTTCTGACGCATGTTGGCTTGAAGCGCATACGATTCCGCGTCGATTTGGTCGCCAGCTAATGAGCAGATGGACAGCATCGCGCGAATCATGACATCTTCGTATCCGGCCGGACGATAGGCACGAACGCGATCATCGACAACCAGCGCGGCCGCTTCCTTCGCTCCATCCCATTCGGGCATCTCTTGGAAGCGATTGCGGAGATCTATGAGTCGTTTTTCTGCGGCCTTCGGGTGACCGCTGGCAAGTTCGACGATCGCAAGGTCCATCGCCGCTGGAATTTCTTGCGGACCGCGAGTATCGGCTAACTCAGAAAGCGTCTGTTGCGCTGCAACCAAGTCCCCGGCCGCAAACGCATGTCGCGCGGAATCAAGATCCGCCCGACGCTGCGCGCAACCAATCGTCAGGATGCACACAAAAACGCCAACGATGAATTCTCTGCGGATCACTTTGCGCCTCCGCGAACCCTGCGTTTAAGACCGAACGCGGATATCGGCATTCACCTTACCCGTCGGCTTGATCAAAGAAGCCAAAGTTCCACCACTTGCCCGTTCGCGTCTTGCTGTAGCCCTTGCGGATCTTCGCGGACTCTTTCAGGGTTTCGCCGGTGTGCAAGTTGACCAGCTCTAACGTCAACAAATAGTCTCGCTGCGTTGTCTTGTTTCGGTCGGTCGTGCCGCTGGTGACATTCGCATACATCAGGTAGTCAACGGGAGCACCCTGACGGCCCAGAGCGGCAGCAAACTGTTCGCGGTTGTGCGGAAGGTACAGCGAATCGGGACGAAGTCGGGTCTCACGCAACGCCGCATCGACCATTCGCCGATTGATCGCCCGAAAACTTCCGGCCGCGTTAATTTGTTGGTCGATCTGCTCGTAAAGCTGATCCTTGAAGTCGCCAAGCTCTTCCGCACTCTTGTTTTCGATTCCAATGAAGCAGATGTTGGCCGGACCGACTGCCAACGCAGAACCGATCGTCGCACTGCTGTCATTGCCAAAAGAAGCCGGCTGAAACGGTGAAGACGCTGGTTGAAACGGAATCGGGTTGTCCGGCGGTGGACAGCGGCCCAGCAGTTTCGCGACGGACTCATCCACGAGCGGATTCCAGGTGGCTGCACCCGCCGCGTGGCTACCGACGAGATCCTTGTCGTCGTGAGCGAGAATGTGACCGTATTGATGGCTTGCACAGCCAGTCGCGATCAAACTCGAAATCACGAGGATCGTGCTGCAAAGGCGAAAATTGTTCACGCGAATCGCTCCTGGAGGTGTCAGTGCCCTTGTCGGCTGATCCGGAGGTAGCAAAATACCGACTCCGCGAACCAGACCGTTGGCCGTTACCACTTGCGGTATGACGGCCGGGTGAGGCCGATCAGGGACAGGGCAACTGACTGGGTGATCGGTAAACAGTCTTGAAAACGTTGACAAAACCGAGTCCGCTACCAAACTCTAGGGTCGCTACCGAAATACCCTGGGCCACGTAAGTTACTAGGGCAGCGCAGATTGCCACGGCCGTCGGCTTGAAATCGGCCCGGCTTGAAATCGGCCAGCCCCAAATCATCCAAGCATCTGATCCGATACACTCACAGCCCGCGAGCGACGTCCCAACGACTATCCTCCCCGCAGACCAACCTTTTACGCTTTCGTCCTTATTCGACTATGCCAGCTTCGCTTAGCGATCCAACATTGACTCTCTCCGCCGGCCCCGTCTCGACCGGTGTACCCGGCGTGAGGTTGTCCGCTTCTCCCGCGCGCCACACAGACCCCGTACCGGTCAAGATGGATGACGACGACGATGATGGCGACGACGATAACGATGATCTGGACGAGGGCTTTGGCGAAGAAGGCGACCAGGGAGATACCGGAGACGGTGGATTCCAAGATGACCTGGATGACGATGATGAACTGGATGAGTTTGACGACATCGATGAAGATGATTTCGATGATAGTTTTGATGACGATTTCGAAGAAGAACTCGAAGACGACTACGAAATCGAAATCGAAGACGAAATCAGCGCAGAGTTTGGTCTAGGTAGCAGCGACGGTGATGAAGACGATGAAATTGAAGATGACCTCGACGACTTCGAAGACTTCGAGAACGTCGACTGATCAGAGCACTTCCAATGATCTGAATACTGCAATCGATCTGAATACTGCGATCGATTTGGATACTGCGATCGATCGGGGTCAAACGCAGCTCGGCGCCGTCTACCACCAGGCTCGGCCATTACTAAGTCTGTTCTTGCTGCTGTTTGCTTCGAGCGTTGTCGTGGCAGAAACACGGCCAAACGTTTTGCTGATTTGCGTTGATGATTTGCGGCCTGAGCTCGGCTGCTATGGCAAGGACTACATTCATTCGCCGAACATTGATGCGTTGGCTTCGCGTAGCCGCATTTTTTCGCGCCACTACGTTCAAGCACCAACTTGCGGGGCTTCGCGCTACACATTGCTGACCGGACGGTACGGACCGGCCGACAACGGTGCGCTTTTCAAACGATCCAAGCGGTTTTCCTCGTCGGGTGAAACCGTCGACCCCAGTATGCCCGCGTGGTTTCGGCAGCACGGCTATCGAACGGTCTCCGTCGGCAAAGTCTCGCATCATCCCGGTGGCCGTGGAGGGAAGGATTGGGATGACGACAATCAACCGGAGATGCCTAAGTCTTGGGATCGGCATTTACTTCCCGCCGGACCCTGGCAGCATCCGCGAGGTGCGATGCATGGGTTGGCAAACGGTGAGATCCGTGTGAAGGCGGGTGAGATGGATCTCTTTCAGTCGACCGAAGGAGACGATTCGATCTATCCGGATGGATTGATTGTGGAAGAGTCACTAAGCCAATTGAACCAGCTTGCCGGTGACGACCAACCATTTTTCTTGGCCGTTGGCATTATTCGTCCGCATCTCCCATTTGGTGCGCCCGCAAAGTACATGACGCCTTACGAAGGCGTCGATCTGCCGGCGATCTCGCATCCCGTAAGACCTACGGGAAAGACCACCTGGCACGGCTCTGGCGAGTTCATGAAGTACAACCGTTGGAAAAGAAACCCCAACGACGATGCTGCTTTCGCGACCGAAGTCCGCCGCCACTATGCAGCTTGCGTGACGTACGCCGACGCCCTGGTCGGGCGACTGCTCGCCCGACTGGATGAACTGAAACTCCAAGACAACACCGTGATTGTCTTATGGGGTGACCATGGGTGGCATCTTGGTGAACATCAGATTTGGGGCAAGCATGCTCTGTTCGAAGAGTCGCTTCGTTCTCCGTTGATTGTGCACGCACCTGGCAAAATTCGTGATCCCGGCCGCACGACACAATCGATTGTCGAAACGTTGGATGTTTTTCCAACACTCTGTGAGTTAACGGAACTGCCTCAACCCGATTTTGTAGACGGTGTTTCGTTGGTTCCGATCTTGAACGATCCCGTTGCCGCAGGCCATGACGCGTTTTCCTACAAGGGCAATGCCAAGACGATCCGTACGGAGACGCATCGAATGATCCTGCACCGAGGCGGAGACGTCGAGCTATACGATCACACCACACCGGCGGGTGAAACCAAGAACGTTGCCGACAGCTCACCTTCATTGGTGAAGCAACTCAAAGAAAAGTTGGAACAGCGATTGTCGCCATCCGGTAAGGGATAGCCCAGCCGCTTGGGATAGCCCAGCCGCTTGGGGTGAGACGCGCGCGTTTTTGCTCGCGGTCAGTCTAAGTCGTGTATTCGGAATTGAATCGCACGTATTCCGTCGTTAAGTCACTTGCCCAAATTGTGGCTTGCCCGTTGAGCGTCCCGACCGTGATTTGAATCGTGACCTCTTCGTGTTGCTTCATTTTTTGGCTAAGAGCGGCCTCGTCGAACGCAACCGGTGATCCGTTGGAATAGATCGGGGTGTCAAGAATCGAGAGACTGACACGAGCGGGATCAATGGCGACGCCCGCATAGCCAGCTGCGGAAACAATGCGTCCCCAATTCGGATCTCCACCCGTGATGGCCGTCTTCACGAGCGGGCTGGCACCAATGGTTCGGCCAATCGTTTCGGCATCGTCGTCGGACGAAGCACCGGAAACATGAATCTGCATGAAGTGGCTTGCGCCTTCCCCGTCGGCCACTAACATTTTGGCGACTTCGACGGAAACTCGATTGATTGTCTGTTGCAGTTCGTCGATGGCCGAATCGGTCAGCGGTTCGCCTTTTCCTGAAGACAGCAACAGCATCGTGTCGTTGGTGCTCGTGTGACCATCGACGCTAACGCGATTAAAACTGCATTGTGCAGCGGATGACAGAATGTGTTGGGCTGATTCGGGAGTCAGCGGCGCGTCCGTCAACACAACGGCCAGCATGGTTGCCATGTTGGGCGCGATCATTCCGGCCCCCTTGGCCATTGCTGCTACCCGATAGGTATGACCATTAATCACGCATTCGGCGGAAGCGGTTTTTCGAAACTTGTCCGTGGTGCAGATTCCGTCCGCCGAATCATAAAACGCGTCCGAACTGTCACTGAGCGATCGCGTCGCGACGGTGATACCTTCTCGAATCTCGTCCATTGGCAGCGTGTGACCGATGATTCCAGTGCTCATCACCAGGATTTCTTCAGGGCGACATTCGATCTGTTCTGCTAGCCGCTGGCACATTTCTTCAGCATCTTTTTCACCTTGTTCACCGGTACAGGCGTTCGCATTGCCGCTGTTCGTAATGACCCCGCGGATCTTCGCGCTGGGGGTACGCTGTCGACAAAGCACAACGGGTGCCGCAACGATTTGGTTTTGGGTGTAAACGCCGGCGGCGACGCATGGATCCTCTGCCACGATCAGGGCAAGATCTTTCTTTCCGCTCGGTTTAATGCCGCATGCCACTCCTGCAAATCGGAATCCACTGGGTAGGAAAAGGGTGTCTTTGACGGATTCTTTGGGCGTCATGCTGGCTCGGAGATGAGAGAAAAACGTGGGGATGGCCGCTGTTTGACGATGCGGCACAATATCGAGTCGAAAGACGTCCGTGTGGTTCGCCCAACACCCGAGATCGCGTCGGAACAAGCTACATCGTCTCGATCGGCTTTGGCAATCGAGCTAGGCTGGAATTGTTTCGGATCGCGGCGGGATCTCCAGCCTCGATCGACTGGAAAACTGGAAGGACGACCCTTTCTCCTTCGTTGCGTTCGTTTTGATTGATCAACTTGTTATGGCTTCATCGATGACCGAACCGACGACCAACGCTCCCTACGCTCATCGCGGCATCGACGAGCGCGTTCGGGAAACGGATTTAAAACCAGATGATGCTGCTCCTCTTGTTCAAGTTTTCCAACTGACCAAACGCTACGGAACGTTCGAGGCTTTGGTCAACTGTTCGCTGACCGTTGGTCGGGGCGAAGTCTTCGGGTTGCTAGGACCCAATGGTGCCGGGAAGACAACCTTGATCCGGACCATGCTTGGTTTTGTGCAAGCGACGTCGGGTCACTGTGTGATCGCTGGCCACGACAGTCGTGACGACAGCGTCGGCCTACGCCAACAGGTTGCGTACCTTCCCGGAGACGCTCGCTTACCGCGTCACATGCGGGGAACGGGCGTGTTACAGTTCTTTGCCGAAATGCATCCGCGAGGTGATTTGAGTCGCAGTCGTGAAATTGCCGAGCGTTTGGAACTCGATACCAAACGTCGTGTTGGATCGATGTCGACGGGGATGCGGCAAAAGTTAGCGCTCTCCGTCGTTTTAGGCGTGCAGACACCGGTCGTTATTTTGGACGAGCCAACTGCCAACCTGGATCCATCCGTACGTGCCGAAGTGTTGCGGCTTGTCATGGAAGCTCGTGGGAATGGAAGGACGGTGTTGTTCTCGTCGCATGTGCTCGGCGAGATCGAGGAGACGTGCCATCGGGTCGTGTTTTTGCGTCACGGGCATCTCGTGCATGAATTGGCGATGTCCGAGCTCTTTCAGCGTCACCGAATCACCGCCAGTTTGCCGTCAGTCGAATCGAAAATCGATGTTCCTCCGCAGCTGCACTCACGCGTCCGCTGCGAATCGATGGATGAAGCCGACTCGTTACGCGTTCGTATCGAAACGGCGGGCGATCTGGCACCGATGCTGGAGTGGATCGCTTCCCTGTCGTTATCACAGGTTAGGATTGAGCCGTTGGGGCTACGAGCGGTCTACGATTCGGTGCACCACGGCGAAGACACCAGCGCGATGGAGGACGAAGTATGATCCATCGAGTGCTCGTGCGAAAATACGTCGGCCAATCCATGCTGCTGTTCCTGTCGTGCAGCGTGGCGTTATTCGCCTTTGCATGGGTTCGCGTTTGGGTTGTCAGCCTGCTGGACATGGGACAGTTCAAGACAATCTTGGACCAGTTTCGTGAGTTTGAAAAATTCGCACCGATTGAATTCGATGCACTGTTCACATACTCCGGCCGCGTCGGAATGACGTACGACGAACCGATCGTGATCCTGTGCACGGTGATCTGGTGCATCGCACGTGGAAGCGACGTCGTCAGCGGTGAGCTGAATCGCGGGACGATGGAGATGATGCTCGCACAGCCGATCCGCCGCAGAACTCTGCTGGCGTCGCATGCGGCTGTCTCAATCGCTGGGCTTGCGTTGTTGTGCTTGTCGGTTTGGGGTGGCATTGCCGTCGGAATCGAAGCAACAACGGTGTCCGAGACGGTTGATCCACCTTCCTTCCGTATTCCGATGTTCAACTTGGACGTTCCTCTGACGGTCGATGACCCCGTCAAGGAGGAGATTCCGTTGAATCAACGTGTGAACGCTGCAACTTATGCCGCTTCGACGTTTCACCTGTTCGCGTTCGGCTTTTTCCTGCTCGCGTTGTCTTCCATGTTTAGTTCCTTGGATCGGTATCGATGGCGGACGGTGGGGGCGGTGGTGGGCGTGTACGTCTTGCAGTTGGTGATGTTTGGTCTCGGCAAAGCAGCCGTGTCACTCGAATGGTTATTGTCCATGTCGTTCTTTAGTTGCTACAAGCCGCAAAAGATGACTTCACTGGTGAGCGAGGGCGGATTAGCAGCACCCTGGAGTCTTTCAACGGCAGTCCCCGACGCGACGTTTCCTCCGCTCGTCTATCCGCTGATTCTGATCGCGCTCGGGTGTGTGTGCTACGCGATTGCAGCGCGACACTTTACTCGTCGTGACCTACCGGCTCCGCTATAGGTTCAATGGACTGCCAAGCGTGTTGATTGAGGATCGCAATCACCTCTTCGATCGCTTCTGGGTGATCGTTCAGTCGACCGTGTGTGGTTTTGATCCGACGTTCGGAGATTGCTCGGGGTTCAATCGCACTCTTAACAGGGACGACTCCGTCGGATTTTCCATTCAACAGTGTGCAGCACTTGGTCCCGATGACTGAGTGCATTTGAACGCATGGTTCGATTGGCAGTTTCGCAATCGTTTGCAATAACCGGCTATCGGGATCGAGTAGATCGATGCTCGTGGGAATCCGCTTTTGGACTTCTTCGGTGAAGACTCCTGGATTCAACCGAATCAACTGTTGATATGCCAGTCGACGATCGTCTGGTGCGTTGACCAGTCTCGCTCCGATCCGTCCGATGCATCGCCGTGCGAGTGGTGAGCCACGGTGCGGCGTGCCCATGAATACAACTCGCGAAACGTGTGGTGATGGTGGAAAGAAGAAAGCGTCACGCAATTGTTGGCGAGCGAAATCGCCCATGCGTACTTCGTTGAAGGGCCGTTTGGCGATGGACCGCCAGAGTTGATTGCCGCTCTCAGTCACCTGCAGTTTGGCGATGAGGCCGCCCATGCTATGGCCCACCAAAACCATTTTGGAAAGCTGCGGATCCTGTTGATGGGGATCCCAGCCGATCCGCAACGCGCTGATGCCAGCACGAAGCTGCGCTGCAGAGGTCAGAAACGGTTGACCGGTTGGATATTCAAAGACGCACAGTTGGTAGTGCTCGACAAACCCAGGATAGGCCCGCAAATCGTTTGCCATGTCGGCCCAAGTGAAGGGGTTTGACAGGAGACCGTGAATAAGCACGATCGGGATCTTTCCGGGCTGGTACGGTTCGGCGGATACGATTCGACTGTCGCCCGATGCTCGACCCGGATTGATGAAGTCTTCGATGATCGTTTGATTTTCATCGCGTAGTCGGAATGCCAACGATGCGGAAAGGTCTTTCACGATCACTTGCTGGTTTTCTGAGGCGACCGTTCGATCCACTCGCAGCGGATCATAGAGCTCCAAGCGAATCGCTTGCGATGGAATCGAGGCGGTTTCAACGCCAGAGCCAATGTTCAGATGGAGTGTTGCCGAGAAGATGGCTTCGTCATCAAGAAACGGCTGCCGCGTTGTATTGGATCCGGTTACCACCAAAGGGATTCCAACACCAAGACTTTGATGTCGCGTTCGAAATCCGTTCGTGCTGTACTCGCCAACAAGTTCGAGTGCTTGGAACCAGTCACGTTCCCACACGAACCCATGATGCGTGATCGGAATCCACTGCTTATGTCCTTGGAAATGAACTTGGATTCCAGAGCGCGGATCGAGTCGTCCGAAACGTTGACCGGTGGCGACCAGTTTTTTGAGGGCTGATTTATGAAGACGGCGTTTTCGGCATTCCGGGCATTTCGGCCCATCATGACAGCGAGTGGCAACGGCGACCTCAAAATAAAGATCAACACATTTTGAGCAGCCCTTCGTTTCCAGCCGGACCGCTTCGGCATAGCGCAGCTCGACGGTGTCCTGATGCGGCGGCCGTGTTTTCCACGAAGGCAGCCGTGGATTGGCAAAATCGGGATCCGCCCAATTGACGCGTGTCGACAGACAACCGGTTGTGCAAGCGAGCCAGACGGCCAGCCAAGCGGAAACAACGGTTGAACGAAGAAAACGCGGCACGAGAACGAAGTCAGCAGCTCGAGTGGCTCAGCCTGACTTCCGTACCATGGCAGAGGAGGATTAGAGATCTCAACGTGGACAGATCACGTCTTCTCCTCCATCGGTCACCAAGAGTAGATGATCGTAGCGTTTTTGTTTGCTAACGATTATGCGGCGCGACAGGAGTGAGTGCTTCGGTGTTCATTGTCGATCATCGGTCGCTCGTCCAAAGCCCACCATCACGGGAACAGATAGTTCAACCATGCGTCCATGCGGATCATCACTTTTCGAATCACATGAGTCGCTTTCATCGAGTCGGTGTAAATCGAAGCCGTGCCAGCCGCACCTCCGGCAAGTTGATTCAAATCGAACGATTCATCATCAATGTCAATGACGACGGCGTATTGCTCGGCCGACGCAGTGGTGGGAAATTGCGCGATGACGCCGGAAGGCGACACTTGACCCGACGATGTCATCTGATTCACTCGGTTGACCTTCGCAGAGAGGATTCTTCCGGGGAAGTACTTAAGTGTCACCTCGGCTTTTTGCCCCGGACGAACATGTCGAAGCACGTATTGGTCGACCAGCATGGCGACCTCTGTTTTTTCTTCGTCAACAAACGCCATCCAAGATCGCAAGGGTAAATTGGCGACTCGCTGGCCGGGGCGAAGCGTCATGTACATGACATGGCCGCGTGAGGGTGCACGAACGGTCGTTTGCTCCAGGTCATACTTGGCCGATTCCAATTGCGCCCGCACCATCGCCACACTGGTGTGCTCTTCACCGATCATTGAATCGGCAGCCAACTGGGCTTGCCGGTATAAGGCTTGTGTCCGAGGCAGTTCCGTCTCGACGAGTTGTTTCAGTTCCAATTCGCTGGATTGAAGGTTTGCTTTTTCAGCGTCCAAGCTTGACCGTGAACCCGATAAACTCTCTTCGGTTGCCTGGACGTCTGTTTGAGCAGCATGTAGTTGGCTCAGCAATGATGTGTATTGAACTTCGACACGATCCAAATCGGACTGTGACCCTGCGCCTTGCGACAGCAGATCCTTTTGGCGATCGAATTCACGTTTTCCCGCTGCGACTTGTACTTCCAAGTCTTCGACGCTGGCCGTCGCTTTTGTCAGAGCTGCCTCGGCTTGTCCAACGGCGGATTTCGAAACCTCGACGCTTGCGGTGGTCGATTCGATATCGGACTTTTTGATTTCGATCTGTTGATTCGTTTTCTCGACGGTCGCTTTGGCCGCGTCTGCGGTTGCACGAAGTTGCTCAACGTTTTGAATCGTATCGGCCAACTGCGCTTCGAGTTGATTCACTTTAAGTTGGAATGGTTCCGGGTCGATCTGAAACAACACGTCACCCGGTTCCAGCGGCTGCAGTGGCTCCACCGGAACGCTGATCACTTCCCCGCTTACATTGGGAACGATTTCAACAACAGGTTTGATGACATTCGCCCGTCCACTTGGTGCTCCCCATTGCATGGGAAGAAACAGCACAAGGAACAAGACAAGCATCCACAGGACGGGCGAGAGTTTCCAAAAGAGACTGAATTTGATCAGCCCGATTTTGACGGCCAGGGCCAGCACACCGACGTAGCAGAGGGTAAGAAAAACAATCACAGTTCGGCGAATCCAAGCAGGGGAGAGGGAAGTCGTCTATCCGAAGACATCGAACGCCGAGATTGCTCACCACGAACCATCGACGCGATCGATCAGCGGGCTATCCCTTTTCAGGCTCAGCCACGTCGCTTCGCGGGTGGGTGTAGGCCCAGATATAGGCCAGTGGGCACAGGATTCCCATCGTGATGACTCCCCACCAACCGCAAACGCTAATGGCCTCCGCATGTGGGTGATTTCGCGCGCGTGCGATTCTACCCGGCATGATTCCGAGAGCGACCCAAGCTGCAACGCCTGACAACAACAGGACGATGAGGACAATCAGAGCAAAAATATCGAGCATCGTTCCTTCGTCCTTTCATCAAATCAGAGTCGGTAAGAGTGAGAGGGCTCCTACACAAGATTCATCGGATCCCTCGCATCGGCGAAGGATTCTTGCTGCACTCCCAATTTCTGCAAGATCGATAAGTGGAGGGAAGACATGGACGTATCGCGACGGCCGCCGCGAAGCATGCCTTGACGGATCCCCAGACCCTTACCCCCGGCCATCAGCGTCGGCAAATTCCGCGCTTCGTGTTCGTGGCCGTCCGCCAAACTGGAGCCATAGACGATCATGCTGCTATCGAGCAGGCGTCCTTGTGGTTCTTCGATTCGAGACAGCCGGTCGACTAAGTAACTCACTTGTTCGGTGTGCCAACGAGTGACTCGGTTGTACATGTCGCGTTTTTCATCGCGACTGGACCACGAGGTCTTTCCATCGTCGTCTTCGGTTCGCCCGCTGATATCTTTCCAATGTGATAGTGCGTGCCATGTTCCTTTCACGCCATCAATGAAATCGAAGTAACGATTGCTTTGGCCATGGTCCATCATGAACGTGCAGACCCGGGTCGCATCGCTCCAGAAAGCCAGCACGACCATGTCCATCATCGCTCGCATGTAGTCTTCGTGGTCGCTCGGGATTCCGGCCTCCGGTCGCTGCAATGCTTTTTGAAGTTCAGGATTCTCGGCGGCTCGTCGTTTTTGCGATGCCGCAAATTCGAGCCGACGTTCAATCGCGCGGACGGATTCCAGGTACTCGTCGATACGTCCTTGATCCGCGTGGCCAACGCGTCGTTTCAAGCTCTTAGAGTGCTCCAGCACAAGATCCACGACCGAAGGGTCACCCAAACCAGACTGACCGCTGCGAAACATTCGATCAAAGACGACTTGCGGTTCGATGTCTCTCGGCGCGGGAGTGGTTGAATCGACCCAGGAAACCGAGTTTCGCGGCAGGCTGCTGGTGAAGATTCCTTCACCGCGCACGGACAATTCCAGCGAAGGCAGCAACGTTTTGCCTTGAAAGTGCTTCGCTGCTAATTGATCAACCGATGTCCCACCTACGGTGATTCTCTGGTCATCGAATGAACCACCAGTCAGCCACGTTGCCGTTCCAGCAATGTGGCCGTTGCCTTGTGGAGTCCACAAATTACGAAAGACGGTGACGTCTGCGCGGTGCTGATCGAGTGGTGCCATCCACTCGTTGAGTTCTTGCAAATTTCCGTCATCGCCGACACGACGCGGTTGCCACGAACCATTCGCAACTCCATTGGGAATGTACAGGTAAGCGACCCTTGCCGTCTTGGACGAGTCTTGGCCCGCATGTGCCGTCGAACTCATTGCGTCGAGAATGGGCAAAGCAACCGCGGCACCCGAGCCACGTAGCAAAGCACGTCGAGAGAGCTTCCAACTGCCCGTCATTCGGGATTCTCCTGAAAGTCGTTCGATTGAAACGTGTCCGTTTGGACGATGCCGTGAATCAAGCTTCGTATTCGCCTGTCATTGTTTTCAAAATTCTCAAGCAGCTCTCGCACCGTCGACTCGTCATAGTACTCGAGTTGGCGACCCAAGGCATACGTGAACAGCTTCGTCGTTGCTTGACGACTGAGGTCATCGATTCGCGCCGAGGTAAGAATGTCTGTCAGGCCCAGCAATCCGTTTACGACCGTCCCGTCCGGCAACTGGCCTTGGCTGTCAACGCGTCGACCACCTCGACGGTTTCTTTGACGACCATACCAATCAAATTCAGCGAGCGAGAAACCCAGCGGATCAATTTGACTGTGGCAGCCATAGCAGTTCGGGTTACTCCGATGCAGTTGCAGTTTTTGCCGCTGTGTCAATCGCTCGCTTTCGGCGACGCGTTCATCGAACTGACTGACGTTTGGCGGCGGTGGTGGTGGTGGGGTCCCCAGTAGATGGCTGAGAATCCAATTTCCACGCAACACCGGACTCGCTCGCCCGGGAAACGAAGTGACCGCGAGAACACTCGCGTGTCCGAGCAAACCGCGTCGAGCGGATTGATTCAGCGAGACGCGTTGCATCACCTCGCCTTGAACGTCGTCGAGACCGTAATGACGGGCGAGCTCTTCGTTGACGAATGTAAAATCGGCGTCAACCAATCGTTCCAGAGGCAGATCTTCGCGAACCAGCGTCTCGAACAATAACGCTGTTTCCGCTTTCATTGCCGATACCAATCCGTCGGTCGCCCACGGATGCTCGATCTGGTCTGGTCGAATGCGATCCAATTGATCCGTCCCAAACCATTGAGCGGCAAACAGGGTTCCCAATGTTCGTGATCGCGGGTGATTCAACATGCGATCAACCTGTGATCGCAGGACCGCGGGGTCAGAGAGACGATTCTCCGCAGCCAATTGGAACAGCTCATCGTCCGGCATCGACGCCCACAGAAAGTAGGAAAGTCGTGTCGCCAATTCGTAATCGGATACCGTCTTGGACTCGGAATACGACTCACTGCGAAACAGGAACGCGGGCGAAACCAACACCACTTTCAGGACATCTCGCATCGCCTCCCGCCGATTGGCGCCCTTCGTGATGCGGCTTTCAAAGTGCTGGTTTAGCTGGGTCAATTCCGCAGGATCGACGGGGCGTCGAAACGCACGCGAAGCAAAACTGCGAATGATCTCCTGGGGACGGTCCATCGATTCGTCGGAGCCGAGCAATCGGTCCCAGCTTTTCGCTTGTTCGGCGGAAGGGTCTTCGAGCGGAAAGGCCTCGTCGACAACCAACTCCGCGGCACCCACGAATCGTTCCAAGGTGATCGGCTGAAAGAACAAGCTGTTGGCACTGTTGCGAAATCCACTTGTTGCGGTCAGGTCAGCAGGGAAACGATCGGCCGGTCGAATATCGATACCCACCAAATCGCGAATCGTGTTGTTGTATTCATCACGCGTCAGCCGTCGAGCCGGTTCGTAGCCGACACGTCTTACCGTTTGATAATCAAAGTCTTCAATCGCGTGTGTCAGCCAGGCGGCGATATGCCGGCGCTCGGTATCCGTCGGCATTTCCGAATCTTCCGGGGGCATCGATCGCACTTTGATCTGCTGCACGATGTTGAGCCAATGCTCGCGGTTGACGACGAGCGGTTGCACGTTTGCGATCTTGTCCAAATCGAGGTCACCACTCGACCCCGATCCACTGTGGCAATCACCGCAGAACCTCATCAGCCCGGCAACAACGTCCTGCTGGTAATCAAGCGATTTGGCAATGCGGAAATCCTCGTCGGTCAATTCAATCGGCATCGACGCGGCGTCCGGCTCGATCGGTTCGTCATCCTCAATCGAACGTGCTCGCTCGCGGACTCTTTCGATCTGACGCAACTCCTTCTCTAGTTCTTCAACGCGTTCCTCTTCGCCTTCCTCTTCCGCCCAGTACAGGTCGAGCCGCAGTCGCGCGACCTCCATGCGATGCTCTAGCCGTGGCTCGAGGGCTTCTCTTCGTGCCTCGATGGCTTCCCAAGCCTCTTCTGCTTCGGCGTCCTTTAACAGCGTTGCGTATTGACGCTCAATGAACTTCTGGGTTTCCGAAACTTCTTTGAGCATCTCGACCAAGAGGCGCCGGGAAGCAGCGAGCTTCGGAACATCTAACTCATCGATGAGCTCGGCGAGCTCTTGGTAAAGATTCTGAAAGCTGAGCCGGTCTTCCATTTGGCCGATCGAGATCTCACCAAGGGTGATTCTTCGTTCGATCGATTCCACGGCATCGGGATCTTGCTCCTCGGCAATCTCCAGTTTCTCTTCAAGCTCGCGAATGCCGAGATGCAGCCGACGCATTTCCGTGAGAATGCTGACGCGTTGTTCAATCTGCGTGGTCCGACGCTTGAGATATTTCAGTTCGTCCTTGGCGTCTTCCAGCTGCTCATCGATTTCCTCAATGAACTCATTCTCAAACTCCTCGTCTGATTCTTGGGCCAGGGCGAGAGCTGGTGCAAGATTCAACGCGAGAACTGGTGCAGCTAACAGCAAGAAAGCTGCTAACCAAAAACGGCCGATGGTGGGTGCGAGCGTTTGGTTCATCCAATGATTCCGCAAAAGACGAGAGATGCCAACATGATATCCGGAAAAAGTGTCACCCGTAGGTCATGCTCCGCATGACAGCGTTTTCGTCGTCGTCATGAGCATCTTCTACGCTTGCAAAGCGAACGGCGACCTTCAGCAATGGGTCTAAACACCGGCAAGCGGAGCATGTCTTACGTCCAATCGGTATGCGGAGCATGCCCTACAACCCTACAACCAATTGGCATGCGGAGCATGCCCTACGGGCGAAACAGCTGTGGGTCGATTTGGTGGAGCTCGCTCTTGATCTCTGAGATCGCTTCGGCTGCGGCGGATCGTCCCAATTCTGAGATGGTGTCTGCGTGCTGGAAATCAGCTAGGTCGACATTCGAGACGTCCGGCTCAATCACGACATCGGCAGCACTGCCACCGATCTTCCGGATGTTTCGGTCTTGTACCGTCCTGGACCGAATGGTCGCCGCGATACCTCCGGCTCGTTTCATCTTTTCGGTCGGCGTATGGGACTGATTACCTGCGAACTCAAATGAGATTCTGGACGAGACATCGCTGGCGATAATAAAGTTTTCCTCCTGATTGGCAAGCACATCGGCCGGCACGACATCCAGAATGCCACCGTCGACGAGCGCTGCCCCATCACGGCAAATCGGTCGTGCGATCCCGGGCAAGTTAATACTTTCCAGGATGGCTTCGGTCGCATCCGTGTTGTGACGGATTACCGGTTCCGCCGAAATCAGGTCGACGGTCACGCTGCTGAATGGAATGCTGAGTTGGTCCAGCGTCCAGTTCGAAAGGTATTTCCGCAGCATTGGGTCCCAACCGCCAAAACGATATTTTGCGAGCGCGTACAGGGCATCGCCATAAGGAAGCATGCGATACAACCAACCGGGCTTTAGGTCGATCGAAAACGCGTCCGTCATTGCCTCCGGGCTCATACCAGAGCAAAACGGAATGCCCACCAGTGCACCTGCGCTGGTACCGGACATTCGGTCGATCGTGATACCCGCTTCATTCAAAACGCTTAGCACGCCAAGATGCGCCATGCCCCGAGCTGCACCACCGCCGAGCGCTAAACCAATCGTGACGCCACGCAGGTGATGAAGGATCCTCCGAAGTCCCGCTTGCTGCGTACACACAATCGAGTCCGTGACGCATCCATCCCAGTGATACTTAAAGTCGGCAACGCAAACGTCTTCGAGTTGCGGTGCAGAGGGGGCTACCTGTTCTTGCTGCGAGAGCACCCGAACGATGTGGAGTTTGTCTCGGGTGCCCGGGGACTGCTTCACGATCGGTTGAAGTAGTTGAATCAAATCATCTGTGGCATGGCTTTGGCAGATGCAATAGGCCGAACCGGCAGCACGCAAGTATTCTGGCAACACTTCGGCTACGTTTTCGATCGAACAGTCGATGACAACACGATCTGCGTCGGACCATGTTGCAAAGCGATCTCGGATTTCATCGATCGATAGGCAAGTGCCTCGATCAGAGAGCAGCGGCAACGAATGAAGTGTCTCCGCTTGCAGGACGGGATCGTCGTCACTGGCCAGTCCAATCTTCTCACCGAGGTAAGCGAGTTGTTCAACGAGATTGGTCGTTAAGTGACGCGACTGCGAGTCCATGTGCAGCAACACGATGAACCGTTTTCGCCGAACTTTTTTCGTACCCAGAATCGTGTCGCGGATTTTGGGCCCGAGTGACTTCAAAAGATTGCGACCCCAGATCGGGATACGCCGCATCAGATCAATCGCTGCTTCGCTGGGAATCCGGATCAGGGTTGATGGATGAGCCGCTCGGACAATGACTCCCGAGGGTTCATCTTGAAGATGAGTCAGCAATCCCACCTGTTCGTCGCGACCAACAAATAGAACAAGCTGTTCGTCGCCACTGGGCAACTTCAACGACAGGCTCAGCCGACCGGCGCAAACGAGATAAATGGAATCAACCGCACATTCAGCCTGCTGGATGATATCCCCCTCCTCCGGCATAACGATCTCTGCGTGCTGAGCGATTTCTTCGATCTCGCTGGCCGCCAATCGATGGGTGGATCGATGCAAGCGAAGCAGTCGGCGGGGATCGGAAGTATCGGTCACGCTGGAAATCCGGAGAAGAGAACTTGGCACACCGACGGGCGGCGTCATGACGATCGGCGCTGATTCACCGAGGTTAGCGTTTGGCAGTGGACACGATGTTCCCGTACGAGTCATTCCGTCCGACGAAATCTGATCGAGCGATCAACGCTGGTGACGCCATCGTTTAGGTACACTACGAGATTCAGGCCCCCTGACGAGAATCAGACCCTCTGACGAGAATCAGACCCCAGCGCACCGCTGAAGTTTGGCTTCGTATTTGCGTTCGTATTTGCGTATTGTTCGCGGTGGGCCGTTGAGTGCCACGATTATGACCTCGCATGGAATGAACCCGATGAATGATCGACCAATTTTTCACCAGGGACGACGGATGTTTGTCCACACGATACTCGCTACCGTTGCGATCACTCTGTCTGGTCAGCTCGCGACCGCGCAAGATCAGGAAGCTGCCGAAAAGCAGCGACAGCAGATCGTTGCGAAAGGCCTCGAGTTCTTAGCGACGAAGGGCCAGGACGAAGAAGGTCTTTTTTCTTCGCGTGTGGGACCGGGCGTCACGGCTCTGGCGGTCACGGCCGCCTTGCGAAACGGTCGGGGCATCGATGATCCGATGGTCAGCAAAGGGCTGAAAGCACTGGAAGGTTTTGTCAAACCTGATGGCGGCATTTACGGCAACGGGCGACTGAAAAACTACGAAACCTGCGTTGGAATGCTCGCCTTTGCCGAAGCCAACAAAGGCGGCAAGTACAACACGATACTCGCCAAGGCCAAGGACTTTGTTACGGGCATCCAAAGTGCGGTTAGCGATCCATCGGATCCGTGGTACGGCGGTGCAAGTTATGGTGGCAGTGGCCGTCCCGACTTATCGAACACGGGATACCTGATCGAAGCACTGCGAAGTGTGGAAGCTGGGCCGGACGATCCAGCGATCAAGGCGGCTCTTGCGTTCGTCTCTCGGACACAGAATCTCGACTCCAAATTCAACGACACTCAATTTGCAGACAAGATCAAGGACGGTGGTTTCTATTACGAGATTCCTGTCACCAAGATCGATCCCAGTACATCGGAAGAACAGTATTCCGCGAATGGTGGTCTTCGTAGCTACGGTGCGATGACTTACACCGGTTTGAAAAGCATGATCTTCGCCGGTCTGACGAGCAAAGATCCTCGAGTCAAAGCGGCCACCGAATGGGTCTCTCAAAACTACGATCTCGATACCAATCCAGGGCGAGGCACGGCTGGTCTTTATTATTACTACCACACCTTTGCGTCAGCCTTGAAAGCGACGGGAATGGCCGAGCTGAAAGACACAGCAGGTGAATCTCACGATTGGCGAAGCGACTTAATCCAAGCACTTGCAAAACGTCAAAACGCTGATGGAAGTTGGAGCAACACAAACAAACGCTGGTTCGAAAACGATAAGAATCTCGCAACGTCGTTCGCCTTGTTGGCACTTGCGTATGCGGATCCGCCGCCAACGAAATAGAGAAGTAGCGACGTAGCGAAGAAGCATCGAATCACGTGATGAGCACCAGCCAAGAAGCGCCTACCGCAACGCCGAGCGGCCGCGGTCGTCCGGCCTGGATGACCGTAGCCCACTGGGTGCTCGCAACCGGCGCGTTTGTTTGGCTGCTGTGTGATCCGTTTGCCGTTCAAGCGTTTGCGCTTGCGACCAGCGCTGACGTCGTTCGTGAACCAACCGAAACGTATCGATTCGCGACTCTGGTCTTGGGATGGGCACGTACCTGGATCATGATCGCGCTCGTGGTTTCGGTCACGGCGTTAGTCGTTCTAGAGTGTAAGCGTCTGATCTCACGACGTGGGTCACGGCCGACCGTGCGAAGACTCCTGTTTGTGACCATGATGGTCGGGCTTTGGTGCGGGATCATCATCCGTTACGAATCGATCGCCTGGCAAGGAAAGCGGTTGCGATCAATGGGACGCGTCAATGCACTGGACGAGTTGGCATTCACGCTCCGTAACAATTGGCCGAAAGAAGACGGAGAGATCGAGGGACTCGGGCCGTTCACGGCGTACCCCTTCGGTGATCCATCGGTGTTGCTGCTGTTGACTCCCTATCCCCTGGACGGAACGGATACGGTCATCGCCGCAGTGGAGCGATCACCGCAAGGCGTGTTGCGTTTCCAGCTGGGTGGAATCGATGGCGGAGACTGGATTGAATGGCATGGAGGATCCAGTCGGCCAGCAAATTTTGTCGGCGGACTTTCTGAGCGTTACAGCGTTACGCAATACACGCCGCTCAGGGAGAGCTGGTATCTGGTGCGTTACGACGAGTCCACGTCGTTCTGATGGTGTTGCCGTTCTGATGGTGTTGCCGTTCTGATGGTGTTGCCGTTCTGGCATTGAATTCGGCACGTACGAGTCTGATCCGGCCGTCCAACTGTTTTCGCTGGGTATTCCCGATTCAGCGACTTCCGTAAATTCTTTGAAATCCGTTGCATCGTGGATCCAGGATTTACGCTCTAGGGGGTGAATCAGGTTTATTCCCTCTATCAACGAGCTCATTTGTGCCGGAAATCACGCAAATTCTCAGTCGACTCTCCTCCGGAGATTCTCGAGCGATTGAGGAATTGACGCCGCTGGTTTATCGGCAAATGAGGCAAATTGCCAATCGTCAGCTCGAACGTGAGCAGGATCGACGGAATTGGGATGCCACCGAATTGGTTCACGAAGCCTATCTGCGGATGATTGGTGACCAACCGGTGAGCTGGAAAGATCGCGCACACTTCTTTGCCACTGCCGCGACGGTGATACGTCACGTGTTGGTCGACGACGCTCGGAAGATCAAAAGCCAAAAACGTGGCGGTGGCGCGAAACGAGTCAGCGTGATACCCGACGCCTTCGGTCGCGATACCGCAATTGCTCGTGATGAGATGGGATTCGAGCTGTTGGATTTAGACGATGCACTGTGTCGTCTGAAAGACCTTCATCCTCGCCAAGCACGGCTCGTCGAACTGCGCTTCTTTGGAGGCGTCACTCAGGACGAAGCAGCTGAGTTGTTGGGGGTATCCAAGCGAACAGTCGCGGGCGACTGGGCGATGGCAAGGGCCTGGCTCTATCGACAATTAGTCCATCCAGACCACGACGCACCGAGCAAGGATTCCCAATGAACCGATTTACCGATCAAACGTCTCGCTGTCCAATCAAACATTGTTCAATCAAACGTTGTTCAATCAAACGTTGTTCAATCAAACGTTGTTCAGCCAGTCTCTCGTCGGCCATTCGTTGCTCAGCCACTTTCACATGCGTGTTGTTTCTTTCTCAGCTTGCGCACTCAAACGATTGGAACCAGTTTGGCGGACCGAATGCCAACTTTCGTTTAGCTCCAACCACCTCCCTCGAATCACGGCCCATTCAACCGCGTCGAGTTTGGCAACGCTCGCTAGGAGCCGGTTTGTCACCGGTGACGGTCGCCGATGAATTGATACTGGTTTGCCATTTAGACGCGGACGATCCGCTGCGCGAAACGGTTACCGCACTCGATCGCGGGACCGGCGAAACGATCTGGTCACATTCATACGACATCAAGAAACTTGAGAAACAGGAAGCCTTCGGCGGACGCAATCGATCTCCTCAAGCAACCCCAGTGATCTTTCAGGATCGAGTGATCACGCTTGGGTTCACCGGCTGGGTTCACGCGTTGGAACGCGCGACGTGACGTGTGCTTTGGCAAATCAACTTGGTCGATCAACTGGATGCGATACCGGTTCAATTTGGTTTTTCTGCCAGCCCGATCATCGCTGGCGGTCGCTTATACGTGTCGGCAGGAGGATCGAAGGCTGGCCTCATTTGTATGGATCCGAAGGACGGAAACATCTTGTGGAATCACGGTTTTGGGGAAGCGAGTTATGCCACACCTCTTGTCACAACAATCCAAGAAACACGACAGATCATCGTGATGAATCGAGAGACGATCGATGGGATCGAGGCGGAAACGGGCGAGTTGCTTTGGCAATATTCACTCCCCAAGTCCGGTCTTACCAACGTGCCAACACCAATCCTCACAGACAACGGGTTGGTCGTGTCTGGCCAAGGTATTGGCGGCACCGTGCAGCTCACCCTTCAAAAGAGTTCGTCGGGTTGGAGTGCAAAAGAGGGTTGGTTCAGCGATTTCCAATTTTTCTATTGCAATTGGGTTTTGCACAACGAAACAGTGATCGGATGTGATGGCGATTTGTTGATGGCCTTTGACATAAAGACCGGCAAGCGACTCGGCAGGTGGCGTGGTTTTGCCGGTGCGAATGTCTGTTGTCGAGGCGACCAGTTACTCGTGCTTCATGGTGATGGTCGCTTCTCATCGGTCCAAATTGAACCGACAGGTCTCGTTGTTCAAACTCAGCACATGGTTTGGGACAAACGTGTTTGGACGCCACCGACGCTCGTCGACGATCAGTTATTCAGTCGATGCGGTAGCTTGGTCAGTCGAGTCGATCTCACAACTGGCCACATGGGTGAGGAGATCAAATCGAATCGAATCGCACGCTCGCAGCTTGCCTTTAGTTCGTCCCGTCCCGAATCGACGTCGGCGATCGAACCGGTCGAGAGAATCGTTTCAGCCCTCGAAACTCAGGGCCCAGATGCTGCTTGGAAAATCTATGGTCAGTTGAGATCGGCCAAACGACTCACCATCGAAGATCATCATGAACTCGTTCAACTTGCCATCGATAACGGGATGACGAACGAGGCAAGACGCCTGGCTGCGGATGCGCAGCAAGACTATCCGATGTCTGAAACGCTGAGCGTGATTGGAAAAATGATCAGAGACCTGGATCGAAAGCCTCGTCCTGAAATCAGCAGAGGTAAGAACGGCCTAGATTACGTGGAGTTTGCCATCGTCAATGGGTCGGAGGATACTTTGCAAACGTATGTAAAAGGCCCGGAAGAACATCCATTCAGTTATGGAATCCCGCTCAGGCCTGGGAAGACGCGAATCGAAAAGTGGCCCGTCGGTACCAAGCTCTACCACCATCCAGATAAGCCTCGCGGTGAGGTTTTGTTGAAAGTTTCCCGCAGTGACGCTGGAAAAACAATCGAAGTGACTGCGAACCAAGACAAGCAGTAGTTTCCATTGCGTAAACGTTCCCAACAAAGATTCCGAACCAACTCCAATCAACGAAGTTAGCGTGACGCCCCAGGAATACGACAAGATCCAAGCTATCTTCCTTCAGTTGCGTGAAGTGCCAAAGCCCGATCGCGCTGAAGCGTTGGATTCGATGGAACCGGATCTTCGCGCGGAAGTCGAGTCGCTTTTGAGTTGCGACGATCATTGTGAGGGTTTTTTGGAGACACAGCCGACTGATTCGATCGTGATCGAACCGGGAAGCGTTGGTTCCCCTTCGGTTTCGGAGGTAACGGAGGAGCAAAAGACTATTCATGAACCAACTCGCGAAGTCGGGCCGTATCGATTGCTGCAAACAATCGGTGAGGGCGGTTTTGGCACGGTTTACATGGCCGAACAGACCGAACCTGTGCGCCGGAAAGTCGCGATCAAGTGGATCAAGCCGGGCATGGATTCGAAGCAAGTCCTGGCTCGCTTTGACGCCGAACGGCAAGCCTTGGCGATGATGAATCATCCATCCATCGCCACGGTCTTGGATGGGGGAACTTCTCCGGACGGAGCGCCATATTTCGTCATGGAGCTTGTTCGCGGTATTCCGATCAACGATTTTTGTGAGCAGCATCAACTCGATTTGCGAGAACGGTTAAAGCTCTTTCTGCAAGTCTGCAGTGCCGTTCATCATGCTCACCAAAAAGGTGTGATTCATCGAGATCTCAAGCCATCCAACATCTTGGTCGCCATGGGTGAAGGAGAACCGGTCGCGAAAGTGATCGACTTTGGTATCGCCAAAGCACTCGATTCGCGACTGACCGAACAGACTCTCTTCACCGAGTTCGGGCAAATGATTGGTACGCTCGAATTCATGAGTCCCGAGCAAGCTGAAATGTCAGCAGTCGATATCGATACGCGAAGTGATGTGTACGCGCTTGGTGTCATCCTGTTCCAACTGCTGACCGGCGAGACACCCATCAGCCGTGATGAATTGCTCAGCCACGGCGTATTCGACGTGCCTCGGATGATCCGCGAGACGGAACACGCCACGCCGACAAAGCGAAATACGTCCCGGCAAGATGAACTCAAAGGCATCTCACGCGAACCACTTCGCGGCCTGCCTGGTTTGAGCTTCGGTGACCTCGACTGGGTGACGATGAAGGCTCTCTCAAAAGATCGCCGACGACGTTATGACTCGCCGCGCGAATTCGCGCAGGATTTGGAACGCTTTCTTGCTGGAGAGCCCGTCGCTGCGCACCCACCGTCGGCCCTTTATCGTTTGAGAAAGTACGCGAGTCGGCATCGCTTGGCCGTGGTCGCGGGGACGGCGTTGTTTATCGGCGCCACCATCGGGTTGGCAGGATTAATCATTGGCTTGTGGCAAGCACGAACCGCAAAACTTGAAGCTGATTTCGAACGAGACAACGCCTTGGCTGCCGAGCATGAGGCAAGGCAAGCCTCCAAGAAACTTGTTGAGACGATGTACCCTCAGATGCTCGAATCAGCCTGGCAGTTCCAGCAACAGGGTATCCGCGATCGCTCCGAAGAAATCTTGATGCAATGTCCAGAACGATTGCGAGGCTGGGAATGGAGGTTTGTTCAAGCATCACTCAACGAAGACCCCTATCCGCTGATTCGTGCTGCGGGACTTTCGGCAACAACCGCGATTGCAGCGCACGAAAAAGATAACTTGGCCGCGTTCGTCACCGACAATGGGTCGATCGAAGTGTGCTCGCTCGATCGGGATGAAAGACGCTGCGTCATCGAAGGCGATTTCAATGCGAACACGGCGACGTTTTCACGCGATGGGACGAAGTTACTGGTTGGCACCATCGAGGGAAACGTCAAGGTGGTTCGTGTTAACACGGGTCAAATTGTGGCAACACACCCGCTAGGATTGGGCGGCGTGTATGAGATCGCGTTGGATAAGTCGGGCGACCAATACTGCGTTTGCACAGGAGGCGCTTGGGTCGTCACGTTCGATGCTTCAACGCATGAACAGATTGCAGCGACGCAACTTCCGGAACGACTGGATGAGCTGAAGTATCACCCGGACAACTCTTCTCTTGTGGGCGCCGGCCTGGGCGGCAACCTGTACCAGCTCGATCGTCAAACGCTGGTTGTGCTCGGCACATGGGCCGTTTCGTCGGACAGCTTGGTCGGATTGGAGTGGTCCAAGGATCTCCGCGTCATCGTGCTGGCGTCGGGAACACTCTATGCCATTGATTTAGAGCAGCCCGACCTCATCGAATCGTTCGCGATGGGAAGTCGCTTGTCGCGCGCGATGGCTCGCTCGAGCGACGGGGCGATCGCCGTCGGGCAAGGTGACGGAGTGATCACGCTGTTCTCGAACAAGGCCGAGCCGGAACAAATCGCCACCTTCGGTTCGTCGGTTCAGTCGATCCAATGGCTGGAGATGAAACAGCGGTTTGTCGTCTCGCTGGCCGACGGACGCGTTGCTCTTTGTGGGTCAGAACGATCGGATAAAGAGCGGCTCTTTTCTGGTCTGCCCATTGCGGCTGGCTTGCTTTTACCAAAACACGCATCGGGTGCTGTGATGTCGCCCAGTGGTGCGTTGCGAACGGTTAATCTGCAAACGGGAAAGCCATTGCGATCGGTCGTCGCGCACAACGACGCGCCGTGGGCGATGTCAACCGATCAAGCACAGACCATGCTTGTGACCGTTGCCGAAGATCAACGTCTCTGCTGCTGGGATCTGCCGAGTTTGGAGAAGCGATTCGAGGCGAAGTTGGGTTGGGGAGTTCGAGCCGTTTGCGTTGCCCCGGACGGATCCTGGATTGCCGCGGGGCCGCCGACTGATGGTACTTGGAACCAACAGGAAGGATCGATTGGTATCTGGGATCCGCGAACCGGGAAGTGTGTCCGGATCCTCGATGGGCATTCCAATTGGGTCATCGCACTGGAAGCCTCCGCAGATGGAATACGCTTGGCGTCCGCGTCGGTGGATCGCACCTCTCGGGTTTGGTCGACGGAAGATTGGCAGACGGAACACGTCCTAACGGCCGCAAAGCAGTCCGTCGCAAATCGGTTTGCGTTTGCAACGATGACCGATCAGTTGTTTGTCGGTCATCAAGATGGCTGGGTGACGGCTTGGAATCTCAAAGATGGAACGGCTGGTCCAACGTGGTCCGCCTTTGGAGACTCTCTAACTGGACTCGAAGTCGATGGAAACCGTCTGCTGGCAACTTCGCAGTCCAGCGCTCAAATTAAGTCTCGTGACTTGACGTTACAGCAGACAGTCGCAGACTTGGATCTTGGTTTGGGGATCATTAATGATATGCAAATTGCGGCAGATGGAGAGACCGTTTCATTCTTGAATGAAACGGGGCGTGTCCTGATTCGGCACGTTCCCCCCAACGATCGTACACGTAAGGCGAGTGCTCTTACGCGTAAAGACTGAGTCGGAAAGTCGGTCGTGGGTCCCAGCAGACGCCACTCGCGGCCGATCCTCGCCAAGTGAAGCTACAAGTGCTTGGCGAGAAACACACCGGTCTTTGATTTCTTGTTCTTGGCTATTTGTTCTGGCGTACCCGTGGCCACGACGCGTCCGCCTTTGTGTCCGCCTTCAGGGCCGAGGTCGATGATGTAGTCGGCGGTTTTGATGACGTCTAAGTTGTGTTCGATGACTACAACGCTGTGCCCGCTTTCGACCAATCGATCTAGACTATCGAGCAGTCGTTCAATGTCAGCGAAATGCAATCCAGTTGTCGGTTCGTCGAGGATGTAAAGGTTGTGTTTCCCTCGCTTGAGTTTGCCGAGTTCCGTGGCAAGTTTAACGCGTTGAGCTTCGCCGCCCGACAGGATCGTCGACGGGTGTCCCATTTTTAAGTAACCAAGACCCAGTTCAACCATCATGCCGATTTTTCGCGCCATGGTCGCGTGATCGCCGAAGAATTCAAAGCCATCTTCAATCGACATTTCCAAAACGTCGGCAATGCTCTTGTCACGATACGTGACCTCTAACGTTTCGGCGCTGTAACGAGCGCCTTTGCACGTTGGACAAACGACTTCGACGTCCGGCATGAAAGAAAGTTGGGTCGTGATTGCTCCTTCGCCGGCGCACTCCTCGCAACGCCCGCCTTTGACATTGAAACTGAAAGTAGAGGCGGTAAATCCTCTCGCTTTGGCCGCTTCCGTCTCCGCAAAGATCTTGCGAATCGTGTCATAGATTCCGACGTACGTTGCCGGATTGGAACGTGATGACCGTCCAATGGGTGACTGATCGATGTTGATCACATCACTGATCAGCTCATGACCGGTCAATTCATCATGATCGCCTGCGAGGACGCGGCTGTCATGTAAAACGCTGTACAACTGTTTTTGGACGACGCCATGGATCAACGAGCTCTTACCGGATCCCGAAGCTCCAGTGATACAAACAAATTTCTCCAAGGGAATCTCGACATCGACGTTTTTAAGGTTGTTCAAACGCGCGCCCCGGACGCTCAGGATTTTGTCATGCGATCCGGAATCGCGAATCGGAACGCCAATTTCACGTTCTCCACTGAGAAACTGACCGGTCAACGAATCAGAGTCTTTCAGCATCCGTTCGACAGATCCTTCGAATACAACCTTGCCTCCATGGACGCCCGGACCCGGACCTACTTCAATCACGTGGTCGGCTGCCAAAATCGTGTCACCGTCATGCTCCACGACGATGACCGTGTTGCCTAAATCGCGTAGGCGCTTGAGCGTGTCGATCATTTTGACATTGTCTTTCGGATGCAGACCGATGCTCGGTTCATCCAGCACGTACAACATGCCCATCAGGCCGGATCCGATCTGAGACGACAATCGAATCCGTTGCGATTCGCCACCAGAAAGTGTTGAGGATCCGCGATTCAAGTTGAGATAGTCCAAGCCAATGGAAATCAGCAATTCCAGACGCGTGTTGACTTCCTTCAGGATCGTTCTTGCGACCGCTTTTTGTTTCGCCGTTGGCTTGATCTTTTTGAGGAACGCCAATAACTCGACGAGATGCATTTCCCCAACCTCATAGAGATTTTTATCCGAGACGGTCACTAGCCGACGTGTTCGTTTCAGCCGTGCGCCACCACATTCTGGGCAAGCGTATTCGACCATGACCTTTTTGAGGTATTCCTCCATTCCAGCGCTCGAGTTTCCTTGCTTTCGGTACCAGCGGTAATGATGTTCCAGCTGATTGACGACGCCGTTGTATTTGATTTCCTTGCCAGCGTGCTGTTCACCTTTTTTGGCCTTCGGTGGTAGAACCACTTTGAACTTCTCGCCCTTGGTTCCATACAACAGCACATCGATCACGCTTTGATCCAAGTCCTGGTAGGGCGTATCCAAGTCGAAGTGATAGTGTGCGGCGAGGCTGTGCAGGATTCGTCCGCCCCAACTATCGGGACTATTGCCGAGTGCCGCTTTCACGAAAGCGCCTTCATTGAGCGAACGGGATGGGTCCGGAACCAGCAGCTTTGGGTGAACACGCATGGACGTCCCGATCCCCGCACACGTAGGGCACGCTCCCTGCGGATCATTGAAGGTAAATTGAGCTTGGTTCAATTCACCTGCTACCAATCGATGCTTCTTGCAACCGAATCCGTCATAGAACGGTTTGTGTTTGGCGCCCAGACGCTTCGGTTTGACGATGTGGAAGCTCAGCAACCCATCGCCCAGCTTCAGTCCGTGTTCTAGCGACGTTTGGATTTGGTGATCGATTCCCCGTTGAATCACGAAGGAATCAATGATTGCTTCAATTTGGTAGTCTTCGTCTTCATCGACATCCAAATGATCGCCGAGGTCGCACAGTTTTCCATTGATCCGCGCGCGTCGGTAACCATTGACACGGATCTGTTCGAACAAATACTCGTAGTCTTCGCCAAAGATCTTGTACACCGGAGCGCGAACTTCGACTTCCGTGCCATCGGGAAGCGACATCAAGTGCTCGGTCATTTGATAGACGGACCGAATCGCTAGATCCTCTTCGCATATTGGACAATGAGGCGTTCCCATCGTTGCGAACAGCATCCGCAGATAATCGGAAATATCAGTCATCGTTCCCACCGTGGAACGAGGGTTTGAACCGATGGTTTTTTGGTCGATAGAGACGACCGGGGAGAGACCATTGACGAAATCGACATCGGGCTTCTTGAGCTGGCCGATGAATCGTTTCGCGTACGTCGACATTGACGCCAACAATCGGCGCTGACCCTCGGCGTAAACCGTATCGAACGCCAAGGATGATTTTCCCGAACCGCTGACGCCCGTCACTGCAATCAGTCGATCACGTGGGATCTCCAAGCAAACATCGCGTAAGTTGTTTTCGCGAGCCCCACGAACTTCGATCGTCTTTCGCATAAGCCTTAGTCATCCAAGAAATAAGCCGGTTCTTCGACTTCTTCCGTGCTTCGTTTGGTCAGCTTGAATGGCGCCGACAATTTTTCGAGTCGACCCTTCCGCTGTAGCCATTCGCACGCGGAAACCAGGTGCCAAGGATACAGTTGTGAGTAGGCGAAGTGGTCGCTGATCTCCGACAATGGGACAACCCGTGGCTGTTTTTTAAAAAAATCCATCAGCGGCTTGAGATGTTGTTGCCAGTGTTGATCCAAATAGCCTTCGATCGCATCAAGCGCTGACGACAAAACGGCTCGGTTCCTTCGTTTGGCAAGCACATCCAAATAGATCGTTTGGAACAAATCGGGGTTGAGATCGACAGCTCGGTAGATCACGTCTTGCTCCCATATCTGACCGTCACGAATGATCTCCGTGTAGGCAACGCTGTGCGCAGCACCGATGATTTCTTGCGCCGCCAGTTCGATATCTCGCTTTACGTGAAACCGCTTGCTTGCGTGCTCGTGTGCGTGAATTGTCCAAGTTGTAAAAGCCAGTAATTCGCGATCCTGGTCTTTCACTGCAAACTCGTTCGCCTGATCGAACCACGATTCAATCGAGGGATCGTTGCAGTGGACGAGTTCACGGTGAGCAAAAAAGTTGCATGAAAACGCCGTGCGAGACGATCCCTCGACCATGCGTTTAAAGCGGGACCGTGGGATCACTTCCGCATGGAGGTTGATCTCATTTTCGACCAGAATTCGAAAGATCCGTTCCTCATCTCCATCACTGCGAAGTCGTTTCGACACACCGTCCGACTCGATGATCCAAAGCCATAATCGTTCGCGATTCCAGACGGTTTCCTCGGTTAAGCTTCCGACGAGAACGATTGCAAGGAGGTAGCGATCTTCGGCGACACGCTCAACAAACCCGTCCAATGCCGCTCGGAATTCGGCAACGCGTTCGGAGTCTTTTGATTGATTCATTTGGATCGTCCCTCTTTCGTCGGAATTGCCTCGGCGTGATCGTCTTGTCATCGAGTGCATCGCGACCCGTCATTGTGGTGGCTGTGGATTCGCCGTGACAATACGATGCACCGTCATTCGGTAGCGTCTTATTCTGAAAAAGGAGCATTCGAACTCATGCAAGTTGTGAATCCGGCGAACGAGGAAGTGGCTGAGATCCGAGACACGCCGATCGACCAGATCGGCGAGCATGTGCGTCGGGCTCGCGAAGCTCAATCGCATTGGTCGCAGGTCTCGCTTCAGGATCGTGTCGATTGCCTAACGAATCTCAAACAGATCGTCCTCGATCGCGCATCGGAATTGGCTCGTAACGTCACACTGGACATGGGGAAACCCATCAAGAAGAGCGAACTCGAGTTGCGGTTCATGTTGATGCAGTTCGCCTATTTCTGCGAGCACGCTACCGACTGGTTGCAACCGGAGCCGACACCTTCGGGTTACGTGCAGTTTGATCCGCTGGGCGTCGTCGGAGTGATTTCTCCTTGGAACGTTCCGTTGATCGCCCCCATCTTGGCGATTACACCGGCATTATTAGCCGGTAACGGCGTTGTCTTTAAGCCATCGGAATACACACTTCGCACGGGGATCGAAATCGGTGACTGTTTCGAAGCGCTTCCCGGTCTTCCAGCGGGATTGGTTCAAGTGGTGGTTGGCGGAAAGGATCACGGGCGTGCGGTTGTCGAGAGTGATGTCGATATGATCTCGTTCACGGGTTCCGGCAAAGTCGGCAAGGAGATCATGAGGGTTTCATCTGAGCGAGTGCGACCGATCATTTTGGAATTGGGTGGATTGGATGCAGCGATCGTGCTGAAGGATGCAGACCTAAACACGACGGCGAAGGAACTGGTTCGAAACAATTGTCACAACACGGGACAGATCTGTTGCTCGGTGAAGCGTGTTTATGTTGAACGCGATGTGTATGACGAGTTTGTCGAAATCGCGACGGAGGAATCGCAGCGTGTTACCTTTGGCAATCCTATGGAGGATGTTGACATGGGACCGCTCGTCGCAGAGTTTCAACTCGCAAAAGTCGAACAGACGGTTCAGGACGCTCGAGCTAAGGGCGCCAACGTACTGACCGGTGGTGAACGACCCCAAGGCAGTGGCTACTTTTATCCGTCGACGATCGTGACGAGCGTGGCGGACAACATGCAGATTCTCAACGATGAACCGTTTGGTCCTCTGCTACCGATTGTCCCCGTGGATGACTGGCAGGAGGGTGTGCGTCTTGCGAACGCTACAAAATACGGATTGACGGGGTCCGTGTGGACGAACGATGTCGAGCTTGCCAAAGAGGTGATGGGGAGGATGGAAGTCGGCGTTGCCTCACTCAATTCTCACGGAGTCGGACCCGCAGGAACACCCTTCGGAGGAGCAAAAGAAAGCGGGTTAGGACGCATCAAAAACAAAGACGGAATCCGAGCCTACACCAACATCAAGACGGTCGCCTTCAAATAGTCGCCTTCAAATAGTCGCCTTCAAATAGTCGCCTTCAAATAGTCGCCTTCAAATAGTCGCCTTCAAATAGTCGCCGATCGCGGATCGATCGGCGACTGAGTGATTTCACTTTCCCGCGAGGCTCACAGGGAGGTGGAGTGAACTTGAAACCCGACTACTTCACATCGATCGTCGTTGGCGCACTTCCGACCGCCGCGCTCGGGCTGGCGATCATGTTCGGTGCATCCTTGCCCACTTTGACGATGAACTTTTTGCCCTTTGGCGCGGGGGCGTCAAAGGTCTTTCCATTGACTCGCACCGTGTAAAGGACCTGCTTCAATTCGGCGTCGATCAATTGAACGACGGGATCTTCGACGTTGAAGGTCATCGATCCAAGTTTGCCCCACGATGGCGGATTGTAATTGTCGAACTGAGAAATCGTTCGTGGCCATCCTGGGTATTGTTGGCTGGCAGGATCGGTGATGTCGACATTGCGTGGCCAGCACTCCATGGTGATTTCACGCGTCGCGGTGTTCAATCGAACGATGCCGAAACCGGCAGCGCGCGTGTTGAGCAAGTTGCCGGCAGGTTTCTTTTCGGGGTTGGCTGCGGCGTAGTTGGTGACTTTATTCGCAAAGCCATCCAAGTGATCGCCGGTGTAGTCAGGGGAATCGGGTTCACGGTTTTGCCCCGGTGCCAGCGGTTCCCACCAACGCAAATACAAGTTCGCGATCGAAGGTACACAAAAGGACCAAATGGCGTCGCGGTGTTCATCGATTCCGTGATGAAAGATGGTTGCCAGGTGTTGATCTCCCGCGAAGTGAAACGCGAATCCTTTGCGAAGAGAATCCAAGGCACGATTTCGACCCGATTGCGGCCAACCATTGGAATCCATGTCAGCGTGCAACCGTCCGTTTGCGCTTCCGTGAATGTGTGCACCGCCGCAGAAGATCGTCTGGGACAAAGCGATTTTCATGTCGGCGTTACGCCAGTCCTGGGCCCATGCGTCAATGAATTTCAATTGACGTTCTCCCAGAAGGATCGCTCCCTCGACATCGACGCTTGTTGGATCGTACTCGGGATTGCGAATGTGGTCTGGCCGTGGCCCTTGTTTGGGTACACGTCCGGCGGGACCCGTCTTGAATTTTCGATCCTCCAGAATCGCGAAGTCCACGTTGCCCCAGTTAAGGTTCGTAAACCAAACACCGATTCCCTGTCCAATCGTGTGCGGATCGGCGGGGTCGGGGAAGTGACTCGTCTGAGCCCGCTCGACTTCTTTGACGTAGACACCCGGGCGTGCATAACCACCATCCGAGGCGCCGCTGAGCGTCGATATCTTTCCACTCTCACCCCAAAGATTGGGTTGGCCGACATCGTGATCATCGGGCAAGCAAAGGGTTGGTCGATCTTTGATGATCTCTCCGAAATCACGTCCGAACTTCAACCAAGCTGCGTAGTGGCGATTGTGGTCGTAAACTTGATCACCGGAGAAAAACAACACGTCCGCATCGACGCGTTTGATATTGTCGATGATGTCTTGTCGAGAAATGTCGCCCCCATGGACTGGACGAATCGAATTGCCGGTGAATCCGGCCACGATGATCTCGTCTTTATCGACGGGATTCTTGCGTACGATGCCTTCGTAGGTTGCCGTATCGCCGTGTCGGACTCGGTACTTGTGTGCTTTGGAATCGTCCCAGTTTTCGATTCGAAAAGGTGCCGTCCAACCGGGATCAATCACATTCGTCTTGGCGACTTCGACCCACCCACCGTCTCGTTCGATCTCCAGACGAACCGTCTGCGTGTCGTCCTCTGAAACAGGATACAACTGCGCGGTTAACTTCAGTGTCTTATCGTGAACGGTATAGAGAGCGAAGCAGATGATGTCTTTTTTGTCGACTTCGGGAACCGTCAGCTGCGGACGATTTCGATTTCGCTGCTGTGCATGAAGCGTCGAGACGGTCGTGATTGCCAAGCACGCAACGACGAAGCGACTCAGGAAAACGCGACGATAGACAGGACGACTCACGCGAGTGCGACCCATAGGAGCGTGGTTCATCATGAGGGTTCCTTCTCAGGTTGATTATCCAGTTGGTTTCTTTACTTGTTCACAGCCGGTCGTCACGACGGGGACTCGCCCGCAGTTTCCGAATCCGAAGGCGTATTCGTAAGCGGATCTTTCTGCGGCTGCCACAAGAAAAAGAGATAGAGGGGGATCAGGAAATGGGGGGCCCGTAGTACGGCTTCATGCAGAAACTGATCTGCGCCCCAATAGTTTAAACTCAACGACATCCCGGCGACGGGTCTCGCCATCGCCGTCAACAAGCCCCACGCCGCCGCGTAAAGCGCCGACGGCCGGCGGAGCGGCGGAATGAAAATGCCAACGCAAACGACAAAATCCAACACGCCCGCCGCACGTAACAGGACGTTGGCCGTTTCGTATTCAACACCGAGGATGACAGAAGTCATCGCGTAAAATTTGGCCGGCGTCGGCCACAAACCGATCGCGAAACTGCCGTGACCGGCGAACGTCATGATAAAGGCGATGAATGCGGTGATTACCGTGACGCGGTGACGTGGTCCAAATGTGACCGCCATCGTCAACAACGTGGGAATCAGCATTTGGCCACCGTGTTCGATGAACATCGCCAGCTGTCGTTCCGATGACACGTATTTCGCGTAACCCAGAACAACGAGCAAGAGACTCGCGAACACCAATCCTGCGCAAATCGTTCGATCGACCCACCGGTTTCGAAAGCGGCCGGCCAGGACCGTCAGAAGCGTGCAACCGAGATACAGCCAACCAATGCGGCCAATCCACGTCTGCACCACTCCATCATTCGCTCCTGTTCCAACAAATTCGTCCCAACTGATCCCAAAGCGATCCGCAAGTTCGTAGGTCGAATCCTGCCAAAGCAAGACGCCATAGGGCCCTTCCCAGTAGAGATGGGTCCAGGTCCAACCGGCAAGGCAAAGAAATGCACCGAGCCGGAGTAGGAATACGAGCAGTCGGTCAGACTTCATAACAGCAGATGAACGGAATGCAGATCATCGAGGGTAGTGACAGCCAATCGAAATGGCGGGCCTTTCCCTAGCGACTATTCAACAACTCCGGACGATTCAGTTTCAGGTAGGCATTTGCGAACGTCACGATCGACGATGCGAGCTCTTTGGCCGTTTGATCGATCCGATCTCGGCTTCGAAGCTCGCCGCCCAATTCTAGCTGAATCGCATCGAGCGTTCCTCCCATTCCGCTGCCGTAAGTTTGCACGATGAAGCCGCCATCGTAGCGATCATCTTCTTTCGCCTTGGAATCAACCTTTGGAATGACATCGATTCCCTGTTTTGAGAACTCTCCAAACAGACTCGATTCTCCGATGAGAGCTCGATCGCCAAAGCGCGCGAGCAAGTGTTTGACCGTCTTGCCATTCTGAGTCCCACGAATGATCGCCTTCGGTTCGGCTGCCTGGCCATGAACATCGAGCAACAATCCAAATCCCCAATGCTTGATGACTTGTGCTTTCGCATCACGAATCGCTTGGTGATAGGCCTCATACACTGGTTTCGCATTCGGTGATTCGAAAGCGCGTTCAGGTTTCCGATTGGCATCGACGTAGCGGCGATGGAATTGGGCGATCACTAAAAAAGGCCGCTTTCCCGTTTCCTTTTCAATTTCATCGGCGATTTTCTGAGTGAGTAGATCCGTTCGTGTGTCCATCACGGTGCGAAACGAACGGACGCCAACCCCGAGGCGTTTATCGACCTTGGGAATCGCCAATCGACCCCCATGCGGCGCGGACAAAATGATCGGAATGTCACCCGCCTGAACCGTTACCAATTCTTCTTTGAAGTCTTGCCCGAAAGCACGCCCGGGATGCGTAACCAGGAGAACGAGAACGATGACAGGCAGGGCATTGACTGGTCTAACCCAAGCCGGCCGATACGTTTTCATGCTTAGTCCTTTGCGTCTCCGCTTACTCCGCATTCAGCAGAATCGCGCAAGCTGGTTAGGTGGCTACCGTTCGCGGATGCGGATGTTGCGCCAGGCGACGTCGAATGGGCCTGTTCCGGATTTGATGCCGTGCACTTGCAATCCGATGAAACCTTTCGGGTGAGTCTTGTAAATCTCTTCATCGACCAGGTCGGCGACCATTTCACCATTAATCCACGTTTGAATACGCGGACCAATCGCAACGATGCGATAGCGATTCCATTCGCCATTTTTCATCAGATCATGCGAGTGATTCTTGTCTTGTGGTGCCGTCGAGAGCCAGCCGCGTCCGGTGGCTTCACCATAGATGTAACCGGCTTGTCCGGGACTGGCTTCGATTTCGACTTGCGGTCCATGAAAACGGCCGAGTTGATTGTTGCGATTCTTTTTGCCGGTGCGTTCTGCTTCCGCTTTCACATCGGCTTCGGTTTTACCACGTGATCGAATTTGGCAGCCCGAATTCAGTTTGTCGTGTACCTTCACCTCGAATTCCAATTCGAAGTCACCGTACTGCTTCTCCGATGCCAAGAAAGTATTTGGACTGCCCTCGACGGTTTTGCCATAGATCGTCCCGTCGACGACTTTGTACTCTGCATTTCCAAGTTCAGCCTTTTTCCAACCGTCCAATGACTTTCCATCAAATAGCGACTTCCAGCCGTCGTCAGCGTGGATCAGAGATTGGCAGGCGAAAAGAAACAGGAACGCGGTGAACACGATCATTCGATGCATATTGGAAACTCCGCAGAGGGTCTGTCAGTGAGAGGGTGGTGTCGTCAGTGAGAGGGTGAGTGCGAACCGGGGAAGGCTCCCTAGTATGATGCAAGCCGCTCGGTGATCCAGCGAAGTGCCGCGGGAAAACATTTTGGCGTCACTGACGTCGGCGTCGCAACAGGCCGGGACGCCGACCCTCGGATTCGCGTTCTTCCCGCCGTTGGCGAATGCGATCGAGGAGTCCAGGTTCGGCTGATTCCTCCTCTCCATCTTCTGCTCGATCTAATAAACCGCCGACGATATCCAGCACGGCACCTGCGGATTCGGTGATTGAGGGAGCTTCAGATGGGTCCCCGGATGACCCGATCGAATCAAGGACGCTCTGCAGTCTTGTCTGCCATCCCTGATCGGAAGCCAAGCGGATTCTCGGGTCGCTGACAGTCCCATTGACTTGAATCGCCAATGGATCGCTCGACAAAAAGTTGCCGATCGCGCCGTCACCGAGCACGGAGGCTGGCAACGCAAGCGTGAATCGCAGGTCGAGGGTCTCGTCGAATCCGACGGAGCCGCTCGAGTTAAACTCAAAATCAGATTGTGCGATCGGTAGTAACAGCATCAGGCCTTGGTGATGGACTCTGCCATCGATGACTTGAAAGCGGACTTCGCTTGAGCGACTGACTGTCATTCGCAGTTCACTCTCTGTTTGACCAAATCGTTCCAGAATTCCGATGATCTGATCGGCGATGGCATTGTTCAAACCAACCGTGACGTCGGACAGTTGGATCGTTCCGTCGATTTCCGACAGTTGCTGTTTTTGTTGTGCATCTAAATCACCAACAGGAATCACGCAATGGTCCAACGTAAACGAAACGTCTCCCTTGACGGACAATGCATCTGCGAACATGGGTGCGATTAACTGCATGCCCTGGTTGCAAAGTTCCGGTGTCAAAGGCTGTCGATCCAGAATCTGGGTCGGATCCACTTGGACCATCGATCCGTAATCAGTTTGCTCACTACGGATCGTAAAGGTGAGGTCTTCCAGATCGATGGCAGGATTCTGTTGCTCCATGCTGCGGACGGCAACGCGAGCGCGATCGACTTCCGCCACAAACGTTGGGAGGCCTTGCAGCGGTTGGCGTTCGGATGGATCAGACACTTCGGCCGCTTCTGAATCTTGGGGCTTTAATCCCGTCACAACCGAAAGCGAAGGTTGATTGAATCGAATCGTCCCCAAGTCTCCTCCGGAGAAAAGCATGCTAAGCCATGATTTTTCGCACGCCATCGAATCCATGGCAACCTGCAACGAACCATCGTCCGCGTTCAGTTCAAATCCCTCGATCGAAAGGGGTGTCAGGTATCCGAGCGATGCCGACTGAGTCGACGCCTTCATCGATTTTTCCTCGAGGGCTGCGTTGATCAAACGATCACGCAGACTTGTCTTGGAAAGAATCGTTGGGGCCAACGCCACCAAAATGACAAAATCGATAGCGAAGAAAGCAAACAGTTTGCGACGATTCGACCAATTTTTCATTGCCAAGCTCTTTCCCCGTGTGACATTCGCGTCATGGTGATCCGTCCCGGCCTCCACGTCAAATTGCTTGGCTCTGGCGGGACTGAATCGGAAGGAAGATTCAAGCGAGAAGAATTGTTTGTGCAGCAAAGACGCCGGCTGGTCGAACGTGGTTAGTTGAGTGCTTTAAAGGCGGCTAAGGCTCGCTCGCGACCTTCCTTGTAATCGACGACGAAGTCCGGGTAGTCGATTTCACGGCGTTCGATTTCACGTCTCAGCTTCGCGGCATCATGAAGGGCCGCTGCCGGGACGTCTTTCAGTTCGGGGCAGAACTTCTTGATGTAATCACCGTCCGTATCAAATCGCTTGCTTTGACTGAACGGATTGAAGATTCGAAAGTAAGGAACCGAATCGGTGCCCGTAGACGCCGACCATTGCCAGCCTCCATTGTTCGCTGCGAGATCACCGTCGATGAGATGATCCATAAAGTACTTCTCTCCCCAGCGCCAATCGATCAACAAGTGCTTCGTCAGGAACATCGCCGTGACCATACGCAGTCGATTATGCATCCATCCGGTTTGATTCAATTGACGCATGCCTGCATCGACGATCGGATAGCCGGTTTGACCCTCGGTCCAAGCGTTGAAAGTGGAGTCATCGTGACTCCACTGGACGCCGTCGTTCTTGCGGTTGAAGGCAAGGTGTTTTGAAACACGAGGAAAACCAACCAACACGTGAGCGTAAAAGTCTCTCCAGGTCAATTCGCTGACCCAAGTCGTTGCGCCTTTGCTGCGTGACAGATCACCTTTGCACAACGCTAAGGCTGAACTCAAGCATTGACGCGGGGACACCACTCCCGCCGCCAGATAAGGAGACAGAACACTCGTTCCGCAAACCGACGGGATATCACGGCGATCATCGTAGGCGTCGATTCGATCCATGAATTGATGCAGACGTTCATGAGCTTCGTCTTCACCTGCTGGCCATAGGTCGGATCGGACCGAAGAAAAGTCGTATCCATCGATCTTGTCTGGAACGTCGCTCGGCGCAATCTGAATCTCACTTTGTTTCTTTGGCGCAGCTATCGGTTCGCCGACATCGTCCAAACGCGTATCCCAGACGCGGCGATAAGGCGTGAAAACGGTGTAGAAGTTTCCTTCCTTTGTCGAAATGTTCGCTGGAGGCACGATGACACGATCGTCGTAGCAGAACGTTGTCACTCCAGACGCTTCGCACATCGCGATGACCTGTTTGTCACGCTCGGCTTCGTTGACTTCGTATTCACGATGAAAGAACAGCGATCCGCAATCGTGCTCCGTTGCCAGCGCACTGATTCGTTTAGGGATATCGTCGTAGTTGTCGCACTCAATGATCAGCAAAGGAATTCGTATCGCGGCGAGCGCCTTCGACAAACAAACAACATTCTGCATCCAAAAGTGCACTTTCAACGGCGAATCGTCATGCTCTTTCCATTGCTCGGGCGTGATGCAAAAGACCGCAACGACACCCTCGGTCGCCTGCTCGCAGGCGTTGGAAAGTGCCGGGTGATCGGTGATTCGAAGGTCACGACGGAACCAAACCAAATTTCGCATCGATGTTTACAGCTTCATACAGTGTCGAAAATCCATTGATCCAAGCGACAGGGACATCGTCGCTCAATGCACTTATCCTCCGAGCCCTGAAGTCGTCACGTTGATTCTGCTGATTTTTCCACACCAGCTGTTTGCAAAACACCCGGCGCTCAAACGGAAGCAGCAACCCTCGCGAATCATCCTGCTGGAGGATTCACTGTTCTTCGGCGACAAGCGTTACCCGGCCGAATTTCATCAGCAGAAGCTCTGGCTGCATCGAGCCACGATGAAACGGTACGAGGCGTCGCTCGCTGAAAGAGGATTTGAAACGCAATATTTGGATTACGATCCTAAGAAATCACTGCAGGAACAACTCGAACGAGCCGTGAAGAAAAAGGATCGGAAAGGTGAGACGTTTGTGTGCTCCGATCCGACCGATTCCATGCTCGAAAAGCGATTGCGTGCCGCTTCCGAGTCGATGGGTATGGAGTTGGAGTTTCTGGCAAACCCCGGATTTCTCAATTCGTGTGAACAGAATCAAGCGTATCGCCAGGGTAAGAAGCGGTGGTTCATGGCCGACTTTTATAAGTGGCAACGTCAACGCCTCGACGTCCTGATGGAGGATGACGAGCCCGCGGGCGGTCAATGGAGCTTCGACGAAGACAACCGCAAGAAAGTCCCGAAGAAACTTCTCTCGACCGTTCCCGAAAACATGAAGGTAAAGCGGGATGCCTTTGACCGCGAAGCGAAAGAGTATGTCGAGAGCCGTTTTTGCGATCGGCCCGGAAATTTGAAGGAGCTCTTTTATCCAACTTCACACACCGTGGCTCGGCGTTGGCTCAAGCACTTCCTTGCGAATCGCTTTGAGAATTTTGGAAACTACGAAGACGCGATCGTTGAGGGTGAGTCATGGCTGTGGCATTCGGTCCTGACTCCTTCGATGAATATTGGGCTGCTAACCCCTGACGAAGTTGTTAAGGAAACGCTGAAGTTCGCGGGGCAGAACGACGTACCGCTTAACTCCCTTGAAGGTTTCTTGCGACAGGTGATCGGTTGGCGCGAATTCATGCGGGCCACATACGAAGATCTCGGCGTCCAAATGCGGACAACCAATCATTGGCAGCACCACCGCGAGATGCCGCAGTGTTTCTACGATGGAAACACTGGGATTCAACCGATTGACGACACGATCCTTCGGATTCTCGATACCGGATATTGCCACCACATTGAACGCCTGATGGTTTTGGGTGGATTCATGTTTCTTTGTGAGATCGATCCGGACGATATCTATCGCTGGTTCATGGAAATGTTTGTTGATAGTTATGACTGGGTGATGGTGCCCAATGCCTACGCGATGAGTCAGAACGCGGATGGAGGCCTGATCACGACGAAGCCATATTTTTCGGGTTCGTCATACGTTCGAAAAATGAGCCACTACAAAACAGAACCCTGGTGCGAGATTTGGGACGGTCTGTATTGGCGTTGGATTTGGAATCATGCTGATGAATTAGGCAAAAACCCTCGTTGGGCAATGATGTGCAGCGCTGCCAAGAAAATGGACACTGCTAAACGCAAGAAACATCTCGAAAATGCTGACACGTTCTTGAGTCAACTGAGATGATGACTTCATTGCTTCTCCATGGAACGTGACCAACGTCAACTCGATTCGTGAACGACCAACGGCAACGCAGATCTATCCACTTGCTCCCCTCGCCCGAATGGTGTCGCGCGCTGGATCTGATTCTGAGCCAAGCCGAACGGGAAGCCGCATCCCGCAATTTTCCATTCGCCATTGAGCGTTCGAGTACGAGTGAAGCGCGTTATTTGCATGTGCTTCGCCAGGATGCTTGGTACGGCATTCGAGTTGCATCGCACTTCCCGAAGTACGCGTGTTCGCGAGATTACTTTCAGGTGTTGTTGGAAGAACCGCCTTGCGGCGTGAGCATCGCATACGCATGTAGGCAGATCTCAGATCTCGTGCGACATGGAGGCTCGGTGGTCGGTTGTCCCGACGAAATCCAAACCGAAATCGAGCGGCGTCGAGCTAGGTTCGTCGATGACTTGGAAGGCCGTTTCACACATCGCGACGCAGCGGTGATCCGCCATCAAATGAATCAACGGGCGAAGTGGACGTGGACTTTTTTCGATCAAGCTGACACCTGATCGATCAGTTCGATCGAAGTTGGTCACACGATCGCACTTGAGCTTTTGGTCGTAGCCATCGGCTATGGCTTATGGCGGACCGTCGTCCGTTCGGAGTGAACAAGGAGGCCGCTCTTTTCATTAGGGGCAAGCAGTTGTTGACGCGGGTGCCCTGCCTGCTCTTTGTCCGGCTTAAAGGTTACAACATCGTGGTTTGACCGGAGAGGTTACTCGTGATTGCGAGCAGGTTATTACGGTTATCCCCTCACGAAGCCGATACCTTGCGATTTGATCATTGGTTGAATCACGGTGGCTTATGACATCGGTTTGGGTTTCTTCGCTGGTTCGTCTCCGCTGGGCATACGAGCGTGCTTTAGCAATGCGAACCTGCATGACTTGCAAAGCGTCGAGCCATAAAGCCGACCCGATGATTGGTGAAGCGAAACGTCCAAAGAACTTCGAGTGATGAAGCGGTAGGGAAAGAACACAGTCTCAGAAAATCTCCGAATGAGAACCTGATGAGTATTCGACAACCGGATCGTCGTGAACATGTCGTCATCGTGGGCGGTGGATTTGCAGGCCTCGCTGCGGCTCAGCGGTTGAAGCGGGCGAACGTCGACATCACGCTCGTCGACCGCCGCAATTTCCATCTCTTCCAGCCGCTGCTTTACCAGGTAGCCACAGGGGAATTATCTCCAAGCAACATCGCCTCTCCCCTTCGCGGCATCCTTCGCCGCCAAAAGAACACAAAAGTTCTGATGGGCAATGTGGTTGGTTTTGATCTAGATCGGAACGTCGTTGAGTTAGCCTCAGGAGAACTGAACTTTGATCATCTGATCGTGGCAACAGGATCCACGCACCACTACTTCGGCAATGAGCAATGGCGTGAACGTGCGCCGGGGCTCAAGACCGTTGAAGATGCAACGGAAATTCGTCGACGGATTCTGGCGGCATTCGAAGCTGCAGAACGAGCCCAGGATCCGGATGACGTTCGCAAGTGCCTGACGTTTGTGATCGTCGGTGCGGGACCGACCGGGTGCGAGCTCGCCGGCGCACTTGCTGAAGTCGCCCACAACACGATGGCGAAAGATTTTCGCAACATCGATCCGAAAACCGCTCGCATTCTGTTGATTGAACCGAGTGAGCATCCGCTGAACTACTTTCCCGCACCCCTGCCACAGAAAGCGAACGAAGCGCTCGAGCGTCTGGGCGTGGATGTGATGCGTGGTTACCACGTGACAGACATCGGAGACGACTCCGTTCAGATTCGCCACGTCGACAAGAATGAACAGAGCGAGATCTTTGCACACACCGTTATCTGGGCCGCGGGTGTTCGTGGATCGTCCCTGGGAAAGATGTTGTGTGACGAAGCAGGCCTTGAGCACGGGCGTGCCGGTCGCGTGTCGGTTTTGAATGACTGTTCCCTGCCAGGGTATCCATCGGTGTTTGTGTGTGGTGACTTGGCGATATTTGAGGGTGAAGACGGCAACGAATTGCCATGTTTAGCACCCGTTGCAGGGCAAATGGGAAAGCATGCGGCCGAGTGCATCATTCGCGACCAAAAAAATCGACCACGCAAACCGCTTCGTTACCTCGATAAAGGCAGCTTAGCCGTCATCGGTCGCTACCGTGCCGTTGGAAGTATTGGCAAGTTAAAAATGCACGGCCCGATCGCTTGGGCATTGTGGCTGTTCGTGCACTTGATGTTCATCACACGATTTCGCAATCGCTTGCTTGTGTTGATCCAATGGGGATGGGCATTCTTCACTCATGATCGATCGTCACGTTTGATCACGGGAGAAACGGGGAACGTAGGCGACCCCTTGCGAGAATTCACCGAGAGCGATCCCGTTGGCAATGACGATCCCGTGACGCACACCGTCTAGGTCTTTACTCGTTTTGCGCTTCGACGCGACACTCTCCTGCGAGAAGACGGTGCTCGACGTTCGCTTTTATGCCTCGAAGCATGACGGGGAAAACAAATCCGTGCAGTGGCAGTACGGCGTACCAATAGGCGATTCCCAGTAAACCTCTTGGTCGAAATCTTGCGGTCATCGTCAGCTTCGACTGATACTCGATCGACTCGAGTTCAAAATCGAGTTCTGCTTCTCCAGGCAACCACATTTCCGCGGTCAACCGACAACGTTGATTTGGGATCAACTTTGTCACTCGCCAAAAGTCGACCGCTTCGCCGAAATGGAGTTCGGTTGGATGGCGGCGGCCCCGACGCAATCCAGGACCCCCGACGAGCTGGTCCATCCAGCCGCGAATCCGCCATAGGTAACCAGCTCCCCAATATCCCTTATCACCGCCGATGCTCAGTACTTCGTCAAATACTGCTTGCGTGGGTGCTGCGATGTCAGCTTGTCGACAATCCGTAAATGTTGTTCCTCCTGCCCAGTCGGGATCGCTCGTGATGGCACCGGCTGTCGCCCAGCGTGTTTCAATTTCACCTTTTTCAACTCGCACCATCGCAGCGTCGATCGCTTCACCAATTCCAAGGCACTTTCCCGGCATCCACCGAATCGCATCATCGTTCCTGCAGACGGTTCGATTGCGTAGGCCTTCGGCTAGAGGTCGAGCGATACTGTTGCTCACTGGGGTTACCAGACCAATCCACAAGCTGCTTAGGTTTGGCGTTAGAACGGGGACGGGAAAGATCCTGCGCCGGCGTAGTTTCAGTTTTGAAGCCATGATCTGCATGATCTCGCGGTAGCTCATGACATCCGGTCCGCCGATGTCGATCGTTTGACCAGCAGTTTCTTTCACGTTTAAGCAATCGACGAGGTATCGCAACACATCGCGAATGGCGATGGGTTGTGTTTCGGTGGTGACCCATTTCGGTGTGACCATAACGGGCAAACGCTCGACCAGATATCGCAAGATTTCATAGGAGGCAGATCCGGAACCGATGATCATCGCGGCGCGAAAGACGGTGGTTTCAGTTCGGCCACGGTTCAGGATTTCGGCGACCTCATGACGGCTATTGAGATGCTCGGAGAGATCGTTCCCGAGTTCTCCTAGTCCGCCCAGATAAATGATTCGTCGGCAAGAAGACTGCGAGACAGACTGCACAAACGACGAGGCTAAATCACGATCACGTTCCGCATATTCTCCCTTGGCCGACTGCATCGAATGCACCAGGTAGTAGGCCACGTCAACACCCTCGAGCGCTTCGCCTAACGCCTCGGAATCCTCGAGTTCCCCAGCAACGATTCGAGTGTTGGGATGATTGTGCCATCGAAACTTGGTGAGCTTCTCAGGCCGGCGAACAAGACAGGTCACCTGGTGTCCGTCCTCTAGCAGCCGACGCACGAGTCGTCCGCCAACGTAGCCTGTCGCTCCACAAACGAGGATTCGAAACGTGCTTTTTGATTCAGCCAAACTTCACCCGTCACCAGAGTCTTAGGGTTTGTTCTTGCGGGTGTATTTTGTTTCGACGGCTTTTGCTTCCTGTCCATCCGGTGTCACGTTAAATGCGACGATGTCCAAATGGTCTTCGTCGATCAATTCATAGACCGTCTTCCATCCCCACGGTGGATCATCGGGTCCAACCGCGTATTTCCCAAACACCTCAAATCCATTTTCTCGCTTGGGGCCATCCGAGAACAAGATCCCGTCGCTCATGTGAAAGTCATCGAACCATGAGACTTGAAAGCTCTTGGCGACGGAATTGAATGCGATCGTTTCTTCTCCACGCCGAGGCTTTCCCTGCATCGCGCCCATGTAAGTGTGCCGAAGCAACCGATCCCCGAGAATGAGCGCCAACTCACCGCTGACGTCGGATTCATCGGCCAGCTCGTCTGGTCGAAACCAAGTCCGGCAAATGCCTTGCCAGCTGCCGACCATCAATGCGAGTTGTTTTTTTGGTGTCGACATTGTTCCCCAGGCGATTGAAGAAAGGGCTCTACGTTCATTCTGTGTGATCGCAACGATAGCATAGTGACTTGTGTTCGCCGAAGTCCGTTGAACCATCAGACTCGCGGTTGCGTTCTGTTGCGGTGTTTGGCTTCCCAAATTCCAAAAATTGTCCGATTTGCTACAGTATCGCGTTGATACGGCCATCGCCAAGAAGCGATCGTTTTTGATGGTTTGGTTCGGGAATGCTCGTCCGAAGTGGAGTGAATCGTGACGAAATCACAGGTAGAAACGGCGACAAGCGAAGTTGGTGTGGTGACTGCCGCCGACATTCCAAACCAACGCCAAGACGAGCGTTTCTTTTCCCAGCTGCTGGATAGCGTTCAGGAGTCTGTGGTCGCAACAGACCTGGATGGCCGCATCACCTATTGGGGGCGTGGTGCAGAAGCGCTCTATGGCTATCGCAAGGAGGAAGTGCTCGGTCGCTGCGTTACGATCATCGTCGAATCGAGCCAGCAGGAAGCCGAACGTGAACGCTGGCGACAAGTATTCGAAACCGGTTCTTGGCGAGGCGAGTACGAGCAGTTGCACAAGGACGGGACAAAGTTCTGGGCCTCCACGGTTATCTCCTTGGTCAAGAATGAGACAGGCCAACCGATCGGCTTTGTTGGGATCGATGCCGACGTCACAGATCAAAAGCGAGTGACCGAAGAGATCGAGCAATTGAAGCTCGCCATTGAGAACGCGATGCAAGGGATCTCGCGTTTGGATTGCAATGGCCGATTCATCATGGTCAAACCACAGTACGCCGAATTGCTCGGATACGGTCCGGATGAGTTGATCGGTGAGTCGTGGGAAGTCACCGTTCCTCCCGACGACCAGGACGCGGCGCGAGCAGGATACGAAGCGATGTTGCGTGATGGTCGAGCTTCCTTGGAATGTCGAGCTCGGAAGAAAGATGGATCGGTGTTTTACAAGCAGCTGTTACTGGTGAAGACCCACAACGACTGCGGTGAACACGACGGTCACTATTGCTTTATGAGTGATGTAACCAAACGTCGAGAGGCAGAAGACAAGCTAAGGTTGAAGGAAGCAGAACTGGCCCACGTGTCACGACTGTCGACGATGGGAGAATTGGTAGCTGGGATCGCCCATGAAATCAATCAACCGCTCTACGCCATTGCAAATTTCGCCGTCGCCGCACAAAAGCAGTTAGCCGATGGAAATCCGAATAACGCGGACTTAAAGGAGATCCACCGTCATATTTCGGATCAAGCGATCCGCGCCGGAGATATTATTCGCCGACTGCGTGATTTTGTTCAGAAGACTGACGGGGTTTACTCCTCCGTCGATCTGAATGCCGTCGTCCAGGATGCTTTCGAGATCTTGACACCGATCGCACGTCGTTGTGGTGCGTCGGTCCACTTAAACCTATGCGGTTGCCCGCTTCTTGTTCCAGCAGATCGTGTCCAGTTAGAGCAAGTAATCGTCAATCTGTTACGCAACGCGATTGAAGCGGTTACTGATCGGGAACGACGCGTGATCTTGATCTACACGGAGCGAACCGAGGAATGTGTTCGATTTGCGATCGAAGACACCGGGGACACCGTTGGGGATTCGGTCGTTGATAAGATGTTCGACGCTTTTTTCACGACAAAGCCATCAGGTATGGGAATGGGCTTGGCCATCAGCCGGACCATCGTCGAATCGCACGGCGGCGTTATTCAGGGTGCCGCCAAACCCGATGGTGGGCTTCGCGTGACCATCGAACTGCCGCTTTCCAGAGTGGACGAATAATGCACCAACCGCACGTGATCATCGTGGAAGACGATGCGGCGGCCAGTGAATCGATTCGTTGCCTGCTCCATGCTTATCAGTTTTCGACGACCAATTACCACAGCGGCGAGGCCTTCCTGGGAGTCGATGATCGCCCAGAGTGCGATTGCTTACTCATTGACATGCAATTGCCCGGCATGAATGGTCTTCAACTGCAAGAGACGATTCATGCCATGGGAAGTGCTACACCCGCTATTCTGATATCCGGGCATATCGATTCGTCGACTCGAGCTGATGCGAGTCGGTTGAATGTGTCCGCAGTTCTCGAAAAGCCGGTCAATCCAGAGCGTTTGATTCGAGAAATCAAGAACGCGATCGAAAACTGATTGGCGTGATCGTGCACGTCTCGTCCTTGATTACTCTTATGGGAAGAATGATGCGTCGTTTCGCTCTCGTCCTCTGTTTTTTCGTCGGAAGTCATGCGTGCGGGATAGCGGACGATCTGGCAAAGGAGATGTCAGCCTATATGGAAGGCTGCGTCGGTGTTAGCCAGTTCAATGGCTCCGTTATGGTTTGCATGAGAGACGAAGTCGTCTTCTCGGGTGGCTTTGGAATGGCGAACTTCGAACACGATGTTCCCAATGATGAGGACACCAAGTTTCGAATCGGTTCGATTACAAAGCAATTCACCGCCATGGCCATCATGGTATTGGAAGAGCGTGGCAAGCTGGACGTTAATGATCCGATCAAGAAGTACGTTACTGAAGCTCCTGAAGCTTGGAATGATGTGACCATTCATCATCTTCTTACTCATACATCTGGTATTCCGAACTACACGTCGATGGCTGGCTATGGCGTAACGATGATGTTGCCCCAGTCGAATGCACAGATGATGGCACGCTTTAAAGACAAGCCTCTCGAGTTCGAGCCGGGTGAGAAGTATCGCTACAGCAATTCGGGATATTTCTTGCTAGGTGTTCTCATCGAACGAGTCTCGGGTGATTCCTATGAAGAGTTTTTGCGAGACGCAGTCTTGCGTCCCCTTGGATTGAAAGACACGGGCTACGATCGGTTTCGATCGATCTTGAAAAAGCGTGCGACAGGATACACACGCCAACGCAATAAAATTGCCCATGACGCTTATCTGGACATGACCCAACCAGGCGCTGCTGGTGCGATGTACTCAACCGTTTCGGATCTGAACCGATGGGACCAGGCACTCAGACGGCATGAGTTGATATCGCCTGAACGGTACGAGGCGATGTACACACCGGAGAAGAACAGTTATGCCTACGGATGGTTGGTGCGTTCTAAAGAGGGTCGCAAGATCATTAGTCACGGTGGCGGCATCAACGGATTTCTGTCGCACATCTTGAGACATCCGGATCAAGAGCTGTGCGTGGTCGTACTTTGCAATGTTCCACCAGCCGATCCACAAGCGATCGCAAGAGACTTAGCGGCGATTGCCCTGGGAAATCCTTATGAAATCCCACGGCCAAAGCGTCGGGTCGACGTCGACCCGAAAGTTCTCAAAGCGTATCCCGGGAAGTACGAGCTAGGGCCGGGTCTCGTTTGCAATGTCACTTACGTGAAGAATCACCTGGCGGTTGAAATGCCAGGGCAAGAACCGCTCACGTTCTTACCCAATTCAGACACAACCTTCTTCAATGAACAGAGTGGTGGGGAGTTGCAATTCGAGCGGGACAAAGAAGGTGTCGTCCAATCGCTAAAGATGAAACACCTCGGGATGATCCTGAAAGCGAAACGCCTGCCCGAGAAGAGCGAGAGTCCCTGATCAGAGCAGAGTGACTAGGACTGGGGGTCGTACTCTTTTGCGAACAGCTTTCGATATTCCTGATCACTCTTGGGAAAGAGTTCATCGAAGGTTTGGTCCGCAGCGGCTCCTCGCTGAAATCGTTGCTTGGGGAACACAGGCATATCAACCCCGGTGATGGCTTTGATACCTGCCGAAACGATGTCACCTTTCAAGTTGTAAAGTCGATCGTGTTCCCAGTTGGTCAATTCGACAAAGGGAATCGCTTCGGCAATTTCGATGACATCGGGCAAAGCGTATGGACTGAAGCCGAGAAAGCCGAGCGCGGTGGCCGGCGCGCTTGTTCGAACATGCCCTCGACTTTGGCCGCCGCTGTAAACGAGTGAGTGTTTGACAGCGTCGACACCCCAGCCTTCCTGATACAGCATGCGATTGCCGAGCACACTACGAATGGTCAATTCGGGGTTCTCTTCGATTGGGTAGTCTTTCAGATTTTCGTCACCGCCGTCTCCATCGATCAGGTATTTCCAATCGGGATAACGATTGCGAAGTTCTTTCAGGAGCGCCAAACCCATGGTCGCTGACTGCACATCCAATGGCTTGTAGTCTTCGATGACTCTTACCGCGTCACGCCACGAGACAGACTCGGGTTCAATACGAACGACTTCCAGGTACATCTCTCGATCGATCTGTCGCAAAAAAGCGCTTGCTTGGGATCCATCGGTCGCCTCATCTCCAACTGCCAAGGTGAACGCTTTTAAACGCGCGGGCGATTGGCCTCTTCGACGCAAAAGAAAATCGATGAGAATCAGCAGGCTGCCACTGTCAACGCCGCCGCTGAACATCACACCGATCGGTGCGTTTTCGGGAATCGACTCCAGCCATCGGTCGCAGACTTCCGCGAGTCGCCCGATGTATTCCGCACCGATTTGTTCGATGTCGGCAGCCAAGCGATTGCGCGGTGGCGCGAAGAATCGGGTGAGTGTTGGGTTTGGATCGGGGCACCCAACGAGTTGTAATTCCAACAAATAATGTGCGGGCACCATCCGCGTGTAGGTTGGATGAAACTGGTCCTGAAGTCCTTCGTCCTTCAGAACGGCGGCGATCTCATCCATTCGTTCGGCGACCACCAACGCGGGCCCTTCGGCCCGTTTGGCCAGAAAATACCGGAGGGGCCGGCCGATTGACCGAGCCATCCGGACGGTCCTTCCGGACTGTTCGCAGATGGCGAATTGTCCTTGAATGCGGCGGACTGCTTCGATATCCCCCCGACGGACGGCATCTGACGCCTCATTCCAAGTCGTCCCAAGTAAGATATTGCCTGACGGGTCGAGACGGTTGACCACGCGATCGACCAAAGCTTCGGCCCGTCCTGCAAAGTTTTGGGGTGGACGCGGATTCGAAAGATCACGCGAGGGGACTCGTGTCATGGTGAATTCGCTTAGCAATAAGGAAGAAGAGAATCGTGACGAATGTTCGCAGCGAGAGGTTTTTTCGCCCTCGCACAGTGAAGTCGTCGGGTCGTTCGATATCCTAGTAACTGCGATGGGATTTGGCCGATCGGTCTCAACCGACTCCCGATAACACCTTACAGGGTTCAGACTCGACCCAATAGATGTTTGCCTCTCCCTAAGCTGACAGTAGACCGCTTTGCAGTCTTCCACCCACTTCCCCACCAACTCCGTTTCGCTTCCGCATAGGGCCGTGACCGCCTCCGTGAATTTGCAGCAGTTTTTCGGCGACCAGATTCCTCCCGATGACGATGTCATATCGGTCCTCGAGTATTGGGCGGAACATCGCGGCGACGAAACCGCCTATATCTTTACTGATGTTGAATCGGTCGAGAATCGGCTTTCCTATGCGCAGCTGTGGGATGAAGTCCGGTCGCTGGCAGGTTACTTGCAAGATCGTTGCCGGGTCCGGCAAGGCGATCGGGTGCTGCTGCTGTATCCGCCGGGTCTTGAGTTTGTCGTTGGCTTTTATGCGTGTCATGCCGCCGGTGCGATCGCGGTCCCCGCCTATCCACCACGTCGAAATCGGAAAGCATCGCGAATCCGTTCCATCGTTGTCGATGCTGGCGCCCGATGGGCACTGTCGACCAGCAGTGTTGTGGATCTGTTAACCGGCGATCGGCGACACGACGATTTGATCGGTGTTCAGTTGTTGGCGACGGATTCACCGAACAGCCGTGATCGCTCGGCGTGGCGTCGGCCACGAATACGACCCGACTCTCTGGCTGTCCTTCAATACACCTCTGGTTCCACAGGTTCGCCAAAGGGCGTGATGCTCTCGCACGCCAACCTGATCGCCAACAGTAAATTGATCCTGCAAGCGTTTCAGCCAAGCCCGCATGTCTGCGGAATGAGTTGGTTGCCAACGTATCACGACATGGGATTGGTTGGTGGGATTTTGATGCCGATGTATATCGGCAAGCCCGATGTATTGATGAGTCCGATGACGTTCCTGCAACGTCCCGCTCGTTGGCTGCAGGGTATTTCCAAGCATGGCGTCACGATCTCCGGCGGTCCCAACTTCGCCTACCAGTTGTGCGTCGACAAAGTTTCGGACTCCGAATTAGAAGGCGTCGATTTGTCGACTTGGGAAATCGCCTTCAATGGAGCGGAACCGATTCGAGCTTCGACGCTTGAAGCTTTCACGGAACGGTTTTCGCCATACGGATTCCAACGGCCAGCGTTCTTGCCCTGTTACGGCATGGCAGAAACAACGCTGATCATTACCGGGGGACCCTCCGAGACGCGGCCGGTGATCTCAACGTTCGACCGCACGGGGTTGGAAGAAAAGATCGTGCGTCCCGTTTCGCCGAATCACGCTTCCGCGCGGCAAGTGGTTGGGACTGGAGCAATTCTGTCCGGAGAGAATTTGATCATTGTTGATCCGGAAACTCGGGAAAGACTGCCGAATGATTCGATCGGTGAAATCTGGGTGCAAAGTCCTTCCGTAGGGCAGGGCTATTATCAGCGCACCGAAGCGAACGAACAGACGTTTCAAGCGCACACCGTAGACGGGGACGGCCCGTTCCTGAGAACGGGTGATTTGGGATTTGTCTTCGAAGGTCAGTTGTACGTTTCTGGCCGCTTAAAGGACATGATCATCGTTCGCGGCGTCAATCGGTATCCGCAAGACATCGAGGAGACCGTTGAAAACGCAAGTGCTGCGGTACAGGCCGGTGCCGTCGGTGCGTTCGCGATGGATTACGAGGGTCGCGAACAACTGGTCGTCGTTGCCGAGACGATCCGATCGAGAGACATTGACTGGGATGCGCAGATCCAGGCCATTCGTCGCGCCGTAACAAGCGAACATGAGTTGCCACCGGACGCTGTTTACTTGGTTCGCAACAGCAGTGTGCCCAAAACGAGTAGCGGCAAGATCCAACGCAACGCTTGCCTGCAGGCAGTTCGAGATGGGGATCTGAAGACGATCGCAAAGTGGGTCCGCTGGGAAGAATCTGGCAACTCGAGCTGGAAACCCGATGGCCAGGCGATGATGCAGGCGGCGTCCGCCGGTGGACAGACGGGTGTTGTAAGTGAAGGTGACGTCAATCCGAGTGTTGTTGACGCGATCAAACTTCACGTGCGACACATCGCGGGCGAACGAGCCGGGGCGCTGGACCTAAATACGAACATCGTTCTCGATTTAGGACTCGACTCGCTCGAAAGACTCGAGATCGCTCGCAGCTTGGAACGTACGTTTGGTGGTCGATTCCCGGAGCAAGTACTCGACGAAATCGAAACCATCGGCCAAACCGCTTTAGCGATTGAGCGCTACTTGCCATCCGGAGGGGAAGCTCGAGCCGACGAGTTGCTGAGAACCGGGATCTCTGGCTCGACCGAAACGGCTGTTCCCGAACGTAATGGATCGCCCGCAAAACGGGAGGTCGTCGAGGCCGAAGATTCGGTGGAACAGTTCGCTGAATACAAACGTCTAAAAGCCACCATGCGCCAGATGATGCTGACGGGTGTGCCAAATCCGTACTTCACGGTCCATGAAGGAACCGTCCGAGATACGACCGTTGTCGGTGGGAAAGAACTGATCAGCTTCGCCAGTTACAACTACCTCGGCTTGAGTGGCCATCCTGCGGTGAATCAAGCAGCGGCGGACGCTGTTTCGGAATACGGAACCAGTGTCTCAGCTAGCCGGCTGGTTTCTGGCGAAAAACCAATCCATGGTGAATTGGAGCGAATGATCGCCGAGTGGATTGGTGTCGACAATGCGATTTTGATGGTCGGCGGACATGCGACGAATGAAACCACGATCGGTCACGTCGTGGGTGCCGGTGATTTGATCGTCCATGACTCGCTTGCACACAACAGCATCATCCAAGGCGCTCTGTTATCGGGTGCTCGTCGTCGTCCGTTTCCCCACAATGATTACGAAGCCTTAGACCGAATGTTGTCTGAGATTCGTGACCAGTACCGCCGCGTACTGATCGCGGTGGAGGGCGTGTACAGCATGGATGGGGACTTCGCGGAAGTTCCCCAATTCATCGAGGTCAAAAAACGTCATCGCGCTATGTTGATGGTCGATGAGGCGCATAGCTTGGGCACGATGGGCGAGACGGGCCACGGGATGGCGGAACATTTTGGAATCGATGCTCGCGACGTCGATATTTGGATGGGGACGCTCAGCAAGTCGGCTGCTTCGTGCGGTGGATACATCGCCGGCAGTGAAGCATTGATTGAGTTGCTTCGGTACACAGCTCCGGGGTTCGTTTTCTCGGTTGGGATGCCGCCTGCTCAAGTCGCTGCGGCGATGGCCGCGCTCCAGTCGCTCGATCAGGAACCGGAACGGGTGCAGCGTTTGAGAGAACGCAGCCAACTATTCCTCGACCTCTGTCGTGAAGAAGGCATGGACACCGGCGATAGCGGTCAAACGCCTGTCGTCCCCGTGATTACCGGAAACTCAATGGTCGCACTTCGATTATCCAATCGATTGAAAGCCGATGGGATCAACGTTCAGCCAATCCTGTATCCGGCAGTGGAAGAATCTGCGGCTCGGCTGCGGTTCTTTATTACGAGCGAGCATACGGAAGAGCAGATCCGGCACACGGTCCAACGGATGGCCAACCACTTGAAAGAGCTGGGTTTTCCAACCCAAGAAAGGGAAAAGGAAACTTCCCTCGGTGAGGGGGCTTAGTACGTCGTCGATCGCTCCGCGAATCGCAGCGTCTATTCTCGTTTCTTGCGGCCGTCCCCGTTTCTTGCGGCCGTCACTGTTGCTTGCTTCTCTACTTGTCTCTTGCCGCGCTATGATCGCAACGCGATCGGCGACCATCGGAAGCGCGATCAGGCCGCTTTAGCTCTTGTTTCGTGTGGCCGCTGCTTTACAATCGGGGACTCATAGCACTAATACGGCGAAAGGATATCGAACCGGCCGGGTATCCACCTTATCATCGCCATCGGACGCCTGTTGGAGGAGATTGCATTGCTTACTGAGTCCACCGTCGAATCGATGTTTCGAACCCTTATGAACGACCCGCAACGGGATGAAGAGACTTTCGACAAAGCGGAAGAATTGCTCGAGGAAGAGCTTCGACCCGAAAGTCCCCTGAGACACCGATTGACTGTCGAACTGGAAGAACTGCGTTCCCTTTTGGCGAAAGACTGAGTTTCAACCGTTGAACGCAAAAAAACGGCCCCGCGGAGATCCGTCTCCGTGGGGCCGTTTTTGTTTGAGCCAACTAATCTCTGACCGTCCGTGGTCAGCTGCTTCCCGGTGGGTTGCCGAGAAGAATGATCAGTGGTTCAAGTTGAGTCCGAAGGTGGCACCGACCATGAGGTAGTCTTGATCGTTGTCACCGGCTTCGACGACCGTGCCGTCACCGCCTCGCCATACACCGCGAGCGATGTTGATGAGCTGGAAACCGCCGCGGACGGATACCATCTTTGTCAGTTGGTAGCCGACTTCGCCGCGAACATCGAATCCGTAGAAGAATTCTTCGTTTCGTGTGTTGATTGGCTCAGTGCGGTCGGTGAAGATCGAAGTGACGTTACTGCCCTGACCGTTGCCATCGTAAATCGTCAGCTCGTTAAAGACGCTCGCTTCCGAGTTCTGCCATGAGCCGCCGAAGAAGCATCGCAGGTTACCAGAGAAGATGAATCGGTTCTGGTATTTGGTGTAGCGTGCACCCAGTTGACCACCGAACATTTCGTTGCGTGTTCGTGCCAAGGCACGAGTGTACTGTTCGGCGTCGGTGAAGTTGGGGCCGGCCAGTGGCGGGTTGTCCAAGGTGTTCGTGTAAGTATCGAACAGGTTGTCGTCAACAACTCGCATCCAGCGGAAACCGATCATCGGCTCCAGGATGCCGCCGTAGTGATACGGCTCGAGTCGCCAGACTTTGTTCAATTCGTAGCTATCGTAGTCCACGATGTTCTCAGAGTCGGACACATCGTAGAAGCGGAAATTGTACCCAACGTTGTTGTCTTCTTCTTGACGAACAGCGACACCAAACGGAGGAGCAACAGGGTCGAACCCATCATCTGGATCGATGAATCGGTTCAAACGCTCCTGGCGAACCGTGAACGAGCGACCAACGTCATTCGTCGTCCAGTTGAACATCCAACCGTTGTCTTCGCCCGGCAGCATGAAGCCGATTTCGTATCGATGGCCCCAACCGTTGTCGAGCAGATACTCTGACGAACCGGGCTCATCCACTTCAGGGCGTGATCCGTTCAAGGACAGTCGGTCGTAAGTGGCGAACCAGCCCGTCGGGGCTCGTTTCTTCGCCTTCATTTCCGCCAGATCCATATCGTACACAGGCTCGAACCAGCGAAAATCGGGATCGAACGCGAATGGATCAGCAAATGGCGCATACTGTTGAGCACTCGCCATCGCAGCTCCGCTTAGCATGGCTAAGGCTGTGAGCAGACTTGCAGTCAGCTTCCGTACCGACATCGCTTGTTCCACCGTCTTGCAGTAATTTGACTTTCGAACTCGACCCCCGCCGAGCTCTGCATTTGCTTGACCCTAAACCAAACGTTTGATTTAGAGGGTCTTGCTTTCCCCTTTGCCTGATCGTTCTATCCCGGAGATTACCGGGCAGATCGTCCCCGAGACCGGGCACAATGATCCGACAAGATTGGGTTGTGCGGATAGTATCGGACGCAAGCTGTGAGCAGGCTTAGTTTCTTTGCAAGGTTGAGCAGTAAATCTCGGAGAATCTGCAAAACCCGCATAAATTGCCATTGAACAGCAATCTGTGAAACTGCTCGTTGCGTTTCGCAAACGCCGTGATTTGCGGTCACGCGGAAGATCGTCATGCGGAGCATGACCTACTACCTAGTCGCCGATCGCTCCGCCGATCGTAGCGGTTCATTTTGTCGTCATGCGGAGCATGACGTACTAGGGTCCATCGATCGATGTCACGTATCGACCTTCAAAAGAGACGATCAAACGCGGATTGTGGCACCCCTTTGGGGTGCGTTTACGCGGTGACGGATCACAACTCGGGGTGCGCTGCGCGACCCCGAGCTTTGTTGTTGAACCGCTTCGCGGTAGTACAAGAGCTATCAAGCATCTCGATCGTACTCGTACTCAGCGCAGCTGTACTTGTACTCGTAATCGCCAGGGAAAGACGCAAACCAATCGATGGCATAGTCGCCAATCGCTCCGCCGATCGTAGCGGTTCATTCTGTTGTCATGCGGAGCATGACCTACTTCTTTCCGATCGCGCGCTTCGAGGCGAAGAAATCTGTAAGCATTCGGCCGCATATTTCCGCCATGATCCCGTTCGTAACCAGGCACTGATGATTAAAGCGAGAGTCTTCTAGCAGCTGATACAGACTTTCAACGGCTCCGCCCTTGGGATCGGACGCCCCGTAGACGACACGAGGGATGCGAGCTTGCAAGATGGCCCCTGAACACATGGCGCAGGGTTCCAGCGTGACGTACAAAGTACATCGTTCCAAACGCCAATCGCCAACGGCCGCCGCGGCTTGCGTGATCGCAATCATCTCCGCGTGAGCTGTCGGGTCACTAAGCGATTCCTTCGCGTTATGCGCTGCGGCAATCAGTTCACCGTCCCGAACGACGACCGCACCCACTGGCACTTCATCTGCGGAAATGGCTGCCGAAGCCTGCTCAATGGCGCGTCCCATCCAGTGTTGATCGCCGAGGATGTCCATTTCGATTCTATCATTCATGTTTACGACGGCCCGTGGTCAGCTCACTTTCCTTCAGGCTGCTTGGGAACGATCTTCCGCATGCGGATATTACGAAGCTCACTCTTGCATTGGAAAGCAGCGATGCCGAGGGGCGTGCAGGGGTCCATTTCGTAACGGATGTCGAATTCAATGTCTTTTCGCTCGGTATCACAGGCAACCTTATCGTCGATCCAGCAAGTGATTTTGTTGGGCTCAACCCGGACGCGTACCTTGTACCACTTGTCATTATCAAAGTTTCGGAAAGAAGTCGTTGAGTTCTCGCTGGCATCTTGTCCGTCGATGCTACTAATCCCAACGACACCTCCACCCCAGCCGCCAAGAATAAAGCTGACATGGTCTTTTCCGACGGGAAACGTCAGGCCACAAAAGAAATCGAATCCGTCGGTACGCCGGGCCTCCAATTCCACTTCGTAGTTTTCCTTTAGCACGTCACCTTCCCAGCGAATCCCTGTCAGCGGGTCGCCGAATTCCATCTTCACAACACCGTCTTTGAATTCAACGGCGCCTTCGCCACCGAATTGGCAAGCCTTCCATTTGCCTTTCAAGGTTTTCCAATCGCTCTTCCCATCTTTCGCAGACTTCTCGTCTTTGTTCGACACCGAATCTTGCGCATCCGAGCCGCTTTCCGCAGTCGATTGGCCCTGGACATCAGCGGGCATGATCAAGATGCAAAAGAGCAATAACCAGTGCATCCTCGGCGAATTTGATTGGCCCGGAGAAGTTCGATTCACGATGGATACCTACAGAAGAAAGGAATTGGTTCAGACGGAAGCTATCCTGGGAAGGACGTCCATGTTAGGTCGCACCGGAAACTGGAACAGCCAGCTGAAACGCATCATCGGCAGCGCGTGGTCGGTGATTCTTCCAGCCTACTCGATCGGAGACGGACAGATGCGTCCGGTCACGAAAATAACCGTCTTTGGCGTCCGCTTGGGGATCGCTGCGCTGGCGGCTTATTGGCTGATTATTTTTATCGGGACGCATTTACCGGGTGTGTCTCAGATTCAACCCAAGGTCAACGACAAGCTTCAACACTTCTCCGCATTTTTCTTGCTTGGGACGCTCCTCTGCTATGTGACGACTTCGGAGCGGTGGCTGATAAGATTCGCGACCATTGGAGTGGTTGGCATGACGTATGCCGCGCTTGATGAATGGACGCAAAGCTTTATTCCTGGGCGATACCCGGACGTTCGCGATTTCGTCGCTGACAGTCTCGGACTTTGGTCAGCCATCACGGTGTACCTGCTGGCCAAAGTCGTTTGGCAGCTTTATAGGTCACAATCCAAATGAAGACAGTCGCCGATCGCTCCGCATAGTCGCCGATCGCTCCGCCGATCGTATCGGTTCATTCTGTTGTCATGCGGAGCATGACCTACTAGCGTCCATCGATCGATGGTCACGTATCGATCTTCAAAAGAAACGGTCAAACGCGGATTGTGGCACCCCTTTGGGGTGCGTTTACGCGGTGACGGTCACAACTCGGGGTGCGCTGCGCGGCCCCGAGCTTTGTTGTTGAACCGCTTCGCGGTAGTACAAGAGCTATCAAGCATCTCGATCGTACTCGTACTCAGCGCAGCGGTACTTGTACTCGTAATCGCCAGGGAAAGACGCAAACCAATCGATGGCATAGTCGCCGATCGCTCCGCCGATCGTAGCGCGAACCGATCGTTGCGGACGTCGATCATGACGAGACGTCACGGAAAGGGGCCCACGGACTCGTGTCTTCATCCCCTGTCATAATCGTCACATCATTCGTGGTCGACGGTGATGGATTCGGCGTACGCTAACTCACCCGTCCTCCCGTCGTAATACTGAAAGACAACTTGCGGATGGGGATAGGCGACGAGTCGTTTTCCATCCAATTGCTTTGGCATGTTGAAAACGTTGTTGACCTGCACGACGCAGAAGTGTGGATAGAGTCGCTGGAGCCGCGGTAGGTCCGGAAGGATGTAACTGCTCCATCGAATATCACATTCGCGGGGACCGAACGTCCACTTTCCGGTCGCAGGCCGATCACTTTCATCGTTTTTGGGAACGTGGTTTACGCTGTTATGTGGTCCGCAGCAGAACTCCCAGATGTTGTCGGTCACCTTGATCGCAAAACTATTGTGGAGATCACCGGTCATCACGAACACTTTCTTGCCGAGTTCCTCCCACTCTCGGATCAGCAACTCTCGTTCGTCAAAGAAGCCAGTCCATGCTTCTTCTTTGTTGGCTGCATCTGCTTCGAATCCGCCCGCTCCGCTGTGTGGAATCATGAACGGCACGGTCGAGATGACGAAAAAGAAATCCGCATCGCTTTCTTTCATCGAACGCAGCAACCATTCACGTTGTGGACGTCCAATCATCGATACGCCCGGTTTGTCTCGTTGGCGAACATCGTGCATGTCGCGGTCCCCACGTGTATCGATGAGGAAGAACTCGCAATTGGACACACGAAAACTTCCGTAGCTTCGACGTCCGATGGAATAACTCAAATCACGATCATCCACCTTGGCGGGCATATGCACTCGCAGCGTGTGTTTATCAACCACTTCGACAATGTCATAGACGTAAGAGTTTTTGTTGCCCTCGTCGTTATCAAACGCCATGTCATTTACACCCGCTTCTGCCGTGCCCCAATGGACGTGTAAGTTCAACATTTCGTCGAGAGGCAGCTTGGTAAAGTCCGTATTAACGTCGACCAGCAGATCGCTGCCCGCTTTCATCGAACCCTTTCCAAAGTGGACCGGGTGTTTGAATTCCATCGGGTTCGCCCAGCCGAGGTAGTTGTGCCACGCGTACGTTCCGATGTCACGAAACACGGTTCGCCGATGTCGCTTGCCCGTTTCGGCAGAGCCCCAAATGTCGTTGACCAGTTCGTGGTCATCAAACGTGAAATAACTTGGGACGTTGCGGTGCCACTCGCTCAACGCGATCCCGCGACTGAGATAGAGCTTGTAGTTTTCCCAAACGCCAACGATCGTCGGCATCACATCGACGACCATTGGGAATTGCTGCAGCCCTTGAACGAGCCGCCAGGCTTCGGGCGGATAGGTTCGCAACTCCTCGTACAGCCAATCGCCATTCATGATGTGGAAATGAACTTTGTCGGCCCAGTCGCGATTGAGGTTCTCGTAGGTTTTTGAACGATGGCCGTTCCCATGGAGTGGATTTTGATTCGCGCAGGATCCGATTTGAAATCGAAAGTTGAACAGTCCCTTGGGATTGTATTCGGGATTCGCCGATTCCCCTGCACTCGGCAGTGTGAGAAAACTTCCAGGCAATCCGTGCGGTCGATCATTGACCCAAACTTGATAGTGATACCGCGTATCCGGTTTGAGTCCGGTTAAGGTGGCGACGCCCGTGTTGTCACGTTTGATCGCCGTTTCCGCCGGTTCGCTGATCTGCTCCAAAGACGAAGCATCCGTTCCATAGTGCACTTCAAACTGACCCGGTTCGGACGTGCGAGCCCACACGCGAACACTCGTGTCGGTGGACATTCCGAGCATCGGGCCGTGCGTCAATCGAATCGGGTCTCGCTTGAGCTGAGCGGAGACGGAAACCGGGCAAAGGAGCAAAAGCAACGGTAGCAAACGAATCATGGTCGATTCCTAAAAGGAAAGGGGGGCGTCGAGCCAAGATTCTAACCACTATCGGACTTTTGCGATGAGCCGTTGGCACGGAGAACCGAGAACAGACAGTTCTCCTACGACTCTCTCGGTTTCGCAATCACTTCCCAAGACGCATCAGCTTCGAGCGCTGCTTTCAACGCGGGCAGCTGTTCTTGCAATGATGCCGCTTCTTCTGTGTTCAATGGGCCGACCAAGCAACTCAACTGATCGAGTTCGTCAAACTGCCCGTGCCCCTCGCCACGAAAGAACGAAATCGGTGGACGCGTCATCCACGTATCCAGGTGGTTGGCTAGATTGGGAAGCAAACCAGCCGCCGAATCGGGAAGGTCTTCATCGGCGATCAATACGATCCGGTGTGCTTTGCGATGCTTTGCCCAGAGTCGATCGAATCCACGCTGCATGGCGCCCGAGAGTCGATGACGGAGGAAAGAGAGTTGTTCGTCCGGACTCTTACCGACATAGTCATCCAGATTGGCGGGCTCCGATTTGACAAAGCAATCAAGCTTCGCGTCGGCAAGTGAGACTCCTGCAACGAACCATTGCTGCCGTGCCGCAATAATGACGACCACGATCAGAGTGGGTGTTTTGTCGGTCGCCATTGCAGGAAGTTCTTTCGTAATGGTGCGTGCCAAGACGCCAAGAGTCAATTGGCTTTGCGGCTTCGCGCTCAACCGGTATCACAAGTTCATTGCTTTGATTCGATCCACCAACCGTTTCGCTTCGCCGCACAGATCGCTTTTCAGTCCAGCACCGAGCGCGTGCCGACAGAACTCACTCGCTTCTTGCAGCACGAGCTGTTGATGCTTTCTGCGTTGGAACTCTTTGGTCGCAGCGGTCAAGACGTCGATGAGTTCATCCGGGTCCCAAGGCTTGGTGATATAGCGATAGAGTTCACCGCAGTTGATCGCGTCGACGACAGCTTTGATGTCTGCGTAACCGGTGAAAATGATCCGAATCGTTTCCGGGGAGACTTGATTCACTTCATGAAGGAGTTGCGAGCCGTTCATCTCCGGCATCCGTTGATCGGTCATGATCACTTGGATCGTGTGTTCGGCCAGGATTTTTAATGCCTCCGCGCCGCTTTCCGCAGTGTGCAGCGTGAATTCGCGTCGCAATAAGCTTTTGAGTGAATGCAGAATCTCGGGTTCGTCGTCCACCAACAGGATCGGTGGAAGGGCTGGCAATGAATCATTCATACGCCGTTCTCGGCAGACTGACGAGGTGGTGATTTTGGCAATTCGATGCGGACGGTCGTGCCGATACCCGGCTTACTTTTGACATCGATTGATCCGCCGTGATCTTGAATGACTCCATAACAATGCGACAACCCCAATCCTCTGCCCTCACCGACTTTCTTCGTTGTGAAGAAGGGTTCGAAGATTCTTGGAAGATCTTGATCGGTAATACCACTGCCGCTGTCTCGAATCTCCAAAAGCACGGCATTGTCCGATTCTCGGACTTGCACTTCTATTCGATCGCGTTGCGCACAAGCCTGTATCGCATTCATTAGGACATTATGGAGCACTTGGTTCAGCGCGGCGGGGCGGCAGTCGATCCGTGGATTCGATTCGTCGACGATGGTCACGTCGATCTCTTTTTCGCTGATGAAGTGCTGCATCATCGCGAGCGTCGAACGGATCATGTCACCGGTTGCAACCGTATCGAGTTCCGCCTCGTCCAACCGAGCGAACTCGCGTAGGTCGTGGACGATGTCTCGAATTCGTTTGAGACCTTCTATCGAAGCATCAAAGGTTGGAACGGTGTTGTCGCAGATCCAGTTGAGATCATGGAGACGCTCCAATCGAGTGAGAGCATCGGCCGCTTCGGGATCGACCAAACGTATTTGATCTAATTGACCTCGGTACGCTGCCAAGATTTCCAAGACGGAATTCACGTCTCGTTTGAGTACGGCCAAATTGTTGGCGACGTACGCGATCGGGTTATTGATTTCGTGTGCCATCCCGGCGGCGAGTTGCCCGAGGCTGGCGAGTTTTTCGGATTGAATGAGGGCGGCTTGTGCGTTTCGAATCTCACGGTTTTTTTCCGCAAGCGTCTGCTCAAGACGCAAGATACGCGTGCCCTCTCGAAGCCGTACGCGGAGTTCTTGGTTGTCATAGGACTTCACCAGGAAATCATCGGCGCCGGCATCCATTGCCGCGACGAGATCTTGCTTTTCACTCTTTGCCGTCAGCAGCACGACATAGACATAGTGATCCAGCGGATGTGACCGGATGTTACGCACCAGATCGAGCCCGTCCATTTTGGGCATGATCCAGTCGGTCAACACTAGAGGTGGTTGGTGTTTTCGAAAGAGACGCCAGGCTTCTTCGCCATCTTTTGCGGCGATGACATCCAGCCCCCACGCGTTTAGTTGTGCGTTGAGTAACAGCCGAGTGACTTCGTTGTCATCGGCCATCAACACCTTCATGCGTTGACCAGGAGTCGACGAGGGTGCCGGCGCGGACCCACGCCAGGACGCGTCCGGAGACACGTTCGAAAGTGATTCTGTGGATTGCCCTCCCGTCCCCGTCGAATCATCTGATTGGCGATCTGACACCGTTGACATCTCGTTGGACCCTGGCCGCCACTTTGCAAGGCAGACCGGCATTCGCCGATCGAGAACAAAACTAGCTGCTTACTCCGTCTACTCCCATTTATATACGCGGATACTCCCAACGTGGGCCATGGCCAGAGTCGCGTTTTTCCCAAAACGTTTCTTTTGAAGCATTCCGGGCGACTCAATTTGGACCCAATGCTCTTATCTTGACATCGCTTGGTCGAGGTCGGCTTGAAGATCCTCGAATGCTTCCAGGCCGACCGAAAGCCGAATCAAACCATCGCTGATTCCAAACTTGGCTCGATCCGCCGCGTCGTAACTCGCATGCGACATCGTCGCGGGTTGTTCAATCAGAGACTCGGCGGCGCCGAGACTCACGGCCAGATGAAAAAGCCGAGTCGATTCACATGTCTTCGCGGTCTGCTCGATCGTTCCATCCAATTCGAAGGTCACCATCGCTCCGAATTCGCCATCGAATTGTCGCGCGGCCGCCGCATGCTGCGGGTGATCGGCAAGGCCCGGGTACAAGACTTGTCGAACCCTTGGATGAGATTGCAGCCAAGTGGCCAAACGCAACGCGGTGGATGATTGCTCACGGACACGCAAATCGAGCGTTTTTAACCCTCGAGCGACCAGGAAACAGCTCAGCGGATCTAAGACGGCACCCGTTGCATTTTGCACGTAGTACAACTCATCGAGCAATTCCTGGTTCGATACCGCCAACGTACCTCCCAGGCAATCACTGTGACCGCCGAGATACTTGGTTGCCGAATGCATAACAATATCAACGCCATGCTCTAACGGACGAATCAGCGCAGGCGTTCCGAAGGTGTTGTCGACACCGATCCAAGCGCCGCGTTGATGAGCGATCTCTGCCAAGCGATCCAGTGCAGGAATCGTCAGGCGAGGATTGCCGATCGTCTCTGCCCACACAAGCTTCGTCTTGTCTGTCATCGCGCCGGCAACCGCGTCACTGTCCGTCATATCGACCAGTGAGACTTCGATACCGGACCGATCACAGATTTTGTGAAGGAGCCGGTAGGCACCGCCGTACAAATCGCAACCAGCGACAACGTGGTCGCCGGATCGCAACAACATGGTCACACCGTGAATCGCCGACATGCCCGACGAGAAAGCGAGTGAGCCAACACACGGATCACCTTCCAGTGACGCTAGAGTCGATTGAAGGTTCGATCGTGTCGGGTTGCCGCTACGTGAGTAATCGAATTCGCCCCAAACACCTGCACCCGGTTGGCGAAATGTGCTGGCAAGATAAATGGGCGGCACGACCGCGCCGGTCGACGGGTCGATCTCGTTGCCCACGTGAACCGCACGCGTACGGAAGGAGTCTTTTCGGTTTGGTGTCATGGTAATGGTCGCCGATCGCTCCGTGATCGCCACGGAGCCATCTGAGGAGAAGAGACGCTACGATCGGCGGAGCGATCGGCGACTCTCGTTGCGTGATCTTCTTGGACGGCGGCGCTACGATCGGCGGAGCGATCGGCGACGAAAGCTACGCTTGGAGAGCTTGCGCAAGATCTGCGATTAAGTCTTCGGTATTCTCGATACCGCAAGACATTCGGATCATGTTATCCGCGATTCCAAAGCACGCGCGTTCTTCCGGCGTGCAATGGTAATAGCTCATCACGAGTGGTTGCTCGATCAGAGATTCGACACCGCCCAAGCTCGGTGCGATGCGACAAATCTTAGCAGCGTCGACGATCCGAGACGTCTCCTTCCAGTCGGCGTCTTTGATCGTGAATGTGACCAAACCGCCGAAGCCTTTCATTTGCGCTTTGGCGATCTCGTACGTCGGGTGCGAAGGGAGTCCCGGATAGTAAACTCGTTCAACGCGTGGATGAGATTCCAAGAACTCGGCGATTCGCAGGCCGTTCTCATTGTGACGCTGCATCCGCAACTCAAACGTCTTCAATCCTCTCTCCAACAGATACATGTTGTGAGACGAATTGATGCTGCCCAAGATGCCACGCAATTTGCGCACCGGTTCGAGTGCTTCGCGACCCCCGCATATCACGCCGGCCAATAGATCGTTGTGGCCGCCCAGATACTTCGTTGCTGAATGCAAAACTAAGTCGACGCCAAAATCAACCGGACGCAGGTTGAGAGGTGTGGCCAGTGTCGCGTCGATCAACGTCTCGACTTCGTTTGCCTTGCCAATGGCAACAAACTTTTCCAAGTCGATCACGCTTAAGTGTGGGTTGGTCGGCGATTCACTGACCAGCATTTTGGTCTTTGGCGTAATCGCCGCTTCCATCGCCTCGTAGTCGCCGGTCGGTACTTGGCGTGTGACAACGCCGAAACGCGATAAGTGTTTGGCACAAAACTCACGACTGCGGTGGTAACACTGGTCGAAGAAGACGATCTCATCGCCGGCGTTAAGCCGACTCATTAACAGACCAACGATCGCCGCCATCCCTGAGCTGTATATGATCGCCTCTTCGTAGCCTTCGAGTGCCGCAAGTTTGGCTTCGACACTTCGTTCGTTAGGCGTTCCGTAACGACCGTACTCTTCTCGCTGCTCCACCCCGTCAACGAATCGGAGCAACTGGTCGGTTGACTCAAAGGTAAATGTGCTAGCGGTGAAGATGGGCGAAGCGATCGCGCCTTCCGCTTTTTGCCTCAGCTCACCCGCATGGACGCTCTGTGTCGACACGCCGAAACTGTCACCGTCAGGGCGATCCGGTTTCGACGGAGTGTTTTCGTCGGGCGTGGAGGCACTTGATTGCGAATCCGTTGGGTCGACACAACTTGAGTCGTCGGTATTCGCCTCGTTTTCCAATGAACGACCCTGATCGGTCGCGTGAGAATCTATCGACATTTTCGTAGGCATGGCTCTTTAGCAGGTAAAGGCTGCAAGCGGCCGCAAATCCCTCAAAGGGACGCGAGGTGGCGAAGCGTATCGCCAGCGTCTAACGCAAGCCTACCTAGCATTCACGCTGGCGACAACCGTTTTGCCCCGCGGATCGCTGTGACCGAGCATGGGTGCGACTGGAAATCGTCATCATCGACCCAGTTTTGCTATCCCACAGAGTCCAGCAACAACCCAGAGAGACCTATCGAAAAGAGCGCGTGACATCAGCCGTCGCGTCACACACTGGGGCCGATGGGATTTCAGTCGATGGAACCGTCGTCCCTCGGAAGACCCAGCGGGGGGACACCACGCATTTATGGAGATCACGCATTTTTGAATGGGCTCCCGCCTTTTCTGGTCAAATCGTTAGAATGACTGCGTCTTGGCCGCACAACAGAAAGCCGCCCTGCCACCTAACAGAAAGCAGTGTTATGTGTTGCTCTCGATTTGCACCCACCCGTTGGCTGATCGGCGGCGTGGTGGTCTTGTTTCTGCTGGCAACGGCTCTTCCAACCGTCGATGCTCAGTCCCCGCGTGAAGACACACCTGGGGTTCAGCCGCCCGACAAACCAGATACAGCTGACAAACCAGACCCAGCCGACAAACCAGGCCCCGATAAACCTGAGCAAAAGGGTGATCCAAATGGCGACGACGTAGCCATCGAGGGATTCACCGCCGAAGAGATCGACGATCTGGTGGATCAACTCGGTGCCCGGGAGTTTGCAGCGAGAGAACGTGCGTCGGATCAGCTGGCCGAGTTGGGGCTGGCCATTATCCCACGACTAAAGAAAGCGAAGAAATCCGAAGATCCGGAAATCCGCCTGCGTGCGTCCGAGATCATCCGACAACTGACCGAAGGCAACACGGAAGCAAAAATTGAAAGCTTCCTGGCGGGTGAGAATGTTAACTTTCCCGGATGGACGAGTCTTCGTAGTTTCCTCGGCGACACGCAAGGCGCCAGGGAGTTGTTCATCGACTTGATGACGCAGCATCCGAAATTGACCGAGTCGTTGGACGGAGAAACACGGGATCGAGCGGTCGCCCTGGAAGCTGTGCTTTCGACCGTTCAGAACGCGATGAGCGTGGAGCGTCGATTTCCAAATAAAGCTGATGTGTTTGCCTTGTTGATGGCGGGTGTCGATCCCAATATCCCGCCGAACGCAGGTTTGGAATCGAACATCTTGATGGTGATGAATCAGAGTGCCGTCCGCGAGATCCGAAAAGACTGGCAATTGAATCGTCCCTTCGAAACGCTCGTGGCAATCTGGATGTCCCGTAGCAGCATTGCCAATCGCCAAGAAGTCTTGGAGGTGGGCATGCGAATGAACCTGGAGTCGACGTTGGACTTGGCCATCCGAACAGCCAACGAAACGAATAAGGTCAACTTGCTGGTCATTTCTCTGCAAGCGATCTCACGATTCGGTGAGCAAACCGATGCGCCGCTGATTCGCGAATTGGTCAAAGATGTGCGGCCCGTCACTCTGCCGGGGTTTGTCGTTGGTGATCGAGAATTCAAGCGAGAAGTCGGCGATATTGCGATGGCGACAATCGCACGGCTGTACAAGAAGCCACTGGCCGAGCTCGGTTTTCAAGACGTCAACCTCCATCCGAGCATTGGTTTTGAGATCAAGAACGTTGGTTTCAAGAACCAAGAAGATCGCGATGCCGCCAAGAAGAAGGTTGAGGAGTGGTTCGCTGAAACCCCTCCGCTGGTGCAGTGAGGCGTGACTTTGAATCAGTGTGATGCTAGCTTTGCTAGTCTTGTCTGATTTCCTTGATTCCCGTATCCGACGGGAATTCACTAGCTTTTCTTGTCATCGCCGGCCTTGCTTGCCGAAAAGCGGTATATGTCATCCATGCGACGGCTCGCGAAGTCCGTTTCGCGGCGCTCTCTTTTCCGCTCTGATCGCTCCCTGCGCCGACGTCTTCGGTGTCAGCGGCTAGAGGAGCGTCATTTACTAGCAGCGGAAGGCGATCTCTTTCAAATCTCGGGCGAATACGACGCGGCGGGATTGGTCGGGGATATCAGTGCGGAGGTTCGCTGGGGCGACGGAACCTCTTCGCTCGCCGATTCCGTCGAAGGCGGGGAAACCGACAGTCAGCTTCGCATTCGGTTCGACTACTCGCTTGATACGTCGAACTTCTTTTCCGGTGCTGGTTATCCGCGACGTGAACTGCTGGAGTTAGCAGCCGAGAGTCTAGTCGGTCGGTTCGCTGACGACCTAACAGCGATCGTTCCGGGAGGAGACAAACGGTGGCAGCCGTCGGTTTATCATCCAAGTTTGGGAGGCAGCAATGAGATCCTGGGAACGCTCACGGATGTCACCCCCAACATGCACATCGCTGCGAATGAAATTGTCATCTATGTAGGTGCCAGGAATTTGCCGGGGACGATTGCGGGCGTGGCCGGCAACGGGAGCTTTTTCTTTCCGTCGGTTAGCATCTCCTGTTCATCACAGGCTGAATGCAACCAACGTATCGCCGCGATCGAAGCGTTTCGAAAGACGGTTCGCACCCGCGGTGAAGCGGGCGCCGATGGTCCGGTGCAAACGGATGTTGGACCGAGTCATGGATCCGTTTCGTTCGATACATCGACCAATTGGTATTTCGGCGTGGACGCGGATGGCATTCAGCCCGGACAGCTGGACTTTATCACGGTCGCCGTTCACGAACTGGCGCACGTGCTCGGATTCGGTTTGTTTCGAACCGACCTGACCTCGGTTTGGGAAAATCGAATCAGCAATGGTTCGTTTACTGGCCCGGCCGCGAGAGCAGCATTCGCCGGACCCGGAAACGTTCCGGTCGATGGCATGCATTGGAGTAACGCGGTCGAGAATGTTTACGGTCAACCAACTTCGATGTCTGCGGGTTCGCCGAAGGGAATTCGCCAGTTGTTCACGCCGTTAGACTTTGCCGCAATGGACGACTTGGGCTGGGAACTGATTGATTCGAGTACGAACGTGGCGGCCGGCCATGTCTATCCTGACGACGGACAGTATCCGGCCGAGTTGGTGCTTCGCGGAAGCCGTATGGGCGAGTTGGTTTACGAGCTAGGCGACATTTCGATCAATAACGCGGCTCCCGAAGTGACCGCGACGGAACCGATCTCCGTGTTTGTGGACCAACCCTTTCGAATCACTGATATCGGTCAGATCACGGATGCAGGGTTTCGGAATCAAGCGGCTGATCCAGCGACGAACGAGACGTTTGAGTATTCGATTGATTGGGGAGATGGGTCGTCCCGCGACACTGGTTCGGCAACGATTGATCGAGTCGGAAACGGGTCCGGCGATCTGACGTTGGCGTCGTTTGATGGTGATCACACTTACGATACGACGGGAGTGCGGACGGTCACGTTGCTGGTCACCGATGATGATGGTGCGACGGATCAGGCGATATTCACGATCGATGTCCAGCCTCCACCCTCGCTCTACTTAGACCTGAATCGTGCGTCGATCAGAGAGGACGATGGGAATCAAGCGGCAACGTTGACCGTTCGACGATCGGGCCCCGTCCGTGCAACCGACCACGTGATTGAATTGCGCTCAAATGATGTGTCTCGGGCAACAGTCCCTTCGTCTGTTGTGATCCCGGCAGGCAGTGACCGTGCGAGCGTGCCGGTGCGGGCGATGGACGACACGATTCTGCAAGGTGACTCATGGGTTCAGTTACTGGCGGAATCTGAAGACGTCGATGATGACACGGTTGATCTGTTGGTGCGTGATCACGAAACGTTGGCGGCCGAATTCGATGCGGGGTCTGTGAGTGAATCGAACCCGAATACCGTTCGCCTGACAGTGCGTCGAAGTAACGACAACCTTGCAGCTCCTTTAGAAGTTCAAGTAACAACCGATCGACCCGGTCAGCTTTCACTGGATTCGTTGGTCACCATTCCCGCTGGTCAACGACAGGTCGTGGTCGATGTGTCACCGATTGATGATGCCGACCCCGAACCGACTCGCGAACTTGAGTTCGTCTTTTCCGCGGACGGCTACGAGCAAGGATCCGCACGGATACAACTGCTGGATGATGAACCGCCGTATTTTCAAAATCCTCGGAATCCACTCGATGTGGACGACAATGGATCGGTTACCGCCAGCGACGCGTTGAATGTGATCAACGAGCTTGCCCGACGCGGCGCGGGGTTCTTGCTTGATCCGGAAACGCAAAGTCCAGATGGCGTTTACGTTGATACCAACGGTGATTACCGATTGACGGCCGCGGATGCCCTGTTGGTGATCAACGCTCTTTCACGCCGGACGTTCGGAGTCAGCGAGCCGGAGCCACTTGGGGATGGTGGATTGACGCGAAGATCTGACGACGAATCGATCGGCAATCTTTTCTGAGCAAGTCCGCGAGGCGTTTAGACGTTCTCCTCTTGGTCGCCGAATATCTCGCGTCGAATTTCGGGAAGTTTTCGCAGATGGTAGCGGTGGCTTCGCAGTGCATCCAATCCGGCCAGCATCACGACGATGAGCAACAGCATGATGACACCCAACCAGGACACCAGCCAAACCGGACCGGGGCCGGCGCAGGCGGCGACGAGCACTAGGCCACCGCTTCCCGCGATCAAAACGTGAATCCGCTTTCGTGCTCGGCCACGGTTATTCAGATACTCGCGGTCTAGGTCCGTACGTGGGTTCTCATCGCCCGCTGTTTCGTTTTCGTTCCACTGCAGCCAAGCAGCGAATGCGATGATCGTCATTCCGAGTACCAAGCTGCCTGCAAACATCGCTTCTTCTGTGGTGAGTTGGATTACGGGAACAGGCTATTGCTGTAACAGCCACTGATGAACCACCCAAACGACCGCGGCCAAAGATTCGCCGCTGCAGTTTTGCGGGATGTCTTGTTCGGTATGCCAGTATTGCGGTGCGCCCAATCCAGGACTCGGGTAATCAAAGTCAATGATATCGATCGTGGGAATCTTCGCGATCTGATTCAAGGGAACATGGTCATCATCCACACGATGGCGACGCCGGGGAACGAACGCTCGCACCCCTAGCTTATCTGCGGTATCCCAAATGGACCGAACGACATCGGGAGCGAATTCTAAACTGTTTGATTCGTAGTACAGTTTCAGCTCTCGGTCACCCACCATATCCAGCAACACGCCCGCGCGGTAGGGAATCGCCGGTGGCGAAGCATTGTATTTTTCGGCAAAAAAACTCGATCCTAGAAAGTAATCATCGCGGTCTTCATCAAAGACAAACTCTTCGCCATCGAATAGAACCACGTCGACCCCGACATCACTCGGTAGATCAGAGAACTGATGAGACAACTCGACGAGGGCCGCGACGCCGCTTGCACCATCGTTCGCGCCAACAAATGTGCCTCGTCTATTGACGCGATCTTGGTCGGGAAAGGGACGGGTATCGTAGTGAGCACAGAGAAGAAACCGCTTGGGTCGTTCCGAGTGCCAACTGGCAATCACATTCGCCATCGGCACCGTCTCGCCGGTTTCCGGATGTCGAATCTCAAACGTCTGCAGCGAAACATCTGCACCATTCGATTCCAGGATCTTCGCCAAGAACTTCTGTTGGCGTTCCATGGATTGCGATCCGGACGGCCGCGGACCGAGATCGCAAAGTTGTTCCAAGTAACCGAACGCTCGTCCTGAATCGTATCGATCCGGAATCGGGTCACTTGTGAGCTTTTGCGTTTTAGCGGGACCTCGATCGAATACACCACTCGCATACGCTGCGATCAATCCGACAAACATCAGCCCGATGACGATCGCTACGCCTCGCCAACTTCCTCGGGTCGAGGGAATATTTGAATCCTCCGACTGACTCATTCAAATGGATCCCGCTGCTTTTCGGATGGGGGATTTCGATTCGCTCTGTCGTCACTCTTTGTTGCAGTGCTCAGAGAGGTGACGCTGCTGTGCACAGTAATGCAACGCGATGTTCAAGGAACAGTGTCTTCACTGAATTGTTGTCGCCATTTGGCATACGAACAACCTGTTGCCCTCGCTAAACAGCAGCGACGCCGAGGCACGTGTTAAGCTTATTACGGCCACAACACAGCGCCGGCCGACGCTGAGGAGGAGCGTAATGCTGACCCACGACGAGTACGAGTTCCTCAAACGCGGTGGCCGAAAAGTTCAAAATGAACCGCGACGAAGTATATAGACCGCTGGCACGACGTCCGTCGCAGTGATGTGCACGTTGCCATTCGAGTGGGTCAGTCCGAGCGACTGTACCTGCACGCCGATTTTCTTTCGAAGGCAAAAGGACGGACTCGACCCTAGCGAACGCTTTCGTTGAAGGGTGCGACATGTGGCCCGGGGTCGCGGAACCACGCTTTTGACGCGAAAACCGCCGAACTTTCCGGAATTTGCAGTCTGTTTCTAAATCGATCGAATCTCGCGCCGCTTCTCAAACGGGCCTTGGCCCTATAATTAAAGAGGGATCCATGTGTCGGGATCCAAGTCTCATTTTCCATCTTCGACGGAGTCGATTGTGGCGTCCATGTGTCGCACATGCTCGATCGGACTGGCGTTTCTCGTTTGGTTGGCGAACGTTCAAGCTTTTGCCCAAGAGGTGGATGCGCCGGATCAACCCAAACGCGGGTATCTGATCGACGTACCTCTTCCCTTGACCGCATCTCAGGCGGATCGCGTTCTTCAACAGCTGACGCAGGTGCACCTTGATGCACCCGAGGGACAGCGGGTTACGGTCGTGATGCGGTATTCGTCCGAGGACGGATCGGCGTCGGCTGGCAACGAAACAAAATTCGAAGACGCTTTGAAGTTGGCTCGAGCGATGTCGGGTCCCGATTTGCGTCGCGTTCGAGCGGTCTCATGGGTCATGCGGGAAGTCACCGGGCATTCGACACTGCCGATCATTGCCTCGGACTTGTTGTTGGTCAGTCCGGAAGGGGTGATCGCAAACGCATCCGAGAATGAGTCGGGCGGTGACAAGACGATCGCGCTGACTTATGAAGCCATTGCGGAACGAAGAGGATTGTTCCCAAAGCCGGTGGTTTCAGCGTTAGTGGATCCCGGATTGGAATTGGCGCGACTTTCCGAAGTGGGCGGGAATCAAGTGTTCGCAACGGGCGAGCAACTGAAGACGCTTCGTGATGCTGGAAAAGTCTTGAATGAAGATGTTTGGTCGGCCGCCGGCGTTCCCCTGCGATTGGATGCGAAGCGATTGCGAAGCGCACGGATCGCCGCCTCCGTCGTTGATTCCGTTGAATCGACTGGAGAGTTTCTCGACCTCGCCGAGCTCAATCCGTTAACCGACGAAATCGTTTCGGGCGAAGCGGCAGCGGTCATGTTGGAGATCTCAGGGCCCATTGTCGCCAATCGAACGCGTCGTTGGCAAAGCAATCTCACTGCGACATTGGAACGCGATGACATTAACACGTGGTTGATCGTCCTCGATTCGGACGGAGGCAGTTTAGATAACAGTGCGACGCTCGCAGGTTGGTTTGCGAGTCCCGAGCCACCACTACGAACCGTTGCCGGGCTTGTTCGCGGCGAGGCGCGAGGTGACGCGTCGCTCGTGGCACTTTCGTGCAAGCCTTTGATGATGAAACCCGAAGCCACTCTCGGTGGTCCCGGGGCGCAAACAACCTCTGCCGAGGATCTGGCTAAGTATGATGAACTGATCGAACAGATTGCGCTCGAAACTAAACGGCCGGCCGCTTTGATTCGTGGATTGCTCGATCCTAGCTTGGAAGTCTTTCGATACACGAATCGAAAAACAGGTCGCATCCGCTACGCCACGGACGATGATCTGACCGCTGGCACAGAAAACGCCGAACAAGCTCAGGCGGAACGCGATAAGTGGCAACGCGGCGAAGCCATTGAATTGGCAAATGGATTAACCGCGGATGAAGCGATTGAATTAGGTTTGGCCGATGGCAAATCGTCGGGAGTTGAAGATACTGCCCTGAGGATCGGTCTTAGTGGGACACCACCGGAAGTTGCTGATCGAGGCTTAGTTCGTTTTGTTGAACGAATTGGTCGTAGCAACACACTCGCGTTCTTGTTGTTGTTTGTCGGATTTGCCGCGTTGTCCGCCGAGGCCAATGCACCGGGTCTGAGTTTCCCCGGATTCGTCGCGTTAGTCTGCTTTGGGCTCTACTTCTGGATGAAGTTTTTGGCGGGGACCGCCGAATGGCTTGAACTCGTTGCGTTTGGTTTAGGGATCGTTTGTATCGCGATCGAGATCTTTCTGGTTCCCGGGTTTGGAGTCTTCGGGATCGGTGGCCTCGCGCTCACCGTTCTCGGCATTGTTTTGATGAGTCAGACGTTCGTGATTCCGCGCAACGTTTATCAGGTACAAGTTTTGACGCGCGGTATCTGGGTCGCCTTAGGAGGGGCGGCAGGATTGGTGGGCGGTTTTGTTGCGGTGCGTATGATGTTGCCGCACGTACCGATCTTCCGAGGTCTCGTCATGGAAGCGCCCAATGATGCCGTGCTGTCCGAATCGGAGAAGCTTGGCGATTACAGTTTCTTGATCGGCCAAACAGGAACAGCGACAACGCCCTTGCGACCGTCTGGGAAAGCGAGATTTGGTGATCAAGTGGTGCAAGTGGTGAGTGATGGGTCTCCAATCTCTGCGGGTGAACCTGTTCGCGTCACGGAAGTCCTGGCAACTCGTGTCGTCGTTGAAGCAGTGGAGACGGGATGACACTGTTTTATGCCATCGCGTTGTTGGCTCTGTTTTATCTGTTTGTCATTGCAGAGTTTTTCCTGCCTACCGGCGGTTTCTTGGGTATCGCATCGGTCGGGGTATTGGCCGCGGCCATTGGGATTGCGTTTTCGCACAGTATGATCGCTGGGGTCACGCTGATAGTCTTTGTTTCGGCGACGACGCCCATGGTCATCTTTGGCATGCTGAAGGTCTGGCCACATACACCGATTGGACGACGGATGCTCAACCGGCGACCTGGGCAAACGCTAGAGAATCTGCCCAAGCGGACCACGAATCGAGGAACCGTCCTGGATGATCTAGTCGGTAGTGCAGGCGTTGCCAAAACCGATCTTTTGCCGAGTGGCCAGGTGATGATCAATGGCGAAAAATTCGATGCGGTCAGCATTGGGATGCCGATTGATCGCGGTGCTTACGTGATCGTTCATTCGGTGGATTCGGGGCGTATCAAAGTGCGAACCGCCGATGCGGACGAACTCAGTCCGACAACTCACGAGCCCATACCTCAGTCACCAAAATCGCTGGAAGAGTCCCTCGAGTCTTTCGACATTGAGTAAGTTTTTCCCATGCGTATTCTGTTTCTTGGCGATCTGGTGGGAAAACCCGGCTATTCCGCGGCCGTTCAAAAGATCCCGGAACTTCGAAAAATACATCGTCTCGATGCTGTGGTCGTGAACGCTGAGAACGCGTCGGATGGGTCTGGGTTAATGCCACGGCAATTCAATCGGCTGATCGATGCGCAGGCGGACGTGATCACGATGGGCGATCACATTTATCGCTGTAAAGACATCGTGCCGACGTTGGAAAAAAGTGAGCGGATTGTCAAACCTGCTAACTATCCGGCCGATGCACCTGGTAAGCCTTGGACGATGGTTGAAACGAAGGCCGGCTTGATCGGAGTGATCTCGGTGTTGGGGCGTGTTTATATGCGACCAGTGGATTGCCCCTTTGACGCCATCGATCGTGCTTTGGAATCCATCCAACCCCACACGTCGCAAATCCTCGTGGATGTTCATGCGGAAGCGACCAGCGACAAACAGGTCATCGGCCGCTACTTAGATGGAAAGGTTACGGCGGTTCTCGGCACACACACGCATGTTCCGACTGCGGATGCTCGCATCTTTCCCGGCGGAACCGCGTTTCAGTCGGATGTTGGGATGTGCGGACCCTACGACAGCATCATCGGCCGTGATATCGAGCGTGTCTTGCATACGACCCGAACGTTTGAGCCGACCCACTTTCATGTTGCGACGCGGGACGTTCGTTTGTGTGGCGCGATTGTCGAATCCAATCAAGAAGGAAAAGCGGTCAGCATCGAGCCATTCCTTATGGCGCTGTAGTACGACGTTGTTTCATTCGATCTTCGATTAAATCAGAGCTTCATCATCGTCTCTGTCATCAAAGATATCGTTGAGCCCGTCGTAGAATAGGTCCCGACCTCTTTTGGATTTAAGGAGGTCCGTCTCTTCATCGTCGATGATATTGAGCATCGCTTCGACGTTCGCGACTCGACTCCCATAGTCTTCAGAGAGATTCTGCCACTCGGCAAAGGCTTCATCCAAGACGTCAAGCGGATCGTTCGTCGATCCGCCAGCAAGGACATCGAGTCCGTTGCCCCCGGTCAATTCATCCTCGCCTTCGCCTCCGACCAGGAAGTTAAATCCGGCTCCTGCCGTTAAGACATCGCTACCAAGACCACCAAGCAAGAGGTCGTTGCCTGAACCACCTTCCAGGACGTCGCTGCCTTGGTCGCCTAAAAGCGTGTCATTGCCTCCTTCACCGTACAGGGTGTCATCGCCACTGCCACCACGGATCGTATCATCCTGTTCGGTTCCCCAAACGATGTCCCTGCCTTGGCCGGCATTCACGGTAACGCCTTCAGCGATCGGTTCGCCATTTTCGTTAACCGAAGTCAAACCACGAAGATCAATTGTGCGTGTTGAGCCATTACCACCTTGGCCGATCACGCTATGTCCGTCGGTAAAGATCCTTTCCAAACTTGCAGGATCGAAGTCGCCAACGGTGATGTGACTCGTCAACTGGATCGTGTCGACTTGGCCTCCACCTTTGAGTGTCGTTCCGACTTCGTTTCCACTGAGAAGGAACGTATCGTCGCCACTGCCACCGTTGTAGCTATCGGTGTTGGCTCCACCGTCGATGACATCATCACCAGAACCACCGTTCAGTGTGTCGTTGCCGGACCCACCTTGGAGGAGATCGTTTCCACCTTCTCCATGGAGCGTATCGTTGCCGGCTTCGCCATTGAGTGTGTCATCTTGATGGGTGCCCCAGACGGTGTCGGTGCCAGGCCCCGCGTTGACGGTAACCCCTTCCGTGATTGGCGTGCCCGTTTCGTCGACGGAACTCAGCCCCCGCAGGTCGATGGTGCGGTTGGAGCCGTTTCCGCCCTGGCCGTAGATCTCGAAGCCATCCGTGAAGATCTTTTCGACGCGATTCGGATCGAAATGACCGACCAAGATGTCACTGGCGAACTGAATCGTGTCGATCTGACCACCGCCATTGATCGAAACGCCACTTTCGTCGCCACCAAGTAGGAAAGTGTCGTCACCGCTTCCTCCGTTGAAGGTGTCCGCGTCTTCACCTCCGTCGATGACATCATCGCCAGAACCGCCATTGAGGATGTCATTGCCAGGACCACCGAACAGAACGTCGTTTCCACCTTCGCCATTGAGTGTGTCGTTGCCAGAATCGCCTCGGATCGTATCGTCTTGATTGGTGCCCCACACAATGTCGGTACCCAAACCTGCCAAGATGGTCACACCAAGTTGAAGGGTCGCGCCATTTGCGTCGACCGAATTCAATCCACGGAGATCGATCGTGCGAGTCGAACCATTTCCGCCCTGGCCGATCAAGGCATTTCCGTCGGTGAAGATTCTCTCCACGCGATCTGGATCGAAATCACCAATCGTGACGTCCGACGTCAATTGAAGGGTGTCGACCTGGCCGCCGCCGTTGACCGTTGTTCCGACTTCATCACCCGATAGCAGGAACGTGTCATTTCCACTGCCGCCGATGTAGAAGTCAGATCCATCACCGCCATCGATAATGTCATTGCCAGAGCCGCCGTCCAAGCGGTCGGTCCCCAATCCGCCAAAGAGACGGTCATTGCCGCCTTCGCCATTGAGCGTGTCGTTTCCGCTCCCACCATCGATGGTGTCAATTTGGTTGGTACCCCAAACGATATCGGCACCTTCGCCGGCACGAATGATGACACCCTCGCTGATCGACTCACCGGCTGCATTGACTGACGTCAAGCCTCTCAGGTCGATGGTGCGAGTGGAACCATTGCCGCCTTGACCGATCAATGCATGTCCGTCGGTGAAAATTCCCTCGACTCGTTCCGGATCGAAGTCGGCGACGATGATGTCACTCGTCAATTGAAGGGTATCGACCTGTCCGCCACCATCGATCTGGGATCCGGTTTCATCACCGCTGAGAAGGATGAGGTCGTTTCCGCTGCCACCTTGGATCGTGTCCGAACCGGATCCGCCGTCGAGCGTGTCGTTGCCAGCGTCGCCATTCAAGATGTCCGCACCTGGACCGCCAAAGATCCGGTCGCTGCCGCCGCCGCCACGCAACTGGTCATTGGCATCGCCACCAAAGATCTGTGTGGGAACATCAATGGATCGTGCAATCTCGACTTCATCCGCTTGTTCAAATACGTAGACGAGAATGTCCTTTACATCCGACGTGTTGAAATTGAACGTTTCTTCATCGTTCCCGAGACTTGCATCGACTCGAATGGTCTCACCACGATTCACGTTTCGGACCGAAACAATATCGCGTCGTCGCGTGCCAATGATCTGAAGTTGTCCGGTGTCGGTTAAGCTAACTCCAGAAACGATCGCCATAGCGGACGCGGTTGTTTGTCCGCCATCGTCGTCAGTCAAGGTAACGGTGATCGTGAAGATCCCACCGGTTGCGTAGCTATGCGTTCCCTCAAGTTCGGACGCGCCCTGGTTGATCAACGCATTTGAGGCAGTGCCATCGCCCCAGTCGATCGTTGCAGAATGCGTATCCAGCAGACTGGCATCGTTGAACGTCCCGAACAGATGCACAACTTCGCCGCGCTGACCGCGATCTTCAAAGGTGGCATCGCTGGACAAGGTTTGAATCACCGGAGCGATATTCGACACAGCAATGTTGAAGTCGGCTGAAGATGTCAATCCACTCGGGCTCTGAGCCTCGGCCGTGATTGAGTACTCGATCGCGCCGTCGAGCTGTCCGCTATCTGAGACAAAGACTTGCCCCGTATTCGCGTCAATGTCGAAGCGACCGTCAGCATCGTCCAAAAGTCGATACGTGACGGGTGCTCCCGTTGGATCGGTGGAACGTATCGAGATGCCTACCGATGTTCCATTCCCCGCACCTTCAGCGACGGCATTGGACGCATCGTTCACGTCGATTGGCATTGTCGGTCCGGAGTTCAATACCGTGACGAGCACAGTTTGTTTGTTCGTGAAGCCATTGTTGTCGTCAACGTGTAATTCCACTTCGTAGGTGTTGTCGGCATTGGCATCAGCTGGATTCGCGAACTCCGGCGCTTCTTTAAACTGCAATTGGTTACCGTTAATGAGCTCGAACTTGTCATCGTCAGCACCCTGACCGGTGATGGAATAGGACAGTGTCTGAGCTGGCAAGTCTGCATCTGTCGCCATGACGGTTTGGACGGCAACGGTGCTGTCTGCAATTTCAACAGCCATCGGCGAGACGAACACAGGTCGGTTGTCGTTCTCCGGTTGAACAGTAACGCTCACCAATTGAGTGACCGATAGACCATTGCCGTCATCGGCCTTTAACTCGATCTCATAGGTGTTATCCGCATTGCTGTCCGCTGGCGTTTCGAAATCGGGCGCCTCGATAAATCGCAGTTGATTGTCATTGACGATCGTGAATTTCGAATCGTCGGCACCCTGTCCCGTGATGGAATAGGCGATCGATTGCGCTGGCAAGTCGGCATCGGTCGCCGAGATCGCTTGCACGAAATCACTGTTCTCAACAACGGTTGCCGTCGTGCTCGACGTGAACACGGGAGAATTGTCATTCTCATCGGTCACCGTCACCAAAACGAGTTGCTTAGCGGTTAGGCCATTCCCGTCATCGGCTTGCAGCTCCACTTCATAGACATTGTCTGCGTTTGCATCGATCGGGTTCTCGAAGTCAGGTGCCTCAATAAACTCCAACTGCGAGCCATTGTTGATTCGGAATCTCGCGTCGTCCGCGCCGTCACCCGTAATGCGATAGGTCACCGTCTGAGCAGGAAGATCGCTGTCACTCGCGCCAATGGTCTGCACCTGGATCGTGTTTTCAATGACCTGTGCCGTCACTTCGGATGTAAAGACGGGAGCGTTGTCATTTTCTGGGATAACCGTGATACGCACCGTCTGTACGGATGAAAGCCCCTCGCCGTCGTCGGCTCGAAGCTCGACTTCGTACGTGTTGTCACCATTAAGATCCGTTGGACTCTCGAAGTCAGGAGCACTGTTGAAGGTCAACTGGTCACCATCAACGATCGAGAACAGAGCGTCGTCCGATCCACTGCCGGTAATCGAGAACGAAATCGTTTGTGCCGGCAAGTCGGCATCGGTTGCAGAAATGGTCTGAACAGCTAGCGAATTCTCGATGACATCAGCCGTCGACGCAGAAGTGAATACGGGTGCGGAGTCATTCGTTCCCAGAGTATTGATATAGGCGATGCTTTGGAATGTGTTCGAAATGCCCCCGTCATCATCCATCGCGCGGACGGTGATCGTGTAGACGCCGTTCGCGGAGTACAAATGCGTTGAGGTGAATTCTCCGGCCAAGTCTGAAGTGTAAGTGAGAGCCGCTGTCGACGTCGTGTTGTCTCCCCAATCGACTTCGATACTGACGACATCGACTTTCGATTGCTCGCTGAACAGTCCGTTGACCGTCACTGCCCGGCCAACGGCGACCGGGTTCTGTGCGTCTTGAGCGTTTCCACCATCAAATTCGTTCAGTTGAGGTTCAACGTTTTCGACGGTAATCGCTTGCGTCAAAACAACGTTGCTTTCAGGATCGATCGCATCCGTTACCGCGACAGTGATCGTATAGTCTCCCGTTGCCAAAGCCGCCGGATTATCCACGTACTCGTGCGTCGATTGGAATGTGCGATCGACACCTGTGAGAGTCGTCGGCGTCGAGCCATCTCCCCAATCAATCGTGACACGGAAGGTGTCGGAAAGGCCAGGGTCAGCGATGAGTCCGTCAAGCGTAATCTGGTCGCCTTCCAGAACGCTTTCGCGATTCACGTTGAGGAACAGGTTGGGCGCTGCATTCGCGATGGAGATCGAAGTCGTGATCGGAGTGGATGTTCCGCCGTCATCATCACGAACGACAGCCGTGACGATGTAGTTTCCTTCGTTGGCGAACACGTGAGAGAACTGGAATGAACGTGCGTCTTCAGCCAAAGTGAAGGTTTCGAGCTCTCCGTCTCCCCAATCGATATCGACTTCGAAGGTGTCTCGCGAACCGCCATCGATGATACTGCCAGTCAGTTGAACCGAGTCTCCTTCAAAGAGGATGCCGGCCTGAGGAGCGAGCCCGTTGATCTCGGGCGCGCTGTTAGAAATGTTCAGCCCGAGCGATTGTGTGTACTTGATTCCATCACTCCAAAGACTCAGCTCGATCGTGCGGGCTCCATCGTCTTCGTAGACATGAGCAATGGGCTGATTTAGGTCGGATGGAGTCTCAGATCGCCCGTCGCCCCAGTCGATCAGGATTTGCTCAAGCGGTTCGTTCCCTTGATCGATGACGATCGCACTCAATTCGAACGCGTTACCTTCGGAAATCGTCGAAGGCGTTGCAAACAATTGGATTTCAGGCGCATCTTCCACGATTTGGATGCGCGTGGAGTATTCGTTGGACCCACCGTCTTTGTCCCTGACAACTGCACGCACGGTTAATTCACCATCTTCGGCGATCACGACGGCAGGCACGTTGACAGAGGAATTGGTTGAACCAAGGACAGATAGGCTGGCGTCGTCACCGAAGAAGTAGTCGTAGGTAAATCCAGCGGCCGCATCCGCGAAGGATGGATCCAATACGTTTGTTAACGAAACCGAAACGCTGTTGCCATCAGCTCCTTCGGTCACGGGGCCGTTGTTCGAAATCACGGCTGTTGGCGCCACGTTGTTAATCGTCAAGTCGACCGGCGTCACGATCTCCGTTGGATTGCCATTCGAATCCAAGTATGTGGCGATCAGATTGATCGAATAGTCGCCATCATCGTTAATGGCCGTCGGCGTTAGGCTTTGAAGTTGTTCCCAAGTGAGCGTTCCGCTGGCTGACGCCAAGTCGATTCCGCCACCGTTCACGTCCCATCCGATTGTGACGGGAGTCCCAAACGGCGTTGCTTCCAGTGTGAGTGTCTCACCTTCGTTGATTTCAAACGGACCGGCATTTGGCACGGAGACAATCGATGCGGTCACCGGATGCTGCAAAAACGCAGCGGCGTTGGGTTCCGAGTCTTCATCGTACGCAATGATTTGAACGGTGTATTGACCGTCCTCAAGATAGACATGCGACGCCGAATCTGCGGAGGCTCCCAGCGTGACGACGTCCGTTCCATCGCCCCAGGAAATCTCCCATCGCGTAATCCGGTCATCACCAGGATCGAACGTACGCAGATCAATCTCGAATGGTAGACCAACACTGGCAGCACTTTGTGATGGCACTTCAATCGTCGGCAGCGTGTTCAGCACTCGAAGCGTTCGGAATCTCGTCGTCGTTCCCACGGTATTCGTAGCGCGGACAGCGATCGTGAACAAACCATCGTCCACAATCCCGGAAGTGACGACCAGGTCTTCCCAATCGATCGACTGTTCCAATCCTGAAACCTCTTCGGGTTCACCGAAGATACCGTCGTTATCGAGATCCCATTCAACGTCGCCGATCGGATCATTTCCTGCATAGTCAACGCCAATGGTGAGACTCAGCGTTTCTCCTTCAGAAAAGGTCAGCTGTTCTTCTGCAAAGTTGATCACCGGAGCACCGACGGTCTGTAGCACTTCGATGTCGACGTAGTTGACCACGCCTCGTCCGACGACCCCTTGTGTGCCCGAGGAAGGTAGCGGGTTCGTGTTGATGACTTGCTGACCGGAAGGATCAAACAAGAAGAAGTCACCTTCGTTGACGTTGACTGGTGAACCGCCGTCAATACGCGTCGTGTTTGTGGCGTCCAGCTGATTGCCTTGGACTTGGAATTGGTCGACGCCACTATCACCGAATAGGTCCGTTGTCGTTCCCGCGCCGACGTTGAGCAACTCAAGAACGTCGTCGCCCATTCCTGCATTGACGACCAGCGTTCCGCTGGATGAAGTGTCAATCGTGACGGTATCGGCACCGGCTCCAAGGTCGACACTCGTGTTATTGCTGAGATCGAAGACGTTCACAAGGTCCCTGCCGCCGCCGGCAAGAATCGACGTGGAGGTAACGTTTGAGTTCTGTGCATCGCGAAGTGTCAGCACGCCGCTGCCATCACCGGTTTGGACGGTCAGTGATTCGATGCCGTCAAAGTCAACCACAACGGCTCCCGTGCGAACGCGTTGAAGCGTGGTCGCTTGAATGGAATAGTCACGTCCAAACGCCTGACCACCGCTGAGCGTTTGACCTGCAGACAGAGTCTGAGGGTTGTCAAAGAGAATCGCTTGTTCGGATGAGCTTTCGCGGTAAGAAACACCTGCGGTAAAACCGGGGTCCGTAAACTCGACACGGAAACCAAAGTAGCGACCACTCGTTTGTGCGGAGCCTTGCGACAGCTTGAACTCGTTTGAGATCAATCCTGTGGATGATTGTTGTGCGGGCTCTCCCACTCCCACAATCTTCCAGTCATTTCCATCCTGTTCGAGAAGCAGCGGCGTGATCACCGTCGGGAAGTCGTCAACGGCACCATCGGTCAAAAAGTAGCTGAAGCTTGACAGTCGCCCGGGCTCATCTGGCATGCGTTCCGGGAGCACCACCAACACGCTACTCTCGTCACCAAGTAGGTTTTTACGCAGCGTTCCACCAACAATTGGAAGAGCTTCCAGATCGACCAGCTTCGCATTTACCCGATCATTACCGGAAGTGGCAACGATCGCACTTTCGCCAGACGGAATGACGGAGATCGGGTTCTCTAAACCTGAAAAACCTGCAACGTCATCGGCGACAATTTGGACAAATTGAGCAGGAGCACGGAATCCATTTCGTTCAAAAACAGCGACAGAGCCGTTTTCGTTCGTGACATAGATGAACTCTCCGCCCGTTGAGACGGCCACGTCCGAGGGACCATCCAATCCAATCACGCCATCGACGCCATTCTCGATTTGATCGGTGAACTCGATGTCAAAACGAAGACCTTCACCAAAGAAGCCAGCCGTGAACGTTGTCACTTTGTCATCTGTTGTACTAATGAGATGAAATCGACTCTCATTGTTGGCGTTCGAAGCGACTACTCGTTCGATGTTTCCAAATTGGTAGACTTCGTTTTCGAACGTGTGTGTTTGGGTCAGGAATTGAGCATTCCGAGGCGATACATCGACGACGGAAACGTCGTTCTGATCATCAATCAAAACAAGATTGTCAAAGTCAAAGACCTGCGCGTTCTTGACGCTACCGCGACGTGCGATTTCTGTTGGTTGATCGCGACCGACGGTCGATGAATCAAAGAGGGAAAACAGTCCCGTTTGTTCGTCACGCTGGAACGTGCGAATGAGCCACTCGTCACCACGCCAGCCACCCGACTCATTGATGACCGCAATGCCAAAGTCTTGCTGGAAACCCAGTCCCGAGCTTTCGTCAAATGCTTGGACGAACTCAAAGCTGATTAGTTGCTGTGACGTGACGGTGAAGTTGCTGGGGCTCTCGTCAAACGTTTGAATCTGCTGGAAAGTGAGGATGCCGGTTTCTAGATCGCGGGCGAAGACTCCTAGATCGCCATCATTCGTTAATACGTAGACAAACTTACCATCCGGATTGGCGTGGATATCGCGCAGGTTCGTCAACTCGATTCCTGCGCCGGTGTCTCGCAGCCCCTCTAAGACTTGCTTCACCGACAGATCGAATCGATTGACCACAATGAGAGCGTTGCGATCTGGTGAGATGGCATACAACTCGTCATCGTTGACGGAAGCGGCGATCTCAGTCAGTTGCTTAAGATCGATGTCGACGCCCGTCGATCCAATTTCATCCAGGTTGGGTCGACCGGCAGAAATGAAAGCCACATCGTTCTTGTCGATCGGTTCGTTAATGTTCTCAAGGTAACCCGCGGTCAATTGCAATCCGTCGGCGAGTGCCGTGCCGCCGATCGAAGCGTTGACGGTAACGTCGCCTTCGGGAATGAGAGTTGCCCAAACGGTTCCCGCGTTGAGAGCGGTTAGCTCGACCGGAACGTTGTCACCAATGCCCTGATACATCAATGGCACGGTCACCTGCGAATCGGACTGACCCTGGTGAATGCCGATCCGGGGAGCCGGAAGATTGAGATCCGTTAGATTCACGAACAACAACATGTCGTAGCCCGTGAAGTCTTCGTCGTTCGAATCACCATCCCCATCCAGGTCGAGACCGAATACTTGCTCCGGCCCCAATTCCAAGCGATAGATCGCCGCTAGAGCATCAGTGGGTGCGTTATTGAAGGTGTTTCCTTCAACGCTGATGTCAAAGTCAATCGCTGTGGCGAGATTGAAATCGTTACCAAGGATGGATGAGTTGATTCCCGAGACGAATCCGAATTGCTCAGCGCCGCCAATTAAACCGGTGATATTCGGCGTCGCTACGTTAGCGAGTGTGTGATCGAACACGAAGGGATTGGTATCGGTGATCGTGAAGTACTCCGTCGACTGATCCTGGTCACCGATCAGGTTGGTGTTGGCTGGTTGTCCACCAACTGCCGTCACCTCGTTCGACTGATTGAATTCCAAGTGGGTGTTTCCACCGATCACCACACGTCCACCGGTTCCACTTGCGTTGTTACCAGCGTCACTTCCGCCGGAAACATCGATCGTGACATCGGATGCAGCGTCCAGAACGCTTCCGAACAGTTTGATCGTGCCGCCTGCTCCTCCGGCGCCCGATCCACCGACGCCGCCATCGCCTCCCGTGCCGCCGGCTTGTCCATTGCCACCGGTGCCGCCACTGCCTCCAACTTGACCACCGGGAAGTCCGATGCCACCGCGACCACCCAAGCTTCCGGTTCCGCCAGTCCCTTCGTCTCCCGCGGAAGATCCGCTGTTGCCTGCGACTCCCGAATTCTGCTCCGAAGCTGATCCTCCTGTGCCGCCTCCGCTTCCACCGCGGAAGGCATCACCACCCGAACCTCCGCTGCCGGGCGTTCCCAACGCGCCGTCTCCACCAACCGCATCGAATTGAACGCCTGAACCAAGTTGCAAGCGCCCTCCGGCGATCAGTTCGAATGCACCAGCGCCTCCACCCCCGGGGCCACCGTCCGCACCAGCGCCTCCGCTTCCGCCGGCGCCACCACCGCCACCGCCGCCGCCGTCACCACCGGGATCGGTTCGCTTTACATTCAAAATGATCTCTGCGGAGCCGGCACCTCCACCGCCTCCACCGCTGCCGCCTTGACCACCAGCACCTCCTCCTCCGCCGCCGCCACCGCCACCACCGCCGCCGCCGCCGCCGGCCGTGATGCCAGAACCCGAGCCAACGTTTGTTCCTCCGCCCGCCGTACTTCCATCACGTCCACCCGATCCCGGGTTGGCGGGAAAAGGAAGTCCTGCGGAACGATCGTAGAACGAAGGGTCTATTTGTCCCTCGAGCAACAAGTTTTTGCGTTCGACGTTTCCGCCCTGTCCATCGACTCCCGTTCGGTCTTCGTTAAAGCCGCCCGGGATACCTCCTGAAAAGACGCTGACGTTGGCGGATCCAGCACCACCGCCGCTGCCACCATTGCCTGCGCCCCCACCGCCTGCATTGGATCCAAAACCGGCTGATCCTGTCGTTCCAGCGGTGCCACCCTGGCCATTGATCCCACTTGTGCCAAGGTCACTGCTTGTTCCGGACTGGCCTGTGCTCTGTGTGAATTTGAAGTCAGTGAGGTCGTCAATTTCACCGCCAGCTCCACCAATGCCTCCACGGCCTCCGAATCCACCGGTGCCACCTGATGCTCCGGAACCTCCTAAGCCTCCGGATCCACCGCCTGCGACGCCAGCGCCGGGTGAAGGCGCGGTACTGACCGCCCAAGGCGTCGCATCAAGTCCAGACACATCGATGCGAACGTTGTTTCCAATGAATGCATCGTTGGCGACCAACAGAGACAACGGATTCTCACCGGCAACCGTGATCGTGCTTCCAGTGGGAACGTAAAAGTCTCCAGCGAGTTCAAATTGTGCTAGGTACCGTTGATTCGGACTTGGGTTGAGGACCTCAGATCCATTCGTGTCCAGGTAGCGAATCGAAATGGGAGCGCCATTGAAGTCGTTTACAACGGAGCCATTAAGCGTGAAGGTTGGCTGATCGTTCGAATTATCTGCATCCAACAAGTTGCCGGTGTTGAGTGCGATCGTCACCGGTGTCGATTTATCGACGACATTCGGAACCTGAGTGGGCATGCTGGAAGCAGGAGCGTCAGAAATGAGTGCTTGACTCAATTGGAATCGCTCGATCGCTGCACCGCGCAAAGGCAGCTCGAGCAATTGGATGTCGATCAATCGATCGAATGTGACGGTCGATCGCGTGAACCCGGGGATCACCACGCTCTCAACAACTCGAGAGCCATTCGAAGTAACCCCTGTATAAACAAGCGTTTCGGAAGCTCCGGCGTTATAGAAGTCGATCGCTTCAACGCTAAAGCTTGTGCCGTTATCCGCGGCGAGCGTTGCTGTCGGGACACCGGCCCCGCTCGACACGCGTCCGAACCCAACAATGAGACCGTCCAGCGGAGAGTCCAGCAACGCACTCAAAGTGAATCCTGATTCGGTCACCTGATCAGCGAACGCGGCTTCCTGAAAAGCTGCATAATCAACGCTCACCTCTTTCGTGCTGACCGCGACGATGTTGTCGAGTCTCACGTTGACGGGCAGAGAGAAGGTCACTTCGGAAAGGTAACGATTCAATTCCGGGAACCGGATCGTCTCGAATTGATTCGGCTCTTGAATCGAAACGGTTTTCGAGACTGTCTCCGTTAGGCCATTCAGGAAGGTGGCGTCGAACTGGAGGTCGTAATTGCCCGGTGTCTCGGACGTCACATCGAGCGAATAAAGAGCTAACGCACTGTTGTCTCGCGTGCGAATTGCGTCGGCAGGGATCGTCCGTTCAAAATCGTCCAAGACCACGACCGGAGATGTGGCATCGTCCAGTCCCGTGACATCGTTTCGGATCAAATCGGTTTGGTACACGACGTTGTCAATATCGTGATTGAGTCCATCGCCCGATGTCGAAGCCGAGATTTGCATGCGACCTTCATAGGGGAACAGATCATCGACAAACTGTTCGGTAATCGGTTCAAGCAATTCGTTATTCGTCAGATCGACGATTCGAACCGTCACGGTCGAACCACCGGTGACTGGCCGAATTTTGACCGCCGCACGCAGTGGGCGACCTGTCTCAAGGAGCTCATCCCCAGAGAAGGCCGATACCAATGGAACGCTTACGATCCGGCTTCCATTAAAGTGAAGTGAGACGGAGTTGCTGCCTTCGCCGCCATTATTGTTTGTGTCCAAGCCAAGACCCAGTGAGCCCGCATAGTTTGGTTCGGGGCCAAATTCTGTTCCGGGGCTTCCTGATACTCCAAAGTTGGCGGTGTTCAGTAACGCCCAACCCCAACCGTCGTCGCCCGAACCCGTCCCCGGAAGATTCGATCTCAAGTCAAACGAGTATTCGGCGACGCCGGTCCACGGTGCAAGCACTTGGTTCGAAACATAAGCCGCCGCTTGGTTTGTTGACTGTTTTTGAGCGAGTCGAACGAAATCGCCATCCCAACCACCTACGCTGGAAACAAAGGGTGCTTGGCCTCCACCGGATTGAACGAGTTGATAATTGGGGTTCGCAGCGGCGTCCATCTCGGTCACCGCAATCGCGCTTTGCGGACGCAACGTGATCCGATCATTGGCGGACCCAACACCGATTACCGGACCGCCCACATCGAAGCCGCCGAGTGTTCCATCGCTAACGAGTTCCAAGCCGTCTTCGGTGTAACCCGTTTGTGAGGGCGTGTAGCCATCGAATACAAGGCTACGTGTTTCCTCTCCCTTGATAACGATGTTGTCGATTAGCTGGAATGCATCTTGCTCGCCCTGTAACCGGAAGCTGATCGCAACCACGTCGTCAAATCCATTCAGTGCAACCTCTTGGAAACCACTGAAGGATGCAACGGATAATCGTTGTGTGATAGGTGATCCGACAGCGAATTCACCCGTGACATCCACGAAGCTGTTGGCACCAAACGATCCGCCGATCAAGAGGCGGATCGCATCGATGGAAAACGTGGTGTTGTCACGCCGTTCCATGCGTATCAAGTTGGTGCGTGGATCCGTTACGCCTCCATCCACCAACGCCAATGGCTCCACGCCAGCTTGGGAGCTTTCATTCGTGATGACGTAGCCGTCTTCAACGTAACTCGTCGATCCGTTCAATAACGAATCAAAGCCAATCACGACTTCGTTTGAACCCTCCAGGATCGTGATCTCATCGATGATCTGGTTTACACCCAAGCGAATATCAAATGAATTCGCTGCGCGCGAGTTGATCGTGACCTCTTGGTAACCAGAGTTTCCGGCAAACGAATAAAAGCCAAAAGGATCGGGAATGATGAAGCTGACATTTCCCTCTCGCAGGGTGTCCTTCACACGCAGGGATCGGATTCGAAAGTTCGATCCGTTGATGGAGGCAACCCGAATATCCGTCTGCAAGTCAAAGTCTTCATTGACGCTCAAAACCTGGTCATACGTTCGGCCGCTAACATTGGTGAACGACGTGCGAAGGGGAGCATCGGAAACCAGATCGAATCCGTCCTCAAAGTAGGCTCGGCCGTCGTTTTGAAGACCTCCTTCAAAGTCAATGCTTGTCTTTTCAATGAACTCAAATCCACGAATCAGCTCGTCGGATTCCAGCGACCAGGAAATGCTTTTCAAGCTTCCGCTGAATCCAAAATTGTTCGACTGCTGAAACCCAAGCCCTTCGTTGATTGAAACGCTGATCTGTTCTCTCGATCCATCGATGAGCGTTCCCGTGAAGTCGATCAAGCGAATACCATTGCCGTTCGTTGCAGCCAGATCGATCGACACAAGATCCAAAGGGTTGCCGCTTACCAAATCGAGTGTCAGTTGATCTTCGGATGATGAAGCGCCGATCGCGGCGGATCCGGTCGAGTTATCCGAACGCAAGACACCGGTGCTCGAAACGCGTGCGCCGTTGAGTTCATAAGAACGCCCGGTCAGTCCGTAGGCATCGAAATCGAGGTTGGTTTCGCTGCGCTGTAAAGGCGACTCTCGGTCAGGAACGAAGATCTCGCCGCCGAAATCAAGTTGGACATTGTCAAAGGTGTCAGCTTCGTTGGAGTCCAAGTCCACCTCACCGAATGTATCCGTGATGGTGGACGTGATAACCTCGAGAGAATCATTCGCCGATCCACCCATAATGCGAGTTCGATCAACGCCATCGGTGCTCAGCACGGTGACAGGGCTTCCCGCTGGCAAAGCATTGTGCGCCGGGTTGGAGGGGTCACTGATCAGGCGATCTGCAATGAGTGAGAGGTCGGTCAACTTCCATGCAATGGGCTGGACGTTGGTTCGGTTATCAACGATTAGCTGCTCCGTATCCAGCCGCAGATTGTTGAATTGATTCGTCGTTGGCACGGCAGTGATCGCAACGACGGCGGAATCATCATCGGCGCCACCACTCCACACGGTGCGACTGCTCAGTGAGATCGCATTCAACGTGTCATCACCCGCTCCGCCGTCCAGCCGAATCGTCGTATTGAGGACTTCGTTTGCAGTGTCGACATCAATGGTGTCGTTGCCTGAACCCAGTTGCACGCCGAGATCATCGATCATTGACAACAGGATGTCTCCAGACGTCGCACCTTGGAGCAAAACGGTTTCAGGGGGTACGGATGTGGAAACAGAAACGAGCAGCGGCGTGGCTTCATTAGACAGATCGACCGCAACAGAATCCGTGCCATTCAGGTCTCCATTGATGGTTAACGCCTGTCCGGCTTCGTTGATGAAGACTGAGTCGTTATCTCCATCAGCGCCAAGACTGGCAACGGCCGCATGGGACGTTTTGACAAACGTGATTTCATCGGCGCCTTCGAGTGTGTTGATCGTCAGCGTCGACGCTGTGTCCACGACACGCACGTTGTCCGGCGAGTTGCTCAGCGTTAGTTCGATGGATTCAAATTCCGCTGAGCGAATGTCTCCTGGCATATCGCTCGCCGAAATCAGCTCGCCGTTTACGATCAGATCGGTCGCGAGATCAGATTTGAGAGCTAGCCGGTCATCGCCGAGGCCGGCATCGAGAGTGAGGTTTGACCGAACGCGGAACAGATCTGGTCCAATCCGAACGAGATCGCTTCCCGAACCCAATCTGACTTGCGTGGGAACACTGGTCGCGTTGACATCCAGAGTGTACTGATTCGGAGTCGTCGGAAGATTCTGACCCAGATTGAGTTGCAAATCCTCCAGCGACTCGAAACGTACAACGTCGTTGTTCGGCGCTCCCATCCCGAATCCGGAAATCGTTCGATCCGTCAGGACGCCAGTTTTGGTTTGACCTCCTCCGTCTTGGTCAACTAGCAACAATGTATCCGTACCGGCACCGGCGTTGATGTCAACGATACCTTGGATCGTTGAAAGGCCCGACGACGGATGCCCGATCTGGATCTTGTCTGCGCCCTGTCCCGAAAGAATGGACAATGCGAGGATCGCGCTCACGGATTCGATGCTTGGCTGGTCATCACCTGTTCCAAGACTCAGTTGCGTTTGTTCAACGTCTTTGAAATCGATATCCGCCAGTGATTCGAATCCGCTGATGTCGTCGGTGTACCCGGTGGCAGGTCCGGATCCGACGGCACCGGTTACGCCGAGACTTGATGCGCCGGAAGCGTCGACCACAAGTACGTCAACGCCCTGACCAGAATCGATGCGAAGATTACCGGCAATGCGATCTAGTCGTGACGCGTTGGATCCGACATTGATGCGATCATTGCCCGCACTCGTTGCGACCGTCGTTTGATTGTCGCTGCGTCGAACGATGACTCGATCGTCATCTCCACCCGTGGTTACGAGAAAGGACGCCGTACCCTTTTGTTCAGCATCCAACGTGACCGTAACGCCATCGTCTCCCGCGATCACTTGTTGATCGACGTTGATATTGACGTTGTTGGCTGCGGTGATTTGTGAACCGTTTGAGAACGTCGCATCGTCAGCCAAATTAAGTGTGATGGATCCGGACGGAGCGCTGATGTGGCCCGTCGCGACGAGTTCGAACGTCTCGCCGGCACCAGACCGATCCACCTGAGAGAGAACAATATCACCGGAATTAGCAATCAGCTGGTTGATACTCGTCGCGCCTTCCAGCTCGGATACGTAGATTCCGTCGTCCGCAAAAATCGACAGTGCTGAGGTACCCGTGCCGACGTTGATCTCCAGTGGATTGCTAATCGAACCGATTCTAGCGACCGCCTGAGTCGGTGCATTGTTTGCAACCGCCGCGGTGATTGTCACGCGTTGCCCTGAAATGTCTGCCTTGACGTTCGCATTGTTGTCGTCGACGACGTCGCGTGAAGCGAGGATGTCGACGTTACCAACCGCTTTGATCGTTTTGACATCTGCGATGCCGGTCGTCTGGGCAAAGAATATGTCGCCGCTAGCGTCAAGGTTCAAATCAGTGGATGTGTCCGCGGACGTTGCGGAAGCCGCGATTCGCCCCGCGTTCGTTGCCGCCGTTCCGATGCTACCGGCTTTCGCGGACAATGAAACAATGGGGGCGATAAGATCGTGCTGGCCGCTCGCTCGCGTGATGTTTCCCGTTTGAGCGGTAATGGAGATCGGACCATTTGGATTGTCGATATCTCCATCAAGGATCACGCCTTGCTGATTGTCGATGGCAATCGTTGTGGAGCCTGTGCTCGTCGAGTCGATGACAGCCAGGGTATCGGTCACGAAGCTCGGGCGAGTGACTTCAACGGTACCGTTTTCATTAACGACATCGATGCTACCCAACTTCAGATCCGCAGCGGATTCGTTTTGAATCGCGACTTGAATCAGTGAGAGTTGCCGATTGACGGTCGTGCTTCCACGGAGTGTTCGAACACCGATTCCAGGCATCTCGAACGCGACGTTTCCTTGGTTGGTACCGTCATTGATGATCGGGTCAACGATGATCGTGCTGCCGACCTTGGTATAGGTGATGCCTCCGATCCTTCGTACTTCATTTCCCGTCGCATCGATTTGCAAAACCGGTCCCGACCCCGCGACATTAACACGAGCATTAAAGTCGACGTCTTGAGAAAGAACGATGGTCGGGTTCGCTTCCGTTGACTTGCCCGTATCAATGCCTGCGCGGACTCGATCAGGGTTTTCTTGGATCGTTGGATTGGTTGGCGTCGCGCTTCGCACCGTCAGGCTGGGCGTCGTAATGATCGTCGAGTCTGTGGCGGTAACGTCCGATCGAATCGTCGTTGTGTTTTCCGCAATCACATCCGTATTGCCACCGACCGCATTTGCTTTGGCCCGTGCGTCCGATTTGCTGATGACGTTCGTATGATCCGAAACCACGTTGACGGATGTGATGCCGGTAAGCACCGTTCCGAGTAAGTCGATGTCCGTGGTCGTGGTCGAATTGAGCCTTGATTCCGCATCGTTGTCACCACCGAATTGTCCAGGAGCAATCGAATCGGAGTCGGCTTGGACGTCCAGTCCGTTAACCCGCGTACGAACGAGGATTTCGTTGCCAGTGATTTGTGCAGCTCCGATATCCACATTCACTTCGGTCACTGCATCCGTGAATGACTCTGTTTTGATATTCGAACCAAGACTGAACCCGAACGGACTCACATCGGAGCGTGCGCGTGATTTTGTTCGGTGATTCGCAACGGACTCCACGTTGAGCTTGTTTTGAGCGTTCAGGCTACCGCCATTTCCGATGGATACATCCGTCGCGTTGGTGACATCCATCGTTGCCGTGCCGGCCGAGAAGGGAATGAGTCCCCGGTCTCCCGCATCGCCTTCGGAAGATCCGTCATCGCGAGACAGAGCCCGAACGTTCAGGTTGTTCTTCGAAGTGATTTGGACGTTGGATCCCAATCTGACGACAGAGGTTGTATCGATGACACCGTGGCCTTCGGCATTGCCAAACCCAAGTGCTGCGAAAGCGTTTCCGTCTCCGTTTGCATACAGGTCGTTCGATGAATAGGCCAAAATATTAACGTCGGTCGTGGTCGATTCCAGCGATGCGCCGGAGACGATCGAAGTCGATGCAGATCCCTTCGATTCACTCGTAGCCCGCGCGCCAACAATGGCCAATGCTGCACCGGCGCCGGAAGTGGCCATCGTTCGTGCTTCACGATCGAGTGGAATTCCCACAGCGAGATAGTTGTTCAGCGCTTGGATGTCGATGCTCGCGCCTTGGACCCGCGCGTTACTTCCAACTTCTGCGTTGACGGTTGGGTCCAGGATCGCGGTGGCAAATCCGGCTCCGAAAGTTAACGCACCTCCGTTGATGTTCGTCGCGACCGCATTGGCCTCAATATCTGCCGTGCCCGTGACGCGAACGGCTCCCCCAGAAAAGATCACGCTGTCTTTGCCGATCGCGCTCACGATGGTTGGGTTGACTGTACTGTTCGCACTCACGCCCGCGACGGCAATCAGGCCACCTGCCACACCAATCGCGTGTGCGGATCGACCGTCGCTCGGATCATTTTCGATGGTGCTGTTGGCATCGATCGTCAACGTGCCGATCTTGTTGTCTGCACTTCCCAGCGTTGCTCCGTTGACAACCGCTTCGACGGTGGCGTTACTGCTCGTTTCGGCGGCTGATAGGCCAAGAACGATGGATCCGACGCTACCCGTTCCGCTCTTGGCCAGTAGATTCGCCCGATGATCCGCCAGAACTTCAACACTTGCCGCATTCGTGATGACAGCACCTGGATTGACCGAGGCACTTCTTAAACCGCCATTTCGGATCTGCCCGTAAGCGGCAGCGCCACCGAACAGAGTGCCCGCACCGGCAACGCCAAAGACGTTAAGGCTCTCATCACTGTCCGCTTGAACGATGACTTTGCCGATGGCAGAGACGTTTGCTCCGGCACCGATCGATGCGACGACCGGTGCTGAGACCGTCAACATGCTCACACCTGCGCCAAAACCAGCAATCCCGATTGTCGCGGCGCCACCGGCAGCGTAGATATCATTCACTTCACTTGCTTCGACTTCTACGTCGGAACCAGCCGTGACGTTAGCATTCGGATTGATCTCGGCGCGTGTTTCCGTGACATGGATTGCGGTCAGGAGATTGGAGAAGTTTCCGATACCACCGAGAACCGCATCGGCCGAGTTCCCAACGAACGAACTGTTGTCCCGAGCGTTCCCTGCGCCCTCGTAGCCGGTATTGATCGACGTGGATTGATTCAGGCTCGCCTCGGCGGATGACTGAACCGACTGTCCTTGCCCGTTTTCTCCGACAAGCGCATCTCCGGTGACGCCTTGGACGGAATAAGCAGCGTCGACGTTTCCATTGATCACCCAGCGAGAAACACCTCCAGCTAAACCGACACCGGCGCCTCCCAAACTGCCTGCCGCTCCAACGGAATAGATCTCTCGATCAGCAAGCGAAGCGACCCGAACGTCACGACGTGCCGATACATTTCCTCCGAGCCGAGCAATGACCGCATTGTCGACGGTACCAACGTCAACACCCGCGCCGACGCCCAATCCGAGTCCTAAGCCAAGTGCGCCCGCGATGCCGGTGCTGCCAATTTTGTTCAGCGCGACAACATAAACGTCTTGGTTTGCATTGGCTGCTGTCGCGTTATCAGATGCTTGGTTGATGCGAGCGCCATCACGAATCTCGGCGCCGACATCCGAATCGATCTTTTGCCAATTAATTGCTCCGGCAACGCCTGCGATCCCACCAACACCTCCGGCGACCGATAGGACAAACACGTCCTCGACGGCAAGCGACGCCACCGCTACACCTTGTGTTGTCGTCGTCGAAGTCGTGCCACCATTCTCTTCTCCATCGACGAATTCGATGGCCGTACCATTACCAAGAGCATCGACGGTTGCCGAACCAATCCAGGCTTGGGTGTCCTTATCGAGTAGTGACGCGGAGATCGACGCACCGATCCCGCCTCCCGTCAGAGAAATACTTGCTCCCACACCTCCAGCGACGATATCCGCGTCAGTCCGATCCTCCGCGAACACAATGACGCTTCCTCCCGCGTCGACGGTTGATCCATCGCCAATACTCGCGTACGTCGTGTTGTCGAGATCGAAAGCCACCACCGCGCCCGCACCGGCGAATGTGCCACCGATCGTTCCTGCGATTGAGACCGACACGCCAATGACGTCTTCTTCGTTGTAGGCTTGGACGTTGACGTCACGTTTCGCACGAACACGAGAGTTCGCACCGATGGCAGCGGAAGTATCCATGCTGACGATCAGGACATCGGCTGCTGGGGAGGTCGTCAGTTTGGATCCAGCCGCGATCGCGCCCAGAACGGTTCGCATGAAGAGATCATTACCCGCAGCGACGTTGACCGATTGATCGTTCGAGGCCGAAGCGGTGTTTTGATTGATGTCAACACTGTTTCCGACGCGCGCGGAGGTCGTTTCGTCGATGTCTGAGTAACCAAACGAAACTTGCAAGCTGCCGCCACCAATGGAGAGCGCTGCGCCGGCACCATAGAGCTCCACTTCCGTTTTGCTCAGTGCGGTTACCGATACTCCTTCAAAACCGTTGTAGTGGGTCGGCGTTGCATTGCGATCGTTGAAATACGATTTGTCACCGGCGGTTGGTAACCCGGAATAATCCAAATCCGCTTGCCCAATCACACCCGCCTGGGACGTGTCAGCGGAGAACGCCTCAAAGTCACCTGTGGGCACGCTGAAACCGGAACGCAACGCAGACGCGTCGATAATCGCGTTGTCATGGACGGTGGCCGTTGTTGTTTTGTTGACTACCGGCACAGCGATCGCACCCCCGATTCCCGCCTTATTGAGACCAAAGGCGATTGATCCAGAGCCGATCTCAAATCCAAACTCGTCAAACGAATCGACGAGGACACTTCCTGAAGCAGTGACCCGCGTTGCGGAACCAACGTCTGCCGTTGTGTCAATGTTGAAGACAGAGACTCCGAGCCCAAACGCAGCTCCGAAGTTCTTACCTGCACCTGCGGATGCCGAAACCGAAACAACGTCTTCGAACGAACCGGCATCGACGATGACGTCTCCGTTGGCTTCGATCACCGCATTGGATTCAATCTCAGCGAGAGTGTTTTTCTTGACGATGGCAACATCTGCTCCCGCGCCAATGCCGCCGTCGGCAAAGGAAACTCCCAGTGCACCTGCAACACCGACAAGTTGCGTATTCTCGGCCGCCGTGACACGAACATCCTGCAGCGTGCTCTCGTTGGCGCCTTGAGTGACGAGATTTGCGTTGGTGTTGATCCGTGTTCGATCACCGATCCAGGCTTCCGTGTTTTCGTCAATAACGGTCACCGTGACCGAACCGGCAATCGATGTGCCACCTCCAAAGCCTGAGATCGCACCACCGGCAGCAACGTTCGTTAGTTGATCATTCGAAACGGCATTGACGATGACACCCGCTCTCTGGTCCGTGAGGAACGAACCGTCCGTAACGTCAACTCTTGCGACAGGAACGGACCCACGGTCTCCATTGGCCTGGATCGTAATGTCATCGTCGATGAAAGCACGCGTTTGATTGGTGGTCACGAGTGTGGAATTCGCCAGTCCCACCGACGTGATCGGCGATTCGGATGACCCGAGTAGGCTTCCAAGTGCAACGCTGCCGGCAACGTTTGCGATTTGCATGTTGTCTTTGGCTTCGACCTTGACCGATCCATCCGCGGCAATCGTGCTGTTTGCATTCGTAATGAAGGCCGTTGTGTCATTGTTGACGACGGCGATCGAAAAAGAACCTTGAGCGGCGACCGTACCGGCAATCGCTGCGCCCGCCGCCACCGAAGTGAGCTGGGGAGACGAAGTGGCTTCGACGATCACGTTACCTTCTGTTGACGTAACCGGCATGTCAGTGATGTCGGCGATGACATCCTGATCCAGATACGTGAAGTTAATCGACGCGCCCAATGCTCTGCCCGTACCAGCTAACCCGCCAAGGGATCCGGATAACGCTGCGCCACCCGCAACCGTTGTCACACGGCTGAGGTCATCTGCGTTGACGGTCAGCCCTCCCTTCGCCGAGATCCCTCGACTCTTTTTTCGCCGTGCGGAAGATCGCGTGGTTCCATCGATCACCACCACACCGAGACTGATGGCGGCTGCGAGTGCTTTGGGAGTGGCTCCACCAAGTGCCGTGGCGAGCGCGACCGTAATCGGCGTCACGATATTCCGGACGCTTGCATCCAAGACGGCTTGACCATCCGTGGCCAGGTCCGAGTCTTCGACGATGGCGGTCGTGCCTTCACGTGGATCCAACACGTTGACATTGATCGCTGCGCCGACGCCGGTTTTGGAGTCACCACCCGCACCAAAAACGAGCCCGCCTGCGCCGGTCACACTGACGATTCGATTCTCGTCCCGAGCTTCCACGATTGCTTTTCCGGAACCGACCGTTCCTGGGTTCGCGAGCACGATGATGTCTGATCCATCAATGATCTTGGCGTGTGCCTCACTCCCGATCGCGTTGACGACGACCGACCCCGCCAGCGCTTTCTTCCCCGAGACCCCGGCGGCGCCCATGGCGACGGCGACGATGTCGGAGTCATTGAATGCGTCGACCGTCAGGTTTCCCCCGAGCACATTAACAATCGAACTATCGATGATTGCGTAGGTTTCGTTGTCGATGACATCGACGGAAATCGCGCCGGCGATTCCCTTCCCTTCCGCCGAGCCACGCGAAACGGCGAGCGCACCGGTCACAGCCACCGAGTTGCTTTTGTTGGCTGCACGAACATCCAACTCCCGAAACGTCACGTTTGAATCATTGATCGCTGCCACCGTCGTGTCATTGATGACGTGAACCGTGATAGCTCCCGCAAATGAGCTTCGTCGGGATGTGTCGGGCTGTTGCTGTGCCGCAGCGTTATTGACGTTGGCGGGTTGGGCAGGCTGATCATTGCCGCTCGCACTGGAGAAGCTTGCACGACTGGGCTCCTCCATCGCACTATCGACCGATGAGTCACGGCGACGGATCAGCTGGCCACCTCCACCGCCGCCACTGATATCAACCACTGACCCCGGAGACGTCGTCACAATGCTTCCAGCGAGGGTGACGGATACGATCGTGCCGGAGTTTTGGGCGATGACAGCGCCTGAGCCTGCAGAGACGACACTTCCATCCGCGGACAGCGTGCCGATACGATGCTCGGATCCAGAAGCCAGCGTTCCGTCCAAATTGATGGCCGTGCCACCACGCGTTAACGACAGCTGAATAGCCTGACCATCAACATCAATGACGTAGTAGGTGTTGCCGCTGACAAGACCGCCGATTGCGACTCCGGTGCCGGAGTCGTACGTGACGGCGTCTCCCGTTTCGAACGGATGCGGCTGATTGAACGAAATCGAGTCAGCACTGCTATCAACGATCGGGACCGGTCGAAAGACGCGACCGAAGCCATGATGACTTCCCGTCGCAAAATAGGGTGATAGTGAGAGCGTCTCATTGTTGCGTGCATTCGTCGCAGTATCCGCCAATCGGATGGACGTCGGGCCGTCGACGACGACGAAGTAAACCGTTCCATGTCCGAGGCCACCAATCGCCTCGCCACCGCCACGGCTGTAGACCACCTGGTCGCCCGTCACGAAACCATGTTGATAACCAAGTTCCACCGCGCCCGTTGGGCTGATCACCGTTTTACGGAACGTGTGCGCGTTACCCGATGCTTGAGATGCATCGAGATTGATGGCGGTCCCAGCCAACGCCGCAGCGGGAGATTCGGCCAGCTTGAAAGTTGTCGAACTCGTGACGATCACATAAACAATCTGTCCTCGATAGAGCCCACCGATTGCGGTTGCAGAGTCGTTACTTGTGAAGCCATCGTCGTATACCACTGCATCACCCGTAACGAACGAATGGGCTTGCGTGATTTCGTTGTTCGTTAGTGACTGTGAAGGATCAACGGTCGCCGATGCGACAGCAGTCGGCGTAAAAGTGCGACCTAACCCATGAGTGATTTCGTCGGTGCCTTGCGGATTGAGCGATAGGCGGAACGCATGTGTCGTGCCCGCGCTCGCGGCAGGAGTCAAGTCGACCCGGTAGTCTCGTTGAAAGAACTGAGGTGACCCGTCAGCGGCAGTGGTGTCGATCGCTACCCGTGCATCGCGCAGATGAAACGCATGGATACCGGTCGAGGTTACGGTATCGAGCGTCAACGCATTGCTTTGCAGTGCGTCAGCAGCCGTGAGCGCGAGCTTGATGCCAGCGCTAAAGGGCACACTCGTTCCAGTGCCCGGATCGTAGATCAGATCATTTGGATCTTCGACGCGAATGGCGTAGTACGTTTGTCCCTCAACCAACTCGACACGATTCGAGTTGGAATCCGTGTAGTACAGAGCCGACGTGGGATCACTGGAAAGGTCAGACTTGTAGAAAGCTGACCGACTGTAGACGATTGCATCACCTGTCTGATAGTCGTGATCGAATTCCAAGGAAATCACGTCACTATTGATTTCCTCTTGAACATCAAAGAACTGCCAGCGACCACGTCTTGCCTCCGTCGCCGATGTTGAAAGCGCGATCGATTCACCACTGTCAATGATCGCGTAGTAGACGGTATCCGTTGTCAGCCCAGTGATCGACGTACCGCTGGTTTGATAACGGATCGCATCGCCGTTATCTAAACCGTGCCAGAATCCAAGATCGACGACATGAGAGCCCCCAGTGCTATTTGTCCCGACGATTCTTTCGATCGAGTATTCCACACCCTTGGACAGCGTGTGATTGCGACCAAGTGAAACCGTTTCGCCCAGAGCGATCGACGTCACACTGGACGCCGTCGTGCGAAGTTCAATCTGGTTCGCATCGACCACATGAGCGAAATAGATGGCGCCATCCGTCAAGCCGGGAATGGGCGTGCCACCTCCCGCAGTGTAGCGCAACGCCTGACCTTCGGTGTATCCATGGGCATAGGAAAAGATGAGGCGATTGCCTTCGACGGTATCGGACGGCTCGAAGACGGTATCAAAGCTCAGAAACGTGCCACGCTCATCGAGCGTTAGCGCGATGGCCGTTGGACTGACAGGAATCACGTAGTACGTCTCGCCATCGGTTAGCCCGCCAATCGCCGATGAAGTTCCACGCTGGTAGCGAACCGAATCTCCGAGTTGATATCCGTGAGCGTAACCAAGTTCGATGACGTTGGTCGCGGTCTGTGCATCGGTGTCATTAAACGTCTTGGTGAACTCGTCGGAGGATCGGCCCAGCCGAATGAACGGATCACCCGAGTTATTTGAATCAGCGCCAAGTTGAACGAAATACGTCTCGCCATCGCGTAAGCCACCGATTTCCGTATCGCCACCACCGGCGTAAGTGACTTGATCCCCATTGCTCAAGCCGTGGTTATAGCCCAGGTAGATTTGATCCTGGCTATCAATACCGGAGCCCACTGAACTGAAGTCTTCCCGAACCAAATCCAACTCGAGGTTGCCAATGAGCGCTTGGGTATCGCGTTTGATCGAGTCAACCGATAGGGAAAAACCAGCACCGGTCGAGTGACCTTTTGAAATCCCACCCGCACCATTGAAGAGATCTGCATTGTCATCCGCTAGAACGAGCAGGCTGAGATCGGTCAAATACGCTTCGTCGGTCAGCCCACGAATAAAGTCGTCGTCAGTGGTAATGCGACGGTCACGATTGCTGTCCAAAGCATCGATCGGATTTCGTATTCGTTGTGTTCCGCGATCACGCCCACGAGCCACTTCATCGACCGTTTCGGCGGTAATCGGAACAATGAAATGAGCGACGCCGGTTGATGACGTCGCATCGAAACTGATCGGCGCACCATTCTCCAGACTGGATAGCCGTAGCTGGGTGGAGTTCACCACTTCGGCAAAATAGACGGTCCCATTTGCGAGGGGCGCAAGTGCGGCGGATTCCTCCGTCAGGTAGACGACGGCGTCTCCGTCAACAAGTCCATGTTCCTGTCCCAAGTCAATGATGGTGGGGTCGACATCATCGACATCAGCGGGCGAGAAACCTGGCAACAGTGCGTGCCCGATGACGTCGGCGGGACCGGTAGGTTGATCTGCGGGATCAAGAGACAAATCGATCGCCGGACCACTGGGGGTCGAAGAGAGCGTCACGGCGAAATCGTCAACGACGGTAACATAGTACGACGTATTACTCGACAATCCGCCAATACTGTTGGCTCCACCGTTGAAGTAACGGACCGCGTCACCACTGGTTAAGTTGTGCGCATATGGGAGCGTGATCGTGTCGGATGTTACGTTGACGCGCAGATCGGCGTTGGCGGCTTCCTCGAGCGGTTCAAAAGGATAGAAAACTGGGATACCACTGAAGAGCCCTCTTTGACTTGTGTCGTATTCGTCGTAATCGCGAGGGATCTCCAACAGTGAATTGCCGGTCGAAACGGTCGCCCCGTCATCGATTCTTGCAAGCGTTCGATCGTTAATGATCAAAGTTGCTGCGGCACCGTTGATGGAGACGCCGTCTGCTTGCCCCCCCTGAGTCGCAACCGAGACGTTTCGAGAATCGCTGCGGGCGAATACGAGTAAGCTGCCGGCATCGATGACCGCGTTCGTTTTGACTTCAGCGATCGACTCATTGTCGTACGAGATCGCGAGGATCGAGCCGCCAATGCCTTTTGAGTCGGTGAATCCTCCGCCGTCTGCTCCAGCGAGAGGGAAAGGTAGGTTTTGTCCCGAAAAGTTGAGTGTGTCGTTTTCGACTTTGGAGATGACGGCTAGGTCTCCACCAGTCGTTACGCGTGCGCCATCTCCAATGGTTGCCTTGCTTGAGTTCGCGATGCTGAGAACGTTCGCTTGAAATCCAATCGCGCGTTTTTCGCCTTCGGTGAATGCTTCTGCCCAAGACGTGAACAGCCCCTCTTGAAGCCCCGCGTTGAAGCTCAGGAACTTCTTAAACGGAAACTCGGTGATTTTTGCCCCGACAACCGATTCTTGCTGGACGGTATCATCGCCCCTTCGGAAAAACTTCCACCATTGCTGTTCCCAAGGAACTTGCCCACTGGACTGAACCGTCACGTCACCAGACGCGGTTACGGTCGCACCATCGCCGATGTAGGCATGCGCCTCGTTGTCGTAGACACCCACAGAAAGAGCGATCGACGTGCTGTTGTCGCGCCGATCTTCGCTGAGCGGTTGATCGAAACTTGCGACCGTGCTGGACGCAAGGTGTTGCGGGAATTCGATGCTGTCAGCGGCGACTCGAACGTTCCCCGCCGTTGAGATGACGGATGCTCCGTCGCCGATTCGCGCGACAACGTCGTTGGTGTGGAAGCCGACTGCGAAGCTTCCCGCAAACCCGCTTTCGACTTGATCATTGCGTGTGCCCGTTAGCCGCTTAACGAGATTGCCAAGACCTTGGATTGCCGAGAGCGATGATGTGTTGTTCTTGACTCGAGCAAGAATCTGTCCGCCGACCCCACTGATCCCGGTCGTTGCCGTTGAGGAAACGTCATTCAGCGTCGTCTTCAGGTCACTGTCGATTCGGACATCACCTGCGGCGGTGACACTTCCGTCGATCGCGGCCGTTACATCGGTCACGGCCTGACTGTAGGCGACTGAAAGGGTCGATCGAGACCCCGCAAATCCGGATGCACGGCCGCCAACAAACTGTGACTTCAGCGCGTCTGCACTGACGTCAACGAATCCTCCCGCATCGATCGTAACACCGGATTCGATTTCAGCATTGGAATCGATGTTGCCAAAGTTAAACGCAAGGGAACCGCCCCGCTTTTTTGACCGCAGTATCGTCGATACGGAGGATACGGAGACGGCATCGGACGCGACCGTGACGTTCCCACGCGAATCGATGTCGGCTCCGCCTTTGATCGAAATATCGGCATTCGGCTCCGAAATCGCCAAGCCCGCAACAAACGCAGTCGGACTCAGGACGAGTGTGTTGGCTTGAGTCGTAGCATTGGAGGTGATCTGAAGATTGTCACTGAGAATCGATCCACCATCGATCGTCACCACCGAGTCCGCTTCTGAGAACGCAAATCCGACAAACAACGACACGCTTCCTACCAGATCACTCAGTCCTTCCAGGACTTGAACACCAGCGTTACCCGTGCTGTCGGGATCTTCGTCGTCATATCTGTCTGCACTGTCGGCATCCGAATCGATCGTGACATTACCAGCACGAATGGTCGTACCCGTCAGATTCACGATCGCTTCGGTGTTGGAAGCCTTTGGAAGAATGGGGAGCGAATTTACGACGCTGACCACTGTATCCAAATTACCCTGCGCGCTGATCAGCAGGTCACCGGGTGTATCGAAGTCGTTCAGATGATCGGTGATCAACTGAGATCCAGAAGCCGTTGAGACGAGCGGTGCATCGAAAGTGAGATCACCTGAATCACCCGTTGGACTCGCCGTCGAAATCGAGACGCCCGCTTGAACATCAATTTGCAGTGCTTTGAAACTCAGGTCGACGCCTGGTAAAGACACGTTACCGATGACTAACGAACTCAACGTGTCGATCGCGAAGTTGTTGAGGAAGTCGTCCGCGGCGTCGTAGCTCAACGAGAGTTCGGCGCTCGATTTGTTCGCTAGGGGCTCACTGATGGACTCAAAGTTTGAGCCATCCGTACTCCATTCCAGCAAGTTCGTGGTATCGTTCGTTCGAACGTACACGTCCCCATTGAAGTTGGACTCCAAGGTGAATTCGACGGAAACGTCGTTGCCCGTCACACTCACCGAGGGGGTAACTCCGGCAAGCAACTCTCTTTTTTCGAGCGACTCTGTGCGTAACGCACGCTTCAATCGTCGTCTTCGCTCTGTTCGACTCCGCATGCGTCTTGTCGACGCAGATTTTCGAAACGGCATAGCTTGTTCGTGGATCCCAATTCGTTGAAATGCATCGTCCAACGAGCCCTGCGGAATGGGTGACAACCCCCCGCGCAGGAGGACGGATTGCGCTCGAAGTCAGCAAAGAAAAGGACTGACCTAAGAGGCTATTTCCCGTCGGCGGATCGGGTTTGACGAGAATTCCTAAAGAATCTCAGAATTTGTCAGCAGGACGTTAAACGCTGCCGATCGCACCAAGAACGAGAGAGGTCGGTGAGAAAGGGAGATGCTTCGACCGCAAAGCGATCGGCGACGATAACTAAAGTCAGTCGGAATACGCGCTGCGTGCGTCCAACAAGATAGACCCGGCTTTGCCTGCGATGACGAGGACTCTACCGTCGGCTGACCAATCGACGCGTTGCCCGTCTAATTGCGTTAGTTCGTAGTTGAGTAACTCGCGATCGACATTCGGATTCCATATCCGCAGCCGCTGATCCTCGCCGACGCTGGCGAATCGCTTGCCGTCGGGTGCCCAGCACAGTCCGGTGGCACGACGCGTATGCCCGAGGAAGCGACGCAAAAGGTCACCGGACTCTGCATCCCAGAGTAAGACCTCACCGTTCTCACCGCCACTGACGACAAACTTCCCATCTGGACTCCACGCGACGGATGTCACAAAACCAACATGTCCGCGGAGACGATGACGAATCCGTCCGTCACTCGCATGCCAGATGATTGCCTCACCGTTGGAGCCAGCAGTCACCACCCAGTCCGACTGTGGATGGCGTGATAAGTCAAAAACCCCGGACCCATGGCCAACGAAAGTAAAAACCGATTCACCGCTTGCGATATCGACGATGTGGACCCCGTTTTCTCCGCTGCACGTAATGAGCTGTTTTCCATTACGAAGATACGCTAATTGGTTGATCGTCAGGCTATTGGGAACGCGAATGCGTGAATCCATCTTGGACCTTTCCTCAGAGATGTCCCAGATGTGTACGTTGCCATCTTCACCTCCGATAGCGACACTTGTTCCATCAAGATTGAACGTCATGCTTCGCGATCGCAAATCGACAGGACCTACGGCTTTCGTCACGTTTCCCTTGAGGTCGCTGACCAACAATTCCCCTTGCACATCCGTGACCAGGTAAGACCCATCCAGGGCAAACCTGCACCGAGTATCGCCTATCGTATGGCGACGAATCGTAGGTAAACGATCCAAATCCCAGATGCAAAAAGCACCATCGTCCGCGCCCGTTAGGATCTTCTTGGAGGAAGCATCCCATCGAATCGCATTGACTTGGCCAGCATGCCCAATCAACGTACGAACGAGTCGCCCCGTTTCCGTATGCCAGACTTTCAGTGTCCCCTCTCTGTCGGATGTCGCCAGCCATTGCGCGTCGGGACTAATGCTCGCCTGTTCACAGTTCGCAATGTCATGACGATTCCAAGTTCCATCACGGTTCTTGCGCTCAACCGTCGCATTGCCCGGAGTCAGTGATATGCGGCATCGATCCTTGGGATCGAATGCAATCCAGCGGTTTTCATCCAACGGTGTCTTGATCCGTTCACCGAGTTCAACATCCCACGTTTCGCTTCCTTCGACGCTGGAGATCACGAGATGTCCGTCGGAATTCCATGCCAAGTTTTGGATGGATTCCTTCATCTCGCCTGTATTTACGACTTGACCGTCGATGCCGCTCCAAACGATCCAATTTCGATCATAAACGCCGCTGAGTAGAAACTTGGTTGGATGCCAAGTCAGGCTGTGGATACGGTCAAAGGGAGTTTGCGCTGCCCAACGAATCTGTTCGGTTTTTGCATCTAATAGAACCAGGTTGATGCCGCGTGTCAGCAGCGTGATCGCGATGCAACCTTCTTGTGGATGGTACGCGCTTGCGTTGGTGTAAGCACCTGTTGGAACAACCGCTTGCCTCGAATGACCGTCATCCATTAGCTCCCAAAAACTAGCATCCATCACGCTCCCGGCAGCGAAGACTCGTGAGGATTCCAGCCACTCGACTCCGGTCAGATGGACGTCGTCGGTTTGGATTCTCCGCGCGTATTGGTGTGTCACGGATTGCAGAAAGTACCATTCCCAGCCGCGAAGGTCCGGTTCGGACGAAGGATCGGTTACTTCCCACGGTAACAGCTTCTCGCGAACCATTTCCACGCCAAGCGGGTCTCGCAACAAGCCGGATGCCTGTTGCATTTCCGCGGAATAAAGCCGTTGCCTTAATTCCTTTCCGCGACTTTCAGCGAGCGAGAGTAATTCCGTTGCTTTTTGGCTTGCTCGATTGGCCCGAACGGTTTCGGCCGTCTTTTGAATCGTCAATTGACGTTGCGAAAAATACGCGTTGCTCATCGTAACCGAGGTTAGAGCGAGCACCAGGAACAGCAATGTCAACAACGATGCGACCAACCGATTCCGCCGCGTCCATCGAACGAGTTTCTCACGAACCGATGGAGGGCGTGCCTGAATCGGTTCGTCGTTTAGAAATCGCTCTAAGTCGTCTGCAAAATCTCTCGCGGACTCAAATCGCTGATCCGGGATAACCGACGTCGCCTTTAATACGATGGTTTCAAGGTCTCGCGGGATCTTTGCATCAATCGTGCGCAGTGCTGCCGGCTCGGAGTTCAGAATTGCCTCGATCAGTTTTAAGCGATCGTTGGGTCCGAACGCAGGGCGCAACACTAACAGCTCATAAAGCGTCAAGCCTAGCGCATAGATGTCTGCTCGAGCATCACAGCGACCTTGAAATCGCTCGGGTGACATGTACCGCAAGGTTCCCAGCAGATCGCCGGTCGCGGTCAAATTATCTTGTTCCGTTTTGGCAAGTCCAAAGTCCGTAAGCCAGACGACGCCTTGGTGATCAAGGATTAAATTGGACGGTTTGACGTCTCGATGAATGATCCCGCGTTGATGCGCGTGATGCAGAGCACGAGCCGCTTGGATCACCATCTTGACCGCATCGTTTTGTTGAATCGGATGACCCAGTTCGACCCAGTCGGGTAGGACGCCCGGCAAGCCGAACGACGACCCACTGGGCGCTGCCATCGTTTCATCTCTGCGTTCGTCCGCCGTAGAACAAGGAACGGGACCCTCCGAATCCCCACGACAAGCTGCAATAAACCGATCGATGCTGATCCCGTCAATCAATTGCATGGCGAAGAAGCAAACGTTGTCCTCTTGCACCGTCTCATAGATCGGCACGATATTCGTGTGATGCAACTTGGCGATGGACTTCGCTTCTTGCATGAATCGCAATCGGCCTTGTTCGCCAAGAACGCTTGAATCGCGAAGCACTTTGATCGCGACGTGACGCTGCAGAGACAGTTGCTTCGCCTCATAGACGACACCCATACCGCCTTTGCCAATCAAGCGAACCAGCTGATAGTCACCAAGCTGACGCCCTTTCATTTCGGCGAGTGGATCTGGCATTGCCGGATTGTCTTCCGGCAAGGCCTCCATCATCTGCATCGTCTGCAGCAGCTCCCTCAACTCATTAGCGATCTGCGGGTGCTGCGCGACGTAGCTGGCAATCTGCGGTTTTTCGCCCCGCCGCTGTGCAGCGAGGAACTCTTCACCGAGCTGAAAAACCAGGGAGTCTTCGGGAATCGCGTCTTGATCTTCTGATAAAGAGCTCATGAGGTCGCGTGATCGTCAATCCAGCAGGCCGGGAATCGTCCGAAGTTCTGAACGGAGACGCGATAGCGCACGATAGTAACGTCTTGTCGCGGCAGACTCCGAAACCCCAAGAAGGGTCGCAATCTCGCGATTGTCCAACTGCTCAAAATGCCGCAGTGCGAGGATCTCTCGATCCTTCTCATCCAACTCGTTCAGCACTGCCTGTAGTTTGACTTTCGACTCCTCTCGGACGGCACGTTCACCGGCCGATGTGAACTGTCCAGCTAACTCATTCGCCAGGCAAAACGAACTCAGCGCAGGCATTGGTTTTGCATCTACGGATAGTTCGCGAGAAACACTCCGCTTCTCCGCACCCAAATGGGTTCGATGCAGTTTTGCCAGACGTTGGCCGGTAATACGGCGTAGCCAAAGAAAAAACGGTAACGGTGAGCCTTTTACAAAATTCGGCAGTTGGTGAATCAGGTCCAAGTAGGCTTCCTGAAGCACGTCGGACGCATCGACGCGAGCCTGAACGCGGGAGTCCATCCGCAACGCGATAAGACGACGCAGACGATCTCGATGTCGATCAAACAACAACGTCAGCGCCTTCTCATCACCATTCGAAGCAAGTGCAACCAAGTCTTCATCGCTTAGGTGGTCGGTGTCCAACATTCCCTCTGTCGAGAATCAGGGCATAAACAGCCGAATGGCGTATTTTCCTCAGAAAGTGGCCATAACGTCTAGGTATCCTCCGTTAAAAATGTCCTGCCACCAAACGTGCAATGAACGCCGGCGGTCTGTCCGTTCCGTCGGCGTCACCCCACCCGTGTTCGAAAGCGGGTTACGGTATGGGAGCGTCACCGCTGGGATCCAACGCGACGGTTGACCGCTTTTGGCGTATCCAGCCACCTGAAATCGAAGAAATTCGGTGCCCCTATCCGTACTACAGGACTCAAAATGATTCAGTTGATTCGCTCATCGCGACAAAATCGCCGCAGTCAGCGACCATCGATTCCGAATCGGTGTTGGTCTATTTGTGCGGTGACTCTCCAGATGGTCTTTCTGTCAAACGTGCTTGCGGAATCTCCACTGGCTCCCGGGTCCGAGCAGCCGCAGATCGAGCGTCCGAATATCTTGATCATCTTCACTGACGACCAAGGCTATGCGGACTTGGGGTGTTACGGCAGCGAAACCAACAAGACACCCCGCTTGGATCAGCTCGCTCAGCAAGGAACACGGTTTACTTCGTTCTATTCGCAAACGGTTTGTGGACCTTCGCGATCGGCTTTGCTTACCGGGCGACAACCATTGCGCAGTAAGGGCTGGGGAATGCCTGCGTCGGAGATCACTTTCGCGGAGTTGATTCGGGACGCCGGGTACCAGACCGCTTGTATCGGCAAATGGGACGTCTCCAATCGGAAAGCAATCGTTGAGCGGATGCCCAACGCTCAGGGGTTTGATTACTACTTCGGAACGCTTGGTGCCAACGATAACGGTACCGTTCGATTTCATGAAAACAATGAAGCCGCCGGCACGACCAAAGACATGGGTAGTTTGACGACGTTGTACACCGACAAAGCGATTGGGTATTTGAAAGAACAACGCGACCCTGCGAAGCCCTTTGTCTTGTACGTCGCTCACACAATGATGCACACCATTATCGATGCCTCGGATCGGTTTCGGGGTCGATCCGAGGGTGGGCTATATGGTGATGTCGTGGAGGAGTTTGATTTCGAGACTGGCCGCTTGCTCGACACCCTCGATGAGCTGAAGCTCACGGACAACACGTTGGTCATCTACACGAGCGACAATGGGCCGTGGAACCAAGATAAGTACACCAAAAAGAAAAAAGGCCACCCGGAAGACTCCGTGTTTTGGGGTAACGCCGGTTCGCTTCGCAATGGAAAGGGATCCCCGTATGAAGGTGGCTATCGGTTGCCATGCATCGTGCGTTGGCCGGGGAAAGTGCCCGCTGGCCGCGTCTCAGATGCGATTTTCGCGACGATCGATTTCTTGCCAACATTCGCTAACTTGGCTGGTTTCGATGTGCCGTCGGATCGCCAGATCGATGGTGTGGATCAGACTCAATTGCTGTTGGGCAAGAGCGACACGGGACGAGAGTTCTTTTACTTTCAAGATGCCGGCGTCCGACAGGGCAAATGGAAGTTCCTCCGATCAAACGCGCATTTCTATGGTTATGCCGTCGAATCCAATCGGGATCCGACCGATGAGCTTTACAACTTGGATACCGATCTGGGCGAGCAGAACAATCTTGCAGATCGCTATCCGAAACGAGTCGCGGAGTTGAAAGCGCTGATGCTGACGATCGAAGGCAAAGACAAGCTACGACCCGCCGACGGATTGCGGTAGCGAAAGTCGTCAAGACGTCCGCCGAGCGACACTTCGTTTTCCGGAACTCTTGACGAGTTCCGAGACGAGCTGCGCTCGTCGTCATGACCACGCGCTACGATCGGCGGAGCGATCGGCGACGATTGTCACGCGGAGCGTGACCTACTCGGAGATACAAAAAAGATGCGTTTCGCCTCGAATAAACAGCTCGTTGCCGGCCGGTGCAGGTGTTGCGTCGACACCTTCTCCAACCGAGTTTGTTGCGACGATCTTTAACGTGTCACTATCTTCGATCACGGTGGTACGTCCGCTGCGACCGGTCAAGTAAACGTGTCCGCCAGCGGCGACCGGGGAAGCGTAGGTGCTATCGACCCCCGGTATCCGACTGGCAGCGAATTTGGGCTCGCCGGTCCGTGCATCCAAACAAGTCAGGACGCCAGATTTTCCTTTATGGAAATAGAGGCGGTCTTCCGAGAGAATCGGCGAGGCAATGTCCGGTGTATCACGGCCGATTGACCAAGCGACATCGGACGTTCCTTCCAAATCACCGCGGCCGCTCAACTTAAATGCGCCCATATAGGATCCGCGGAATCCACTTCCTACGATCGCCAGATCATCAATGGTCACTGCCGATGCAACTGGTCGTTGCGTTTGACCGGCACAGCGCCACAACTCTTTGCCAGTCGCGAGATCGTGACCGCGAGCACAGTTCTGACCATTGAGCACGACCTGTTTCCCGCCCTCGTGATCGACGATGAGTGGTGTCGACCAGTTCGTCGGTTCGTCACGCGAGATCTTCCAAACCGTTTCGCCCGTCAATTTGTTCAGTGCGTACAAGTAGGACGCTCCTTCGTGATCCCACGGAACGAGGATTTTATCTCCAGCGATTGTTGGCGAGCTTCCTTCGCCAAAGTCATTCCGTGTGACCATCGGCTCGAAGTCGGTTCGCTTCCAAACGGCGTTGCCTTCCAGGTCGTAGCAAAACAAACCGCGTGAACCGAAATGTGCATAGACTCGCTCACCATCCGTGCAGGGCGAAGCGGATGCGAATCCGTTCGTTGAGTGCGTATCCTGGTGTGGCTTCGCCCGCGTCGCAGTCTGTTTCCACTTCAGTTCGCCCGTTCCGCGATCGAAGCAGAACAAGACAAAGTCGAGCGTTGGCAATGTTCGACGGCTGAAACGACGCCGAGCCGGGGGCTCACTGCTGCCACCGATCGCGGAAACAACAAACACCTTATCGTCCCAAACGATCGGTGAACCTGAACCGCGACCGGGAATCTCGGCTTTCCATTTAATGTTCTTTGTAGGAGACCACTCGGTCGGCGGCTGGCCTTCGGTCGCAATCCCGTTACCGGTCGGTCCGCGCCAGTGAGCCCAATTCTCCGCAACAGCGACACCGCTGGCGAGCAAATAGAAGAGAGTAAACGCGATCGAGAGCTTCATCATCCAGCATCCAAACGAGTAAATTTCGAATCGCTGCATTGTAAACGATTCGGTAAGTCACGCTCCCATCGTCGCCGATCGCAAAAAGTCGCCGATCGATCCGCGATCGTTGCGTCTCCGCGGTCTCCGAGTCTTCTCGGTCCCTCCGTTCCGCTTTGCGATCGGTGACGTTCCAGAGACCCACGCATCGATCACCGTCTTTTCAGCTAAACTAGCGGCAGGTCTTGGTTCCCCGGAGGCAGGGTTTGTCGGAATCTCATCAATCGTTCGCATCCACGCAGTGGACTCTTGTTTGGAAAGCAGCTGCGGAAGATTCCAACCACGGTCGCCCCGCTGTTGAGGAGTTAATGCGGAGGTACTGGCATCCGCTTTACAGCTTTGCCAGACGCCAGGGACTCAGTCGCGAAGATGCTGAGGATGCCACACAAGACTTTCTCGGTGGAGTTCTATGTGGCAAGCTCCTGCAGTCGGCCGATCCTGCGAAAGGCAAATTTCGCACGTATCTCCTCGTTGCTTGGAAGCGTTTTCTCATCGACGATTTCCGCAAACGACAGACGCAGCGGCGTGGTGGTGATGTACAGCTTGTTTCGTTGGATTTTGTTCGTGGCGAGGCCCGTTGGAAGGAATTGGAATCACGCGAAGAAGATCCCGACAAGCTTTACATGGTCAGTTGGGCGAACAGTCTGATCGAAACCGTGCAGGATCGATTGAGATCATCCTACGCCAGGCGTGACCGAATTCGGTTGCTCGAGTTTCTCTTGCCACGCATCACGGACAACCTTGGTAAAGCGCAGTACGATCAGCTCGCGACCGAGTTGAATCTGTCGCCGAGTGCTTTGAAGGTAGCGATGCATCGGCTGCGTCAACGCTTTGGCGAGACATTGCGAGAAGTGGTTCGTGAAACGGTCGATGAAACCGCCGACATTGACGCAGAGATCGCGGAGCTGACATCGGTGATCGCAGCCAAAGAGCTTCACAAGCAGTAGCTTCAATCAACCGTTTCCGCAATTGCAACGCCGAGACTTCGGAGGCCGAAAGTCTGGACGCTTCGCGGTCGTGCTGCTAGATAGTCGCCGATCGCTCCGCCGATCGTAGCGTACCGTTCTTTCGTCATGCGGAGCATGACCTACTAGTGCTGCTAGATAGTCGCCGATCGCTCCGCCGATCGTAGCGTTCCATTCTTTCGTCATGCGGAGCATGACCTACAGAGCATGCTTTATTTGTTCGAACACCGCTTCGGGACTTTGACTTCCGTCGATGTCCTTCACGCGTCGCTGTTGTTGGTAGTAATCCAGCACGGGTGCAGTTTGGGTTCGAAAGACTTCCAGGCGTGCCGTGATGGTGGACTCGGTATCATCCGCGCGGTTCTCCGACTCCGCCCGACGTAACAAGCGAGCGACGAGTTCTTCGTCTGGCACAGTGAGGTTGAGTACCACGTCGAGTTGCCACGCTTGCTCTCGCAAATAGGCGTCCAGTTTCTCGGCTTGGTTCACCGTTCGCGGGAAACCATCCAATAGACAACCGTTCGCGCAGTCAGCCTGGCTCAAGCGTTCGGTCACAATCGGCAGTACCAAATAGTCTGGTGCCAACCGGCCGTTGTCGATGTAACTAGCCACGATTTTGCCGAGCGAAGAGTCTCGCTTCGTTTCTCGCAGCATCTCGCCGGTCGACAGATGCGGAATGCTGAGGTGTTCGCTGAGTCGCCGACACTGAGTGCCTTTGCCCGCACCCGGCGGGCCAAAAAAGACAATTCTCATAGCTGGCTCTCAGTCCCCAAGCTCGCGTCAAAAGGCAACCTTGTTACGAAAGACTAAGGACGACAGAAGCTCGCCGGACTAAACCACCGGCGACACGTTTCCACCGGCACCTTCCAACAGACCACGATAATTTCGCATCACCAAGTGACTGTCGATCTTCTGCACGAGGTCGAATGCAACACTGACCGCAATCAGCAACCCCGTGCCGCCGTAGAAACCGGCGATCGAATAAGGCACACCCAATGATCCGTAAACGATCGTCGGCACGATCGCGACAACGGACAAGAAAGCCGCTCCCACGTACGTGATCCGGACCATCACCTTTTCCAAGTAATCCGTCGTCCTTTTCCCGGGACGGTAGCCCGGGATGAACGTTCCACTGTCTCGCAGATTGTCTGACATCTCCTTCGGGTTGAACGTGATCGCCGTCCAGAAGTAGCAGAAGAAGAAGATCAAAAAGACGTACAGCAAGTTGAAGATAAACGATGCTTGGTCATTCAACATCAAGCCTAGGTAGTTCAACGGCTTGAACAGAGAGCTTTCGCTGCCGAAATAGCCGGCCAAGCCAGCCATCAGCATGCCCGGAATCATCAGCAAACTACTGGCGAAGATGATTGGCATCACGCCCGCTTGATTGATTCGCAATGGAAGGAACTGTCGAGTGCCACCATAAACGCGGCGACCGCGGGTGAACTTCGCTGACTGGGTCGGGATCTTCCGTTGACCGAGCGTGATGAACACGACTCCAAACACCACCCCGACGAACAGGACGACCAGTAAGACCAACGTCTCAATTCCGATTTGACCTCGGCTCAGTCCGGTGAGCTCGGTCTTCATGTTCCGAACCAGCTCGTAAAGCGCTTTCGGCATCTGGGCCAAGATACCGGCCATGATCAACAGACTGATTCCGTTGCCGATGCCGTATTCATCGATTTGTTCACCGAGCCACATCAAGAAGATCGTGCCGCAGGTCATCACCAGCACCGCCACGATCTGCCAACCAAAATAGAGACCGGTGGCATCGGCGTTTAAGAAGTTCGGATTGATGTTTCCATAACCTGTCGGCCCTCCCGACATCAGCATGAACTTCAAATACATGTAACTCTGGACCAAGCAAATCGCGACTGTCAGGTAACGCGTGTACTCGTTCAGTTTTTTGCGACCCGCCTCGCCCTCTTTTTTCAGCTCTTCCAGCGGTTTGTAGACGCTGCCAAGCAGCTGGAAGATGATCGAGGCCGAGATGTACGGCATGATCCCGAGGCCAAAGATGGTCGCTTGGCGGAGGTCGCTGGCTGCGAACAACGTCAAACGCTCGAAGAACTCTCCAGCGGTGCTGCCGGGAGCGTCACCGAGATTGGTCGCGACCATCGGAAGTGGAATATGGAACCCTACCCGATAGACGGCCAGCAAACCGATCGTCAGCAAGATCTTCTTGCGAAGTTCGGGAATCGAAAAAATGATCCGCAGCTTTTCAAACATGCGTCAGTCCGTTTGAGTCTTGTGCAGAGCAGGCTGGGCTTGCAGGCGGTGTTGAAACGTTCACAGCGACGACCGCTGCCTCAAGACCTTGCTCGGATTGCAGTGTACCGGTTAGGGGAAATGGGGGCGATAGGAATGCCTTGGGATCCTCGTTGGTACGCCCTTGAAGGTCGCCCTTGGCTACGCGGAATCGCCACATCGTGCGACGATTCGCGAACGAGACCGTCCGATCACCTACCGTAAGTCGTCGAAAGTCCCCGTTACTTGGCAGCCTTGAGCGCTGCAACGCGTTCTTCTGGCGTTCGTTTCGGCGTGATCTTGACGACTTTCCCGCCAGCGGAGGTGATTTTCTCTTCTGCCGATTTGCTGAATCGGTGAGCCGAAACCGTCAATTTCTTGGTCAGTTCGCCATCGCCGAGGATCTTTACTTCGTCGAAGGTGCCCTTCGCCAGATCTTTTTCAGCAAGCATCGCCAAGGTGACTTCGGTCCCGTCTTCGAAGGCCTCGTTCAACCGACCGACATTCACGGCGAACACGCTGACAGCAAACTTGTTGTTGAATCCACGCTTAGGGATTCGGCGGAACATTGGCATCGCCCCACCTTGGAAGTTGGGCTTTCGGCTGTAGCCGCTGCGGCTCTTGTGGCCTTTGTGACCACGACCCGACGTCTTGCCATGTCCGCTGCCGGTGCCACGACCGATGCGTTTCCGTTTGCGGTATTTCTGAATGCCGCGATGGACATCGTTGAGGTTCATGATGCAACCTGTGCTTTGATTTGATCGGGTGGATCGACTATTTGACGCCCAATTCTTCGGCGTCGATTCCACGCAGGGCAGCGACTTGATCGACCGTACGCAATTTAGAAAGTGCGTCGATCGTGGCTTTCACCAGCGTGACAGGATTATTGGTTCCGTACGATTTTGTCAGGATGTCGTTGATACCAGTGGATTCGCAAACTGCTCGGACAGCTTGTCCGGCGATGATACCGGTACCGGCACCGGCTGGAATCAACAGCACTTTGGCCGCACCGAAGTGACCCCAGACCTGGTGCGGGATCGAGCCCTCGACGAGCGGCACATCGATCATGCTTCGGGTGGCTTGCTTTTGTGCTTTTTGGACACTCGGCGGGACCTCATTGGCCTTGCCGTACCCCCAACCGACTTTTCCTTTGCCATCACCGACGACAACCATCGCAGCGAAACTAAAGCGTCGGCCACCTTTTACCACGGCAGCACATCGCTTGATCTTCACAACGCGATCGAGCATGCCATCGCCTTGGCCTTCCTGGTCGTTATTTCGCTGCTTGCGGGATGAATTACTAATCGTTCTGCCCTCGTTTGAGGTCCGTTAGGTGGTATTCATTCGGTCGTGTTGCGACCGTTTGATTTTTAAAATTCCAAACCAGCTTCTCGTGCTGCGTCCGCAAACGCTTTCACACGGCCGTGATACTTGTTGTGTCCTCGATCCAGCTTGACCGCTTTGATCCCGGCGGCTGTCGCTTTCTCGCCGATCAGCTTGCCGATCACAGCAGCAGCTTCGCAATTGCCGCCTTGCTTGACGTCACCGCGAACGGTTTTGTCGAGCGTGCTTGCACTGGCGAGCGTCTTTCCACTCAAGTCATCGATGACTTGGCAGCTGAAGTGCTTGAGTGAACGATGCACACAAAGCCGAGGCTGTTCCGCGGTCCCTCTCAGGCGATTGCGGACATGGTTGCGACGTCGCAGTCGCTTCTTCTGCAGTTTCTTATTCTTGTCCATCTTCGGTGTCCGCTAGATCGCGAATCCATCGTTCGTATTGGTTGTTTGCCTGGCTTACTTCGTAGCTGACTTACCAGGTTTGATTTTGACTTGCTCGCCTTGGTATCGGACGCCTTTCCCTTTGTAAGGTTCTGGCTTTCTCAAAGCTCGCACTTCGGCGGCGAACTGGCCGACTTTCTGTTTGTCGCAGCCTTGAACCACGATATGCGTCTGGTCGGGACAAGTGACGTCCAATTCCTTGGGAATCTTCTTGTGCAGTTCGTTGGCGTAACCGACGCGTAGCTGAAGAACGTCACCTTGGACGGCACATAGATAACCGACGCCGACGACTTCCAAACGTTTTTCGTAGCCTTTCGTAACGCCTTCGATCATGTTTGCGACCAAGGCGCGAGTCAGGCCATGAAACTCCCGGCTGCTGCGATCGTCATCTTGCCTGGAAATGACAACGTTCTTGGAGTCGTCATCGAGGGCGACCGCAACTTCGGGACGATGTTCGTAGCTCAACTTCCCCTTCGGACCCTCGATTTCGATCGTACGTCCGCTCACGGCGACTTTGGCACCGCTGACGATGGGGACAGGCTTATTTCCAATACGACTCATGACGCTAACTAATGTTTGACGTTATTGCTGTTTGCAAAAGTAATCGGTGAAACGATTGTCCCTAGGCGATTTCGCAGAGGACTTCGCCACCGACATTGTCTCGACGTGCCTCGCGGTCGCTAATGACGCCGCGGCTACTGCTAATAATGCTGATACCGAGTCCACCGAGTACCGGTTTGAGCTCTTTGCTGCGTGTGTAGAGTCGGCGGCCTGGCTTGCTAACGCGTTTGATCGTTTGGATCACACGTTCACCGTTCGGGCCGTACTTCAGCTCTAAACGCAACGTGGCAGAGGGATTGCCCTCTTCATCCACTTCCTTCCAGTCCCAGATGAAGCCTTCACGCTTCAGGACGTCGGCGATACCACGTTTGAATCGGCTGGTCGGGATGTCGACGAATGGCTTTTCCACGCGAACCGCATTGCGGATACGGGTGAGCATGTCGGCAGTTGGGTCAGTCATCATAATGTTGTCAGCTCCCCTTCTCTTTCAATCACCAGCTAGCCTTACGAACGCCCGGGATCAGTCCGAGATTGGCATTCTCTCGGAAGCAGATTCGGCACAAGCCGAACTTGCGGTAGACAGCGCGAGGGCGGCCGCAGAACTTGCAACGGCTTTCCTTGCGGGTGCTGAATTTTGGCGTCCGATTCGCTTTGGCGACTTTCGATTTGCTTGCCACGGGGTGACTTTCACTGGTTAAAAGGACTTCTTAACTCGAACGATCCGTGACACGTTGGCCCTGTGTGATCGTCGCGAGTTACGATTGGTTTGTTATGCCGCGTCCGTCGTATTCTGCGGTTGTCGGAATGGCATTCCGAATAGTTCCAACAAGTCTCGTGCCTCGTCGTTATTGTTCGCCGATGTCACGAGTGTGATATTCATGCCCTGGGGGCGAGTGAATTTGTCTGGGTTCAACTCGGGGAAGACCAATTGTTCGGTCAAGCCCAAGGTGTAGTTACCACGTCCGTCGAATGCTTTGCGGTTGATACCACGAAAGTCACGAACACGTGGAAGCACGATCGCGACCAAGCGATCGAGAAATTCGTACATACGTTGACGACGCATGGTGACCATGCAGCCGATCGGCATGCCGGCACGAAGTCGGAAGTTCGCGATCGATTTGCGTGCGGTCGTAATGACCGGCTTCTGGCCTGCGATCTGAGTCATCGCGTCAATCGCGAGATCCAGGATCTTTTTGTCGCCAATCGCATTGCCCACGCCCATATTGAGCGTGATCTTTTCCAGCTTCGGAATCTGATGAGGATTCGAGTAGCCGTGCTTTTCGACGAGTGCTTGACGAATCGTCTCTTCGTATTGCACTTGCAAGCGTGGTTTGTCGGACATGGTTACTGTTGTCGGTTATCTGTGATCAGGTGTTTTCGATCAGGTGTTTTCACTTAGAAGTTGGTGTGTGTCGTATCGAAATCCGACCACGTTCAACTCACTAACGTTCACTTACTTTTTCGCGTGTTGCTCTCGAGCGGGAGCGATTGCTCCCAGGCTCGTTCCGGATTTCTTCGCGTACCGTTCTTTACTGCCGTCGGCCAAGAAACGGACGCCAATTCGTGTTGGTTGTCCGGTCGAGGGGTCAACGATCATTACATTACTGGCATCGATCGGCATTTCTTTGTTGAGTCTGCCGCCCTGCGGATTTTTCTGACTCCGTCTGACGTGTTTCCAGACGCGAGCGACGCCTTCGACGACGACCTTGTTTTTCTTGCGGTCAATCCGGAGGATCTTGCCACGCGTCCTGCTGACTCCATCAGCTCCCGCGATCACTTCGACTTCGTCACCAATTCGAAAATACATCGCTTATACCACCTCGTTTGCCAGGCTGACGATCTTCATAAAACTGCGATCCCGCAGTTCCCGGGCCACGGCTCCGAAGATACGCGTTCCACGTGGGGATTTGTCTTTGTCAATCAAAACGACCGCATTGCTGTCGAACTTGATGTAGCTGCCGTCGGGACGACGGGTCGGCTGTTTTGTCCGAACGATCACCGCTCGAACGATCGATTTCTTTTTAATGTCGCTTCCCGGGATCACGCTCTTCACGCTGCAGACGATCACATCGCCCAGTCCAGCGAAGCGACGACGACTACCGCCGAGCACCTTGATGCACATCACTTCACGTGCACCCGTGTTATCAGCAACATCGAGTCGAGTTTCTTGTTGAATCATGGTCGGTTCAAAATCTGTTGACGGAGGTCTGCAGTCCGTAGGTCTTACTGATCGCTGGCTTCGCTTTCGGATGAATCGCCAGCCGGTGCATCACCTTCGGCTCCCTCACCTGCGTGAGCGACTTCGATCGCTTCTGCTTCAGCCTGAGTCTCCCCTTTGCGAGCTGCACGGAGTGCAGCCAAGTCGACTTCAGTGCTTTTTTCCAGCACACGAACCAAACGCCATCGCTTGAGCTTGCTCAGCGGCTCACTCTCGATGATCTCCACCAAGTCGCCGGCACCGGACTCATTCTCTTCATCGTGGGCGTAGCAAACCGTTCGTTGACGGATGTACTTTTTGTATTTCGGATGCTTAACCAGTCGGTTGATTTCAACGCGACGAGTTTTGCTCATCTTGTCGCTGGTCACGATTCCGGAAACGAGTCGTTTCGGCATGGGGTCAGGCCCGAATCAATGGGGTGTTTGGTTTTGTGTTCGTTTTGGTTTCATCTGCGAGGCATCGTCGCAGCTACTTGTTACTTATCAGCCGTTTTGGTTCGCTCGGTTTGGATCGTTTTGATCCGCGCGATCAGGCGTCGGTTCTTGCGAATTTCGCTGGGCGTATTCAATCGCTCGGATTGCGATTGGAAACGCAGGCGAAACAACGTCTGGGCCGCGTCGTTTGCGGTAGCCTGAAGTTGCTCGTCGCTCATTTCGCGGAGCTCGGAATTGGTGGTCATCTCAATCGTCCGTCAGTCATCGTTTGGCGGGCAGTGTTTCTGTTTGCGAGGTGAATCGGCGATCCGCTTGAGAATCGCCGTGTTCACCACTGATCAAGCCTTCAATTCATCGGTCTAGGCTGACCGTCGTTCGACGAAGCGAACCTTTACCGGCAGCTTGCTCGCCAATCGGGCGAAGCAAACTTTGGCTTGCTGTTCCGTCACACCACCGAGTTCGTAAAGGATCGTGCCTGGCTTTACGACGGCGGCCCAGAAGTCAGGCTCCCCTTTCCCTTTTCCCATCCGGGTTTCCAGCGGTGTGCTGGAGACGCTCTTGTCTGGAAAAATGCGAATGTAGAGCTTGCCTTCGCCGCGAACGTATTGCTGGGCAGCGATACGGCCGGCTTCGATCGTCGTGGCTTTCACCCATCCGGGCTCTAGGGATTGAATCCCGTAGTCACCAAAGACGACCGTATTGCCGCGTGTCGCTTTACCTTTTATACGACCTCTTTGGCTTTTTCGATGCTTGACCCGCTTGGGCATCAGCGCCATCGGTGTCGTCTCCGTAAGTACCTTGGTTAATCCACACCTGAATCCCGATGTGCCCCTGTGGCGTCATCGCTTCGGTGAATCCGTAATCGATTTTTGCTTGCAGCGTGCTGAGCGGAATGGAGCCAGCAATCTGCTTTTCACGGCGGGCCATTTCGGCGCCACCTAAACGTCCAGCCAGTTGGATCTTGATGCCTTTGGCACCGGCGTCCATGGTTGTTTCCAAGGACCGCTTCATCGTTCGACGAAAACTCGATCGTTTGGCCAGTTGTTGTGCGATGTCTTGGGCGACCAACTGAGCTTGCAGTTCTGGTCGGCCAACTTCTTCAACCTTCAAGTTGATTCGACGTCCAATCAAGTTCTGCAGCTCTGCCTGCAGGATCTCAATTTCTTGCCCCTTCTTTCCGATGATCAAGCCTGGTCGCGCGACGTACAGCATCACGCGGACTTCATCCCGTGTTCGCTCAATTTCGATCCGATCGATACCCGCACTCTTGTACTGGGTCTTCTTCGGATGATTGAGGATAAAGTTACGCAGCTTGCGATCCTCGACCAGCAATTCCGCAAAGTCTTGCTTGGACGCGTACCACCGGCTGCTCCATCCGCGGGTAACACCGGTTCGAAAGGCGATAGGGTTGACTTTTTGGCCCATAAGGGACTCGTCGAATGGGGTGATTTCGTAAAGGGGATGGACTCGAGGTCCAGTCATCTTGTCCGTTCGTTCGTTTGCTTCGGCGTCGTCCGTGCCGAAGCGGTTCTTCTACATCTCGTCGATTGGTGTCAATGCAACGCGAATGTGACAGCTGCGTTTCTTGATCGGGAACGCACTACCTCGAGCACGTGGGCGAATCCGACGAAACATCGGGCCACCGTCAATGCAGACTTCTGTCACCACGAGTTCTTCGATGCGGTGACTTCGCCCATCGTTTTGGTCAGGATCTTGAGCATTGCCAACAGCGCTCTTGATCACTTTTTCCAGCATTCGGGCACCACGTTGAGGTTGGTACTTCAACGTGTCCAATGCTTCGTCCGCGTACATGCCACGAACGATATCCGCCAGCGGTCGCACCTTTTGGGCGCTCATGCGGGCGTTCTTGTGTCTTGCGTTAAAAACTGCCATGGAATCGTCTCTGCAGATTCATGTGCCGGCCTGGCAAGAGGCGGCAAACGTGACTACTTCTTGCCTTTTCCGCTATGTCCACGGAACGTACGGGTCGGAGCAAACTCGCCCAATTTGTGACCCACCATATCTTCCGTCACATGCACTTTGACGTGCTTGCGACCGTCGTGAACCATGAAGGTCACGTTGATGAACTCGGGAACGATCGTGCAGGCACGAGCCCAAGTCTTGATGGGTTCACTCTTGCCGCCCTCGGACTGTTTCTGCACTTTGAAAAACAGCTTCGGGTCGACGAAGGGACCTTTCTTGCTACTACGACTCATTAGTTTCGCTTCTTACTTACTTGTGCAATTTCAGTTGACCGTATCGTTTGCTCTTACGGCGACGAACGATCGAGCTGTTACTTGGCTTACGTTTTTGGCGTGTTCGGCCACCCTTCGCACTCTTACCGGTTGGGCTGACAGGATGACGACCACCTTTCGTTCGACCTTCACCACCACCGTGCGGGTGATCGATTGGGTTCATCGCGGTACCACGAACATGCGGACGCCGTCCAAGCCATCGAGCTCGACCGGCTTTCCCGAGTCGAACCTTCATGTGATCGCTGTTGCCAACTTGTCCGATGGTGGCTCGGCATTCGCTCGAAACACGACGAACTTCGCCCGAGGGTAAAGACAACTGAGCCCAGTCTGCTTCGCGGGCCATCAACGTTGCTTGGGTACCGGCTGAACGGCAAAGCACGGCTCCTCGACCCGCTCGCAGTTCGACACAGCAAACCGTCGTACCGAGCGGGATATTTTTCAGTGGAAGGCAGTTGCCTTTCACGGGAGCCGCTTCGGGGCCGTTTTGTACCTTATCGCCAGCCTGTAAACCCACAGGAGCGATCACGTAGCTCTTTTCACCGTCAACGTATTTCAGCAACGCGATACGAGCCGAGCGGTTTGGATCGTACTGAACCGAATCAACGACCGCTTCGACTCCGTCTTTGGCTCGACGAAAATCGATGATGCGATATTTCTGCTTATGACCACCACCTCGGTGACGAGCCGTGATCTTACCCTGATTGTTGCGACCGCCCGTTTTTCGCTTCGGGCGTAGCAGCGACTTCTCCACGGAATAACCGGGAGTCAGTTCAGCAAAGTCGCTGACCGACGCGTTACGTCGTCCGGCGCTGGTCGGCTTGTAGACTCGAATGCCCATGGCAGGTTGTCAGTCAGTTCTCAGTAAACGGTTGTCAAAATCTTGTCGAACCAAATGATCTCTAGAAGAAATCGATTCGGTGATCTTCGTGTAGCTGAACGATCGCTTTCTTCCAATCGGACGTTCGCCCGTAGCGGAATCGGTATCGTCGCAGCTTGCCTTTGCGTGTTTGTGTTCGGACTTTCGTCACTTTGACGTCGAACAGTTCTTCCACTGCTCGTTTCACGTCATGCTTCGTCGCGTCCCGATGAATCTCGAACGCGTACTGATTATTTCGTGAAGCCCGGTGAACCCCTTTTTCGGTAACGAGTGGTCGCAACAAAATCTGATGCGGCTCCAGCTCGATGCTCGGTTTGGGTTCGGGTGGTTTGATGTGAGTCATTTGCCAGTTATCCGTTGTCGCTTAACGTTCGCTAGTCGCTCGCAACGTGGTTACTTACGCCGGGGTAGTTGAACCGTTGAACGAACCATCTTTGATTCGGTCCAACGCGTCTTTGGTGATCAGCAATCGACGCGGCTTCAGCACCGACAGAGCGTTCAGTTCTCGAACGGGCTGGATGGTGATGCCGGAAATGTTACGACCACTCTTGTAAACGGCAGCGTCTTGGTCGGCGGTCGCGACCAGGGTGGACGTCCCTTCCAGGCCGAGAGCCTTGAGGACTGCAGCCATCTGTTTCGTCTTTGGTTCGCTCAATCCAAAGTTATCGATGACAACGGTTTCGCCGTCATCGATCTTCGAGCGAATGGCCATGCGAGTGGCAAGCTGAATGGCCTTCCGATTGAGCCGGTAGCTGTAATCGCGTGGCTTGATCGTTCGAGCCACTCCACCACCGCGCCGAACATTGGTTCTTTTGCTGCCGGCACGAGCGTGACCGGTGCCTTTCTGGCGGTAAAGTTTTTTCGTCGAACCGGAAACCTCACCGCGTGTTTTGGCACAGTGAGAACCCTGTCTTTGGTTCGCCTGATACATAACCACTGCGTCGTGCAACAATTGCTTGTTCACTTTGCCCGCAATCTGTTCCGTATCGATTTCGTATTTGCCGACTTCACTGCCGGATGCGTCATATACCGCTAACGTTGCCATGTTTTCTAACCCACCTTGTTCGTTTCGCGGACAGAGACGAACCCACCGTTGGGGCCTGGAATGGCGCCACGAACGAGCAACAAGTTGTTTTCCGTGTCGACGCGAATCACTTCCAGATTTCGCACCGTTGTTTTCGCATTGCCGTACTGACCGGACATGCGTCGGCCCTTGAACAAACGACTGGGAGATGCACTGCAACCAGTACCCCCGGCGTGACGGTGAACTTTCTTGACACCGTGACTGGCACGCTGACCAGAGAAATTGTGTCGCTTCATGACACCGGCGAAACCGCGTCCCTTGCTCGTTCCGGTTACGTCAACACGCTTGATCTCAGCGAATTGATCCACGGTGACGGTCGCACCGACTTCCAGATCGGAGGGTCCGCGAAATTCGCGAATGAACCGTTGGGGTTCGCAGTCAGCTTTCGCGACCAGTTCAATGCCGGCGCCCGATCGTTTCTTCGATCGCTTGCTATCGAGCTTCGCAACGTGTCCTCGCTCGCTTCTGGAAGCGAGCCGACGCGGCTTATCTTCGAAACCCAACTGAATCGCTTGGTAACCATCTCGGTCTTCACTGCGGACCTGCAGGACATGACAAGGACCCGCTTGAATCACGGTCACAGGCATTGCCCGCCCGTCATCCAGATAGATCTGCGTCATCCCGACTTTTCTGCCGAGGATTGATGGTGACATAACTCTCATCTCACCCCGCCATCGCGGGGCGCCCGTCGTTCGTGTTGGATTCCGAATTCGCCTGAGCGAACCAACGATGTGATTGCACAGCAAGTATCCGGCACATGGGCCAGTCTTGTTTCCCAGTGGCAATCAGCACCGAGGTTATCGACCAGGCTTCCATTCAAATAGGAAACCGCTTGGTATCGATGCCTTCTAGTTGCGGTAGAGATTCATCATCTCGGGCGACATAGCAGCCGCCAACAACCGCGATTAGCGAGCCGACGCTTTGATCTTGATATCAACGCCAGCAGGCAAGCTCAATTTATTCAATGCTTCGATCGTCTTGGCCGTGGCCTGGACGATATCAATCAATCTTTTGTGTGTTCGAATCTCGTACTGTTGTCGAGATTTTTTATTCACGAATGGACCCGACAGAACGGTGTAGCGTTCCACGCGAGTCGGCAGCGGAATCGGACCGTGCACTTCACTATGGGTTCGCTTCACCGTGTCCACGATCTCTTGGGCACTCTGGTCTAGAACCGAGTGGTCGTACGCTTCCATACGAATCCGGATAACTTCGTTCGTTCCAGCCGACACTGAATGACCAATCAGAAAGATGTGGGAGGGGTGGGTCCGATAGCGGCTCAAGCTAAATCGATGGACGAATGAGCAGAGCGGCCGCTACACTTTGGAGTGCACCTCTGGACACTGCCTAAGTGCAAGGACGAAAATTTACGGGGCCAGTCAAATACCGTCAACGGCTCTTGAACCCTGTTTCAACGATTTCTTCACGACTTTTTCTCTCGTGCCACAAGAAACCGCTCGCCCCACTGAAGACCTGGCTTCCGCACGCCCGGTTGAAGGCCCCGCTCCTCAAAAGCAGGTGCCGCAAGTGAATCGTGAATACGAATCCCGCTGGAATCGCAAGTGGTTTGTCCGTTTGATTGCCTTGATCGTTGTCGCTTGCCCAGTCGGAGCGCTCGTTGTGGCCAGTCAATTGCGACCGGACAGTCGCGGGTTGGGAACGCACCAACAGCTTGGTCTGCCGCCATGCTCGATGCGTGTGATGTTTGGAATCCGCTGCCCTGGATGCGGGATGACCACGTCTTGGGCCTATTTCACTCGCGGTGAGTTCCGGTCGAGTGCCGCGACCAATTTTGCCGGCTTTTTACTCGCCTGGTATGCGTTGATGATCGCTGGTCTTGCGAGCCGGAGCGTGATTTCCGGTTCGGTCCCTTCGTACCGAAATCAGCAGATCGCGACGATCACCGGTTTTTCCATCGGGATCATCGCGCTGATTAATTGGGCGATCGTGTTGGTGATGTAGGTCACCGCACACAGGACGCTTGAACAAAAACGCAGTGGACGCTAAGTCGCAAAGGGGCGTTCGCCGAGGGGCCTACCTTGCAATGACGCTGTCTTGCGCGAAGCGATCGGTCATGTCGTAGGGATGAAACGTTCGCCCGATTTCCTGCGACAGCATCGTGAAGTAAAGCTTCTGGAATTTCAGCTCGGTCGTCTCGTTGCTGTACTGGCCAGCGATCGTGGGGTAGGTGAACTCATCCAGGTTTCGCACGAATTCTGTGGTGCCGGTGGCAGCGTCAATCACGCTCACAATCACATCGGCGCGACCGCGATACAGCGTGGCACCATCTCGCAGGCGGTAGTTGTTCAGTTCAATGCCGACGACTTTGTCCGCACCGACGGCCATCCCGATCTCCGCGAAATCGACGGTGTCCCAGCCATTGATGTCCCGGTACTTTTCGACCTTGTCCTCGCGGACCAATCGAATGCCATCGACTTCCTTCGTCAGGATCGCGGCGACTCGGCGGCTGAGTTCCTTCGTGGCCGAGCTGTTGGAATACTGACTGCCGTCTCCCAGTGTCACCACCGCGACGGTTTTGTCTTCCAGATCCTCGTACTCCGCCGGAATCATATCCGCACCGACGACGTGCATCAGGTTTGACGCGAGTCCAACACAGCCGATTTGAACCACCGCACCCAACGCCACCAGGGCGCAGCATGCCGTACGAACCATGGTGAATGTCCAGCTAGACGGCTGGAAATAGGGCGCTTGCATCGATTCCGTTCCACAAGAGGTTCTTCTATGAATGGCCGGGTCATACGAAGTTTGAACCAATCGATGCTACGCCAATTCTTGATTTGGCCGCGGATTCGTATTGGAGGGTGCCGCGAGTCCGTATCAATTCTCAGGCAAAGCGGGGAGCCAGAAGACGAAAGAGCTCCGATCACGTAGCGATTGATCACGTAGCGATTGGGGACGCACTCTTTCGATGCCGCACTTGCGAGCCTATGCACGCTGCAAGCGTCAAGTCGGGAAGCCATTCACGTGGAGTTCTCCATCGATCAGACGCAGTTCGATCGTATTGGGTTGATTCCAGCAGTCGTCCTCGGCGCGGTAGCGCTCGGTGAGGAAGTGGATCTGTTGATTGGCGGAGCCAACCCAGCGTCTTTGCCGGTCCGGCCGCTGTTTGAGGAACGGGCCATCGACCAGCAGATCGATCTGAGCCAGCAGTCGGGCTGTGCCGGGATCGCGTCGCGATCGAAGCTGCGCCAGCGTGAAACCGCTGAATACCATCACGGAGAGTTCGCGCTGTCGAGCGGACTCGGCAAATGACGCCAGCTCATCCGCCTGCGAAAACGGTTCTCCACCCAACAACGTGATCCCCTCGATACCGGAATCCATCGCCCGTTCCAAATCGGCAATGAGCGAATCGACCGTCCGAATCGAGCCGCCTTCGAACGGAAGCATTTCGGGGTTGCAGCATTCCGGGCATCGAAGCGGACAGCCTTGCACCCAGACTGCCATTCGCAATCCCGGCCCTTCGGCTCGCGTGGCCAGGGCGGTGTGGGCGACGTTGAGTAATTTCACGCGACGCATTCCTGCCTCGAATTCTCAGCCCGAAAATCCAGCCCGATTTCCGGAATCGATTTTCTGATTCCGTTATTTCGTTTGTGGTGAGATGCAAGTGGACGTCGAAGCGGCTGCACTTGAGGCGTCACTAGAGGCGCTCGGCGAACTCTTTCGACTTTCGGTTGAACTGATAAACCTGCTGTTGCTTTGGATCGGCAACGTAGAGCGACGTGTCATCAATCGCGATACCGACGGGGCCAACGAGTGGTTCGCCCGCGTGCCACTTTTCCGTCTTGCCATCCGCAGTGAACTTCCAAATGCACTTTCCATAGCCGTCGGTCACATATCCGTGGTCGCCGGCCCAAACCAAGCCGTTGGGATATTGGAACGGCCGGCCTGTGACAATGCTCTGTACTTCTTGTGTTTCGACGTTGATTTTTTGGATGGCCGCGTCATCGGGAGTCACGGCCCACAAGTTTCCATCGGCATCAAAAGCAAGACCTCGCGCATTGACTCGCGCGACCAGTTCGGGCTTTCCCCCTTCGATTGGCATTCGAAAGATCGCCCGTCGTTCGGCGTCACCGATGTAAACCTGTTTTCGCTCGGGATCGATCGCCATCGCCATCGGAATTCCCAGGTATCCATTCATCAGCGGCTTCGGGTCGGCCCCCGATTCCACGCGGTAGATTTCACGCGTTGCCGTGTCACCGACCAAAACCGTTCCATTTTCAAGTGCCAGGACGCAGCGCGGTCGATTCATCGGCTTTCGAAGTAGCGCGGAGCCCTTCGCGAATAATTCGCGTTCTTTTTCCACCGCCCAGACCCCCGGCAGGTCCAGGTCGACGACGAACAGCTTGCCTTCCGATACCGTCACGGCCAGCGGGTATTTCGGCTGCAAGTCTTTATCTGAGGTGTCTTGGGCGAAAGCCGCGGCAGGAAAAATCATCGCCAGGGCAAAGGCTCTCAGCCAACGCATCGAAAGCACATTCTGTTTCACGAAGGGGTCGCCTGTAAAAAAGTATCGATTAGGCAAAGTTTGCTGATTGTGCCGGTTAGAAAGGTCCGATGAAAGGAACGGATCTCCGAAGGTGCCGCCGTGCGTGCGCCGCAGACGCAGTTTTCAAAGTGTCGATCATGATAACCTGCCAACGATTGTTCCGAACGCTATCGCTTTCGCTCGCCGCTACGCTGATGTTGGGGGTGGCCCCGCTGCTGGCGGATCAGCCCGTCAACACGTTGCGGATGCAGCCTGCCAATCAGCAAACAGCTAACCAGCAAGCAGCTAACCAACAATCAGCCAGTCAACAGCGAGTTGCTCAGCAGCCGACTCAGCCGAGCCGTCAACCGTCAACGAATCGTCAGCCGGGTGTTCGTCAAACCTCTGTTCGACAGGCGTCTGCCGAACAGCCGGTGAACCGTCCATCGGCAAACCAACCCTCGAGAGTCCGGCAGACATCGTCGAACCAAGTGGTTCACCAGGACGTCTTCGCCGATGGCGACGTGGTTGACGGTCTACCACAACCCCCGGCAGATGTGCCAACCCAGCCCATCGCGACTGCTGGTCATCACTCGTACGCAACCAGCTACGATCCGGTTTGCGGTACGGAAGCGGAAGTTGCTTGCGGCATCGACATGCTCCCAGAACCGGGTTGCGGGATCGAAATCGGTTGCGGGATCGGTTCACTGATCGATAAGCACGGCACGATGTTTGGTCGACAGTGCTGCGACACCGGTTGCGATCAGTGTTGTGGACCAGAAATGATTGGGCCGGGCATGATTGGGCCGGGAATCATCGGTTCGGATCCAGCTTGCGGAATGGAAGTGCTCGGTGAGTGTGGCTGTGACGCATGCCAAAGTTGCGAAGTGGATTGCATCCCACTGTTTCTCCCAATGCTTCGCATTCACTGGAATCGCTTCGATTTCTTCGGAGGTGTGCAAGGCTACAAAGGACCATTGAATTTCGCCAACACGTCCCTCACGGATCGCAACGGTTCAGGCAGCTTTGGTTTTTATCAAGGCTTCAATCATGGTCGTGGTCTGAAGGGTTGGTGCAAAAGCTTCGACCTGGCAGCACAGTTTGGAGTTCGCACCACGCAAAGCAATCTGTCGGGTGCTGAATTCACCGACGAAACTCGCAACCAAGTCTTTGTCACTGGCGGATTGTTTCGCCGTGTGGACTACGGTCTGCAGTATGGTCTGGTCGTCGATTACCTGAACCAAGACTGGTACTTCAATGGACACCTGACTCAACTGCGTGGTGAATTGAGCTGGCGTGGACAGAACAACTGCCACCTCGGTGGTTTTCAGTTCATGACTTCACTGAGCAATGACAGTTCGGTGACCACCGTTCGCGACCAGTCAAACAACGTTTTCAATTCCAACGTCGCTTTCGAGTCGACCGACCAGTATCGATTCTTCTATCGCCGGCTTCTCAAGCACAACGGTCAATGGAGTGCATTTGCTGGCTGGACCGGACAAGACGACGCTCTGTTAGGTGCGGATTTCTCGCTGCCCGTTCGACCACGTGTCGCACTCGCTGGCGGAGTCACCTACATGATTCCTGAGCAGGGCGACGGAAACGGCGGCAACGAAGAAGAAGGATGGAACCTATCGCTAGGCTTGATCTTCCGGCCCGGTGGTCATAACGGAGCTGGTCGATACAACCGACCTCTGTTCGACGTCGCCGATAACGGAACCTTCTTGGTGGATCGAAGATAGGAAGGGAGAAGCCTATTGCCTATAGGCGGTAGGCTAGAGGGTAGGCTCTTGCTGAGGGCGTTTAGGCTTTAGGTGGCAGTGCTGCTAACCTATTGCCGAAATCCTTACTGCTAAAACCTAACTCCTTTAATCCCAGCTCTCCCATGCTTTCCTACTCTGATCTTCTTCAACTGAAACGTTGGAATACTCCGACGATCTACAACGGATGGGAACAGATCACTCGCCGCGACAATGCGGCTGACGGTTTCAATCTCGAGGAAACGCGTGACTTTATGCCTCAGATGGGACCGATGGTTGGCTACGCCATCACCGTCGTCGTTGAGCCCAGCAATCCAGCACACACGAAGGTGGCCGATGCGAATGCTGAGTATCGACGTTATGTCGCGAGCCTTCCGTTTCCCAAGATTGTCGTTGTCCAGGACCTTGATAAACCAAGTGTCATCGGATCGTTTTGGGGTGAAGTAAACAGCAACATGCACCGTGCGCTCGGTTGTGTCGGCACCATCACCGATGGAGCCATTCGTGATGTCGACGAAATGACCAACGCTGGTTTCAAGGCGCTCGCGCGACGTTTGTGTGTCGGCCACGCTCACGTGTGTCCGGTCCGATGGAATTGCGACGTCCGTGTCTTTGGGCAGACGATTTCGCCGGGACAGTTGATCCATGCTGACAAGCACGGATTTCTGGCGGTGACGGAAGAAGAGGAACCGCAACTCCTCGAAGCTGCATGGTTCATGGATCAAAACGAGTGTAATACCGTCATTGATGCAGCAAGAAACTCCGCCGGCCTAAGCCTGAATGAAGTCGTTGATAACCTGAACGCGGCCGGTCAAGCCTTCGGCAAAGCCGCGAAAGAGAAGTTTCGAGGCGATCAGGGAGAAAGTTTTTGAAGAATGGTTTTGGACTCTGGTCATTAGCCTTTGGCTGAGCAAAGACGCTAAGCAAGAGTCCGCCCTACAGCCTAACCCCCTACAGCCTAACCCCCTAACTCCTCCCATAGGCGTCTCTCAGCACTTGCATCGTATGACGCACTTGGATGTTTGATTTTTGCTTGGTCAAGTGGTTGGTTAATTGCGTCATGCAGCCGATGTTTCCCGTTGCGACGATGTCGGCTTCGGTTGCTATTACGTTGGCTGCTTTTTGTTCACCGAGCGAAGCGGCGATTTCAGGTTGATCGATGTTGTAGGTTCCCGCCGATCCACAACACAGATGCGATTCACTAATCTCACGCAATTCGATTCCGGGAATCATCCTCAGAAGCGTTCGAGGTTCAGAGCGGACGGATTGCGCGTTGGCCAAATGGCATGCGTCGTGATAGGCCACTCGGAGCGTATCATTGGAGTCCGGTGGAGTTTCGAGGCCACCGAGCTCTACCAAGAACGAAGCGACATCTCGGACACGATGCGTGAACGCCTTCGCTTTTTCTTCGTGCTCGGTTCCTTTCAGAATCAAGTGGTACTCGTGCATTCCCGATCCGCATCCGGCTGCATTGGTGAGAACGGCGTCGACATCATCGGGAAACGCTTGCAAGTTCTGAGCAGCGAATTTCCGTGCTTGAGTTAGGTTGCCGACATGCCAGCTTAGAGCGCCGCAACAGACTTGTTCGCGTGGCACGATCACTTCCACGCCATTTCGATTCAGTACATCGATTGTGGCATTGTTGATGTCGGGATCGAGCACGCTTTGAGCACACCCGGTTAGCAACGCGACGCGAGCGCGGCGTGTCCCGTGCGCGGCATATCGGTTCTGCCACTTCTGTTTGGCTGGTAATTTCGCCGGCAACAGATCCAGCATCACTCTCATCGAGGATGGCAATAGAAAGGCGAGCGGTTTGGCGATTTTTCCGGACATCGCCGCGGCTCGGAAACGTCCGGGGTAGGGCAGCGTGAATTGAGTCAACCACCGTGTCAGTCGTTCCACTAACGAACGCTTCCGTTGCGACTCCGCCATCGCGCGGAAGGGGCTGATTAAATCACGATAGGGAACACCCGACGGACACGCCGGCTCACAAGCGAGGCAGCCTAAGCATGGATCGATATGGGGGGTTGCCGAAGCGAGCGGGAGGTTGCCTTCGAGCACTTCCTTCATCAACACAATGCGACCACGAGGCGAATCGGTCTCTTGCCCAAGCTCCTGGTACGTGGGGCAAGCCGCCAAACAGAATCCACAGTGCACGCACGTGCTCACCGCGTCAGCCATTTCCTGACCGAGAGGTGGATGCTGTTCGGGTTTGATGTCGTGAAGCATGACGTTGACGTGGTTTCTGCTATCTTTTCGTTCGGCTGACGATAGGATCGGCGAACGATCCGAAGGGCTAATCGGTCGACGGGTTGGTGGGCCAACGGGGAAATCTTTCACCCGGGTCCATCGCTGTTTTAACAGCTCGTTGCATCTCGGTCGAAACTTGTCGTCCCAACAAACAGTCGTGTTCTCCTCGCACGACCAGACCGGACAACCCGAGCGAAAGCAACAGCGTCTCAATCGAGCGCAATCGCGCCGCATCGGAGGCGGAGATCCAAGTGAGTTGGCCGGCTAAGGAAACATGGACGCAAACGCCTGACTGATCCTGCAATGACTCGCAAAGCTGCACCATCGTCTTGCCGGTCGTCGGGACCTTCAGCAGCGTGTCGAGTCTTTGATCAGCGAATTCCAAAGACAAGACGCGACTCCAAATGGCCTCCGCATCGGCAACGTCATCCGCCTCACCCGGCCAATGCGAGTGGATCTCTTGAGAAATCGACTCGATCGCTTCGGACGGGCCACCAAGTTTGATGAGTACGTGATGCTCAGACGGTTGGTAATCGATCGCGTAGGGTTCCCATCGCGAATTGGCGACAGCCGACATCCTTTGCAGCGCTTGCGTGTGTGATGCACAGCGAACGCACAGCGTTTTTAGGGACGGGGGAGCCGGGAAGACTTTGAATGTCAACTCGGCCATCGCTGCGTATCGTCCCAGGCTCCCGACGAGAAACTTCGGGAGATCAAATCCGGCGGCGTTCTTCACAACTTTTCCACCCGAGTCGATCCAATCTCCCTGCCCGCTGAGAAACCGGACACCCAGCAGAAAATCTCGTATGCCACCGAATCGCATTCGACCCGGTCCCGAGAGTCCGGCGGCTACCGCACCACCGATCGTCGCCCCTGCTTTCGAAAGCGGAGGATCGAAGGGAAGGAATTGTCCGCGGCTGGAGAGTGTTGCTTCGATCTCCGCGATCGTTGTTCCGGCCAGGGCGGTAAATGTGAATTCGGAGGGTTCGTATTGAATGATCCCGCTCAACCGCTCTGTCGAAAGCGTTGGTGCCGCCGTCGAACTGAGAGCTGGCTTGGTTTGACGGCCCACCACCAAGACTTGTTCGTACGATAAAACGGCTTCGCGAAATTGATCCAGCGTTTCCGGCTGTGCTGAATCATTCACGACTGATCACTCCCGCTTCCTCGAGCGGATGCAATCCGACCGTTGAAAGTGCGGGTGCTTCATTTCCCGGAAACATCTTGCCAGGATTGGCGATCAACTTGGGGTCCATCGCCTGACGAATGCGATGCATCATCTGGACGCTCGCTTCGTCATACATCTCATTCAGGAAGTCTCGCTTTTCCATGCCGACGCCATGTTCTCCGGTAATCGAACCGCCCATTTCGATGCACAAACGGAGCAGCTTCGCGGCGAGCTCTTCGGCTCGATGCAATGCACCCGGTTCGCTTCCGTCGAACATGATCAGCGGGTGAAGATTGCCATCGCCGGCGTGAAAAACATTTGCCACGCGGAGTCCAGATTCTTCGGAGAGCTGCTCGATGCGTACCAAGGCTTCCCCCAATCGCTTCCTCGGAACCACTCCGTCTTGCACCAGAAAATCGGGGCTTAAGCGACCAACTGCGGAAAACGCACTCTTGCGACCCTTCCAGATAAACAGTCGATCCGCGTTGTCCACGGCGACTCGCTGCGCGAAGGCTCCGGTTCCCGCCAACACGTCATCGAGTTGCTGACGTTCCTGATCAATCTTCTCACGCGGGCCTTCGAGTTCAACGATCAACACCGCTGCGGCTCCTGGCGGATACCCACATGCAACCGCAGCTTCAGCCGCCTCAATCGACAACGCATCCATGATTTCTAAAGCACCGGGCAATAGTCCCGAATCGATCACGGCGGACACGGCATCTCCGGCGGCTTGCAACGATTCATATCCGACCAAGACCGTGTGAAAACACTCTGGTTTAGGCAACAGTCGCAAGGTGATCTCGAGTGCGACGCCAAACAATCCTTCACTACCGACAAACAAGCCGGTGAAATCGGGACCGACTGTTTCCAAACTTTCACCGCCCATCGTTACCACTTCACCCGTTGCCAAGACTGCTTTGCAACCGATCACGTGATTCGATGTCATTCCGTATTTCAAGCAGTGGGCGCCACCGGAGTTGAACGCAACGTTGCCACCGATCGTGCAGATGCTTTGACTGGAAGGATCGGGTGCGTAGTACAAACCGTACGGTGCCGCGGCATCCGATACGTGTTGATTCACGACGCCCGGTTCCACGACGGCGATTCGCTCGTCGGGATCCAATCGGATGATCCGCTTCAATCGGTTGAGTGTGATGACGATCCCATCGGCAACCGGTAGCGAACCGCCGGACAGGCTCGTGCCACTGCCGCGCGCAACGAACGGCACGGAATGCTCATGACACCACCGAACGGTTTGGATCACTTCATCAACCGTTTCCGGGATCACCACTGCACGTGGTTTCGCGCGAAAAGCAGTTAGTCCGTCAGATTCAAAAGCAGCTTGGAAGGCTGCATCTTGGACAAAGCGCGACGCGGGGAAAAGTGCGGCCAGAGACTCGAGTGATTCCATCGTGTTGATTCTGCTTTACATGCACTCTTTCAACGCGGCCAACAGCGTATTGACGTTTCTTCTTGTTGCACCGTGGCCCATCAAACCAATCCGCCACGCTTTACCCGCAAACGCTCCGAGTCCACCACCGATTTCGATGTCAAATTCGTCCAGGAGCCGTTTTCGAACGGCCGCTTCGTCGACTCCGTCCGGCACCAACACACAATTGAGCGTGTGCAGGGAATGTTCCGGAACATATCGTAATCCAAGCTCTTCCAATCCCGCGCGAAGCTGTAAGTGAACGTCTTTGTGACGCGCGAATCGATTCTCGAGGCCTTCTTCCAAAACGATTTGGAGCGCCTCGCGAAGCGCGTACACCATATTGATCGGCGCGGTGTGATGATAAGCACGACCGCCGCTACCGGTGTAGTAGTTTTTCAACATCGAAACATCCAGATACCACGATTTGACTTTCGTCTTTCGTGACTCCATACGCTCGATGGCGCGGGGCGAAAAGGAAACGGGCGAAAGCCCTGGCGGACAAGACAGGCATTTTTGCGTGCCGGAATAGACCGCGTCGATTTGCCATTGATCGATCTTCACTTCGTGTCCGCCGAGTGAAGTCACCGTATCGAGAGCGAGCAGCATGCCGGCGTCATGAACGATCTTTGAGATGCCTTCGATGGGTTGATGAGCACCGGTCGATGTCTCTGCATGAACGATGCCGACCATTCTCGCTTGAGGATGTTGCTCAACGGCCTGTGCGATCGCGTCATCTGAAAAGACTTCGCCCCATGGAGCTTCCACGGTATGTACCGTTGCGCCGGCGCGTTCCATGTTGTCTTTCATCCGACCACCAAAGACACCGTTGATTCCCACGATAACTTCGTCACCCGGTTCAACCAAGTTCACGATGATCGTTTCCATTCCAGCCATTCCCGTGCCGGAAACCGGAAACGTCAATAAGTTTTCGGTTTGATAGACATCCCGCATCATCTGGCAGGCCTCATCCATGTACTGAATGTACTGTGGATCGAGGTGGCCCAGCGTCGGTGCTCCAAGTGCTCGCAGCACTCTTGATGAAACCGTGCTCGGTCCCGGTCCCATCAAGATCCGTTCACGTGGATTAAGTTCTTCGTACTGCGTCATTTGGTTTGCTTTGTCGTTTTCGAAGGGGCAAGTAACCAAGAGTGTATACCGGCTACGGGGGTGGCGCGCAAAGACGCCCGAGCTTCAGACTTGGGGTTTCAGACTTCAGACTTCAGGCTTGGGGTTTCAGGCTCGGCACAGAGAACCCGTTTGCTGTCCTATGTGATCAGCAAACCCAACAGTCCGGCAAATGCAACGTAATAGGCAAACATCATCGCCGTAATACGGATCACATCTCCTTCGCGTCCTACGAGGCCGACCACGGCGCATGCAGCAACCACGTTGTGAACGCAGATGACATTCCCGGCGGCTCCACCGACTGCTTGCAGGGAAACGATCCAAATCGGGTCCGCGCCAATCTGCTCGGCGACGCCAAACTGAAACAGAGAAAACATCATGTTGCTGATTGTATTGCTGCCCGCGACGAAGGCACCCAGGCCGCCGATCATCGGCGCGAATGCGGGCCACGTTCCTCCAGCAATCGAGGCAACACTGGATGCGAGTGTGCGCGGCATCGATTCCAATCCCGCCTCGCCGCCGCCCGAATTGATAAAGACTTGCACCATCGGAACGGCAAACAACAACGCAGCCGAAGCGGAAAGGACCATGCGGCCTGAGCGTGCAATGGCCCGGCCAAAGGCACGACCGCTCATTCGATGCAGTTGCGTCGTAAGCAGGCAAACCACGATGAAGACGCTGCCGGGAAGGTAGAGCAACGCGACAGGCGCAATGCTGACCGAAGAGCCAAAAACGTTTTTGGTGCTGTCAGGATCCATCGGGAGCGTCATCGACTTAAGCCAATCGACAAGTCCGAGCGAGGGCAAGCGAGTCGCCACCAAAAGCAACCCGATCAAAACATAAGGGGTCCATGCCAGCCAGAGAGGCAACAGGTGTTTGGGTTCTTCCAATTCCACCTTCGCCAAACCGTTCCAAGACTCGTTCCATTCGGATGGATCGTCAAACTCCCAAGGTTCCTCTTCCGGCAACAGGAAACCGCGTTTCGCTGCAGGCACCACGATCGCCAGTCCGACTAATGATCCGAGCAATGACGGAAACTCGGGGCCGAGTAGATTGGCAATCAACGTGTAGGGAATTGTCATTGATAAAGAAGCGAACAACGCGAACCGCCAGATCTTAAACCCTTCCCAGATACTGCGATTGGGACCAAAGAACCTCGTCATGACGATGACCACAAATAACGGAACGAGTGTTCCAATCGTCGCATGAATCAGTGCAACCCTGGCGCCGACCATCGGCAGCAACTCCGTCCATTGACTCAGGCCGAGTTGTTCAGCGTGTGCGATGACTTCTGGGCTCCCTTCAAGTCCGCGACGCACGCCCACTAAAATCGGTGTTCCAACCGCCCCGAAGGAAACGGGCGTGCATTGGATCAAGACACCTGAGATAACGGCGTTCTTCGCAGGAAAACCGAGCCCAACCAACAGGGGCACGCAAACGGCGGCAGGAGTTCCAAATCCCGCCGAGCCTTCGATGAAAGAACCAAACAACCAGGCGACGATGATCAATTGAGCGCGTCGATCTGCAGTGATCCCGGTGAACCCGCGCCGAATAACGGATAATCCTCCGCTCTCACTGAGCGTATTCAAAAGCAGAATCGCGCCGAAGATGATGTAGAGCAATGTGAACGTTACGACCAAGCCGTTGATGCTGGCCGCAGCTACTTGAGCCGCGTCGATCTTCCAATAGAACAACGCAGTCAACGCAGCGGTCATGTAAGCGAGTGGCATCGCTTTAGCGGCCGGCCAGCGAAGTCCTACCAAAAAAACCGCGACCACAAGAATCGGTGCGAGAGAAAGCCATGCAGCGATCATCAGTGCCACTCAATTGCTTTGATCGTCACTGAGACACCCGGCTCTGAAATGCTCGGAAGAAATGAATGCTTCGGTTGCGGCGATCTTCATTGAAACACTCCAGGGTTCAAGAGATTCGGCGGACGTTCTCCGCGACATGCCGCCAAGCAGTTTGCCACGGCCATGTTCCCCATCTTGGTTCGAGTTCCGATCGTCGCACTGCCGAGATGAGGCGCAAGCACCGCATTGGGAAGATCGTACAGCTCCGTCTCTAACGCGGGTTCGTGTTCGTAGACATCAAGTCCGGCGGCGGCGATCGAACCACTCTTGAGCGCTGCAACAAGGGCTTGCTCATCCACGACCGGACCACGCGCGGTGTTCACGAGCACGGCTGACGATTTCATTTTTGCAAAAGCCGTTGCATCGATCAGATGTGTTGTTTCTGGGTGCAACGCAACGTGCAAGGAAACGAAATCACTTTGACTGAGCAAGTCATCGAATTCGCAATACTCGACACCTAAAGCCGATTCTTCTTCGGGATCGAGTCTTCGGCGATTCCAATAGACGACGTTCATCTCGAAACCTGCCGCTCGCTTTGCCACCGCACGACCAATTCGGCCCATGCCGATCAGCCCGAGCGTTGCTCCGGTGACATCGGCGCCAAGTAGTTGCAACGGACCCCATCCTCCCCAAGTCCGAGTGCGAACGAATCGGTCGCCTTCGGAAACGCGACGCGCGGCGTCCATCAGCAATGCCCAAGCCATGTCAGCGGTTGAATCCGTCAGCACTCCGGGCGTATTGGTGACTGGGATCTTTCGTGCGGTTGCCGCATCAACATCGATGTTGTTGAAACCCACCGCAAAATTGGCAACAACGTTTAAGTTCGGATTCGCATCCAACACTTCCGCATCGATCGTGTCCGTCAACAGGCACAGCAATCCGTCGACTCCCTTGATGCCGTCGATAATCTCCGACTTCTCAAGAACGCGGTCTTCCGAGTTCATCTTCAATTCTGCGTGCTCACGCAGTAATGCCATGCTGGCCGGCGGGAGTTCTCGAGTCAGAAAGACCTTGGGTTTCATCTCATTGGACATGGTGTTGGTTGTTTCCGAACTCCAATGGTGGGAGACGCTGGATTAGTGATCGAACACAGATGGTTGGAGCCAGTTGGTGAACACTGATGATTGGAGGCGGCGGTCGAACGCCGGCGGTCGTGCGCTGGCGGTCGTGCGCTGCTTCGCTGAGCACGAATGAAAGAGTTAGTTCGTTCATGCAGACGGATATGCTAACACAAGGGCCGTGAAGGGGCCGAGCTTGCGGTTTTTGCCAGTTCAAAAAACCGGCCGCTCAAAAAAACGGTCGCTCAAGAAAACGGCCGCTCAAGAAAACGGTCCGGCACTTGGCGACCTTTCAACTCAACACTAGTAAAGCGAACTTGGATCATCGACAATTGGCCTCTCATGATTTATTCACTTCGAATCTGTCCGAAAGAATCTCGGAATGGCCAAACGTCGACGCAAGTCAAAGTCAGCATCGAAACCGGAATCGACTCCGTCAGAGTCTTCCTCAAAACCGAACACGTCCAAATCGAAAAAGGGTTTGGCTGATGAATCGGAGCATTCAGGCGAGTCGGCTCCCAGTCAGGAGACACTCACGGGAACGCTTACGCAGTTTCCGTCCTTAGCCAGAGTCGTATCGGTGGCCGTCTTGATCGTTGGGATCATCGCGGTGGGCGCTCTCTTTTATCGAGTGATGGCCGGCTTTTTTGTGCCGTTGTTTTTAGCTGCATTGTTGGTCGTGATCTTCCGACCGGTGCACCAGTGGTTCGGTTTGCGCTTGAAGGGCCGTCATCGCTTGGCCGCGCTCGCGACGACAGCGACAGTTTTAATGGTCGTGTTGTTACCGGTCGCATTGTTGCTTTCTGTGGCGGCGACCCAATTCACCGTCATGGTTAGCCATGTTGACTTTGCGGACTTGACCGCAGCACTGGATGACGCACGTGACCAGCTGGGCGTCGCGCTACCCAAGGCTGATCAGTTTCGTCGCATCGATGAATTGGCCGACAATCTTGATCAGCCTGAGAAAGACGAATCGACGATCACCGACGAACAGATCCTCGCTCGCATCGAAGAGTCGTTGGCACTGGTTCGGTTCTTGCAAGAGGAGGTCGCCGGTCCAGCGGAAGCTGATCTCGCCGCAGCCGATGCAGAGACCAAGTTGGAAGAGTTCGCCGCAGCGGTCAAGCTGCGCTCGGACAGTTCGGATGAAGTGATCAACCAAGCGACCAGTGAAGAACAGTTTCACCGCATGAGTTTGAGCGCATCGGCCGCTATCCGAACGTGGATGCGAACACTGCTGGGCGGTTCCTTCTACAGCCAAGTTCGCCTGATCGCTAATCCAAGCGCAGAAGATATTAAGGGCCTGTTGGTGCGAGGCCGCGAGATCTTGCAGCCGCGATTCGTTAGCGTGACGAGTGCAACGGGTAGTTTCGTTTTGCAAACGGTGATCGGGTTGGTCGTGCTCGTGATTGCGCTCTACTTCTTCCTTGTTGACGGACCGGCGATGATCCATTCGCTGATGCGACTGAGCCCGCTAGACGACGCGTATGAGGAACGGCTGCTGTTGGAGTTTGATCGGACCAGTCGTGCCGTCGTGTTGGCCAGTGCGCTCAGTGCCATCGCGCAAGGAATCTTGGCTTCGATCAGCTTCTGGTTTTTTGGCTTCGATTCGGTGATCCTGCTGTTCTTGTTGACAACGGTGATGGCGCTAGTGCCTTTCTTGGGGGCTGCTTCGGTGTGGGTGCCGTGTGCGATTTATCTGGGCGTTGTCGAAGAACGCTGGGGCGCCGCCTTAATCCTGGCGATCTATGGAGCGACAGTCATCTCGTCAATCGACAACGTGATCAAAATGTTTGTACTCCACGGTCGCTCAACGCTGCATCCTTTGCTCGCGTTGTTAAGTGTTTTGGGGGGTGTGAAAGTATTCGGCCCGATCGGAATTCTGGTGGGTCCGATGGTCGTCGTATTCCTGCAGACATTGCTTGAAATCCTCAATCATGAATTGGGCAAGCGCGACGAAGAGGACGAACTCGACGAACCGGCAGACCAAGGTCTGGAATCAGCCGAGACCATTTAGGCTGGTTCTTCGGTGTCCGGCCGAGGTAGACTGAAGGGAGTGCACGAACGGCTTTTTCGTTTCTCCTGCCGAACTCAATTTACCGTGAGAATTCTCATCCTCGTCGGAATGATCATCCTGACCACTTTGTTGTGTTTGGCGATGTCGTTTCGACCAGGTGAAGTCGATGCGAATGCAGCCAAGTTTGCGATTTGCTTCGGCCCGGTGCTCGGTATTTTTTCTGGTCTGCTACTGCTGAGTTTTATCGGGTCCAAGTCGCGTCGCCGCCGTCCGCGTTCGACACCGAGGCCACGCCCCGTGCCAAGGTCCCAGCCCTTTACGACGCGTCTGGCTCGATTCACCGAGCAGGAAGAGTCAGAGTTGCTGACGGATTCTTCATTCCATTCCACGATGCCGTTCTGGATCGCGACCAACTCGTTCACCCGAACGCGCCCAAAACCAGCAAGCCTGATTCGAAGGGTTTTGGAAACGATCAAGAAACTCGTCCGCAAGTAGGTCATGCTCCGCATGACGATAGTCCCAAGTAGGTCATGCTCCGCATGACGATCGCCCAAGTAGGTCATGCTCCGCATGACGACAGAACGGAACGCTACGATCGGCGGAGCGATCGGCGACTATGTCGCAGTGCGGTCTTGTACTACCGCGAAGCGGTTCAACAACAAAGCTCGGGGTCGCGCAGCGCACCCCGAAATGTGATCGTCTCCAATCGTAGCGCTAGCCAATCGCAATCCGTTACGGTGGGTCGTAACCGCCGGGGTTCCATGGGTGGCATCGGAGAATTCTTCGAATCGCGCGGTAGACACCCTTGATAGGGCCATCTTTTCGGATCACTTCGATGGCATACTGACTACAGGTTGGCGTGAATCGACAACACGGGCCGATCAGCGGACTGATTCCGATTTGGTAGAACCGAATCAAGCGAATCATGAACCAGGAAAACAATCGGCCGATCATGGGTCTCTCGAAATTCCTTCGCTCAAACGCACACTTGCTGCGGTTCGTCGCTGTGTCTTTTTCCCGTGCTTGATTGCCAACGGCCGACTCGCTTCGATTTTATTGTCTCTGCCGGGTATCATAGCGGCGAAGGTAATTTCTCCCAAACAGGAATAGACAATGCGTGGATTGTGGACGGCCATCTTGTTGGTCAGTTGGACGGTAAACCTGCAAGCCGATGATTGGCCTCAATGGATGGGCCCAAAACGCGACAACGTGTGGCGCGAAACAGGCGTGATGAAAAAATTCCCGGAGGCAGGCCCCAAAGTTCTTTGGCGTGCGCCGGTTGCCGGTGGCTACGCGGGGCCCGCCGTCGTCGGAGAGCGTGTCTTCGTTACCGATTATGTGACGACCGATAACGTCAAGATCGAAAACTTCAGTCGCGACGAGTTCACCGGTACGGAACGGGTTCTGTGTTTGGACGCCAAAAGTGGCAGCGTCATCTGGAAACACGAATACCCCGTGACCTATGGAATCAGCTACCCGGCGGGTCCGCGGTGCACACCGACTGTGGAAGGTGGACTGGTCTACACGCTCGGTGCCGAAGGACAACTGTTCTGTTTTAAAGCGGCGACGGGCGAGATAGTTTGGTCACGCGATTTAAAGGACCAGTACAAAACCAAGTCGGCGCTGTGGGGCTACGCGAGTCACCCGTTGATTGACGGCGACAAATTGATTTGCATCGTCGGAGGCGAAGGCAGTCATGCGGTCGCGTTCAACAAGACAACCGGCGAAGAGATTTGGAAAACGCTTACGTCGACCGAACAAGGGTATTCGCCACCGGTGATCTTTGAGGCGGCTGGAGTGCGTCAGCTGATCTTGCTGTACCCGGATGCGATTGCGGCTGTGAATCCGGAAACGGGCAAGCCGTATTGGTCAGTTGACTACGAAGCATCGAATGGGTCCGTCATCATGACGCCGATTCGATCGGGCAACTTGCTGTTTGCTGCTGGTTATTCCAATAAAAACCTGTTGTTGGAATTGGGCACGGAGTCACCGTCGGCAGATGTCCTTTGGCGCGATGAAGTGAAAACGGCTATTTCGCCTGTTAACGTGCAGCCGTTTTTGAAAGGAGATCATGTGTACGGTTTCCATCAAGGCGGCGAACTGATGTGCATGGAGTTGAAGACCGGCAAACGGTTATGGTCGTCCAACGAGCCGCTCAGTTCGAAACGCCCCAAAGGTACGGGAACGGCATTTATCGTCCAGAACGAAGATCTGTTTTGGTTGTTCAACGAAATGGGCGAGCTGATCATCGCCGATCTGACGCCTGAGGGTTACAAAGAAATCGACCGAGCCAAGGTGATTGAACCGACCAACGTTGCATTTGGGCGAAAGGTGGTTTGGTGCCCTCCTGCCTATGCAGACAAGAAAGTGTTCATCCGGAATGACAATGAGTGCATTTGTGTGGACCTGTCGGCTGAGTAGTCGTGTCGATTGATGAGCGATTCTTCTCCATCCGGATTTCGATCTCTTCGGATTCGATTACTGATACCACTGCTGACCGTTGCTCTATTGGCATCGGTCGCAGTGGCGTTAGGTTCCTACTGGATCGGGGATCAATGGGCCAAACGCCAAGCGCTGACACGGTACGATTCGATTGAATCAAACCTGGCTCCGGCAAGTTTCTTGGTAACCAGCACGGTGGTGGAATCGGTTGCGGAGTTAACCGAGACGGAGTTAATAGCGGTCAATTCAATCGGTATCGTGTTCGAGTCCTCGATCGAGTCTTTCGGGCCTACCATCCCGCAGGAAGTGACGGAAGCAAGCGACGGATTGGCACCGATCGAATTGGACGATCGGCGCTATCTCTACCGAACGTTTGCTCGACGCAGCCGACCCGACGAAGCAGATCTGCGGATCGTGGTTCTGTTTGATGAGAACCAAATTCAATCAACGCGTCTGCGTGCGGCGTTGTTGCCCCTGGTGACGGGACTTTCGACCGTGATCCTGCTGACATTCTTCACGGTCTATTTAACCAACCGTTTACTTCGTCGTTTGGCTCGGCTTCAATCGAAGGTTGATCAGATTGCGCTAGGCAATTTTGATGTTCAGCTTCAAGCGGATACCAGCGACGAGATCGGTCTGCTCGGCCGCGCAGTCGCACAAATGGGCATGCAACTCGAATCGATGTGGCAAACGTTGAATCGACAGCAGGGCCAAAAGTTGCTTCACCAGGTTGCGGGAGGATTGGCTCATCAGCTACGAAACAGTCTTACCGGTGCTCGGATGGCCATCGAGCTGCACCAGCAGCAATTCCATGACGATGATGAGTCGCTAAATGTCGCATTGTCTCAATTGGAACAGACGGAGAGTCATGTGCGGCGATTACTGCTGGTCGCATCGGGTAAACAGGAACGCGATGAACCCCAGCGAGTCGACAACTGTTTGGATGACATTCGTAGTACGATCGATGGCACAGCAAAACATCTGCGTGTCACGCTGAGTTGGACTCTGGATCCGACACTGAACACGATGCAAGTTCTTGACGGCCCAACACTACACGCGGCAGTGACGAATCTCGCAATCAATGCCATGGAAGAAGCAACAGTGGTTGAGATATTCGTTCGCAGAAAGTCGATTCAGGAGAATCCAGAGCAGGAGAATCCAGCGCAGGAGAATCCAGAGGAACGGACACGTGGTGACGTTGTAGAATTTGAAGTGATCGATAATGGCAAGGGTCCACCGGACTCCGTTGCCCAAGATATCTTCGAGCCCTTTGTCACATCCAAACCGGAAGGTCTCGGGTTGGGGCTGCCACTCGTGATGCGAGCTGCTCAACGTTTGGGTGGCGAGGTAAACTGGTCTCGAGAAAATGACACGACCCGTTTTACACTGACGATTCCCGTGAGTGATATCGAGTCTCCTTCCATGGCACCCACATCCCAAGCATGAGTGATTCCCCTTGCACCGTTCTTGTGATCGATGATGAACCATCGATTTGCTGGGGCTTTGAAAAACTGCTTGGCAATCAAGGGTATCGCGTCTTGACTGCTTCTTCGGCGGAAGACGGGATGGCGGCAGTTGGGCAGACCGCTGTTGATTTAATCGTCCTTGATGTGCGATTGCCTGGCGAGGACGGGCTGACCGCGTTGCCTCGGCTCCGCGATGCATCGAATGACGCGCCGGTCATTGTCATGACCGCATTTGGTGACTTGGAAACGGCTGTGCGTGCGATCCAAGGCGGTGCGTCGGACTACTTGACCAAACCATTTCGATTGGAAGATGCCGCGCAGGCTTGCCAAAAAGCACTGCGTCACCAAGGTGGATCGAGTGAAGCGTCCGTCGATGAAGATCCTGCGGAAGCTTCGTTGTTGGTTGGGAAATCGCCTGCCATGCAGCAGATCTTTCGCCAGATTGCTTTGGTTGCCGGGAGCGATTTGTCCGTCCTTGTTACCGGCGAAACGGGTACCGGGAAAGAGCTTGTTGCTGCGGCCATCCATCGACACAGCTTGCGAAGCCAACACGCTTACCTCGCTGTTTCTCCCGTTGCGTTCAGTGATACCGTTGTGGAGAGCGAGCTATTCGGGCACGTGAAGGGGGCATTCACGGGCGCCAACGAACATCGCAAAGGGCTATTCGAGTTGGCTGACGGCGGAACCGTTTTGTTGGATGAGATTGGTGACCTGCCCATGTCCGTTCAGGTCAAGTTGTTACGCGTGATCGAACAAGGCGAATTCACGGCTGTGGGAGATGTTCGCCCGCGAAAGTGTGACGTCCGCGTGATCGCAGCGACCAATCGTGATTTAGCGCAAGCTGTGGCGCAAGGTTCATTCCGTGAAGATCTGTTGTATCGCTTGTCTGCGGTTTCGATCCAATTGCCACCGCTTCGCGATCGTCCTGAAGACGTCGTGTTGCTATGCGATTATTTTTTGCGGCGTCTTCGTTATCCGGTCACAGCGCGGACGATCAATCGAGATTTGCGCGAAGAACTTGAATCACGCAGCTGGCTCGGAAATGTGCGCGAACTTCGTAATGCCATTGAGCATGCGTCGGTGGTTGCGAGAGGCCGAACTCTCGCGGTCAGCGATCTACCACCCGCGCAGGAGCGTGCGTCTGCGGCGGACGAAAGTGAATCTTCGCTTTTGCCGTTGATTGAATCGTGGGCCCAGTCACAGCTTGCGACGGGAGTTGATATCGACGACTTGTATGAAAGGATGTTGGCGGAGTTCGAGCCGTCCGTTCTTCGAGTCGCGTTGGAACACACGAAGGGCAATCGGGCCGCAGCGGCGAAAGTGCTTGGAATCCATCGTGGCACGCTCCGAGAAAAGCTAAAGCGGCACCGAATGCTAGAAGATTGATGACGGCCTGTGTAACGATTCCTCCGCGCCTCTGCTGCGTTGAATGGTCGACCTGGTAAGGATTAAACGCAAAGGTCGCAAAGTCGCAGAGGAAAACGAATGGCGTCTCCCATTTATCACAACACTTAGAATCTTCTCCAGGGTGTGGTTGGCAATGCAGATGATGCTCGAAGGGAAAGAGCGGATGCGCGCACGCTGTTAAACTAAGTGGATCCCGACCGTATGAATATGCATGGAACGCCCGGAACACTGTCTCGATGGTAGCTTTCGATGCAAATGAGCTTTAAAAAGACTCTTGTCTTGGCCGCTTACTCGTCGATGCTGTTTGCTTCACTGCGGGTTAGTACCGAACTCGCGACAGTGTTTGTCTCTTTGACACTGAATCTCTTATGTGCGCGAGGGTTTGTTTTATCGCTGACGAAATCCGGCCGTCGGGCCGAGTACTTGGCGTTTGCTGTGTTCGGTACGCTTTTACAAACCGTTCAAGTTTGCCCGGTGGTTCTTTCGCGTCTTCTATGGGAAGAGTTCTCGAGCACCGGCGACTCCTATGAATTCCATTCGCTTCTAGAGCCTCTACTTGTTCTGGTTTGGTCGTTCCTCGCATCCGTTCTGGCTTCAGCAACTGCCTCCAACACAATCGCGAAGAGTTGGATGCAACGTGCGAACGTCGAAGCTCTCTTAGCGGTTCTGTCAGGTGCTTACGGACTTCTTATCTGCTTATCGGTAGCTTACCCCAAGTTTTGGTGCACGACTGTACCTATCGTATCTGTGACAATTTGTGCATCTTCATTCATCGTCGCGGGAACGTGTTCAATCAAAGCAGTGCGCATATCATTCCTGACTTTTGCTGTCTTTGCAGCTATTTTCCGAAGTGTGAACCTACTGCAATACGATGTTGCAGCTTGGGTGTATGAGAACATGTCGCGAGAGAAAACCAGTTCAGTTTTCGACTACCTTCTAATGAAGAGCATCCTCCGAGAACACTGTTCCATCATCATCGCATCTGTTGCGGCATTCACTTGCGTGCGGTACAAAAACGTTGGCACACGATTTGGAGCCGATTGACGGACCCAATGGAACGATTCCTCTGCGGCTTTGCGTTCTCTGCGTTTAATGATCGACGTGGCAAGGGGAGCGCATAGGGTGTCGGACAGGGAGCGCATAAGGTGTCGGACACGAATGGCACTGTCGTAATTCTATCGGCGCGCAAGCTGCTCTTTGCATGAGTGGGCTGGATTTCTTATACCCACTCAGGCTTGATGAAAGTCAAGTTTTTCGCCCTCCTGGGCGATAAATATAAAGCCCTCCTTGGT
>JBCDEM010000039.1:0-61803 GCA_039179795.1 Planctomycetota bacterium | reverse complement strand
GCCAGGGCATGACGATAACCAATCGATGACATAGTCGCCGATCGCTCCGCCGATCGTAGCGTTCCGTTCTGTCGTCATGCGGAGCATGACCTACTCGTTCATCCATCGCTCGATGTCACGTATCGATCGTCAACAAGGATTGGCAAACGCGGATAGTGGCACCCCGTTGGGGTGCGTTTTCGCGGTGAAGATCACAACTCGGGGTGCGCTGCGCGACCCCGAGCTTTGTTGTACAACCGCTTCGCGGTAGTGCAAGAGCTATCAAGCATCTCGATCGTACTCGTACTCAGCGCAGCGGTACTCGTACTCGTCATCGCCAGGGCATGACGATAACCAATCGATGACATAGTCGCCGATCGCTCCGCCGATCGTAGCGTTCCGTTTTGTCGTCATGCGGAGCATGACCTACTCGTGCGTCCATCGCTCGATGTATCGATCTTCAACAAGGATTGGCAAGCTTCTAACTGCGTTTCATTAAATCCAAGAGCGCTAACACGGTTGCCTCGACGCCCGTTTTGATGGACGGCTCCGGTGAGATTTTGAAAAACGGTGAATGGTGTGAGGGCACCTGAGCGCCGCCGGCCTCTTCAGCCTCGATATCTGCCTTTGGAGTTCCACCGACTGTGAAGTAAACGCTCGGTATCGGCGGGTCGGTCGTGAAATAGGGAAAGTCTTCGGCTCCCATTCCTTTCCGATGCTTGGCGACAAACGCATCATCCATCATCACGTTTGAACCCATACCGTCTGTCCATGCGGTGCGAAGTCTTCGAGCAAGCTCACCATCGTTGATCGTTGGTGGCGTCGATTCGGATAGTTTCACTTCCGGTAGCTTGTCTTCGGGCAGTCCAGCGGCGCGGCCCAAATTGACAGCGATACGCTTGATTCCATCCAGAAGGAGTGCGCGCGTTTCAAGACTCGTGTTGCGAACGGTCAATTGCAGCACGGCTCGATCCGAGATGATGTTGTGCTTGGTGCCGGCGTGAAACGAACCTACTGTCACCACTCCCGGATCGCGCGGCGGTAATTCACGAGACACGAGCGTCTGGAGTGCCAGGACAATTTGTGCGCCCAAAACGATGGGATCCTTGCCGCGGTGCGGAGACGCGCCGTGCGCACCGACTCCATGGATGATGATGTCGACCGCATCGGCGCCTGCGTAAGGGCTGCCGTCGGAAACGGCTAGCTTGCCGGCTTCTCCGCCGCACCACACGTGAAACGCGAGAGCATAATCAGGTTTGCCAAACCGCATCCAAAGATTGTCCTCCATCATCGCGCGAGCACCCATCACGCGTTCTTCCGCCGGTTGTCCGATCAGCATGAGTGTTCCAGACCACTCGTCTTTGCGAGACGCCATCTGACGGGCCGTACCAACGAGCGCTGTGATGTGGACGTCGTGTCCACATGCGTGCATCACCGGGACTAACTGGCCCGTAATCGGGCTCACTTGTTTTGCCGTCGATGCGTTTGTTAGCCCCGACTTTTCTTCGACTGGCAGTCCGTCCATGTCGGCCCGCATCATCACCATCGGACCCGGTCCGTTCTCTAGTAAAGCGACAATACCCGTTCCGCCAACGCCTTCGCGGACCTTACAACCTGCCTCGCGTAGTTCACGAGCCAGCCGAGCAGCTGTTTCCGTTTCGGCGAGTGACAACTCTGGGTTGCGATGCCAATGATCGAAGAGAGGCCAAAGATGACTTTCGTAGTCCGTCTCAATCGACTGTCTTAACTCCGAAGCTTCCTGCGCAGCAACGGGTGCGACGACGACGGACGTGGCGATACCGAGGATGAGCGGAAAGGTTGTCAGAGTGGCGTGCATCATGTTGGGTACCTGTATGAGATCCGAGACCATCCGCGTGAGGGCGACCGAAGGAATGAAACAGTCTCAGCGGACCGGTCTCGTCGACCGCCTAAGTGTACCGAAAGTCGATCGCGATCGCGCCGAGTACGCTTTGATTCGGGATAGGCTCAACGTCACGCTGGACTCAGCGTTTAAATGACCGTGTCGTTGATCGGTCGAGATGCATCAGTTGATGTTGAATCGATGGAGTATTGAGTATCGGCGTCTTCAATTCACCTCTCGTGGGGCCTTTCGGCGAGGCCGGACCCGTGCGGTCCCGAGCTCAGTACGTCATGTCGTCGACCGATGGCAGAGCATGGACTAAGCTGATCATTTTGCGAGGAGAATGTGAGTGATGAAACGCGAGCCGGTGAGAGTTGCTGTCGCACAGGCGACGCCTGTCATGTTTGATCCCATTGCATCGGCACGGAAAGTCGCTGAGCTTGCGGTCGCCGCTGGCCAGCAGCACGCTCGGTTGGTGTTGTTGCCGGAAGCCTTTGTGCCCGCGTATCCGCGCGGGTTAGGGTTCGGCACGGTCGTCGGTTCGCGTTCACCGATAGGTCGCGAGGACTTTCAGTTGCTCTGGGACACGGCCGTCGAAGTTCCCGGCGAAGCAACCAGCATTATGGCGGCTGCGGCGCGCGAAGCGTCGATTTACGTTGCCGTCGGTGTGGTGGAGCGGTCGCGCGAGCAACACGGCACGCTCTTTTGTTCGCTACTCGTTTTCAATGATCGTGGCGAACTCGTTTTGCATCATCGCAAGCTGCGGCCGACAGGAACGGAACGGCTGATGTGGGGCGAGGGTGATGGAAGCACTCTAACCGTTCTTCAAACACCGTTCGGCCGCGTTGGTGGGTTGATTTGTTGGGAAAACTACATGCCATTGGCCCGGACGGCGATCTATGCGCAAGGTGTTGAACTGTACTTGGCACCAACTGCTGACGCTCGCGACTCTTGGCAGGCCACGCTCCAGCACATCGCTTGCGAAGGCAGATGTTTCGTGCTCGGATGCAACCAGTGGGTTCGTCGCGAAGACTACCCGTCGAGTTTGTCGAACCGAGCGGAGCTTGCCGACATGCCCGACATCGTTAGCCGCGGAGGATCAGCAATTTACTCACCATTCGGAGATGCCCTGGCGGGCCCCGTTTGGGGTCAAGAGGAACTATTGATTTGTGATTTAGATCTGAATGACATCTCGCGAGGAAAGTTTGACTTAGACGTGGTCGGGCATTACGCCCGTCCCGATGTCTTTGAGTTGCGAGTCCACCGATCAAAACGAACGCCAGTGAGTTTTCGAGTGGACGATGATCCCGAAACGAACGATCATGGGTAGGATTCACCGAACGAAGTAAGCGAAGGATCGAAGCTGCGCCTCTGCTGATTGCCCGACGTGCGATTGCATCGCAATTCTCGCCAGTCGATTCAACGCGCCGCCGTGACTACGCGGAACCCACAAGTCTTGACGGTATCTGACGTCAGGAATCGGCTGTGTCACTTGGTGGTTCACGTAATTGATATCCATGTCCAGATGGTTTCGCCGTGTAGGTGATCCCTGATTTATGGAGTGCGGACATCACACGAAACGCAATCTCTCCCCATCTCTTTCTGTCTTCCGCGGGAAGGTCTGGCGGAAGTTTCCTCCACTCGTCTGCCAGGAATGCGAGCGAGTCTGGGTGCAGCCAAAACGCCAATTGGCCGGAGATCTGCTCCGAGGCAGCGTCTGTGCCTCTGTCATCGCGCAGCGAATCGCGAGCGTCAATCAATGACTTGTGATCGAATAACGAACCGAGCTGATCTTCCAGAAGCGAATGCATGTCTCTCAGCGCCCGCTGCTCGGCTTGGTCTTCTGTTCCAAGCAAACCGGTCGCGGCAAATCGTCCAAGGAACTCGAAGAGGACCAATGCATGGTCTTCAGTTAGCGTTATTGCGACGTCTGGCATCAGATCATTTTTTCAACGTACAACCGGCCGAGTGGATTTGTCGCTCTGGCTGCGGTGAATCAATGGTAGGATCTTGGGAATACGGATTTGTCTAGTCGGATTCTGTTGAATCGGCATTCCTTCGTCCTTTCCATGAATAGGGAATTCCCGTGCTTGTATGGTTGAAATCATCAACCCCTACGAAGCCCCAGTTCACTCATCGGAGCCAGTAACAGCGCCGCGGTCGCGATCGGTCGTTTGGCGTTTAATACCTGTTCTCCTATCGGGGTCATTCGGATTGGCTCTATTCTTCATCGGATTGATCGTCATCGCTTCAATATTTGACGACGCTACCGGTCGATCACTTACGGTTAGGGAAGTCAGGCTCGTGCTGTCGGCGATCCCCTTTCCAATGTGCGGCGTGGCGTGGATCGTTGCCTCCTGGTTTTACTGGCGTCGACGTTACAAACGCGCGCTCCTGCTAAATCTCGCCGGTATCGGGATTTCGGTTGTCATCGAAGTGGCGATTGCCAATCTGTAGAGCGTGCGTCGCGAAGAAATTGCTCGCACACTCCAATCGCCCGTGTGTTTCCAACCCATGAATTTGCGGCCGAACAGCAGTTTTTTCGGGCCGACACATGGCGCATAAAAAAACCCCGTCAAAAACGGGGTTTGTGAGTCGGGGCGACACGATTCGAACGTGCGACCTCCTGCTCCCAAAGCAGGCGCTCTAGCCAGGCTGAGCTACGCCCCGATAAAAGAAACGTTAACGCTTTCGACAGGGTAAAACACAGAATGCTACTGTCAAGACGGCCGATTGTTGTGAACGCTCTTTCGACGCACGACAGACACAGAGCCCTTCGCGCTGGTTCGGAGCGAGATTTTTAGCAGCTGACGGTTGATTCCGCCAGACCATAATAAGCGAGTCCTGTGCAGGCGATTCTTGCGGGCCCGGATGAGCTTCTGCCGCGTCCGTCAGGACGGACCGATCGTAGACGATGCCGCAGGTTTCGAGCGAGGGGGACTCGTCGCCCTCTGGCATCGCTTACGCGGGAATGCTCCGCACGGTAGGGCATGCTCCGCATGCCGAAACGATGTGGGAAATGCTCTGCATGCCGAGCAAGGTAGGGCATCACCTTTCGGCATGCGGAGCATGCCTTCCATCGTCGGCGCGAATGCCAGGCACATGAGGCCGCTGGCTTTTTTGCATGGATCACAAGCGCTTGTTTTGCAAGAGTCCTTGTTACTGGGTCAGGATCCAAAGCCAAACGTTCTAATTCCGAGATGAAAATGGATTGATGCTCGAATTTGGGTGCCTTCACAAGACACCGGAGCAGGAGCCTCTTTTCGTAGCCGCGACCTGCTTTGAGCCGTGCATGGAACCAGAGAGGCTCATCACGGAGAAGACTGCTTAAATCATCATCTTCTTCTTTGATCTGCCGCAGCGAATCGTGGCATTTCTCCTCGAATGTTTTGCGTTCTTTGGCATCCAAATTGAGTTGCAAGCACACACTTTCAATTTCATCGGGACCATTCGTTACCACCACGAGTGCGAGTCCAGCAAGCTCGCTAATCGTTTCTTCTCTCAAGGAGACGATCTTTTTCAAGACGTGCTTCGCTGGCTCTGCTTCATAGCCAAGTTCTCCGAGAATACAGATAGACCGTACCCGCGCACGGAAGTTTCCCGTTCGTGCAATCTTTCCGAATAACTCTAAGTGTGATTTCGTGTGCCCGGACATCTTCAGCATTTGAATGACCCAAGTTGCTTCGAATGTGATCCCGAATGTGATCTCGTCTCTAGCTATCTCGTCTACGGATCGAGCGTCGAGACCGCCATCAAATAGACATTCGATGCGTTCTTCTGTCAGCACTTGCGAATTCTCGTTCGAAATGAGCAAGGCACACATGATCGCGGCATGCTTGACGTCATCCTGCGTGGTTGCGTTGTCGATGGTCTCACTGACGATTCGCAGGAATTTCGCACCACCCTTTCCGAACCTAGAAATCAACGAAACCGTTGCGAGCACAACGATCGGATCTGAATGTGACAGCAGTCGTTTTGCATCGGATCGGGAGAATTTAATCCTGCTAAGAAGTTCTTCCGCTAACGAAGGTGTGTCCACCCAAATGTCAATCGGTACTTCATCGATCAGCTGATTCAATTCGACGGCTGTGACCGCTGTCATGTGAGTCGGTTGGGAACGGAGCTTGCTTACTGCCTGCGCAATCTCGGAGAAATACGCTTGCAGATCTTCCGTTTCGTCAGACTGGAATCCCGCGGAATCTGATACAAAGCAGAAGCCAAGAACAACGAAGCATGCCGTTCGAAGAGCCGTAGCTACGATTTCGGTCTTTTTCCGGTCTGCAATCATTTCCATTGAAATAGCTCAACGTGACGTGCATAGGCTTTGGCTGCGTAGATCCGCTTTGAGGCACGGAGATGCTAAAGAATGCTGGGTAAGGAGTGAAAGGCTGATATCAGGTCGATCCTCAGCAAGGAATGGCAAACGCGGATTGTGGCACCCCGTTGGTGTGCATTTACGCGGTGACGGTCACAACTCGGGGTGCTTCGCGGTAGCACAAGAGCTATCAAGCGTCTCGATCGTACTCGTACTCAGCGCAGCGGTACTCGTACTCGTCATCGCCAGGGCAAGACGATAACCAATCGATGACATCGTCGCCGATCGCTCCGCCGATCGTAGCGTTCTGTTCTGTCGTCATGCGGAGCATGACCTACCCTTGCGTGCGAAGCCTAATGGGACTGAATCCAACACCAGGCCTTGGCAAAGTCGCGTTCGACGAGGGACGATTCGGGGATGAAAACAAACAGCCTTCCGGCGTCTCCCCAGTTCAGACCGGTTGACTCGTCGCTATCAATTTGAAACAGCAATCGCCATTCGCTGACGACAGGATGGAATCTGCTGGGATCGATGTTGTTCGCATCGAGTTTGCGAGCGGCGTCGATATGGTGTTGAGGTGATGACGCCAATTGCAAAGGGTCAATCCCGCACTCCTCGAGAATCGAACGTGTGACTTCGTTGACGCCAAAGAGATTTGAGGCAAGCGTCATCATCGGACGACTGTCGAGCTGAATCCACTGTGGCTCGCCTCCAAGGTAGTGAGCCGGTTCCTGCGAATTGCTTGAGTCATCACCAGAAGGGGCAATGCAAAGATCGACGCTGTTGTCGTTGCGCTCAACACGACTCTGTTCATCTGTTTCGGGTTGAAATGTCAAAGACCAACAGTCTTTCGATGTTGAATCGTAGCCCCAGTCTTCCATCTCGGGGCGGTGCAAAAGGATGAACTGACCTGGTGGCAGGTAGTCGCGAAACGGATTCGTCTCGGGGCTCGTCCGGATTACAGCAAGGAACTCCCAGTCGGACTCGCCTGATCGTTTCTCAGCTTGGTCCACAGCATCGCGACATTCACCATGCAAATGCCCAATCGAATCGCCTTGTCTGTGTAAGCGAATCGATGGAAACGCCGCCGAACGCTCATTCGGGATCAAGCTTTCATATTGCATCACGTCGACCGATTGGCCGTTCGCTGGATTTCGAATCTGAGTGATGAATTTCACTGGTGCCTCCCGAATGGATTCTTCGTTGTGTGCTATTAACTCTCGTCTACGGCATGGGTGACACTTGCGTCACTCAATTGGTTGAGGACATCTCGGATGGACTCGTTGACTTCGGCGGGATGGGTCAACGAAATGACGTGACCTCCTCCATGAATGAGCCGATCCGGTTGGGTTCGCTTGGATGGTAACACGTAATCGCGATCCCCATGGACATGAAAGACTGGGCAAGCAAATGTGGGGACCGAACGCCAGTCGAGGATTCGCAGTAGCGACCATTTAAACACTTGTGGGTGGCAGGTGCAGAATTGCTTTGCGAGGCCAGAAAGATGGGGCGTCAGATTACGTGCGAAACGAGTCGTCAGTGGACGGATCAAACATTGCAACAATCGTACGGGAATGATCGGTACAAGGAAACGCATCGGTCGAGCCATCCGTGCGCAGACAGGTAGTTCGGATGGAGCTCGTACGCTTCCGATCAAAACAACGGCCAGAGGCTGCAAGTGATGCGCAACGTGCTGGGCAACGATTCCACCGAACGACGCACCACCGATGACGCAAGGATTGCGTGACCGCAGTTGACCGGCAAGTCGTGCTGCGTATTCTTCGAGTGACTCGTCGCTTGTCGGGATTGGCCACTCAGGAACGATCAGTTCTGGAAACTCAGTTTTTTGATGAACAAAGATGTTCGCATCGGCGGCCAGCCCAGAAAACAGAATCAGTGGAGATGTTGCGGCTTTTGACATATTGCCAGTAAACCGTTGATCGAGAATTTGTCAATCGAAGGACGTCGATCTGGAAAGCCAATTCGTGACCCAAGGTTGCCAATGCTGAGCTGATCCAATCCCGTTGGTGTCAGTGGCTTGATGGATCGGGCATTCTGTTGTTACGTTCGATCGATACGCTGTATTCATCAGTCAATCAAAAAACGTCCTCGGTTCCCATGGCGAACTACAATATAAAGTCAATGCTCGTCTGGACGATGTATCTCGCCATGATGTGCGCTTGGTTTTTGACGAAGAGCCACATCGCGGTGGCTTGCCTGATGTTGGTAACGTGTTCGGCGCTCTGTTTCTCCGCGGCAATGGCAGTGTTTACAACGGGGCAACGGCAACGTCTGCATGCTGCCTTCGCGCTCTCAGGCATTGCTTTTCTTGTCTTTGACACCACCGGATCGTACGCGTTGTCTACGTACCTTGCTGACATTTACCAGCAAGCGATCCTTCCCGACGAAATGAGCTATCGGGTTGACCTTCCGCGTCCTGGGTCAGCTACGACGACGTATACGGTGATCGTGCCGCAACTGGGCGATATTGATAGGGACGTGTTTCGCTGCGCGTTGACAGTTTTGGTTGCGACGTGTTCGACGCTAATCGCTTCGCACGTCACAAAACCCTCATCTGAAAGTTTAAGTAGACGGTAACGTGCTTCGAGTTCACGGGCACGGAGTTGGTTCTGGATCGGTGAGCCTTTGTGGCCTCGATATCGTTTCGATTTACAACACCTCTCCAGTCGTGGGACGAGATTCAACCCTATACAAGTGACAAGTATTGAATGGAGCGAGATACAAATCCCTACGTGACGCCGAACGAGGTTACCCAGCTCGAATCGTTGCCGTTGCGGTCTTCGAATTATCGTGGACCGACGATGTATTTTGCCGTTGCCGGGATCGCTGGAGCTGTCTTGGCCATTCCTCTTATTGTTCCTCGGTCCATTCACGTTAGGGATGACCCAAATGCGATCGGGTATCTGATCATCATCCTTAGCTTTCCGGTCGGTGGTTTGATCTATCGCATACGATCTCGAGATTGGCCAATCGATGAAACCGTGAGGCGGCGTCAGCTGATTGCTTGTGCGGCGACACTGCTGCTTCCGTTTTCCGTTGCGATCCTCACGGGAATGCGAGCCCAAGGATTTCTGATGGCCGTCGTGAGTGGGTTCATCTCAATGATCTTGATGGTCGCTATCTTTTTGTCGGGCCGACGCCGCGGGAGATTTCTCCGTTAGATTCCGGGCCCAAACTTCTCAAGCTGATGGTGGCCACAGAGTGCTCCGAGTTCACGGAGACCAAGCAGATGTTAACTCGGTGCACGCTGCGGCTAGATGTGCCGTTTTTCTTTCAATCTTGCCTCTGGAACGGATAGGTTGCTAACGTCAACAACGTTCCTGAGCACGAGATCCCCAAACCTAGCCTCTCTTGGTCATGACTAAAAAGCACAACGAAAAGCAACTTCGAATTCGATTGACAGCGACTTGTGCATTTGGAATCGGATGTCTGGTCATCGGAATCGCTGTCGGGCATTTTCTGATACCACCGACGAAACCAGTCCTGGCTGACGCAGCAGAAGATCGGAATTCGAGTATCGAGGAATCGATCGCGACGGAACAGGAAGAGATTGGGCCGCTTTTCGATTTTCCCATTACCCGGGAACTCGGCATCGATTTTCACGCTGAACCACCGGCGTTTGATCGTGACGAGTATCTGATGATTGCGCGTTCCTAATCCTGGCTCAGTGAGAGTGGATGTGTTCGGCGTTCACTCCGCATCACCTGGCAAGTCCGTATCAAGATTTACGTTGGCCGCACGAAAACGTAGGCGATTTTTGTTGCGGACACCGTCTATTTCATTCACGACGAAGCAAATTCTTGCCGTGCTAACCGACGGACGCCACTCTGCGATGCACTGACATGAATGAGGTTGGGAATCCCTACGAATCGCCGGCGCAAACGGAAACAACCGTCGAATCGACAACGGCTTGGTCCAGCTTGATTGTGGGTTTCGCCAAGACGTCGTTCTGGCTTGGTCTCGGCCACGCGATCTGTGGATCGGCGATAACGTTTTATCCCGGAGCAGAATGCGGGTGGTTCGCGTTGTCCGCGATTCTGCTTGTTCCTGGGGTCTTCGTGCGGCAGCATGCTTATCGAAATGTCGCCATGGTGGCCACTGTGCTCTGCATACTCTATTCGTACTCGGGTCATCAGCGTGGCATTCGATATCACGAACAACAGCAGATTCGGGAATCAACGATCGGCACGATCGCTGAAGAATAAGTCAATTCATCCGAATTCGACTCGTCCGCGCTCTGGAACGCTCCCTGGATTGAACCCGCGCAAGGGAGCTATTCTTCACTCGTGTGGTTTTCCGTTTTCGTTTTACTTTTCTTGATTCTTAGAGATAGTCGCCACGAGATAGAAACCGTTCTTGGCGTTGGCGCCTCCCAGCAAAACGGGCTCGCCGATTTTCATTTCGGTTACCGTCTGCAATGTCGTTTCATTCAAACGCACTGCGGCATTCTCCGTATCGCTCTCTGCGAGTTTGAGTGCAGTGTAGTCAAAATCAACGACTACTTTCTCATCGGTGATTTTGGCACGCAGTCGAATAATGGTTCCAACCTCTAAGAACTCGGTCTTATCCTTCGGCTTGTCTCCGATGGCAATACGTTCGCCTACTTGTACAAAAGCCTCCGTTTCGTCGTACGAACGAACGTGAAATGTGCGTGCTGGAACAACGTCTTTTTTCAGCAACTGTTCGAGTATCTCACTTGAGGTCTTCGTTTGCCTAAGCGTATCACCGATTTTGTATTCATCGATTTTCAAGAAAAACGGTTCGCCCTCTGGACGTGAGGACTGTCCAGCGGCCGCTTGCGCACAAACCGTGGATTCTGTGGAGAGTGATACGATCAGGACGGCAATAACGACGAAGCACCAATGGAAACGCATGCCAAATTCTCCGGGAAAGTTTTGTGTATGACGACGTGGTCGAGCGACTCGGCGTACGGCCATTTTCGTTGCTGGCCCACGCGTGTGTTCGCCGTATGCATTCGCCGCCTGCATTCGCCGTACCGAATCTAGGCGAATCGGACATCTCATACGCAATAAGTGGACGATTTAACGAGAATTTCAACGAAGAAGCAGCGAGATCGGTCGCTCAATGCCACTGTGCAAATCACGCCAGGTACAAGGCAGGATGTCCCAGTGTCATTTCAATACGACGCCAAATGACAACCGAGAATAAGACCGAAAAATCGATCCATTGGTGCCGTATTCAACTGGTATCCAACACGTTTTTGTCTCAAATTGGTGTCTGTGGTTCTCGAGCTTCGGCTGCGTGAATTCGAAGAGACGCGGGGTTTCTTCGTCGTTTGCAGAGAGTCTTGGTTAGATCAGGTGACCCGTGCGTTGCGCTGCCTTCATCACCATGCCGATTGTCGTTTGCTTTTTACTAAGTGGTTGCGGCGATTCCGAATCAACCACCCAAAGATCCGCGCAGACCGTGATCGACCCGGGCATTGAAGCTGGGATGAAAGCGGACGAGATCGAACGCGATATGCGCTTCACCGAAGAAATCGAGATCGAATATTGGGCAGAATAGGAATGGACTCGTCACTGTTGTCTTTTTGATCCCGAAGTGTCATCCAACTGAGACCCACGTTCGAGCACTCACGGTTTTATGCAGCAGTCGAATCCTTACGAAGCTCCGCCGCAACCTGCTGATGAACTTCATGCGGCGCAGCCGTTGTCACGTTGGCATGGCTTCAAGCGTGGGTTTCGTCATGGGACGCTTTGGTCAATGTTGGTCGTTATCCTGGTGACTCCTGTGTTCTACGATCAGAATACACGGTACCAGCGACGTATCCGAGACTCGGATCTACCCGCCATGCAGTCCGCGATCGCTTGGATAGGTGCGGCAGGCACGGCACTGACGTTTATCACGCTGCCTTGGGCGTTTTCGGCAGGATGCGTGCAGCATGCTCTGTTCCGCCGACGGAAAGAAAGCCAGAACAGGTAACGCGCGTGGGGCGACGACAACGTGAAGCAACACACATCCTTTTTGCTACTCTGCGGCCTTGTTGTTGTCGGCGGCTGGGCGCTGAGGGACCGAGGCATTAGGCGAGACCCGAACGCGGATGTTGGTGCTCTGTCGTTTGGTGACTACACGGTCCCGTTTTACGACGCCTGGCGGCATAAGCACGAAGTTTATCCTTACGAATGCTGGACCGATGAGGGCTACGATCCTTCTTTGTCCGAAGTTCCCAGGGACATTCAGCTCTTATGCTGCATGAATTACGGTAAGTCTGATATTGAGAACGGTGGATTTCATCAGTTCTTTTATAACAGTACCGGAGTCTTTGCTCCTGAGATGATTGAATGGTGTGAGCGGGCTGGATTGAACGATGTTGCGGACGTGATTCGAGAAGCAATGGCGGTCCTCACGGATGGAGCATACCCACGATCCAAGAGGCAACGTATGCATGCCTTGGAACGTTTCGCGTACCCCGGAAACCTCCTCGCCCGCGATCCGTTCGATCGAATAAACACCAGATTCTTCGCTTTGTTGTCACATAATGGATCGCGGTATGATGACGCCGCAAACACTTGGTTAGTGGAGACCTGTGGAATCGCCCATCTTGAAGATCCACCCGTGAAGAGAAAACAGGAAGAGTGAGTCTCTATTGAATCATGAAGTCCGACGTCCAAGGCGAGACGGCTCGTGGCGGTTTCGTCACGGGATAACCAAATACGCAATTCACAGAAGGGAGTCCGTTATGAGCAAATCATCTCTGCGCTGGCGTTGGAATCAGGTTTCCGTTTTAACGCTGTTGGGGTTCACGCTTTCTTTTGCTTCAGGCGTGTGGTTTGAACGCTGGTGTCATGCTCCCACTGTCGATCCGAGGGTAAGCCAACTTCGTCAGTCGATACCATTGCTAAGGGAGCAACTGACGGCATTGAACCAAGAAGCGAAACAGCTAGATAATCCTCCGCTAGGCTTTGTGTTGAGGCTCCCGGGTTCCGAGCGACGAGATAGGCAGCGCATCAGATCTCAACAGCTCCGAGTTATTCAGCTCAAGTCCATGCTCGAATCGCAGTGCCGGGAGCTCGTTTGGCTAGAGACTCGTCAGGATCGCTCGAATGACCTCCGTTGAGGCCAAGCGATTCCTCTCGCGTAGAGCATGAACCTAAGAGCTTCTTCTGGTGTCGCAAGCAGCATGGAACACAACTCAGCCGGTAACGAACCAGACGAAATTCGGATCCAATTGGAATCGGATCTGACACCCTCCGAGTTCATTGATGTTCTCGAGCGATCAACACTCGCTCAGCGTCGACCGGTCGATGATGCGGGGGTTATCGCCGGCATGCTCAAACATGCTGACTTGATCGCGACGGCTCGAAACTCGGTTGGATTGTTGATCGGTGTCGCACGGTCGATCACGGATTATCACTATTGCACATACCTGTCGGACCTAGCCGTGGACGTGGCATTTCAACGACGTGGGATAGGCAAGCAATTAATCGATTTCACTCACGACTCGGCGGGAAAATCAACGACTCTGATTCTCTTGGCCGCACCGGCGGCGGAGAACTATTACCCACACATCGGCATGATTCCACACCAATCATGCTGGATTCAAAGAGAGGATCCGTAGGTCATGCTCCGCATGGGAACGTAACGGATGAGACAGCATGTCGCTAAGTTTCGACGATTGCTCTGCTGATCGGTGCGGATGAAGACGCTACGATCGGCGGAGCGATCGGCGACTATGTCGTAGTACGTCTATCGGTTTACCCTGGCGTTACGAGCACGAGTACCGCTTAGCTGAGTACGAGTAACGAGTACGACCGCGAAGCGGTCCAACAACAAAGCTCGGGGTCGCGCAGCGCACCCCGAGTTGTGATCGTCACCGCATAAATGCACCCCAACGGGGTGCCACAACCCGCGTTTGCCATCCCTTGTGCGATGAGCGATCCGAGACTTTGATCTTGAACGCCCCGGCGCGTAGGTCATGCTCCGCATGACGACAGACCGGAACGCTACGATCGGCGGAGCGATCGGCGACGATGGGCTTGCGGATGGAGACGCTACGATCGGCGACGATGGGCTTGATCGGTTAGAATCCGTGCCATGAAAGTAGCTGCCTCTTTCCTGATCGTATCTCTATGCTTGTGCCGCTTAGCGATAGGTGGTGAGCCTGCTGAAAGATCGGACGGTGACGCATTGCGTGTGGCGACGAGGTCACTCTTTGATAAGCACCTGCGGCAAGACGTCGATCGAGCGGAGCTGTCAAACGCATGGGCGCGGTGACGATCACAACTCGGGGTGCGCTGCGCGACCCCGAGCTTTGTTGTTGAACCGCTTCGCGGTAGCATAAGGGCGATCAAGCGTATCGATCGTACTTGTACTCAGCGCATGACGAAAACAGAACACGTCGTCATGCGGAGCATGACCTACAAAGAATCGTCATGATCAGTGTGAATTACATTTCTCCGCTACGATCGCGGTTTGCGAAGGACCGCCCGGACATCCGGAGCTTTTATTGTGAAAACCGAACGGCCGAGTCGCTTTTCACTTCTGGCGTTGATCGTGTTTGTCACGCTTATCGTTGTGTTTTGTGCTGTCGTGCGAGCGGTAGCGCTGAACCCCGATCTGCTCGCTTTACTCCTGCCGACCTATGGCATTGCCGTGACGATGACTCCTGTTTTTTTGACGGGTTTTGAGCCGGCAAGTCGACGAATCACATTAGGCTGTATCGTGTCGCCGTTGATCTATTTGGTGATGGCGATTTTGTTTGCGACGATCTGTATGAGCTATCGATCAATCGTGATCATTGGAGAATGAGTGAGTTCTTTTCATCACATTCCAGCTACGCGTGAGACGCAATGCGGCGATTAAGTGATGCTGATCGCATGAACCCTTATCATCCGACGCAAACTGATGCGGTTACCGTCGCATCGCCAGTCTACAGGACCCCACGCACGTATTTGGAAGCGGCGCTCATTGGATTGACAATGTCATTGATCGCGCCGATTTGCAATGCAATCTACTGTGATCTGGTCTTGTCGATGCCCTTTTCCACAACGGTACGTGACTTGTTGATGGGGTTGCTTCCCATCGCATGTTTTTTTGTCATCCTGGCGATGGGCATCGCGTTAGTCGTCCCGCGATTTGTCTCACGCATTATTTCGGGTCATCAGGGTGTCGTAGCGGTGGTTGTCCATTCGCTTTTGTTTTCGATCTATTTCAGCATGCTCGGTGCTGGATCGATCCGAGGAGGCGTGACGCTCTTGGGGTTCTACGTCACCTTTTACGCGCTAGCACCCGCATTGATTGCCGGATTTGGAGCGTTCCTACATGTCATCGCGAGACAGAAGTTGAGTGAATGAATTCGGCTGTAGGTCGTTATTCGCGCGACATCGTTTTGTTTCCGTCATGCGGAGCATGACCTACTATCGGTCTCACGTCCTTCGACGCACGCACGACTACTTTCTTCGTATGTATTTGCGATCCATGAGAATGAGCGTTTGATATTTCTCATCAAGCTCGGCCTCAAACGAGACGGAGATGTCGTCGTCGGAGCCATCCAAGTATCGAAGACGATCTTCGGCCTCTGACTTCGCCAACTTTCCAAAGGTCTTTGCCCCTCCCCAATCGATGATCATTCGGAGACCCTCTCCAGCTTCCGAAACCGTGATCACTCTCGATCCAAGCGTAAATTGACCCACGACAGCATCACGAAAGTCCTCATTGAATGATTGGGCGATCGGAAGTGGGATCGCGTTTGCTTCAAACGCTCGACGGCAACTTGTTTCGATGAACGAAAAACTCCTACCGTCATCCGTATTCGCTAACACGATGATGGAGCTATCGTGCTCTGGGTACCAAGAAACGGCCGCCAAAAATCCGCGTACGGCACCTGAATGGAAAACGCGTCGATCGGTGTCGTTCAGTTTCTCAATTCGCCATCCAAGTCCGTAATTACCGTTCGGTCCAGGCTGCAATATCTTCTCCAGGAGTGGCTTCGATTCTCGTAGCGTTTCAACGAATCGAACCAGGTCATCGGTATTGGAAACCAGGCCACCCATTCCTTGATATTGCAAGCCGTAAGAGATGCCATAGGGATGCTCCACAGCCGAACGATCGGGTCCGCGAGTAGATCTGCCCGTTGAAACAGTCAATCCTTCTGATGGTTTGTCACCAGTGAAGCACGAAGCATTCATCTTGGTAGGACGTAAAACGAGATTCTGCATCGCATCCTGATACGTCTGCTTACTTGTGACGGAGATGATCGCTGCAAGCAACGCGTAGCCTTGATTCCAATATTCAAAACGCGTGCCCGGTTTCTGTTTCGGTCCGCCTCGAAGATAGGCTTTCGTGACTTCGCCAATGTCGTCGTTATGAGGTCCATAGTTCGTCCCAGGTATACCCGAGGTATGCTGCATTAAATGTCTGATGGTGATGTCACGGCAATTATCGGGAACGTTTGGTAAATGCTCTCCGATCGAGTCATCGAGAGACAACTTTCCCTCCAGCTCCAGTCTGATGATCGCCAAGGAGGTAAATGGTTTTGTGACGGATGCAATTTCGAATAGAGTTTTCGAGTCGATCGGCGTCATGGATTTCGCATCGGCATAACCAAAGGATTGGCTCGCCAATACGGAGCCGTTTTTTTCGGCAACGACGATTCCACTAAAGTTCTTCGCCGCTGCTTGCCCCGCAATTCCTGAAAACTGTTCTTTAAGCGAAGTTTGTCCAGGTAATGTTTGTGCAAGAAAACTGCTGAGCAGCAACGAAGCAACTAGGTGAATGATCACGTGTCTGTTCATTTCTTCGTTCTCGTTCTCGAATGGTTCGGCGCGAGCAGGAGGGTCTCTGGTAATTTACCGGTCTTCGTGAGACTGTCGTAGGTCACGCTGTGCGTGACGGCTTTTGTAGGTCATGCTACGACATAGTCGCCGATCGCTCCGCCGATCGTAGCGAGCAGGTAGATAGTCGCCGATCGCTCCGCCGATCGTAGCGTTCCGGTCTGTCGTCATGCGGAGCATGACCTACGCGCCGGGGCGTTCAAGATCAAAGTCTCGGATCGCGCATCGCACAAGGGATGGCAAACGCGGGTTGTGGCACCCCGTTGGGGTGCATTTATGCGGTGACGATCACAACTCGGGGTGCGCTGCGCGACCCCGAGCTTTGTTGTTGGACCGCTTCGCGGTCGTACTCGTTACTCCTACTCAGCTTAGCAGTACTCGTGCTCGTAATCGCCAGGGTAAACCGATAGACGTCCTACGACATAGTCGCCGATCGCTCCGCCGATCGTAGCGGGATCACTGATTCCAAGGGCGTTACGGGCGCTCCGGGGCGTTACGGGCGGCGACTGTTTTCCGACGTGCTGACGCTACGATCGGCGGAGCGATCGGCGACTATTTTCCGGCGTGCTTGCGCTACGATTGACGATAGAGTTCAGCTGCCCGGTGGGAGAGGATGTTGGTGTGCCTGCTGATTTGACTTTGGACGGTGTCGATGGTCTGTTTGAACTTAGGAGGTTTCTGATGAACGACACGCAACCCAAGCAGAGGACGCGACGGAGATTCCAGTTTGGTATCCGTGCGATTCTGCTCACGATGATTGTGCTCGGTCCAATCTCCGGATGGTACGGCCCGGTGGTGGTTTCCCGGGTGCTAGACCATTTTGCGGAAGATCCGACACCGGACGACAACGCTCGCAAACGAGCCATCACTTATTGGAAGTTTCGCAGTATCGTCAGGGAGATGGAAGCTTCCGCAAAAGCTCGACAGCTTCGTCGTGACACGGAGCTACCTCCACCGATTCCGATAGAGCTCCGCGGTCCAATGGTCAATTCGGACGGCACCTTTAATATGCTCTTCCACGATTCAACATCCATTGACACGGTCATCGTTGGAGAAGATGACATCTAGATCGATCGAGCTCCGGGATCGTCGCCGGATCACTGATTCCAAGGGCGCTACGATCGGCGGAGCGATCGGCGACTATTTTCCGGCATGCTGGCGCTACGATCGGCGGAGCGATCGGCGACTATTTTCCGGCATGCTGGCGCTACGATTGGCGACTGTTTTCCGGCATGCGGAGCATGTCCTACTATCTGAGAAATCGAATTGCGACGCCAAATATTGATCGAAGAACTGGACGAAGTTCACTCTGAATGCGAACGGTTGCTGCAAACCGGTTACACGATGAACGGCAAGTGGACACTCGGGCAGATGTGTCGACATTTGCGGCTGACGATCGATGCGAATGTTGACGGCTATCCCCGGTGGATGACAATCGTTGGGTTTCCGATACGGCTGTTTGCTCGACAATTGATGCTGCCGAAACTGCTACGCGGGCAATCTCCAGCTGGACTACCGACGGCTCCAGCGTATGTGCCTCCTTCCGGGCTGGATGATGCGAATGAAGTCGCTTTGCTTCGGTCGTCGATCGAGCGTTATTTGAAGCATCGTGACCGACTGCATCCGCATCCTGGGTTTGGTCGCTTGACGCCAGATCTGTTTGATCGGTTTCATGCCGCTCACGCGTCACATCATCTCAGCTTTCTCGATCCTAAGGCGGCGTGAATTTGGCACGTTGAGATCGAATGCCGAGAGTTGGGATCGTTCTGAAGACATGCTCCATTTATAATCAAACGATCCGGGTCAATCTGAGGAAGATCGGACGTTGAGTCTCGTTTGATTTGACGGTGAAACATCGTGTTGATTCGTGATTTGTTTATCACGACTCTGTGAGACGAGACGACCAACATGGGCGATGACCAACATGAGCGATGACCAAACATGAGCGATGACCAACATGAGCGATGATCGCCTAAGTCAAATCGAAACGTTGTGGTCACTTGTCCTGCAAGCGCATGACGGACCGGCAACGAGCGCCGACGCGACACAAGTGCTGCTGGATCGCTATGGACCTGCGGTTCGTCGCTATCTGGGCGGAGCCTTGCGAGACACGGTTGCAGCGGATGATCTTTACCAAGATTTTGCCATTCGCTTTTTGCGTGGTGATTTTCAATCAGCGAATCCCGAGAAAGGACGATTTCGGAGTTTTCTGAAGACGATCCTTTTTCGAATGGTTGCTGATTATCACCGTCAACGTCAAAAGCAGCGTTCCGTGCCGATGGACGAAAATGTCGTTGGTGATGCTGACGATGATGACTGCGATCGGCAATTCACACGCGTTTGGCGTGACGAAATTTTGAAGCGTGCTTGGAGTGAGATTGCATCGGTTGAAAAAGAGACCGGCAAACCGTGGTACTCCGTGATGCGGTTACGTGTCGAGAATCCCAAAATGGGTTCCCAGCAACTCGCCGAACGGTTGTCCGAACAACTGGGACGGCCCATCTCGAATTCCAATATGCGAGTTATTTTGCACCGTGCCCGAGACCAATTCGCTGTATCACTGATCAATGCTATAGCCGATTCACTCGCTTCGGGATCTCTCGATGAGATCGAAGAGGAATTGGCAGATTTGGAGCTATTGGAATACTGCCAGCAAGCTCTGAGTGATCGCCGTGCACAATTGTCACAACAGGAACCGCCAGCGGTCGAATAGACTAAGCTTGGTTGCAACGGAGAAGAACGCGTTCGCGTTTTGATCGATGAACTGCGATAGCGTCTGTACCTTTGAGATTGCTCTCGTTCAAAGTTTCGGTCCCATTCTTTTTCGCGTTCCATTTCTTTCGAGTTTTTCTATCTATGAGTGATTCCGTGAATCCCAGCGACATCGAGCAGGTGATGGCACGGCTGTTGGAGCTGCCGGCGGATCAGCGATTGGAAAAACTCGAGGACCTGGTTGAAAACCCTCGATTGCGGTCACAGATAGCGGCATTGCTGGATGAGTCACAGCAGATCGCTCACGACGAAACGTTAAATTTCGCCAGTGGCATCTTGCCACAGAGTACTTCGATTCCGGAACTGTACGATACACCGCACCGCGCAGAACCGGCGCGAATCGGAAGCTACGAATTGGTTCGTAAGCTTGGCGAAGGTGGCATGGGAACGGTCTTCGAAGCCAAGCAAGAAAACCCGCGCCGAAAGGTCGCCTTGAAAGTCATCGCGGCTCGCGTGAGTTCCGAGGAAACCCGCAAACGCTTTCACTATGAAACGGAGATTCTCGGTCGGTTACAACATCCCGGCATCGCTCAAATCTACGAAGCTCATCTTGGTGACGCCGCCGATAAGCCTCCGTACTTCGCGATGGAGTTGGTCGACGGACAACCACTTTCGTCGTATTGCGATGAACAAAGCTTATCGATACGGCAGCGTTTGGAGATCACGGCACGATTGTGTGATGCCATTCATCATGCTCATCAAAAAGGCATCGTTCATCGCGACCTGAAACCAAGCAATATTCTGGTGACGAAAGATGGGCTGCCGAAAGTGCTTGACTTTGGCGTCGCTCGCGCGATCGAGTCTGATAAAGAAGTCACCCTGCAGACTCAAACGGGACATGTGATCGGGACCGTTTCCTACATGAGTCCAGAACAGGCGTCGGCGGGATCGATCGATATTGATGCTCGCAGTGACATCTATTCACTCGGTGTGATTTTGTACGAGTTGTTGTCTGGGCAACCACCGTACGACCTGCGTGGCAAATCACTCGTTGCATCATTGGAAACGATCCGATCGGATCAACCGAAACGATTGGGGTTGATCGATCCCGTATTGCGAGGAGACTTGGAAACCATTGTTCAAAAGACGATGGAAAAAGATCGCGAACAGCGATACGGATCCGCAGCAGAGTTGGCTCAGGACATTCGCCGATACATGAATGACGAGCCGATCCTGGCTCACCCACCCAGCACGCTCTACCAATTTCGTAAGTTTGCGAAACGCAATCGATTATTGGTTGTCAGCAGTTGCTCGGTTGTTCTATTACTCGCCATTGCCACAACCGTTTCAACCGTGCTCTGGCGTAAAGCGGATGATGCGGCAACGCGCGAGCGCACCGAGAGACTTCGTGCTCAAGCAAGCGAGCAGCGTGCCGATCAACAAGCCAAAAAAGCGAACGAATTGGTCAATGCGCTGCGTGACATGTTGGCTTCGGCTAACCCGGAAAGTTCGGGCGTTCCCGACGTCACCGTTCGGAAGTTGTTGGATCGGTATAGCGACCGGCAACTTCCTTCCCTTGAAGACCAACCCGATGTAGCGGCAACGTTGAGGACGACCATCGCCGATGTCTATGTCGGTTTAGGTGAGTATGACGAAGCTGCTAAGCAGGCGGAAATGGGATACGAATTGGCAAAGTCCGAACTCGGGCCCAAGCACGCAACCACGTTGAGAGCGCAAAGCGCATGTGCTGTTGCCTATCGGGGGCAAGGTCGCACCGATCTGGCGTTGCGTATTCAGAAAGAAGTTTTGGCTGCGATGCGTGAGCAATACGGGGACGAAAACCGAGACACGCTGTTCGTTAAGGTGCGGTTGGCCAATCTTTACGGTGATCAGGGTCGGCTACGCGATGCTGAGCAGATGCTTCGTGAAGTGATCCCCGTCAGTGAAAGACTCAACGGTACGCTGAGTCGCCGGACGCTCACGGCGCGACTGAGTCTTGGCGCGATCTTATATCGAAGTGCACGTATTGCCGAGGCGGAGCCCATCTTTCGAGATTTGGTGGATCAACACCGTCGTTTGGATGGTGATGATCACCCCATCACTTTGCGATGTATTAATAACTTGGCTGTGTTATTGATCGAGTTGGGACGTGACCAAGAAGCGGTCCCGCTTTTGGAGGAAACACTGGCTAGTCGAAGGTACATGCTGCCCAGCGGGCACCCCTCGACACTCAAAGCCATGATCGACCTTGGGCGACTCCATTACGACCAACAAGACTACGAAACGGCTCTGCCTCTCCTGGTTGAATTTCACGATACCCCGGGCGCGCACGCGGACGAGGCGCAAGAGTACTTTCAAAATGTCAAGCTTCTGCTCGGTCACGCGTTGCTGGAAAGAAAGCAGTACGAACGGGCGGAGGAATTGTTGGAAAGCGCGTACCGTTTTTACATTCGCTTCGAGGGTATAGACGGCGAGTCGACTGCGTTTGGGCGAAACATGCTCGGACGCCTCTATGCCGAAACGCAACAACGGGACAAGGCAGAAGCTCTCAAGCCCGTGCCGCCTGAGCAACCCACTGCCGACCCGAATTCCACGGCGTCACGTTTGATCGGTTCACCTTTCTCTCATCCGATCAGTCAAGTCAGCCACTTCATGACCGAGTGGCAATTGCGAGACGCGGAAGGAGACTTCAACACAACACCGATCTTCAGTTGCATCACACAAAAGCAACTCACATCGATCGGTATCCCCGAAAGCATGCTGGATCCTGAACGCGAGTACTTTTGGCGCGTCCGCTATTTTGGCACCAACAATCTTGCGTCCGGTTACAGCGACGATCAAACCCTCAAGACGCCGTCGTCTGCTCAGACGGCGATTCCCGTTTCGCTCGTCGAACACTTCAATCGAGATGTCGTTCTCAACGCCGGTGACGAATCGACCGATCCGTTTGACGCAGATGCCTTCGGGCACCTGGCGGTCGACGGATACGATGGACGTTTTGAGGACAACAAGAATGTGCGAGGCCTGCCGTTGGATCGAAAGGTGCATCGGTTTCGGTTGGCCGACTATGACGACCCCAATTCACTGCAGCTAACGGATCAAAACCGACAAGAGATAACGATCAATCTCACACCGACCTCGGTAAACGGGATCGGCTTTTTGGTGGCGTCCGGCAACGGTGATTGTCAGGTTCCCATACGGCTGGAATTCGAAGACGGAACGACGTTGGATCGACCGCTGTACTGTTTTGATTGGTTTACCGAGTTTGTTGCGTACCGTTCGGATATTATCTGCACGCCATGTTGGGATGGAATGGACCGCTTTAGCAATGGGCGACTGGACGACGCGAATGCAGCTTCATTGTTTGACGTGCACATGCCGATCGAGAATGACGCCAAGCTGGTCAGCATCACGTTGATGCCGGAGGCGGCGACGTTCGCGTCGGATCGCACGCGATTCAATCTGTTGGCGATTACAGTGATCGGGAGAGGGGAGGAGTAGGGGAGAGGTGATTAGGCGGTAGGTGATTAGGCGGTTGTTAGGGCTGAAGCCTGAAGCCCGCAGCTACTTCCTTCTTTCCACTTTTCTTCTATTTGGATTCGGATGGGTGGTTCGATTCCACCGATGAGATACGTGTTGTTTCCGGTCTTTGATACCTTGGCTATCTGGTCGTTGCTATGACACGTTCGCGCGATGCTCGAATTCTCATTGCTGCTCTCGTTCTGTGCTTACAGTGCGGATGCGCCTCGATGCGGAAACAAGACTCGGAGCAGTTTCACGCGTTGGTTGAACCGGCGTCTTTTGGCACCCCGGCATCGCACAATGAAAAGGTCTGGAAAGTCAAAGACTTTACCGGCAAGACAGCGGGTGCCATTTGTGCTGGTGTCGCCGTGGTAGGCTCTGTCGTTCTTTGGGTCTGGTCGAAAAGCGGCGACGACGAAACCTAAGTCGATAAGCGAATCGCGAAGGGTGATTGCATGAAGATCCCCGTCGTGACCGGGCATTCACATGCAGGTCAATCCCTATCAACTTCCGGCTGAACGGGTGAATGCGTCCGGGGCTAGATAGGCGTGGAATCCGTTTCGATTCAACGGGCGCCACGTGCTTTCGGATCGGATCGTGATTCCGTTGAGTCGGTTGGTCAGCGGAGCGATTGTCGGACCGGTTCGTGACAGCCGTTTGTCCTGGGTCGTTTTGGTCGGGACCTTCTTGGCCGTTTGGTCAATCTTGCGCGTCCGATAGCGGCGGTAAAACCCGTCGTGGGCGGCAGTTCTGCAGCGCCCCAGAAACGGCTAGGCATCGTCGCTCTTTCACTTTTTACCCGCCAGTGCCCGGATGTTTTTGTCGGGGAAGATGGGTGATAATCAGAGTGTTTCGGTCCGGGTTCGGACTTCGATTTTCTTGATGGAGTTTCTTTTCGTGTTTAGCAGTCCTCTTCGTCGTGCTATCTCTCGTGGGCTCAAAGCAGATGGCAACCTGGTGAACGAGTTGAACGAGTTGGACGACTACTCGATTCAGTCGAGGAAAGATGCGAAGGCGATTTGCGAGGCGTTGCGAACGCTTCCGTCGGATGGCCCGATGGGCAAGAGCGGATTCTCTTCGCCGCTGTACGCTGTCTCATCGTTGTTCCAGGATGTCGAGAGCGCTGAATCCCCAGCGTTTGAAGTGTTATACGAAGAGGGGTTGCCGGAATTGGTACGCATCTTCGATGAAACACTCGCGATAGGACGTGAAGAAGATGAGGATGATCTCCTATTCCTGCTAAAAATTCTGGCGATGTACGGCTCGCGTGAAGGTGCGGAGCGAGTTATCGAAGCGGCTCGGCGTTCGCTCAAGTCAGAGGGATATTTGTGGCATGTCGTGTTTTCGGTCCTCACGGAAGGTCACCCGCAGCGCGATTATATTTTTGAAGCGCTGTCCGATCCCATCCCGAATGACTTTATCGCGATTGGGCTGCTCGATAGCGCGACGGCTTCTGCCATTGATGGCAACCTTGAACATCATCCATTTGATTCTCCTGATGGCTACGAGTGCTTGCGGCGATGGTTAACCGATTCGGATTCCGACCATTCCAGTTACGCGCACAGTGCGACAGCTGCTTTGCCGTTCGTTCAGAACCCTGCCCGCGATCAGCTGCTTGCGCTCGCGATGGATCACTTCGACACGGGCGTGCAAATTGAGGCGGCGTGGGCGGCGGGGAAACTGGGGCGAGAGGCGGGGCTGAAGGTGCTTTCACGTTTCTGCTTGGATGTGAATCACTCCGAGGTTGCTCAGCGATATTTGCATGAACTCGATCGGGAAGACTTGGTTCCTGATACGGCGGCCGACGCGTCTTTTCAGGCGAAGGCGATGTTTTCCAGCTGGTTGGCACATCCGAATGAATTGGGTGAAGCGCCGGACGAACTCGAGATCATCGATCACCGCGAGTTGGCGTGGCCGCCAGAGAAGGAAGTGTCACCATTCTGGATCATCCAATACCGACAGCGTGATCGAACGGGTTTGGAAGAAGATGACGTGGATTGTGGATTGGTCGGGAGCGTGACGTGGTGCTTTTTCACCTACAAGATGCATCAGCGTCCGCCAGAAGATGTCTACGCGATCCATGCTTATTGGGAAATGGAACATGGCGATCTGATCGATGAGAATGAAGTCACCGATCCGTCCGAGTACGAACGCATGCTCAGCCAGTGGCAGGGTGAACCGTTGGAATCGGCGACGATCACGCAAGTTGTCGAAGTGTCGCCCAAGCTGGATACACCGTCGCGATTTATTGCTTTGGCCAGGGCGACGCTGCAGGGTGGAGAGGGTTGGGTCGTACTCGATGGCGAACGCAGCCAGTGGTATCCCAAATCGGAACAGCCTGAGGATACGCATGAAACGGCGATCTTGAAAATCCACATCGGAAGGCAATTGCTTGGATTTACTGAAACGCCTGACCGCAAGAATTTCTTAACGACTTCACCGAAGAGCCGATCGGACCAAGAGTGGATCGAAACCTACGAGGGTTTTGTGGCCGAAGCGTCTCAGGCAGATGCGAAACGACAAGAGGAATTGTTGGGCACCCGTAGTCTGCTAGCGCGTCACTTTGAGAAATACATCGGCTTGGCCGCCGGGGACGCTGACGAAAAGCGGGTCTCGTTAATGGTTGAGCTCTATGATCGCTGCCTGGAGATTGCCGCATTGTCGGACGATTCGATTCGCGAAGAACTACATGATTCGTTTGGCTTCCTCGGTTGTAATTTCGAAAGCTACATCGACGCTTTGCAGGCGCAGAACGCATCGGAAAAAATCAAAAGTGCCGTGAAGATCTTTGAACCGTTCTGGGAGCACAATTTGGGATTCGGGCAGTTGGGCGCGGCCGCGTTTCAAGGAGGTGACCACGATGTTGCCGAATACTACCTACTAAAACTGCGGGAAGGTTTGGAATCGTATCATCGATCATCTGGAATGAGCACGCTGGCTAAGATTTGGCACGAACGCGGGGAATCCCAAAAGGCGCAAGAGCTCTTGGTGGATTGTCTTCGTAAGATGGTCACGGAAGTTCAGGAGAGTGAATACAACTCGGATCGAGAGATGTTCACTCAAGAATTTCACGAACATCGCGCGACATTCTTGCGTTTGTTTCCAGGCAGCGAACAGCAACTCCGTGAGTTGGGGATTCCCGACGAGCCAAAGTGATCAATCGGCAAGCCACCGCCTGGTAGCGCGTGATTCAGGTCAAACGGTTGACGAGTTCTTTTGCGGACGGGCGTTTGCTGGGATCGAGCGCGAACAGATCTGCAAACCGTTCACGATCTGACTCGGTCAGCGAATTCGGGATAGACTTCAGGAACGACTCATCTTGTAGTAATCCCAGGATCTGGATCGCTTTGAATTTGCGAAGTGGTGCTTCCCCGGTCAAGATCTCGACGAACAGCATGCCAAGTGAAAACAGATCACTCGCTTCGCTCAGCAGTTCACCCCGCGCTTGTTCGGGCGACATGTAGGCCGGCGTCCCAGCGATTCCTTCAAAGTCTGAAAGCTGTGAGCTTCCCGGCCCCGCGCCCGAGCTTCCCACGCCCGAGATTCCTGCGCCCGTGTTTCTGGAATCGAATTCTTCGGTGACCGCGATTTCACCGATACGAGGCGATTGATCGACCGGTGAAAGTGCCGGCATGTCGAGCGTCGTCTCCATTGTCGATCGTTCTCGATCCGCGTTGGTGCTGCCAAGGCTTCGTCGCCTCGCCTGCAGACGCGGTCGAGCCAAGCCAAAATCTACCAAGACAGGATTGTTGGCGGACCGCAGCAGCACATTGGCTGGCTTGATATCTCCGTGCACGACACCTTCGGCATGTGCGGCAGCGAGACCCTTCGCAAGCTTTATAGCAATCGCTTCAAAGTGTTCCGCACACGAACCATCGCTGATCGTCTTGGAAAGTGGAGGACCGTCGATCATTTCCATCACGATCGTTGGCACGGTATCGATGACATCGACAGCGTAGATGGTACAGACGTTCGGGTGATTTACTCGCGCTGCCATTCGCGCTTCATCCAGCAGCATACCTTCCGATGCGTCACTGCGAGGTGCGAGGATCTTGAGTGCGACCCGACGACCCAAACGCAAGTCATGCGCACTGAGGACTTGCGCGAATCCACCGGCGCCAATGAAACGTTCAATTCGATAGTGCCCAAGAACTCGTCCGGGCTGCAACATCTTGCCAACATCCAATACTCCGTCCGCGTTCCTCCAATTTGCCGGACAGAGCCCGCCGACTTTTAATGCATCGATCATGCGCAGCACATCATGCACGCTGCGACCGACCGCTAGATCAAAGACGGCGAAGTATCGCAGTTCGCCTTCCGGATCGACCACGGCCAAGCCGCGGTTGGGAAGTTCTTCTTTCGGGCGCCACAATCCATACGCGCGACAGACATCGCCAGTCGGGTCGGATGCCAACGGGAAACGGAGACCTTCGACTCCGCCGGAATCGACAGGCGTCTGTAGCCAAGCGCGGTGCGAGTCGAGGGAATCGATGCTGATCCCGAGCAAGTCACATTGGCGGAGATCAAACTGCTCTTTTTCGGAACTGAACCCAATGATTTCGGTCGGGCAGACGAACGAAAAGTCACGGGGATAGAATAAGATGACGAGCCAGCGAGAACGAAAGTCGCTTAGTGAAATGGAGACGATTTTCCGTTCAGCATCAATCGCTTCGAGCGTGAACAGGGGAGCGGAAGATCCGACCGCGCAAGACTGCGTCGGATGCGTCGAGAGCTCCGTTGAAGATTGACCCTTATCCATAGGTCGTCGATTTTAACCGACAGAGCCATTCTTCGTAGGGTCGTGAGATCCAGGTTTTTTGAGCGGGCGAAGTGGCTCGGGGTGCGCATGACAATAGTCGCCGATCGCTCCGCCGATCGTAGCGGGAACCCGTTGCGACAGCGTTCAATATTAGGCTGCTGCAGCGATGCTTCGTTGTGGTTTTTGGAAGACGCACCACATGTTATCGCTGGTCGGTTGGCGATCGAGGAAACCAAACCGAACCACGTTCAAGCCCGCCCGCCGGCCGCATTCGACCAACGAACCCGGCGTGAAGTAATTGACGTGGTCGGGGAACCGGAGGCCACACCATTCAGCGCCGCCGATTCGGCGATTGATTGCGGCAAAGTTTGGCACTTTGACGATCGCGACGGCGCCAGGCTGCAAGACCCGGCAGCTTTCATGGAGCATGGAAATGGGGTCCGTCACATGCTCCAATATCGCAATCATGGTGACGGCGACGAAGGAGTCTTCGTCCAGCTGGCTAAACGCATCTTGAGCATCACCGAACACCACGCTTCCACCGAGTGGTGAGAATGCCTGGGTGGCTTGTTCCGCCAGTTCCTTGGAAACTTCCAATCCGAATGGCACGTAGCCGTCGGGAAGATTGTTCATCAACGTCCCACCCCATCCGCAACCAATGTCCAGAACGTTGCCGGGATCGGAATACTGTTTGATGAGTTTGCGTAGTTTTTGGCGGCGAAAGTATCGACTGCGTGTTGTCTTTACCAGGTTGCTGACCCGGTACTTGATCGGAGTTGTTTCACGCCGCCGTTCAGTCTCTTGCTGAAATGTTTTTTCCCAGGCGAACTCTTCTTCCAGGTTTTCCGTGAGCGGCGGATTCTCCAAGTACACGAAGCTGCATTCCGGGCACGTCTTGAGATTCCAGTGGTCCCGGGAGATTTTTTCCATCCGTTCTTCGGACTGGTTGTTGCGTCCACAAACGGGACAGTTTCGCAGCATCATCTTGTCTTGCATCGACACTCACCAGCGTAGGGATCCGAACGGACAGTCGCGATTCTCATCATCTGCAGAAGCTAGCCGTTTTTGACTACCCAATTCAATGCAGATTCTGGTCCATGGGGATTGAGCTTACGCCGTTTTTGAGCAACGACGATTTGCGCTGCGAACCGCAAATCTGGTTGTGGTAAATTGGGTCGACTCAGCTAGGAGTGAGTGTGAATCAAAAAGTGAATCGATGCTAAAACGCGGATTTCAATTTGCCCCCGGCTATCGGCTGCAGGAGTTCTTGGGCCGGGGACAATTCGGTCAGGTTTGGCGGGCAACCGCGCCCGGCGGTGCTGCCACGGCTGCGAAGTTCATCGATCTGTCCGACGGCCAAGGCCAGAAGGAATACGAGGGCGTCAAACGCGTCAAACAGATCCGACATGCCAATCTGATGCCCATCACGGCGATCTGGTTGCTGGACGGTGAAGGCAAAGTCATTGAAGAACTTCCCGATGAAGCCAATGAGACGATCGATCTGTCGGCTGCCGCGAGTTCCGAGGCGGGGTTTCACGACCGAGACGTGGAACCAAGCTGGCTTGTCGTGGCCATGCTGCTCGGTGGGAAGAGCCTGCAAGCTCGATTGCGAGAGTGCGTGAAGGATGGCCTGCCAGGCATCCCGCCCAAAGAATTGATCGCCTACATGGATGAAGTCGCCAAAGGCATCGATTTCTTGAATGCACCTCAACATGATCTGGGCGACGGATTGATTGCGATTCAACATTCCGACATCAAACCGGCCAACGTTGTGCTGATCGGATCGTCGGCGGTTGTCTGTGATTTCGGTTTGGCTCGGATTCTGACCCGGAATCAGGTGACGGCAACCAGCACGTCGGGCACGCCCGCCTACATGGCACCGGAGGCGATCGGCCACAAGCCTGCCCGAACGAGCGATCAGTATTCGCTCGCTGTTACGTATTACCATTTACGGACCGGCACGTTGCCGATCGATGACGGTTCGATTTGGGAAGTGCTTGACGCACACCGGTATGGAAAGCTGAAGTTCGGGCTCGTTCCAGAAGCCGAGCAACACGTCCTACGAAAAGCAACCGATCTGGATTGGAAAGAGCGATTCGAATCCTGCCTTGAAATGGTGGAAGCTCTTCGCGAAGCGCTGCGTGTTGAAGGACATACGAAACCCAGCTTTCTTCCTCCGAGCCGCAAGGTGGACTCTGTAACGGCTGGTGGCGCGTCGACCGATGCGGCTGACCCGTCCGCAACACTGGACGTTGCTGCGAATCAAACAACGGCCGATCAAGACACTGCCAACCAGACAGCGTCCAATCGAACGGTCGCGAATCAGACGACCGTCGATCAGGCGTCGCGTTCGACGCAGCCTTTTGTCTCGGTGGAACCTTCAACCAAGCAGGATGGATTCGAAGCGGAAACACTTCCCGAACTCGATGCATCGGCCCTCGCTTCATCGCCTCAAACGCAAGTCTCATCCCATTGGCTCAAGCGGCATCGCGTTCTCTTTGGAAGTTTGGGTGGGTGTGTTCTTGGCCTTTTCCTAGCCATCATCGCAATCAAAGGAGGTGTTGGTGCACGGCCTTCGAATCCCGATCGGACACCCGTTGAAGTGAAGTCATTCGATGAGCTTTACTCCGAAGCCATTGCTTTGTTGGACACGGATGCGAACGCTGCGAGCAGACTGTTCGATCAAGCACTTGAATCGAATCCGAAATGGATGCCCTCGGCCGCCAGGCTGAAAGGACACAAAGGCCCCGTGATGCAAATGTCACTGACAGGTGATGGTCGGCGATTGATTTCGGTCGCAGATGGGGCCGTTCCATTTGTTTGGGACTTGCGGAAGTTGCAACGGCCATGGGAAACATCAAGCGGAGCGGATTTAACTGATGCGGACTCAACCGAATTGGGATCAATCGAACCGTTGCAGTTGATTGGGCACGATACGCTTTTGAATGATTTTTCGGTGCTCCCCGGTTCGAATCGATTGGTCACGGCTGGATTAGATTCCATTGCGCGGGTTTGGATCGTTTCGCAAGATGATGCTTCGCCGTTGGAACTGAAAACGCATCGTAGCGGAATCGAAGCGGTCGCTTGGCGTGGAAGTTTACCGATCGCGGCAACGGCATCGTCGGATTTGACGCTTGGCGTTTGGCGGATTGGACCTCCATCAGAAGATGACACCAGCGGAACGATCGAAAACCAAAGACAGATTTCGGTGGGACAATCACTTACTCACTTGGTGAGTGACACGTCGGGACGTTTTCTGATCGCCAGCACCAACGGCAACGATCCGATCGAGCCTGAACCGGATGTGCTTGTTTATCGTTGGGATGATCTTTTGGAAGGAAAGGGGCAGCCGGCCGCGGTCTCACTTAAGACCCGTTCCGCGAAGCGTGTGGCTGCACTCGCCAAACGATCGATCGTTGTGACGGGAGATTTGGGAGGCACCGTTTCGCTCTACGAAATAGGCGAAGCGAACGCGAATTTCATCGCGCAGAGCGACGAGCATCAAGCAGATGTGGAAGCTTTGAAAGTGGTTGACTTCAACGACACGGATGTCATTGTTTCTGCCGCTGCGGACGGATCGGTGTCACGTTGGATCTACGGTGCGACGCAAAATATCGTCACGCGATTTTTCTCAAATCAGAGTGTGAGCTGTATCGACGTGACACCGGATGGACGCTTCGTCGCGGTTGGTGTGATGGATGGCACCGTTTGGCTGTGGGACACCCAGGAAGATGCTCCAGGTACAGGGGCCTTTCGAATCAACGTGGGCGTGTCCGTTGATTCCGTCATCATCGATGCGATTCATGGTCGGTTGATTGGTGGATGTGATGATGGTGTGATTCGGGTTTGGAATCTTCGCGAATTAAAGTTGATGCTGATGACAGATCCCACGCCTTCGTCTGCGAAGGATGCAGATCAAGAGATCCGCATTCAAGCGGCTCCAATCACTTGAGCGATTCGCGACACGGTGATTGTGGGTAAGATCTATCTAACGTTTGCTCGTGCTCCAAACGACGGCGGCTCGCGAGTGCCGCTCTGTGAAGCCCCCTCTCTACGCACGCTTTTTCCAACACATGAATTCAAAGACGCTGGTTGCGTTACTCCATTCGATCCTGCTGGCATTCACCGCCGTCGCAGGGGATCCGCCCGATGCTTCCGTGTTTGGCGAGGGTGTGCGCCCAACCGAGTGGCTCTCGCCATCACAAGAACTCGATTCCTTTCACGTTCATCCTGACTTTGAAGTGCGGCTATTCGCTTCGGAGCCACAGATTGCCAAGCCCTTGAATTTGGCACCAGACAAAAACGGGCGTTTGTGGGTGACCTGTACCGTTGAGTATCCGTATCCGGCAGAAGCCAGTGAATCGGCGAGAGACTTCGTGGTCGTTCTAGAAGATACCAACGAAGATGGTGCTGCCGACAAGGTCACACGATTCGCCGATCGATTGAATATCCCGATGGGCGTGCTGCCTTTCGGCGATGGATGCATCTGTTTCAGTATTCCCGATCTCTTGTATTTGCGCGATACCGATGGTGATGGTGTCTGTGACAAACGAGAACGCATCCTCGGGCCATTCGATACCTCTCGTGATACGCACGGCATGATCAACGCGTTGCGAGATGGCGGTGATGGTTGGATCTACGCCTGCCATGGATTCAATAATCGAAGTGAAGTATCCGGTTCGGATGGGCACACTGTTCAGATGGATTCAGGCAACACGTTTCGATTTCGCTCGGATGGTTCGCGAGTAGAACGGTTCACTCGTGGTCAAGTGAATCCGTTTGGCATGACGGAGGACGAGTGGGGTTACCGCTATACGGCTGACTGTCACAGCAAACCGATCTCTCAGCTGATTCGAGGTGCATGCTACCCGAGTTTTTCTCGTCCTCACGATGGACTCGGTTTTCTGCCACCGATGATGGATCACTTGCATGGCAGCACAGCGATCAGCGGAATCCAATACGTTCCTCGGGATAGCCCGATGGAGTCGATTCGCGGACAGTTCATCAGTGGCAACGTGATGACGTCGCGGATCAATCGCAATCAACTCATTTTCCAAGGCGCGACGGCACGAGCCAAACCGATAGATGATTTCTTGATCAGTGACGACCCGTGGTTTCGTCCCGTCGATATTCGCCTAGCCTCAGACGGGCATCTGTATGTGGCCGATTTCTATAACAAGATCATCGGACACTATGAAGTTCCGCTGGATCATCCTGGTCGCGATCGAACGAGTGGGCGTATTTGGCAGATCCGGTACATCGGCGATGCCAAAGCCCCTGAGCGATCGTCGGATCCTGATCACCCGTCCGACCAGGAGACCATACAGGCCGTGAGCGACATCGCCCAATCTGGAAGACTGCAGCCGCTCGATTTGAAGATTCTGCTCGAAGACGGTTCCCCCAGGCTGCACGTGAAAGCGCTGCGTTTGTTGCCGACGCTTTCCAAACGACCTCCTGCATTGATGGAAACGTTGAGGGCGTCCCTGGATCACTCCAACCCGCATGTTCGCCAAGCCGCGGTGGAGTGTCTGGGACAGATCGGAAGCAGTGACGATGTTCCAAAATTATTGAGTGTCCTGCCATTGATTGACTCGCGCGATGCGGTGCTTCGACAGACCGTGCGAATTGCCGTGCGTGATTTGATGAACCGTTCGTCGAATGACGCGGAAGTGTGGAATCAACCCATCACATCGGAGTTCGCGTCGATCCTGCTTGGACTTACCGATCGACGATCGGCCTCGGCAGTGTTGCGATACCTTCAAGGTTATCCAGACGTTGAAAACCGGCAGGTGTTACTCGCACATGCGGCACAGTATTCGGACGCTACCATGTTGGAGCAGGTTGTTCAGGTCGCGCGACACTTGACGGCCGAGCAACCGGATCTCGCCTATGAGTTATTGGATGCGATTTGCACGGCACAAAACGTTCGTCCCGGCAAAGCTCCTGTAGCATTGCGAGCATGGAGCATTGAGTTGGTTCGTCAGGATTTGGACCACGTCGATCCCGAGCGACGGTTGATTGATTGGTCAGCTGTCGATGGCGATTGGTCGGAAGAAACTCGACAGACAACCGGCGATGGGGAACAGTCGCTAACAAGTAGTCTCAGTCGCGGGGAATCGTACACCGGACGTCTGGTCAGTGATGCGTTCCCAGCACCAAACCGCATTCGCTTTTATCTGGCGGGTCACAATGGTTATCCAGACCAAACTGACCACCGCAAAAATAGCATCCAGCTTGTTGATGATCAGACGGGGCAAGTGATCGAGCGTGCGACGCCTCCTCGCAACGATCGGGCCGTGTTGATTGACTGGGACACGAGTCGAATGGTGGATCGACGTGTGAGGATAGAGTGTGTCGATGGTGATTCGGCCGGTGCTTACGCGTGGATCGCATTTGGCGACTTTGAACCCGAGTGGCTTAATCCGTCCGCAGCCAACTCGACACTGCGACGATCCATCGATTGGGTCCGACGACTGGGGCTCGCGGAAACTTCTAACGCGTTGCAATCGATGGCCACCAACACAAACTTCTCTGGCCGCGTCCGCTGTCAGATCGCAGGCACGTTGGCCGAGTTGCGAGGTGATCCTGAAGCAGCCGTCGTCTTTAAGTCGTTGCGATCGGGCAAAACACCGGAAGATCTCATCAATCGTGGGATCGAAGCTTTCAACGAAACAGATTCGAAGTCTTGGGAACAAGTGGTTCAGTCCCTATGCAAACGATTCTCCGCTGCGGATCAACGCGCGTTTGCCATGTCTTGGATCGCCGAAGGAGCATCGATGGATCGTTTGATGGACTGGATGGAATCGGGATGGATCAGTCCTCGTGTGTTATTGGACCCCGATGTTCGGCAGACGTTGCAGCCAAGACTCATGCAGACCCAACTGCAGAGGTCAGCGAAATTAACCGCCGGTTTGGAGTTGGACCGTGATCGGCTCGCCACGCTGGAGCACCTTCAACGTCATGTCCGATTGGACGGAGCGGATGCGGTTCGCGGCAAGCAGCTTTACAAACAACACTGTGCAGCCTGTCATCAGTTGCGTGGGGAGGGAGCGGTTGTGGGTCCGCAACTGGACGGAGCAGCAACACGGAGTGTGGCCAGACTTCTGGAAGACATTGTCGTACCGGATCGTAACGTGGATCGAGCATTCCGAACGACCAGTTTTCTCATGGATGATGGCCGTGTTTTTGTGGGACTGGTCACTCACGAAGCCGATCAGGAAATCACATTTGTGGAATCGAACGGCAAAACAACCAAGATTGATTCGGCGGCAGTCGAGCGCCGAAAAGAATCAGGCCGATCACTGATGCCAAGCAACATGGCCGAGCTATTGAAGGCAGATGATTTGGCGGACCTCCTGAAGTACATCCGTGGTTGATAGTCGCAAATAGTCGCCGATCGCTCCGCCGATCGTAGCGGTACTAGCGCATACAACTTGGCGCTACGATCGGCGACTAACGGCTTAGAAAAGGGGCGCTACGATCGGCGGAGCGATCGGCGACTATCAGCTCTGAAAAAGGGGCGCTACGATCGGCGGAGCGATCGGCGACTATCAGCTCTGAAAAAGGAGCGCTACGATCGGCGACTAACGGCTCAGAAAAAGGGCGCTACGATCGGCGGAGCGATCGGCGACTATCAGCTTAGACAAAGAGGCGCTACGATCGGCGATCAAAGGATATCGACGACGCTTTGCAGATCGCTTGGTAGCGGTGCTTCGAACGTCATTCGTTTGCCGGATTGAGGGTTGGTGAAGGTGAGTTTTCGGGCGTGCAACGCTTGTCGTTGTAATACCCATTCCTCTCCCGTCGCACGCGATCCGCCTTGAAGTTCGCTCGCGGTTATCTCGGCATGACCGGCGTACAACCGATCACAAATGATTGGGCAGCCTAAGTGCATCAGGTGCACGCGTAGTTGGTGCGTGCGACCTGTCTTCGGTAACAGACGGACTTGAGTGAATCGCCCATGCCGCGAAATCACTTCGTAGAACGTCGACGCGTGACGGCTCGTTGAATGACCTTCACGAATTGCCATCTTGTCGCGTTGGTACGGATGGCGCCCGATAGGTGCTTCGATCAGATCACGGTCACGATCGATTCGACCCGCCGTGATCGCAAAGTACTCCTTCTCAACTTCCCGGTCGTGGAATTGAGCACCGAGATGAATGTGAACGGCGTTCGTCTTGGCGATCACGATCACGCCGCTCGTGTCGCGATCGAGCCGATGAACGATGCCCGGTCGCGTTGGGCCTCCGACATCCGATAAGGATTGGAAGCGATACGCCAATGCACTGGTCAGCGTGCCCGTCCAATGTCCTCTTGCTGGATGGACAACCATGCCGGGCGGTTTGTTGATGACAACCAAGCCGTCGTCTTCAAACAAGACATCCAGCGGGATATTTTCGGGGATCGTGTCATCCGATGGGAGTGGCGGCACACGGAAACGAATACGCTGTCCCGAGCGGACCCTGACACTCGGCCGCACAATGCGACCATCCAAGTCGGCACCCTCATTCTGCACGGCTTGCCGTATCTGCGAGCGACTGTAGCCGTCGCAACTCTGCGTCAGAAACAGATCGATCCGCAAACCGTCGGCCGACTGCGGCACAACGAAATCACGATAGACCGATTCGGAGGTAATTTCGTCGTCATCCACGGGAGCGACATCGGATTCGCCACGGGTGTCGTCCGCCGATGTCGGCTGAACGAGAGACTCCAGCGGTGCGATGTCGCTGGGATCCGAACTCGCGTTTGAATCAGACGCATCCGCATCTTCAGACTGCGAACCCCCAATCTGCGAACCCCCAATCTGCGAACTCTCAGACTGGGAACTCTCAGACTGGGAACTCTCAGACTGGGAACTCTCAGACTGGGAACTCTCAGACTGGGAACTCTCAGACTGCGAACTCTCAGACTGCGAACTCTCAGACTGCGAACTCTCAGACTGCGAATCAGTGTCGCCGGACTCAAACGAACTTTGGTCGCCGGAGTCGCCGTGACTACGAATCACTGCTTTGATCGTTGTCATCGGAAGACGCGCCTTCGTTGGCTTCGCCTTCCGTCGATGTGCCTGCACTTTCTGTGCTTTCACCTTCTGAGCTCTCAGTCGCACCTTCCGTTTCCGGCTGAGGATCGGTGTTAGCAGGAGGTTCTTCGGTTGACCCTTCGTCGCCGGTTGCTTCTTCCGTCTCCGAAGTCGCAGGGTCGGCTTCGCCGCCTGCATCCGGCGTACCCGGATCTGTCGATCCCGTTTCTGGCAGCTCCAAGCCCTCACCAGAACCTTCCGTCATTGGTTCTTCGTTACTGCCTTCTTCGGGAGCTGCGCCTTCAGGCAGTCCGATGCCGCCATCCAGATCGCGTTCGATACCGGCACCAAAGTCCAACTTGAGACCGGGCAGGTCAGTGCTTGGTTCGTCGGGTACGTTGGCTGGATTCAAATCGCCAATCGGTGGCATCGGAGGGTCTTTTGGCGAGAAGTCCTGTTCGGCGAACCAAACCAAGAATTCTTCCGTTGCAGGCTTCTTCAGTGTTTCGATTCGCTTTTCGGCCAATTCGACCATCGCTTCCGATTCGTTGACGCTAATAACTTCTTCGTAGGCTGCGATCGCATCCTCAACGTTTCCGAGTGACTCGGCTGCTCGAGCGATACCAAAGTGGGCGCGGGAAACCAGCAAGCGATCCTTGCTGCCCTCGAGTGCACGATTGAATGTGCTCGTCGCATCGGACAGGAGCGACTCCGCGTCTTCGCGGTTGGTGTAGAGGGCCTGGATGCCGGATGCCAAGTATTCATTGGCTTGATACAAGCGAGCCCATGAACCAGCCGCCGTATCCGGATAGTCCTCGCTCACCGCAAGATACTCTTCAGGAAGTTTGACGCCATTAGCTTGAATCAGCTGTAGCGTCGCATCACTTCGGTTTGCAGTCTGTTGGCTTCGATAGAGTCCGAACGAGATCGCTCCTACGATGAGTACACCGACGGCGATGGCGATCACTTTCGAATAAGGCTCAATGGACTTATTGATCTTGTTTAAGTAAATCGCCAGATCGTTCTGTTGCAGCTCGTGACGACGGTCGCTCTTCATGAGATGTTTGGATCGTTAGATGGAGGGTAGGCCGGCTATTACGTTTCAATTCGGATTCGAGCGGAGAGATCTACCGCAGAGGAATGATGGGCCGGCGATGCTTTGAGTACGGTTTCACTCAATTGGACGGCGTTATGTCCGTGAGGCAAACCGTGTTCTTTCTCGGTTCGAGGGTCAACCAGAAGTATAGGAATCGCCAGAGTTTAGCGTCAATAGAGCCGGTTTCGCTGGGGTGACAGTCCCGATCCAAATCGTCACCGAGAATACGGGGCGATTCGCGAGAGATTCGGCCGGTTTCGGAGCCACTGCGCTTCAGTCGTCATTATCTCGGGTCAGGTGGCCGCTCCGGTTGATTGCCAGGAGTAGCCACATCATCACGGTGATGCTGCCGACGACGCCCAGCAAGCCCAGCAGGCTGATGTCCTGCATCTGCAGCACGCTGGGCTGTTGGAATAGCAGCGGTGGGACCTTCATCGCCAACATCAGGGCTGATCCGAGGAAAACGGCGCTGGCCATCAATCCCAATACCATGCGATTGACGGTCGGGCCAAGGCGTTGGTGCTCGAGCGTCACCGTGACCTCACCGCGCCGAGCCTGACGGAGCAGTGAGATGACTTCGTCTGGTGCGGCTTCCAAAAAATTCTCGGCTTCGAGGTAGATCCGGCGCGCATTTCGAATGCGACGCTTCGGGCTAAGTCTCCGGACCATCGATTGCCGGACGAATCGTTGAACAACAGCCAATGAATCGAATCCTGCCCCCAATTCGTGTAGTGTCCCTTCCAACGAGATCAGCATCTTGAGCAACAGAGCTGACTGATTCGGTAATCGGATCGAATGCCGATGGAGGATTCCACTCAGGTCATTCAGCGCTCCGGTCATGTCGAAGCTACCAAGGTTCTGTCGTCCATAGGTTCCGATGAACTCGGTAACATCGATCGCCAACGCTGAGTCATCAAGCGTTGGCGGCGGATCCCCGATGCGGCGTATCAGACGCATCAATCGATGTTGATCACCGGCCGAAATGGCGACCAGCATCTCTTCGATCGTCTCGCGAAGCGTCTCGTCAATCCGTCCGACCATTCCAAAGTCAAGAATGCCCAGGCCGCCGTTTTGCATGACAACGAGATTTCCGGTGTGCGGATCCGCGTGGAACAGCGCTTCGTCAAACAGCATCGTCAGGTAGACGCTTGCGATCGTTTCCGAAAGTTCGTGCTTTCGTTTCTTGCGTTCCTCCGCTGCATCCTGCTTTCGGTTCGTCGATCCGTTGGAACTGGGTACCGCCTTGATCGAGGATCGATTCGCGTTCTTGCTCTCGCTCGACAATTGCTCTGGCGTGTCGCCAATGTCGCTTTCGGTTTTGGCTGCCGATTCGTTGACGATCGAATTTTCACCGTGACTCTTGCCGGGTGTGACCGAACCGTTTTCCTTTGACTTGTTTTTTGCAAGCGCTTCTTCGCGTAGGAATGATTCAAGCGGTTGCCCGATCAACTCATCCATCACGAGCACGCGACGTGTGCACAGGTCGACGACCGGCTGTGGGATGACGACGTCGCCTTTGCGTGATTGAAAAATCTCGGCAAAGTGCTCCAGGTTTTGGCGTTCACGGGTGAAGTCAAGCTCACGCGTGATCATCGGCGCAAGTTGGCGAACCATTTCCGTGGGCCCCCACGCGGCCAATGTCTCGACGCGTTCCGCGAGTTGTGATAGGCCAACCAAGACTTCCACGTCCTGTCGCATAATGCGTTCGATGTCGTGACGCTGCACTTTGATCACGACACGCGTCCCGTCATTCAACTCCGCCCGATGCACCTGCCCGATGGAAGCGGTCGCCAAGGGAATCGGATCGATCGATCGAAAATGGGATTGGTAATCCTCACCAAGTTCCTCACGCAGTGTCGCGCGAACTTTTTCGATCGGATCAGGAGGAACATTAACCCGCAGTAGTTTTAACTCTTCGCCCAAAGAAGGACCGACAAGGTCGGGTCGAGCCGCCAGGACTTGCCCGAGCTTGATGAACGTTGGGCCCAGATCGGTGAGCGCCATTCGCACGCGCTGTTCACGTGTGTAGGTTGAAAGCGGAACGCCACCACGGTCCTTCAGAACATCACGAAACGGCAGCCTGAATTGCGTCAGCCAATCCGCCAACCCGTAACGCCGAAGTACGGCCAGGATCTCACGCCACCGCTTTAAGTTGCGGTACAGTTGTGGGATCGTGGTGATTTTCATCTTGGGCGTCGTCGACTAAGTGTTTGAAGTCACGGGATGGTTGGCGTTTGGAATCGCTGAGGAAGACTTTTCGGCGGCAGTGACTCCTCAATCGTAAACGATGCGACGCTTGTGTTCGCTCGATAGGCGTTGACGCCGACGCGTCCTGGCTGTTTGCGGTATTGCCGATCGAGGCAGGAGGCTGGGTTCAGGATTTTGGGTTTTGGATTTTGGGGCCGGATTTTGGGTTGAGGATTCCGAGTCGCAGATTCCGAGTCTTTGTGTCAGGATTCTCAACTCGGTCGGGATTCGCAACGAGCATCGACTGTCGGATGTCTCAACCACGGCGGCATCGGGTTATGATTCATTCGTTGAAACCCGTGCGATCTTTCACTCTAAATGAGATTTGGTCGATTGTTGAATTGGGTAAGCCCGCTGCTGCTGACCGTCCAATTGATGGCTGTCAGCGTATCGATTGCAGCGGTTCTAGGAATCGCGGGGGCCTGGGCGGGCTCCATTCTGTTGTCGGGTCGGCGTGCCAGTCGCGTCGTCGCTGTCTTGTTCGCGGCGTGCATGTTGTTCGCGGTGGCATTGCCGTTGGTCATGCACGCCGGAGCTTGGGAATCAACCGCCGGAAAATTTGGATGGTTGATGCTGACGCAAACCGGAGCCCGGGCCGAAGGAACGAGTCGCTACGGTGTATTTTCGGGCTTGGTGGCTGCGGGTTGGATTCACGCTTTGTTTGGCACGGCGATCGTCACGCTGACAACTTGGTACGGGGTTCAGCGCACGCCAGCGGCGATCGTGCAACAGAGTCGACTGGATCACGGACCGCTGTCGGCTTGGTGGCGAGTCCGATTGCCAATCGCGATGCCCTGGGTACTGCTCGGATTGCTGATCACGGGGTTGTTGGCCGCCAGCGAAATGACGGTCGCGGATTTGTATGGCTTTCGAACGATCGCGGATGAGTTTTACCTCTTTTATGCGGCTACACCGACGATCAGTTCGGTGCTCGTTACCTGCGCGATTCCCTTGGCTGCGGCAGCTCTGATCCTGGCAGTCGCCGTCTCCGCAAAGCGAAAGACGATCACCTCGCAGTTCGATCAGGAATCTCCGACGCACGTCGATGAAGATCGCTACTCCAAGATGGCCACCGTCCTAGCCGGATTACTGGCGTGCGTGCTGATGATTTGCATTGTTGCCGTGCCGATTTTTGGCTTGGTGATCAAGTTGGGCCATGAAGTAACCGTGGTGGGTGAAAACGTTCAAGCGAGTTGGTCACCGCAATTGGCTTTCTCACGAATGTTTTCGGCTCCGAGCGAGTTTGCGGTGGAGTATCAATGGACGGCGATGATTGGATTGTTGGCCGGAGGCCTCTCGTTGATCTTCGGGGCTTTGTTGGCGATGGTCGGGCGTAGCAAACCACGGATCGAGCCTTGGCTGGACGTTCTCACGGTTGTGGCATTCGTGATTCCGGGGCCCGTTGTCGGGCTGGTCGTCGTCAGGTTGTTTCAACTTGATGTTCCGGGATTTGATCAACTGTACCAACAGACGTTGGTTCCTCTGCTGCTGGCGCTTTCGGTTCGAAGCATTCCCGTTGCTTACTGGATTCTGCGTGCTGCTTATCGGGGCGTGCCCGATTCACTTCTGGAGGCTTCGCGACTGGATACCGGCTTCTTTCGACGTTTTCTGGTAGTTGATCGCCGTCTGTTGTCGCGTTCATGGATCGCTGCGTGGCTGGCCGCCGGTGTCGTCGCTTCGGGCGATTTGCCCGTGACGTTGCCCGTCATTCCACCAGGTGTCAGTACCGTCGGAACTCGCCTCTTTGGATTGCTGCACAGCGGCGCCCGTTATCAAGAAGCGGCGTTATCTGTATGGTATGTGCTCGCCATCGTGGTGATCTCTTCTTATTTTTTCCGACAGTCGATCGGTCGGCGGTATAAATTGGAGTAGTTCGGGGCAGACTCCTCCTTTTCTTCTCCTCCCCATCTGGAAAGCGACCACATGCCAAGGTTGGTGAACATCAGTCTGTTGTGGCTGGCAGCACTCGCAGCGCCCGTTTTTGCACACGATACCGTGAAGTTTCGCGATGGCGACATTGTCCGAACCGTCACGGGCAGGGTGATGGCCGAAGCACAAAATGGAATGCTGTTGTGCGGAGACGATGGTCAGATCTGGGGAATTCGCGCTGAGAATTTGCTCGAACGTGACTCGAACGATCAACCGCTCGTCCCGGTCAGCGACGACGAGATGGAAAAACGTCTGTTGGACGAATTTGGCGAGGGATTCTCCGTCTTTCGAACCCTCCACTACGTCGTCGTCTACGACAGCAGCGAGGCTTACGCGCGGCAGGTCGCGGCGATGTATGAACAGTTGTATCGCGGCTTTTTCACGTTCTGGAAAAACCAATATTGGAAGCTTCCGGATCCTGAGTTCCCACTTGTTGCCGTCGTGCTACGTGATCGCGATTCGTTTCTGTCGTACGCCGAGAAAGAGGTTGGTGAGGCAGCTAAGAACATGCTTGGTTACTACAACCTGGCGAACAACCGAATTTTGACGTTTAACATTCCAAATCTTGAACGCAACGTTTCGACGATCATTCACGAGGCAACGCATCAACTATCATTCAATTGCGGCTTGCAAGCACGGTACGCTGACAATCCGAAATGGGTCAGCGAGGGGCTCGCGACGTTTTTCGAGACGCCGGATCGACGTAATCCGACACGCTGGCGCGACATCGGAAGGATCAATCAAGTTAACCTTGCTCGCTGGCGGAAATACCAACGCAATCGCACGCCCCAGTCATTAGCAACGCTCGTCGCTGACGACACACGTTTCAACCAAGCGGATTCCATTACCTATGCTTACGGTGAAGCTTGGGCGTTCACGTATTTCTTGATCAAGACCAAGCGAAAAGAGTACGTCAAGTTTTTGCAAACGCTCAGCAATGGACGACCTGGCGCGAAGCGAAGTCAGAAAGAGCGTATTCAACTTGTCGAGACAGCGTTTGAAATGTCGCTGGAAGAACTTGACCAAGAATTCCTGCGATACATGAGTCGACTGCGCGGTTAGAGCGGGACGCTATGTCCCCGCTCCCCAAAACGACCTGCGTATTGAACGACGCGCGTATTGAACGACGCGCGTATCAAAAGATTCGTCTACGCGCTCGCCGCCGACATCTTTGCTCGTTCGATTGAAGCATCCATATCATCAAAGACGTTTCCGGCCTCTGGACTGAACACGCGTCCGATCAAGAGATCGGTGACATTGCCGCGGTGTTCAGGATGCTCTTTCATAAAGCGGCCGATGCTGAACTCCTTGGTGTAGAAGGCATCGACGAGTTTGCGAACCCACTTTGCGCCTTCTTTAAAATCAGCACACCATGATGACAGCTGCTCACCACTGAGGTCATTGTTCTTCAGCCCGGCGACGACCGCGTCGCCGGCTCGAACGCCCATCTCAAGAGCGAAGAAAACGCCCGAGGAATAAACCGGATCGATGAACCCGAGTGCATCTCCAACCAAAACCCACCCGTCACCGGCATTCTGCTTAGTCATGTAAGAGAACTCTTTGGCAGTCTTGATGTCTCCAAGCTGAGTTGCACCATCGAGTCGGTTCTTGAGACCCGGACACTGCTTGAGTTCTTCGAAATAGACTTCCGTTGGTCTCCCTCGACCTCGAAGCAAATACTCTGCGTCGCCTACGCATCCGATACTCGTAACACCACGCGACATCGGGATGAACCAGAACCAGGCTTCTTTATTCTCCGTCTGCATGATAATGGTGGCGCCTTCGTTGTCACCTTCACCGCGAACGGCGTCCTTGTAATAAGTCCAGATGGCGGCCTTCTTCAGGTTTGGATCGACCTCTTTAAGGTTGAGTTTGTTGGCGAGGAATGATTGCTGACCGGTTCCATCGATCACGACTCGGCAACTGATTTCATGCTGTTGCCCCTTCGAGTCTCGGATCACAACGCCGTTGGCTTTACCCTGATCGTCGAATGTGACATCTACCAACCGTGTTTGGTCAAGGCAGTCCGCTCCAAGTTCTGAGGCGCGATCAAATAGCATCTTGTCGAACTCGCTTCGTTCGACTTGCCAGGTGTCGCTGCAATCACGGTCGTCGTGTTGGCGGAAAAAGAATGGCTCGGATTCAGTTCCTTTATGAGTCACGAATTGGACGCTCTTTTTGACCTGCCATCCGCAGCCTCGAATTCGGTCGTTCACGCCGAGCCGCTCGAGAGCCCAAAACGTCTCCGGCATCAGCGATTCGCCGACGTGAAACCGGGGAATCGAATCCCGCTCAATCAGCAGTGTCTGATAGCCAGACTCAGCAACGATCGACGCAGCCGAGCATCCGGCTGGTCCACCGCCAATGACAACACAGTCGTATTGATTTCTCATCTGTATGGATTCCATCCAAGCAATAAATTGGGCGTTTTGCGGGACGCTTACAACACGACAGATTATACCTCAGCGGAAAGGGAATCCCCCTGCTGCGGTGCGGTGGCAACTCACCCTCCGGGTCGATATCGCCGTGCTGCGGCTCGGTTAAACCGTGCAGAGAGACGATGTAACCGTCCGACGACTCGGTATAACCGTGCCGAGCTACAATGGGCAACTTGGAATTCCTGCACCCCTCGCTCTATCGGTTTCACTATGCGACAGATTGCCCCAATCGCGGTCCTTTTCATTAGTTTCGTCGCGATCGCCACGCGTACGGTCGCTGCCGAGACCAAGACTCCCAACGTCGTGATCGTCATGACGGACGACCAGGGGTATGGCGACCTGTCGTGCATGGGGAACCCCGTACTCAAGACGCCGAAGCTGGACGAATTGCACGCGGAGTCCGTTCGATTGATGGACTACCACGTCTCCCCCACATGCTCACCAACTCGCAGTGCTTTCTTGACGGGGCACTGGACCAATCGAACCGGTGTCTGGCACACCATCATGGGCCGATCCATGCTGCGTGAGAATGAAGTCACGGTCGGGCAGATCTTCCAAGACAACGGCTATGCGACTGGCATGTTCGGCAAATGGCACCTTGGTGACAACTATCCATACCGGCCGGAAGATCGCGGATTTACCGAGGTGCTGCGCCACGGAGGAGGTGGGGTCGGGCAAACGCCTGATTACTGGGATAACGCTTATTTCGACGGCAGTTATTGGCAAAACGGTCAGCCAGTGCCCGTCAAAGGCTTCTGCACGGATGTCTTTTTTGATTATGCGAAGCGATTCATCAAAGCCCAAAAACAAGCCGGGAAACCGTTTCTAGCCTACATCGCGACCAACGCGCCCCACGGGCCGATGCATTCGCCCCCAGAATTCAGCGAGCCTTACCAGGATAAGAACGTTAATCTGGCCAACTTCTACGGCATGATCGCGAACATCGACCAAAACGTTGGGCAAATGCGAGCGTTCCTCGACGAAGAAGGTCTGACGGATAACACCATCTTTATCTTTACGACCGACAACGGAACGTCTTCGGGAGACAAGGTGTTCAACTCGGGGATGCGAGGCAAAAAAGGGAGTGAGTTCGATGGTGGGCATCGCGTCCCATTTTTCGTTCATTGGCCAAACGGTGGGCTAACCGGTGGTCGTGATGTGAAACCGATTACGGCGCACGTCGATGTTGTGCCTACCTTGATCGACCTCTGCCAAATCGATCCTCCCAGCGGCGTGAAATTTGACGGGACGAGCATTGCGGATCTGCTGAACGATAAAGGCGGTCAATGGCCCGATAGAATCTTGGTGACCGATTCGCAGCGGGTGAAAGACCCGATCAAATGGCGCAAAAGCTCTGTGATGACCTCGCGCTGGCGGTTGATCAATGGTAAAGAGCTATACGACATGTCCGCCGACCCTGGGCAGGCAACCGATGTCGCGAGCGAGCATCCTGCGACCGTCAAACGACTCACTGAATTCTACGATCAATGGTGGGAAGAACTTGAACCCACGTTCGCAAATGCGACCGCAATCATGCTCGGGCATCCTGCAGAAAACCCCGCACGCTTAACGTCACACGATTGGATCACGACCGGTTCGACTCCATGGAATCAAGCTCACGTGCGGCGGGCCCTGAATGGGAATCGCAACACGGGTTTTTGGAACGTCAACGTTCACGAACCGGGCACCTACAAGATTCGCTTGCGTCGCTGGCCGAAAGAAGCTGATATCGCAATCGACGCGCCGTTGCCAGCAGGTGCTCCAGTTCCGGGAGTTGCCGCGTTCCGAACGACCGCCGGCAAAGCGATACAACCGACAAAAGCGATGATTCGTATCGGCGAAGTCACCGACGAAGCCGAAGTGCCCAAGGATGCCAAAGAGGTCATTTTTGAGCTTGATCTGCCGGCTGGAAAAACAAAAATGTTCGCTACGTTTACGACGGGCAAAGACGAAGTCTTCGGTGCGTATTACGCGTACGTCGAGAAACTCTGAGCCATTGCTTTTCAACAGATTGACTGCTGCGCGATCCTGAGGAAGCGGATCGCGCTACCAACTTAAGAAGCGTTTCAGCAACTCGATGCCCGGTTGTGTCAGAAAACTCTCGGGATGGAATTGCCATCCTTCAAGTTTGTGTTGTCGGTGACGTACGCCCATGATCTGGCGTTTTCCACCGGTATCCGTCCAAGCGGATACCTCGAGGTCACTCGGCAGTGAGTCCGGTTCGATGACTAAGCTGTGGTAGCGCGTCGCTATGAAAGGGTTCGCGATTCCGGCGAACAGTCCGCCATTGTCGTGTTCAATCTGGTCGGTTTTTCCGTGCATTAATTCCGGTGCGCGAACAATGGTTCCGCCAAACGCTTGCCCAATAGATTGGTGACCTAAACAAACGCCAAGCATCGGGACTTTGCCGGCAAAATGCTTGACGCATTCGACACTCACACCCGCTTCGTTCGGTGTACAGGGTCCCGGGGAAACCAGTAATCGTTGAGGCGCCATCGCTTCAAGTTCACCGATCGAAATCTCATCGTTCCGGAACACCTGAATGTCTGAACTGGAATCGATTTCACCTAAACGCTGCACGAGGTTGTAAGTGAACGAGTCGTAGTTATCGATGACAACGACCATGGCTTGAGAATGATGTCTTTGTGTGTCAATGGGGAATTAGAAACAAACAGAAAAAAGATATTCTGTTTCAACCAGCTTAAACGCTCTTTAGCCAGTTCGGAAACGGTGCGTATAATGCGATTGTCGTCGACGCATTCATCGACCGTCTTGTCATGTGACAAAGATAGTGATGAGTCGAAGATCGGCAAAGTCAAGCATTCTGACTCGGCGATCATCTCGCCTTCAAGTCAGCTTTTAATACCAATCGTCAACGGATACTTCCCAGTGCTTTCGGTTCGTCCAAAGGTTGCCGAGTTAGCGTTTCACGTTTTCAGCCGGTCATTGCACCCTGAGCTGTACACGATTCACAAAAGTCGTCGCATAGAACGTAGTGCATATGAAGCACAGATTGACATCACCAATTGCGGTCATGTCATCACTTGGACGTCTGGCGGCGTGATTCTTTGCGAGGTCGCGACAAGTGCTCATCAGCCACTGCCAAAGCGACGTTGTTTGCTTTCTAAACCACTCAAAGGCAGCCGGACAGAGAGAGCAAAATGCCGGGGCGATGTCGGTTATCGAACACATTTTCAACTTGAACCCGTTGAGCCAGAGTTGTTTCGCATGGTTCAGAAACAGCTCGGGCAAGGGCCTACGGCCGGGCTGATGCATACGTTTGATGCGAGTGGACGGATGGCCCTCGGTGCTCTCAGCTACATCAACGTCGAAGCTCGCCGTCGGTCGATGTTGGTTCAGGCGATTCACACGTTCCCAGATGATTACGCGATCGTGAAAGTGGAGTCCCTGTTTTCGCTCGCGCCTGAAACGGAAACAGTTTGACGGCGGATCGGTGGACGCCTTCCGACACAAACTGTTTGGTCGGTGTGATCGATTTACTCGATGGCCGCGCTGTCCACGCCATCGCCGGTAAACGAGATGACTACCGTCCGATCCGTTTCTGCGACGGCAATCCTCAAAGCCTCGCACAATACTATTTCACCGTCGGAGTGACGGCGCTTTACGTCGCCGATCTATCATCGATCCGGCAGCATACGCTGCAGTTCGATTTGGTCTGCGCTCTCGTCGAGACAGGCGTGCCGATTTGGTTGGATCTTGGTTGGGATGGTCACGGCAACAAACGCTCTTCCGAAGTGTTTCATGCGGTGGGTTCATTGGCAACGTTCTCAAACACACGTTTCATCGCTGCGACGGAATCGTGTCGCGATACCAACGCACTGTCGAAACTCGCCGATGTTGCTGGTCATCAACGAACCTATCTTGGGTTGGATTATCGATCAGGTGAATTGCTAGGCGTCGTGCCAGAAGAACGAACGTGGTTGGAGAGCGCGAACGAGACGAATATCGCCGGTTGCGTCATCCTTGATCTGGCTGCGGTCGGCACGCAGCAAGGTCCCGCAACCGAACAAATCTGTAAACGCGTTCACAAGACCGCACCCGAATTAAAACTTGTAAGCGGCGGAGGCGTGCGGAGCCCTGAGGATGCTAAGGCTTTACAAACTGCGGGGTGCGATCACATCCTTGTTGCTACGGCTCTCTTCCCATAGTCGAATAACGATTCGTAAGCTCCACGGGCGAATCGCTGCAAACAAAAGCGTTAAAGCCGATCAATTTCGGAACTCGCACGCGTCCCCATCGCTCCCCATACACCGTACGGACTTTGGCTGCCCGGCGAATTCTCGCTGCCTTCATAGACCGTCGGTTGACTTGGGTCGCCCGCTTCGACGGTATCACTGATGAATCGGATCGATCCATCCGCGAGAGCGATCTGAGCACCGCCTTGATGGCGGCTGCTGGGAGGCAGGATTCCCCAGGTGTCATCACGATCTTCACTGAGAGTGATCGGTTGATTGGGCGGCAGGATCGTGTTGAAAGTGGTGTAGAGAGGCATGCCATCCGCCCAGCGAAGTCCGCGACGAGCCGACGGAACACCTGATAACTTTGAACCGAATGTTGTCGCACGCCAGTACAAGGGCTCGTCCAAGCTGATGGCACCGGAAGTGCGAGCCCAATTCGGTTCGTCGCGTAACGAACTTACGCCCGCCTCATTCAGATCTGGCCCGACGATTGGATATGTTCGATTATCTTCGTCGCCCACGTCCGTGAGGATTTCGCCGAGCAGGATCGTGTTGCTGCGGCCGTCACGAAAATCTGACCAACATGTGATCGCTCGGGGAACGAATGCGCCGCGCATGGAGGCTTCCGTTTGTTTGGCGAGTTCCGCGTCGATCACGAATACACCCGTCGCATCCTCTTTCATGGGTCCCGTTGCTGACGCGATGACTGCATCGCCTAAACACACGGCATAATTCGTTCGGCCAGCTTCTGAGCCGTAGCCCGGGTCACTTGGGCAGCGTAGCACCGGAACTTCGGTTCTCCACGGAAGGTAAGTGTTAACCGACGGTTCCGGACCACCAGCTACCCAAAACTCAACCTCTTCTGAGTCTTCGTCTTGTTCGTCCTCGAGAGGTTCGTCTGCAAAGCTATCGTCGTCCCAGTAGTCACCCATGTCATCCAAGTATCCGAAATCCGATTCGTCCAGTTTAGGAAGCGACGATCGGATTTGATCGGCCATATTTCGCCGATCAGCAAAGGGGAGGATCGCGACGAAGATACTCAGCCTGCGATCGTTGTCTTGCTCGGCCTTGGTGCTGCCGTCGGTGCCCGACAGCTGAACCGGTAAGTGATCAAAGGAGTGGTGGTACGCTGATACGGCAAGTGAGACTTGCATCAGATTGTTAGCGCAAGAAGTACGTCTTGCCATTTCTCGCGCGGACTGAACAGCCGGTAGTAACAGTCCGATTAAGAACCCGATGATTAGCACCACGGTAAAGACTTCGATCAGAGTAAAGCCGTGACGGAATCGGACAGTTGGTGGATTCATGATCATCATTCTGCGGGATGGGTTTGAACCACCAATATACAAAAAACGGCCGACACCAAACCATGACGAATGGTCTGATGCCGGCCAAGCGCAGAATTCGAAAAACTCGCGCGGCTCAGTGAGTCGCGCGATTGAGAGTCACTACTGGTTCAGCGGCTCCGTCATGACTTCGCTCGCGTCACGTGTTCCCATGGAGCCCCATAACCCATACGGACTTGGAGAACCTGGCGTGCGAGGCCCATTTCCGTTCCAGACAACGTTGCCGATGTTGATATCGCCCGCTTCGATCGAATCGGTGATAAAGACGACGGCTCCATCGCCCATCAAGATGTGGGCGCCACCTTGGTGGCGACTACTTGGCGAGTAGATCCCGGCAGTCCAGGTATTGTTGCCGTTACTGCAAATCGCACTGTTCGGTGGATAGATGGTCGTGATACCGGTATTGACGGCATGTCCGCTCATCCATTTCATTCCACGTTGCACTTGCGCTCCACCGCCCGCTAGCCGAGCGTTGGGTGCCCAGTACTTTGGGCGATCTGGATCAATCTCATCATCGCACAGACTGGGTTGATTCATCACATTGCCACGTGGCCATGAGACTCGTGTTGTTGCTTCGCGCTTCCCGAGGTCGGTATTGATCTCTCCACCCATGATGGTATTGGAGAGTCCGTCCAGCACATCACGGAACTTACTCTCGTACCGAGGGATGAACATACCGCGACAAGCGACCTTCGCTCGAGGTGCTCGCGTTCGGTTGATCACCCCGGTTTGATCGCGAGTACCGGTGTTTTGGAACTGAATGGAATCGCCGGCGTTGAAGGCGTAGTTGGTTCGACCTTGAGCGGGCAGTCCAACACCCGGATCACTTGGGCAGCGATAGGTTGGAATGTCGACGAGCCAAGGGTCATAGCGATTGGCCGCATGGTCGGCGAGAGACATCGCGACTTGTGGTCCCATCGGATTAAAGAACAGTCCCGGATTCTGTCGCGACTCAAACTTGTTGCTGATCTGCTCCCACAACGCTTGTTGCTCGACATAAGGAAGCAGCGGAACAAGCACGCTCAAGTTGTGGAAGTTATTGCCGCCGTACGGTTGGCCCGGTGCAACCGGAGTTCTCGCTTGAGCGTTGTTGCCAAATCGATACGTTCCACCACGCATCATCGGCAACTGCTTGAAGGCCGAATGATAATTATGCAAACCGAGACCGATTTGCTTGAAGTTGTTGCTGCAGCTCATCCTTCGAGCCGCTTCGCGGGCTGCTTGCACCGCCGGTAAAAGAAGTCCGACCAGTACACCGATGATGGCGATGACCACCAGCAGTTCGACGAGCGTAAAGGCTCGCCTTTGACTGTTCTTCATGACAAATCCATCCAGTTCAAGGTAGTAAAAAAAGAAAAACGATCTGTTGGGTAAGGCAATGGGTTGGTGTGTTCCACTCTTTTCAGCGAGAGTGCCGTAGCTAATTAGCGTCTAAACGGCCTATTCCGATTCACCCTCACCGTCACCACTACCGTCTGCATTTTGTTCTTCACCCGTCGTCGCATCGGCAACGATGCCGTCTGACGAGTAGTTCTCATCGGGGTTGTCTGCGAGGTACTGATCAATCTCGTCCGCGGTGGTTTGGACAGGCGTGTTGTCCTGTTGCGTGCAGCCGATCGTGAAAGCGAACAGCATTAAGCAGCAAAACGAGGAGAAAAATCGATGGCGATGGTTTCGAAATTTCATGTGAGATTCTCATGAAGAAAATTGAATTCGGGCGGGAATGATGGGGGCCCCCGAAAAGGTGATTGACGCCAACATAGCGATTCTGGACTCCTGAGTCAAAAAATCGTCCAAACTCACAAAGGTGCGCAGTTTGGTGCCAGGGAGTGTTATGGGGGACCAGTGTCTCGCTCAGATCCCCCGATTGGAGCACCTTGACTTTGGCGGCCGTCGCGCCGATAGTTGATGGATCAACGAGTGCCACAGGCTCGAGCAGGGCCTGTGAATCCCATTTAGGGGGTGATCTGGATTCGACCGGATGTGAAGAAGTGCTGGTTGCGTGTCGTGGTTGATCAGTTGGCCACGTAAAAAGCTGATCACAACTTTTAGTTGCAGATGAAAGTCTTGCACTGGCCGCCTAAGAACAGGTAGCCCGGGCTGAGGGGGATCGCCAGAGTCGCCCGACTGCCCGTCACAATTCTGGATCGTTCACCGTCCAATTCGAGACGCGGTGAGCTAAAAACTGATTCGAGTTAGCGAGCGGCGAAGCCTGTCGGGCAGCGTCGCAGTAAGCGAAGCGTTCTTCGGAACACAAATAGCTCGACTACACACGTAGACGCCATCATGGATCCATCGCGGGACGCGGGTTCAATTCCCGCCGCCTCCATCTAGAAAGGCCACTTGCGATTTGCGCAAGTGGCCTTTTTGGTTTTGCTCTATCAGTTGTGCGGCCTCCGGAACCGAAGGCCTTCGCTGCCATTACCCGATCTGGTTGCTTCCCAATTTGAATCTTCCCGATCTTGGTTCGTTGGTTGCAGTCGGATTGAACCGTTGGTTGCGGACGAAGTGTCTTGTCTTTCCTTCCGCGGTACCTTGAAAGGACTGACTGGCGAAGGCATCCCCCGGAACGACAAAGAAAAGGGTGTGTGGTGAAGAAGTGGCTACGAATCGTGTCTGTCTGCGCGTTGGGGCTGGTTTGTTGCAGCATTACTGTGAGTAGAGCCGAAATGGACTCGGCGACGACGCGTGTTGATTTCTGGGATCCGATCCCTTCATCTCCAAGCACGACGGAGCCTGAGAAGATTCAAGACGGTTATTGGCTTGGGCAATTTCAGCGAGTGAACCGAGAGATCGCTGCGGCAAATGGAACAAAGGTCGTGTTCTTTGGTGACTCCATTACTCTCAACTGGTCCGTTGGACCAGGCGAAGGCCGGGAGGTTTGGAATGAGTACTTTTCGAGGTACCGTCCCATCAATATGGGTAACTCCGGAGATATCACCCCCGTCATGCTTTACCGAGTAAGGCATGGAAACCTCGATTTCCCCGAAGGGCGGCGACCGAAAGTTGCGGTTCTGTTGTGTGGGACCAATAACTTCGTCGTTACCAAAAGCGCTGGCGGCAAAGTGGAATGGGACCTCGGAAAGGAATGTCCTCCTGAAGATGTTGCGCACGGGATAAGAGCGATTGCTCAGGAATTTCGTCGACGGTTGCCAAACACGCGGTTGATTGTCATGGGCATACTGCCGGTCGCCAACAATGCAAAACGCGCGAAGTGCCGTGAGGTGAACGATTACCTAGATGAAGTTATCTTTGATAAGGAAGAAGTGGTGTTTGTTGATTTGTGGGATGAGTTTGTAAATCCCGATGGCTCGTTGCAAACAGAACTTTTTACAGACGGCACCCATTTGAATGCCGCAGGATACCGTGTCTGGGCAGCCGGTATAGAATCGCTGATTGCGGATAGGGTTAACGACAAATCGGATTGACCGATTGGATTCCACCTGTTGATTGAATAGATGGCGCGGGCACGAGTTTTGAAATTTGAGGAAATCGCGTGAGTGAGAAGTCAACGACGGGAGGGGTGGCGAATCCAGGGTCAACGGACGTCGGATTGATCGAAGGAATTCGGGCGCACGATGACCGAGCGTGGGCGAAGTTTGTTGAAGAGTACGTCCCGCTGATTTACGTTTGGTGCCGAAAATGTGACCTTCCGTCCGAAGATGCTCGTGACGTTTCGCAGCAGGTGCTGCAATCGGTTAATCGGTCGATCGAGAGCTTTTCGAAGCGTGGTGGCAACGGAAGTTTTCGAGGCTGGCTGTTTACGATTACCCGAAACCTCGTTCGCAATCATTTGTCGCGGACGCTTCGCGGCCCTCGTGCGCAAGGTGGAACCTCCATTCAGATCCGGTTGCTTGAAGAGCCGGAACAGATCGATGAAGGATCTTTGACCGGAGCAACGTCAAATTCACAAGGATCACAAGTTCAAACGATTCTTGATTCTGTTCGCAAGGAATTCGATGCTCGTACTTGGCAATGCTTTTGGTTGGTCGTGATGGAGGAACAGTCTGCGGTCGAAGTCGCCGAGCGTTTTGGGATGAACGCAGCTGCGGTTCGACAAGCAAAATACCGCGTGACCAAGCGACTCAGACGCGATCTTGGAGATCAAGTCTGAAACATGCAAGTCGTTCCTTGCCAAAGGGTTAGGCCGCCGAAAAAGGTTTGTGGATTGAATTTTTCAGTCAAAGCGAGTTGCGCTGCTGTGTTGATCTAATTGTGGGAGCTTGAACGCAGCAAATTGGAGTACATACATGCAACTCACCTGCCCAGCTAAGAGTCGTCTTCGTGAATTCCTGGAAGGGTCAATTGACGGCCAAGAAGAGCACCAGATTTCTGCGCATGTCGTTGAGTGTTCCCATTGCGACCAAGTTCTAGGCGAGCTTGAAAGCGAACAAAACGATGTGCTGAAACTGATTCGCGAAGATGTTCAAACCGACAGACTGCTTCAGGAGCCAGCATTTGAAGAACTGCGAAATACTGTCGGTCTTGGGCGCGCAGATACAACGCTTGCGCTAAATGAGGACGAGCCGTTTGAAACGGGAAAGCGGCTTCGTGACTATCGGCTCGTGAAGAAGATCGGTGAAGGCGGGATGGGCACCGTTTATCAGGCCGTACATCTTCATTTGGCAAAGCCCGTTGCACTCAAGATTCTTCCGACGGACAAGCTTCAGTCTCGCCAATCGGTTAGCCGATTTCGTCAGGAGATGCGAGCCGTTGGGCGAGTCAATCATCCCAACGTTGTGAGCGCATCGGATGCGGGCAAGATCGACGGACAACATTTTCTCGTCATGGAATTGGTGCAGGGAGCGGATTTGGCTCGCATCATCAAAGACCAGGGTCCACTGAGCGTATCGGATGCGTGTGAAATTGTGCGACAGGCAGCGACCGGACTGCAGCACGCTCACGACAGCGGGTTGGTTCATCGAGATGTGAAGCCATCCAATGTGATGCTCTCAGCTGACGGTCGCGTAAAGGTTCTCGATCTTGGACTCGCTAGCCTCAATAAGACTGAATTTGAAGCGTCGACAAACATCGTCGTCAAAGAAGGGTTGACTTCGGTGGGACAGATCATGGGCACGCTGGACTTTATGGCTCCGGAGCAGATCACTGCGAGTCCAGAGGTAGACGGCCGTGCGGATGTGTACGCGTTAGGAGCAACGTTGTTTCAGTTGCTCACTGGACGTACTCCATGTGGTGATCGCTCGGAAGGAACACCGCAGCGCATAGAAGCTGTACTGAAGAAACCACCCCGGGATATCGCGACGCTCAGAAACGATGTCCCCGAGGAGCTTCGTGAACTGCTGTTCAAGATGCTCGCCAAGGATCCGGCAGATCGACCGCAGACCGCCAGCGACGTGGCAGATGAGATCGCGCAGTTCACTTCGGAAGCAAACATCGTCGCGTTGGCCGAGGCATGCCAGACCAGTATCGACATGCCGTCGGCGGATGTTGACGTCACCGAAGACGCATCGTTATTAGTATCACGCACGATTGGCCGCGACAAGCAGATCACCGAACACAAGCCCCGTACTGCGATCGGCGTGTGGGGATTGTTCCTCGCCTTCGTCGCCGCCTCAACAATCTACTTTGTGACCAACAAAGGGATCGTTCGTGTTGAGATCAAGGACGATATGTTCCAGGCGACGATCGACGGGCAAGTCGTCACCGTCAAAGACAATGGCCATAGCAAACCGGTAAAGCTCCAAGTTGGCGATCACGAGTTGGTGGTAAGAGTCGGTGATACGGATTTGATCACCAATAAGTTTGAAATTAGCCGCAGCGAAGAAACGATACTTCGGGTGGAATTGCTCCAAGGTGAAGTAATTGTCAGCCGCGATGGAAATCGGGTTGGTTCAAGGCTGATGCCGGAGACTCCGGCGATCGCCAACGCCAACGAAACTGACCAGCCGTCCGAAAAAAAGCGACAGACTACCCTCGCCGACTTGCCGGGATCTGACGCGGCCCTCATTTACCAGCTACTTACGGGTATTGAACTGGGTGGACAGGCTAGCCACAAACCGAACCCATCGTTTGCCAATATTGTGAATGTCTTGTTGGATAGGGACTCCATTTCACGAGAAGAGGTAGCGAAGAAACTGGTCGAACTCGGCAAGCCTGAGGTCGCGCGGGTATTGCTCGCGGACGGCCGAGTGGCAGCGCCAGCGGCGGAGGCCTTGAAGCTGGGCGACCTGCTGGTGGCTTCGGGTGATGGCGAAAAAGCTGTAGATGCGTACCTCGAAGCACTGCGCATCGCGCCTCATCTTTTCCAAAGTAAGTTCATCTCGACGTTCGATGAGCAGGGCCGACTCAAGGATTTGGCCCAACTCTTTACTGAGGACCGCCTGCGTCAAACGCGGGCGATTTCCCAGCAGAATTCGTTACTCGAACGGCTGATGAAGGACGATGTTCGAGCCTCCATCGGCATGCCGTATATGGGTCGGGTGTGGAATGCACGCCCCGATTTGCGAGCGTGGATCATTAACGATGTTCCGTGGAGCGAGGTCCCCAATCGCGCGGAGTATTTTTCTCAGCTCTTGATTCCATCGAATCTCGAAGAGATCGGTAACGGCTATTCCGAGCTATTTGCTTCGCCCGACATTCACGGTGGTTGGCTCTATGATCTTCGAAACATCCTCGATGAAGAAACCGCGCGACAATTAATCGCTGAAGTCGAACCGAAAGTTCAAGCACACGAGAACTGGGTCGCCGGATCGGTGATCATGGTGTCTCTCGAAGCGATCGCGGGCGACTATGAACCTGCAAAGCAATGGATCAAAGAAAACTACAAAAGCGTAAGACCCTATCAGCAGAAGTCAGACCAAGATGAGTTTTTGGCAGTCTACGCAGGATTTCTGGGCGACGTGCTGAACGGGAGAGATCGAGAACTCGACCTGTGGGTCATCAAACTTTATAAACAGTCCCTTGAACATCGCGATCTCGGTTCCCCGTATCGGAACAGCCGGCTGCACGAGTTGGCAAAGCTCTATCACAAGTATGGCCGCACTTCGGAAGGAATTGATTTGTTGTACGGCCTGGTCGAACGTGAAAGCGAAGCCAAAGAGTATCTGGTCGATAACTGGGGCAGGGTCGAATCTGTCAACCTTGAGCACGAGCGCATTTGGGATCTTAGAACCGCCGTCAAAACACTCAACAGCATCGGTCGCCCGCTGGACTCGCTTGAGTTGTTGTCCCGCATCACTTTTGAACAACGCCGCGCCGCCCAACAATACAAGGGTGGCGGCTACACCTACGACGATAAAGACGTCGATCGATACACGAAGGATTCGAGAAAGCTCGTTACATCAAACGCGATTGTAGAAGCACTTAACCGCGGTGTGGTGCCGATTGGACTCACTTCGACGCTCGATCGGAAATCGGGCAAGATCAATAACCCGATTATCGAACTACTCGAAGAGGTTGCACGCGGCGAAGTCTCAGATGAATCCAAAACGGCTTTTGAACGCGTGAATCTCAGCCTCACGGATGATGAAGCCATGGATCAGTTTCTTGCCGATTTGATACAGAGAGAGCCTGCTGATACTGATGTCGTGGTCGCCGCAACGATCTTTGCCTTCCTGCGGAACGACGTCGACGCGGCGAAACAGCGTCTGACTCACCTCGCATCAGTTTTGGATGACAAATCCAGCTATCGAGAAGCAGATGTGAATCTGTACCTGGCCGCAGAATTGGCTGTGAAGAAGAAAGAAACTGCCGGCCTCGGTCGCTCACTGGCTGCACATGCGATACAGGCTGGCCAGCGAATGAATGATGAATGGAAGGAGTTCTTTATCCACGTAGCCAAGAAGCCCGAGTTTTCAACCAATGACGGTGAGGGTCAGTCTGAATTCAGGATCGAGGTTCGCATCATCGAATCGGCCGCGATTGACGGGGTCACAAAACAAGATCCCAACTCCTTGTACCACCTAAGAATCAAACCAGCGCTGGTTATCACTTCAGCCGAAGTCGCCTCGGTGCAAAAACGTGTGCTACGCGGCCCCACGATTGAAAACCGCAAAACGGGAGAATCGAAACACTACCCGCGTTTGGTCGTTGACATTCAGTTGACCGATGAAGCGAAACTGCGACTAAAGACAGCCGTAGAGAAAACGAGTTCCCGCAAGATTACGACCGTGTTGAACGACAAGCACCTAGGCGGCTGGGGCAAGTACATTACCGACGAAAATCAGGAGCACTCTCCCCTCGCTCACTGGCGCCAATTTGGACCCAGGATCAGTATCACGGGGGACCCGAAAAAGGCGGACGAGTTGATCGAATATCTGACGCCACCAAGAAAGGTTGAGCATTCGGACGGCGACTGAATGGGCCTGCCATTCTGTAGGTCCACGCTCTGTAGGTCCACGCTCTGTAGGTCCACGCTCTGTAGGTCCACGCTCTGTAGGGATCGCGAATGGCAAACCTGCGAAACGCGGCTACGCGTTCCGGCAAAGTGGTGTCGCGAACACTCCATCAGGTTCCTGAGGAGGGTGGGACAGCAAGGGCTCGTTCTGCGCCTCCGTCGATCGCCCACACGTCTTTCCTATCTGAAGGAGGTTGCGTCGAACGAAAGCGAAACGCAGATTTTCCGCGATGCACCATTCGGTATAACGGATGTTTTTGAAAGGAATCTGCGCTCGACCGCAGCTGCCTCTCAAAGAGTCACCACTTCGTTGACTCTAATCATCTTGTCTACCGCCAGATAATGAGTCTGTCACCGTTGCACTTTTTGCGCAGTCTTTCATGGCGGCAAATCCTCCCCTCGTGAGAGAGTAACCGCCCTTGAACTTTTCCCGAACGAGCAACTTCTTGTCTGTTAATCGGTTCAAGTCGGAAGCGTACCGTTCAAGACTTGGCCCAGAGAAACAGAGCATTTTGCCGGGAGTCATCAGATACTGATGAAACGTCTGAAGTACACGTTGTTCCGATTCTGTAAGCACAAGTTGAACCTCGGTCAATTCTCAACATCGTCGGTGGTGCCTAACGCCGTGTCGTCACTCGTCTAGCACTAGCTGCTCGTCTTTGAGCTCGCAGGCGAGCCCTTCGTTTGGTTTCGCTCGGCTTCTCGTAATATTGTCGCCGACGCATTTCCCGCTTTAGACCACTCCGCTCGACAAGTTTTCGAAATCGGCGGACCGCTTCCTGAATCGACTCTCGATCACGGACACGCATGCCTACCAATGTTGTCTCCTTTTGGTGGCAGAAGAAACTCTGTGTATCGCAGATGATGGGCCGCACATCGGCCATGACATCAAGGATGCACCCGAAAGAGAGAGGTCCCAGCAGAACCGGCACCAAAATGAGCGATCAAGCTTTGGATAGCCTTGAGTCGTCACTTTAGCGCGGCGGATGGTGGATGCATCAATCAGACAGCTTGCTAAGCGTATCAGGTTCAATGCTGCGCTGCGACGGGGCTCGTCTGCTTTTCACCGAGCACCAGTTCCGTCCGTGCCGTCTCAAGGTAAAGCCGTCGCAAGATTGCTCCTAGGGAAACTGCCGCCACCACGCGTCAATGCAGAATCTTGGGGTCGGCATTGGCAATTCACCGTGTTCGCGGTACCTTCTGCGAAGTAACACGGATGGAAACATCTGGCCTATTTCAAACAGGTTGATCGAGCGAAATGCGAATAATCCAAGTTTCGCATGTTTCAACCGTCGAGAAGAATCGCTGAGTCGGAAGCTCAGGTGCTCGTCCTGGTGAACGAAGTTTTCACCGACTGTGATTGGCTGTTCCGCTGAACCGACGGGTTTCGGCGGTGGGTCGCGTTACGAGGAAGCGTACCAACACCTGAGACTTTCTTGTTTTCGCAAGACACAAAGGGTAACAGGTGCGATTGCTGGATCAGACGCTCTCGTCCTGCGACGTGAGGATACAAGAGGCTACGGGGGCTAGCACTCATGCTCGCCAACATAGCCAACTTAAGGAGTCAATTATCGTAAAGAACAGGAACACGTTTGCGAAACAACAGCGCGCTGTTGAGAAGAAGCGTAAAGCGGAGGAGAAAAGGCAGCGAAGAATCGCTCGAAAAGCAGAAGATTCCTTCGTTGAGTCAGTGGATTCAACTCGAGAGCCCGAAGATACGGGACCCTCGGATGAATCGAACGCTGACGAACGCTAGCTCCATTCGGAGCATGGACATCACCGGGTCGCAAGACCACGCTGGTGCGAGAGACTACTGATGGTGCTTGAAAGGCGACGTGATCGTTTCGCGAGCTGGATCTGCACCCGATTCAAACGAAAGAGATGAACAATGGAACAAGGCACAATCAAACGCATTACTGACAAGGGATACGGATTTATCGCGCGGCCCGATGCTCAGAAGGATTTGTTTTTTCACAGCTCGGCGGTATCCGGAACGACCTTCAACGAACTGCGTGAAGGTCAGCAGGTCACGTTCACGATCGGTCAGGGACCAAAGGGTCCGTGTGCGGAAAATGTTGAGCCAGCGGACGGTTAGACGTCATTGCGGAAGCGGATGTTCGCCCGTAACGGACTGACCGTTTAAGAACATAGACCTTCGGATTGCAGTCGCGCGGTTGGCATCGTCCAGCGTGCTTGGGCTGCTTTGTCAGGAAGTGCAAACATGGGTCATCGAAACGTCATTCGTCATAAATCGGTGGTGTTTGACGACGAGCTCCTGGCGTTCGAAAACGACGTCTATCGGACGGAACGCAAAGTGACGCGTTTTTCAAGATCTTTCCCATCCGTCAGTTTCTACCGAAGCTTTTTCTGGAACGTTTACCGATCAAGCGTGACGGCTCGGCGCGGTCGATATGGAGATTTTGAGTGGAGCAACACCAGCTACAAAGTCTTGGAGTCACTTGAATCGGTTGGTGTTCAACTCGAGCTTAGTGGAGTTGAGCATATACGTCGCTTGGACTCACCATGCGTGTTTGTCTCAAACCACATGAGTATGTTTGAAACGATGATCATGCCAGCGATCATCCAACCGGTCCGGCCTGTTACTTTCGTCGTCAAGCGGAGCCTTCTTCACTACCCGTTGTTTCGCCATATCCTTCGTACAAGGGACCCCGTTTCCGTCTCGCGGGAGCATCCCAGGGAGGACTTTAGAGCAATGATGCACGGCGGCGGAGAGCGACTTGAGAAGGGAATTTCCGTCGTTGTGTTCCCGCAGACGACGCGGAGCCTGACTTTCGACAGCACGCAATTCAACACGATCGGTGTGAAGCTGGCTAAACGAGCGAGCGTTCCCGTCATCCCGGTCGCTCTTCGAACAGACGCTTGGGGAAACGGAAAATGGCTAAAAGATCTTGGCAGGATCGATCCGAGCAAAAAGGTGCACATGGCCTTCGGTGAGCCACTTGAGATCCGTGATCGTGGCGGCGACCAGCAAGCCGCGATTATTCAATACATTCACGATAAGCTAAGCGAATGGGGCCCCTGACCTCTAACAGATTGAGAAACGGTGTCCGACACGAATGGCACTGTCGTAATTCTATCGGCGCGCAAGCTGCTCTTTGCATGAGTGGGCTGGATTTCTTATACCCACTCAGGCTTGATGAAAGTCAAGTTTTTCGCCCTCCTGGGCGATAAATATAAAGCCCTCCTTGGT